>NZ_CATMFB010000010.1 GCF_950066645.1 uncultured Thalassolituus sp. | reverse complement strand
ATAAACAATACGGCCTTCGCTGATGAAAGCATTCACAACATCGACAGCGGCAGTCAGTACTCCACCGGGGTTATTACGGAGATCAAGAATAACGCCATTAAGCTCATCTTTTCCGTTCTTCCAGCGGGTCAGTGCTTTCACCAGCTCTGCACCGGTTTTGTCCTGAAACTGGGTGATACGCACATAGCCAATGCCGCCGCTCAGGTTTTCTGTGCGGACGCTGGCGACTTTGATTTCGGCGCGTTCGAGAGTGAAGGACAAGAGTTCAGATTCGCCATCACGTCGTACTTCCAGTGTAATACTGGTACCAGGCGCACCGCGCATACGCTCAACAGCATCCCCAAGCGTCATGCCCATCACTGCTTCCCCATCCAGTGTGACAATCAGATCGCCGGGGCGCATTCCTGCACGGGAAGCAGGCGTATCATCAATCGGGGTAATAACGCGGACCAGACCGTTTTCCATACCGACTTCAATGCCCAGACCGCCGAATTTCCCTGAGGTGTTTTCCTGCAGGTCTGTGAAGTCTTCGGCCTGCAGATAGGCAGAATGCGGGTCCAGTGAGCTGAGCATTCCCTGAATCGCATTACTGAAGAGAGTATGGTCATCCACTTCTTCTACATACGAAGAGCGGATGCGCTCGAAAATTTCGGTGAACGTACGCAGATCTTCCAGCGGCAGTTCCGTACGGATTTCCGGTCGCTCGGTGGCAGTCGTCTCGGGTCGGGATTCAGCGAAGGAGGTAAAAGCGAAGGTACAGCCCAGTGCAATCAGCAATGGGTGAAGCAGGGGTTTCCTCAACATGCGTGTGTGCTCGTCAGCTCTTGCAGATTGCCCCAAGCATGGCACAAAAGTCAGAGCCTGTTAAGGCACTCGCAGTCAGTGACGGTCAGCATCGCAGAAACGCATGTCGGGGGTCAGCGTTTCAGCCAGACCGCAGGGTCCTGGGGTTTGCCTTTGTGTCGTATTTCGAAGTACAGCCCCGCGCTCTCCTGGCCGCCGCTGCGGCCAGCGGTTGCGATAGTTTCGCCACCATTGACCCAGTTGCCGACATCTTTAGTTAAGGTCTGATTGTGTGCGTAGAGGCTGAGGTAGCCCTGACCATGGTCAACGATGATCAACAGGCCAAAGCCGCGTAACCAATCAGAAAATACCACACGGCCATGATGTACGGCCTGCACGGGGGTGCCTTCGGGCGCACCGATTTTCCAGCCTTCCCAGCGGGATTTGTTGGCACTGTTCATGGATCCGAATGACGCGAGAACGCGTCCGGCGAGAGGAATACCCAGCTTTCCGCGCATGGCGCTGAAGGGACGTTCGTCATTCCGGCGGGGGCTGTTGCTGATCAGAGTTTCGACTTCGGTGATCAGGTTTTCGAGCCGTTGCCGGTCGGCCTGGCGGGCTTTCAGGCGGGCATTTTCATCTGACATTTTCCGGCTGAGCGACGCCAGCAGCTTTTGCTGATCGTTGCGCTTATCGTTCAGCTGATCACTTTTTTTGCTGAGTTGCTTGTCGGTTTTTCTGAGCGCGGCTTCCTGTTCGAGAATCAGGGTTTCGATATTGTCGAGGCGAAGCAGTTCGTCGATGGTGTGATGTAGCTGAGTGACGCGGGCACGGTTGAAATATCCGAAATACTGCATCAGACGCTGGTCTTTTGCCGGGTCGTCCTGAGTCAGCCAGAAGCGGATGGCGGCATCGTCACCCACCTGCCGGGCCAGTCGGATCTGCTCACTGAGCAGTTTCTGGTGTTTGCTGCGGAGCTGCCGCAGCTGCGCCTGCTCCGCTTGCAGCTTTTTTAGCTTACTCTGCTCCTCCCTGAGCTGCGCCCGGGTGGCGTCGATCTGTTTTACCAGATCGGCAATCTCCTTGTCGGACGTCTGAAGCTTTTTACTCAGGCTGTCGTATTCGCCACGGGCTTCCGACAGCCATTTTTCCAGCTGCCGGATCTCCGCCTGAACCTGCTTAAGTTGCTGTTCGTCGTCAGCCAGGACAGGAAAACTAACGCCGGTCAGTATCAGCAGACCGGCGAGCAGTAGGGGCTTCATGCCTGATATTTCACCAATGACTCGCCGGACATTTCGGCGGGTTGCTCGATATTCATCATCGACAGCAGGGTCGGCGAAATATCACACAGGCGACCGGCTTCGAGACGGGTGTCGCCTTCGCGACCGTGAACGTAAATAAGGTTTACGGGCCCGGTTGTGTGTTGTGTCATAGGCTGGCCGTTGTTATCGAGCATCTGTTCGGCGTTTCCGTGGTCGGCGGTGATCAGACATTCGCCACCCACTTCGAGCAATGCGTCAGTCACGCGACGCAGACAGTCGTCAATACACTCGGCGGCTTTTACCGCAGCGTCGTAGACACCGGTGTGTCCTACCATGTCGCCGTTCGCAAAGTTACAGACGATAAGATCGTAGCCGCCGTTTTTAATGGCATCGACGAGTTTGTCTGTGACTTCGGGCGCGCTCATTTCAGGTTGCAGATCGTACGTCGCAACGTCTGGTGACTTGACCAGGATGCGGGTTTCGCCGTCGTATTCTTTTTCGCGGCCACCAGAGAAGAAGAAGGTCACGTGTGCGTATTTTTCAGTTTCGGCAATACGCAGTTGTTTCATGCCGAGAGAAGAAACGTACTCGCCGATGCCATTGACCAGTTTTTCTGGTGGGAAAGCACAGCTTGCATTGATGTCCGCAGCGTATTCCGTGAGCATGACATAGTCGCACAGGGCAGGGCGGGCCTGACGCTCGAAGCCACTGAATTCATCACCGTCGACAAAGGCGCGGGTAATTTCCCGGGCGCGGTCAGGACGGAAGTTGAAGCAGATAATGGCGTCGCCGTCTTCGACTTTGCCACCCTCACCAACAATAGTGGCTTTTACAAATTCATCGTTTTCGTCGCGCTCATAGGCAGCTTTCAGTGCTTCGACGGCGGTCGGTGCAGTGAATTCGGCCTGGTTCAGGGTCATGGCGTTATACCCCTGAGATACGCGTTCCCAGCGGTTGTCACGGTCCATCGAGAAGAAACGGCCGATCACAGTCGCAATGCTGGCGTTACCAAGGGCTGAGCAGTGAGCTTCTACTTTGGCCAGCGACGGTTCTGCAGAGCGGGGTGGCATGTCGCGCCCGTCAAGAATCGCGTGAACGCAGACTTCTTCGATACCAGCCGCTTTGGCCATATCAAGCAATGCAATCAGGTGGTCTTCGTGGCTGTGAACACCGCCCGGAGAAAGCAGGCCAACAAAGTGCACCGCTCCGCCGGCTGCTTTGGCTTTTGCCATGGCACCAGACAGGGCTGCATTCTGGCTCAGCTCGCCATCACGGATGGTTTTGTTGATGCGGGTGTAGTTCTGATAAACGATACGACCAGCGCCGAGGTTCATGTGACCTACTTCCGAGTTACCCATCTGACCGTCAGGCAGGCCGACGGCCTCACCGGATGTCTGAATCAGGGTGCTGGGATAGTCCTGCAGCAGACGGTCCCAGGTTGGGGTTGCTGCGTTGGCAATCGCATTGTTCTCGGTGTCTTCACGGTAGCCCCAACCATCCAGGATGATCAGCGCGGTCGGTGTTGGTCGCCTGCTCATGTTCGTTGCACTCAGAATTACTCAAAAACCGCATTGTACCTTATCCCGTGGCTGCGGCGAACAGTTCACGGTGGAGAGCTGACTGCCACAACGGTATACTTCGGCCTCCATTGAACAAGACAGTAGACAGAGTAATGGATCAATTATTCGAATTTGTGGGCAATAACTGGTGGCTGGTCGGTATCTGGGCTGCCTTTGTCGTCGCCCTGCTGTGGGATAACAACCGTCGGAATGGCCCGACAGTATCCACGGCTGAAGCGACTCAGATGATCAACAAAGAAGATGCCCTTGTGCTCGACATTCGTGACAAGAAGGACTTTTCTGGCGGTCATCTCGCTGGTGCGATGAATATTCCGTACGCCAGCCTGGCAAACCGCCTCGGAGAGCTTGATCCTCACAAAAAGCGCCCCATTATATTGATATGCAAAACTGGTCAGACCGTTGGTATGGCTGGGAAGATGCTGCGCGAGAAAGGCTTCAATGCTGTGCGTATGAAGGGTGGCATGATGGAGTGGAACACTCAGAATCTGCCGCTCGTAAAAAAATAACGAAGGAATAACACTATGTCAGAAGCACCACAGGCTCAGTTCGCACTGCAGCGTATCTACATCAAAGACGTTTCATTTGAAGCGCCTAACTCCCCGGCTGCTTTCACCAAGCAGTGGAAGCCAGAAGTAAAACTGGATCTGAACACCAACGGCCGCAAAGTGGATGAGCAGCACTACGAAGTGTCTGTGAAGATCACTGTGACTGCTAAAAATGAAGGCGAGACAGCATTCCTGGTTGAGCTGGTTCAGTGTGGCCTGTTTGCAGCGGTCAACATTCCTGAGCAGCAGCTGGCCCCTATGCTGGGTGCGATGTGCCCGAACATCCTGTTCCCGTACCTGCGCGAGAACATTGATAACCTGGTCGTTAAAGGTGGCTTCCCGGCGCTGATGCTGGCACCGATCAACTTCGATGCTTTGTACCAGAAGAAAGTCATGGAAGCGCAGGCGGCAGCGAAGGCTGAGTCCGCTGAACAGCCTACTCACTGAGTTCTGGCTTGTTGTCAAAAAGGTCGGCTTTGCCGGCCTTTTTTATTTGCAGGCTGAGTAATAGGTGTAAGTATTCACCATCTCAAAGTCTTTACATCGCGGTTGTGGGAAGCTGTCCGAGGTCGGGGTACGTTCTTCTCCCAGTAAAATGTCATTGTTTCTGGGGGTGTTGAATAACGCGTCCAGTTTATCGACCGCAGGAGTTTCAAGGCGAAGTCTGGCGTTGACGACATTCCCGCAGTCGTCTTTCTGTATATCGCTGATATTAACGATATAACTTACCAGCCCAAGCGCTGCGTAAGCTTCTATTCGGGTAAGATCTTCTCCCTCGTAATAGAAACGTACTTTGCCCCCAGTCCAAGTGTCTTCTTCTGTAGGGCGTTCGTCTTCGAACTTCGCTTCGTAGTCAGTAAGAAGGGCCTTTGTTTCAGGGTTCTGGGCTGTGTGTCGAAGTAATCGACCAGTTGATGAAACTTCGGCGACAGATTTATAGGCAACGGTGGGAATCCCAGTGCTTTTGATTCTGTTGTCGATCACAATCAGGCCCGGCTGATATTTCAGTCCGTGTACCATCTGTACTCTTCGCTCTTCGCCGCGGATATCCCGGGTAGTCGCTGTCGCTTTAATGATGGTCGGTCTGCGGCGCTCGTCGCTTTTTAAGGTCTCACCTTCGAAGATCATAACGTCGCCCTGGCTATCATTGCGCATAGAATAGCTTTGGGTAATACCACCCGAAACCACTTGCTTGAGTTCGCCCATGGAAGCCAGTGGGTGCAGGAAGTAATTCAGGTTCTGGGAAATGGTTGAACGGGACGTCAGGTAACCTTGCCGATCGAATTTTGCGGAGGTCTCGTTGAAGTGCTCAAGAGGTGCGTCCATACATTGAAACACGGACTTTGAGCTCTCAACCTGACCGAGGATTGAAGTGTCTTCGGCGCTGATAGGATCGATAAAGGGGAAAACACTGGCGCCGGCCGGGCAGGAAACGGCGCAGGCGAGCGCTGTGGCAACTGACTTGTACATCCGTGTGACTCTCAGAGGTAATAATGGGTTAGCTATTCCCCGCCATTATACCCGTTCTGACGCCATGCTTCATATACCATTACGGAGACCGCATTAGACAGGTTCATGCTGCGGCTGACAGGCAGCATCGGTAGCCGTAGCCATTGATTCCGGGGTATCTGCAGACGGATGTCTTCTGGTAACCCTCGGGTTTCCGGGCCGAACATCAGGTAATCACCCGCGTCAAAGCGAACGTCTGAATGGGTCACTGTGCCTTTGGTCGTGAGGGCAAACAGGCGTTGTGGCTGTTCGCTGGTCAGGAAGGCGCTGTAACTCTCATGGATGCGGATGCTGGTGAACTCGCTATAGTCGAGCCCTGCCCGACGCAGTGCCTTTTCTTCCATACTGAACCCCAAAGGCTCTATCAGGTGAAGCTGACAGCCAGTGTTGGCACAGAGGCGGATAATGTTGCCTGTATTGGGCGGAATCTCTGGTTCAAACAGAACAATATTGAACATAACAGCGGCGATTATTTATCCAGTCAGGTCGGTATGGATGAGGGGTGAGTCGCATTATAGTCAGGTCGTTATGCTTAGACCATCAAGCTTCTGAGCATGGTCTACACTCATTTTCAGGGTATTACTGAAAGCGAGGATCGCCATGCATCTGCCGTGGCTCAGAAAGAAGTTATCAGCGCAGGGTTGTCTCGGTATCGAACTCAACCATGGCCGTGTCTGGGCGGTCCATCGCACTGACCGTGGAGTGATCAACAGTTTCGCTCCGGATTTCGAAGAACAGGGGTTTGATACGCTGGGAGCCTGGCTGACTGAGCATCAGCTTACAGGTATCCCGGTGGTGGTCTGTATGGATGCCATGCGCTACGAGCTACAGCTGGTAGAGGCGCCTCCTGTTGAGGAAGACGAACTCAGTGCCGCTCTCAGTTTCCGCATCAATGAGATTGTCAGTGAACGTGCCGCAGAGAAAGTTCTGCAGGCATTTCCTTTGCCCGGGGATGCTTACCGTGGGCGGATGCATATGGCCTTTGCAGCGATCACCGATCGTGCTTATCTGCAGGAAATTGTCGATTTCTGCCGTGAGTACGAACTTGATCTGCAGCAGATCACCATCAACGAAATGTGCACGCTCAATCTGCTTGCGAGTGTCGATCGAGCTGACAGCGTTGCTGTGTTGCGACTGGAGGCCAACGCCGGAGTGATTTATCTCTATCGCAACGGCGCTCTCTATTTTACCCGTCAGATTTCTTTGGGCACCGAAGATCTTGGGTTGAGTACGCTCAACGTCGAGGAAGGCGGCCTGATGCTGGAGCCAAACAGCCGTATCGACGTGCTCGCACTGGAGTTGCAGCGGTCGATGGATTATTTCGAAAGTCAGCTTGGTTTAGGTGCCGTTGAGCAGTTGTGGGTAATGCAGCCCGACTTTGTCGAAATCACAGACGCCCTCGGTGAAATCGAAGACCGTATTAACACGCCGGTCCGGCTGATGTCCCTGGAAAGTGGCTTTAACCGCCAGGAAGGGGAGGCCCCCCTGACTGCTTCACTGGTGATGGCACTGGGAGGGGCGCTCAGCTATGAACTGGCAGGTTAAACAGAGAATTAATTTTTATCTGGAAGAGTTCCAGCCTCCAAGAATTCCTTCCGATCTTGAGCGACTGATTATCGGCGTTGCTGTGCATGCCGTACTTTTTGTCATTGTGCTCTTCGGCCTGATGATCAATTTCTATTATCAGGGCCACCGGCTTGATGGCATGACTCTGCGTCAGGCAGAGGTCGAGCAGCAGGTGGCGAATATCGAGCGCGAGCGTCCACCCCTTTCTCTGGATGAGGCTCTGGTAAGCGAGCGGGACAGGGCAAGGCGCAACCTGGAAAGCAGCCAGAAAATTCTGCGTTTTCTTACTCAGCAGGATCTCCGCAGCAGTCATTCCTTCACGACGATGGTCTCGCAACTGGGCGAACAGGACGTGCGGGGAGTCTGGTTACAACGCTTTGCGTTTTACGAGGAAGGTAAGCAGATCAATATTGAAGGCTTTACCGATGATCCCGCTAAGGTTTCCCGCTATGTCTCAAGCCTGCTGGGCCGCAGTGGCTACCGTAACCATGCGTTCCGCTTTGTCGATGTACATAAAACGGATGGTAAACCCTGGTTGAGTTTCCGTCTGGATACCCGTCCCACGGATAAAAACAGTGCTCAGCCCGCCGCTCAGGTAACCACGAGTGCAGAAATTATGCGTCGCGCGCGGGAGGGAAGAATATGATGTGGTGGCAGAATCCCAAGGTCGACAACCTGCTGGAAAAATACCGGGCTTTAAATCCTCGCGAAAGAAAACTGGCAGTAATTACCGGCCACATTCTGGTCGCGGGCGTCTATCTGCTGTTTATTTTTGGCCCTATGTGGAACTCCTCTCTGACTGAGCGACGTCAGGCAAACGAAATTGAAACTAATGTGCTGCGGATGCAGGCTCACCTGGAGCGTTTGCGCAACTCTCCTCAGCTTGATCCGAACGAACCTGTACGTGATGACATTCAGAAAATATCGGCGCAGAAACAGACCATTGATGAGCGAATTCAGGGGCTGACCGACACTCTGGTGGCACCCGAAAATATGCCTGAGATATTCGAGAATATGATGACTCAGGATCAGCGCCTGAAGCTGATCAGTCTGAAAAATATAGCCGGCCAAAATGTAGCCATAGATTCCGAATTCTCCGATGTTGACCTGTACCGTCACGGCGTGGAAATCCGGATGCAGGCGGATTATCCGTCGCTACTGACTTACCTGCGCCGGCTCGATTCCATGAACTGGAAGCTCTACTGGCAGACCCTTGACTACCGCATTGATGAATATCCCAACGGCGAACTTCTGCTGGAGGTGTTCACATTAAGTACGCGGGAGGAAATTCTCAGTGAATAAAATTCTGACAGGCCTGGTGGCCGCTGTGTTGTTTCTTCCTGCGACTCTGTTTGCCGTCGGTGATCCGACGCGGCCGCCGCAGTTCGCGCCGGTCGAGGTGAAGCCCAGGGCAGCCGTGAAGCGATCACTGGAGCTTCAGCAGATTCTGGTGGCTGGTGAAAAACGGAGTGCGGTGATCAACGGCACTCTGGTCCGGGAAGGGGATACGGTGAGTGGCGCACGCGTTGTGCGCATTACTCCTGATCAGGTTGTCGTGAAAATCAGGAAAAAACACCAACCCCTGTCTTTAATTAAAAGAACTAAACATTCTGAGAAGAAGTAGGAAGCAGATTGTGAACAGAATTATGCGGAACGATACGCTGAAAATTACCACACTGCTGATGTCTGTACTACTGGCGTCATGTGCGGCTAATGCACCCCGTGAAGAAGCCTCTCAGGAGCCGGTTGCAGGTCCATTGCTTGTTCCTGATGCGCCCGTCGTCGGTGGGGTGAATCCACAGAGCCTCCTGCCGCCGGTGGCGATGCCAAAGCAGGCGGAAGAACGCTTCGATGTGACGGCAACGAAAGTCCCGGCAGGGGCATTCTTCAACAGTCTCGTGGATGGCACAGGCTATAACATGGTCGTTCACCCGGATGTTGATGGCAATGTGTCACTGAACCTGAAAGACGTCACTGTCCGTGAAGCGCTGACTGCGGTTCGTGACCTGTATGGGTACGACTTTGTTGAATCTGGCTATGGCATTCAGATTCTTCCCAAAGCCCCCCAGACCCGGATGTTTCCGATTAATTACCTGAACGTTAAGCGCAGTGGCCGTTCAGGAATGCGCGTCAGCAATGGCACGGCAACACAGGATTACAGCTCCGACGATGCAGCGTCTACGGGTGGTGCAACGTCTCAGAAAAGCTCCAGCGAAGTTGAAACGTCGTCCGGTTCAGAATTCTGGAAAGAGCTTAATTCAACCCTGAATCTGATGATTTCCCGGGAAGAGGGGGCTCAGATAGTTGTCGATGCTCATGCTGGTCTGGTGATTGCGCGGGCATTACCCATGACCCTGAATATGGTCGAGAAATACCTTGATCAGGCTGAGTTGACTGTCCAGAAACAGGTTCTGATCGAAGCTAAGATCGTCGAAGTAACATTAAACAAAGGCTATCAGGCGGGTATCAACTGGGACACTCTCGCGAATCAGTCTGACAGCAACGCTGTCTATGCACAGCAAAACTCCACCGCATTGGCAAACCCTGATCTGATCAGCGGTATATTCACTCTGAGTGTCGATTCAGGTGATTTCAGCGGCGCACTCAGCCTGCTGGAAACTCAGGGTGACCTGGAGGTCCTGTCCAGTCCCCGTATTGCCACGGTAAATAACCAGAAAGCGGTTATTAAAGTGGGGAGCGACGAGTTCTTTGTCACCGACATCAAGAGCACAACAACAGCGACCGTGACCGGAACGTCTGATACCCCTGAGATTGAACTGACGCCCTTCTTTTCAGGTATTGCACTCGATGTCACCCCTCAGATTGGTGACGACGGTGACGTAACACTTCATGTGCACCCGACTGTGACGGAAGTCGAAGAGAAAGTTAAAAAGATTGAGCTGAATGATGATCAGTACTCGTTACCACTCGCGTTCAGCACGGTACGGGAAACTGACTCGATTATCCGCGCGCGCTCAGGTCAGATTGTAGTGATCGGCGGTCTGATGCAGAACCGTACGTCGGATACCGTCGCTAAGGTTCCACTGCTTGGGGATATTCCATTACTCGGTCGCCTGTTTACTCAGAAACGCGAGTCGAAAGTACAGAGCGAGTTAGTGATTCTTATCCAGCCAAGAATTATTGATACACAGCTTCCTCAGGAGCGGATCGATCAACTGAATAAGCGTTATTCCCGTGTACTGCTGCCGGAGTGGTAAGCCATGGACGTTGCTGAAGTTAAACAGGCCTGTGAAGCACATTATGGTCTTGTAGAGTCACCCTTCTCACTGACACCCGATACCGGGTACTACTGCGAACTGCCGCATCATGATGCGGCGTTCGAGTCTGTCCTTTTTGCACTGTCTTCAGGGGAAGGCTTCGTGAAAGTGACGGGCGAAGTCGGCACTGGAAAGACACTGCTTTGTCGTCGCCTGCTGAATTATCTTGCTTCTCATCAGTCGGAAACTGCCTATATTCCTAATCCGACGCTCTCGCCCGCTGGCCTTTGGGTGGCCCTGGGGGCTGAGATTGGTCTGTCCGGGTATAAGCGTCTGAGCGAACTGCGCCATGCGGTAGAAAAGCAGTTAATTGAGATTGCCCGAAGCGGTAAACCCCTGGTTCTGGTGATCGATGAAGCGCAGACACTTCCGGCGGAAACCCTTGAGGCGATACGCCTGATTTCTAACCTTGAGACCGAACGTCGCAAGTTGATTCAGATCGTCCTTTTTGGTCAGCCTGAACTGGATGTGATTCTGAATAAGCAGGCGTTCCGTCAGCTTAAGCAGCGGATTACTACCTCTGCGTCTCTCGTGCCACTCAGCGCTCCGGAGTTGATCGGAACCTACCTGAATCATCGTCTTTCCTGCGCAGGTTATCAGGGAACCCCTTTGTTCACACGTGCGGCTGTCAGGCTTATCTGGTTAAGCAGTGAAGGCACACCGCGTCTTATTAATGTGTTGGCTAATAAAGCCTTGCTGGTGGCATTCGGCAAGGGACACAACACAATCACAGAAAAACACGTCGAAGCCGCTGCTGCAGATACCGAGAGTGTAAAACCGGTGCTCGGTTGGCGCGAACGGGTCCGGGTTGCCATCGGCTTTTAAGGAGTAGAGCGTGAGTCTAATTCATCAGGTATTACAGGATCTCGACGAACGCCGGGATGTGCAGGGCAGCGACGTTGAGGGGTATGCCAACGACGCGGGCAATCATCGTCTGGTTATCTGGCCAGCAGTGTTGGTATCACTTCTCAGTGCGGGCATGGTGGTTTATTTCAGTGATTACCTTAAGGCGACGCCGGCGATCATTGATACAAGCGTTCTGCCGGAGCTTCCGGTAGCACCTGCTCCTCCAGTCACTCAGCTGGTGCCAGAGACGGTGACAGTGATACCAGAAAATAAAGCCCCGGCCGTCGTGCTTACCAGCGAACTGGCCGACCTCGAAAGTCATCAGGTGGCCGCCAGCGTGCATAAATCGGATGCGGAAGTGGTTGCTCAGGCGGTCGCTCAGGCGCCATTGGCATCAGGCAGCGATCAGGTGTCGGTCCCCGTTGCAGAGGCAATAGCGCCTGTCGTTCAGGACCGTGCCTCTGTCGCAGTAAAAGCGCCAGCGACGCGCAAGGCAGTCACGCCAGTGCAGAGCTCTGAGGTGTCTGTCGTACGCCGTCTGTCTCCGGATGACCACTATGGCAAGGCGATTCACCGCTATCGCAGTGGCGACTGGCAGGCCGCGATTGTTGCGCTTGATGATGCGATCAGTGCCGAGCCACGTATGGAATTTATCACTCTGAAAGAGCGGATTTATCTGGAACAGGGAATGCGCGACGACTTTCTTGCACTGTTTGATGCGCACTCCGCTGAACGCGATATTAACTGGCTCAGCGTGGTGGCACCGGGCCTGCATATGTTCGGGATTTACAGCGCTGCGGTACAGCAGTACGGCGTATTGATGACGATCCAGCCAAAACGTGCCGAATGGGCGATTGCTCAGACGCAGGCGCAGATAGACGCAGGCCAGATTGAAGCCGCGAAACGCAATCTGCGACACCTGGTAGCAGAATACGAACTGACGACTGATCAGCGTCGCTGGGTGTCATATCAGCAGGGAGTATTACGTTAAGTTATGGAAACCAGAGTCAGTAAAAAAGTCCGTGTCGGGGATCTGCTGTTAGAGCGTCAGCTGATTAATCAGGAACAGCTGATGATGGCCCTGGCAGAACAGAAACGTACCGGAAAAAAACTCGGTAAAGCCATTACCGACCTCGGTTTTGTTACTGAGGTAAAACTGTTACAGATCCTGTCGGATTATTTTGGTTATCCGTATATTGATCTGTCGCGTTTCCGCCTCGATAACGCTTTGATTCAGCGTCTGCCTGAAACTCAGGCGCGCCGCTACCGTTGTCTGCTGCTGTCAGAAGACCCTCAGGGAATACTGGTCGGTATGGCAGATCCGACAGATCTGATGATTATCGATGATCTGCAGCGGATTCTGAAAAAGCCGGTCATGCCCGCCTTCGTGCAGGAGACCGAACTTCTTTCAATTCTTGATAATGTGTACCGTCGTCAGGAACAGATGGCAACGATCGCCGGTGAGTTAGCCGGTGAGCTGCAGAGCAGTGATTTTGATATCAATGCCATCGTTTCTTCTTCTGATACCTCCGAAGCGCCTGTGGTACGTCTGCTGCAGAATCTGTTTGAGGACGCCGTGCAGGTCAAGGCATCGGATGTACATATTGAGCCTGAAGAGAGCCAGCTGCGTATCCGGCTGCGGGTCGATGGTGAGCTGCAGGAACAGGTGATGAAAGAAAAACGAGTGGCTTCAGCGCTCGTTTCCAGGCTCAAAATTATGTCGGGGCTGGATATTTCTGAAAAACGTCTTCCTCAGGATGGACGTTTCAATATTCGCGTACGCAATAAAAATATCGACGTCCGTCTCTCGACCATGCCTGTTCAGTTTGGTGAGTCAGTGGTGATGCGTCTGCTGGATCAGAGCGGCGGCATTCTCAGTATGGCGTCGCTGGGTATGGGCGAAAAAATTCAGAAGCGTTTCGAATATCTGATATCACGGCCGCATGGTCTGATTCTGGTGACGGGCCCGACAGGGTCGGGTAAAACAACTACGCTTTATGCGGCACTGACTCAGCTTAATCAGGCTGAGCAGAAAATCATTACTGCCGAAGATCCGATTGAATACCGTCTGCCGCGCATTAATCAGGTACAGGTAAATACAAAGATCGGGCTGGAATTCTCTACTGTGCTGCGTGCGGCGCTGCGTCAGGACCCTGATATCGTACTGATTGGTGAGATGCGTGATCACGAAACCGCTGAAATTGGTCTTCGTGCAGCGATGACTGGTCACATGGTGCTGTCAACACTGCACACCAACGATGCGGTATCTGCACCAGCGCGTCTGATGGACATGGGCGTTGATTCTTACCTGGTGGCGTCGTCGCTGCGGGCTGTAATGGCACAACGACTGATTAAGAAACTGTGTCATCACTGTACTCAGCCGTATCAGCCGGATGCTCAGGAAAAAGCCTGGCTGGAATCTATGGAACCGGAGTCCGCTTCAGCACCTTACCTGCATGGTCGTGGATGTCATCACTGTCATAATACGGGCTATCAGGGGCGCGTCGGTATCTACGAATTGCTGGAGGTAAACAGTGACATGGTCGCTGCGTTGCGTCGCGGCGATCAGCAGGCGTTCAGTGAAGCGGCCATGCGTTCCGAATACTTCCGGCCGCTGGCGTTGTCAGCGCTGGATCTTGCCCGACAAGGGGTGACGTCTCTCGACGAAGTATTCAGGGTATCTGCCACTCTCGACGGTGAGGATATCTGATGGCGACTTTCCTTTACCGGGGCCGCGATCAGAGCGGCAATGCGGTCGAAGGGAATCTGCAGGCCGGCAACAGGGATATGGCCATCGCGCAGCTGATGCAGAAGGGGGTTACCCCTCTGAAAATTGCAGAGCAGGCAACAGCTCAGGCCTCAAAACCTGTGTCACTGCGTTCTGCGAAAATCAGCGCAGAAGAACTGATTCTCTTCACCCGTCAGCTTTATGCGTTAACTAAAGCCGGGGTGCCTATTATCCGGGCGCTGTCTGGGTTGGCGGAATCTGCCAGCAATGAGGCGCTGAAAGTAGTACTGGATGATATCAGTCAGGTGTTGGTGTCGGGCTCCGACCTGGCTTCGGGCTTCCGTCGTCATCCTAAGCTGTTTTCGCCGATTTATATCAGCATGATCCACATCGGTGAGAGCACAGGTAATCTCGATCATGCGTTGATACGCCTTGTGGGTCACCTTGAAATGGAGAGGGAGACCAAAAAACGGATTAAATCCGCATTGCGGTATCCGATTATGGTGGTCTCGGCCATAGTCGTGGCCATGGTGGTCATCACCATGTTTGTGATTCCAAGCTTTTCAGCGGTGTTCAGTAAATTGGGGGCCGACTTGCCTTTCGCGACATTAATTCTTATCGCGACATCTGAGTTTATGCAGAACTGGTGGCACCTGCTGCTGGTCGGCACGATTGTGGGGTTTGTTGGTTTCCGACAATACATTTCAACCGACGCCGGTGGGCTATGGTGGGACAGAGCGAAGCTCAGACTGCCACTGATCGGAAGTATTTTTGAACGAATTGCCCTGGCCCGTTTCTCGCGGTCATTTTCTATGATGCTCACCGCTGGTGTGCCAATCCTGAATACCCTGACTATTGTAGCGGGCAGTGTCGGTAATTTATTTATCGGTAAGGCCATTACTTCGATGGGTGATGGGGTACAGCGCGGTGAGCGGTTAACAAATACGGCGATGCAGACTGGCCTGTTTACACCACTGGTTCTACAGATGATGGCCGTTGGTGAAGAAACTGGCTCAATCGACAAACTTCTGGATGAAGTTGCAGATTTTTACGAACAGGAAATCGATTACGAGCTGAAACAACTCGCAGACGCCATTGAGCCGATTCTGCTGGTGTTTTTAGGTGCTCTGGTGCTGTTACTGGCGCTTGGTGTGTTCCTGCCTGTGTGGGAACTCAGCGGTGCTGTAACAGGCAAGTAATTTTCGTCGGTTTTCAAGACAGGGAATGTATATGAATTATGTTTTATTTCGTAAAAAAGACCTGCGAAGCATCCGGCCTCTACTAAGGTTTAATTATGCCAATGCTGTTGCTGTCCGCTGAAAGGTTCAGAGGATTCAGCCTGCTGCAGAGCGCGGTTGCCTTAGCAGTCATGGCACTGGGAATGCTGTTCCTGGTGCCGAGGTTAGACGACCTGATTGATGAAGCGTACCGCGCCCATGTGAAGGCCGTCGGCAGTGCCATACAAGTGAGTGCTCATACATTTCACAAAGTGTGGCTGACGGACCGGAACAGTCAGTTACTGATTGCCATGAAAATGACAGAAAGTGGCTGGCCGCTGGGCAGGAAAGAAGATGTGGATGCGTCTTCTGAGGTGACAGGTGCAGAGCGCTGTACGGGATTATGGACAAGCCTGCTGGACATCGAAGTTCCGACACTGACTTCCGGCGACAGCCTGAGTGCTGATTTCCGGGTCGAGGAAGTTGAAGGACGCTGCCGTTATTACCACCAGTTGAGCGGCAACAGATATTACATTGAATATGATGCGGCAAATGGCCGTGTAAGCTGGAACATCCGATAACACACAGGAGTCGGGATATGAAAAAACAAGCAGGTTTTACTCTGATTGAACTGATCATGGTAATCGTTATTCTCGGTGTGCTTTCTGCCTTTGCTCTGCCCCGTTTTGCAGATTTCGGTGAACAGGCACGGGAAGCGAGTCTTCAGGCCCTGGCGGGTGCGTTACGGTCAGCGGCGAATATTGCACATGCGCAGCAATTGGCGGATGGATCAACTCTCGGTACCGGCGTTACGCTGGAGGGGCAGGCGATTACTATGGTGAACGGTTACCCAACCGCGAATGCGGCGGGTATTACGGAGGCGGCCCAGGTTGCGGGTGAGTATACGATCAGTACCGGTGGTGCGTCAGGTGGTAACAATATTACCTACACACTGCAGACCAACTGTCTGGTAACTTATACCGCGGCTACCGATGGTACAGGCGGCGCGAACACTTCACCGATTGGTGCATCTCCGGATGTGCAGGTGACCGACAGCGGTTGCTGATTACATGACCAAGCCAGGGAGCAAAGGTTTTACTCTGGTTGAGCTGGTGATGGTGATCGCTCTGATCGCCATCCTGGCAGCAACGGCAAGTGGTCTGTTTATCAACACAGATCGGTTTGCCACACTGGGAGCACGTGAGCAGCTGGTTGCTTCGGCGCTGCTGGCTCAGAAAAAAGCGTTGGCGAATGTTGTCAACGGAACCCCGGTTAATCTCACCATTTCCCAAACCTCCGACCTCTGGTTGTTCAGCGTTTCTCAGGGAACGGTGACATTCAATCCTCCTCGCAGTGCGGAACGTGCCGGAGCGACGCTTACGGTCAATGGTTCTGCCCTGGCAAACGGTGGGTCAGTCTCTCTCAGTTTCGATGAAAACGCAGAAACGGGCAGTGCCACACAGTTTGTTTTCGCTTCTGGCAACAGTCATTCCTTGTGTATTTCTGCCAGTGGCTTTTCTTACACCGGTACCTGCCAGCCATAAAGGGAGCGAAGCATGATCCGACATACGCGGGGTCTGTCTCTTGTTGAAATGGTGTTAACCATTGTCATTATTTCTGTCGCCCTTGTGGCATCGCTACAGGCGTTTCAGGTGCTGAGTGGTCGCTCTTCCGATGCGATGGTTCAGAGTCGGGCGCTTGATCTTGCCCAACTCTATTTTGATGAAATCCTGTCTCATCGTTTTGATGAAGCAACCGGGCCGTATGGGGTGCCTGCATATACCGGAGCCTGTCGGATAACAGACGATGGTGAAGACCGGGACGATTATGACGATGTCGATGATTTCGATGAAATCGACAGTGAGTCCCCGGCGCTGATCGATTCGTCACTGGCAGCGGATTACGCTGGTTTTTCCGTCAGTGTGACGGTCACCTGCGACGACTCGATTGGTGTAAATACTGAGGGCGCCAAGCTGGTACAGGTGAATATTGTTGACCCCCGGGGGCAGAACAGTATTTTCTCCGTGTATAAGGGGAATTACTGATGCGGGCCCGTGGCTTTACTCTGGTTGAACTGGTACTGACGATCGCGGTTGCAGGTATTGTGGCGATGATTTCAGTGCAGTTTATTCAGTCTACGAGCCAGGGCATGATAGATACGGCGGGTCGTCAGCAGCTGGCTGGTGCGGGGTATGTTGTTAACGAGCAGGTCAGCCGCGCGATCCGCGACGCGTTGCCCGGAAGTATCCGCACCACCTCTGATGGCCAGTGTATTGAGTATATGCCGGTGGTCGCAGCGTCAACCTATACCGACCTGGAGGTCGGCAGCGCGGTAACACAGTTTCTTGCGGTACCTTACTCAACGGCTACCGCCGTCAGCGGGTATATTTCTGTTTACCCTATGACGGCCGCCAATATCTATACTCAGAATGATCCGGGTCCTCTCACTCCTGACACCGGCAGTGTTCCAGCTTCAACGGCGGAAATAACGGTCACCCTGGGGAGTAGTCATACGTTTCCGACGGACTCCCCGGAACGACGTTTTTATGTCTCGCTGGCACCCGAAGCCATCTGTCAGGATGGTGATTTTCTCTACCGCTACCGCGGCTATGGCTTTATCAGTGATGTCAGTAATCTGAAGGCCGGCCTGCCTTCTAATCGTGCTGGTGGCCGGACGGTTCTCGCGTATCCGCTTGAAACCGCATCACTGAATTTCCGCTATCTGCCACCGACGTTACAACGCAATGGTCTGGTTACCTTTCAGTACGCACTGGTGCATCCTTCGACCGGAGAATCACTGGAACTTGCGCAACAAGTGAGGATTCACAATGTACCGTAAGCAGCAGGGTTTCGGCCTGCCAATGGCATTGTTTGTTGTCACTGTGCTCGCCATTATTATTGCCTCGATGTCGTCAGTGCAGACCGATTCTTCCGCGTCGGTCAGTCTGCAGGTACAGGCACACCGCGCATTTTATGCCGCAGAGAGCGGCACCGAAGCTGCGCTGAATCTTCTTTTGCCTCCGGACGGGTCGCCGGGACGGGCCTGTGCCACGGCACCTTTCTTTTCTGCCGCCTTTAATGTTGATGGCCTGCGTGGCTGCAGTACCTCAGTGACCTGTGAATCGGTCACCGTTGATACGGTGGATTATTTTACTCTGACATCAACGGGCACCTGCGGCAGCGGTGAGGATGCGGCGCAACGGATACTGGAGGTCCGGGCTAAATAATGAGTAGACTGGCGGCGTTGGGTTTTGGGTGTAAAGTCGTATTTCTGGGTAGCTTCTACCTGGTGTTATGTCTGTTGGTATTAATCGCCGCGCCCGTCATTGCGGCCACCTACGAGTGGACTCAGGCAACACGTTGGCGTGAGGACGCGCCTCTGAATACTGCGGTCTATAAAAAGTACCCTGAGCAGTTTTTCCCATATCAGGGATATGATGTCCGTCCACATCAGGAGTGGCGCTCCATGCACCCCTGGCTACTGGTCGGTGACGGCAATAATAAGCAGTCGAGCGATAACCTCTGGCGTGAAGTCACAGAGTCAGGCTATGTGATTGGTAACAGCACCAATCTCACTCGGGCGCGGGATATTATGGAAGATTTTCATATTAACTTTGTTAATCCTCTCAATTTTACGCGGAATTTCTATTTTCATTTTTATTCTGACAACGCCACGAGTTACGTCAACAGTATCTCGTTTATTGCGGGTCGTGGCACGACAGTAACAATTGCGGCAGTGCGTAAAGACGATGTCACGCAGCAGTGTGTGCCGGCGTTTTCTTCAGTTACCCGTGCGCTGTCTCTATGGACAGACTACCTCGATCCTGGCCCGGCGGGGCGCGTTGCAAGTCTGGCGGCAGAGGTTAATTCGACGCCTGTGGGTATATCGGCGGGCACGGCGGTGCCTGTGAGTCTCCCGTTCGATGCGCAGGGCGAAACACAGGTGACGCTCAATTATGCCGATGCCGGGCAGCTTCGCCTGAACCTGCTATACAGCGGCACTGGGGTCGATGCCGGACTGCTGATGACGGGCAGTGATGACTTTATCGCGCGGCCGCAGGGGTTGTGTGTCGCGACCGGATTCGCCTGCACAGACGCTGATGCAAGCTGTCCGGCGGCAGCGGTAGCCGGACAGCCATTCAACCTCTCAGTGACTGCTGTCGGCTGGGGCGGGGATGGCGACAGCGATTTCTGTAGCGGTAACAGTGCCCTTGCGAGCTACAGCGCTACCGGCCTCGGGCTGTCTGCGACCGTACTGTCGCCGTCACCGGCCAATCACCCGGGGGTAATCAGCCCGGTTTCCTACGACCACAATCCTGTTGCCGGAGGGACGCGTCAGGTATCGATGACGGAAAGCGAAGTCGGGGTGTTCAGATTCGATGTCACAGCGCCTGACTACTTTGGCTATCCGCTGGGAACCTACTCTGCGGTGCCGGCCGGTCGGTTTATTCCGGATCACTTCTCTGGAACGGCCCTTGAAATGGGCGAAATCAGGCCTTTTTGTAACACAGCGGGTGCCTTCACATACAGCGGTCAGGATATGGACTGGCTGGTGGCGCCGGAGTTTGAAATCACGGCTCGAAACGCTGCCGGAGGCATCACCGAAAACTATACGCAGACCGGATTTCAGCGTCTTGCGGATACGGGCATTACCGTGGCAGCCCCGCTTGCTGACTCGGTTGCGACGGGTACAGACAGCAATGCGCTGGCATTCGGTGCGGACCTTCAACAAGGCGCGCTCAGTGTGTCGGATAATGGTACCTTCAGTTATGTCATGAGCCCTCTGGATGCGATGCGCTACCAGCGCAGTCAGGTGGCAGAAGTGGCTCCCTTCGGTCCTGCTCTGAGTTTCCGGTTAACTGATGTTACAGACAGTGACAGCGTTGGTCTCGATTCTCCGGTTATCCTGACACCTGGTGCGCCACTCTCCATTAAATATGGCCGTTTATGGATAGAAGATACTTACGGACCGGAAACACAGAATCTGGCTGTTCCCCTGAGGACAGAATATTTTGACGGTAGCCGCTATCGTCTGAATGAAGACGATACTGGCACCAGTTGGGACGCAGCGGCAGCAACGCTGTCTGCCTCCGGACTGACAGACACTATGACCAGCGCCGGGATTCTTTCTGCGGGGCGAAGTCAGGGTGGAATTTTATTACGTGCGCCGGTCCTGGTACCGGGCACACCGGATACGGGATCGGTTGGTGTCACCTTTGATGCGCCGTCCTGGCTGGAAGGTGATTATGACAATGACGGTACCGACGAAGACCCTGAAGGCACAGCCCGTTTTGGCGTGTACCGTGGCCACGAGAGGATTATTCTGTGGCGTGAACGATACTGAGAGGTATCTATGCTGAGCGATTACTCCAGACGTTTTATCCAGTCAGCATTATGGTTGCTGCTGGCGCTGTCCTCCCCGGTATTTGCTGCTCAGACCATTGTATTCTTTGATGACTTCGAGCCTGGCGGAGACAGCTATACTTACACAGCCACAGTGCTTGATGATGGCCAGGCCGGTTTTGGCACTCAGGCGAAAATATCCGGTTCTTACAGCCTCTATCTGTGCTGCGGTGAGATTATTGTCACCTCACCCGTGATCGATACTTCCGCCATGGGAACAGCCCGTCTGCGTTTCTGGTTGCGCCAGGGCTCCGATGATTTCAGTGAGTGGACGTCTTCTGGAGACGATCTGCATTTCGAAATCTATCTGTCGAATGGAACCTGGCAGAGGGTCGAAACGTTTGAAGGGGGAGGAGCATCAGAAGGTGATATTTATCCCTTTTTTATGACGCTGCCGGCCAATGCGAAACATGCGAATTTCCGCTTCCGGTTTTATCAGATTGATGGTTCTGGCAATAACCGCGACTTCTGGCATATCGACGATATCGAAATCGCCGATATTATTCCCGCCGATGAAACGCCTATATTCTACGATGGCTTCGAGCGCAATCTGTTGCTCTCTACGCTCGACTGGACCTTCCTGAGAATCGACGGCAACTTTACCTCCGAAATCAGTAATCACACGTCAGCGGCGGGATCGAAGAGTTTTTATACCTGTTGCGGTGTGCGTTATACCACCACGCGTGATATTGACCTCAGTGGCGAAGAGTATGCGGAAATTTCCTACTGGATCAGAAATGGCCTGGACTCGCTGAGCGGTACCGATGCACTGACGGTAGGAAATTACGATAGTGAAGACCCCTCGGGTAATGACCATCTGTATACGGAGATGTACCTGTCAGACGGCACATGGCGCCCGATTGCTTTCTACGAGGCTGAAGGCGGGGATGCCGGGCGTGTCCGTAATTTCAGCGCTCGTATCCCTCCTGAGGGCCTGCACAGTGCGTTCAAAATACGTTTTTATCAGGTGGATGGGACGGTTTCGGGACTGCGCCGCTACGATATGTACCACATTGACGAGGTCTATATCGGTACCCGGACGCTGCGTACGGACGGTGTCGATCATTACCGCTTCAGTTATGGCTCGTCAGCGCTGACCTGTAATACGCATTCGGTGACCATTGAGGCCTGTCAGGATGCTTCCTGTTCAACCCTCTATACCGACCCTGTCAGTCTGACGCTGACACCGACCGGCTGGGTCGGCGGTGACACCGTTAATTTCAGTGGTGGCAGTACTACAGTGTCGCTGGCGCATACCACTCCGGGTACGGTGACTATAGGCGCATCTTCTGCGACGCCCGCTATTTCGGGGGCTGCTAACACCTGTGTGATCGACGGGGGTGCAGAGAGCACCTTCTGTGATCTTACGTTTGCCGACAGCGGCTTTGCTGTGGATGTGAATGATTTTGTGGCGAATCGCGCTACATCAGCGACGGTCCGCGCGGTCAGGAAAGATGATGCAACTCAACAGTGCGTGCCTGCCTTTGCCAGCGTGACTAAGCCTGTGCGTCTGTGGTCCGATTATCTGGCGCCTGACAATACCGGCAGAGTCGTTAACTGGCCGGTCAGTGTGAACGGAGCCGCGATCGGTTCCAGTCTGGCAACTGCGCCGACGCAGAATCTGAATTTTGATGCAACGGGGCAGGCGACCGTCACCGTGAACTACCAGGACGTGGGGAATACCCAGCTTAACGTCCGCTACGATGGCAGTGGTGTCGACGCCGGACTTGTGATGACAGGCAATGATGATTTTGTCGTGTATCCGGCAGGGCTCTGCGTGAGCAGTGCCGGAACCTGCGCAGCAGCTAACAGCAGTTGCCCGGCGTTTGTCGCGGCTGGCGACAGTTTCGATCTGACCGTCACTGCCGTGGCGTGGGAAAGTGATGGCGACACAGACCTGTGTTCAGGCAATGCCGGCACACCTAATTATCGCGACACTCTCGCGTTGTCATCTGTCGTGCTCGCGCCCTCTCCGGCAAACAGCAACGGCACTGTGTCGCCGGCCTCCTACGCTCATACTGCATCGTACGATGCTGGCAGCGGCACAGGTGGATCAAACACTGTGTCTGCCAGTCAGTCGGAGGTCGGGGTGTTCCGCTTCGATGTGACTGCGCCTGCCTACCGGGGCTATCCGATGGGTACATACAGCAGTCCGGCGACTGGCCGTTTTTATCCTCATCACTTTACGGCGTCTGTCAGTGAGCCGGGCGAGCTGTTGGGTGCCTGCACCGTGGGCACCCCATTGACTTACAGCGGCCAGAGCTCGGGTTGGCTGGTTGCTCCTGAGTTTTCCATTCGGGCTGAAAATGCGGCAAATGACGTCACGCTGAACTACACTCAAGGTGGGTTTATGAGGTTATTGCCGTCGGGCGTTACAGTGAGTGGCCCGACGCAGGACAACAATGCAGTAGCCACTGACGCCACGACACCGCTGCCGGTGGTTACGACGGTGAATGAGGGCACTGTCAGCGTTCCAGCCGGTCCTGGTGGGGTAGTGACCTATACGATGAGTGCTCTGGACGACTGGACTTACACGCGTTCAGCAACGGCAGAAGTAGCCAGTTTTCAGCCGGATATTACCTATCAGCTTACTGCTGCCAGTGACCTTGATGCCGCGCTGACGGGTGGCCCCTACAGTGCCACTCCGGTGGCAAGTCTCTGGTTGAGATTCGGACGTATGTGGCTTGAAGACACCTACGGGCCGGAAACCAGTGATCTGGTGATGCCGCTACGGATTGAGTACTACGATGGAGGTCGCTATCTGGTGTCTGATGATGACTCCTGTACGACCTGGGACAGCGTGAATGCCTCAGTCTCGCCTGCGACGCTCACAGCGATTCAGGCATCCTCTGGGACAGTGGGCAGTGGATTGAGTGGTAGCGGCGGCATTCTGTTGCAGGCTCCTGTCAATGCGCCGGGTACGCCCGACACAGGTGAAGCCACCGTTGAATATGCGGCACCGTCATGGCTGACGGGTGATTACGATAATGATGGAAGTTTTGAGAACCCTCAGGGAACGGCAACCTTTGGTGTATATCGTGGGCATGAAAAAGTCATCTACCGGAGAGAACTGCGCTAAATCCCCGATATATTCTTTCGGGGTATTAATGCCCCTGTGTGTGGTGCTTCTGAGCGTCAGCCTGCCGGGGCAGGCGCTTCTGCAGAATCTGAATCTGCTGCAGGGAGCCACTATGGGAGTGGACTGGATTGCCTCCGTACCTTCCCGTGCCGAAATCAATGGCCTGAACGAGCTGCGTATTCATAACGGCTACGTCGAAGTTGAATCGCAGCAGTACGATTTTGCCAATGCCAACTCAGTCGACCTGTCGTTTGATGTCACTGTGCCCTTTAATCTTCTGGGGCTGATCGGTTCGGCACCGAATCCCGGCGAAAATCTTCGGGTTGATTACCGTGCTGATGATGGCAGCTGGAAAACACTGAATACCTTTGTTGCTAACAACGGGTTTCTGGGGCTGATTTCATTGGGCAACTGGTTTACCTACAGTGCCAGTCTACCGACCGACGCCTATCACGACAGCTTTCAGATACGGTATGTGATGCTTGGCGGCGGTTATAGCCTTTTCGATCTTCTGGGGGATAACTGGTACGTCAGTAATATTAATATCGCTGCCGATCTGGTGCCTACCGGGCCGGATCATTATCAGTTTGTCTACGCGTCTCCTGCACTGACCTGCTCGCCACAACCTGTAACCCTGCAGGCCTGTGCTGATGCCAGCTGCTCGTCTCTGTACACAGACCCAGTGACTGTGCAGTTGAGCCCCAGTGGCTGGGTGGGAGGCAGCACGGTATCGTTTAATGGCGGTACGGCTTCCCTGTCTCTGAGTCACACCACCCCTGAACCGGTGACACTGTCGGTGACGTCATCACTCCCGGCGACGATTGGTGGGGCGACTCAGTGCGCCATCAATGGTGGTGCAGCCAGTGCGGCCTGCTCCCTGTTTTTTGCCGACAGTGGCTTTGTTGTTGAGGTCCCGGATTTTCCTGCCCGGCGTGCAACAAGCGCACAGATCAAAGCGGTAAAAAAAGACGACGCGACGCAGAAATGTGTTCCAGCCTTCGCTAATGTCACCCGCTCGGTGATGCTCTGGAGTGACTATCTGCCACCAGACGACAGCGGCAGGGTGGTGAACTGGAATGTCGATGTCGATGGCAGTGCAATCGGCAATTCAGTGTCGGGTGCGGTGGCGAGGCCTCTGAATTTTGATGGTGATGGTGTTGCTACCCTGGCACTGAATTACGCTGACGTCGGCAATACCAGGCTCAGTGCCGTATACAACGACAGCGGGTTGGTGATGAGTGGCAGCGGCGACTTCGTTGCCTATCCCGCCGGACTGTGTGTCACGTCATCGGTAGCCTGCACGGATGCCGATGAAACCTGTCCGGCTGCTGTGAAGGCTGGTGCCCCCTTCACACTGGATGTCACGGCGGTAGCCTGGGAATCAGATACAGACACGGATTTCTGTGCGGGTAACAGTGGAACGCCAAGTTATCGGGAGAACGGTCTTACCCTCTCTTCTGTGGCGGTGTCCCCGGCGCCTGCGAATTCAGATGGTACCGTGTTTCCGGTGAGTTACGATCATACGCCGGCCTGGGATGCTCCGTCGTCCACAGGAGGGCGGAATACCGTCAGTGTGACGGAGAGCGACGTCGGGGTCTTTCGTTTCGATGTCACCACACCAGCGTACCGGGGGTATGCTATGGGCACATACAGCAGCTCTCCGGGGGGACGGTTTTACCCCGATCATTTTACAGCGACGGTTGTTGATCAGGGGACATTGGCGCCTACCTGTGCCATCAGTGACGCCTATGCCTATATCGGCGAGCCGGTGCATTGGTTTGTGGCGCCTGAATTTGAAATAACCGCCCGTAACCTGGCCGGAAGCACAACGCTGAACTATACCGCGGACGCCTACCGGAAACTGACCAATGCCGGGGTCAGTGTGACGTCACCGTCGGAAGATGATGCAAAGGTGAATACTGCGGGGGCAGCGATGCCGGTCTCTGTTGATGCTTCGGTGGGAATACTTAATGTGTCTGCGCCGGGAGTGATGCAGTACATCATGGATCCGTCGGATGAGATTACGTATGCCCGCACGGCGGATTCTGAGGTCGAGCCTTTCAGCCCGGCGCTGACGTATGTCCTTGCTACGGTGACAGACTCCGACGGTGTCACATTATCGGCCTCGCAGACATTTAATCCTGCCTCGGGTTTCGAGATGCGTTACGGCCGGATGTGGCTGGAAAACAATCACGGTAGCAGCACCATTGATATGGTAGTGCCATTGCGTACCGAGTACTTCTCGGGAGGCCGGTATATCTTAAATGATGATGATTATTGCACGGCATGGAGCAGTGCGGATGCAACGGTGGACCCCTTTACTGTGTCTCCGGCCACCTGGATAACGAATCTGCTTGCGAGCTCTGGCATGTTGTCGGCAGGCACGTCTTCAGGGAGTGGTTTGATTCTTCAGTCCCCTCTGACTGTACTCGGGTATAAATTCACGGGCACTGCGAAAATTAATTACGATGCCCCTGCCTGGCTGCAATTTGATTATGACAGTAATGGCAGTGAAGAAGACCCGGGGGCAGAAGCGGCTTTTGGCGTTGCCCGAGGTCATGAACGGATAATATTTACCCGGGAAATACGTTGAAATACAGACAATAAAAAAGGGCGTTCAGCCCTTTTTTATTTCAACAGAAGCGTCTGTTATTCCTCACTGTCGTCATCATCGTGATGTTCGTCAGTGTCCATCTGCAGCTCTTTAATTTTGCGTGTCAGAGTATTACGACCCCAGCCAAGCAGGTTGGCGGCATCACGACGACGGCCAGCCGTATGTTTCAGCGCTGTTTCAATCATAATTCGTTCAAAGGCGGGCACAGCAGTGTCCAGCAGGTGATCAACACCACTCGCCAGCTGCTGGTCGGCCCAGAAGCGCAGGCTCTGTTCCCAGTTGCCTGACGTCTGAACGTCACTCTTCTGCTCCAGCAATTCTGGTGGAAGGTCATTGATCAGAACTTCGCGACCAGACGCCATTACTGTGATCCAGCGGCAGGTATTTTCCAGCTGACGAACGTTACCTGGCCAGTCCAGAGTGCTCAGAAACTCCTCGGTTTCCGGACGCAGAGTCTTGTATTCGACCTCCAGCTCTTCGGCAGCGCGCTTCAGGAAATGCGTCAGCAGTTTCGGTATGTCCTCACGGCGGTCTGCCAGACGAGGAAGGTGAATGCGGATCACATTCAGGCGGTGAAAAAGGTCTTCCCGGAAGCGGCCTTCTTTTACCAGTGTTTCCAGGTTCTGGTGAGTCGCGGCAATAATACGGACGTTTACTTTGACCGGTGTTGTGCCCCCGACGCGATAGAACTCACCGTCGGCGAGAACACGCAGCAGCCGGGTCTGAGTGTCAGCGGGCATGTCCCCGATTTCGTCAAGAAACAGAGTGCCGCCATTGGCTTGTTCAAAGCGCCCGCGACGCTGCCCACCGGCTCCGGTAAATGAGCCTTTTTCGTGGCCGAACAGTTCAGACTCGATCAGATCTTTCGGAATCGCCGCCATGTTAAGTGCGATAAAAGGTTCGGATGAGCGTGGGCTGTGTTTGTGCAGGGCATGTGCAACCAGTTCTTTACCGGTACCGGATTCACCGTTGATCAGAACCGTAATATTGCTTTGTGAGAGCCGGCCGATCGCGCGGAAAACTTCCTGCATGGCTGGCGCTTCACCGATGATTTCCTGCGTCGGCATATCCGGAATTTCAGCCGGCGCCTGTGCCGAAATTTCAGCGAAATGATCAATCGCTCTCTGGATCAGGCTGACTGCTTCATCGACATCAAATGGCTTAGGTAGATATTCGAACGCGCCGCTCTGATAGGACGAAACGGCACTTTCAAGATCGGAGTGCGCTGTCATGATAATCACAGGCAGATCCGGGTGCGCTTCATTGGCGTGCTTTAGCAGTGTCAGGCCGTCCATACCGGGCATACGGATATCGGTAATGATGGCATCCGGATGCTCGCGGCGGAGCTGATTTAACGCTGGTTCCGCCTGCTCAAATACGCGGGTCTGGATATTCGCCTGTTGCAGGGCTTTTTCGAGAACCCAACGGATGGATTTATCATCATCAATGATCCAGACAGTGCTCATAGCGGTTCCAAAGGTAAATAGATTGAGAATGTGGTGCATCCGGCAGTGGAGGTAAATTCAATAATGCCGTTGCTCTGATTAATAATGGATTGCGAAATAGACAGGCCCAGGCCTGTGCCTTCTGCACGACCGCTGACCATGGGATAAAACAGATCTTCGCGGATGCCCTCGGGAATCCCCGGGCCGTTATCGGTAATATCGATCTGGGCTACCAGGCGATGGCGGTGGTGACCGATCGTAAACTGACGGATAGTACGGGTTTTAATATGCAGGGCAGGGCGCTCGCTCTGCCCGGGGTTTTCCAGCATCGCCTGCATTGCGTTACGACAGATATTAAGCAACGCCTGGATCAGCTGGCCTTTATCTGCTTCCAGTTCCGGAATCGAAGGATCGTAGTCGCGGGTAAGTCTGATCTGGTTGGCCGATTCAACTTCAATCAGCTGACACACACGCTCGAGCACTTCGTGAATATTTACTTCTTCGCATTTCGGGATGGCGCGGGGCCCTAACAGGCGGTCGACCAGATCGCGAAGGCGGTCAGCTTCTTCGATAATGATATTGGTGTATTCACGCATATCATTTTCGGGCAATTCCCGCTCTAGCAGCTGTGCGGCACCGCGGATTCCGCCCAGCGGGTTTTTAATCTCGTGAGCAAGGCCCCGCACCAGACTGCGTGTTGTTTCCTGTTTGGCGATTAACTGCTCTTCACGACTGATACGCATCAGCCGGTCGCGCCCCTGAAGTTCAATCAGCAGGCAGGGAAGGCGGGTCTCGGGATGCGAAATCGGACTGACACTGTAATCCAGAGTGATCGCCTGCATATTGTGCAGATGAATCGTGGCTTCGCGCTTGGTGAACGAGTGCCCGGTGATCAGGGATTCCTGCAGAGACGCCGTGGACTCATCGGATTCGTGGGCCAGTTCGGGAAAGGGGGTGCCAAGGCCTCTTGAGCCGCTCATCTCCAATAATGCTTCTGCGGCGGGGTTCATGTAGATGACGAGCAGATCGGCATCCAGCAGCAGCACCCCAGTGTTCAGGTGATCCAGCAGACGTTGATTGGTGATTGCGTTGGCCAGCATAGTTGTCTCCGTTTGCATCCGTTACAGCAAAAAACAAGCCATATTCCTGTCATGCACAGAAATGGCGCGGAAGCCGATTCTTCATGCTGCTAACTTGGTCAGAAGAAAAAATATACAGGAAAAATCGCACCATAATGATGCGATCCATCAAAAATGTGGATCTATTTGGTGCTTATCTGGCGAGGGATGAATTGCGCTGAACGAAAATTGTGACGGTCTGGCTGCGTATGATTGTCTTCCCCTGTGCGTTTTTCACCAGCATCTGTAGCTCGTGTTCACCGCGGTTCATGTTGTTCAGCTGAAAGGCCGTCTGGCGGCCACTGGCGACCTCAACACCATTTTGTACCAGTACCAGGCTGTCACTGTCGCGCAGACCAGGGCTGAGGACTCCCGAGACTTCGAGATTGCCCGCCTGACCTGTGGGCAGGGTTGCTCCGGCTGCGGGCGACACTATCGTCAGGCTGGTGTAGGAAAACTGATCCTGATTACGCTCTGCCGGGGCCGCCGTGGGAGTGGTGGTTTCAGCTTCAAAGGCCGGCATGGAAGGAAGTTCACGTACTATGTGGGCTTCCGAACCCTGCGTGCGCCTGTCGCTGAACACGGGATTGCCGTCGGCGTCTTTGGTGATATATACCCGGGTTTCGGCAAGGGCAGGTAATGTCAGGCCCAGTGTGGTCACTATGGCTGCGGTAATCAGGCCGGCATGGCTCAGCATATTGGTTCTCCCTGTGTGCTTGCTCTGAGTATAGAACGCGCTATCCTGCCGCGGCAAACACAGGAGATACAAATATGATTGCCTTAATTCAGAGAGTGCGGTCTGCGTCCGTGACTGTCTCGGACAATGTAGTGGGGCAGACTGGCCCCGGGCTGCTCGTGCTGTTGGGGGTTCAGAAAGGCGATTCAGAAGAGAAGGCAGACCGGTTGCTGAAAAAAGTACTCAACTATCGGGTGTTCAGTGACCCCGAAGGTCGCATGAATCTGAGTCTGATGGATGTCGGGGGAGAGATGTTGGTGGTGTCACAATTTACGCTGGCCGCCGATACCCGTAAGGGAACCCGGCCCGGATTCTCAACGGCGGCAGCCCCGGCGGATGCAGAGCTTCTGTACGATTACTTCAGTGCACAGGCGGCGCAGAAGGTCACTGTTGCCACAGGCCAGTTTGGTGCTGATATGCAGGTGAGCCTCGTCAATGACGGCCCTGTGACCTTCTGGCTCGAAGTTTGATTTCTGTCAGTTGCCAGCCGGAACAATCTGCTATGCTTGGCCGCCGTCTGTCAGGCCGGTCATCAGCCTGAACAGGGGGCTCAGGTTGTTGTGAATTAATGCTGGGTAACGCTGGTTACTGGACGCCTCTAGTGGGCTAAATAAAGAAAAATAAGGTTATAGCAATGTATATGGCTCTTAAGCATTCCCATATGGGGTTTGCCTATCTCTCCGTGATTCTCTTTGTTCTGCGTTTTGCTCTGGCTTATTACAAGCCAGCGCTCAACAGTAATAAGGTTCTTAATATCGTAACGCACGGTATTAATGCGTTGTTGCTGATTACTGCAGCCATGCTGTGTCTGCAGCTGCAGCAATACCCGTTTACCGACGGTTGGGTGACGGCAAAATTCCTGGGGCTGGTGGTTTATGTGGTGCTGGGTGTCATCGCTATGAAAAAGGCCAGCCTGAAGATGTTTGTTGCAGCGCTGGTGGTGTTTGCTTACCTGATCGGAACGGCGAAGGCGCACAGTGCGCTGTCGTGGCTGGCGGTCGTGTTTGCGTGAAGCGATTCCGCGCCAGCGATGCTGGCGCGGAACAGTGTTATACCCGGAAGTTGGCGATGCTTTCCTGCATGACGTTGGAAGCGCGGTTCAGATTTCCGACTGAGTCCACGAGAGCCTCAGTTCCCTGCATTCCTTTCTTACTCATCTGACGTGCTTCTTCCAGATTGTGATTGATGCCGTTAATCACACTGGTCTGCTCTTCAATGGCAGTCGCCACCTGAAGCACCCGATCGCTGATTCGTAGCAGAGCACCAGAAATTTCACTGATATTTTTCTCTGAGTCGCGCGCTGCATCGACGGTTTTTCCTGCCGCTTCTTCACCGCCCTGCATACTGGTAACGGCTTTCTGCACACCCGACTGAAGGCGCTCAATCATATTGTTGATATCGCTGGTCGCCTGCTGGGTTTTACCTGCCAGAGTGCGTACTTCGTCAGCAACCACAGCAAAACCACGGCCCTGTTCACCAGCGCGGGCGGCTTCAATGGCTGCATTAAGTGCGAGCAGGTTGGTCTGTTCGGCAATTCCCTTAATCACATCAAGCAGTGAGACGATACTGGTGGTTTCGGCTTCCAGTTCGCGAATGACCTGAGAGGCGTCGTTAACGGTACCGGCCAGGGTGGTGATGTCAGTCACCGCGGCCCGGAACTGACTGGCAACCTCTTTGACGCGGGTGTCTGCAGAGCGTGCTTCATCTGTGACATCCGAGGTAGAGCGGGAGACTTCGTCAATGGCCAGCGCCATCTCATTGTTTGCGTTAGCAACATGCTCAAGTTCGCGGACATAGTGCGTGGAAATGTCACTGGTACTGCGCACACCAGACTCGAGTTTGACGGATGTTTCAGACACGTCGTGTGCGACCTTCTGAATATTACGGATCAGACCCTGCATTCCTTCCAGAAAGCTATTAAAGCTGCAGGCCATCCGGCCGATTTCATCTCTGCCATCGACTGGCAGACGGCGGGTCAGATCGCCTTCGCCTTTGGCCAGGTCAGTCAGAGACTGAGTGATGCGACGGACAGGCGCCAGAATCAGTGGTGGCAGTATCAGCAGAATGGCCACAATAATCCCGATAGATATCAGAGAGAGGATCAGCATGTCGCGGCTGCTGCTGCTCTGCACGTCTTTATTGTCTTTGTGCAGGCGGGCGATCTCAGCCCCGATACCTTCGCCCAGGGTATCAAGAATTTCGCGCATGGCTTCAAATTCATCGGCCAGTGGGCCGGTGCTCAGGCGGGTCGCTTCGGCTGTGCCTGTTGCGCCATTGCGCAGATTTTTGATCAGCTTTTCAGATTTCGGGCGCCATTCATTAAACGCAGTAAGAAAGCGCTGAGCGTTGTTGCGTATGTCAGCGCTGACCTGCATTTCGGTGATCGCGGTGATACGCCCGGCCACCTGATCCAGGTTTTCTGCATGGCTCTCGGCGTAATCGGCAACACTGCCACCCATGGCCATACTGCGTTCAGCAATCTGGGCCTGGTACAGGTCACGGTCGGCGTTCAGTGCTTTATCGAGGGCCGGAATTATCACGGCTTCGATGTTATTCGAACCCTCAGTAATACGGCTGAAACTGTTGAGTTGCAGAGCAGACAGCAGTATCACAAGGACGGCGACGACTATCAGAGGCAGTCGGAGCTTGTGAGCAATGCTCAGATCGGACCAGTTCATAAAAAGGCTCCAGGGAGTATGTCTCGTTAAAGAATAGCTCTCCCTGAGCGCCTTGCCAGTAATCAGCGCGGAGGATCGACTCTGTCCCGGTTTGAGCCATTGAGGCGGAACCAGCCTGCGATGCTGTAGCGGTCTGCGAGGGCCGGTTTCACCTCATGGGGAAACTCTTCTGACAGAAAGATCACCAGACGGTTAAACGCAGGGCTGACCCGCTCCAGTTCACGGTCGTCTGTGTCATAAATCACCAGCTCTCCACCGTTTTCCGGCTGCCAGTCGGCATTGAGATAGTACACCGTACTGAGAACCCGGTTAGATTCGCCCCGAAAGGCATCCAGATGTTTACGATAGAAATCTCCGGGGGCGTAGTGCGCAATGTGGCTCTCGTAAGAAAACAGGCCAAGGAGCAGCTCCTGATTCAGGAAGAGGCGCATACTTTCCATGGTTGTCAGCCATTGTGCTGCTGCAGGGGTGCCTGCGGTCAGCCAGTGAATGCGGTCTTTGCGGACATCACTTTTCAGTATCTGGTCGTCGCCACGACCGATGCCGGCCCGCTGCATATCACCCTCAGCTTGCAGCTCTGCGGCATACTGCTGCAGGCTGTTTGTCAGTGCCGGATCGAATGCCTGGTCGATGACACAATAACCGTGTGAGCGCAGGCGCTCAGCGATGCGGGAAAAAATCAGAAAGTGGTTGAGTACTGGCGCGTTCATCGGGCGTCCTTAAAAGCGAAGAGCCCTTGTACGCAACACCCGTGAGGGGGTACAGAGAAATAATTTTCTCCATACCATAAGCATCCTTTGTTCTGGTTACAGCAGACCCGCAGCAACCCAGGCCGCGAGTGCCAGAAATATCGCGCAGGTAATGTAGCGCGCCAGCGTCAGTGGCAGCCGTTGCATCAGTGCATTGCCCCAGAGGATGACAGGCACGTTGGCCAGCATCATGCCCAGGGTTGTTCCTGCCGTGACCCAGAGTACGTCCTGAAATTCAGCGGCCAGTAATACAGTTGCTACCTGGGTTTTGTCGCCGATTTCTGCCAGAAAAAAGAGCAGTGTGGTGGCGATAAATGCGCCCCACTGACCGTATTCCGATGTGCCATCATCTTCTTTATCGGGGATCAGCACCCAACCGGCCATCAGCAGAAAGGACGCGACCAGAATCCAGCTGGCAGTATCACTGCTGAAAAACGTATCCATGGTCTGGCCCAGCCACAGCCCGCCCCAGGCCGACAGACCATGATTGATCAGCGTCGCCAGCAGAATACCGGCAATGATGGCCGTTCGATTGCGGAAGCGTGCGATCAGTAGCAGAGATAACAACTGGGTCTTATCGCCGATTTCTGCCAGGGTGACAGCCAGTGTAGAGGCAACGAAGGGTGAATCGCTCAGAAATGAAAAGTCAGACATAAAAAGTACCGGGCGATGATGGTTTCCATAAGACACGCCTGCAGCATCGCCCAGCGACTGCAGTCGTGTCTCAGGTCTCATCAATCCCGCGTGCGGGACGCCTGCACCATGAACAATGAGGTTCAATTATGTTGATACAGACACCGGAAGGCAGATTACTCCCCCAAGAGTCTGAGCATCCTATCACCCATCATGGGGGGGGGCCAGAATATTTGCTTATCCCGTAGATAAAATTATTTCGTTTTACCCCTGCATTTTGAGGTGAAACTATGCGCCTGTCTTACAAGTGTCTTTACTTCGCGGAGGCTCTGTGAAAAAACACGGTTTTGACGATGATAACTGGTCAGACGATCAAGGCTGGCCAGAGCGCAAACCCCAGGGGCGCAGCATGGACTACGACAAGAAGCGTCGTCGTGCAGAACGTATACTCGAACAGTCACGGATACGTGAACTTCTGGGAATGGATATAGACTACAGTGATGCTGAACCGGGGCAGTAAGCCCCGGTTGTTTTTTGGAGGTGGGGCCGGTGCTCGGCGAGTCATTTCAGGATATTCTCAAAATATTAGTGCGCAGCCCGTCTGTGGTAGGCGCAGAGCATTCTTTCTTCCGTGTCCTTCAGCGTGAGCTGGAAGAGCGCGGTGCCAATGTCACCTGGTATGAAGGCTTACTGGTGGCTCAGGGCAATCAGCCCGATTCCATTATGTTCTCGGCCCACATCGACCGTCATGGTCTGGTCTGTACCGGGCCGGATGAGTTTCAGTATGCGGCGTTCGTCTCTGGCGGACGTTCAGACCTGTTGGGTAACTCAGTTTCTGAAGAACTGATGAAAATGATCGTCGATCGTTTCGGTGACGAGAGTGTGTACGCCTATGAGCCCTGGTCTGGCGCTTATCGTGGTCGTGGTCGTATACGCAATACCTACGTCTGTCCGTACCGTAACAACCTGATTTTTGAGCTGGATGGCATGAGTCATCTGGTGGCAGGCACGCCGGTGGCGTTTCATGACGATCTGAGAATTACTGAAGACAGCCTTACCGGTCAGCTGGATAACGTACTGACGGCGGCCATGTTGGTATATCTGTTCGAACTGGGCTTTCAGGGCACTGCATTTTTTACCGCTCAGGAGGAAGCCGGGCGGAGCTGGCGTTACCTGCTGGAGTGGTTCCGTCGTTTTGGTGGTTCAACCAACCAGCTGGTGGTGGTGGATACCAGTCCTTTCCCCGACACTGCAGCGGCGCGTGCGCAGACTCTGGTGCTGCGTCATCGTGATGCTAACGCGGCGTTTAACCCGGCAATGACTCAGCAGCTGGCCGATACCTGCGATGAGCTGGGCATCAGTTACCAGTTTAAGGATGACTACATTCAGGCTGAGAACCAGAAGCTTGCCGCACAGGGCTTGCCGCCCAAGTCGCTGGGTTCCACCGAAATGGGACGTATTACAGCGTCGTCTGGTGGCCTGGTGGACGGTACGACACTGCAGATTCCGACCACTGGGTACCACACCATGAATGAGTCAGCATCGGTGTTTGCGTGCGAAGCATTTCTTCGGGTGCTCTGTCGTCTGTCCGGTATCGGGTCGCCGGTATGAGCTTTCCGGAGGCAGACACTCAGGCGCAGGCCGATAACTGTTTTCTCATCAGTCGTGGCGACGATATGTCGCCACACTGGCTGGTGTATGAAGTTGCACGGGATTTCCTGTCGGCACCACGAACGTTCGCTGTCTGCCGGCTGACGTCAGAGTTTGACTTTGACTGGACGGAAGCGGCTGAAGGCGAAGCGGACGGTATTACTCAGCTGGCGGATCATCAGGGCGTGCCGCAATGGCAGATTCGCCTGCCACGGCTGGAATTTATCTGCTGGGGCGAGATGTCGCTTGTCAGAACCGTCTATGGTGCTGCGTCCGCCGATGCTGCCTTGCTCAGTGTTCTGACTCAGAGCTGACGGCGTCAGGATCATCGATCCGGACCCGGTTTTCGCCAATCTGACCTGCTGGCCGGATTACATGATAGCCATAGCGGGTCCGCACCGGGCCAATCCACGGGGATGTACCGTCGTAATCCAGCAGCGCCTGATAAAGCTCAGGTGGCAGGCGGTCGCCATCGTGGAATCCGGCAAAGCCCTGCTGTTTGCCGGATGGGCAGGCAGAGTGCTCATTGGCGAGATCTTCAAAACGGGCACCCAGACTGAGTTCATTCAGAATATCTTCTGCCAGTAATGGGCTTTTCAGGAGAATATGATGAAGCGCGATATCGGTCACCGGGGGCCTTCCTCTGTGCGGAAACAGCCCCCAGTATAGACCACTCAGGTGCGTCGGGTGGCTGCCAGCAGCTGCCCGGAAATAATGGACAGAAGGCAGAAGCCGAGGAACCACCAGAAGCCTTCGAGCAGGCTCGCCTGCAACTCAGCAGTCGCTTTGGCGGTCAGGAAAGCCACCAGAATACCGACGACAAAAACGTCGACCATCGACCACTTGCTGACGGCTGCAACTATCTTCCAGCGCAGCTCCGTCGGCCAGAGCCAGGTAAACAGAATCATCAGCCCTTTCAGCACCGGGATCACCACACTGAAGGTGACAATGAGAAATGCAACCAGCGCGTAGCCCTGTTTGTTCAGGGTGACGACGGTTTCCCAGATGGAACGCGTCTCATTGAACAGCTCTGCCTTCATGCCAAACATGCTCATTGAGGCTTTGATGGTCATGATAGGCTCGGTAATCCCAGGCCAGAGAATGATATAGCTGGCGATCGCCAGTAACAGTCCGACCCGCTGTGCCCAGGTCGAAACAGCCCAGCTGTTCGTCAGGCGGTTCATGCTTTTGCCTTCAGCGGGAACTGATCGAACGTAATGTTGCTGGTACCCTCGCGTAATACACGGCGCAGGTTGTGATGGTTGTCGACGTCAGGCGTTGCCACGACATCACGGTAGTGCTCACCAAACAGGCGCAACGTGGTGTCTTTATCCAGCTGGAGCAGCTGGCCCAGGGCAAACACTTTTGCGCTGCCCTGATTCTGATCCGCAGCATTCACAACACCCCCGTTATTAAAGCCTGTTGGGGTGAAGTCATACCAGGTTTCAATAAATGCCAGAGTGTCAGAAAACACATGCTCGTCGCTGGCAACAGAAGTAAAAAATGCGTCTTTGGCGGTATGAAAATCAGTCATGCGTGGCTCCTTTATTATCTGGCGGCAAAAGGTATCAGAAAGCGCGGGTGTGAGCCACGGCCGCAGGGGGCAGGGTCTTTGCAAAATCCTAACGCTGGGTTGATATTTCCTGTGCATTTCCGCTTTAGCCTGTTGCGGTCTGGTGGAGGAGAACAGAAAGATGAAAGATTTGTGCATATCAGCAACCCGTCGTGCCCTGATCCGGAGAATGGGGTGCCCATGACGCTGGCGCTGAAGCTGGTGGATAACAATTGCCAGCCGATAGAGAACGCGCAGATTGAAGTCTGGTGGTGTAACGCAGAAGGGCTTTATTCGGGGGATAATTCCGACAGTACCGGCTCGGCAAGCCGGTTCAGCACGTCGTTCTGTACAGACAACGACAGTGAGGCTCTGGCTGCGCGCTGGTTCCGGGGCATTAAAACCACCGACAGCGATGGCAACGTGTACTTTAAGGCGTGTTTCCCGGGCTGGTATCCCAGCCGTACGACGCATATTCATTTCCGGATTGTGCTGGCCGGAACTCAGCAGCTGGTGTCGCAATTCTGCTTTGACGACGATCTCTGCAACGACATCTATGAGAACCACTCGGACTACACCGGGCAGTCAAAAGATACTACGAACAGCCGGGATACCGTGTTTCCGTCAGACGGTTATGAGGATTACCAGTTTGCGGTGGAACAGCAGTAGGACGGCTCAATGCTCGCGTACAAGGCGATTCAGGTCGATGTAAACTGAGTCACTCAGAGGGAATGCGTTTGGCTTTCCAGTAATGCTGGCGCCAGTACGGATCATTAAGATCAGAAATCATCACACCGCCATTCGCTGAAGCATGCATAAAGCGCTCGCCTTCCATGTATATGCCAACATGGCGGTTATCAAAGCCTGTGCGGAAAAAGATCAGGTCGCCCGGTTGTAACTGATCGCGGGAGACAAAGTCGCCCGCGTGGACCTGTTGGGCGGTTGAGCGGGGCAGACTCACACCAAACAGGTCGCGGTACGTCACCTGCACCAGTCCAGAGCAGTCGATGCCACCCCGGGTTTCTCCACCCCAGCGGTAGGGAGTGCCCTGCCATTCCTGATACTGCCCGTATAGCAGACTGAGTATGTTGCTGTCGCCGTCCGGATAATCCTGGCGGGGCATCTGGCCGCTGGCGGCCGGCATCTGCGCACTGCGGTAGCTGTCGGGAAGCGATGAATATGATGCGCAACCAGACAGTATCAGAAAAAGCAGAACCAGAAGGGGCCGTAAAACGAACATAGTAGCGAACCTGATGGAGTAGAAGGCAGGTTAACAGGGCACAGGCGAGACTGGCCAGTCTCTTGCTGGATCATAGGTCATTCTTGCCTGATTCTACAAAACTGTGGATACACAGGTTCGCCTGCCGGACACCCGGTGCTATCATCTGAGAGGCTTCCCTGTTGCTATTGGTACTGATTGAAAATGACTGATGTATCCTCCAGAAAACACGACGCCGGCAACTCACTGGCCGGGTTGATTGCTTCCCGGATTGAACAGAAGTTCCACCTCGACACTGACGTTGAGGGACTCAGCCTGCATCGCTGGACGCAACCAACGGCGCCTGTCAGTTACATGCTTGCGCCAAGTATCTGTCTGATCGGGCAAGGGAGTAAACGACTGTTTCTGGGCGAAGAGGCGTTTGTGTACGACGCCGATCATTTTCTGATTACCTCACTCGAATTGCCGGTGGTGTCCCAGATTCTGGAGGCCAGCGAAGAGCGGCCTTTCGTCAGTCTTACAATGGAGCTGGACCTTCGGGTGATCTCGCAGCTGATGGTCGATCATCCTCCGTTGGACAGTGTGACGCCCGGAGATAAACGCGGTGTAGCGGTCGGTCAACTGACGGAGCCCCTGAAGGGAGCCTTCACGCGGTTGCTGTCGTTACTTGAGCAGCCACAGGACATAGCCGCACTTGCCCCCCTGATTAAGCAGGAAATCTACTATCGCTTACTGCAGAGTGATCAGGGGCCACGCCTGCGGAATCTGGTCACCAGCGGTAATCACAGTTATCAGATTTCAAAAGTGGTCGACTGGCTGAAAGCGAATTTCAGCCGGCCGGTAAAAGTCGAAGAGCTGGCGCAGCACGCGGGCATGAGTGTGTCTTCTTTTCACAGTCATTTCCGCGCAATGACGGCGATGTCGCCGTTGCAGTTCCAGAAGAAAATACGTCTCAACGAGGCGCGCCGGCTGATGCTCGCCGGGCAGGTCGATGCCTCCCGCGCGGCCTACGAAGTCGGTTATGAGAGCCCGTCGCAGTTCAGTCGGGAATACAGCCGGTTGTTCGGTGCACCTCCCTTAAAGGATATCCGCCAGCTTTCTCAGGACATGGGCATTAACTGAAAAGCGCACTGGCCGTCTTGCTTTCTGTAGAATGACAGTATACTGTTTTTATATACAGTGTATGGCGGTGGCGGTTATGAGTGATTCCGGTCGTAAAGTTCTGCATATTGATTGTGATTGTTTCTTTGCCGCAGTAGAGATGCGCGAGCGACCTGAACTGCGCGACATTCCTCTGGCCATCGGTGGTGAGTCTGACCGCCGTGGTGTGATTGCCACCTGCAACTATCCCGCCCGTCAGTACGGCGTCCGTTCGGCAATGTCGACCGCTTCAGCGCGTCGACTGTGTCCCGATCTGATGGTCATTCCCGGTCGCATGGCTTTGTATCGGGAGGTTTCTGCCAGCGTCATGGAGATTCTCAGTGAGTATTCTCCACTGCTGGAGCAGGTTTCGGTTGATGAAGCCTATCTGGAGCTAGAACCGTCGCAGCATGCCAACCGCATTGCCCGCCAGATACGTGAGCGGGTCGCCCGTGAGCTGGGAATTACCGTATCCGTCGGTGCCGCACCAAATAAGTTTCTGGCAAAGGTTGCGAGTGACTGGAATAAGCCCAACGGGCAGATGGTTATTCCGCCTGAACAGGTGGATGATTTTGTGGCGGCCCTGCCGGTCAGAAAAATCCCCGGCGTGGGGCCTGCTTTTCAGAAACGCCTTGCAGCAATCGGCATCAATACCTGTGCAGAGGCCCGTGACTGGGAACTGAAAGAACTGGTCAGGCGTTTCGGCCGGGGTGGTGTGCATCTGTTTCAGCGTTGCCGGGGCATCGACAGCAGGCCTCTGGTGATGGAGCGAACCCGTAAATCTGTCAGCGTTGAGCGAACGTACGCTCAGGATCTGACTCAGCACGATGCCTGTCTCGCAGAAGTGAATGATCTGTACCAGCGCTGGCGCCAACGGGTTGCACGAACCGCCTGGCAGCCCGAAGCACTGGCACCTTTCGTGAAAGTGAAGTTTGCAGATTTTACTCAGACGACATTGGCCGATGTCAGTGAGCAGGCAACACCGGAGGGGTTCCGGCGTCTGTTGCAGGATGCCCTGCAGCGCGATGACAAGCCCGTCAGGTTACTGGGCATCGGAGGACGCTTTCCTCAGATCAGTGAGCAGCAGCTGAGCCTGTTCTGAACTCAGATCAGGCCGGCAAATATGCCAAGTGGAAACAGGATCAGAGAGCCATAACTCAGGGTAAAGCCCAGGGCCGCCCCAACAGTAACGTCGGTCGGATAGTGCATTCCAAGGATGACGCGCGACAGACCGACAAGGATTGCGAAGGGAACAACGATCCACATCAGGGGTGGGTATGCCCAGCTGAACAGTACAGCAAAGTTAACGGCATTCATCGTATGCCCTGATGGAAAGCTGTACTTATCTAACGGCGCCGTATGAGCGTGAATATCCGGAAATGAAATAAAGGGACGCTGGCGAACCAGGCGGTTTTTCAACTGGCTGTAAATCAACAGACACAACAGGCCTGTCACAGTGATGTGCGCCAGAGCCAGCAGTCCTTCGGTGCCTGCCAGCAGCGGCAGTGCCAGAGCCAGGGTATACCAGAAGACACCATCCCCCAGTCGGCTTACGCCTTTAAAAAACAGGCGGATCGCACGCTGGTGGCCCATGCGGTTAAGACGTTGGCAGACGCTGAGTTCGAAATGATCAGCTCTGCGGAACAGAAACTCGGCTCTTGCCTGACGCTGTTTCATTAAATCCATTTTCAGTTACCTCAGTCCGGGCAGCACTCAGGTGCTGCGTAAACTCATCAATAATGCTGTCCCAGGAGATAGTGCAGGCCAGTTGTCTGGCCTGCAGGCGGATAGTGCGCAGCAGATTCGGGCGCTCAAGCAGGGAGGCGGCGTGACGGATAAAGGCTTTCTCGTCACCGAAACTGGCCAGCATGGCACTTTTCTCGTGTTGGGTATGTTCATGGGCTGCGGCGTAGTCAAAGGCAACCAGGCCCAGGCCCGACGCGAGCGCCTCAGTGACGACATTGCCGAAGGTGTCGGTCAGGCTCGGAAACAGAAAAATATCGCCACTGGCGTAAAAACGGGACAGCTCTTCACCGCGTCGCACTCCTGCGCAGATCACTTCGGGGTGGCGTTCGCGAATGCCCTGAAGTTCTGGTCCATTGCCGACCAGCACCAGCTTGACCGTGTCATCCTGCGAACGCAGTTGTTCGTAGGTACGCAGTACCAGCTGGAGATTCTTCTCGGCAGCGATACGGCCAACGTAGAGCAGTACCAGATCTTCCGGTTGTGCCCCCCACCCGGCACGTAACTCAGGGCTGCGGTGATCAGGGGAGAACTGACGGCTGTTTACTCCACGGGCCATCACACGCACACGCTCGAAACCGTGAGCAGTGAGTTCACTGGCCTGGGCTGACGTAGGAACAAGCGTTGCGGAGGTTGTGTTGTGAAACCAGCGCAGATAGCGGTAGCCAAGGTTTTCGAGTGCGCCGATCCGGTAGTGCTTACCGTACTGGTGAAAATTAGTGTGGAATCCACTGATGACACGGATCCCCAGTTTTTCAGCGGCTTTGGTTGCAACCCATCCGAGTGGCCCTTCGGTGGCCACATACACGGCCTCGGGACGGAACCGGGTCAGGGTGTTCAGTACGCGACGGTAGTAGGGGAGCCCGAATTTAAGCTCCGGGTAGCCGGGAATTGGCAGGCCGGGCAAGGTCAGGGTGAAGTCGTCATCTTTATCAAGTTTGTTCTGACGCGGCCGGATGATCTGAACCTGAATTCCCCGGTCGCGCATCCCATTGACCAGGGTCGAGAGGGTATGAGCAACACCGTTGACTTCGGGCGCATAGGTTTCGGTCACAATACAGACGCGGGATAATTCTGATGCCATGGTTCTGGTCTTTACCGTATTCATGACATCTACTTTGTGCCTGCAATGTGACACATATGTTTCATTGCAGTGAAGCTATGATGACCAGAGGCGACTGTGGCACCCGCTGGGTGCCACAGAATAATGGCAGGAGATTATTTCTCGTCGCGGTAGTACGAAGGGGCGTTCTGTGTCCAGCGGCGGAAGGCTTTGCGGAAATTGGACGGGTCGCTGTAGCCGACGAGGGCCGCAATTTCTTCAATTGGCAGATTGGAGTTGCGCAGGTATTCGATGGCCATTTCCTTACGCACTTCATCCAGAATCCGCTGGTAAGACGTGCCCACGTCCTGCAGGCTCCGGCTCAGAGTCCGGGTTGAGGTCGCCAGCTGACTGGCAACATCGTCGACAGGGGGGAAGTGGCCGGGGTTGCTGAGCAGAATTCTGCGGACCTTAGCGATGATGCCTTCTTTTGGCCCCATGCGGGCGAGAATCTCTTCGCACTGGCTTTCTGCCATTGCTGCGGTTGCCCGGTCAGCCATGACCAGTTTGAAATCCAGAACTTCGTTCTCAACCACGAATTCGGTGCGTGGCTGATCGAACAGAATCGGGCAGTCGAAGTATTCGCGGTAACGCTCGGCGTAGGCCGGTTCCGGATGATTCAGGTGAACTTCAATGGGTTGTGCTTCGTATTTGCCGGTCAGGAAGCGCGCCAGCGTCGAGAAAGCAGCCACGAACACATCGCAGATCATGCGATAGATATGCTCGAAGGGGATATGGCTGGTCAGACGTACCGCTGACTTATCGCCCATATTGACGACTTCAAAGGTAAACGCCGGATCGACCAGAGTATGGTATTTGATTCCCAGTTCAAGCGCGCTGCGCAGATCGGCACAACTCAGTACGGCGTAGCCCAGCATGCCGAACTGATTGATATTGATGGCTGCACCAAGATCAAGTCCGACACTGTCGTCCGGGTAATGGCGAATCAGGTTTTCTGCCAGAAACAACAGCTGCTGATAGGTCAGACGCGCAGACGGATCACTGAGAACATCTGCATTGATGCCCGTGTTCTTCAGCAGATCTTCTCTGCTGACGCCTTTTTCTTCGCCGACCTTAAGCATAGTCGCCGGGATGTTCACCGGTACGAGCGGATCGGTAAGACTCCAGGTGCCTCTAATCATTGGTTGTCCAGTTTATTGTTATGTGGAGCAATCGCTGAATCGCAGACTGCGGCTACAGGTGACAGTCATAAAATGTCACCAGAATACCAGAAGCGTGTTAGATACCGCCACAACGTTACAATAAACAGGGCATTTAACGCCAGATCAGATTGTAACAGTATGTATCAGCCGTTGCGGAAGCTGTACCTGTGACGGCTCAGGTAGCGTCCGAATTCCGTCAGGCCACTGCTGGCGTGATGGGTCATTAGATTGAGTACGACCCGGTTCAGCTTACGGTTTACTTTGGTGGTAAACAGATAAGCCATATCGGGGCGACCGGGCAGAGCGGTAACAGAAATTGCCGGGAAACCACAGTCCTCCAGCAGGCTCGCGACCTGAATGGCGCTCTTTCTGTGCATGATAAACCACCAGTAGTTACCGCGGATGTGCTCGAGCACTTTGGGGTTAACCGTTTCCAGTGTCAGAGCGCAGCGGGCACTGATATCGCGTCCGTGGGTCATGGCATAGCGATAGAGAGACCCGATTTCAGGGAGTCTGGCGCGAGCGGTACTGTACATGCGCCCGTCCCATTCCCGGTAGATCAGTGGGAGTGCACCAGCATCACTGGTATTGAAGGCATGAACGGCCTGATCGAACTCATCCGCCGATTCTGGTTCTCCAAGGTCAGATTGTGCCAGCACCCAGTCGCGCAATGAGGCGTATTCGCCCTCTTTTTCTGTCATTCCACTGATGCCGTTCAGGCGGTTGAGGCTCACATGGCGTTGCAGCTCTTTCAGACTCAGCAGGCGTTTCAGGTCCTTTGCCAGAACATTCCAGGCACCGGGCGAAGCCTCAAGGTGGTTTGCAGCATGAAGGAGATGGGCTCTCAGGTTAAGCCATTGCCCGGCATTGACGTCAGCAGGGTTGATTACACCAAACGCGGGCATAGGAATGGTGCGTATGATCTGCGCGGCATACCAGGTGGGCACTACCCGCATCAGGGTACGGTTTATCCAGATTTCAATGCGTCCGAATGTCGAACTGGTCATAGCAATATCAACCGCCTGCAGTGCTGCTTTGTGTCTATAAGTTAAGCACCTTCCAGCGAATCTGCGCGCAGCTGGTATACTGCGCACCTTTCTCGGAGGGGTTATGGCAAAAGTATATATACCGGTGGGTTCCGTCAGAGGTACTGCGACGGCCGTAGCGCAGGCGTGCGCAGCACAACTGGTAAAAGATGGCCATGAGGCCGTGGTTGACAGTGATGCGTCCGTTACCGCGCTGAACGATGGCGCCTGGGATGCCGTGCTGATCGTGACGTCAACCACCGGCAAGGGAGCGCTTCCCGGTAATCTGGTGCCTTTCTATGATGATCTTAAGTCGCAGTCGCCATTGCAGAATGGCCGCCCCTTTGGTGTCATCAGTCTGGGCGACAGCTCACATGACCGTACTTTCTGTCAGGGTGGCGCGCTGATGGAAGAGCGTTTCTGTGAGTTACAGGGGCGGGCGCCGGTGCCGCGGGTCACTATTGATGCAACAGAAACCCGGACACCGGAAGTGGACGCACTTTTCTGGCTGAAAGAGTGGACCGACGCCGTTTTTCCGGCGTAATCAGAAGCGAATGCTGACCGCCAGCTGAGTCTGATGGTTGTGGTGCTCAGCGCCTTCCGGAGGCATGCTGTCCCAGCGGCTCTGCCACTGCCAGCGCAGATCTGTCTGTTTGCTGACAGGAATGCGCAGAGTGAAACGCGCGAGCGCGCGGACATCGTCCGTATCGTCTACAGACGGCTGTAGGTAGACGGTCGCGAGCAGATCGCTGTAGCCCAGCGCAGTTTCTCCGTGGGTGTAGAGGTTCAGGCGCGTCAGCTGATTGGTGTAGCTGCCATCTCCCCCATCTTCTTTTACCTGCTCATGGAAAAAACCGACGCCCTGGCGCACCAGAGTGCCGCTTTCCCAGCGTTTCTGCAGGCGGACACCAGCACCGGCAAGAAAACGGTACTGCAGGGAAGCGAAGGGATCGCGCTCGTACTGCAGGAAAGCTTCCTGACCGAAGAATTCACGGTGATGGCGCACATAACGGAGATGCGCGAAGGTGTCATCACTGGCGCGTTCATCGTTAATCGACTCATAGGTCCGGGTATACCATCCGAACACACGGTGATCCTGATTCTGCCAGCTGGTATTCAGGCCGACATTCCAGAGTCGTTTTTTCGTATTACCTGACTCAGCATCAAAGCCTGCGGCAACGGAATTAAGCCAGCCATCGGCGTCCTGGTCGCGGCGTTTTTCTTCAATATTGGTGATGGCGTGAGCCTGAGTAAGGGGAAGCAGAAGGAAGGCCAGTACAGCGTGGCGCATAAATGTCTCCAGTAAGAACAGAGACGCCAGTGTACCATGCCAGTGCGGTCAGTGAGGACGTGCTGATGCGAGATTGCTGAAGAGGGTGTGCAGCTGACTGATCTGCTGCTTCCTTGTATAACTCGCACCTTCGCTGACCGCGGTGCTGCGGGCATCGTCTATCAGTGCCATAGCGTTAATGGTATCTGAGTCGCTGAGACCGGCCCGCGCCGTGTGGACCATGCCGAGGGCATTGAGCCCTGCCCCCTGAAGCAGTCCGAACTCCTGCAACCTGGACTGGAATGAGCCCAGTTCTCCGGCTTTCAGCGCAGTCACATCAAAATCGGCCGCCACGGCGCTGACCATCACAGCCCGGTCTGACACTTCGTAGAGTGACGGACCGCTGTCTGCGGCAGGGTCTCTTTCTTTGACGGGGTCAGCGGCGGATGGCGCCTGCGCGGCCCCCGCTGCAGCGTCGGTGGTCGCGGGCTGATTCTGCAGATAGTTGGTCAGAGCGTTCAGCAGCATAGCAATTCTCCTGGTTATCAGTAGGATTGCAGGCTCTGTGCCAATCTCTCAAGTTATTGATTTATCTGAGAAAATTCATCCGGGGTGAACGGGCGTGGTGACGATTATTGCCGCTCACGCCGGATTCATGGCACCCGTATGCCGCTGTCGGAGCGCTGGTTATGCCGTTACGCGATATCCAACGCGTTGCAGAACCGTAGTCAGAACCTGCAGTTCGGCATTGGAAAAGGGACGTACGTGGTAGCAATGTTCACACATTACGGTACTCGTACTCTTGAGTGTTTCGAGGCTTACGTCGGTATCTTTTTCACAGTGATCACAGGTGACCGGAATCATTGCACGATCGGACAGGATGGTACTGAAGTCGTGATCTGATTCTGCTGTGAGTCGCATCGCTTGAGTCATGGTTCGCCCTTTATTCTTTCTCGTTTTCTGAACGTACTTTCAGATTAGCAGTTAATCCCTTACCGCCAGTATCCGGACTGCGTTTTATAGTGAACAATTGTAAAACTTATCAGTCCGCGCCTGACTTCAATTCATTACAGTGTAGTCCCTTTGTAATTTGCCTGCACAGTCTGTTACAAAAAAGTTGATTACATTGTAATCAGGCGCTGACGAACCTCATCTGCCAGGGCCAGAGAGCTTGTCAGGCCTGGGCTTTCTATCCCCAGCAGGTGCAGCAGGGGAGGGATGCCGTCACGTTCATCGACGATCAGTGCAAAATCGGCGGAAGCCTCGCCAGGCCCGGAAAGCTTGGGGCGGATGCCTGCATAGGCGGGTTGCAGCTGCTCAGCATCAAGTGCAGGAAAGTACGATCTGACAGCACTCGCGAACTGGTCTCTGAGTGCCGGTGATACGGAGTAGTCTGCTTCTGTCGTATTAAGGTATTCCGTATCGGGGCCAAACCGGACCTGACCACCCAGATCGAGTGTTGCATGTATGCCCAGGCCCGCCAGATTTTTCTCCGGCAGTGGGTAGATCAGGTGCTGAAACGGCGCTTTGGCCTGATAACTGAAGTAGTGACCGCGGCAGAAATACAGGGGAGGTAGCTGTCCTGAAGGCGTTCCACAGGCAAGGGCGACCCTGTGGCTGTGCAGACCTGCGGCGTTGATAATCTTTTTGCTGGTGATATTGCAGAGGCCATCGTCGGTGTTCAGTGACAGCCGCCAGTGACTTTCTTCAGGATGGGCAGAGACGAAGCCAGTCTGTTTCATCAGAACGCCACCCAGACGCTCAGCATCCTGAGCCAGTCGTTGCATATAAAGGTGGCTGTCGATGATCCCGGTCTCTGGCGAATAGAGTGCTTCCTGCGCCTCGACAAGAGGCTCAAGCTCACGAATGGAGGTCGCATCAAGGCGCTGCAGTGGGATGCCCAGTGCAGCCCCTTTCGTTTGCAGACGCGCCAGTTCCGGATGGTGCCGGTAGGGCGCCACAATCAGCTTTCCGGTCTTTCTGTGGGGAATATCCGCGGTGTCGCAGTACCTGTAGAGGGCTTCACGGCCGTGAATGCACAGACGCTCCTTCAGAGAACCGCTGGGGTAGTAGAGCCCCGCGTGTATTACTTCACTGTTGCGGGAGCTGGTTTCGCTGCCGAATAAAGCATGCTGTTCGACCAGCAGCACACTCGCGTCGCTGGCCAGTGCGCGGGCACAGGCCAGCCCGATAACACCGCCGCCAATGATTGTGATATCAAAGTCGGCGGGCATGGCTCAGAAGAGAAGGTCAGAGGCGCACTCGTGGTGCATCGGGTTGGAGCGACAACGCAGCTTCTTCATCAGCTTCATCATCTGGGTGTCGTAGACTCCTTCTGACGCAAGCTCGTCGCGAATACCTGCCAGCATGTCCAGATACTCCAGCTCCTGCTCATCCGGCAGGTCTATCCAGTAGTTCTCAGGAATGCCCTGCTCAGCGGTACGGATGTGATCCATGCCTTTGTCGAACTCGCTGGCAACATACTCGCGGCTCTTCTGGCCGAATCCTGCAGGAAACTGGTCGCGGTAGTTAATCAGCTGAAAGTTCATCTGCGCGAACGAGAAACGGTAGATGCCGCCCTGTTCGCCGAGACCTTTGTACATTTCAAAAGGCTCGTAGGCGACCGCCGGTGCGTAAGCAATGTCGACATCGCCGTTATTGAAGCGGGGAGCAAACGTAGCAACTGTGGCCGGAACCATAGTGGCGCCGATGTGCTCAACGACTTTTTTGGATGCCAGGTCATAGTCCAGTGTAGCGACTTTACGTCCGGCAGCGGTTTCCACGGAGTTGATAGCGCGGTCCCGGACGAAGACATATACCGAACCGCCGGGCATGATGCCTGACACCTCATAGCGGCCATCGGCCATGTACTTGGCTGCCTGCGGGCGTGCCAGCATTGAGATCAGTTCGCGTAACTGCTGATAGCTGGTAAGGCCGCCGACGGCTTCCAGGCTACCGGTAAATACATTGAAAGGGCGTACCCGGGTGCCAGTGACCAGCGCTGCGTCGCAGACGCCCGACTGAAAGTCGGCGATGGCGACAGCCTCGTTGGTGTAGGCCTTCATTTCGGCCTCGACGCCCCAGGCGAGTGCCGCGGTCTTGTAATCCTGCATACGCATAAAGACAGGGCCGTTAGCGCCGACGGGATCGAACACACAGAAAGTCTTCTGCGGAAGCTCCTTTCCATATGCGGTGAGCGAAATGCTGAATAAGGCCAGCATGGCCGCGATCATACGCATGACAATATCCTCAATGTTATTTTTCTGGTGTGAGGTGAGTTGGCCGGTAATGATACTCAAAAACCACCCACAAAAAAAAGCGCCGTTTCCTGAGGCCTGGCTGTCCCTGCAGAAGCAGTTTCAGTACCATAGCGCCTTCGTTCTTTTATTGTCCGGTTTGAGCTATGAACCTAGCGAATTTTGAAGAAGTGGGTATGTACATCGGTGTGTTCGTACTCATCGCGTTTATGTTTTTCATCATTTTTGATCTGGGGCGCCGTTCTGGTGCAGGAAAATTCGGCACTATGATCCTTCTGATCGGTCTTGGGGTCGGAATGATGGGGTTCATTATTAAAGAAGTACTGATCCGCGTTCTGGATATCTGAAATATCTGACAGACTGCGCCTGATTCCGGGAATTTCAGGGTAATGTCGTCAGTGTCCGTCCTGATAGGGAGCGACTGGCACAATACTTGTCTATACCTCTGTATGCGTCTCTGATGTCCATTGGTAGCGACCCGTGCACCGACAGAGAGCCGCATGAAGCGACGCCGCTTAAGGATGGGGCGTTCAATTCCCGAACCGAGGGACAGAATGATGGCCGCAGTCGATCTCGACCAAGAGTATTCCCTGAGTACCGGACACCTGGTACCTGTCGCCCTGACCGGACAATCCGGTAAGCAGGTGTTTCTGACCAACCTCCCGGCGCAGTCAGGCCGCTCCGGACTGGTAGGGTATACCCCTCAGTTGCAGGAACTGATTGCCGAGGCAATGCCGTTTGCCTGGCACGTGCTCGACCGGCAGAAAGCTGCGGCTGATCAGCCGTTACATCTTTTTTATATCAACCCTAAAGAGCCGTTAGAGTCCAATGTCGACCGCCTGGTCGATTTTCTGCGGAGTCTCGCCGGAACCCACCGCACCTGGCTGCCACTCTCAAGCAGCCATACGATGATGATGCATACCCTGTTGCTGAGCCTGCCACAGCTCGTCGGCCTTGAGTTGTCGTCACTGACGTTGCTGCACATCGGTGATAACGCACTGCACCCCGGACTGGAGCTTCTCGCCAGAAATCATGGCATGGGCTACTGTTTTCACGCGCTTTACTGATCTGTGTTGGTAACCGTTTCTCTCACTGCGCTAGACTGATCAGGCGCAGAGAGTGAAACGATCCCGTTTTTTCTTACTCTGACTGTTTACTATGGTTCCTCTGCAACAGGGGATGCTAAGGAGAGAGATATGCCAGATACTCAGCTTAAAGCACAACTCGAACAGCTTCATCAGGCCTTATCATCAGGCCCTGAACTGGACGACGAAAGCCGCGAACTGCTCAGCCGCATCGCCGGCGATATTGATTCACTGGATATCGATGCAGACGATACGTCCGATCTGTCTGATCTGATTCAGGAGCAGGCGATCCGCTTTGATCAGGAGCACCCTGCGCTGTCGGCTACGTTACGTCAGCTAATAGATACACTGGGGCGCATGGGCGTCTGAGGAGTCGTTATGCGACATATGCCTACTCTGACAGAACTGATGACTGCATTTCCTGTGCATGTTGATGAAGAAACCAGCCTGGCGGATGCGTCCAGACAAATGGAAAAACACCATTGTCACCACCTCCCTGTGATGAATCATCATGAGGTGGTCGGACTGCTTTCCAGAACCGATCTGGAATTAGCCCGTCAGCCCGGTCACGCCCTCAGTGACGTCAGTGAGCTGACCGCAGGAGATATGTGTCAGCGTGATCTGATGCGTTTTGACCTGCACACCCGCGCTGATGTTGTGCTGGATCGGATGCTTGATGATGATCTTGATGCCGTTCTGATTATGAAGCGCGACCGCCTGGCTGGCATTTTTACCGCGCAGGATGCCGTACGCGGTTTTTCCCGCTGGTTGAAAAAAGAATACCTGCCTGACGACGACCCGGAAATTGCCTGACGCCCGTCAGGTAATACCTGCACTCTTTGGGAGCTGCGTTCTCTAAAAGTGCCTTGTTATGGGGCGCACTTTTATGATCCACTGAGCCGTCTGATTTTCCACCGAAATTCTCTGCAAAATAAGCAAACTGTCATATAGATGAAAAAAAGCTTTCATCGACAATGGGTTAGCCTGTTTCCGCTGTTTCGAAAGCTTTGAGTTCATGTGTGTCGGTGAGGCAGACGGGGCTGTACCAGAGGTATTTAAAACTATTTTTAAAGCTGGTACGGGTTTTGCGACAGCATATGCATTCAGGAGGAGCAGCCTATGTACAAGATCGCAGATATTCAGGATTACCGTAAGAACGCTTCCAGCGATTCATCCCCATTTGCCTGGATGGATGGCCTGGCGCACATTCTCGAAACCCGTTACCACGATGAAGACTGCATTCAGCAGATGCTGACTCTGGCGACCGAGCTCACCGGACTGAGCAATATCTCTGTTGCCATTCCCGATTCTCCAAGCCGCTTCAAGGCGCAGTACTGTTCAACCGGAATCACCAACGGTGTTTACAGCTTCGCAGTGCAGCACGCTCTGTGTCGTCAGTTTGAAAGCCGTGAGTGGCTGGTCATTCAGGAAAACAGCGAGCGTCCGGAACGTTTTGATCCGCAGCTGGATAAGCTGACAGGCGCTCCCCGCTGCCTGCTGGTGCCACTGACTCTTCGTCAGTCAGTACTGGCGGTGATGGTTCTTGATCTGCGTGGTTGCACACCAGCATCCGTGGATGTGACTCTGATCCATTTTATCGGTGCACAGATCGCAAATATTCTCGCGACTCAGGTCGTGCCGAATTTTAAAACGCTTTATGCACGTCCATATCAGCGGGTTCAGGAAGACGAACTGGGTGATATTTACGCTGCCATTGATAAGTGCAACGGCAATAAAACGATGGCTGCGAAGGTGCTGGGTCTGACCCCTCGCCAACTGCGTTACCGCCTGTCAAAACTGGGTGAAGAAGCAGAAGCATAACGTCGGCTGGCGCCCGGGAAAAGCGGGTGCCTTAATGAAACTGTCATTGATAACACGGCACACTTCAGCTTAACAAAGCAGTCCGTCGGATTATTTATGACAGTTCAGCACCTGTGCGTTGTAACAGAAACGTACCTACCTGAAGTTAATGGCGTTGCTAACTCTCTGCAGCGCCTTATTTCTCATTTATCACCTGAAGCGTTCCGCACCAGTCTTGTCCGCACGACCCCGCGCACGGAGTATCCGGCACAGGGGCACGAACTGCGTCTGCGTGGGGTGACTATCCCTCAATACCCTGAACTTCAGCTGGGACTCCCGGCGTACAGAAAAATCCGCAGGTTCTGGGAGCAGGACCGGCCCGATATTGTTTATGTGGCGACCGAGGGCTTGATGGGTGCGTCTGCTGTGGCTGTTGCCCGGACGATGGGGATTCCTGTCGTCAGCGCATTTCATACGAATTTTCATCACTACAGCGGTTATTACGGCCTGAGCTGGATTAAAAGTACAGTCATGGCCTGGATGCGGCGTTTTCATAATCGCACAGCCATGACACTGGTGCCCTCACGGGTGATGGTGCGCGAGCTTCAGGAGGCAGGTATTACCAATGTGAGTTGTCTTCCGCATGGGGTGGACTGCCATACCTTTAACCCTGCTCACCGGTCTGCGCAGTTGCGTCAGCAATGGCAGTGTCAGCCAGGGGAGCAGGTGGCTCTGTACGTTGGTCGCCTGGCCGCCGAAAAAAATATTCGTGTCGCTATGGAAGCCGCCGATGAGTTACGCCGGCAGGGACGTAAGATCCGTATGGTTGTGGTGGGCGATGGGCCGCAGCGTGACGTGCTGGAAACCGAATTTCCTGATGCGATATTTATGGGCGTTCAGACCGGCGAGGCGCTGTCGCAATGCTTTGCATCGGCCGATATTTTTCTGATGCCGAGCAAGACAGAGACCTTCGGTCTGGTGACACTGGAGGCGATGGCCAGTGGCCTTCCGGTGGTTGCTTACCCATTAGCGGCAGCCGCAGAATGCGTGCGACAGGGCGTGGATGGTGTACTGGCAGGGGGGCTTGAGAGTCGCGACTTCAGTCATGCCCTTGTTGCAGCGCTCAGACTGGATACAACGCTGATGGGACTCGATGCCCGGGCTCAGGCTGAAACAATGTCCTGGGAATCTGTGGCCAGTCGTTTTGAAAATTTTGCGGCGGTTCTGATGCGCAGCCAACATCACGACGATATGGTACAGGCCTTGCAGAACTCCCACTGATAATTATATCAGGGGGAGATATGGTTGAGTTCAATCGACGCAGTATTGCTTTGCTCCGACAGATAAAAAAACTGGCGAAGGACGAAGCCGGTTGTGAAATTCACTTCGATTCGCCCACACTCGAAAAGGACCTTCGTCTACTGGTGCAGAGCGGTGTGAGCGCTGAATTGCTTGGGATTGTGGAGGATTTTCTGCCAACACAGGAGCCTGCAGTTCAGCCTCAGTTTGAAGAAACCCGTCGGGTATACCGGGGTTGTGAATTACTGATCGACGACGCTGACAGAGTTCGGGGGGATTCTGGAAGACGTTATCGGGGGCAGATGATCACTGCCTGATTGTGCTTTACGCTGGTGCAATTATTGATAGTGTGATCAATAATAGTGCTCGTTAACGCATCAGCAGTGCAGAGTCTGACTTTCCTGCCTTCAAAGTTGATGCACATCAAGACCGGGACCGGGCTTCGCTCTGCCCGGTTTTTCTTTTGATACAGATCAATTTCATCCTGCAGCACCTTGCTACATTGAAATCAGTAACGCAGTACTCCCTGCATCTGACATCAAGAGGTGATGATTATGTTTATGGATGAAGTGGTATTTTCTGGCCTGGCAATCGTTGGACTGACCTGTGCGTTTTTCGTAGGGGTCTACATCGCAGTGAAAAATGATATTAAAAAGCATGGCACTGGTGAGTAACCCGCTACTGCTTTTAAACCGTATGAAGAGTACCTGATTGGCCATCGGTTTTCTGATGGCCTTTTTTGGGGCCTGGGATTTCTGTTCAGTCTTCCAGCTGGTGCTGCGACAGCCGCAAAGGCGAGTCAAAACCTGCATTTTTCAGAGAGGCGATGGCTGATTCCAGATCGGTGTCTTTTACGGGGCCCAGACGTACCCTGTGTAGCGTACGATCACCCGAACGCTTTTCCGCAACCATCACTGGCCATTTATGAGAGGTTGCTTCCTGAACTCGTGTGCTCAGTGTCTGCGCGGATTCCGGTGTGCTGACGGCACCGATCTGCAACCAGTGGACTGAATTCATCAGTGGGGCGGCAATCACTTCCACCCGCACGGGCGCCGTTCCTGCTTTGTCTATGCCCAGTCTGACGGCCGCTGCGTATGAAAGATCGATCACCCGGCCTTCGTGGAATGGCCCGCGGTCGTTCACTCTGACGACGACAGAATCACCTGTGTCCTGACGGGTGACCCGTACGTAACTGGGAAGCGGCAGATGCTTATGGGCAGCGGTCATCTGATACACATCAAATATCTCGCCATTGGACGTGCGGTGCCCATGAAACTTCATGCCATACCAGGAGGCAATCCCGTTTTCGCTGAAGCCTTCTGCGTTGTCCATGACCTCATATTCGATGCCCCGGACCTTATAGCGTTTGGGATTACCCAGAGGGCTCTTTGGTTCAGAGACAGGAACCGCGTCGACAATCTTGCCTGGGTCGGCGATTGCGTCCGGAGTGAAATCGTCAGCGTGCTGATAGCGTGAGGTCGTGCTGCAGCCACCGAGCAGAAATACTGCGGTCGCTGCACAGATCAGAAATTTCACTGAGTCAGAGCCTCACTCAGCTGGTAGACTGCCATCGCGTAAAGCTTGCTGTGGTTGTACTGGGTGATGACGTAGAAGTTGTATTCACCCAACCAGTATTCTTCACCTTGCTTGCCCTCGAGCATCATCAGGTTGGCTGGTCGTTCAGCTGCGGACGGTACTGACAGGGTCACACCTGCAGACGTCAGTGCGCCGACGGTAGAATCCGGCTTACGCCCTGTATTAACCAGCGCCTGGTAGTTATCCCCGGCGACCGTTACCCGCTGCGTGACCGGCTCGCCGGTACGCCAGCCGTGTTCGCTGAAGTAGTTCGCTACGCTGTGAATCGCATCGACAGGATTTCCCCAGAGGTCGCGTTTTCCGTCACCATCGCCGTCTACGGCATAGGCCAGGTAGCTGGTCGGAATAAACTGTCCGTAACCCATGGCACCGGCGTAAGAGCCTTTGATCGTGCCCGGGTCGACACCTTCCGCTTCGGCCAGTGCAAACATGGCTTTCAGTTCGCGCCAGAACAGTGGACGTTTCGGATAATCAAATGCCAGCGTCGACAGAGAATCGAGTACGCGGTAGCCACCCTGACGGGTTCCGTAAAAGGTTTCGACACCGATAATGGCCCCGATGATTTCCTTCGGCACACCGTATTTCTGCTCAGCATCGGCCAGCGTGTCCTTGTGAGTTTCAAGGAAATTTCTGCCAGCCTCGATCCGCTTGCGGGTCAGAAATATATCCTGGTAGCGGTCCCAGTTAAGAACCCCTTCAGCAGGGCGTTGAATGGCTTCAAGAACCGAATCCATGCGCTCAGCCTGACTCAGCCATTTTTTCACTTCTGCCGCTGGAATCTGATATTCCTTTTCCACTTCAGCAGCAAACTCGGCAAAGCGGGGATGAGTATCGTAGCCAGCATGAGATACCGAAATGACGCTGGCGAGGAGGGTGCCTGTAAGGAATGAAAAACGCATAAAACTATCCTTTTATTTCCTCTGTCGATGGGTGTACATCGACATAATAAGTCCGAAGCCCAACAGCAGGCTGACCACTGAGGTCCCGCCATAGCTGACCAGGGGAAGAGGAACGCCGACGACGGGCAGAATACCGCTGACCATGCCGATGTTCACGAAAACATAAATAAAGAATGTAATCGACATACTACCTGACAATAAACGTCCGAACAGGGTTTCACAACGGGACGAAATATAAAGGCAGCGCAGAATAATCAGGGCATAAAGCGTGAGCAGCAGACAGACACCAATCAGTCCGGTTTCTTCAGCGAGTACCGCGATAATAAAATCGGTGTGGCTCTCAGGCAGAAACTCCAGCTGAGACTGTGATCCCATGAGATAGCCCTTGCCATGGATGCCTCCGGAACCGATCGCAGTTTTTGATTGAATAATGTTCCAGCCGGTGCCCAGTGGGTCAGATTCCGGGTCCAGGAAGGTCAGAACCCGTTGTTTCTGATAATCGTGCATAACGAAAAACCACATCACCGGTGCCATCGCCGCAACGATGCTGATCATCGACAGGATCAGCGCCCAGGACATACCCGCAAAAAACAGCACCAGCATTCCCGATGTGCTGATCAGAATGGAGGTGCCCAGGTCGGGCTGCTTGAGAATCAGAACCGTCGGCACGACGATAATGATCATCGCCTGAAGCAGATCTTTAAAGCGCGGCGGGACCGGCCGTTTTGCCATAAACCAGGCGACGGTCAGAGGCAGTGCCAGTTTCACCAGTTCTGATGGCTGAAAACGCGGCAAGGCGCCTGGAAGGTCCAGCCAGCGCTGCGCCCCTTTGGCGCCCACCCCGAACAGCAATACCCCGATCAATAGCAGAACACCCGTACCCCAGGCCCAGGGTGCGATCAGCTGAAACAGACGTGGAGGAATCTGGGCGGTAATGATCAGCAGAACGATACCGATCCCGAAGTGAATGGCCTGACGACGTACCATTCCGAAGTCCTGTCCGCTGCCGCTGTAGAGTATCAACAGGCCCGTGGCCGCCAGCGCCAGAATCAACAGCAGCAGAATCAGATCAATATGGATACGCGCAAAAAAAGCATCACTGCCACTGAAACTGTAGTGGTGCGAAGGCGTTGATACGGTGCGACTGAAATCGGTACTGGCCATCAGCCTTCTGCGCCTCCGAGATATTCGTTGATAAGAGCCTGAGCAATCGGAGCAGCGGTACGCCCGGATGACTCACCATTTTCTACCAGGACAGCCACCGCAATCTGAGGATTTTCGACCGGTCCGAAGCCCATGAACCAGGCATGATCACGCTGACGTTCTTTCAGGGCCTCGGAATCGTATTTCTCCCCCTGGGGAATACTGACCACCTGAGCGGTGCCGGTTTTGCCAGCAATCGGGAAACGCAGATTCTTCAGCAGGCTGCGTGCTGTACCGTGCCGTCCTGTAATAACGTGCTCCATGGCGGTGAACATGCGATCCCAGTTGCGTTCGTCATTCAGTTGAATATCGTCAATGGGGCCATGCTCTATGGCAATGGGCTCATCGTTTTCAGCCAGTAACAGGTGAGGCACCTGCCACTTACCGCGGTTAGCTAATACGGCGGTGGCCGTTGCCATCTGCAATGGCGTGACCAGCATAAAGCCCTGGCCAATCCCGAGGTTGACCGTATCGCCCGGATACCAGGCGCTGCGACGGTAAGCCCGTTTCCATTCTTTGTCTGGCAGCAGTCCGGAGGTGGCTGTGATGACATCAAGTGACATATCGCGGCCAAACCCAAATTTGCCCAGAAAGGGGGTCAGGCGGTCGATCCCGGTGCGTACAGCAATATCGTAGAAATAGGTATCGCAGGATTCAACCACGGCGGCTTCCAGATCGACCGTACCATGACCTTCGCGTTTCCAGTCACGATAGAAGCGTTCATCGTTTTCCAGCTGGTACCAGCCGGGATCTTTGATGCGGTAATTCCAGGACGTGGCGCCTGCCTGCAGGGCGGCGAGACCAATAAAAGGTTTCAGCGTGGAAGCCGGTGGATAGGTGCCGTAACCCGCCCGGTCAATCAGCGGCTTGTCGGGGTCATTGTTCAGCAGACCGTAGTCAGCATAAGAAATGCCGGTCACGAACGCGTTAGGATCAAACGACGGATTGCTGAAGTGAGCCAGTATGCCGCCGGTTTCCACTTCGATGGCGACGACGGCGCCACGACGCCCTTCCATCAGCTCTGCGGCCAGTAACTGCAGGCGACTGTCGAGGTGCAGAGTCAGGTCAGTGCCTGGCTCCGGGTTCTGACGCTCCAGAGTTCTCAGCAGACGCCCACGGGCATTCGTTTCTACTTTTTCATAGCCGACGTTGCCGTGCAGCAGGTGTTCATAACGCCGCTCAATGCCGGTTTTTCCGATGTACTGGGTTGCACTGTAGCGTCGTTTGTTTTCTTCATCCTGCTCCAGTTTTTCCTGATCCATCTGGTTGATCCGGCCAACGTACCCAAGGACGTGGGCGAAGGCTTTGCCCTGAGGGTAGTGACGTACGAGCTGAGCTTCTACGTCGACACCGGGCAGGTAATAACGATTGACTGCGACTGCAGCGATTTCTTCTTCGCTGAGTTTGTGGCGGAGCACCACGGGCTCAAATGGACGGCGGCGGTAACTCAGGCGCTTTTCAAACTGTTCGCGGTCACGCTCGCTGACGCCGACCAGATCATTGAGAAACTGCAGCGTCTCTTCGAGGTCCCGGGTGCGCTCCGGCACTATGGTCAGAGAGTAATAGGGAATGTTCTCTGCCAGCAGAACGCCGTTACGATCATAGATAAGACCGCGGTTGGGGCCGACCGGACGAATCTGTACGCGGTTATTGTCTGACAGGTCTTTGTATTTTTCGTGCAGCTCGACCTGCAGGTAGACCATGCGCCAGGTCAGGCCCCCCAGTGCGATCAGGACGATGATCGCGGCAACAATGGCTCGGGCGCGGAACAGACGGCGCTCAAATGATTTATCCCTGAAAGACTGTTCCCACATGCGCCGGTGCCCTTACTTATGGTAGGGGTGGCCCTGGAGGATGGTCCAGGCGCGGTAGAGTTGTTCGGCCATCAGTACGCGGACCAGAGGGTGGGGCAGTGTGAGGTTTGACAGTGACCAGCGCTGCTGCGCGAGCTTCATAATCTCTGGCGTCATACCATCCGGGCCACCAATCAACAGGGCAACATCGCCACCCTGCATGCGCCAGCCTTCCAGCTCTCGCGAGAGTTGTTCCGTGGACCAGGCTTTGCCTTCGACGGCGAGTGCGACGACGTGATCCTGTGGCCGCAGCGCTTTGCGGAGGGCTTCTGCCTCCTGCTGCATGGCCTTTTCAATACTGGCGTTCTTGCCCCTGTGTCCCGGGCTGAGTTCGACCAGCTCCAGCGCGCAATCGGCTGGCATCCGGCGTGCGTATTCCTGGTAGCCCTGTTCTACCCACGCCGGCATCTTATTTCCGACCGCAAGCAGCCGGAGCTTCATGCGTCTTTCTGTCCGGAATTCCCGGGTTCGCCCCAGAGACGCTCCAGATCATAGAAATGACGCGCCTGCTCGGTCATGACGTGGACAACAACATCAATGAGGTCAATAAGAACCCAGTCTGAAGCCGCCCGGCCTTCCGTGCCGTTAGGGCGCAGACCGGCGTGCTTGGCCTTCTCTTCGACGTTGCCCGCCACGGCGTTAACGTGGCGGCTGGATGTACCATTGGCGATGATCATCCAGTCGGTAACTGAGGTGCGGCCGCGGACATCGAGAACAGTGATGTTCTGCGCTTTCATATCGTCAAGCGCGTCGATGACCAGCTCTTTAATTTGCTCGGTTTGCATGCAGTCCTATCGGTATAGTTGGTGTTGATCAATGTAACTGATCACCTCAGGGGGTGTCAGAAAGGCGATATTGTCGCCCCGCTTGATAGCCGCGCGCAAGTCGGACGCAGAGATATCCAGTTCGGGCCACTGTAAATGGCAGATGCCGCCATGGTTCAGCGTCAGAAAGTCTGACGGAACACAGCGTCGTTCGCTGATCAGAGTACCCAGCCAGCCTGCTGTACTGGCAGACTCTCCCGGGCGGGAAATGACCAACAAATTGACGTTGTTGAGCACGGTCCCGGGCTGATGCCAGCGCGGCAGACCATTCCAGGCATCGTTACCCATCACCCAGGTCAGGGGAGTATCAGGCAACTGCTGGCGCAGCAGTGACACTGTGTCGGCGGTGTAGCTGAGCTGCTCGCGCTGCAGTTCGATATCACTGACCTCAATGCCTTCCAGATTCTCTGTCGCGAGGGTCAGCATCTGCAACCGCTGCTCAGCGCTGGCGCCGGGATGATCGCGGTGCGGTGGAGTACGGTTCGGAATCATGATGACCCGTCCGAACCCAGCCTCACGAAGGCGGATGGCGATGCGCAGGTGGCCGATGTGGACGGGATCGAATGTCCCGCCCAGCAGCGCTACCGCGTTATTCGCGGATTTCGCCATTGCCAAGAACGACGTATTTCTGAGATGTCAGGCCATCGAGACCGACCGGGCCACGGGCGTGGATCTTATCGGTAGAAATACCGATCTCAGCACCCAGACCATATTCGAAGCCATCAGCAAAGCGTGTCGAGGCATTGACCATCACTGACGAGCTGTCGACCTCAGTCAGGAACTGACGGGCCAGGGTATAGTTTTCAGTGATGATGCTGTCGGTGTGATGAGAGCCGTAATGATTAATGTGCTCAATGGCTTCATCGATGTCGGCGACGACTTTGACAGACAGGACCGGCGCCAGGTATTCGGTGTGCCAGTCTTCCTCGGTGGCCGCGATAATATCGTTCAGTACAGCGCGGGTTTTCTCGCAGCCGCGCAGCTCAACGTTCAGTTGCCCGTACGCAGTCGCCAGTTCAGGCAGAATTTTTTCGGCCACAGCGGCGTGCACCAGCAGGGTTTCCATGGTGTTACAGGTGCCATAGCGGTGCGTTTTGGCATTGATCGCGATGTTGATGGCTTTGGTGTGGTCTGCTTCTGCATCGATAAAGACGTGACAGATGCCGTCCAGATGCTTGATAACAGGCACACGGGCTTCAGCACTGATGCGCTCAATCAGGCCTTTGCCTCCGCGAGGCACGATGACGTCAACGTATTCGGGCATCGTAATCAGACTACCAACTGCAGCACGGTCGGTGGTTTCGACAACCTGAACGGCACCATCAGGCAGACCGGCTGCCTGCAGACCCGTGCGGATGCAATCGGCGAGTGCCCGGTTAGAGGCAATGGCTTCGGAGCCGCCGCGCAGAATGGCTGCGTTACCTGATTTCAGACACAGGCTGGCGGCTTCAATCGTGACGTTCGGGCGGCTCTCGTAAATAATGCCAATCACTCCGAGTGGCACGCGCATTTTGCCAATCTGGATGCCACTCGGGCGATATTTCATATCGGTAATTTCGCCGACGGGATCAGGCAGGGTAGCGACCTGCTGCAGGCCTTCGATCATAGTGTCGATGCGACCGTCGGTCAGCTCCAGGCGATCCAGCAGCGCAGCGTCGAGACCGTTGGTCCGGCCACGTTCCATATCTTCGGCGTTTGCGGCGCGCAGTGCGTCACGCTGGCGGGTGATTTCATCGGCGATGGCCAGCAGCGCGCGGTTTTTGTCGTTGGTGGACGCCCGGGCCATGGCGCGGGAAGCAGCGCGGGCCTGCTGACCCAGTGTCTGCATATATTCAGCAACGTTCATCTGAAATTCCTTCAATCTGAGGGACTGTGCGCAGAATGGCACGGTCGTAGTGTGCGATAGTATACACGAACTACTACACTGTTCAGCGAGGGTCGTAAGACCGTTCATCAACAGGATTGTTATTTCATGGAAAAAGCCCAGTTTCACAGCCTCGTCGTACTGCAGGTTAAAGTGCTGTACTGCCTGTTCGCTGCTCTGGCACTGAGTGTGATTGCGGTCATCGACCTGGTCGAAACCCACACAATATTCGCAGCACTGGCTGCCGGATTTTCACTGACACTGCTGCTGTATGCACTGATGCTGCTGATGCGCGGTAAGCAGAGAGTGTCTCCCTGGCCGGAATGGGTTCTGATTACATCAGTGGCCTTGTTTACCCTGTTCGGAATGCAGCAGAGTGCGCAGGTGGTTCATTGGGTGTACTTCGTGCCGGGGTATATCTATTTTCTGTTTGCCTTTCATGTCGCGAGTTATCTTGCACTGGTGTACAGCACGGCCATGGTGCTGATGATTCTCAGCGAGTTCGACAGCTTCCTGCGTCTGCAGATTCTGTTTACCTACGGTGCCTGTTACGCCTTCGCGGTCATGTTTGCTCTGATAAACGAGCGCAATAATCGTGACCTCAGTGCCATCGTCAACACTGACCCCGTCACTCAGGTCTATAACGAGTATCAGCTGCGCCTGGATATGACGAAAGAAATGACCCGTGCCGATCGCCAGAGTGATGAGTTGAACCTGGTGGCCGTTGCGGTACCTCAGGCCTGGGATATGCTGAAAACGGAAGAATATGAAGCCCGTCTCAGTTATCTGGGTAAGAAACTCAAGCGTTGCCTGCGCCGTTTTGATACCTGCTACCGCCTGCACTCGGATCATTTTGTGGTGCTGATGCCCCATAGCGACGAAGCCGATGGTGAAATTCTGGCTGAGAATCTGATGGATGACCTGACCGGCAGTAACCGATACGAAGGGGTGGCCAACATCCGGATTCATCACGAGCGTTACCACCCGGAAGATGACGTGTCGGCGATTATCGAACGAATAGAAGGAGCGCTCCGTGCTGCGAATGAATGAACTGCCGCAGGAGCAGCTGTTACCGCGACTTCAGGCCATGGTCTACACCCTGGTGGCCGCCGCACTCCTGCTGTTGATTTACGATCAGTATCGTCAGGGCCTGTATTCGCTGGTGCTGTCCAATGCGGTCTCGATACCGGCTTTCCTGTTCAGCGCGATATACATTTATATCAATCGCGACAGAGACGCTTTTCTCTGGGTGAATTACCCGCTCGTCGGCTTGTTGGTCGGGCTGGCGCTGTTTCAGCTACCGGATTATCCGGAACTGATGACGCACTACCTCTTCGCGATTCCGATGTTTACCTACTTCTGTCTGCCAATGATGCACGCGACCTGGTGCAACATGACGGTCGCTGTATTAATGGCTGCTGTACTCTGGGTGCATGAGGATGTACTGGTTGCTCTCAGGTACACCACTAACTTTTCACTGCTGGTGGTCTCGGCCTGGTGTTTTTCCTATCTGACCTTGTTGAAAGGTGCGTCACTGCAGCGCCTGGCATTGACGGATCAGGTGTCTGGCGCCTATAACCGCGAACACTTTTATCACCTGCTCGAACGGGAGATCGCCCGAGGTGAAGCAACCCGTCAGAGTGTCAGTCTGATCGGTATCGTGCTTGATGATTATCGTCAGTTGATTGATCTGCACGGCAACCGTTCAGTGTTGCAGTTTCTGCCACGCTTCGTGCGGCGCATCCGGCAGTTGATCCGGGGGGAAGACGATATTTTCCGTATGGACGACGACCTGATTATTCTGGTGTTGCCGAATTGCGGTGAAGAAGGAGCGATCGTTCTGATGGAGCGTATGAAACGCAAGATTCAGGAGCAGTCGTGGAAGCCCTTCGCAGAGCTGTCAATCAGCGTTGCTGCGGTCACCCGCAATCATGAAGAGACAACGGCTTCACTGGAGAAGCGCTTGCTGGCACGTTTGCAGAAGCAGCAACGCACCAGCCTGCAGCTCGCGGCGTTCAGCGACTGACGCCAGCCTTGATGATCCGGACGAGGGTCTGGATTTTCACTTGTGGCAGATGGCTTAGCTTGCCATAAAAACTGGCCGGGTCGAGGACCTCGACCTGGCTGAAGCCGTCTCCCTGAAAACCTTCCCGGATGGCTTTGTCAGAAGGGTAGTGCAGCGGCCATTGTCCGCGGGTGAACAGCCCCACCAGTTTCTGGGCGAACTTCACATAGCGGTACGACGGATGCTCGGCGAAATCAGGGTAGAGATCGGTCACATACCAGCCTTTCGGAAATACCTTCAGGCCGCTGGCCATGCGTGACCAGACTTCGCGGATTTCATCCAGTTCGAAATAATTGACCAGCCCTTCGGTGATAATCAGGGTGGGCTGTTCAGGATCGAGTTCAGCCAGCAGTGCTCCGAGAGACTCCGGGCCATCAGCATTCAGAATGTTACACTCGCGCACTTCGTGTCCTTCCGACATGCCAACCTGCTGGAGCAGTGAGCGCTTACGTGCGGCCATTCCAGGGAGGTCCCCCTCGATATAGCGCAACTGTGGGTACGCTTTCTTCAGGCGGTAGCCGCGTGGTGATAGTCCACAGGCCAGCTCGACAATCTGAGTCACGCCTTCTTTTTCAATCAACTCCTGCACCTGGTGGTCGATCACCGAATGTCGCTGTAGCAGAAAAATATCAATATCTGCACCGGCAAGCAGGCGCAACAGTGCATTGACCGGCGCCAGAGTTGCATTGGCGAATCGTCCGGCTGACGTCACGAAGCCGCGTGCGGAGAGACCATGTTTGTACCAGATGTAGCCAGTGTAGTGAGCACTCACACTGATACGGGATGTGTCGGTAGATGCTGCCTTCATAATTATTCTTCTTAGGGAGACTCCGGATTTATCCGGTAATCCCCGGGTTTCTTCCTGACGGGGTTGTCTGGTATTAAACGGGTTAATCCGGCCAGACGCAAACTTTACCGGAGACAGAACCGGGATCATGGGAGTTTGTCACAGATGAATCAGAACAGGAGGTAACCGGTGGATTTTTCACAGCTCAGCAATCTGGGTCTGCTGCTGGCCGTGCTTTTGGTGGCTTTGCTGGAGTCGCTTGCCGTAATTGGTCTGCTGGTGCCCGGGATCGCCATGCTGCTGGCACTGACCTTAGTTGCGGTTGATGCCGGGGTGCCGGCCTGGGGATGGTTTCTGGCAGGCAGTGTTGGCGCGTTTGCCGGTGACGGTGTCAGTTTCTGGCTCGGGCAGAAGGCCGGGCCGGGGGTACGTCATTGGGCATACTTCCGCAGACACCCTCGGGTGCTGGCCGAAGGCGAGACGTTCTTTCTGCGTTACGGTGTCTGGAGCATTATGCTGGGACGCTTTATCGGCCCGCTGCGACCCGTCGTGCCGTTAGCCGCCGGGGCACTGGCCATGCCAGCTTCCCGGTTCTGGCTGGCGAATGCTCTGTCTTCACCCGCCTGGGGAGGCGTTTATCTTCTCGGGATGTATTGGCTGGGAGAAGAGTTCAGCCAGTATCTGCAGCCGGGTCCGGCGCTGATGTTCCTTGCGGGGGCGACCCTGGTGGCGGTCGCCGTCAGTCTGGTATTGCGTGGGCGTCAGTCTTCCTGACGCCGGCTGCGTTCGTAGTTGAGGTCTTTTTTCAGGCTGTTGGCTTCGTACTGAAGATCCGCAACTTTCTGTTTCAGCTGTTGATTTTCCGCTTCGTGTTCGCGATAAGTCGCCGTCATACTTTCCAGTTCACGTCTGGTTTCGTCGACGATCGATCTCCAGCGGTTGGTCAATACCATAGCGGTCAGTGCACCACCGAGGACAGCGGCGGCGATAATGGCGGCAACAAACAACATGTCAGACTTCCTGCGTTAAGGTTCTGCACCATGATAACGAATCCAATGCGGGGGCAAAACCTGATAACATCGCGCCCCTGAATTCAGTATGCGGGGAAGATGAGATGTCGATCAGTCAGTTTGTTGCAGGTACCGGTGCCGAGATGCGGGTGTTTGATCTTGGTCGCAGAATTTCTGCCATAGATGTTGCTGAATTCGAAGCCTTTGAAAATCTCGCGCGCCCGTATCACTCACCTTATCTGCGACATGCCTGGGTGGGCATTCTCAGCTGGAATCCGCAGGAGCCGGGCCAGCACAATATCTGGTTTCTGAAACTGCCTTTAGACGAACAGAATATTCTGCAGCCGGGGCCGAGAGATGCTTTTCTGCAGCACTGGCTGCAGGTGATTGCCGCGCCGGACAAAGAACATGGTGAGGCACCGTGCAGTTTTAAACCGGATGGCAACCGGATGGCCTATTTTCATTCTCAGGCTCTGCGCGAGCTGAACCAGCCTGCTACCCGTTTTTATACCACCGCCCGGGCGTATCTGAGCGGAGATACCGGTTGGGACAACTGGCAACAGCTAGGCCTGCAGGGGCTTGCTGAAGTGGTTGCGCGGCTTGATCAGGAAAATAACAGCAACCTGCTGGCGTCTGCCTTGCCGCATATGCCTGAGGTGCCCCGCAATGTGATTTTAGGCTTCCTTGAAAATGCCAGCCCGGATGTTGCCCTTACGATCGCTCTTAGTGATGGTCTGGCTGAGGCCATGCGCTCCAATGCAGATGCTGCCACTCTGGCGGCCTATTGTCGGGCGATGTCTGCGAGTGTCAGTGTTGATCACCGCCAACAGATACTCGACGTTGTTCTTGCACATCCGCACGCCAGCTCACTGGAACTGCTCAGTGCCATCGGAAGTCGCTGCTGGCATGACCTTGAGGGGGCGCGTCTTAATTCCTACCTCGAGTCGCTGGCAAAGGCCGGTGCCGAGACCTTTATGGCGCTGGTGGCTGATCTGATGACGTTGCCGGGCATGCGGGGCCGGATTCTGGAAGCCTTCCGCCATCCGCAGCGCAGTGAAACACTGTCGACCGCCATTGGTGCGCTGATGGCCGGTGCCCGCGGTGGTGTGCAGTGAGTCTCTGCTCCTGTCACTCCGGACGTTCTGCCAGTGAATGTTGTGAACCGATACTGGCAGGGGCGCGGGCGGGGTCGCCGCTGGCCCTTATGCGGTCACGGTATACGGCATTTGTCACCGAAAATGCAGAATACCTGAAGCGCTCCTGGCACCCGGATTACTGCCCCGACACCTTGGAATTTGCCGCCGATACACAATGGACTCAGTTGTTGATTCTGGACCACGGCGAAGACGGGAATTCCGGGCATGTGCATTTTATCGCACGTTTCCGTGAAGGGACTGAGTGGTTTGAGCTCGAAGAAAAATCGCGTTTCGAAAAGATAGACGACGACTGGAAATATCTGGCAGGGAACACTGATTTCCGGCCCCTCAGCCCCGGGCGCAATGACGCTTGTCCGTGTGGAAGTGGCCGGAAGTGGAAGAAATGCTGTGGCTGATCAGTCGCTTTTTGGTGTCATGCCTTTTTTCAGCATGGCCCAGGTCATCATCAGGGCACCGGCAGTCGATAATAATAAGGTGAGATCAACGAGCAGCCGGTGACGTTGATAAAAACTGATCCGCTCAGAAATCTCTTCTCCGCATTCGCCACTGGCAAAATTATAGTGTCCGCCGGCTTCAATGCAGCTGGTCACTGTGCTCAGTTCTATGCCGTAAAGTACGATCAGTAAAACGGCAGGAACAGCAAAAATAAGTGAACCGAGTCTCATCAACATGTGAGGGATTTCTCCAAACAGGGCAACGGAGCTTGACATCACTCCGGCAAAGTCTGCATCTTACCGGTCTGCAGCAGTTCTTCACAACGATAACAAGTGACATGAAAAAGATTTCGCTCTTAATAGCAGCATGGATTTTTGCTGCGCCGGCATGGACGGCAACTCCTGAAGATTTAGATCAACTTCTTACGAAGATTGAACAAGACATCTCTGAAATGCGCCTGAGCACGCCGGCCAACAATAATGCGCTGGATAAAATCGAGTCATTCCGTGAAGCGGCACCCTTCGATTTCCGTGTGGTTCCTCTTGCTTACCAGTGGGGCGAAGCGTACGTCGGCCTTGCCCGTCAGGCGCTGGCAAAGGGTAAGTATGAACAGGCTCAGGAATATCTGGATAAAGTCTGGCCGGTGGCCGCACTGACCCCCGGACTTGAAGATGCTCAGCGCGCGATTGACGAAGCCCGTGCAGCAGGCTCGGCTCCGGTCGCCGCTGTCGAAGAAGAAGCCGTCTCCCGTGCGGAGCTGGAACGTCAGAGAAAGCTTGCTGAAGCGGCCGCCCGCGAGAAAGAGCGCCTCAAAGTAGAAGCTGAGAAACAGAAACAGGCTGAAGCCGCGCGTCGTGCGGAAGAAGCCCGTAAAGCCGCCGCAGAAAAGGCGCTGCGTGAACAACAGGAGCGCGAACGCCGTGCGGCTCTGGCGGCAGCCAAAAAACAGGAAGCGGCAAGCCAGAAATCCCCTGTGGATATCGACGATATCGCGCTGGACATCCTGGAGCCTGCGGCGCCGGCGAAGCCTGCCCCTGTGGTCAGAGTTCAGAAACCTGCACCTGTGGTGAAGCCAAAACGCGAAGTGGCCGCGACACCTCTGGCGAAAACAACTCAGCTGTGGGCTGGTGCCCGGGAAGAGTCAGCGCCGATTGCGCGCTACGACGTACCAGCTCCGGCACTGTCTTCCAAAGACCGTGGTATTGCAGATCAGATGGGTGATATCTGTCAGAAAATGGTGGATGAGGACGCATCAGTCGTGATTCACACTGACAGCAAGTCGGATTACCGCTGGCTGGCCGTTCGTCTCACCTTGTGTGGTCGTCGTATTGACCGCGGTTATCGCCTGCGTCACAGCCACGAGCCACTGGCCGCTGGGGAAACCCCGAATGTCACCCTGCATCCACCGCGCACCAGTTCTCTGGTGGAAGAGGTGTCAGGCTGATCGGACCCTTCCGGAGGCGGAACCTTCTGCCGCTTCCGGGGTCGCACAGTGGGCGCGTCTGGCGCCCCTGACAATTCCTGAGCGCGTGGTACAATGCCGCGCAAGTTTTTATTCTGGTCCCGGTACAATGCGTTTATTCCGATTTTTTGCTTCTGTTGCTCTGTTTGTTTCGTTTACAGCGTCTGCTGAAATTCTTATCCCTAATCCTCCTGCGCTCGATGCGACTGCATACATTCTGGTTGATGCAGACAGTGGTGAGGTGCTGGTAGAAAAAAATTCTGATGAGCGCCTGCCGCCTGCCAGCATGACAAAGATGATGACCAGCTACATCGCCGTGCATGAGTTGCAGGAAGGCAAGGTCACCGAAGACACTATGGTGCCTATCAGTGTGACGGCCTGGAAAAAAGGCGGCTCGAAAATGTGGGTGCGTGAAGGCACTGAGGTACGTCTGATTGATCTGCTGCGCGGAATTATCGTGCAGTCAGGCAATGATGCATCGATTGCTGTTGCTGAGTATTTTGCCGGATCAGAAAGCGCATTTGCCGGCTGGATGAACCAGTACGCGCAGGAGTTTGGTATGGTCAGCACTCACTTTGAGAATGCAACAGGCTGGCCAGCCGAAGGTCATCTGACCACCGCCCGTGACCTGGCAACACTTGCCAAACACATTATCAAAGACCACCCTGAATATTACGGGCTCTACGCTGAAAAATACTTTGAATACAACGATATCCGTCAGCCTAACCGCAATAAGCTGCTGTGGCGTGACCCCAGCGTAGATGGTCTGAAAACCGGTCATACGGATGAAGCAGGCTACTGCCTTGCGGCGTCAGCCAAACGTGAGAATACCCGCCTTATTGCCGTTGTCATGGGCACCAAGAGCGAAGAGGCCCGTGCCCGTGAAACTCAGAAACTGCTGGGCTATGGTTTCCGCTATTACGAAACCCACAAGCTATACAGCGCCGGGGATGTACTGAGCACCGAGAAAGTCTGGTTAGGCAAAACGGCATCTGTAGACATTTCTCTGGCAGAGGATCTGTATATGACTCTGCCGCGTGGCAGCAAAGATCAGGTTGAAGTGTCGCTTGAGATTAAAGAATACCCAGAGGCGCCTGTTGTCGCAGGCCAGGCGATGGGGCTGCTGACCATCAGCATGGGTGGCGAACAACTCGCAGAAAGACCGCTGGTCGCACTGCAGGATGTTGAAGAATCGGGCTTCTTTGGCCGCTTGTTCGGGAAAATCCGACTCTTCTTTGTTCGTCTGTTCTCCTGATTTCAGGCAGGCAGCCGGTTGAAAAGTGTCATGGACGGCTCCATATTCAGAGGCTAAGCCAATGAGGATGTCATAGTGAGTCAGCCAGACGCTCCCAAAATTGAATTTCCCTGTGCCAACTATCCGGTCAAGGTGGTTGGCGTCGCGTTCGACGGTTACGAAGAGGCCATTGTTGAGGTCGTACGGGTCCATGCGCCTGATTGCGATATGGCCCGGATTCGCGTACAGGAAAGCTCTAACGGACGTTTCCGCTCCATTACTCTCTATATCACCGCAACGGGCGTAGAACAGTTGACCAATATCCATCGTGATCTGACGGCGCATCCTCAGGTGCGCATGGTGATCTGATGCAGGTCCGGGAGCTCGGCCTGTGCGAGTATCAGTCTGTCTATGATGAGATGACCCGCTTTACGGAGCAGCGATCTTCCAGCACGGAAGATGAGCTCTGGTTTCTGCAGCATTTTCCGGTGTTTACTCAAGGGCAGGCCGGCAAGGCAGAGCATGTGCTGTTTCCCGGTGATATTCCTGTGATTCAGACCGATCGTGGAGGACAGGTAACCTATCATGGTCCGGGTCAGCTGGTGGTGTATCTGATGATAGATATCGGCCGTCGGGGATGGGGGCCGCGTCAGCTTGTAAGTGGAATTGAGCAGGCGATTGTCGATACGCTCGCCGAATGGGAAATCGATGCCGCGCCCCGTTCCGATGCTCCGGGAGTCTATACCGGTGGTCGGAAGATTGCCTCCCTGGGATTACGTATCCGCCAGGGTCGGTCTTTCCACGGCCTGGCGTTAAATATTGATATGGACCTCGAGCCTTTCCGGCGCATAAATCCATGCGGCTACGCTGGCATGGAGATGACGCAGATGACCGGTGAAACTGACAGCGTGGTCAGTTTTGATGCGGTCTCTGAGCGTCTCAACTATCATTTACAGCAACGGCTGGCTAATGGTGGCCCTGATGCTGAAGAAACAACTCCGGAGTAAATAATGTCAGAACGACGCAAAGTGGTTCAGGGCGAAAAATTACGTGGTGCCGATAAGGTCGCCCGTATTCCGATTAAGGTCATTCCGACTGAAGAAATTCCACGCAAGCCCGATTGGATCCGCGTTCGTATTCCTGCGACTCCCAAGATCAATGAGATCAAAGAAAAGCTGCGTAAACACCGTCTGCATACGGTCTGTGAAGAGGCGAGCTGTCCGAACATCGGTGAGTGTTTTGGTGGTGGGACCGCGACCTTTATGATCATGGGAGACATCTGCACACGCCGTTGCCCATTCTGCGATGTCGGGCACGGACGTCCCAATCCGCTGGATGCAGAAGAACCGGTTAACCTGGCGACTGCGATTGCCGACATGGGGCTGAAGTATGTGGTGATCACCTCTGTCGACAGAGACGATCTGCGCGATGGCGGGGCGCAGCACTTTGCTGATTGTATCCGTCTGACACGCGAGCACAGCCCGGGTATTCAGGTTGAGACTCTGGTGCCGGATTTTCGTGGCCGCATGGAGATTGCTCTGGACATACTCTCTGGTACACAGCCGGACGTCTTTAATCACAATCTTGAAACTGTGCCGCGTCTCTACAAAGAGTGTCGCCCTGGGTCGGATTATGAGTGGTCGCTGAAGCTGCTCAAAGAATACAAAGCCCGGAATCCTGACATCATCACCAAATCGGGCCTGATGCTGGGATTAGGCGAAACCAATGAAGAGGTCGTGGAGGTCATGCATCACATGCGGGCGCACGACATCGACCACATCACGCTGGGACAGTATCTGCAACCAAGCCGGGATCACTCCCCGGTGAAGCGCTTTGTAACGCCTCAGGAGTTTAAAGAGCTGGGCGACATCGCTAAGTCGCTGGGCTTCCTGCGGGTTACCAGTGGACCCCTGGTACGCTCTTCTTACCACGCTGATCAGCAGGCCGAAGGCGTAGATGTCGGAAGTGTAAGCTGAATTTAAGTAAAAGCTGTGATTCTCTCCTGAGGCAGGTGCATAATGATCGCATCTGTGAACACAGGGAGTTCACAGCTTTTTCTTATCAGAGGGTATTGCCATGATGGCCTCCGAACAGACCCCGCTGCGCGTCGCAGCAAAATATCTCAGCCTCAGTGGCACCTCCACCTACCATATCGAAGACGAAACACTGCATGTGGAAGTGGAAGAAATAGCTAATCTGCGCAGTACAGGCAACACGAGTGGCACTCTCTCGCTTGAAATGTGGGCATTGAGTGAGCCGTATTCGGGTGGCGATTTCCGCGGGTATCAGGTTGGCGCCACCGAAATAGGCGAACTGAGCGGACAGCATCATCTGAATAACTGTCGCTTTACAATGCCTATCCGGACACCGGCGGAAGGGCAGTGGTATCTGGTACTGATGTTACGTGAGTGGGAAAACGGCGCCTATGTGACCCGTGATCACATCAGCTTTCCCCAGCCAATCAAAGCACAGTACAAGCTGGTGCTCAGCCTTGATGGACTGCCTGCGGTATACCGGCCTTAGTCCTCACACTTCCTTACGCAACTATTCGTCCATTTAATTGAGATTGATTGGCATTTAGATTAGATTTCGCAGCCTTCAGGGGGGTGCGGCTCAAGGGTCTCATCGGGATTTCTTTGGTGAGAGATTGAAAAATGTCAGTTGGTAACTCTGCATCACACGGAGCGCGTTCGCTGCTCCGACGTGTAATTCGTCCATTCTTTTTCGTAGTACTTCCTTTACTGATTGTCTGCGCAGCCGTCTATTACTGGTGGTTTGCTGACTCGGGTGACCAGGCATGGCTGATCCAGCATGCAGAAATCGGATCGATTGAAAACCACGTTGCGTCGACCGGTACCCTCGAGCCCAAAAACTACGTGGATGTCGGTGCGCAGGTGTCCGGCCAGGTAAAAGTCATCCTGGTCGAAGAGGGGGACGTCGTAGAAAAGGGGCAGCTGCTGGCAGAAATTGATGCCTCTGTGTTTGAAACCAAAGTGGCGAACGCTGAGGCAAGCCTTGAAAACAAACGTGCGGGTCTGGAGCAGCAGCTGGCAGAGCTGGAGCTGCAGGAACTGCGCCTCAGAAGGAATGAAGGGCTTTTCAAGCATCAGGCCATCAGTGAAGACACCCTGGTTGAAAGTCGCACAGGCGTGAAAATCCTGAAAGCCAAGATTGAAGCATCCCGGGCACAGATCAAAGCAGACGAAGCATCATTAGCCGGTGACAAAGTGTCGCTGGGTTATACCAGCCTGTTTGCTCCGATTGCAGGTACCGTCGCCAGTATCTCAGTACGGGAAGGGCAGACGCTGAATGCAACCAACAGTGCGCCTGTGGTCATGAAAATCTCTGACCTTTCGGTCATGACCCTCCGGGTAGAAGTATCTGAGGCAGATATCCCACGGCTTAAGAAAGGAATGAAGGTACGCTTCTCCACGTTGGGCAGGCCCAACGATTTCCGTTGGTCGACACTGGCTAAGATTCTGCCCACTCCCAACCTTGTGAATGATGTCGTGCTGTATCAGGTATTGGTGGATGTCGATAACAGCGATCACTCTCTGATGGAAGCCATGAGTACTCAGGTGTTCTTCGTTGAAGATTCTGCAGAAGATGTGCTTCTGGTGCCTCTGGCAGCGGTGCGTCGCTCGCCACGGGGGGCGTCAGTCCGCGTGCCTGCAGGAACTGAAGAAGAGCGTGTGCGCGTTGAGCTGGGTGTGGTCAGCCGTACTCACGCTCAGATTATCTCAGGCCTTGAAGAGGGTGACGCGGTCATTGCTGGTAGCGAGCAGTCCAGCGGTGGAGAACAGGCGCGCACCTTCGGCACCAATGCGCCACGCATAGGTGGTCGCCGTGGCTTCTGATACCGCTAAACAGCCACCACTGATTCAGATTGATCGGGTAAGTCGTCATTATCAGGCGGGTGATACCTTGGTCAAAGCGCTGGATGAAGTGTCACTGACAATTGAGCGGGGCGAATTTGTCGCTGTTATGGGGCAGTCCGGTTCGGGTAAATCTACCCTGATGAACATTCTTGGCTGTCTGGATACCCCGACCTCCGGTACGTTCAGGGTTAATGGTCATGATGTCTCTGCGATGACCCCGGATCAGCTGGCTGCCTTGCGCCTGAAGACATTCGGGTTTGTCTTTCAGCGTTATCAGCTGCTGGCCCCTCTGACTGCCCGTGAAAACGTAGCGCTGCCTGCAACCTATGCTCATGTTCCGGTGGAACAGCGCTTAAACCGGGCTGAACAGCTGTTAGATAAGCTGGGGTTAGGCGATCGCGCCGATCATAAGCCCGGTGAGTTGTCGGGCGGACAGCAACAGCGTGTTTCGATCGCCCGCGCCATGATCAATGGCGCGGAGGTTATCCTCGCCGACGAGCCCACCGGGGCACTCGACAGTCAGAGTGGTAAGCAGGTTCTGGCATTGCTGCAGCAGCTTAACCGTGAAGGCAGTACCGTTATCCTTATTACGCACGACGCGCATGTGGCAGAGCATGCTGATCGTCAGATTCATATCAGTGACGGCCGTATTCAGTCCGACAGTGCACCGGCTCCCACGCTGGATATCGCTGCCAGTGAACCTGCCCCGCCGGCGTTTACCTCTGTGGGCTTTGCCGAGGCGGTCAGCACAGCGCTGAAAGCCCTGCGGTTTAACTGGTTCCGGACGGCACTGACGCTGCTTGGCATAGTAATCGGGGTAGGTGCGGTTGTCGCTATGATGGCGATTGGTGAAGGGGGCAAGCAACAGGTCCTCGATCGTATTGAGTCCATGGGGACTAACCTGCTGTTACTGCGCCCCGGAGGAGGCAATACGCGCTCTTCGGGTGAGATGGCCACGCTGACTGTTCAGGACGGCGAAGCTGTCAGTCAACTTCCCGGTGTCAGCTATGTTGCTCCCGAGCGCAACAGCCGGGCAACCATCCGCTTTGGTAACCGCGATTACAACGGCCGTATTCAGGGGACGACACCCGATTATATTCACGTTCGTGACTGGGGGATGGCCCGTGGGGTGTTTTTCACCGAGCAGGATATGGACAGCATGGCGCCAGTGATTGTGATTGGCCAGACGGTTGCGGAAGAGCTGTTCACGCAGGGTGAAGATCCGGTGGGGCAGTACGTGTTCCTGAAGTCTGCGGTATATCAGGTCATTGGTGTGCTGGAAGCCAAAGGCGCGACGTCGGGTGGCTCTGATATGGATGAGATGATGTTGATCCCCCTCTCTACAGGTAGGGTACGCGTTTTTGGTCGTGATCATCTGAGCACGATTACCATCAAGGTTGAGTCGACAGATCGTCTGGATGAAGTACAGGCCGCGGTCGAAAGTCTGATGCTGCAGCGTCACGGCAGAGAGGACTTTATGGTGCGTAATACGGCTTCACTGATTGAAGCCGTTGGTGAAACCCAGGATACCATGACCTGGCTGCTGGGCTCGGTCGCGGCCATTTCACTCTTTGTTGGTGGCATTGGCGTGATGAACATTATGTTGGTAAGTGTCTCGGAGCGACGGCGTGAAATCGGTCTGCGTATGGCCACCGGTGCGAAGCCCGGAGATATTCTCCGCCAGTTTAATATCGAAGCGCTGGTCGTCTGTTGTTTTGGTGGTCTGGTCGGTCTGCTGCTGGGGGCCGGTGTCGCCTGGTTGCTGGGCCAGTTTAATATTGCGGTGGCTTTTTCTCTGATGCCCCCACTGCTGGCATTCAGCTCTGCAGTGCTGGTGGGCATTATCTTTGGTCATGCGCCTGCGCGTCAGGCCTCCCGTCTTAATCCGATTGATGCGTTGGCGGAGGACTGATCATGCCTGCAGCGTTTTATAGAACATGGGTCGTACTGATTTCTTCGGGTATGGTATTTGGTTGTGCCAGTCCTCTGCGTGATCTCGAGCCAATGGAACCAGAGCTGCCTGCGGATCACAGCTTCGTCCAGGAAGATGCGGTTGCGCCGGCGTATGACTGGTGGACTCAGTTAGGTAGTCCGGAGCTGGATGCGCTGCTGGCGCAGGCGATGAGTGACAGCCCGGATGTTCAGGTGGCTCTCGAGCGTCTGCAGTCAGCGGAAGCGGCACTGAGTCAATCCCGCGCAGACCTCTGGCCGTCGTTGTCTTTCCGCGCGGGGGCGAGCCATCGCAAAGATCTCGACAACAGTGACACTGGATTCAGCAGTGGTTCCAGCCTGAGTTTCTCCGCCGGATACGAGATAGATCTGTGGGCAAGACGAGCTGCGGATATCGACAGTGCTGAACTGGATTTTGAAAGCCAGAGGCTGACTCTGCGTAGCGCAGAAATGATGCTGACCGGGCAGGTGGTGCAGCAATACATTGCGCTGCTTGCTTCCCAGGAAAGCCTGCGTATCGCCTACAGCAACCTTGAGGCCTCCCAGGAGCTCGAACGTATTGTTCAGGTGAAGTTTGAAGCCGGTGTGGTCTCGGGGATGGAAATCGCCCAGCAGCGCAACACAACCCTGTCTCTGATCAGTCGCCTGGCAGGGCTGGAGAAAAACCTGGCGGTACAGAAGCGGGCGCTGGCGGCGCTGATCGGGTCTGACACTCTGACGCTACCGACGATGAATCTGACGCTGGCAGAGCTGAATCTGCCTGCGGTTGCCGCTGTTCAGCCGGCCAGTCTCCTGGCTCAGCGGCCCGATATCCGTCAGGCGAACATTGCGCTCTGGCAGAGCCATGCCAGTGTCTGGCAGGCAGAAAGCAGCCGTTGGCCGTCTCTGAGCCTCAGTGCGGGACTGTCCGCATCTGACGTTCTGAATCCTACCGGTTGGGCACTCTCTCTCGGAGAAAGTCTGGCGCTGCCGCTGTTTGATGGTGGGAAAATATCAGCTCAGATTGCTCAGGCGGAGTCCGCAGAGCGAGTGGCTCAGATTGAGTACCGACGCACCGTGCGGGCGGCTATGCAGGAAGCCCTCGATGCTCTGGACGAACTCAGTTACCAGCAGGAGGAACTGCACAACAGCGTTCTGGTGCTGGCTAATAACGAGCGGCTGCTTCACCTTGCGCAGATCCGCTTTGATTCCGGTGATACCGATTTCAGCGACCTGCTGAGCGCACAGCGCACCTTCTTCAGCGCCCGCGACTCTATGGTGAGTACACGTCAGAGCCACCTGAACGCCTTGATTGCGCTGTACCTCACCCTGGGGGATATCCCCAGAGGCGGCTAAGAGAGATTACGCTTTCAGCATGGAGTAGAGGTCATCTTTCAGGTGAACCCGCTTCATGCGGAGCGCATCCAGAGTCTCATCCGCGGCGGGTGTGACGTCTTCTTCGATTTTACGTACCTCGCGATCAACGTCATGGTACTCCTCAAACAGGCGGGCAAAGTGTCGGTCGGTCATCTTCATTTCGCGGATTTTTTCTGACATATCAGGAAATTCGTGATGCAGATCGTGATGTTCAATGGTCATTACATTCGCTCCTTTGTGTTGTTGTTTTCAGACTACCCCTGACAGAAAAGTTCGCCTTGATTTGAATCATGCCTCCTGCTGGTGTGTTTAATTGTGACCTGCTTGGAGAAACAATCGGTAACATCTGGACTTATCCGGCCGTGTGAACTTTATTTATAAGCATCTCATTTACGTCTTTGAGGGCCGTTCCATGCAGGGCAGAGTGATTGTTCTGGATAATAAGCATCAGTCAGTGTCGTTACTGACACAGGTACTCAGTCATCTGGATGTGGCCGGTTATGCATCACTGTCCGATTACTTTGCCGCGGGCAACAACGACGCGGACTGCTTTGTTCTCGATAGCTCGTGTCTGGGCGAAGAGGAAAAATGCATCGTCAGAGAGCTGCGCAGTCGTCCGGAAACAGCCTCAACACCTGTGATCTATGTGGGCGAGAACCAGGCTCTGGAAACACGCCTGGCCGTTTATGAAGCGGGTGTCGACGATTACATTACTGCGCCCTTTGATATCACTGAACTGCAGACCAAGGTCAGCCGGGCATTGCACCAGCGTCGCTACGAGCGGGAACTGTTGTCGTCAGCAGAAGTGGCGCGTCAGGCGGCCTTTGAAGCCATGACTCACTCGGCTGAGCAGGGCGAGATCGTGCGTTTTATGGAGCAGATCTCTATGTGCCACAAGCTCGAAGAACTGGCTCAGGCGATGCTCGGGCTGCTGTCCCGTTTCGGGCTGAATGTGGTCTTTTCGTGCTGGAAAACCAATGACGACTGGCCAAGGTACTTCTCTCACGCGGGAGCGACCACCCCGCTTGAAGAAGATCTGATGCAGTCCGGGCATACCGGCGGACGGATCATGGAATTCGGTCGTCGGATGCTGGTGAATTATCCTCAGGCCTCACTGTTCGTAAAAAACGTGCCCTACGAAGATGAAGCCCGCTATGGGCGGATCAAAGACCATCTCTGTGTTGTTCTCAGCGCCGCTGATGCGCGTGTAGGTAGTCTTAATATGGAAGAACAGCTGCGCGAAAAAGACAAACTGCTGAGTGTCGTGAACGACGCTGAACACCGTCTGCACGAGTTCCGGGAAAACCAGAACGCCATGCTCAGTCGGGTTGCTCATGAGCGCGGAGACCTGAAAATTGAACTGCGTGAAGAGCTTCTGATGCTGAGTCTGAATGACGAGCAGGAGGAGCGCATGCTGAATCTGGTGGAAGATCACATGAACAGCCTGGATGGCCTGTATCGTGAAGCGATCGACTGGCAGGAGGCGATAGAGCCTGCGATGCAGGCGCTTCAGTATGTGGTGCGCGGTAACGCTAGACCTGACGGCATTTGATCAGTGCCTGCTGAATCCACTGTTTGAGCTGTTGCGCAGGGAGCGCTCCAGACAGTCGGTCGATTTCTTTACCCTGAAAAAACACGATCAGTGTCGGAATGCTGCGGATCGCAAAGCGGCCTGCGGTTGCCTGGGCCTGTTCGGTGTTCACTTTGGCAAAGCGGGCATCAAAGGGCAGCTGCGCGGCCACGTCTTTAAAGACGGGGGCCATCATCTGGCAGGGGCCACACCAGGTCGCCCAGAAGTCCACCACCACCGGAAGATCATTCCTGGTAATAAAGCGATCAAAACTGGCGTCCGTCAGATCAGCAACCTGACCACTGAACAGGGCCGATTTACAGCGGCCGCACTGGCCCGGCTGTTGCCGCTTATCTTCCGGAATCCGGTTGATTGCGCCGCAGTCTGGACATGAAATATGCATAAGAAATCCATCGTTAACTAATGATCTTTATATGGTGATTCAGTTATCTGGTTTCAAGTCGAGCCGGACAGTCTGCAGCCCGGTCAGTTCAGAAATGCTCACTCTGTAGACAAGGGCAGGAACCGATTCACCTCTTTTTACTCCTACCGCATACATTCATAAAAGCGGGGTAACTCTTATGTTGTACTACGCAATGGTGTTTCTGGTAATCGCTCTGATTGCTGGTGTTCTGGGGTTTGGTGGTATTGCAGGCGTGTCTGTTGAGATTGCCAAAATCCTGTTTTTTGTCTTTCTGGCGCTTGTCGTTATTACGTTTGTCGCCGGACTGTTCCGACGCTCCGGCCACTGATCAGGCAAGGGTTCCGGCAATCTGCTCTGGATCAGGGGGCCGGAACCATGTCTGATGCTTCCAGCAGAAACTGTTCCTTGTCCCGTTCGCCGACACTTCGTCCGATGGTCTTCAGGCTTCCTGGCTGAAAGAACAGAATGGTCGGAGGTCCGAACACCGCCTGGTCCTGAAGGAACTGGCGCTGTTCTTCAGTGTTGTCGGTCAGGTCCAGTTGTACCCAGATGAGATGCCCGAGAGCGTCCTGAGCTTCACTGTCGGCGAAGATCTCTTCTTCCATGACTTTACAGCTGATGCACCAGTCAGCATAGAGATCCAGCATGACGGGTTTGTCCTCTGCTGCGAGGATGATCTTGTGGACTTCTGACACAGATGTCGTGTGAATAAAAGGCGTTGCGGGCTCGCTGCTGTGTGGCTCCAGAGGGTTCAGGAAGCTTTTATTTCCCTGCAGGGCGCCAGCAATGGCAATCACACCGTAGATGAAGGTCATCAGACTGATAAAGCGGATGACTTTGCCGACACCTGAGGGAGCAGGTTTCAGCGCCCCAAAGACAATGCCGGCGCTGATCGCCAGTACGCCATAGCCTCCCAGCAGCCAGGCGTCGGGCATCAGCCGCCCGATGAGCCAGAGAGCGACGCCAATCAGCATAAAGCCGAACAGGTATTTTACTTTGTCCATCCAGATGCCGGCTTTGGGCAGGACGCGTGCGCCAGTGGTACCGAGAATAATCAGAGGTGTCCCCATACCAAAGCCGAGGGCCAGTAACGCTGCCCCGCCCAGTACAGCATCACCGGTTGTGCTTAGGTAGGCCAATGCGCCTGCCAGCGGGGCGGATACGCAGGGGGACACGACGAGTGCTGACAGCACACCTATGATAAGAACGCTGCCGTAGCGCCCACCTTCCTGTTTCTGGCTCATGGTGTTCAGGCGGTTACGCAGAAACGCCGGTAGCTGAAGTTCGTACAGTCCAAACATCGACATGGCGAGCAGAACAAACAGCAGGGCAAACACCGACAGAACAGCCGGGCTCTGAATCCAGACCTGCAGGTTAGCTCCGGCACCAAGCAGCCCAACCGCGAGGCCGGCAGCCGCATAGGTGAACGCCATTCCTGTGACATACACCAGTGACAGCAGGAAGCCCCGCAACGGAGACGGGGTCTGCTGACCCAGCACGACGCTGGTCAGAATAGGGACCATCGGCAGTACGCAGGGAGTGAAGGTCAGTCCCAGTCCCAGAAGAAAGAAGAGTCCGATGACTGCGCCCGCAGAACGGCCACTGAACCAGGGGATGTCTGTGGTCTCAGGTGCATTGTCGCCAGCGGCTGAACTTTTCTCCAGAGTGATCCTGAGACGCTGAGGGGGGTAGCAGAGCCCTGCGTCCGCACACCCCTGATAGTGCAGAGTCACGTTTCCGGCATCCAGGGTGCGCGTGTCGAAGCTGACGCCCAGATCACCATAGAAAGCGATGACATCGCCAAAGGCATCATCGTATTTGGGCTTGCCTGGTGCAGACCAGAAGACAGGCTCCAGCCGGTGCTCTCCCTGTGTCAGGAAAATCCGGTGTTGATACAGATAGTAGCCGGAAGCGGTTTCCCAGTGAGCGCTGATGCTGCCCGATGCCTGAGAGTAGGTCACAGGAAAAGCCTGCTCAACGGGCAGGAATTCAGGTTCGCTCTGGGTGAGCTTGTCGAGGAGGCTGCTGTGCGACGGGAAGCTCAGTAGCAGTAGCAGAAACCAGATTCCCGTGCGCATGTTGTTCTCCGTCAGGTAGTGCGTTCAACCGCAATAGTGGCCAGAGCCATCAGGGCATCTTTCGCCGCTGACTGTGGCAGATGAGCGAGATGAGCCTGAGCCCGGTCACGACAGGCCTGCGCCTGCTGGCGTGTGTATTCGATAGATCCACAGGCATGAACAATACGCAGGACGTCGTCCATAGAATCCAGTCCGCCTTTACGGATCGCCTGGCGGATCAGCTGACTGTCTGCTTCGCTGGCGTTAGCCATCGCGTGGATCAGCGGCAGTGTTGGCTTGCCTTCGGCAAGATCATCGCCAACGTTCTTGCCCATTTCTTCGGCGTTGCCCTCATAGTCGAGAACATCATCGACCAGCTGAAACGCCATGCCAAGCTCTTTGCCATACTCTTTAAATGCGAGGCGGTCCTGGTCATTCAGCCCGAGCAGGGATGCTGCTGAGTGGGTAGAGGCCTCAAATAACATGGCTGTTTTGCCATGAATCACATCCATGTACTGCGCTTCGGTCGTATCCGGGTTTTTCACGTTGGTCAGCTGCAGTACTTCGCCTTCGGCAATCACACAGGTCGCATTCGACAGGATCTGCATCACCGGAATAGAGGCCAGCTCGACCATCATTTCGAACGCGCGGCTGTAAAGGAAGTCTCCGACCAGGACACTCGGCGCATTACCCCATCTGGCGTTTGCGGTCGGATTGCCACGGCGCATGTCGGAGGTATCCACCACGTCGTCATGTAGCAACGTTGCTGTGTGCAGAAACTCAATGACGGTGGCCAGTTTGACGGCGTCGGCATCGGCGCGTCCGAATGACTTTGCCGTCAGCAATACCAGCAGTGGGCGTATGCGTTTACCGCCGCTACTGACGATATATTCGGCGATTTTCTCAACCAGAGGAACCCGGGATTCGAGCTGCTCGTGGATCAGGCTGTCTACTGCCTGGAACTCTTCGCCTACTGTGGCCAGTACGTCTTTAATGTGCATGATTATTGAGTGCCTGCTTATTCTTGGCGCAATCGTAGGGAGCAGTGTCGCGCCTGTCAAGGAAAGGCCGGTCATACACTTGCGCATTATTTCATGCTGGGGTATAGTCTCGCGCCCCGAATTTCTGCTCCCTGCCATATGGAAACCAGAGCGTTGCCAGTAGAAGCAGGTACCCCCTTTTAAGAAGCAGCGGGATACACACTGAACAGAAACACACTGAAAAGTGTAAGCGGAGAGATACAGTTATGTACGCTGTAGTGGTCACTGGCGGTAAGCAATACCGTGTTGAAGAAGGTCAGACTCTGAAGGTTGAGAAACTGGAAGTTGCGACTGGCGAAACCGTTGAACTGGAAAAAGTTCTGCTGATCGGTAACGGCGACGATGTTAAAATCGGCGCACCGGTTGTAGAAGGCGCAAAAGTAACTGCAGAAGTGGTTAACCACGGTCGTCACAAGAAAGTGAAGATTCTGAAGTTCAAGCGTCGTAAGCACCACATGAAGCAGATGGGCCACCGTCAGTGGTTCACTGAACTGAAAATCACCAGCATTGCTGGCTAATACTGTTAATTTGAATTCCGGGGCCCGCGTGGCTGGCCAAGCCGCCGCATCCGCAGTGTTGCAGTGACCCCACAGAAGGAGAAAGACAATGGCACACAAAAAGGCTGGTGGTTCTACCAAGAACGGTCGCGATTCCGAAAGCAAACGCCTTGGTGTTAAGCTGTTCGGCGGTCAGACCGCTAAAGCAGGCGCTATCATCATTCGTCAGCGTGGTACTCGTTTCCACGCAGGTGACAATGTACGCGTTGGCCGTGACCACACTCTGTTCGCTACCGCTGAAGGCGCAGTGAAGTTCGAGGTTAAAGGTCCGAAGAACCGTAAGACTGTAAGCGTAGTTCCAGCGGCTTAATTCCGCCGGTGTATGCTGATGCGCCCTGACTGCATAGCAGTTGGGGCGTTTTTGTTTGTTTTGAAGCAGGTCTGAGACTATGAAATTCGTCGATGAAGCCCGTATCACCGTTGAAGCAGGTAAGGGCGGCAATGGCTGTGTGAGCTTCCGTCGTGAGAAATTTATCCCCAAGGGTGGCCCGGATGGTGGTGATGGAGGCGACGGCGGTTCCGTGTACCTCGAAGCCAGTGAGAACGCCAACACCCTGGTGGACTATCGCTATACGCGCCGTTTTCAGGCCGAGAACGGGCGGCCGGGCACCAGTCGCAACTGCACTGGTGCAAAAGGCAAAGATATTATTCTTCAGGTCCCGGTCGGGACGACTGCGATGGATGAAGATACCGGCGAAGTTCTGGGAGACCTGACTGCGCACGGCGAGCGTCTGATGGTTGCCCGTGGTGGCTTCCACGGGATTGGAAATACCCGCTATAAGTCCTCGACTAACCAGGCGCCGCAGCAGTTTAAGCCGGGGCAGCCGGGGGAATCCCGCAATCTTAAGCTGGAGCTTAAGGTGCTGGCAGACGTGGGTCTGTTGGGGATGCCGAATGCCGGTAAGTCGACCTTTATCCGCTCTGTCTCGGCGGCGACACCCAAAGTGGCGGACTATCCGTTTACCACTCTGGTGCCGAATCTGGGGGTGGTTTCGATTGAAGAGCATCGCAATTTCGTGATTGCAGACATTCCCGGGTTGATTGAAGGTGCGTCAGAGGGGGCCGGTCTGGGAACCCGTTTCCTCAAACATCTGGTTCGTACTCATCTGTTGCTGCATGTTGTCGATATGGCGCCGTTTGATGAGTCAGACCCTGCTGAAAAGGTGATGGCAATCAGCCGTGAGCTGGAAAATTTCTCGCCGGGGCTGGCGCTGCGTGATCGTTGGCTGGTCCTGAACAAGCTTGATATGGTGCCAGAGGACGAGCGTGAGTCCCGCTGTCAGGCGATCATCGACAAGCTTGAGTGGGATGGCCCGGTGTATCGGATAGCGGCGATCAACCGTGACGGTACGCACAAGCTTGTCTGCGACATCATGGAATACATCGAAGAGCGTCGTGAGCGCGCAATGGAAGACGAAGAGTTTGCCGAGGCGCTGCTGGCAGAACGTGAACAGGTCGAAGCCGAAGCACGTGAGCACATGGAGGCGCTGTACGAACGTCGTCGCCTCGAGCGTGAAGCCCGGAAGGCGGGTGCTGATGATGACGACGATGATCACGGTGTTGAAGTTATTTACACCCGCGGCGAGTAATCGGGGAGTGGCATGAGTCTTGAGCAGTGGCGTGCTTCGCGTCAGCGTCTGGCTGGAGCGAAGCGCTGGGTAATTAAGATTGGCAGTGCACTGCTGACGAATGACGGAACTGGCCTGAACCGCAGTGGTATGCAGAGCTGGGTTGATCAGATATCGGGACTGCTGGCTGCGGGCCATGAGGTCGTGCTGGTGTCGTCCGGGTCTGTCGCCGAGGGTATGACCCGGCTGGGTTGGAAAACCCGCCCGGAGGAAGTTCACAAGTTACAGGCTGCCGCTGCGGTGGGTCAGATGGGCTTGGTACAGGCCTATGAAACGTCTTTTGCCAGACACGACCACCGCACTGCACAGATATTACTGACGCACGACGATCTCAGTGATCGCAAGCGCTATCTGAATGCCCGTACCACGCTGCGGACCCTCCTGAGTCTGGGTGTTGTCCCTATCATCAATGAAAATGACACGGTCGTCACCGACGAGATCTGCTTTGGTGATAACGATACCCTGGGAGCGCTGGTTGCCAATCTGGTGGAGGCCGATCTGCTGGTCATTCTTACTGATCAGCAAGGGCTGTTTACCGCCGATCCAAGAAACAACCCCGATGCAGAGCTGATTTACGAGGGGCAGGCGTCTGACCCCCGTTTTGCGGCAATGGCGGGCGGCGGTGGAGCGCTTGGTCGCGGTGGCATGGTCACTAAAGTGCGTGCAGCAACACTTGCTGCGCGCTCCGGAGCTGACACTGTGATTGTTGGTGGGCGGATTGATAACGTGATTACGCGGCTGCGTGAGGGTGAGTTGCTTGGCACCCTGATGCTTGCTGACAAACAACCTGAAGCGGCGCGCAAACAGTGGATTGCCGGGCATCTCCAGACCCGTGGTGAGCTGGTGCTGGATGCTGGTGCGGTGAAAGCGCTCCGCGATGGTGGGCGTAGCCTGCTGCCGATCGGTGTGGTTGCCGTATCAGGGCAGTTCGAGCGTGGGCAGGTCGTTGCCTGTCGCGATGAAAAAGGCCATCTGGTTGCCAAAGGGCTGGTAAACTACAGCCACGAAGAGGCTGCAAAGATCCTGCGCATGCCAAGCTCTGGTCTGGAGCAGGCGCTGGGAATGGTTGCTGAACCTGAAATGATTCACAGGGATAACCTGGTGGTGCTCTGACATCAGAGTGGTTATCGGATTAACAGAAGAGAGAGAAATATGATTGAGTCGGTCAAGGTTGCCGGACTGGACGTGCGTAACGACGCACCCTTTACCCTGTTCGGTGGCATGAACGTACTGGAGAGCCGTGATCTGGCGCTGTCCATCTGCGAATACTACGTTAAGGTCACAGAGAAACTCGGTATTCCTTACGTGTTTAAAGCCTCTTTTGACAAGGCGAACCGCTCATCCATCAACTCTTATCGCGGTCCTGGCATGGACGAAGGCCTGAAGATTTTTGAAGAGATCAAGAAGACCTTTAACGTACCGGTTATCACGGATGTGCATGAACCTTATCAGGCGGCACCCGTGGCTGAAGTGGTTGACGTTATTCAGCTGCCGGCTTTCCTTGCGCGCCAGACTGACCTGGTGGTTGCCATGGCCGAGACGGGGGCTGCGATCAACGTGAAAAAGCCGCAGTTTCTCGCACCTCACGAGATGCGCCATATCATCAAGAAATTTGCTGAAGCAGGTAATGAGAAAGTGATGCTGTGTGAGCGTGGCTCATGTTTTGGCTATAACAACCTGGTGGTGGACATGCTGGGTATGGACGAAATGAAGAAGCAGGCGCCGGTTATTTTTGATGCCACGCATGCGCTGCAGCGTCCGGGTGGTCGGGCAGATTCTGCCGATGGTCGCCGCCAGCAGGCGTTCGAATTGGCCCGCTCTGGCATGGCACTGGGCATTGCCGGTCTGTTTATCGAGGCGCACCCGAATCCAGCCGAAGCCAAGTGTGACGGCCCTTGTGCGCTGCCTCTGGATAAACTCGAGCCTTATCTGGCTCAGATGAAAGCGGTTGATGATCTGATCAAATCTTTTGAGCAGGTCGTGATCGACTGAGGTTTGCGTCCCGCAGGTAAAAGGCGGGATCTCCTGTTGACAGGGCTGGTTTATATCCGGATAATTCCGGCCCTCTTAGATTTAACTGAAACCAAATTACTGAGGAGCCGACTGTGGCAAATTCTGCTGGTTCTCGTAAACGCGCCCGTCAGGCTATCAAGCGTCGTGCACGTACTATGGCACTGCGTTCAATGGTGCGTACTTATGTTAAGAAAGTGAACGCTGCTGTAGCGTCTGCTGACTACGAACAGGCTCAGGCCGCGTTTACTGCATCACAACCTTACATCGACAAATCTGTGAACAAAGGTATTCTGCACAAGAATTCTGCTGCTCGCATCAAGAGCCGTCTGAATGCTAAGGTATTCGCTCTGAAAGGTTAATCCCTGACAGGCGAAGAAAAGCCCGCTTTACGCGGGTTTTTTTGTATCTGCAGAAAGTGGAAAGGGATGCTGAAATGTCCGAAAGCCAGGCACCTCAAGTGCAGAAAACCAGTCTTCTGAGGTCGTCATCCATCGTCAGTGTGATGACGCTTCTGAGTCGTGTGCTCGGGCTTGCCCGGGATGTGATCGTGGCTCAGTATTTTGGTGCCCGTGCAGACGCATTCTTTGTCGCGTTCAAAATTCCGAATTTCTTCCGGCGCCTGTTTGCCGAAGGGGCATTTTCCGTTGCCTTTGTCCCTGTTCTGACGGAATACCGCAGCCAGCGCAGCCTTGACGAGGTCCGCCTGCTGGTGTCCCGGGTGTCCGGAATGCTTGGCATGGTGCTTCTCGCGGTCACCTGTGCTGCTATGCTCGGCGCTGATTATCTGCCCTGGATATTTTCGCCGGGATTCCGCAGTGATCCGGAGAAATTTGCCCTGACCGGTGATCTCCTGGCCATTACCTTTCCGTATCTGTTTTTTATCTCGCTGACGGCGTTCGCTTCGAGCGTGCTCAACGCATACGGACGCTTTGCGATTCCTGCGTTCACTCCGGTTATTCTGAATGTCACTCTGATCGCGGCGACGCTGTTTTTTACCGATCACTTTGTCGAGCCTCTGTACGCTCTGGCCTGGGGGGTGTTCTTTGCCGGGCTGTTCCAGATGCTGTTTCAGTTGCCATTTGTCGCTCGTCAACGCTTGCTCGTGATGCCGACAGTGAAGCGTGGGGATGAAGGTGTACAACGGATCGGAACCTTAATGGTGCCCGCGCTGTTCGGGGTCTCCGTCAGCCAGATCAACCTACTGCTCGACACTTTGCTGGCGTCATTTCTGGAAGATGGCAGTGTGAGCTGGCTGTATTATTCTGATCGCCTGAACAATCTGCCGCTGGGGGTCTTTGCGATTGCGATTGGTGTTGTGATTCTTCCGGCACTGTCCGGTAAACACGCCGACAAGGATGCTGCTGCTTTTTCTCGGACGCTCGACTGGGCAGTACGTATGGTGTTTCTGATCGCAACCCCGGCTGCACTGGCTCTGGTGCTGTTGGCGATGCCGTTGATGGCCACGATTTTCTACTACGGTGAAGTGACGGCTTACGATGTCGGCAAGATGATGCTGAGTCTGCAGGCGTATGCCGTTGGGTTGCTGGCCTTTATGATGATCAAAGTGATGGCTCCCGGTTATTACGCCCGTCAGGATACCAAAACGCCGGTCAGAATCGGGATTCAGGCGATGGCGGTTAACATGCTGCTGAATATAGCCCTGGTGTATCCGTTGCAGCATGCAGGACTGGCGCTGGCAACGTCTCTGGCGGCGTATTTCAATCTCTTCATGCTGTACCGTGGGCTGCGTAAAGCCGGTGTGTATGAGCCTCAGCCCGGCTGGTTGCGCTTCCTGGTTATTCTGGTTCTGGCGAATGCTGCCCTCAGTGCTGTTGCCGTCTGGTTGATGGGTAGTCCTGAAGCCTGGCTTGAATGGCAGGCAACGGCGCGAATCAGCTGGATGAGTCTGATCGTCGGGGCTGGAATCCTTGTCTACTTCACGGTGCTTATCCTTGCCGGTCTGCGATTGCGGCATATCCGTGGGGAGCTGTTCTAGGCCCGGTAAAGCGCTGTTACCCGGGCGTCAGGTTGGCTATAATCCGAGCCTTTATTTTTACCGGAAGTGCGGGATACCTGATGCGCCTGATTCGTGGCCTGCGTAATGTGCCTGAAGACTTTGCTGGCTGTGTAGCGACCATCGGCAACTTTGATGGGCTGCATCTCGGCCATCAGAACATTCTCGCCTCCTTGCGTGCTGCTGGTGAAGCAGAGCGCCGGCCGACGCTGGTCATGTTGTTTGAACCTCAGCCGAAAGAGTTTTTTGCTCCGGATTCTGCACCGGCCCGGTTGGCGAATTTCCGCGAAAAGTTTCTTGATCTGCGTGAGGCGGGTGTCGATTACCTGCTCTGTCTTCCTTTCAATGAAGCTCTGCGCAGTATGACTGCGAATGATTTTATTCAGCAGATTCTGGTTGATGCCCTGAAGGTTAAGCACCTGATTGTCGGCGATGATTTCCGGTTTGGTTGCGACCGCTCAGGGGATTACGCGGCACTGCAGGCGGCCGGAGAGCACTCCGGGTTTATTGTTGAAGATACGCCAACGCACCTGATCTCCGGAGAACGGGTCAGCAGCACCCGGGTCCGTGATGTGCTGTCACAGGGTGACCTGGTGGCCGCTGCCAGTCTGTTGGGGCGTCCTTACCGCATGAGTGGCCGCGTTGCCTATGGTCGCCAGCTTGGGCGCACCCTCGATACTCCCACTGCTAATGTTCTGATTAAGCGCCGCCATCTGCCGATGAGTGGTGTCTTTGCGGTACATGTGAATGTCGACAGTACGGGTGATGAATACGTGGGTGTGGCTAACCTGGGTGTCAAGCCAACCATTGCAGGCACCCCGGAGCCGTCTCTTGAAGTGCATCTGTTTGGTTTTAAAGGCAACCTGTATGGTCAGCATCTCGATGTTGAGCTGCTGCACCGTATCCGTGATGAAAAGAAATTCTCCGGTCTGGATGAACTCCGGGCCGCGATTAATGCCGATAAAGTGGCAGCGCAACAGTATTTCGCTGCACGACCGGATTCTTTCCGATTCTGAATTATTAGAAAAAGTGACCAATCTCTATGAACGATAAAGTGGAAAGCCAATACAAAGCGACACTCAACCTGCCCGATACCGAGTTTCCGATGCGCGGCAACCTGGCGAAGCGTGAGCCTGAAATGCTCGCCCGCTGGGAAGAGATTGGTCTGTATCGCAAAGTTCGTGAGGCTCGTGCCGGTCGCGACAAATTCATTCTGCATGATGGTCCTCCGTACGCTAACGGCAACATTCACATTGGTCACGCCGTTAACAAAATTCTGAAAGATGTGATCATCAAGTCGCAGACTCTGAGTGGCAAAGATGCGCCGTACATTCCGGGCTGGGATTGTCATGGCCTGCCGATTGAACTCAAAGTGGAAGCTCAGGTCGGGAAAGTTGGCGAAAAGGTCACCGCCAGTGAATTCCGCAAGCATTGCCGCGAATATGCTGCCGAGCAGGTCGATGGTCAGCGCCGCGACTTTAAGCGCCTGATGGTGTTAGGTGATTGGGAAAACCCCTATCTGACGATGGATTATAAGTTCGAAGCGGACATCATCCGTACGTTAGGCAAAATCATCGACGCGGGTCATCTGCACAAGGGCTTTAAACCTGTGAACTGGTGCTCTGACTGTGGTTCAGCTCTGGCTGAGGCGGAAGTGGAATACCAGGACAAAAAGTCCATCGCGATTGATGTGAAGTTTGCTTTCCGTGACAGCGCGGCATTGGTACAGGCGTTCGGCGCAGATTCCTCTGTCGCAGAAAAAACCATCAGCATCGTGATCTGGACGACTACGCCATGGACACTGCCAGCTAACGAAGCTGTGTCGGTTCATCCTGAGCTTGAATATTCTCTGGTTCTGCTCAAAGAAGCCGATGAAGTTCTGGTTCTGGCAACAGATCTGGTTGATGACGCTGCGCAACGTTATGGACTGGGTGCCGATGACTATGAGGTGCTGGCTTCAGCACGCGGAAAAGTATTCGGCCAGTTGCCTGAACAGAGTGCCGCCCCGTTTGTTGTAAAACACCCGTTTATGCAGGCACAGGGCGCAGATAAATTTGTGCCGGTAATTACCGGTGAACACGTTACCGCAGATTCTGGTACCGGCGCAGTTCACACCGCACCTATGCATGGTGTGGATGACTATCAGGTGTCCAACGTTTATGGCATTAAATCAGAAGAAATGCTGGTCGATTCACAGGGTAACTTTATTGCTAATCCAGTTCTCGAAGCGCTGGAGCTGACCGGCCTGAGCACGGCGGATAAAGGCAATTTCCGTGTGCTTGGCATTCTTAACGAGCGCGGCGCGCTGGTGAAAAAAGCCAATATCACGCATAGCTATCCGCATTGCTGGCGTCATAAGTCGCCGATTATTTTCCGTGCGACCCCACAGTGGTTTATCAGCATGAACCAGGCAGGGCTGCTTGAGCAGGCGATGAATGAGGTTGAGAACACCGTTGAATGGCGTCCTTCCTGGGGTAAAGCCCGTATTGAAGGCATGATGAAAGATCGTCCGGACTGGTGTATCTCCCGTCAGCGTACCTGGGGTGTGCCGATCGCTCTGTTCGTTCACAAGGAAACCGCTGAACTGCATCCGCGTACTCCGGAGCTGATTGCGCAGGTTGCTGAGCGTGTCGAGCAGGCGGGTATTGATGCCTGGTTTGACCTCGACGCGGCCGAACTGCTGGGTGACGAAGCGGCGCAGTACGATAAAGTCGTGGATACGTTGGACGTCTGGTTTGATTCGGGCGTGACCCATACCGCAGTATGCATGGCCCGTGATGAACTGGAGATGCCGGCGGATCTCTACCTGGAAGGCTCAGATCAGCATCGCGGCTGGTTCCAGTCGTCTCTGCTGACCAGTGTCGCTGCCTATGGTAAGGCACCGTATAAAACAGCACTGACACACGGCTTCACAGTTGATGGTCAGGGCCGCAAGATGTCAAAGTCGATCGGAAACACCGTCGAACCCCAGAAAGTGATTAATCAGCTTGGTGGTGACATCCTGCGCTGGTGGGTTGCCGATACCGATTACTCGGGTGAGATGACCGTCTCTGACGAAATTCTCAAGCGTAATGCCGACGCGTATCGCCGTGTGCGTAATACCTGTCGCTTCCTGCTGGCCAACATTAATGGATTCAATCCGGCAACCGATATGGTCGCAGCGGAAGAGCTGTTGCCTCTGGACGCCTGGATGGTCGACTACACCGCGCGTCTGCAGGACAAAGTCATTGCCTTGTATCAGCGTTATGACCTGAAAACTCTGACGAAAACACTGATGAACTTCTGTGTCGCAGAGCTGGGTGCTTTCTATCTGGATGTGATCAAAGATCGTCAGTACACCTGTAAGGCTGATGGCCTGCCACGGCGCAGCGCACAGACTGCGCTCTACCACGTTGCTGAAGCGATGGCACGTTGGATTGCTCCTGTGCTCTCTTTCACTGCTGAAGAAATCTGGGATGCTCTGCCATCACCGGTCGGTGCTGCCCGCGAAGAATCGGTGCAACTGGCGGAGTGGTACACCGGCTTCCCGGCGCTTGCGGCTTCAGACTTTAACGATGCTTACTGGCGCTCCATCATGGAAGCGAAAGAAGCTGTTAACGGCGCGTTAGAAAAAGCCCGTAACGACAAGCGTATTGGGGCATCACTCGGTGCCGAGGTCACTCTGTATGCAGCGGACGCACTCAAAGATCGTCTGGAGCGCCTGGGTGATGAGCTGCGTTTTGTTCTTATTACCTCGAAAGCACAGGTAAAAGGCCTGGCTGAAGAGGGCGGTGAAGCGACCGAGCTGGACGGGCTGCGAGTGACTGTGACAGCCTCCGAAGATGAAAAGTGCGAGCGATGCTGGCACCACAGCGATACTCTGGGTCAGAACGTACAGCACCCGACGCTGTGTGGCCGATGTGTCGAAAACGTAGAGGGTGACGGCGAAGTCCGTCATTTCGCATGATGACTGAGGTTAATGGACGATCTCCACTGGTCTGGTTGTGGCTCGCAGTGCTGGCGGTCGTACTGGATCAGGTTACCAAGATTGCCGCAGAATATTTCCTGACTTACGCGCAACCCGTATACCTGTTGCCCGTTCTGGATTTCACGCTGCTGTACAATCGGGGAGCAGCTTTCAGTTTCCTGGCAGATCAGGAAGGTTGGCAACGTTGGTTCTTTACTGCCGTTTCAACCGGCGTGTCGGTTATGTTGATTGTGTGGTTGAAACGACTACCACGGGGATCTGTGTGGCTGCCTGTCGCGCTGACGCTGATTCTTGGCGGTGCTATTGGTAATCTGATCGACCGTATTGCTTATGGGCATGTGGTCGACTTTATATCTGTGCATTGGGGTAACAGCTATTTTCCGGCGTTTAATATTGCCGACTCAGCGATTACGTTGGGCGCAATTATGATGGCTCTGGATGTACTCCGTGAGATAAAAGAAGAGCGGAACAAAGCCAGCTCTTCGTCAGAATGAATTTAACAGGGGTTTGATTATGTCGCTCGCAACGATTTCGGCAGGCAGCCGTGTCACCATGCACTTCGCACTGAAACTGTCGGCAGAGCAGGAGGTTGATTCAACTTTCGGGCAGGAGCCAGCGACATTTACCCTGGGCGATGGCAATCTGCTGCCAGGATTTGAAGAGTTTCTGATCGGACTCACGACGGGTGACCGCAAAACCTTTGATGTACCCCCTGAAAAAGGGTTTGGCCAACCTAATCCGCAGAACGTACAGGAAATTAAACGTAAGGACTTTCCGGTAGATATGCCGATATCTCCGGGGCTTATGGTGTCGTTCGCGGATGCACAGGGCGCAGAGCTGCCCGGGCTGATCAGTGCGGTGGAAGGTGACTGGGTGACCGTCGATTTTAACCATCCACTGGCGGGAAAAACTCTGATTTTTGACGTACAGATCCTGGAGGTCAGTGATGCAGATTAAACTGGCGAACCCCCGTGGTTTCTGTGCCGGTGTTGATCGGGCCATCGATATTGTAAATCGTGCACTGGAACTCTTTGAGCCGCCGATTTATGTGCGCCACGAAGTTGTTCACAACAAATTTGTAGTGAATGATCTGCGCGATCGCGGAGCCATTTTCGTTGATGAACTCGACGAAGTACCCGACGACAATATTGTTATTTTTTCTGCGCATGGAGTTTCCCAGGCGGTACGAAAAACTGCTGCCGATCGTGGATTAAAGGTATTTGATGCTACTTGCCCCCTGGTCACTAAGGTGCACCTTGAGGTGACACGCTACAGCGCACTGGGGCGCGAATGCATACTGATTGGCCATAAAGGGCACCCGGAAGTTGAAGGGACCATGGGCCAGTATGATTTCAGTAAAGGCGGTAATATCTATCTGGTTGAAGATGAAGAAGATGTTGCAGCGCTGGAAGTTAAGAATCCTTCGGCGTTGTCGTATGTGACCCAGACGACCCTGTCGATGGATGACACTGCGCGAGTGATTGATGCTCTGCGCGAGAAGTTTCCAGAAATTACCGGACCGCGCAAAGACGATATCTGCTATGCGACTCAGAACCGTCAGGACGCAGTAAAAACACTGGCAGCTGACTGTGATCTGGTGCTGGTGGTTGGATCGCCCAACAGCAGTAATTCGAATCGACTGCGCGAGCTCGGCGAGCGCATGGGCGCAAGAGCTCATCTGATTGATAATGCCTCGGAAATTAAAGCGGAATGGCTCGATGGCATCACCGCTGTCGGTGTGACTGCCGGCGCTTCAGCACCGGAAGTGTTGGTGCGTGAAGTGATCTCTAAGTTACGCTCATTGGGCTGTAGCGAGCCGGAAGAACTGAAAGGGCGGGAAGAAAATGTCGTTTTCTCCCTGCCTAAAGAGCTGCGCCTGGTTCAGGCGGACGACTGATAAATTCCCACTCTGACTTACATTGAGTTATTCCCCGCCTGAGCGGGGATAACATCCTTAACAATCAAAGCTCACGCCAGTAGGTCTTCTGCAGGGCAGAACACTGATTGAAGTTTCCTCGCACCGCTTTTGTACCCACCATAATGGTGGCAACGGAAGAGCTGCAGTCTGCCGGACCCTGATCATCATCACCATCGCCTGCGCCGGTAGGGTCAAGGTCGATCACACCGTGTGCACCCGGGAACATAGGCGCAGAAGGTTCAGACGGGATACCCTCACCACAGCAGCCGGATATCTGACTGGCAGGTTCATTCGGAGAATAGAGGTTCAGTACATACATGGAACCTCTACCCAGATCGGCGCCACAACTGCTTGCGCCTTCGGTCGGGCGATAGGTGGTAAAGAACATCAGACCTTTGTAAGTTGTCGATGCTGCCAGTACTTTCTCACCTTCGTTGAGCGGTACCTTCCAGCCTGTATTGCTGCTGGTCAGGCTGGTACTAGCGCCCCAGTCATCCAGCTCATCAAACAGATGACGGGTATATTGCTGACCACTGGCGATATCCGGGGTTGAGCGGCCCAGCTTATCTTTGATTACGAAATAGTAATCCTGGTCGTAATCCGGGTTGGTCGATGGCATGTCACGAGGGTTCGCCCGCCAGCCGGAGCCAATACCAATGATCACTGTCTGACCGGGGCCATCGCGCACGATAGATACGTCCGGACGATGGTAGAAACGACGTTGTGACAGTAGACCGGAGGTGGTCCGGTTCACGTCAGCAATGACAGCGCCTTGTGCGAAATCGGTATCCGACGACACTTCGGAATGACTGGTATTCAGATCGAAACGCCAGAGGCGACCGTTGATGTCAGCGGCATACAAGAGATCAGTCAGTGCATCATTATCACGGTCAATCGGGATAATATCTGCAGCAAAGGCCGCACTCATATCGCTGTCTTCACTACCTGAGAGATTGGCGTGGGTATGGGCATCCCAGAGCAGCTCTCCGGTTTCAGCGTCCAGCATATAGATGGTATTGCCGACCTGATCACCCCCCGGGTTAGCAGTGATATCCGGGTCATTGACCGGATCGTAACCAGCACCAAGGAAGATGACGAAACGCCGTTCACCGCGCCACTTAACCTCAGCCGGCTTAGCGGCTGACCAGGTCTGCCCGAGCAGGGGCAGATTGACGACACCCGGAATATTCACTTTCGCGCGGCTGGTAACACCATAGCTTTCGTACCAGTCCAGTTTGCTGTAGTCACCATTTGCCTGCCACATCAACCGCGGCTCGGTGACATCGCTGACATCCAGCGCATAAAGCGTCTGGCCGCCGCGCCGCATAGAAGCGTACAGATACGCTTTTTCACCATTGTTAATAAAGCCGTCGCGGTTGCTATCCAGGTGCAGGTAATTAATCGGGCCATCCATGCCGTAGCGTTTGTTACTGAAGAACCCGGCGCCGCTGTAATAAGCAGCAGGGTTGCGCAGCAACTCGCGTGGAATGAACGAGAAAAACTCTGCCTCATCGCTGCTGGAGCCAGGTTCAATATCCGGGTTGAACGCGTGCAGGTAGCCTGAGTTTGTTCCGATAAATACTGCGCGTGTTTCTGAGTTATCTGAATTCAGATAGCGCAGCATAACAGGCGTTGAGTGCAGCGGATCTTCCAGCTCCAGGCGCGCGCTACCATCCGGATTCACACCACCAATCCAGCCGATCAGAGACTCGCGATCAATACTTGCATCCAGCAGCCCGAGAACGTCATCGGTCAGGATATTCAGAAGTTCATCGGTGATCGTCAGTAACAAACTGCCGCCGCTGCTCTGCTCGACAGATATCGGGAGAAGATTACTCTCACCAGAGGCTTCTGAGTACTCACTCTCCGCAACGGAGGTAAATATCTTACGCTCACCCATGTTCAGACGACTCGACATCCCTCCTAAACTAACACTCTCACCATCCTCTGTTTCTGACCAGAAACTACGACTCGTAGAAATCAGTTTACCGCTGTCATCAGTTGCCGGTTGACCATCTGCATCCACCACCAGGCCATCTTCGTTCAACCGGTAGCGCTTGAGGTTCCCCTCCCAGGTCATATTTTCGCCCGGGTCAAACAGTGGGAAATACAGCTGATCAGAGAGGCGCAGACGGTTAGTGCTGCTCAGCGTCAGGCCTGGCGACGAAAAGGTACTGATATTGCCGGTAAAGCCGCTGAAAATATCTTTAAAGACATTGGCGAGTTGTTGGTAATCGTTGGCCTCGTAGAAATTTCCGTTACCGGCACTGGCGATACGCTGCAGACGGCTGCGTGCGGAGCTGGGGAGTTCGTCCAGCCAGCCACTGTTAAGAAACCCAGCGACGACATGGGTGTTAACGTGCATGTTTTCGTCGTTGTCCGGGTCGCCATCCAGATCGTTGTTAGCCATATAGTAGGCGAGCTCTTCTGCACAGTCGCCACTGCCATTTCCTCCGCAATCGGTATACAGACCATTACCCAATTGGCTGCCACTGATCAGGGAGCGTATCGCGTTGTTAGCACCGGTGTCCTGGGTGGGGGCGCCGTCGGTGAATAATACAAACTGCGTTGTTGGGCAGGTGCCGTACTCCGGTTGCTCATAACTATCACCGCTGGAGTAGTAGCTCTCACCGGTAAAGTAACGGTCGTGGCCACGGTTAATATTTCCCGGGCTGGGTGTTCCTAGTGTTTGCGAGTACTGCCCAGTTGAACGCACGCTGGGATACTTGATCTCGGTTCCTGAGTCTTCGCCAAATAAACGACTGATGAAATGTCTGAAGTTGTAGTTGTTTGGCTGGCCACCGAGCCATGTGTTAATTGCTTCTTCTTCTCCCAACCAGTAAACATCGGAATTGGCACCGTAGATCACAGGTCCGGCCGTCAGATAGTTGTATGCTTCATACATGGTTTCGGAGAGGGGGGTAGCGCCTGCTGGGTGATAACGCAGCACTTTGTTTTTCAGATAATTGTAGTGGGCATATTGCTCGCTCTCAGTGGCACCGTCGGGGTCAAACAGGTTACCCATGGGAACATCAACATATCCGCCTTCGGCGTTGCCTTCATCGGTAGCATTGCGGTCCAGTCGCTCAATATCAAAACGCATCATGCCCATACGCAGATTTGCCAGACCGTTGTTGGGGTCATCTTTTAATTCTTCCAGAGCATTCAGCATTGCGGCGCGGGTAATGCCAAGCCGGCTGGATGAATAGCCCAGGTTGAGAAACAGGAACTGACGCTTGGCGATCTGATAATTGAGGTAATTTCCGCTCCAGGCAGCCGTATAGAATTCAGGCCAGTAGCCGAAAGTGCAGCTGAGGCTCTGGAAACGACGCCAACATATTTCATCACCGGAGTTTGAGGTATAAGGGTTGGTGGTCGAGCTTCTATGCATAAAGCCAAACCCCCCCGTGCTACCCCGGCAGTTAAGAATTGCGCTCGGTGCGGGATCAGTGTCGCCGAACATGTTCCACAGTTTGATACCTGTGAGGGTTTTGAAGCTGGCGAGAGTCGTATTGAAAATGGTCTCCAGCTGCGTTGTGCCATACCAACGACCACCGGCTTCCCATAGTCTGAGAGCGCCCTGAGGAGAATCAAACAGTGACGTAAATACGCCAAACAGTCCCGTACTGACATCGTAAACTCCTGATGTCGCCAGTGCGTCTGTTACGGCTGGGCAATGTACGTTGTCGGAATCGATCCGGTATAGTTTGTTAACATTTATCTCAGTATCGGTGGACCCGTCACTTAACTCGACCAGACCAAGAAGATCTGCTGTGCCAACATAAACGCTGTCCGGATCGAACCCATTGTTTGATTTCGGGTAAATAAAGTCGGGGTTATATTCGCCAGGGTCGAAGTTCTCCAGGCGTGACATCGATAACGACGTGTCAAACAGCATCAACAGATTCTGCGTGCGGTTAACGGCGTAGATATCGATATCGTCAGCGAACGAGGGTTGCACTGCTGCAACCATCAGGGATGCGCCGAGAATCAGTGCCTGTACCAGGCGGGTAATACGATTGCTGATCATTATTTTTATCTTCATGGTGCTCTCTCTCAGCGTCGTCCCGACGGGGCGGTGTAGTCAATTCCCATTGATTGCGATGAGTTGATGCTAGGGTTCACCGCGGCAGAGGCATTGATCTGAAATGGGTAGGTCTGGAAAGTGCCAACAGTGCTATCGCCGGCAAAGCCATTACTGACGATGGCCCCAGAGCCCAGATAGGTGATTTCACTGGTGATATTCTCGGGTGCGACGCCCATCTGGCTGTAGTCGCTGACTGCAGTCCGCTGTGCTGAAACGGCGCTGAATTCAGGATTACCGTCTGATCTGAGCACCAATTCATCATTTTCGACGTTCACGGACGACACAGCTTCAGAGAGCATCTGAAGACCATTTTCGCTATCACGGATCTCATCGTAATTGGCTTCAAGCTCACTGTTGGCGGCAACGAAGGCGCTTGTGGCGAGCTGGGTGTTAGCCACCATCTTAACCTGCAGCATTGAATTCTGCAGACTGACGACTGCCGTCATAGTGACAGCTGTCAACAGGATAAGACTGACGATGAGTGCGGCTCCTCTGGAGCTCTGAATTTTAGTTGGCATAGCACTTCCCTATATTGGTGCCTATTATACTTGTTATTGACTAAGTTTTAATCAGGTTGGGTTGCCCGATAAGGCCAGAAAATCCCTGTGCTGGCCCGTAATGTCACAAAATAACTTATAGTTCGTGCGCTACTCCGTCGATATCGACGCGCTGGCTTCGTCCCATCGTATTCATGAACAGATCTCCGTCGTCCGTCTGACTACCTGTTGAGTCCGCATTCAGTTCCACACACAACGTAAGTGGGATAGGGTCTCCATCGTTGTCAGTACACTGTTGAGCGGTGATCTGATAGCTGTCGACTTCGTAAGCTGCATTGTCTGCAGCCACGACATTCAGATCTGCCAGGTTCGTGGTGTACGTGCGGTTATTCAGGAAAAACCTTTCCTGCGCATTCAGCAGAGCTTGCATTGGGACAATAGCATCCGACCGGTCTGCCCGACGTACATATTGTCCGTATTGAGGAATCACCACAGAAGCAATGATGCCAATAATGGCCAATGTGACCATCAGTTCGATCAGGCTGAACCCCTGATAATGACTTCTGATGTTCATCAGAGCTCTCTCCAGTAATTTTTCTCTATCTGGTCGCAACGATTGAGCCCATTTCCAATTGCCTCAGGGCCAACCAGGGTCACACTTCCCATGCTCTCGCAGGTGTTAACAGGAACTTCGCAATCCGGGTCATCGCCGCAATCATCGCCTGGTGTGAACACGACGACAGGTGCTGGTGCGAGCCCGCCGCGATCCAGTTCTTTGACGAACTTACCACCAGTATATTCGCTATCACTGTCGCTATCACTGCTGTCGTCTTTCAGGGTTTTCTTCAGATTTTCTCCCAGTGGGTCGTACACGTTAACAATGTAGAGACGGGCGGTACCTACGTCACCACCGCAGTCGGCAACGGTCGTCGCATCAAGGGGAGCATAAGTGGAGAAGAACACAGAGCCCTTCACGGTGACTGAACGGGAAAGTATTTTTTCACTCGCCTGAGTCAGTGGCACATACCAGCCCGCTGGACTGTTGAGGGCTGCTTCAGTACCCCATTCGGCAAGATCAGACATAGTGACCGCAATATAGTCTTCAGGCGTGACTTTGGCGTTCAGGTCTTTGATCAGGTAGTGGTAGTCCGTCGTTGTTGTTGCCAGCGGGTGCGCTCTGTAACCGGTACCAACACTGATCAGAATATAATCATCAACGGCTTCTGTGATATACGAAATATCCGGCGCGTTATAGAAACGACGGTTTCCGGTGCTGGTGGTACTGTCGTTCAGATCAGCAATTACCCCACCTTTGGCGAAGTCGGCCATGTCAGTTGCATTGATATCCAGATCAAAACGCCAGATGCGACCGCCCACATCGGTGGCGTAGAACATGTCGATAAAGCCGTCGGCATTCCGGTCGACGGGTACTATGTCTGATGGGAAGCTGCTGGTCATTGAGCCAGTCAGGTCCGCGTCATCGTGTGCATCCCAGAGGACATCACCTGTATTCGGGTCAATCATATAAATGGTGTTGCCAATATCATGATCGAAGCGACTGGCGGGGCCATCACTGGTCGTACCATCTTCGTCGGGATCATAGCCGGCACCGGCAAGCAGAACGACTCTCGCTGTATTACCCATACGAATGCGTACCGGCGTCAGTGCCGACCAGCTCTGACCCATTCTTTCATATCCGGTGGATACGGATGGAATGTTTGCCAGGCTGTCTACGTACTGGCCATGTTTCTGCCACAGTAATACAGGATTATGGCGATCAGTCACATCCAGGGCGTAGTAGGAGTGCCCGCCACGGCGCATACCCACAAAGATAATCAGACGGTCGTTGTTGTTTACAACACCATCGTAGTTTTTATCATCGTGCCAGTAGGTCAGAGCACCATCCAGACCGTAACGTTTTTTATCTGACGTCGATACCTGAGAGCTGAAGTAGTAGTAAGGGTTACGCAGCAGTTCCCGGGGAATGAATGAGAAAAATTCCTGAGGATTATTTTCATCGGTGTCGAACGCGTGCAGATAGCCACTATTTGTTGACAGGAAGACTACGCTGTCATCCTCACCATAATTGATGACTACCGGCTGGCTGTGGAGTGGATCTTCAATTTCAAGACGGGGTTCACCTTCGTCGGTATAGCCCAGAATCCAGCCGATAAGCTGATCACGATAGGAGTCGGTAATATCTGCAAAGGCATCCAGCCCGAGCAGGTCATCCGTAAGAATACTCTTTGTCGAAACAGGTATCGCACCAACGATATTCTCGATAGTACCAGAGGGCGCATCGAGTTCCTTTATGCCTGATGTGGTTGAGGTAAAGATCGTACGTGGCACAGTAAGGCGACTTGACGCTCCGCCCTGGCCAACATTCGGGCCATCGACCTCGGGGCTCCAGTAGCTTTGCGAAGTGATAGAGAAAAACCCGGTATCGTCAACGGCTTCGCGTTTATTGGCGTCCATGACTTTACCTTCAGAGCTGATACGGTAGCGCTTGAGATTACCTTTCCAGTCTGGTTTGCCACTCGGTTCGAAAACTGAAAAATAGAGCTCATCACTGTTTTCCAGGCTGTTGAATGAGTTAACGGCTACGGTCGGAGAGGTGAAGGTTGTGGGAGTGACAATCACTTCGGTAAGCGAGTCTTTGAGGCTGTCATACAGACTCTGATAATCATTCACCTCGTAGAACTTACCGCCGCCAGCACTAGCAATATTCCTCAGTTTATCCCGGGCATAACTGGCTTCATCAATAAAGCCACCGATAGTATCTACAGTAATATTCTGGGTACCATCAACATCAGTACGGTGATCGTTCCGGTTGATGTGGTACGCCAGTTCTTCGGCACATGCACCGCTACCTGAACAATAGTGCGAAAGGTACGATGAGTTATCAAATATGGTGTCAGAGGCCAGGCTCTTGATCAGGCCATTGGCGTTGTCGTCGTTAGTCGGCTCCCCATCACTGAAGAGAATGATTTTTGTCGGGGTACATTCGAGTGCAGTGGGGGCTTGATATTGACTCTGGTTGCCACTGACGCGCGAGCCGGACACACTGGGAGTAGACGAAGTGCCGTTACCGTTGCTGCTGTTACCAGATACTGAATCCAGGCCGTATTTTACGGATTTACCCGCAAGATAGAGATACGACTCGTACATTGACTCTTCAAGTGGGGTGCCCCCCTGATCGTGATAGCTATTGATTCTGGTGACAAAATCAGCACGCATATCCTCGACGGGTGTGATCGGGATATCTATAAAGCCACCATCACTGTCCGCACTGAAACGCGCCAGGCCGACGGAAATACCGGTAATACTGTTAACTACATCGATCGCTGCTTCTTTTACAACATCCAGACGCGTTTTAGGGCCACTGGCCTGCTCTGCTACTGCACGGTAGTTAAGGTAGTTACCGCTCCAGAGAACAGAATATGCATCGCTCCATGAGTAGCTGGAGAAAAACCAGTTTGTATAAGGGTTGCTGGAGCTGTCGCGGATATACCAGTAATTATTGCCATTATAAGAATACGTCTGGAACCAACCCCTCTGACACTCAATGATGGCATTGCTGTTCATTGATACTACCGGGCGTTCGCGGGCACGCATGTTTTCGATCGCCTGATCAGGGCCACTCCAGCCACGACCAGATTCCCAGAACATCAGAGACGCGGTCAGCTCACCACGGCTGGCGACAACATCCAGCGCTCCAGGGCAGGCTACTGCATCAGGGGAGACCTGATAATTTTTAATAAGACTAACAACATCATCACTCAGATTGCCGAGGTCTGTGCGTGATCGACGCGACTGGTCAAACCGGAACAGATAGAGTGCATTGGGGTCGAAACCGTAGATGCTGTTGTCATAAATGACGTCCGGGTCATAGCGGACTTCATCTGCTTCCACTGCTGTGGTCCCCATACTCCCGGATGTATCCAGGACCATAAGAACATTGCTTTGCGCGCCCCCGGCGGAGCCTGTGTAGATCTCGATATCATCCGCTTGTGAAGCCAGAGCGATGGAAGCAGCGGTCAGTGTGATAAGTAACTTTTTCATATATACCTCCAGCTTAACGCCCTGTAGTGGACATAAAGGTAAAGCCAAGATTCTGGTCCGATGCGAAACGCTCAGAGCGATCTTCTGCCCCGGCTTCAGCCAGGAAAGGATGTTTATTAAATTTCTGTACGCTACTGTCGCCAGACAGAGAAAAATTCAGACTGCCGCCGGGACCTTGATAGCTGACGGAAACTGAAACAGGCTTCAGCGCTTGATCATTGTACGAGTAACGCTTGCCAGGAGTGGCCTTGTCGAACATGGGGTTGAGTGTGTCCTGGTTAATTACCGCTTCACCGTTCACCTGCACAGTGTTTGTCATGGCATCAGACAGGATCGTAGTGCCATCTTTTTCTGCGGAAAAATCTGAGACCAGCGTTTCAAGAGCGCTCATCCCCGCCTGAAAGACACTTTCCCGGGTCTGGGTGTTACCCACCATTTTCACCTGAGTCGACGAGTTCTGCAGGCTGATGACTGCGAGAAACGTTACGGCCGTCAGCATGATCAGACTGACGATCAGTGCAGCCCCTTTATTGGCAGAATAATTCATATGTCCTCCTGCTCAGAAATTGGCGCGAGCCACTGTTGTGGTAAATACCTGACGGGCAAACCTGTCATCGTATTGATACGGCGCCGCATCAAATAAAATGTAGTTGCGCGTACCACTCAGACCTGAAGTATCGTCGAATGCCTGGGTTAACAAGGCCACTCGAACGGAATACACCCGCTCCCAGTCGCGACTGTAATCCAGGCCGGTATTGTTGGTCAGATCATCTGCTGGCACATACGTGGTGACATTTCTTTCACCGGTTGCTGAGTCAGCTGCGCTCTGGCCATACAACACATGCATGGCAATAACACCCGCCGCCAGAGGTTGAGAGTCAACCATGGCGACGCCGGTACCAAAATTGTAGGTCCGGCACATCAGGCTGCTGAGACCGTCGTCATTGACTTCAACCCAGAATACGTCAGCAATCTGTGTATTTGTCGCAAGTACCATATTGCTGCCCCAGCAGCTGGTGGCATTACCTGCTTCTGCAGTACGCACTATTGCCAGACGGTCGCCTGTGGTCTCGCCATCGACGGTGTTGTCGGTATCCTGTGTGCACATACCAGTGCCGGCTGTTGGATTGTCCGCAGTACAAAGGTTGGCAAATGGTTGCAGGTCTTCACCTTCGGGGTCGTAGCCTGCGCGCAGCGCGCTACGGTTCAGGTAGCTGATAGAGAAACGGCCGGTTTCCTGAGATTGCGTCAGAGTGTCCGCCAGAGAAGCGGTCTGGTTGCTACCGATCAGAATCTGCATGACGAAATACACAACCACCAGGCTGAGCGCCATGGCAATCATCAGTTCGATCAGGGACATGCCCTGTTGGTGTCTTAACATTTTCATGGGCGGAATACCGTTACAAAGCTTTCCCGTTGAACTGTCGAAGCAGTGTTCTCATCAATCATAAAGCGCTGGGTGCCATCGGCATCAACACCTGATGTTCTTGAGTCCCAGTCGATGGTCATCTGTACATCACCGTTGGCCAGTGTCGTGATCTGAAGACCGGGGTTAGTAATAAAAGACGCAGAGCCACGCATTACATTGGTGTTGCCGTTGATATCGGCCGGCATACCACAAAGCACTTCCCAGCGGTCAAACGTCGCCTGCTCTGTGCTGTTACAAGCGACAGGTGCAACCTGCTGACCACCGTTGTGGTAGGCACCGCACACAGTAATATTTTCAGGAAAGTTAGCGCAGCTCATTGTGCCGTTGAAACTGTAGTTTTCGACCTCGTTAGCGCGCATGCGGTTAATCAGATCGTTTGCCATCCAGATCGCATGAGAGCGGTTGCCACTGTCTTCGGCAGAACGCACAGACTGCATCTGCAGGGCTGATAACCCCAGCAGGCCTATGGTGGTGATGACGATTGTAACCATCACTTCCCAGATCGTTATTCCTTGTTGATACTTCATTGACATGCAACCTCCGTTGTCACTATCTGACCAGATACAAATAACTGCAGATTCCGGTTCCGGTTGCCTGAGCAGTCAGTGGTCGTAATTGCCAGGGTACCAGCGCTTTCAAGAACGCCGTCCCGGGTAAATCCGATGGGGGCAGCGGTGGAAAACTCAGCACTTTCAACGTTCACCCTGTCATCCAGGCGGTTGCGACTGCGCACCACGTTTCCGGCATTGCCAGCATTATCGAATTCCTGCAGTGTCCAGCCCAGTTCATACTCATCGCTGACGGGAATCATGCGTACCGTCAGACCTGTCGTCTGGGCATGATTCCGGGCGTACCCCAGGTCCAGAGTCAGCAGACGCCCAGACGCCTCCGCCGCACTGTTAGAAGTGGTAGAGGTCATCCGCGGAATCGCGACGACTGCCATCACGCCCATGACGACCAGCACCACCATTAATTCAATTAACGTAAACCCTGAACTTTGTTTCATGTTGCATCCGCGTACATTGATCAGCCTGTATCTTGCCTTATCTCTCAAACTTTATATTAGCGCGGCTTCACAGTTACGCAGATTGATTGCCGACCAGCGGCATAAGAGCGACTACAGACGGAAATCAATAGCGCTCTCTCGCTCCCATTCTTACTCTTCCTGTGCCATGAATGACGATGCTGGCGCTATGTGTGGAAAGACCTTCCAGCTTATATCTCAGGGTGCCATTGAACCCCAAAGAGTCACCTGCAGGGCTGAATGTGACAGCTCTTCTGCCGGGGTACTGACGTGAAATCCGGTCATCGCTGACCGCTGGTATTCGTCGTAGTACCCGTTCATTGTCGTCGAGAATCCGGTTGTCGTTGCTGTCTTCAAAAACGGAAATTTCATCCATCCACTCAGGGCAACATTCGTTACTGTCATCAAGGGGACACAGAGATACCGCGCGGTCGTGCAGAACCGCATGACTGTGTGCATCTGAAAACAAGGCGTACAACACACGCACATCGTTGCTTGCCCGCTGATTTTCGAGCAGCCGCTGCAGGGCGGGCAACCCGGCTGAGGCGATCAGAAGAACGATCGCGAGACTGATGAGTAGTTCGGTGAGGGTGAAGCCTTTGCTGACATGTCCGGTCTGCATACTGTTTCCTCCCTGGAAAGCGAGGAAACAACATAGCAGCCGTGACAGTCAGGTCACTCGGTGAAGAGGCTGATTTGCAGGCGGTTAATCTATGCCTAATTTCTTACATCTGTATCTCAGAGCCCTGAAGCTGATCCCCAGCTTTTCGGCTGCTGCAGTTTTGTTCCAGCGGGTGGCCTGAAGCGCTCCTTCGATGGCCTGACGTTCAAGGCGTTCCAGGTAGCCTTCCAGGTCAGTTACCGTGCCGCCAGGAGGAAGGTCAGGTGCGGTGGGCGGCATGGACGTCAATTGCAGATCGGATGCCTGAATCACCTCGCCCTCCATCATGGTGAAGGCGCGCTGCAGCACGTTTTCAAGTTCACGGACGTTGCCCGGAAAGGGGTGTGACGTCAGCAGAGCCAGTGCCTCAGAGGACATAGAAACGTCAGGCATATCCCAGGCCAGCGCATAGGTATGAAGGTAGGACTGTACTATGGTCGGAAGGTCTTCCGGGCGATTCGCGAGAGCAGGTACCGCGAGGTTGACCACGTTCAGGCGATAATACAGGTCCTGTCTTAATGATCCGTTGGCGACCAGAGTTTCAGGGTCAGCCGTGGTGCCTGTGATGATCCGGACATCGGAGTCATCATCGCTCAGATAGCCGGGGCGGCGGAAACGTCGCTCCTGAATCAGGCGCAGTATACGCCCCTGCAGGTCATGGTTGAGGTGCTCAATCGCGTTGATAAACAGAGTGCCACCATTGGCTTCGGTCACCGCCCCGGTGTGGCTGTTACTGCCAAAAATTTCCTGCTCGATTTCATCGACGCCCACAGAAGCGCAGTTGATAAATATAAAGGGAGCGTCGTGGCGACTCCCGAGAAGATGAATGGCCTGTGCGAAGTCTTCTTTGCCAGAACCCGCCGGTCCTCTGATGACCACGGGTGCCTGTGTCCGTGCAATTTTGTGGAGGTCAGCGCGTAACCGGCTCATTGTGGCTGAACCTCCACTGAGGATATTCAGACACTGTGGCGGCAATACTCCCGGAACCCGGGATAGCCGCAGAGCTGCCGTTGCCAGGTCGCGCAGGCGGTTGGTGTCGATGGGCTTCGCGACCACATCGAAAGCGCCGGCTTTCAGTGCCGCGACACCGGTTTCCATATTCCCGAAGGCGGTAATCATCGCCAGGGGCATATCGGGATACTGCCGTGCACAATGATGTATCAGCTGTATTCCATCGCCGTCGGGCATTTTCATATCGGTGATGCAGAAATGGAAGGTGGTGTCTTCAAGTGCCTCCATGGCCTCCCGGACATTGGCAGCACCCGTACATTTAAGCCCCATGCGCTCCAGCGTCATTGTTACCAGCTCGCGGATGTCTGCTTCATCATCGACGATCAGGGCTGATAATTCCGGTGCCATATTTCCTGTTCCTTAAAATGTCATCACTGACTATAAGTCAGTATGTGTCTGCTGTCGGCTGTTTTGCCGTGCGGGTGTGAATCGTCGCACAGAATTATTCTGCATCTTTCATCCGTATACGAAAGAGAGCGCCTCCCGGATGTCCGGCGTAGCTGATGTCTGCTTCATTGGCCTGACACAGCTCCCGGCAGAGATACAGACCCAGACCAGTCCCTTCTGGTTCCGTTGTGTGGAATGGCTCGAACAGACGCTCCTGCTGTTCAGGGCAAACACCCCCGCCATTGTCGCTGACATCAAGGATAGTGTGGGAATGATCGCCACGCATCACCGTCAGGGTCAGTTGGGGTTTATCCGTATGAAGTCTGCGTGCGTATCGCAGGCCGTTGTTGCAAAGGTTGTTAAGTACCTGGACAAGATGGTCAGCATCAAACCTGACCTGGGGCGAATCCTCACTGTGGATGACAAGATCGAAATCGTTCTGCGGATGCAACTCCAGAAACTGACGCTTAAAACGATCAAGAAACGCCGCCAGCTCAAGCGGTTCACATCTCGCCTGTCGCCCCCGGGACAGTTGCAGAATATCGGCAATGGTACGGTTAATTCGCTGACTGTTGTCTTCAATCATTCGTGTGAGACGTTGGTTTTCCGGGCTCAGGCCGGGTGTTTCGCTCAGAAGTTGCGAAGCCTGTTGCAGTGCTGACAGCGGGTTACGGATCTCGTGAGCAATACTGGCGGTCAGGCGCCCGAGTGACGCCAGTTTGATCTGCTGGGCCTCAGCCGCTACCCGGGTGTCGTCTTCAATCACCAGAAGAAAATCGCCGTCGGTATCAGGAATGGAGATACGGGACACCGTCAGCGGCTGTGCGCCTGATAACTTTTCTGAACGGAAGATATGTTCAAGCGCAGGGGGAAGTTTTTCTCCCGCTCGCAGAGGAAACCAGTCTGCCGCCTGCTGGTTGAAAAACAGGATCTGCTGGTAGCGGGTACAGGCAATGATACCGTCGGGCAGTGTCATCAGCGCCTGTTGACTGAGTCGTTGCAGGCGACGCGCGTTATACGCCTGATCCTGCGCAAGGTCGATTGCGGTGCGGATACGACGTGACAATAGCTGGGTAATGGTCGCGATAGCGAAGGTGATCGCTCCATACACCCCGGTATTGGCGGTATCAGACAACCCGAATTCCCCATGCAGAATATGCTGCGTATAAAACACCGCCAGACTGAGCCAGGCGGCTACGCCGTAGCCCAATACTCCGGGCGCGAGCAGGTTCGCCATAATCACCGGGATCAGCAACAGGCTGGAGAAGCCTGCTGCCAGCCCTCCCGATGCGTACATCATGCCGGTCAGAAGCGCAGTTTCGATGAACATATAGCTGGTGGTGGCCTGAGAATCCGGCCGCCGGTTAGCGATAGCGACAAAGGTCGCAGCGCTGATAACGTACACAGACGACAGTATCAGGAAGAGCTGAGGTGCGCGTTCACCGAGTAGTCTGTCCTGCTTATCAATGCTGTCGACGACGATGATCAGCAGGGCGAGAAACAGAGAGTAGTATCCGTAGAGACGCAGAAGGCGGTTGCCACTGCCGGCTTTGGAAGTTGGAGAGAGTTGCATCCTGTGTTTCCGGTTTGCGTCCAGGAGCGTATTTCCAGACAATACGCGTGATTTTTAAAGAGTACCCGCAGTCCATGTCCAAGTCACTGATTCAGCCACTCAAGATTGCTCTTGCACAATGTAACTTTCATGTTGGAGATATCCCCGGAAATACCGAACGGATCGCCACGGCAGCACAGCGGGCGGCGGAGTCCGGCGCTTGGCTGATTGTCTTCAGTGAGCTGGCTATCACCGGTTACCCACCCGAAGATCTGTTGCTGCGTCCAAGTCTGGCGTTACGCGTGCAGGAAGCTCTGGAACAGGTTGCGCGTATCAGTGAGACGATTGCCGTCGCTGTTGGCTATCCGATGTGGATCGACGACCGTCTGTATAACTGCGCCGGTGTCTGGAACAGGGGAGAATGCATTGCCCAGTACTGCAAGCAGGAATTACCGAATTATCAGGTCTTTGATGAAAAGCGGTATTTCAGTGCGGGTGATCAGGCCTGCGTCTTTGAACTGGCGGGCGTTCGGATCGGCCTGACTGTCTGCGAGGACGTATGGTTTGATGCTCCGGTTGCTCAGGCCGCGGACACAGGGGCTGAGCTGATGCTTAATCTGAATGCCTCGCCGTTTCATATGGGCAAACAGGAAGAGCGTCTGCAGCTCATCAGTCGTCATGCCCGTCAGCATGCGATGTCATTCCTCTATGTGAATCAGGTCGGGGGGCAGGACGAACTGGTATTTGATGGCAGCTCATTTGCCACAGACCGCAAAGGTGACTGCGTTTTGCAGCTGCCGTCGTGGAACGAAGCCGTGGCGATGGTGGAGTATCACGCAGGGCGTCTGAGCGCGGTCTCAGCATCAGTGCCTGCGCGGGAAGACGATCTTGCGGCTCTCTATCAGGCGTTAGTTCTGGGAGTCCGGGATTATGTTAATAAAAACCGGTTTCCAGGTGTCGTGCTGGGGCTGTCTGGGGGGATTGACTCAGCACTGACCCTTGCTATTGCCGTTGATGCTCTTGGCCCGGAGCGGGTCAGGGCTGTGATGATGCCTTTCACATATACCTCAGGTATGAGTAAAGAGGATGCCGCCCTGCAGGCGGATGCCATGGGTGTTCGTTATCAGTCGATATCGATTGAACCAATGTACTCTGAATTTATGTCAGCCCTCGCCGCAGATTTTGATGGGCTCAGAGTCGATACCACAGAAGAAAACCTGCAGTCGCGTTGTCGTGGCGTTTTACTTATGGCGCTGTCTAACAAAACCGGATACATGGTGCTGACCACCGGAAACAAAAGCGAAATGGCGGTGGGATACGCCACCTTGTATGGCGATATGGCTGGTGGTTATGGCGCGTTGAAGGACGTGTATAAAACCCGGGTATTTGCACTGGCAGAGTATCGCAACACGTTATCGCCGGTGATTCCACAACGCGTTATCGACCGTCCGCCCTCTGCCGAACTGGCTCCGGATCAGGTCGATGAAGACAGTCTGCCACCTTACCCTGTGCTGGACGATATTCTCGAGCGCTACATTGAGCATGATGAAAGCGCCGAACAGATTATAGCCGCGGGGCATGTGCGGGAAGATGTGATGCGTGTTGTTCGCCTCGTTGACATCAACGAATACAAACGTCGTCAGGCACCGGTGGGAGTGAGAGTTACCCGCCGTGGCTTTGGACGTGACCGACGCTACCCGATAACCAACGGCTGGAAGGCCGGAATCTGAGCAATAAAAAACCCGGCGATGCCGGGTTTTTTATTGCCTGTTTATCAGGCAGCGGCTTTTTCTGCCCGCTCATTCATACGGTTTGCACGGCGGAAGGTGCCCATATCGTTAAAGCGGATACCGTGGCGACGCAGTACTTCATGGCTCTCTTTTTCACCGAGATGACGGATATAGAATGGGTCGCGGACGACAAAGTGATGAATGGCATGCGTGCTGCCGAACTTGAAGCAGAACAGGTGTAATGGCAGCAGATACCATTTATCCATGACCTGGCATTGCTCGTGAATAATGCCGGGAGTGTTATCGCCATAGTAGTGCATATTTGACGAAATAAAATGCAGGCAGAAGGTGCGTAACACATTGGGCGCAATCAGAATCACAACGGTCGCTGTTACCCAGGCTTCCTGAGCCAGAAGCCACTCAGGCCACGCAATGTGAGTACCCAACATCCATGCGACTCCATTTGCCAGGTGGAACAACACAAAACCGTGCCACAGGGTGTAGGCAATATAGCCGATGGGATTAAAGCTGAGGGCACCGATAATGCGCAGATTTTTCAGATCGTTGCGGTTAATTTTTCCCTGTTTCATCAGCTTTTTAGGAACGACGAAGTACTTTCCTGCGCGCAGGTAAAACGCAAGCATGTTATCGCCGACCATCAGAAACCGTTTCCAGTCCCATTTTTCGCCATTCGTGATTCCACGCTCTTCCAGATCTGTTTCGGTGCCGGACACTTTGTGGTGGTGCAGGTGAACATGGCGCCGCACCCATGGATTCTGCGTCAGAGGCCGGGCCAGGTAAACGCCCGCCATCATCAGGTGGTGCCAGAACGGCTGCTTGCGGAAATACATGTAGTGAATCAGGTCATGCTCAAGTTCATGCAGCAGAGACGTCCAGAAGGCACTCAGTACGATCACTACCCATGCAGGCATCAGGCCTTCCAGCCAGAGCCAGCCGTTAAGAGCCATACCGGCAAGGCTGACGAGGAAGATGGCCATGCCGATGCCATCCTGATGTTTCATCAGCCATGGATGTCGGGCACGCACCTGATCACTCACCGCCATCAGATCGCGCTGAATTTCACGGTCTTTTGCGCGCAGCGCCTGAAAGCGCTCATTGTTTTTATCGGTTGTCGCTGTCATACAATATACTCCAGTTAACATGGTCAGCACCGGAACACAGGCGCGACCAGACAATAATAAAGTACATAAAACAGTTGGAAGATGCCTTGCCGTCGCTGCCAACCTGTTGACCGGAGATGCCAATGACCCATGAAGCCCGTGCTGTGGCGATGTTCCTGCGCCCCCTGGCGACACTGCTGCGCCAGCACGGTATCGCACCTGAGCCTCTGTTCGCGCAGCATGGAATCTCCGTTGAGGATACCCGCCAGCCTGAAGCCAGGGTCAGTGTTGCTCACACTTCCGAGCTGCTGACAGAGGCAGAACACCTGCTGGATGATCCATCGCTTGGCATCAACATGGCCCGGCATAGCGAGTATTCGGCGTTTGGTGGGCTGGGGCTGGCATTGTCTGCAGGCGGGAGCTTACTCAGCGTACTGCAACGGATGGTGCGTTTTCATCGCCTGATTTCTAATGCAGTGCGCACAGAGCTGATCAGTGAAGAAGACAGAGTCATTGTCCGGTTTTACGCCGACGCCGGCCACACGCCACATCATCAGGGGATGCTGTATGTCATGGCCAGTCTGGTCAGACTGGTCCGAATCCGGATAGATCCGGCACTGAATCCGGCGGAGGTCTGGGTCGCGTATGGCGCGCCAGATTACCTGCAATGTATCGGTCGTTATTTCCGGGTGCCACCCCAGCAAGGCGATTTATATCAGATTGTCTTTTCCCGCAACGATGCGGAAGCCGAGCTGCACTCCAGTGAACCGCAACTGGCCGCGATGATGGAAGCCTCGCTGAATGAGCGTCTGGCTGAGCAGGAACGGGGGTCATTACTGATTCAGCTGTCGCTCTGGCTGGAAGGACGTTTACCTGAGGGAGAACCCTCACTGGGAGATGCGGCAGAGCGTTTTCATATGAGTGTGCGAAGCCTGCAGCGTCGTCTGAGCGATGAAGGCATGACATGGAAGCAATTACTGGAAAATACCCGGCGTACGCTGGTCGAAAGGCACCTTCATCAACCCGGAATGACAGTCACACAACTTGCGTTTCTGTTAGGGTTTTCAGACGTCAGCGCATTCAGCCGGGCCTTTAAAAAATGGTATGGAGTGGCACCCAGTCAGTTCCGTAGCGGGGTGCCGCGCGCGACGGAATAATCAGCCCCGGTCGGGGAAACCACCTCAGGGGCGGTTTCTGACCAGGTTACGAAGTGAATGCATACTCGCCCGCAGATCGGTGCGGTCCGGGTTGTTACGTACGACTTCGCCCAGAATTTTCAGAGCGCTGTCGTAGTTACTCTGTTCTATTTCAGCCTGAGCCTGACCAAGCAGGGCACGCTCTTCGAGCCCGGGCAGGGGTTCTGCGCGCTGATAGTACATAATGGCCTGCTGATATCGTTTCTGGCCGCGCAGTAAGTCGGCTAACGTCATGATCGCCTCGCCCTGGGTCGGGTCCTGGCCGATGGCATGTTTCAGCGACTTTTCCGCCCCTGCGAAATCATTTCTGAACATCGCCATTCTTGCCCGGCTGACGGCCAGCTGGGCCTTCGCAGGTGCCGAAAGTTTTGCTTTTTCGGTGCGGCTCAACAGCGTCTGCAGAGTCTTCCACTGCTGTTGTTGTGCGAGCCATGCCGCTGCCTGAACCAGGGTGTTTTCGTGGGCGTCTGTCACGCCTTTGCCGATGTTCTGGTCTGAAGTCATCAGCTCGACCGCGCGCTCTGGGCTGCCCGACGTCAGATGCAGTTGCGCTGCCGTAATCATATTTGCTGGCTTGTTGTTACCCAGTGACAACGCGCTTTCCAGGCTGCTCAGTGCGACCAGCGGATTGTCCTGCTGCAGGGCAATCTGACTGCGGAGCAACCAGAGTTCAGGGTCATCACTGCGCTTTTCGAGCATCTGCTCGACCATGGCCTGTGCCTGTGGCAACGCCTGGGCACGGGTCAGGGCGTAAAGCAGGCCCTTTGACCATTCTTCATTATCCGCATCAAGAAACAGGGCTTGCTGGTAACCCGCAACCGCACTTGCGGCATAGCCAGACTGCAGATTCAGATAGGCGAGCTGACCGTAGAGTTGAGCGCTCTGGTCGCCAAGCTCAATGGCACGTTGCAGATGCGGCCGGGCTTGATCGCCCTGGTCGCTACGCAGATATGCCAGGCCCAGGCTGCGTTGCGAGGGTGCAAAATCCGGACGCGATTTAACGGCCTTCGCCAGATACTCGATCGCTTTTTTATCTTTATTGTTGGCCAGATAGATCTGGCCGCGCATCAGCGCCATAGAAGCACTGATGGTCTCTTTTTCTGACTGTTCTGACTCCCAGTTGTCGAAGGCGCGTTCTGCTGCTTCGTAATCGGCGGCTTTCAGCAAGGGTTGAATTTCCCGAAGAAATGTCCGCTCTTCAGAGGTCAGTTCGATGGTTTGCAGTACCTGGTTATCTATCAGAAACGACCAGGAAGGTTCGGCCAGAGAAAGTTCCAGATTCGCCGCCTGAGTTGACAGGCTGACTATCAGGAGACAAGGCGCCGCGAGATATTTTTTTAAAGAATTAAACATAACAGTGAATCTCAGGATTTAATTTCTATTGGCCAGATAAACCGTGCCCGGACTGGCCGCCCCTCTTTCTCAGGGGGAGTGAACCGGCTGAGTTTAATCAGTCGATGAATTTCTTTATTTAATTCAGGGTAGGGGTTTTCAATGATGCGATTCAGGGTAAGTCTGCCTGTCTCATCGATGGTGACCTCCAGCCGCAGTGATACCTCTTTAATTCCACGTCTGAGCAGACTGTTGGGCATAGTAATGCTTGCCTGAGTCAGAAGTTTCGGCAACCCATCAAGCTGATCAAGATTGAACACATCCAGATCGGGTGCGAGGTTATCAAACACCGGTTGAATGGTAGTGATCTTAGGTGCCTCGGGCTGATTCAGAACGATTTCTTTGGGCACATCTATTTCAGGAACGATGGCTCCCTGACCCGGTGCCGAGACATCAATAGGCACGTCTACCTGAGGTTGTGTTACAGGCTGCGGTGGTGGTGGCGGAGGCGGAGGCAGTGCAACACTGATGGTCCGTACTTCCAGTACTGGCTCGGCCATTTCCGGAAGCCTCTGACCTACCAACAGTATAGCGAGGGTAAGCAGCAGCACACCTGCGGCCGCCGCCGAGGCAATACTCTGCTTACGCCAGTTTACTTTGCGCACAAGGTCATTGGCATTCGCTCGCAGACTCATAAACAGATCACCCTCATGGCTTGAGCGCAGCAATACTGACGTGTTCTGCGCCTGCCAGTTTGGCTTCGTCAATCACCGCCAGAAGGCGCTCGGCTTCAACAAGCCGGTCTGCCTGAATAACTACCGGGCGTCCGCCCTTATCCTGCCCCTGCGAGACAACACCGCGGACACCGGCGACACCGATATTACTGCCGTCATAGACGACATCACCGGTATCCGTGACAGCGATAAGAATAACGTTCTGATCCAGTGTGGTTGCAGACACCGCCTGAGGCTTATCTACTTCAACACCGGTTTCGCGAACGAACACTGTGGTTACGATAAAAAAGATCAGCAGAATAAATACCACGTCGATCAGGGGCGACATGTCGATCCCCTGAGTTTCCTGCTGCTCCAGACGTTGCTGAAGACGACTTTGCACGGTGCTCAGGCCTCCCGACGCTGGCGGCTTTGCAGCGCGCTGTATACCAGCCAGGCAGGCACAGCACAGAGCAGGCCGAGCTGGGTGGTCAGGAGAGCATCGCCGATACCGGAACTGAACAGTTCCATGCCCGATAATCCGTATTGCATTGCCGTGAAGCTGTCGAGTAATCCAATGATGGTCCCGAGCAGACCGAGCAGCGGCAGAATACTGATCAGTACCGGGCTGACAGAGTCTTCGCAATCTTTCTCGGGGGAAAGCCAGTGCGTCGCCAGGCGCTGATAGCACACGAGTGCAACCAGCAGAATAATCCAGCTCACTGAGCTACTGGTAATGTCCGAAATAAATTCTGTAATCATGCTGGTACAGCCTCCTGAGTATTCTGAGAATGCTCTTTCTGTGGTTCGGAATCCTGGCTGAGGAGAACCGCAAAGTTCTCCAGGGACAGATAGTAAGCACGGGCGCGACGTGACAGTAACGAGTGCACAACGAGCGCCGGAATCGCGACGACAAGCCCCAGCTCTGTGGTGATCAGGGCCTGAGAAATACCGCCGGAAACGACTTCAGGGTTCCCGGAGCCGAACAGTGTCATCATCCGGAATGTTTCAATCATGCCGCTGACCGTACCGAGGAGACCCAGCAGAGGCGCCACTGAGGCTGTGATAGCGATAGCGGTCAGACGCTGTTCCAGTTTCACACGGTACTCCTGAAGCTGCAGGAACAACTGGTCATCGCGTTCGCGCGGCTGACGGATTTCACGGGCGATATCAAACAGTCCCTGTTGCATGCTGCCCGCAGAGAACACACTTTTGCCGGTTTCAACCGCGTTGCGCAGAGCAGCAGGGGTGAAGCTTACGACCTGAGGCAGACGCAGTAACTGGAAGGCCTTGAGTACGCCGATTACCAGTGCAATGAGTGCAAACAACAGAATTGGCAGTGCCCAGACGCCCCCTTTCTCGAGGTGATCAAGGATGCTTTCGTCAGGAATCTGATCAAACTGGCTCAGGCTCGGATCGAAATACAGGACCGCTTCCTGTCCCTCTTGCAGAGCTGTTAATGCGGATGCGGCGTCTGATGGCAGGTGTTTTATCGACTGCCATTCACCCTCTTTACTCGTGACTGAGTAGGCCTGACCATCGGCGATTGCCCAGTGAACTGGTCCGAGACTGAGCAGCTCAGAGCTCACGATATCACCATTGTCGAGGGCAAGTTCTACTGGTCTGAAGGTTGGCTCTAACCAACCCTCACTTGCTGACGCAATGTCAGCAATCTGTCGTAAACGCTGCTCGGTCGAAACGGTTTCACCGGCAATGGCGGTCGCAGAACCGCTTTGCTGGCGCAGGAACTGCTGAATCAGATTGTTCTGATAATTCCGTTGGCTGATCCAGCCGTTGAGACGCTCCTGTAATTTCGTCAGACTGAGATTTTTCTCGTCTTCAAGCCGACGTGCTGCCGCAGTCTGCTTCTCCAGGCCACGCACATCACGTTCCAGGGCGTTAATCTCACGCGCGAAGCTGGCACGTTCGCGACTGATCTTCTGCTCGGTCGTGTTGAGCGAACTCTGCGCACTTGAGATGCGCTTCTGTAAGTCGGCGTCTACCTGAGCGAACGCTGGGGCGGCTACTGAAAGTATCAGCGTGCTGAACGCTGCTCCCCGAAGGAAGCCAGATGGAGAAAAGCGTTTCATGGTTGTACCGCTCCTTTAGCACTGACGGAGGTAAAAGGTAATGGAACGATGGTGGCGGGAACCTGCTTCTCCGCGACGGCAATGGCGCGCAGGACAGCATCACTGTCGATATCATCGCGGAATCTCCATACCCACTGGCCATCTTCAACAGAACCCGTACCCGTGTAAGTACCATCAGCACTACTGAACCAGGCTTGTGACGCGCCCAGATACACCTGCCGGACCAGGACACTGTCAGTGGCTTCGTCGGGAGTCAGGCGCATGCTGTGAAGCGTTACCCGTTCATTAAATTCCTTCAGGCTGCTTAGACGCGCCAGTTGAAGGCGAAGTTGATTGCTGCTGTCTTCGCCGGCTGCGCTGTCCCAGGTGGATTGTAGCGGCGGTGGCAGCATGGGTTTGAATGCATCGAGGCGGGCAGCTAATGCTGAAATTAACGCTTCAGTTCCAGCCTGTTCGGCTTCCAGTTCAGACTGCTGTTGCAGCAACTCTTCGCGTTTCTGATCAACTTCATCGCCTTTCTGATCCCGTCTTTCGAGCATGTTTGTCAGCTGCTCTTTTTCAGCTCTGAGCAATTCAAGGCGTTGCTCGGCCAGGGGTTTTTCTTCCTGCCAACGAGTGATCAGGCGTGTCGTCTGTTGCTCGGTCTGTAACCACTGTCGCGTCAGATCGTCTATCTGATGCGCGGTGGTATCCGCTGCCAGAGACACTGACGGCGTGAGGCAGATGGCAGATGCTAACAAGACCCGGCAAGGGAAGGAGAACTGCTTTAGAGCGTGAAGAACAGGTCGGTTCACAAAAGCTCCTCAAGTGAGAATGTTTATCAGCTACGAATGTAGATGCGGCGTATTCTGCACCAAAACAAAAACTAATGACAGAGAAAATACAAATGAGAAAGATTTGCAATTACGAATATTTACACTTAGGATGCCGCCCCACTGTCCATGAGACAGCACAGGTTTACACCACTTGACTCAACGTTTTGGGGAAACGAGATCATGAAAAACAACACATTCAAACGAAGTGCACTGGCACTGGCTGTCACTGCAGCCCTGCCAATGGTAGCGAATGCTGCAGAAGAGCCACGCGAACTGCCTGTTACTGAAGCCGCCGCCGCAGAAGAGCAAGGCTATAAGGTCGACAAGGCCTCTTCTCCAAAACTGACTCAGTCAGTGGCTGATACACCTAAAACAATTAACATTATCTCCGGCGACGTGCTGGAAGATCAGGGTGTCACCAGCCTGAACGATGCTTTGCGCAACGTTGCTGGTGTATCTACGTTCGGTGGTGGTGAAGGCGGTGGCGGTGTTATTTCCGCTAACGATAAAGTCACCATCCGCGGTTTCGATGCGCGCTCAAGCATTTATGTTGACGGCATCCGCGATGTCGCTGGCTACAGCCGCGATATGTTCAACTATGAACAGGTTGAAGTGGTAAAAGGTGCGAGTGGCAGCCTTGATGGCCGCTCTACTGGTGGCGGTAGCGTTAACCTCTCAACCAAGCGTGCTCAGCAGGATTCATTTGGTTCTGTGTCTGCGGGTTACAACACATTCGATACCAAGCGTATTTCAGCTGACGTGAACGAACAGTTCTCTGACACCGTTTCCGGCCGCGCTAACCTGCTTTATACCGATGGTGGTGACATCTTCGATAATGGCGAAGAAAACTACCAGACCAAGGCTGCTGCAGGTTCCATTCTGTTCAAGCCAACGGACGCGACAGGTATTACCTTCGACGTGCTGATGATGGAACAGGACAACGTTCCTGTTCTGGGTCTGCCTTTTGTGACCGAAGCCGCTGCTGAAGCAACTGGCCTGGCAGAAGGCCCGATTGATTCTGATGGTTGGGACAAAGTGTATACCGTTAAAGGGCGTGATTACGAAGAAATCAGCACCCGTATGTACACGCTGGTTGTAGACCACCAGGTGGCTGACGGTTTTGCACTGCGCAGCCAGACGCGCATCGGCTCCAATGAAAAAGAATCGGTACTGGGGCGCCCATGGTGGGGTTCTGATGGCGACAACAGCCTGCTGAATGCTACCCGCACCCAGAATATCGATGAGAAAAACGAGCTGTTTGTTACTCAGCTGGACGCGATTTTCAATATCGGTGGTGATGATCTGTCCCAGGACATCGTTGTGGGTGTTGAATACGCCAAAGAGAAAAAAACCTCATACGGCGTTTCAGCAGACTTCACCTACTACGATGCGGCTGGAAACGAACTGGAAAACCCAGCAATTGACCCTGTGAATTACAGTAATGACCTTACCTCCACCGGTGGTCTGACCCGTACAGGTGATGATGCAACAGGTGAAGGCAAAACTCTCGCATTCTATGTTCTGGATACCATCAAAATTGCAGATACTTTCCAGATCGACCTTAACGCGCGTTACGACGATTACGAGCTGACTGGTGATGCATGTAGCCGTCGTAGTGGTTGTACTGAAGGCCTGGATGCTCAGGAAAGCTACTTCAGCTACGGTGCTGCTGTGAGCTACTTCGTTACTCAGAACGGTAACGTTTATCTGGGTTACAGCAATGCGCAGCAGCCTCCGGGTACCGACCTGGCACTGAGCACCAGCGAAGATGCAAACGGAATGGAGCCAGAGTCAGCCAAAACTATCGAACTGGGTACAAAATGGGAACTGTTTGATCAGAACCTGTTGCTGAGCGCAGCGATTTTCCAGACGACAAAAGATGTCGTTGATTCCGAACGTGTCACTGACAGCGAAGGTAATAATGTTACCAACTATTACCTGACCGGTGAGCAGAAAGCGAAAGGCTTTGAACTGGGCGCGGTAGGTCAGATCACTGACAACCTGTCACTGTCCGCCAACTTCGTTAAGCTGGATACTGAAGTTACTCAGGACATCGATGAAGAGTCAGAAGGTAACGGCCTGCAGGGCTCTCCTGATAAAACAGCTAACCTGTGGGTGAGCTACGCCGCACTGGAAGACAAACTGAATGTCGGTGGTGGCCTTAACTACAACTCTGGTGAAACCTTCTGGCGCCGTAACATGGCGTACTACGAAGTTGACGCCTACACCACTGCGTACCTGATGGCGTCTTATCAGGCAACGGAAGATCTGAAGGTGCAGCTGAACGTTGATAATGTCACTGACAAAGAATATGTCACTGACTACAGCGCTAAAGGTCACTTCCTGCCGGGTGCTCCTCGCAGCTTCGCACTGAACGTAAAATACGACTTCTGATTCCGAAAATGTCGTGACAAAAACCGGGCCTTTGTGCCCGGTTTTTTTTATACTTCCGTCCGAATTGTTAATCAGAGTAGCTTGTCATGCTGATCCGGGTTCCTGAATTTATCAGTAAAGAACAGGTCGCCGAGTGTCGTACACTGCTGGAAAATGCAGATTGGGTAAATGGCAGTGTGACTGCCGGTCCTCTGGCGGCCATGGCAAAGAATAACTTGCAGCTTCCGGAAGCCTCACCTGTCGCGCGAAAGCTCGGCGATTTTATTCTCTCTGTCATCGGGCAGTCTCAGGAAGTACTGGCCGCAGGCCTGCCGAACAAAATATACCCGCCCATGTTTAATTGCTATCAGGGTGGCGGCGAGTTTAATTATCACGTTGATAACACGATCCGTCGTGTCGCCGGAACGGCCGTTAAAATCCGCACCGATATCTCGATGACATTGTTCCTCTCGGAGCCTGAAGAATATGAAGGCGGTGAACTGATTATTCAGGATACTTACGGTGAGCAGCGGGTGAAATTTGCCGCCGGTGACATGGTTCTCTACCCCTCAACGAGCCTGCACAGGGTGACTCCTGTCACGGAAGGGCGGCGACTGGCCTCATTCTTCTGGATGCAGAGTCTCGTTCGCAGCGCTGAACAGCGCCGAATGTTATACGACCTTGATAAAAGTATTCAGGCCCTCACCCGGGAAAACCCGAACAATCCTGAGTTGGTTCGTCTCGCCGGGGTTTACCATAATCTGCTCAGGCAGTGGTCTGACACCTGAGCCCTTCATACCTGCCTCGCTGGCTGCCATAAGCAGGCGGGGCTGATATCTCCCAGTGTTTCACACCCACAGAGCGCCATCGTCAGCTCAAGCTCGTCGCGTAACAGGCGAAGGGTGTGGGCAACGCCCATTGCTCCAGCGGTGGCCAGCCCGTACATCACGGGTCGCCCGATCATCACGGCATCAGCACCCAGTGCGATGGCTTTGAATATATCGGTTCCGCGGCGGATACCGCTGTCCACAATCAGTGGGATTTTTTTATCGACCAGCGCAGCGATCGTGGGCAGAACTTCGACAGGAGAGGGCAGCGTATCTAATGTTCTGCCGCCGTGGTTAGAAATAATCAGACCATCAACGCCTTCATCTAATGCGATGCCGACATCAGCAGGATTTATCACGCCCTTAATAATCACCGGCAGGCGTGTCTGTGCCTTCAGCCAACGGACATCTTTCCAGGTCGGAGCCCGACTCATCAGACCCTGAAAAATCATGCTTTCCCCCGCCTGTACCTTACCATTCTGTTCAGGTTGACAGTTCACGGCTCTGACGTTGTCCGGTAACCGGAAGCCGCTGCGCTGTTCACGATTTCTCAGGCCGTTTACCGGAGCATCGACGGTCACGACGATGGCACTATAACCGTGAGCTTCGGCGCGTCTGATTAATGCCAGAGTCTGCTCGTGATCCGCCTGAAAATACAGTTGGAACCATTTGGGGCCTTTCGATATCGAGGCCACGTCTTCGATAGTGCTACTTGCGAGAGTGCTCAACACAAACAGCGCATCCTGAGCCGCCGCTGCGGCAGCACTGGCTAATTCACCATCCGGATGAGCCAGTTTCTGATACGCGACTGGTGCTAACAGAATCGGGTGAGCCAGTGTTTCATTCAGAAGGGTCAGTGACGTTGTGCCGCGGCTGACATCAACCAATGTCCGGTTGAGCAGACAAATGTCCCCGTAAGTCCTCTCATTTCTACGTGCGCTGTATTCGTCCGCGGACGCCCCGGAGATATATGCCCAGGCCTGATCGTTCAGCGCCTCCTGGGCATAGCGTTCGTAGTCACTCAGGCTGGCGATGTCGCCGGGAATAGTCGTTGCCTGCATCTGTCTGCTCTGGTTGTGGTCTTCAGCAGGGATTGTACGTTCGTATCCGGTTAATGCATAGAATTGTAATAGTGCAAATAATAATTAGTCGCATTAATGTTAGTCTGTTAGTATCTGGACCGCATTTTCAGGCGCACGGGGCGCCATAAGTTATTCAGTGACAGGGCTCTCATGAAGTTGACTTCCATGCTGGGAACGGTGCGTCAGTGGCACTGGATCAGCTCGGCGGTGTGCCTCGTAGGCATGATCTTATTTGCGTTTACCGGCATTACATTGAACCACGCGGCGGACATACCGGCAGAGCCAGTACGTAACACGATCGAAGACGATGTCTCTCCCGGAATACTCAGCGTGTTAGAAGGGCGAAGCGAGGGGGCGCTGCCACTTGCGGTCAGGCGTTGGCTGGCAGATCAGCACGGTATTCTGGCCCCCGACAGCGAGGCCGAGTGGGACGGCGCAGAAATCTATCTGGGAATGCCAAAACCCGGAGGCGATGCCTGGCTCAGCATCGATCTTGAAAGTGGCAGCTTTATTTATGAAAACACCGATCGCGGGATAATTTCTTATCTGAACGACCTGCATAAGGGGCGCAATACAAACGCTGCATGGTCGTGGTTTATCGATATTTTTTCGGTGTTGTGTCTGGTTTTTTCGTTGAGTGGTCTCTGGCTGCTTGCACGTTATGCGAAGCAGCGTCCGGGTACCTGGCCTCTGGTCACCCTGGGCGTTGTCGCTCCTCTCATCTTACTTGTTCTGGCTGCGCATTAAGGAGACGCCAATGAAATTTTATAAAACCGGACTCATGATGGCTGTACTTGCCACATGTGCGCAGGTTAACGCTGCAGATCTGAAAGTATCTGTTGAAATTCCTGAGCTGGAGGTTGCCGAGTATCACAAGCCTTATGTTGCTGTCTGGATCGAAGACAGCAGCAATAAAGTCGTGAGTAACCTGGCCGTCTGGTACGACGTAGACATGCGTAATGGTGGCGGTGAAAAGTGGCTTAAAGACATGCGTCAGTGGTGGCGTCGAGCAGGGCGCGCCATGGAAATGCCAGTCGATGGTGTCAGTGGTGCTACTTACGGACCCGGTTCCTACGACATGGAATTTACTGCAGGTAAAGCGCCGCTCTCTGAACTTCAGCCCGGAAAATACCGCCTACGTGTAGAAGCCGCCCGCGAGGTAGGCGGACGTGAGTTGATTAATGTGCCTTTTAACTGGCCACAGAATAATCCAGTGACCTTTAAAAAGCAGGGTAGCTCTGAACTGGGCACCATTGAACTGACCATCAAACCATAAGGAAAACCAGATGAAAAAGAATCTATTCAAGCCCCTGGTAATGGGTGCATTACTCGTCGGAACTCTGTCGGTTGAAGCGCACCGTGCCTGGGTGGTTCCTCAGGAGACTCAGCTGGCCGGTGAAGGACGCTGGGTGGCTTTCGATGCGGCAGTATCAAACGATATTTTTGTCGCTAATCACGCTGCCGGTCGTTTTGATGATCTGGTTGTCCTTAAGCCTGACGGTAACACTGGAAAAATCGACAATCTGCATAAAGGTAAAAACCGGACTGTGTTTGACGTAGAGCTGGATAAAGAGGGGACATATAAGATTTTTGTCGCCAGCACCGGCCTGCGCGCAATGTGGGAAGAAGATGGTAAGCGTCGTATGTATCCAGGGCGTGGCGAACAGTACACGGCTGAGGGATTCGCTGAGAACGTTCCGGCAAAGGCAGACAAACTGAGTGTTATTCAGGCGTCCCGTCGTATGGAAACCTTCGTTACGCTGGGAGCAACAACTGACGGTACGCTCAAACCTACCGGCGAAGGTCTGGAAATGGTGCCGGTGACACACCCGAATGACTTGTATGCAGGCGAGAAAGCGACCTTCAGGTTCCTGATCGACGGTAAGCCCGCTAAGGGCGCCGAGTTGACCGCTATCCGTGAAGGTACCCGTTACCGTAACAGCCAGGATGAGATCACGGCCGTCGCCGATAAAAAAGGTGACGTCAGTATCAGCTGGAACGGTGCCGGTCGCTACTTCGTTGAAGTGGAATATCAGGACGATAAAGCCAGGAAACCGGCAACTGAGCGTCGTGGCACTTACATCACAGTGCTCGAGGTTCTTCCGGACTGAGTTATGCTGAGTGCTGTTCCATATTTCCAGACCGGGTTACTGATACTGGTCTGGATTCTCTTTTCGCTGTGGAGTTACCGCGGTGTCATAGCGCGCTTCAGCGAGGCCCGGAAGCACTCAGATTCTGATCTAATTGTGGCCTACGCCAGCGAGAGCGGTTCTGCAGAAGCGCTCTCGACCCAACTTGCTGATTGTCTGCGAGCCCAGGGCGCCAGCGTTCAGCACCTTTCTCTGAATCAGGTGACGCCTGACCGGCTCCGGAGCCTGAAAACACTACTGATTATTGCCAGTACCTATGGTGAAGGGGATGCTCCTGACAACGGGCGCTTTTTTATTCCCGCACTGAAAAAAGCCGCAGGCCAGTTTCCGAGACTGAAGTTTTCTGTACTGGGGCTCGGCGATACGAATTATGAGCATTTCTGCGGATTTGCTGATGCCATTAATTCCAGCCTGCTGGATGCTGCTGCCAGCACTCTGGCGCCGTTAGTGGCTGTAGACCGGAACGACCCGGAGGCCATCGCCTCATGGTTCTGGCAGTTGGATGAGCTGGGCATGATTGATTATGGCGGTCTTCATCAAACGGACAAGGTGTCGCCTGACGGGCAGAATCATCTGTACGAGCTGACCCTCAGTGAGCGTCGGTATTTAAATCGCGGCAGTCCGGGAGCACCGTTATACGAGATACAGTTTGCCGTGCAGGAGCCCCTCGACTGGAACGCCGGTGATATTGTCCAGCTGCACCTGAACGGACAGGTACGTGAATACAGTATTGCGAGTGTTCCGCAGGAAGGCGCGCTCAGATTACTGGTTCGTGAACAGAAGCATCCAGACGGCCGTCTGGGACTGGGGTCGGGCTGGTTATGCCGGCTGGCAGAGCTGGGCTCGGTGTCTTCATTATCGTTGCGCAGTAATCCTTCGTTTCATTGTCCTGCTTCGACCGGGAAGTTAATTCTGATTGGCAATGGCTCTGGTCTGGCGGGCCTGCGCGCGCATCTTAAAGCCCGTGAACTGACTGGTAAACACGACAACTGGCTGATTTTTGGAGAACGTTCTCCGGAGACCGACCGGCACTGGGACGACGAGCTGTTACGTTGGTACGAATCAGGTCATCTGGCTTATCTCGACAGAAGCTTCTCGCGCGCGGGCGACGACGACCTGAATGACCTCGGAGGCTCGGCCAGCTGCGGGTATGTTCAGGATGTTGTGATGGTCAGAAATGAGCGTCTTATGCGTTGGATCCGCGAAGGGGCAACAATTATGGTGTGCGGTAGCCGCAACGGCATGGCTCAGGATGTAGATCACCTGCTTTGCAGACTCTTCGGTGAAGAAGCGGTGACAGAACTGACGGCAGCAGGTCGCTACCGTCGGGATGTGTATTGAGTGAAGTCTGTTAAGCGGCGGGGCCCAGCGTTTCAGAACGCGTGACCTGGTTTCTGCCGTTTTCTTTCGATTGATAAAGGCAGGCATCCGCGACACCCAGCAGTTTTTCCTGCTGTCCGGGGTAAGTTGGAATCTCGGCGGCAACACCGATACTTACCGTCATGATCTTTTCGTGCTCCCCCTGAGTCACTTTTGACTGAGCAAAGGCCTTGCGCAGCACTTCGCCCACCTGAGCTGCACGCTCTTCTGTGGTCTTTGGTAAGACAACCACAAATTCTTCACCGCCGTACCGTGCGGCAAACGCGCCCGGCATGGTCACCACCTTGCGGATCAGCTGCGCTGCGCGGACGAGACAGAGGTCACCAAAGGCATGGCCATGCTCATCGTTGAGCTTCTTGAAGAAGTCGATATCGACCATCATGACACTGATCGGGTGCTGATCTTTGTAGGACTGCTCGTAATGGTCGCGGAAAACCTGATCAAAATAGCGCCGGTTAAACAGCTTGGTCAGACCATCGGTGACGCTCAGTTCTTCCAGGCGACGGTTAGCTTTTTCGAGGGCGGCGGTGCGCTCTTTAACTTTGTTATCCAGTTCTTTATTCATGGCCATCTGCATGTCCAGCAGCTTGGTCTGCGAATTCACCCGCAGCTCGCGCTCCTGGTTCATTTTGTCGGCAAAGGCGATCGACAGCAGAGACAGTTCAGCAATAAAGCCGATCGCGAATGCCTGATTCCCGAGTTCAGTACTCGGAATCCGTCCGGTCGTATCCAGCAGGTACCAGGCAATGAATACCAGATGCACGAACCACGCGATGGTAAAGAGGCGCGCTGATTTCATGCCCAGCACCCAACCTTTGATACCGACATAGAGACCGCAGGCGACACCGATCAGCGCGATACTGTACGCCATCGAAATAATGAGGCTGTACGGCACGGTAAAGCTGGCAATACTCATCACCGTGAGGACAAACAGCATCAGATAGGCGACACCCCGGTCCATGGCTGATCCGAATTTCTGCAGATCAACGAAGTTGAGTACGAAGGCAATGGCGGTGACCTGCACAAAGGGAGACAGGAAGGCGATCACCTGATTGTTCACTCCCGGATAATCGCTCCAGAAATACTGTTCCCCAAATCCGAACATGGCCATCTGCATAAACCCAGCGGTGGCCAGATAGATGACGTAAAGCAGGTACGAAGTCTCACGCAGTGACAGGTACAGGAAGCTGTTGTAGATCATCATAATCATGATGATGCCGAGAAACGCACCCGCCCACAGGTAGAGAAGTTTCTCTTCTTCTGCGGCATCCGTGTACGTCAGCAGATCCAGCGGTATGACCAGCGGCCCTTCGGTGGCGATACGCAGATAGATTTCCTGCTCTTCCGCAGTGGCAGCATCGAGGGGGAACCAAGGCGTACGTTGAGGAATCGGACGCACATTGAACGGGCGCAGGTCGCCGGCTTCGAAGTGGCGCAGCAGACGACCGTGCTCAAAGAGGTAGAGATCCACGTAATCATGATGTGGATAATTCAGGCGGATCAGCGGCTGTGTGAACGCAGAACTGACGCCGCTGATACGCACCCGTGCCCAGATAGGGCGATCAATCTGACCGAAGTTACTGTTTATGGTGTCGCGGCGTTGCCAGTCGGATTCCGGCCGGACGAGGATCTGCTCCAGAGTTTCTCCCGGGCGTTCGTGAACGAACTCCAGCAGGGGCAGCAGGCTGACTTTTTCACTACTGAAGTGAGCCGTCTCAATGGCTTTGGCGTGCTGGGCCAGCAATGCCATCAGCAGCAGGCAGCAGGACAGAAAGGCCTGACGGATATGCACAGAGAGTGCGGGGGTGGGAAAACTATCCCCGTGAATTCGTTTTGGAACCGTCATCCTGGGACCTGAAACTCCAGTGAAATGAGTACTTTAAACCTAGTTCAGAATGGTCATCTGTCAAAGCGTCAGGCACTGCTTTCCATCAGAAATGCGACCTGGTTCCGACCATTGCGCTTCGCGCGATAAAGCAGTGAATCTGCGGCCTGAAGCAGCTTCTCCCAGGCGTCGCTGTCGACGGGTGAGTTGACTGTCAGACCGATGCTCACAGTCATTCTGCGCGACATACCGTAAGCACTCACTTCGTGGGCAGCAAAGGCCTGTCTCAGAGACTCCGCCAGAGCCTGGGCTTCACGAGCATCCGCCCCGGGTAGAATCACCACGAACTCTTCGCCGCCATAGCGGGCGCAGATGGCATTGTGATTTTCGGTCACTTCGTGAATAAGGCGCCCTGCGTCTACCAGACAGGCGTCACCGAAGCGGTGGCCATATTCGTCGTTAAGCAGCTTAAAGTGATCGATGTCGATCATAAGGACCGCCAGGGGGCTGCCGGTGCGGCAGGCGTCGAAGTAGGCCTCTGCATAGCACTCGTCGAAGCGGCGGCGGTTCAGTAATCCGGTCAGTCCATCTGTGGTGCTCAGAATCTCCAGGCGCTGGTTGGCTTCTTCCAGCTCGCGGGTACGTTTACGGACCTGCTCTTCCAGTTCAGCATTCATGGCGATCTGCACGTCCATCAGCTGCGACTGACTGCTCAGGCGCAATTCTTTCTCCTGGTTCACCTTATCTGCAAAAGCGATAGAGAGCAGCGCAAGCTCCAGCACCGAGCCTATGGCCAGTGCATATCCACCCAGATCGGATGCGGGAATGAGACTTGCCAGCTCGGCCAGGAACCAGGAGATAAAGAACAGATATACAAACCAGGCCAGCACAAACAGCCGCGCGGCCTTTTCGCCCAGCCACCAACCTTTGATCCCGATATAGATTCCGGCCAGCACACTCAGAAAACCGGTCACGTTAACGACCGCGAGAAAGCTGGCGTAATCCATGACAGGGGCGCCAGCCACCAGAAGCCAGGAGTACAGCAGCAGCACTGTTCCTGTGACCCGCTCAAAGCGGGGGAAGCGCTCATAGAGTCCAATGAAACTGATGACAAATCCGACGGCCGAGGCCTGCATCAGAGCGGTGGAGAGGGCAACCGCCAGATTGTTATTGATTGGTTCACCGTCGGGCCACAGATACTGAAAACCAATGCCCTGCAAGGTGACCTGCTGAAGAAATACCGTAGCGATATAGAACAGATAATAGGCGTACGTGGTGTCGCGCAGCGACAGAAAAATGAACAGGTTGTAGGCCAGCATGATACCGAGAATGCCGAAATAGACCCCCAGCCACATCACCACAGAACGTTCCTGGGCGACAGCGGTTTTGCCGGTCACCAGTGAAAACGGGATCAGCAGAGGGCCTTCTGTGCGGATACGCAGATAAATGGTGGCGTCAGCGGAATGCTGGATCGACTCAAGTGGGAACAGGAAAATCCGCTCGGGCAGGGGGCGTGTAGTGAAAGGCGTCTGATCGCCGGTGTGAAAACTTTCGATTAATTCACCGTCCGAGACGAGGTAAAGATCGACGTAATCATAATGTGGGTAGTCCAGCTTCAGCAGAAAATCATCGCTGAGCAGGTCACTGCCTCTGACCGACTGCCGGAACCAGACCAGGTTATGATCGCGCCCCAGGCTCCGGCTTTCTTCCGGGGTCGGCTGCCACAGGCTGTCTGGGGTATGCATGATGCTGTGCAGATCAACCGCTTCAAGGCTCTTCAGATATTCAGCTTTACCCCCGAGGGATACAGCTCCGTCAATCTCTGAAAGTTTGAGTGGTGCGGCCTGTAGGGTAAAAGACAACAGCAGGGCGGCAACCACAAACAAGGTAGTGAAAAGATGCTGGCGGGTGGCTGCGGTTGTTATTTTTATCACTCAGTGATCTGCCTGCCTTAAATTAGATGACCCACGCCTTTGTGGGAGTGTCCAACATACGATAATGCCGACAGAAATAATCTAGCTGAAACGATCAGATATCGTGGTTAAACAGATCACACTGCTGTAACACAATGTGAAGCTTTACGTGATATTGACGGGATGAAAAAGAAAAGCCCGGCACAGGCCGGGCGTTTCAGAGAGGCGTCAGAAAAGCGCTTAAGCAAAGAACGAAAGAAAAGGGCGATCAGATTCCTGCACGAGTTACATCATCACCTGGCCGAGCATTCTCACACCGGTAACCAGTAACACAACGGCAAACACCTTCTTCAGTCTGGCCGCATCGAGTGTCGCGGCAAGCCTGGCTCCTACGGGGGCGAACAGCACGGTCAATGGCACAATACAGATAAAACCAGCGAGATTGATCAGTCCGAGGGTTGAGATGGGCGCGTCCGCAGGCGTGGTGCCGACCGTGAGCATCACCAACGCGCCGGGCAGAGCGATCATCAGGCCGATCGCCGCAGCGGTGCCGACGGCTTTGTGGGCAGGATAATTACAGAGCGTCAGTAACGGCACAGAAAGCGTGCCGCCTCCAATTCCCACCATCGCACTGAAAAAACCTACAGAGGTTGCCATTGTGGCCTGACCGGCGGGCCCGGGTAAGTGCGGAAACAGACCGGGCTTTCCTGCTCTGAACAGCATATTCAGAGCGGCCAGCGTAGCAATAACCCCAAACAGTACCGTCAGCCAGTGACCATCGATCCGGGTCACGAGCCAGCTGGCGACCAGAACACCGGCGAGAATAAAAAGCCCCCAGCGCTTTAACAGCCCGATATCCACATTACCCAGCCGATGGTGCGTGCGTATAGAACTCAGCGAGGTTGGGACTATGGTGGCCAGAGACGTCGCTGTGGCGATCACCATGGCAGACTCAGGAGATACCCCGAACCCCTGAAACAGAAAGTACAGGACAGGCACAATCACAATGCCACCGCCCACACCCAATAACCCGGCAAGGATGCCCGCGACGACCCCTGTGATGGCTAATGCCAGAATGGTCAGGAGGTGATCGGAAAATAACTCAGTCATGCTCATTTCTTACGGGCCCATTCGTTGCGGACTATCTCTGCGCCTGCCGCCAGGGCTTTCAGTTTCTGCCGCGCGACGTCCCGGGAAAGAGGGGCCATGCCGCAGTTGGTGCAGGGATAAATTTTATCGGCATCGGCGTACTTGAGTGCCTCGCGTAGGGTGGCCGCAACTTCTTCGGGCGTTTCTATCACATCCGTTGCCACATCAATGGCACCGACCATGATTTTCTTTCCTTTCAGCAGTGCCAGGACCTCCATCGGAACTCGACCGTTATGGCATTCGAGCGAGATGATGTCGATGCTCGATTTCTGGATGGCCGGAAAGGTTTTTTCGTAATGACGCCACTCTTCGCCAAGAGACAGTTTCCAGTCTGTGTTCGCCTTAATGCCATAGCCATAGCAGATGTGCACTGCGGTTTCACACTGCAGTCCCTGTGTCGCCCTTTCCAGAGCTTCAATCCCCCAGTCATTCACGTCATCCAGAAAAACGTTAAATGCGGGCTCGTCAAACTGAATAATGTTCACACCGGCTGCTTCGAGTTCTTTTGCTTCTTCATTCAGTGCTTTTGCGAACTCAAAGGCTAGGGTTTTTCTGTCCCGGTAATAATCGTCATACAGGGTATCGACCATGGTCATCGGGCCCGGCAATGCCCATTTAATGGGCTGATCAGTCTGGGAACGGAGAAACTTTGCATCCTCAACAAAGACAGGTTTCTGGCGACTTACCGGACCAATAATTCCAGGCACACTGGCGTCATAGCGATTGCGGATCCGCACCGTTTTTTTATTTTCAAAATCAACTCCACTGAGATTCTCAATAAAAGTTGTCACAAAATGTTGGCGGGTCTGCTCGCCGTCGCTGAGAATATCCACGCCCGCTGACTGTTGCTCCTGGAGTGAGATACGCAGCGCATCCTGTTTACCCGATGTGAGTCCATCACCTTCCAGTTTCCAGGGTGACCAGAGTGTCTCAGGTTCCGCCAGCCACACAGGTTTTGGCAGGCTGCCTGCGGTTGAGGTAGGAAATAATGTTTTCATGTTCAGCTCTACTTCAATAATGTCACGGGGATCAGGCAAAATCTGCTGACCACTTTGCGAGAATTTCCTGGTACGGTTTGATGAAATGTTCTTCTGCAAATTTGCCTTGCCGGATGGCCAGCTGGCTACGCTCAACCCGATCGTAGACAACCTGAGTCAGTGAGTGATCGGTGTGCTTGAGATCCGGCTGGTACTCGTACCCGGCCACGGAATTGGCGTTGTAAATTTCAGGTCGGTAGATTTTCTGAAACGTTTCCATCGTGCTGATGGTGCTGATCAATTCCAGATTGGTGTAATCCGTCAGCAAGTCTCCGAAGAAATAAAACGCCAGCGGAGCGACGCTGTTCTGCGGCATAAAATAACGTACGTCGAAGCCCATCTTGCGGAAGTACTGCTCGGTCAGTGACGTCTCATTCGGAGTGTATTCAACGCCAAGGACAGGATGTTGATTCTCAGTACGGTGATAGATTTTATTGTCAGAAACGCTCAGGCAGATGACCGGTGGTTTACTGAAGTTCTCTTTGTAGGTACGGGAGTTAAGAAAATCTTTGAACAGTTTCCCGTGCAGCTCACCAAACCCTTCCGGAATACTGAATTGTGCCTGGCCGGCATTGTATTCGCGCAGTAACACACTGAAGTCATAGTCGCGCACGTACGATGAAAAATTGTTACCTACGATTCCTTCGATGCGTTTGTCTGTTTTCCGGTCAAGGATATTCGTCTTGAGAATTTCGATGGAAGGAAAGCTCTGGCCCTTACCCTCGATATCCATATCGACTGAGATAATTTCCAGCTCCAGCGCATAGCGATCCCCACGAGAGTTGTCCCAGTGCGCGAGTGCGTTGAAGCGACGGTCAATCATACGCAGAGCATTGCGCAGATTCTCCTGGCGGTGGTCACCACGTGCCAGGTTAGCGAAATTTGTGGTGATGCGGGTACTGTCTGACGGTTGATAATCTTCGTCAAAAATTACGCGTTTAATGGCGTATGAAAATACGTTACTCATCTGCCTGGCCTCCCATAGAAAACGTAGGTTGCGACTCCGCCAGTGGTCGTTGGTATGGGCGACCACTCAGCAGCTGTCATGTCTGGGAGCTATTTGTACCGTCAGTCAGGTATGAATAAAATTGATATTATCTAATTGATGTATGAGAAAAGTTAATCTTATGCCGGCGGCTGGTAGCTGCGGGCAAGCTCAATAAAGGCGTTCAGATAGCCCATATGCTCCTCACCCTCACGGGTGCCGAGATAGATCTGCTTGGCGATGCCTTGCTCACCAAGACGCACCACGTCGAGTGGCAGTTTCTGGCAATACTCCTCCGCCAGCCAGCGGGGAAGGGCAGCCACGCCTCGCTGACAAGCCACCATCTGCAGCATGATCTCAGTGGTTTCACTGGTTTTATGCTGTTTCGGCACCACCGCGGCAGGCGTCAGAAACTGGGAGTAGATATCCAGACGGTCCGGTGCCACCGGGTAGGTCAGCAGCACCTGATCGCGCAGATCTTCAGGCAGTGCATACGGTTGAGTAGTCAGTGCATGACCACGAGGGACGACCAGCACCTGCTCATAGTCAAACACCGGCGTAAAGCTCAGGTTGCTTTTGTAGAATGGGTCGGGCGTCACCAGCAGATCGATTTCATAATCCAGCAGGGCTCCGACGCCGCCGAACTGAAACTTCTGTTTTACATCCACATCGACGTCAGGCCAGCTGTCCAGAAACGGTGCCACCACCTTCAGTAGCCATTGATAGCAGGGGTGGCACTCCATCCCAATGCGCAGTGTACCCCGCTCGCCCTGCGCCATCTGCTTGAGCTTGTCTTCGGCATGAAACAGGAGTGGCAACACGCGGTTGGCGATATTCAGCAGATATCTTCCGGCCTGAGTCAGGCGAAGGCTCCTGCCTTCACGCAGCCAGACCGGGGTGCCCAGATTATCTTCAAGCTTACGTATCGTATGACTCAGGGCAGACTGAGTCACACAAAGCTCCTTCGCCGCTGCGGTCAGAGATCCGTGTTGTTCAACGGCCTGAATAATCTTCAGGTGAGTTCGTTCGATCATGGTTTACCCAAGGGTAGGATGAGAAAAATTAATTGATTGGTGAAAATATACCATTTTTGTTCATTTCAGAAGTTGCTTAGGCTTATCCCGTTCCTGAAACAGAAATAAGAGAAGGGTCTGCCTATGTGTCAGTTGGTACCGCCGATAGAAAATCCATGTCGTGTTGTGGCCGTCAGCCCGTTGACCCGAAGTACGTTCCTGATTGAACTGGAAGCTCGCGATGCACCAGAGTACCGGCCTGGTCAGTACCTGCAGATGAGAGTCGAAGTACATGGGCAAACACATACTCTGTTTTATTCGATTGCCAATCGTCCTGACACGCGGAACCCCAACCGACTGGAGCTGATTATCCAGTGCGCCAGTAACTTCAGTCGGGCACTGCTGGAGCGTCTGAATGAGCTTTGTCTGAATGGTCGCCCTCTGTCAGTGACCTTACCACTGGGGCAGGCATTTCTGCAGACTGATCTCAAGCAGCCACATTTGCTGGTGGCCTCAGGGTCGGGCATCTCTAAAATCCGCTGCATCGCCGCAGAAATACTGAGCAGGCATCCGAAGGCTGACGTCCGGGTGTATTGGTCGAACAGGGACTCTGAAGATTTTTACCTGCTCGAAGAATTCAGCCGCTGGCAACAGGACCACAGAAATTTCAGATTCACCCCAGTTCTTGAATCTCCCGCAACGCACTGGTCGGGGCGCACGGGGTATTTGTCCGACGTCATAAAAGCAGATCATGTGTCACTGCATCAGACCTACGGCTATCTGTGTGGATCGCCGCAGATGGTATATGGGACGCTGGATCAGTTAGCAGTCATTGGATTGCAGGAAAGTCAGTGCTACTCGGATGTATTCGAATTTTCGCCCAGGGTGGAGGAAGAGAGCGTGGCGGTTTGATGGTGAATGGTTGAGGGGGCTGGTGGGGATTCCCACTATAGATACTGGTTTGTTGTATCAGCGGCTTCGTGGTCGTTGGTTCTAGCCGGATCTGTTTGGTGTAAAGGGATGGCGGAGCGGGGTGCAGAGTAAGATCATTGTGGCGGGATTGTACTCGGCACATCCATGTGCCTCGCCCTTCGGGCAGCGGAGCTGTGCAAAATGGCTATCCTGCCGTTTTGTGACAAAAATATCGGGAATATTTTTGCACGAGCGAAGCGAGCCTTTGGTGAAAGCCAGGGATGGCTGTCATAGCTCCGGAACTATGATCGGTTCAGAATCATGATCGTCAGACAAATAAAAAGGCCCGGCTGGAGACAGAGGCGGGATTGTACTCTGGGCCATCCATGGCCCAGCCCCTTCGGGCGCCTGCGGCGGTACTGACTGCTCCCGGCAATCAGAAGAACCCGGGACTGTGATGAGTTCAGAATCGTGATCTTCAGACAAATAAAAAGGCCCCACCTGAAAAACAGGTGAGGCCTTTTTATTTGTTTGGTGGAGATGGCGGGATTTGAACCCGCGTCCGCCAATCCTCCACTAGAGGATCTACATGCTTAGTCTTCTCTATTAATTTAGTTCGTCACGGGCCGAGAGACAGGCCGTTCGGAACGAGCTGGTTTAAGTTTAGTCGTTTGGCTCCCAGCTAAGCCTCCGGACGATCCTGTAGGGCTGCGCCCTCGTCCCCCGGTTACAGGAACCCGGGTTCAGAGGTAGGCGGGGCTATTAAGCCGCCAGTGCGTATGATTCGTCGTTTGCGAATATAAATTGTATGGCGGGGATTTACGAGATCGTCATACCCTCTCGGCATGCACCTGTAGCTTTGTAATCAACGTCGAATCCAGATCATCCCCGAATTCTGGTTGCTCTCAGCCAGGAGCCAGGTCATTTCTGACCCATGTTCCTTAAATGGGGTCGGCTAGTGGAAGTTCAACCCCGGAACACGTTTCAATCTAACACAACGCGGCCTTTCTGTCAGCGTACGTTGTGCTTCATGATTCTTTCTTTCTGCTTGGCCCAGTCGCGATCTTTGGCGCTGTTGCGCTTATCGTGAGACTGTTTACCTTTCGCCAGGGCGATTTCGGCTTTGACGTACGGGCCTTTCCAATACAGTGCGGTACATACGCAGGTGTAACCCTTTGCCTGTACTTTCTGCATGTAGCGTTCGATCTCGCGCTTGTGCAGCAGCAGCTTGCGCTCACGGCGCGGTGCGGCAACTACATGAGTCGAAGCCTGATGCAGTGGGGTAATCAGTGCGCCGTGCAGCCACGCTTCGCCGCGGTGGAATTCAATAAAGGAATCCAGCAGCTGTACTTTGCCTTGTCTCAGGGATTTTACTTCCCAGCCCAGCAGCTCTAGTCCTGCCTCGGTTTTGTCCTCGAGGAAGTAGTCGTGCCTGGCCTTTTTATTGAGGGCGATCGTGGAGGAGCTTTGTTTAGCTTTTTTCTTTGCATTCATGCCGGTGAGTATAACTGACACTTTGTCGAAAAGGCACTAGCCAGGGCAGCCCTTGGCCGGTGCTGTGCTTGAGGCCGGAGTGGAAATCTCCGACAATACCCGCAGATTTGAGAAGGAATAAGCCAATGAGCTCTGAAAAGCGCGGGATGCACGGCATCTGGGCAAGCCGCTGGACGTTTGTTCTGGCGGCGGTTGGGTCCGCTGTCGGTTTAGGAAACATCTGGAAGTTCCCCTACATTACAGGTGAATACGGCGGTGGTGCGTTTGTGCTTGTGTACCTGCTGTGTATTTTCAGTGTGGGTATTCCGGTCATGATGGCTGAGGTTCTGCTGGGGCGAAAAGCCCGGATGAGCCCCATCAATACCATGCATCAGCTGACCCGAACCTATAAGGCCCCTAAGTTCTTTGCTGGTATCGGCTGGATCGGTGCGGTCGCCGGCTTCTTTATACTTTCCTTTTATAGCGTCATCGCGGGCTGGACAGTCTATTACTCTCTCGAAATGATGACGGGATATTTTGTTGGTATCGAGGCGGAACAGGCGGGAGAGACGTTCGGTGCACTGCTTTCTGACCCTTGGGTGCTGATGGTTTTCCATTCGATCTTTATGATTCTGGTGGGGGCTGTGATTGCCCGTGGTGTCCATCGGGGCCTTGAAAGCTCGCTGAGAATGCTGATGCCAGCGCTCTTTGTCATGCTCCTTATATTGCTTGGTTACAGCCTGACGCTTCCCGGGTTTGCTCAGGGGTTCGACTTCCTTTTCCATTTCGAGCCGGAGAAGCTCGGCACCGAAGCCATTCTTGTTGCTCTGGGGCATTCGTTCTTCACACTCTCGCTGGGTATGGGCGCGATCATGGCGTATGGCGCTTATATGCCTGCCGACTCGCCTCTGGGTAAGACGATTGTCACCGTTGGCGTGATGGACACTCTCGTTGCGCTGGCGGCGGGGCTGGTGATATTTCCGATTGTGTTCTCGAATGGTCTGGAGCCAGGTGCCGGACCAGGTCTTATGTTCCAGACCTTGCCGATTGCTTTTGGCAGCCTTCCGGGCGGTGTGTTTATTGGCACCATCTTTTTTGTTCTGGTGTTGATTGCCGCCTGGAGTTCAGCCATTTCCCTCGCTGAACCCGCTGTCGCCTGGGCGGTTGAGAAGGGCTTCAGCCGTGTCCGGGCAACCGTATTTGTCTGTCTGCTGGCCTGGGTGCTGGGGCTGGGTACGGTGCTTTCGTTCAATCACTGGTCGGATAAGCAGTTTTTCGTCTCGGTGACTGGGTCAAGTGAAACCTCTGAGCAGGTATACGAAGACTTCCTGCTGTATGCCGATGTAGCTGAGCTGAAAACCGATCTCGGAGAAACGGGTGGTTTGCAGTACAATGTCGCAGGCAAGACCTTCTTTGATGTACTCGACTTTCTGACGACCAACATCATGCTGCCACTAGGGGGCGTTTTGATTTCCCTGTTTGTCGGTTGGTTTATGACCCGCAGAGCCGTGGCTGACGAAGCCCGTTTCCGTAATCCGCAATTGTTCCGGACATGGCGGTTTATGATCAGGGTGGTGTCGCCACTGGCGGTATTATTCGTGTTTTATCAGGGGCTGTCCTGAGCCTCTGAATCAGGTACAAGAATGACCCAGATAACCCGCAGTGCATTGGTAATGTACTCCGCAGAACAGATGTTTGATCTGGTAAACGATGTACGTCGTTATCCGGAGTTTCTGCAAGGCTGTCAGGCCACCCGTGTTGTGGATGAAAGCGACACCTTTATAGAGGCTGAGCTGACACTCGCAAAAGCAGGCTTTCAGCAGAGTTTCACAACCCGCAATGCTCTGGAGCGTCCGCAGCGGATGGAAATCCGTCTGGTCGAAGGTCCTTTCAGCAGATTCAGTGGCGTCTGGCTATTTCAGCCATTGTCCGATTCGGCCTGCAAGGTAACGCTCGAATTAGAATTTGATATGGCTAACCGGATAGCAGGGGCCGCGATGGGCGCTCTCTTTAAACAGGTGGCCGGCATGATGGTAGACGCATTCGTTAAACGCGCGAAAGAGATATATGGCTGAGAAAATTGCAGTAGAGGTGGCGTATGCGTTGCCTCAGAAACAGAAGATTTTCAAACTTCAGGTCGAGCAGGGCACAACCATGCTTGAAGCGGTAAAGCTGTCCGGAGTCACAGGTGAGTTTCCTGAACTCAATCTGGAAGAAGCCAAATACGGCATTTTCGGTAAAGCGGTGCGCACACCGGATACCGAAGTACTGCGCGAAGGAGATCGGGTAGAGATTTATCGCCCGCTGATCATCGATCCTAAGCAGGCCCGGGCGAACCGCGCTGCGAAAGCGGCCGCCAAAGAAGGTAACTAACCTTCTGGTTTACTCGCTGGGGAGCAGACTGACGGGTTTTTCTTCTTCCGGGATGTCTTTGCTCTGATCATCTTCAGAGAACTCGTCATCCGGCACCGAACCTGTGTAGTGGCTGTACAGGCCCTGAGCATCAAAGTGCAGGGTGACGTGATAGCGTTTAACGATCTCGTCGCGTTTCTCCAGCGTGTAGAGATATTCCCACTCCTGTTCTGAGAACGGGTTGCGGGCGACGGGGTTACCCATCAGATAGATGACCTGGCGGTCGGTCATTCCGGGTTTGAGCTCGGCCAGCATGTCCTGAGTGACGATATTGCCCTGCTGGACATTGAGTTTATAGACACCAGGGAAAGTACATCCAGAAAGGGTTGCAAAACCCAGTAAACCGGTCAGAATTAGAGCTCGCATAGTCAGGGTCAAATCCGGGCAATAGTTACATCGATGGGGCAGGATCATACCTGATCTACCTGTCCGCTGTGAAATGATAGAGGAAAACCATGTCCGATCAGAACGTGGAACTGCGTAAAGCGGGTCTCAAAGTTACGCTGCCACGCGTGAAAATTCTCAGCATCCTGGAAGCTGATCCGGATGCACACCTCAGTGCTGAAGACGTTTATAAAGCACTGATTGAAGCCGGTGAAGATGTTGGTCTGGCGACCGTATACCGTGTACTGACTCAGTTTGAGACTGCGGGTCTGGTCTGTCGTCATAACTTTGATGGTGGTCACTCAGTATTTGAACTTGCCCGTGGCGAGCATCATGATCACATGGTGAACGTAGACACAGGCGAGGTGATTGAGTTCACCAATGAAGAGATTGAACGCCTGCAGCATGAAATTGCTGAAAGCCACGGTTTTGATCTGGTCGAGCACAACCTGGTGCTTTACGTACGCAAGAAGAAGTAACGACTTTGCGTGTCTGATGAATAAGGCAGCCAGTGGCTGCCTTATTTGTTTCCGGCGAGCGCTAACATTTCTTCGGCATGGGCCAGTGTCTGAGACGTGATTTCTACACCACCAAGCATGCGCGCCAGCTCTTCCTGGCGCTGTTTATCCTGCAGTTCGCGAATCCGAGTATGCGTTGCGGTATCGCCACTGACTTTGCTGACCTGATAGTGCTGGTGTGCCTGGGCTGCAACCTGCGGCTGGTGAGTCACACACATGATCTGCGTATGTTCTCCCAGACTTCTCATCAGGCGCCCGACGCGCTCTGCCGTTCCGCCACCGATCCCGACATCAACTTCGTCGAATATCAGGGATGGCACGCCACAGGTTGCTGCGGTGACGACCTGAATCGCCAGACTGATGCGCGACAATTCTCCGCCTGAGGCAACTTTCGCCAGGGTTCCCCAGGGCATTCCCGGGTTTGTCTGAACTTCGAACACAATTTCATCCAGGCCGTGCGCTGCGGCATCTTCGTCAGGCAGGCGCGTGACCCGGGTAGCAAAGCGCGCTTTACCCAGTGCAAGCGAAGCAAAATGCGATTCGATGGCGCTGTCCATTGTCTGCGCCGCGATGCTGCGTTGCTGTGAGAGAACCCCAGCCTGCTTAAGATAGGCTTGTTTCAGGCGTTCAGTTTCAGCGGCCATGGCTTCGATATCTTCATCCGACAGGGCCATGCCGGCCAGAGCCTCTTCCTGAGACTGCCAGTAGTTATGAAGCTCCGCCGGTGAGATCTGATGCTTGCGGGCCGTGCTGTAGATATCGCTCAGGCGGCTCTCAACCTGCTGTAACCGATGCGGGTTGATATCAATATGATCGAGATAATGCTGCAGTGAACGCGACGCTTCGTCGAGCTGAATCTGTGCCTGGGTCAGCAGATCGCGGGTCTCTGCCAGCAACGGATGCGCATCGTCGATGTTCTCTAGTTCCTGCAACGCCCGATAGACCAGCTGGCTGGCTGCGCCGTCAGAGTTGTCATCGCCACTGCAGGCGACCAGTGCATGCTGCCCGCTGAGCAGCGTGTGTTCAGCGTTTGCCAGACGTTTGTGTTCAGTTTCAAGTTCTTCAAGCTCGTTTTCTGACGGAGCCAGCTGCCGCAGTTCTTCCACCTGATATTCGAGTAACTGCCGTTGGGCCAGCAGCTCACTGCTGTTTTCGCGGAGCGTCTTCAGCTGTCGCGCATGTTTCTGCCAGGCGCGGTACAGGCCTGAGGTCTCTTCAGCAAGCGGGCGAAGACCGGCATATGCGTCCAGGATCTCCCGAGGTGTCTCTTTACTCAGCAGGTGTTGATGAGCGTGCTGTGAGTGGACATCAATCAGGCGGGTCGCCAGTTCGCGAAGGTCTGCAGCAGACACAGGCCGGTTATTGATGTAACCGCGTGAGCGCCCTTCTGACGAGACAACCCTGCGCAGTATTACTTCAGATTCTGCAGGGATATCCCGCGATTCAAGCCAGGCCGCTGCGGCCGCGTTGCTCATAAATGAAGCTGAGATATCTGCTTTATCTTCGCCGTGGCGTACACATCCTGCGTCAGCCCGGTTCCCGAGTGCCAGTCCCAGCGCGTCGAGCAGGATGGACTTACCCGCTCCGGTCTCGCCAGTAATCACTGTCATACCCCGGTCAAACTCAAGTTCCATGTGATCGACCAGTGCAAACTGGTGAACGGACAGCGACGTCAACATATGACACCTCAAAGCATGAATGTATATACAGTGTTTTTATATACAGTATCGCGTTCTGTCAAGCGGCTTTTTGATAAAGGGTTGAAAGCCCGGTCGATGGCCCCATATATGCGGAAGTTCAGGAACAACCGATTTTGAGGTAGCACAGATGTCAGAAGAGCAGAAAGTACAGGACGAAACCCTGGAGCAGGCCACCGGACAGGACACCGCCGAAGAGCAGGGTGCAGATGATGCTCTGGAACAGGCTCAGGCAGAGGTCGCAGAACTGAAAGATCAGATGCTGCGCATTCAGGCTGAGATGCAGAATGTACGTCGCCGGGCGGAGCTGGATGTCGAGAAAGCACATAAGTTCGCACTTGAGAAATTTGCCAATGAGATGCTCACCACCGTCGACAACCTCGAGCGCGGTCTGGCGGCGGCGCCCGAAGAAGAAGCCACGCAGGCAATTCGTGAAGGTATGGAAATGACTTTGACGGCGCTGCTTGCGTCGCTTCAGCGGTTTAATGTTGAAGCAGTAGATCCGGCGGGTCAGACCTTTAATCCTGAGCTGCATCAGGCCATTACTATGATTGAAAACCCGTCACTGGCCCCCAATACAGTGATGGACGTCATGCAGAAGGGCTACACCCTTAATGGACGTCTGTTGCGTCCGGCGATGGTAGTAGTCAGCAAAGGCGGCGCGCAGATCGACGAGCAGGCCTGAGAAATAAAGCCCCGGAATTAAATACGGGATTGAGGCTTGAAACGCGGATCACAGGCCTCATATAGAAAGCAACAACGCAGAAACGCGGTTTGATTTACAAGTTACATAGCCCGGCACGGCCGGCATGAGCGGAGATTACAGTTATGGGTAAAATCATCGGTATCGACCTCGGCACCACCAACTCTTGTGTGGCGATCCTCGACGGCGAAAAAACCAAGGTTATTGAGAACTCTGAAGGCGATCGCACTACGCCTTCCATTATTGCGTACACCGATGACGAAACGCTGGTTGGTCAGTCTGCAAAACGTCAGGCAGTGACTAACCCACAGAACACCCTGTTCGCAGTGAAGCGTCTGATTGGTCGTCGTTTTACTGACGATGTCGTGCAGAAAGACATCAGCATGGTGCCGTACAAAATTGTCCAGGCTGACAACGGTGATGCCTGGGTTCAGGTAAAAGACAATAAGTTCGCGCCTCCACAGGTGTCTGCAGAAGTTCTGAAGAAGATGAAGAAAACTGCAGAAGATTACCTGGGCGAAAAAGTAACCGAAGCTGTGATCACTGTGCCTGCCTACTTTAACGACGCTCAGCGTCAGGCAACCAAAGACGCAGGTAAGATCGCGGGTCTGGACGTTAAGCGTATCATCAACGAACCAACCGCAGCGGCTCTGGCCTACGGCATGGATAAAGAAGGTGGTGATCGTACTATCGCGGTATACGACCTGGGTGGTGGTACGTTTGATATTTCCATCATTGAAGTGGCTGACGTTGACGGTGAGAAGCAGTTCGAAGTACTCGCAACCAACGGTGACACCTTCCTCGGTGGTGAAGACTTTGACCTGCGTCTGATTGAATACCTGGCGTCAGAATTCAAGAAAGAAAGTGGCATTGATCTGCACAATGATCCGCTGGCACTGCAGCGCCTGAAAGAAGCCGCAGAAAAAGCGAAAGTTGAGCTGTCTTCCAGCCAGCAGACTGATGTCAATCTGCCATACATCACAGCGGATGCCACCGGTCCTAAGCACCTTAACGTGAAAGTGACCCGCGCTAAGCTGGAATCTCTGGTAGAAGAGCTGGTTAAGCGTTCTCTTGAGCCATGCCGCCTTGCACTGCAGGACGCAGGCCTGAGCGCTTCTGAGATCGACGAAGTTATCCTGGTAGGCGGTCAGACCCGTATGCCAATGGTTCAGAAGAGCGTTGCAGAGTTCTTCGGTAAAGAGCCTCGTAAAGATGTGAACCCGGACGAAGCCGTAGCCGTCGGTGCTGCGATTCAGGGGGCCGTACTGTCAGGTGACGTAAAAGACGTTCTCCTGCTGGACGTTACGCCTCTGACTCTGGGTATCGAAACTATGGGTGGCGTTGCTACTCCGGTGATCGACAAGAACACCACCATCCCGACGAAGAAGTCCCAGACGTTCTCGACGGCAGAAGATAACCAGACAGCAGTGACCATTCACGTTGTTCAGGGTGAGCGTAAGCAGGCATCACAGAATAAATCTCTGGGTCGTTTTGACCTGGCAGATATTCCGCCAGCGCCACGCGGCATGCCACAGATCGAAGTGACCTTCGACATCGACGCGAACGGTATTCTGAACGTCAGTGCGAAAGACAAGGCGACCGGTAAAGAACAGTCCATCGTGATTAAAGCGAACTCAGGTCTGAGTGACGACGAAATCGAGAAGATGGTAAATGATGCAGCAGCCAACGCTGATGCAGACAAGAAGTTCGAAGAGCTGGTGCAGGCGCGTAATACGGCGGATGGCCTGATTCACGCGACTCGTAAGACTCTGGAAGAAGCCGGTGACAAGGCAACTGACGAAGAGAAAACAGCTATTGAAGCAGCGGTCACTGATCTGGAAGGCGTTCTTAAGAGCGACAACAAAGACGAGATCGAAGCTAAGACCAACGCTCTGACTGAAGCGTCCGCGTCACTGGCTCAGAAGCTCTACGCAGAGCAGGCTGCTCAGGCAGAAGCTGCGGGCGGTGCTGAAAAAGCGGATAACGCTTCCCAGGACGATGATGTGGTGGACGCCGAGTTCGAAGAAGTCAAAGACAAATAAGGTTATAGACCTGGCTGCGTTGCTATCGCGGTGTTGGAAAAGAGTTCGGAATGCTCATGTACTATTTGTACACTGCGCTTCCTCACTCTTTTCCGCCTTGCGCCAGCGGCCTCGCCGACGGTCCTGAAGCACCGTAGTTTGAAGGCGGTGCTTCGGAAGCCTTAAGAGAATAAATGGACGCGGCAACCAGTTTGCCGCGTTTTACTTCGTAGCGGAGGCTACGGAGCGGTAACAAATAACAGGTGAATCATGTCCAAGCGGGATTATTACGAAGTTCTCGGTGTCAGCCGGGATGTCGACGCGAAGGAGCTGAAGAAAGCTTATCGTAAGCTGGCAATGAAATATCATCCGGACCGTAATCCAGACGATAAAGAAGCAGAAGCCAAGTTTAAGGAAGCCACCGAAGCTTACGAGATCCTGGGTGATGAACAGAAACGTGGCGCCTACGATCGTTACGGTCATGCCGGCGTTGACCCCAATGCCGCAGGCGGCGGATTCGGTGGAGGTGGCGGCGGCGCCAACTTCAGCGATATCTTCGGCGATGTATTCGGTGACATTTTCGGCGGAGGTGGCGGCGGTCGTGGAGGCCGTGGTGGTCCGCAGCGTGGATCGGATCTGCGCTACACCATGGATCTGACGCTTGAAGAAGCAGTTCGCGGCGTAGAAAAGAAAATCCGTGTTCCGACTCTGACGTCCTGTACCACCTGTGATGGCAGCGGTGCCAAGCCAGGAACATCTCCGAAAACCTGTGGCACCTGTCAGGGACAGGGACAGATCCGGATGCAACAAGGGTTCTTCTCGGTACAACAGACCTGTCCAAGCTGTCGCGGGCAGGGAACCACCATTGATGACCCCTGCACCAGCTGTCATGGCCGTGGTGTAAAAGAAGAGACCAAAACCCTGTCAGTGAAGATTCCTGCAGGTGTGGATACCGGAGACAGAATCCGCCTCTCTGGCGAAGGCGAAGCCGGCGCTATGGGTGGTCCAGCCGGTGATCTCTATGTTCAGGTCAGTGTGCGTGAGCATGAGCTGTTCCACCGCGATGGTCGTAACCTTTACTGTGATGTGCCGATCAGCATTGTTGATGCAGCTCTCGGTGGTGAACTCGAAGTACCGACCCTTGATGGTCGCGTGAAGCTGAAGATTCCAGCCGAGACTCAGTCTGGCAAACTCTTCCGCTTGCGCGGTAAAGGTGTCACACCAGTGCGCGGTGGTGCTGCCGGTGATCTGTTGTGTCGCGTACAGGTAGAGACTCCAGTGAACCTGACCTCAGAGCAGAAAGACCTGCTGATGAAGTTTCAGGAGTCGCTGACCGGTGAAAAACATTCGCCGCAAAAGAAGTCCTGGTTTGAAGGTGTGAAACGCTTTTTTGAGGATATATAAGGCCTAGCTGCGTTGCGATTACTGCTTTAAAACATTCCCTGAATGCTCATGTACTCCTTGTACACTGCGCTTCAGGGAATTTTTTTGCCTTGTACTCGCGGCCTCGCTAACGGCCTTGGCACCGTATTTATCGTTTCGTCCACGGTCTGGAGCTTCGATGACTTCGCTGTTAACCGACAAAGTGATCCCGTACTGAAGTACGCTCCGCCTGCCTCGGCGACGGTCTGGCCTTTCCCGCGCTTTCCCTGATCTGAAGCCTTCGGTATCCTTAAGCCATCTATTCATCCAATGTTGAAAGCAGAAGAATAATGACCCGAATTGCGATTACCGGTGCGGCCGGTCGAATGGGACGTGTGCTGATCGAAGCCGTCCACAATGATGAAGCGGCTGAAGTAGCCGGTGCGATTGTCCTGGCGAACGATCCTATGGTCGGTGTTGATGCTGGTGCGATTGCCGGTCTGGCGAAGACTCTGGACGTTAAAGCGGTGACCTCTGTGGAAGATGCCATCAAAGATTTTGATGTGCTGATCGACTTCACTTCCCCCGAAGCGACCATGGCAAACGTTGCTTTGTGTCAGAAGCATGGCAAAGGCATTGTCATCGGTACCACGGGCCTGACCGAAGAGCAGAAGTCGAAACTGCGTGCTGCTGCTGCGGATACCCGTATCGTGTTCGCGCCTAACTATTCAGTTGGCGTCAACCTGTGTCTGAACCTGCTGCGTATGGCAGCGAAGGTCATGGGTGACGAGAGTGACATCGAAGTGATCGAGATGCACCACCGTCATAAAGTCGATGCACCATCCGGTACCGCTCTGCGTATGGGTGAAGTCGTTGCAGAAACTATGGGTTGGGATCTGAACGAAGTTGCCTGTTACGGTCGCGAAGGGCAGACTGGCGCTCGTCCTCACAAGCAGATTGGTTTCGAAACTATCCGTGGCGGTGATGTAGTTGGTGATCACACGGTAATGTTTGCTACCGATGGCGAGCGCGTTGAAGTGACTCACAAAGCACAGAGCCGTATGACGTTTGCCAAAGGTGCAGTGCGTGCCGCGAAGTGGCTGACTGAGCAGCCGGCAGGTCTGTATGACATGCAGGACGTTCTGGGCTTCTGAACTCCTTTGTGAGCCGACCCTGTGTTCGCTCTGTTGAAAATACCCGCGTGGTTTCATGCGGGTATTTTTTTGCCCAGACAATCAGCGAGTCGTTGCATCAGGTGGTGCTGACATCTGTCACTATTGAGAGCCTGTTGCGTTAAATACTCTTGCGTTACCCCAATGGATTGATCAGAGGTAACGTCAGATGTTGGCAGAGCTGCGTCATAAAAAGAGTAAAGTGCCAGTGTTGTTTCTGGCGTTCATTTTCGGTGTTTCCTTTGTTGTCGCCACAGCGAGCGCCGATGTGAGCGATGAAGGAAACGTCGCGCCGAAAACAGGGTATGCATTTATTAAGCATCTGCCCGAGAACATCCCTGCCAGTTCAGGTCTTGTTCGCCAGCGAGATCGCAGTGGCCTCAGCATACTGATCTCCCGCCTGATGGATATCCGCTTCAATGAAGAGTATCCGGTCTCTTATCTCGAAGATGTCTTTCGCTCCGGTGGCGGAAACCACAGAATCTCGACCACAGCGTCTTATTCCTTACTTGATGTAAAGCGTTCAGTAGAGTCGCTGGGTTACCGCACCATCGCGCTTCGTAGCGAGTCAGATAATATTGTGGCTGAGCTGCGCGAGCAGCAGGAAAAAATGAACGATGGGCCTTACCTTCTGGTGCCGGAAGATCCGTACGCGCGTTTCTTTTTATTTATGGGAGCGGATGCGCACTATGCGTATATTGAAGACCCCGCACTCGGAGCTGTGGCTCTGTCTCATACTGAGTTTAAAGAAACGTTTAAACCACTGATATTAGTCGTGCAGGGGAAGGCGGGTAACTATCTGACGTTGTAACCGGAGGAGATTTCTTTGCCCCCGCATGGTTATGCGAGGGCAGAATAAGTCTTAAAATCAGTCGTCGTCAGGATCAAGCGGGTCGCTGTCATCCGCTGCTTTTTCGGCCACTTTATCGAGCAGTTTCTGTAACCCGGCTTTGTCTTTGGCGACGCTGGAGAGATCGCCGACAGTGGCAGTGCTGTAATCCCACTCGCCTTTATCGAGAAGATCGCGCAGGCCGGACAGAGTTACATCAGGCGCGCGGCTCGAAACTGCATTGGCCAGCCAGGAAGGCAGGCGCCCGGCGAGGTCAACAAAGGTGGTGAAACGGATTTTAGTCAGCTCAGGCCCCAGTGGGGTGATTTCAAACAGGTTATTAAACTCCTGAATCTTCACCATGTTACGTGGCTCAGGGCCGATGTTATCGATATTGCGGCTGTTGATGTAAATCACATCGTCATCGATCCAGCTTTTACTTTTCAGAGTGACGTAGCGGGAGGCGACTGGCCATACACCTTTGTATTCCATGTAGCTGTATTCCGGGGGAACCCCTTTACTGGAGCGACAGAAGTACACCCACTTTTCGAGATCGTCCGGGTTATCAATTGTCAGGAGTACATGCAGCGCCGGGTGACGGATAATGACTTCTCCGCGGAATTGCTTGACGTCAGCATCGGGGATGGCACGGCGCCAGGTAGAAATCTCACCGATCTCTTTGCCGGTCTTCACTTCTTCCCAGGGGATAGAGTCGTCGATTTCTGTGGTCTGGACGTCTTCTGCAAATGCTGAAGCTGCTGTCACTAACGCGAACACAGCGAGTGCTCGCAGGAAAAGGAAATTAGGCACTGTTGGCTCTCTCTTATTATCTTTACTGTAAAAGCGGATGACGCGCGGGCAGGGTGTTATGCCCGATGCGTCATCCTAGCCAAGAGAGCCTGAGGGGTAAAGCTGCGAATCCGCCAAGAAGTTGGCCCGTTGGGACCGCCTATGGCGTCTGAATACCGATGATGTGACGAAAGCCACGGCGCACCATATCGCGAAGATCGGCCGGATCACTGTCACCGGGATTGAAGGCCATGGATACCAGCATATGCGCATTACCCAACACCCAGCGGGCGCGTTCTTCTGCCGATAGTCCGGTGGCCAGTTGTCCGGACTGAATACCGCGTTCAATCTGGCTGGCCAGCAGCTCAAGAAAGTGCTGCTGGAACTCAAGGTAGCGCGGCCAGGTATCTTCGCGGATCGAAGAACTCCATTCCAGCCAGATCTTAATATGATCGGGGCGTTCCTCACATGCGCTCAGGAAAGCATCAATATAGTACTCAAGCATTGTTTCGGGGTCGTTAGAGCCCCCGGCGGCTTTCACCGCAAGAGAGCCGAGTACATCCTCGACTTCACACAGGACTTCGTTGACGAGGGTTTCGCGGGTATTGAAGTAATTGAATACGGTGGCAACAGATACGCCCGCAAGTTGGGCGATTTCTGTATGGCCGGCGCGCCCCAGACCTCTGAGTGCGAAAACATTAAGGGCGTAATCAAGTAACTGGCGCTTTCTGTCTTCCGGTGCGAGGCGCCTGCGGGTTTCATGAGCTACGGTCATTGTGCATCCTCTCATCTGTATTCCTGACATCCATTTCGCGACTGCTGATCATCTTCCGGAGGTGGAATTATTGGTTTTCCTTCTGGGACATAGAGTCTCCATAATTGTTCCTGATTGGAAGAGGGATGTTACAAAACTTATACATAAGCATGAGATTTGTCTCATAAAGTACCTTCCGTTTCAGGCGGCTTTCGCGCGTGGACATAGGGGGGTGAATTCTGTATCATCCCGGCCAATTAACGTGTGTAAAGCGGGCGCCTGCCGCACATCAGCAAATTCAGCGAAAGCGGGATGGAGTCCTAGAGTCACCATCCCGCTTTTTTACGGCTGAAACCTACAGGGTGGTTGTTATCCGGCCGGCCCGCATCACACGCACGCCAGATTTTTCTTATTGTTCGGGGAACGAGTCTTGTCTACGCCAGCGATTCTAGCTCTTGAGGACGGCAGCATCTTCAAAGGCACCAGCATCGGTGCTGAAGGTCTGTCAGTGGGAGAGGTCGTGTTCAACACCTCTATGACCGGTTACCAGGAGATCCTGACGGATCCGTCTTACTCCAACCAGATGGTTACTCTGACGTATCCGCACATTGGGAACTACGGTACCAATGACGAAGATGCTGAGTCTTCAGCAGTTCATGCCAAAGGTCTGATCATCCGGGATCTGCCTCTGATTGCATCCAGCTTCCGTAATGAGAAGGCTCTGGATGTGTATCTTAAAGACAACAAGGTACTCGGTATTGCCGATATCGACACCCGTCGCCTGACGCGTATCCTGCGTGAGAAGGGCTCTCTGAACGGTTGTATGATCGCCCGTGCGGATGCTCACTCTGAAGCGTCAGTGGCTGAGGCTATCGAAGCGGCCAAGGGCTTTCCGGGTCTGAAAGGTATGGATCTGGCCAAAGAAGTGACCGTGACTGAGTCATACAAGTGGACTCAGTCTGACTGGGTTCTGGGTCAGGGTTATGGCGAAGTTTCTGCACCCAAATATAAAGTCGTTGCATACGACTTCGGCGTGAAGCGCAATATTCTGCGCCTGTTAGCCGAGCGCGGTTGTGATCTGACGGTGGTACCGGCGCAGACTCCGGCCTCTGAGGTTCTCGCGATGAATCCAGACGGTATCTTCCTGTCCAACGGCCCGGGTGACCCTGAGCCTTGTGACTACGCCATCAGCGCGATTAAAGAAATTCTGACTACCGACATTCCTGTGTTTGGTATCTGTCTGGGTCACCAGCTGCTGGCTCTGGCGTCTGGTGCACAGACGGTGAAAATGCCACACGGCCATCACGGTGGTAACCACCCGGTACAGGACCTTGAGTCCGGTAAGGTGATGATCACTGCTCAGAACCACGGCTTTGCGGTAGACGAAGCGTCTCTTCCTGCGAACCTGAAAGCTACACATAAGTCTCTGTTCGACGGCACGCTGCAGGGCATTGCCCGTACTGATAAGCCAGCGTTCAGCTTCCAGGGCCACCCTGAAGCCAGCCCGGGTCCACGCGACGTACAGCCGCTGTTTGACCACTTCATCGAACTCATTGAAAAAGCCAAGGCGTAAGAGAACAGGACTAAGTCATGCCAAAACGTACTGACCTGAAAAGCATTCTGATCATCGGCGCCGGCCCAATTGTTATTGGCCAGGCGTGTGAATTTGACTACTCCGGTGCACAGGCCTGTAAGGCCCTGCGTGAAGAGGGTTTCCGGGTCATCCTGGTGAACTCTAACCCAGCCACCATCATGACCGACCCTTCCATGGCCGATGCCACTTACATCGAGCCGATCACGGTTGAAGCGGTGGCTAAGATCATTGAAAAAGAACGCCCTGATGCGCTGCTGCCTACCATGGGCGGTCAGACGGCGCTGAACTGTGCACTGGGCCTTGAGGCTGCTGGTGTACTGGAAAAGTTCGGCGTTGAGATGATCGGCGCAAACGCAGATACCATCGACAAAGCAGAAGACCGTGACCGCTTCGATAAGGCGATGAAGGCGATTGGCCTCGAGTGCCCACGTGCTGGCATTGCACACAGCATGGAAGAAGCCCGCGAAGTTCAGAAAGGTCTGGGTTTCCCATGTATTATCCGTCCTTCTTTCACTATGGGTGGTACCGGTGGTGGTATTGCTTACAACAAAGAAGAATTTGAAGAAATCTGTAGCCGTGGTCTGGACCTGTCCCCGACCAATGAACTTCTTATCGACGAATCTCTGATTGGTTGGAAAGAGTATGAGATGGAAGTGGTTCGGGATAAGAACGACAACTGTATCATTATCTGTTCTATCGAAAACTTCGACGCAATGGGTGTTCACACGGGTGACTCTATTACCGTTGCACCTGCTCAGACGTTGACCGATAAAGAATATCAGATCATGCGTGACGCCTCTCTGGCGGTTCTGCGCGAGATTGGTGTTGAAACGGGTGGTTCCAACGTTCAGTTCGGTATTAACCCGAAAGACGGCCGCATGGTCGTGATTGAAATGAACCCACGTGTATCCCGTTCATCGGCACTGGCATCGAAAGCCACTGGTTTCCCGATTGCCAAAGTAGCTGCCAAGCTTGCTGTGGGTTACACCCTGGATGAGCTGCAGAACGACATTACTGGTGGTGCAACCCCAGCCTCGTTCGAGCCATCTATCGACTACGTCGTGACCAAAATCCCTCGCTTCACCTTCGAAAAATTCCCGCAGGCGGATGGTCGCCTGACCACTCAGATGAAATCTGTGGGCGAAGTGATGGCGATTGGCCGTACTCAGCAGGAGTCTTTCCAGAAGGCTCTGCGTGGCCTGGAAGTAGGTTCAGTCGGTTTCGATCCGAAAGTCGACGCGAAAGATCCTATGTCCCGCGACAAAGTGATTTCTGAGCTGCGTACACCTGGCGCTGAGCGCGTCTGGTACGTGGGTGATGCTTTCCGCCTGGGCATGTCGGTTGAAGAAGTGTACGAGCACTCAGCCATTGACCCGTGGTTCCTGGTTCAGATCGAAGATCTGATTAAGGAAGAGAGTGCTGTTGCTCAAAGCGGTCTGCAGGCACTGGACGCAGGCCGCATGTTCCGCCTGAAGCGTAAGGGCTTCTCCGATGCACGTCTGGCGCAACTGCTGGGTGTGACTGAGAAGACCGTACGTAAGCACCGTCACAAGCTGAACATTCACCCGGTATACAAGCGTGTTGATACCTGTGCGGCAGAATTTGCGACAGACACGGCGTACATGTATTCCACGTACGAAGAAGAGTGTGAAGCGAACCCGTCCGATCGTGAAAAGATCATCGTTCTGGGCGGTGGCCCGAACCGTATCGGTCAGGGCATTGAGTTCGATTACTGCTGTGTACACGCGGCACTGGCAGCGAAAGAAGAAGGTTACGAAGCCATCATGGTTAACTGTAACCCTGAGACAGTATCAACCGACTATGACACGTCCGATCGTCTGTACTTCGAACCAGTGACTCTCGAAGACGTACTGGAAATCGTAGAGAAAGAGAAGCCGAAAGGCGTCATCGTTCAGTACGGTGGCCAGACGCCTCTGAAGCTGGCTGACGAGCTGGAAGCGGCAGGTGTGCCAATCATTGGTACTTCGCCTGAAGCCATCGACCGCGCTGAAGACCGCGAGCGTTTCCAGCAGATGATCCAGCGTCTGGGTCTGAAGCAGCCAGTGAATGCGACGGTAACCTCTGCGGAAGAAGCCGTGGCGAAGGCGAATGACATCGGTTATCCGCTGGTGGTACGTCCATCTTACGTTCTGGGTGGCCGTGCGATGGAGATCGTGAACAACGAGAAAGCACTGCGTCGCTACATGACTGAAGCCGTGAAAGTATCTAACGACTCTCCGGTACTTCTGGATCACTTCCTTGATCGTGCTATCGAAGTTGATATCGATGCAGTCTGTGACGGCGAGCAGGTCGTGATTGGTGGAATTATGCAGCACATTGAGCAGGCCGGTATTCACTCCGGTGACTCGGCATGTTCGCTGCCGCCTTACAGTCTGTCTAAAGACATCCAGGACAAAATGCGTGAGCAAGTGGCTGCGATGGCCATGGAACTGGGCGTTGTTGGCCTGATGAATACTCAGCTGGCGTATCAGGACGGCGAGATCTATGTCATCGAGGTGAACCCTCGTGCATCACGTACCGTGCCGTTCGTATCCAAGTGCATCGGAACGTCTCTGGCCGCCATCGCTGCAAAAGTAATGACAGGTAAAACGCTGGCGGAACTCGGTTTTACCAGTGAAGTCGTACCTTCTTACTTCTCGGTCAAAGAAGCGGTATTCCCGTTCAACAAATTCCAGGGTGTTGATCCGATTCTCGGCCCTGAGATGAAGTCGACCGGTGAAGTCATGGGTGCTGGCCGTACCTTCGGTGAAGCCTTCTTCAAGGCGCAGTTGGGTGCTGGTGCGTTCCTGCCGAGCGAAGGACTGGCGTTCCTGTCTGTGCGTGATGCCGATAAGGCTGGTGTGGTTGAAGTGGCCAAAGGCCTCATAGACCGTGGTTTCAAGCTGATTTCAACCGACGGTACCTGTCGCGTGCTGCGTGAAGCTGGTGTAGACAGTGCCCGTGTCAACAAGGTGAACGAAGGTCGTCCGCACATCGTAGATATGATTAAGAACGATGAAATCGCTCTGATCGTGAACACGACGGATGGTCCTCAGGCGATTTCTGACTCTGCAGATATCCGTCGCAGTGCTCTGCAGCACAAGGTGTACTACACGACGACCCTCGCTGGCGCTGAAGCTGTTGTAGAAGCGCTGCGTTCAGAGGGCCTGAAAGAAGTGCGTCGCCTGCAGGAACTGCACGCCTCGATCTGAAGCCAGGGTTACGCCCGCTGAAAAACATGGATGCCCGGAAGCTCTGCTCCGGGCTTCTTTTATAACAAAGGGAGTCATAGCAAATGCAGAAGTTTCCCATGACTGTGGAAGGTGAAAAGGCTCTGCGCGATGAGCTGCAGCACCTGAAAACAGTTGAGCGTCCTCAGGTGATCCAGGCGATTGCTGAAGCACGCGAACACGGTGATCTGAAAGAAAACGCTGAATACCACGCTGCACGCGAACAGCAGGGCTTTATCGAAGGCCGTATTCAGGAGATTGAAGGCAAGCTTTCAAACGCTCAGGTGATTGATATCAAAACCATTCCGCATTCCGGTAAGGTTCTGTTTGGCACCACGGTGACGATCATTAATCTGGATACCGATGCGACCGTGGTTTACCGCATTGTTGGTGAAGATGAAGCGGATATCAAAAACAACCGTATCTCTATTTCTTCCCCGATTGCCCGTGCGCTGATCGGCAAAGAAGAAGGTGATGTCGTTGTCGTTCAGGTACCAAGCGGTACTGTGGAATATGAGATTGATGAAGTAAAACACGTCTGATCTGCCCACGACGAAAAAGGCCGCTGATTCAGCGGCCTTTTTTATTTCTGTGCGGAAGCCAGTTTCAGGACATCGAGATACCCCGGCGGCGGTGGCAGAACCCGGTGCTGCTGGAGCAGTGCATGGAGAGCTGGTAGTTGCCAGAACGGTACCGAAACCAGAGCGTGATGTTCGATATGATAGTTGACGTTGAATGGTGCGAATAACGCCCGGCTGATCAGTCCGGCACGTGTTGTGCGGGTATTTTTCAGCATATCACCAGTTCTTTCTGTCACGGCGTGTTCCGCGATGGCCCGCACTCTCAGGCAGAAGGGGTAAGCGAACAGGTAGCCCGCCCACCAGATAGCATAAAGTTCGGGATGGCCAGCAAGGCTGACCAGCGCGGCAAACAGACCGTGAAACAGCAAGGTCCGGCGACTGTTTATCAGCCATAACCGCAATTTTTCTGGTGCTTTATTCTTGGCTGATGGCAGCCACTCAACAACCCCTGTCACATTCCATTTGATCATTTCGGCATTCATCATCGCGAAGCCGATCAGGGATTTGATCCCGGTTTGTCCTGAGATATCTCGCAGAAACTTCCGCAACATAGAACTACGGCTTGTAGGAAATCCTTCAATAAGTGGCAGATCAACGTCTCTTTCCGTTCCGGTGTGAACGTGATGTTGCGCGTGATGGCGGCGGTACTTTTCAAGGTCAAGGTAGACGGGGGCAGCACACAGCCAGTCTCCCACGAGATCGTTCAGGTTTGCATTGCGGAAGAGCGTCCGGTGAGAGGCCTCGTGGGCGAGGATTGCCAGGCCCAGAAGCCTGCCGCCAAGCAGGAAGAGCGCTGGAACAGCAATCAGCAGCCCCGCCCAGCCAAGGAGGGACAGACTGCCGCTGATAATCGTCAGCAGCAGCGCAATTGCGCACCAGCATGATGCCACGGCGAAGGCGCCGCGCCAGTCTGAGCGTTCATGCAGATCGGCAACGGTTTTCTCGCCGAGTATGGCGGTCAGCCTTTCACGTGCGGAACGTCTTTCCAGTCCTTCTTCAAACAGGATGCGCATATCACTCATGGGTCTGCTCCAGTAATTTTCAGCGATAATTACACTTTGTGTATCAATGAGTCAAATTTAGTAATAAGTTGGGTGCGGTGCGACTGTGCTAATATCGGAGTAATACGGTCAACTACTCGTTTCTATGTCCTCAGCGCCCGTCACTTACCCAGCCAAAAAGCTGCTTCTCAATCTGGTAAAAGAAGCCGAAGGACCTATGCCTTCAGCGACGCTGGTGCGTCTGGCCGAAATCTTCGGCATTGAAGCGAATAATGTGCGGGTCTCTCTGAACCGCCTGGTCTCGGAAGAGTTACTCGTGGTCAGTGAGCGAGGGGTGTACGACCTGGGTCCCGCGGCCAGAAAGCTGGCGGATCTGCAGGACAGGTGGCGTCTGCTCGAAGATGAACTCACTGTCTGGGATGGACGCTGGCTCGCGCTGTATGTCGCACATCTTGGTCGCCGCGACCGGAAACAGCTGCGTCAACGTGAGCGGGCGACAGAACTGTGGGGCTTCCGGAGCTTCGAGCAGGGGCTTCTTGTCAGGCCGGCCAATCTGGCGATTTCTCCTGATGATCTGCTTGAGAATCTGTGCCAGCTCGGCCTCGAAGATAACGCGGTACTGATTTACCCGGCCGGGTTTGTCGGTGAGCGTGTGCCGGACGCATCTCTGTGGCCGGTGGATGAACTGACGCAGGCTTATCGTACCCTGACCGAGCAGATGTCGGTCTGGTTAGAAGATTACCCTGAAAACAGCCTGGAGGATGCCGCCCGTGAGTGCTTCCTGATTGGTGACAGGGTGCTCAGGGCGATAGCCTTCGATCCGAGATTGCCCGACTCTATGGTAGACACTGAAGCGCGCCGCACCATGGTCGAAACCATGATGCTGTTTGATGACGTCGGTAATGCTATCTGGTCTGAGCTTATCGGCCAGCTTGAGGCTTAAGGGCAGCTCACCTGAGGGATGTCGTTCAGCTCATCTGAGCCATCGTCCAGCTCAATTGCTTTCATCATTTTCTGCAGTCGCTGACGGGCCTCGCGACGTTTCAGCGCCTTGTTCCAGCGACGTTCCTGAATTTCATCTTTCAGTTCAAGCTGTGGCAGTGGGGTTGGCTTGTTCGTCTCATCCATGGCTACCATGGTGAAGTAACAGGTGTGGGTATGTCGGACGGTCTTCTGCTTAATATCTTCTGCAATAACCTTGATGCCGATTTCCATGGAAGTGCGACCCACGTAGTTTACGGTTGCCAGGCAGGTCACCAGTTCGCCGATGTGGATGGGCTGCTTGAACAGTACGTTATCCACCGAGAGAGTCACGGCATAATTGCCGCTGTAGCGCATGGCGCAGGTGTAAGCAACTTTATCGAGGAGTTTGAGTAGCTCACCACCGTGCATATTACCGGAGAAGTTTGCCATGCCAGGAGTGACCAGCTCGGTCATCTCGGTCTGAATAATCTGTGCCACGCGGAAAACCTGTAATTCTTAAACAGGTGTGCATTTTGTCACTTTTTTCTGTGTAAATCAGCGGCTTAACTGGTCTGTCATAATTGTCAGATACGAAAAAGGCCGCATGCTGTCGGGCAATGCGGCCTTTTCGTGTAGCGTCAGATCAGAGTTTTTCGACCAGCAGGCTGCCGACCGAGTAACCGGCACCAAACGAGCAGATCAGGCCCTTGTCGCCAGGTGCGAAACCATCTTTGTGCCGATGGAACGCAATCAGCGAACCAGCAGATGCTGTGTTTGCGAATTCATCCAGAACGATGGGCGTATCATCTGCAGCGGGCTCGCGTCCGAGCAGCTTTTTCGCAGCAAACATATTCATCGTCAGGTTAGCCTGATGCAGCCACATGCGCTTCAGGTCAGTAGGCTGAAGCTGGTTTTCTGTCAGCTGCTCCGTAATAAAGCCTGTTACCAGAGGCAGAAGCTCTTTAAATACCTTGCGACCGTTCTGACGGAAGTACGGGCGATCGTCTGGCAGCTGTCCGGCTGAGAAGTTGTGATCAGTGTAATTGCCATCGCAACGGATATTGTCAGAGAAGGTTGTCATCTGCTTGGTATTCAGGATGCGGAACGCATACTCAGAGGTGCAGTTTTCTTCTTTTTCCATCACCACCGCCGTTGCGACATCGCCAAAGATGAAGTGGCTGTCGCGGGACTTCAGGTTCAGCTGAGGCGAGGCGAATTCAGGATTAACCACCAATGCGCATTTAGCCGTGCCGGCTTTCAGTGCGGTGTAAGCGTTAATCATGGCAAACGTCATCGTCGAGCAGGCGATGCCCATGTCGTAGGCAAAGCCTGAAATACCCAGCTTCTTCTGAACTTCAACAGCGGCGGATGGATATGGACGCTGGTGATTGGTGGTGCCCATGATGACAAGGTCGATGTCATCGGCAGTTTTTCCGGCCTGGGCCATTGCTTCTTTCGCGGCGGCAACGGCCATAGTGACTGTCTCTGGTTCGTCACCTTCCAGCGCAGGCTTGAAAACAGGCGCCATGCGCTCAGGGTCCAGCATGCCGTCTTTGTACATCACATAGCGTGACTTAATGCCGGACGCTTTTTCTACGAATTCGCTGCTTGAGCTGGGGAGTGCTTCAGTTTCACCCGCTTCGATCGCGGCGGCGTGTTCGGCATTGAACTTCTCAACATACGCATTGTAAGCGGCGATCAGTTCGTCGTTGGAGATGCTGTGCGGTGGAATAAACAGACCGGAGCCTGAAATAACAATGTTAGACATACTGCTTAACCTTTTTTTATTTTGCATTATCCCCGCTCCGGGCCGGGGTTCCAACCCCGGGATGTCTGCCGGGGTAACTTGACCTGATATGTACGACGCTTCAGCGTTGCAGATTCGACAGGTTAGCTTTGGCTTTCGGATTGCGGCGCAGAAGCAGGGCGGTGTTGCCGATCTGCTGAACAAGCTCTGCCCCGGTCTGTTCTACCAGAGCTTTGATGACAACTTTCTTAACTTCGCGGTCACCGACAGCGACTTTTATCTTGATCAGTTCATGGTCATCGAGTGCCCGGCCTATTTCTTCAAGGACGGCCTCGGTCAGGCCCTTGGAGGCGATTGTCACGATTGGGTTCAGGGTGTGGCCAATGGCGCGGTAGGCCTTTTTCTGTTCGTTGCTCAGTGCCATAGGGTGGGGTCGCTCGGAAGTAAGGTGTAAAATGGTGGATCATTATACCCTACCAGTGGAGTAAAGACTGCATATGGCACGTTCAAAATCGAGTGCTGACTGGCTGAAAGAACATGTCGATGATGTCTGGGTTCAGAAAGCCCAGCAGGATGGTTATCGCACCCGTGCCAGCTATAAGTTGATTGAACTGGATGAAAAAGACGCTCTGATGCGCCCAGGCATGACCGTTCTGGACCTGGGGTCGGCGCCGGGCGGCTGGTCTCAGGTGGTCGCACGTCGGGTGGGAAGTAAGGGCAATATCATTGCTTCAGACATTCTGGCGATGGATCCGATCGAAGATGTCACCTTCATTCAGGGTGACTTTACCACCGATGAAGTCTTCGATGAGCTGATGGGAGTTGTGAATGGTGCGCCCGTGGACCTTGTAATTTCGGATATGGCCCCCAATATGTCTGGAGTAGCCTCCATTGACCAGCCAGGTGCGATGTATCTGGTTGAACTTGCTCTGGATATGGCCCGCCAGGTTCTGAAACCAAACGGCGCGTTTGTTGCCAAAGTGTTTCAGGGAGAGGGCTTTGACGCCTATGTGGCGGACTTGCGGACGTCTTTCTCGAAAGTCGTGGTCCGTAAGCCCAAGGCATCGCGCCCGCGCTCCCGCGAAGTCTACGTGGTCGGTAAAGGTTTCCGTCCCTGAGGAATGGCTGCTAAGCTAAGCAGAGTGTAATCGGTCAGAGAACTGGCCAGCTGAAGAAGGTGGTGCCTCACATGGCAAAGAATTTCGTGTTATGGGCTGTTATCGCTGCCGTCCTGATGATGGTGTTTAACAGTTTCAATCCGTCTACCCGTGGTAATGAAATGTCGTATTCCGACTTCATGAGTGCGGTGCAGAACGGACAGGTGAAATCTGTGACGATCGCAGGGCAGAGCATTACAGGTGAGCAGCTCAATGGTGAGCGCTTCGAAACTGTGCTGCCAGCGTTTGATGACAAGCTGATGGACACGCTGCTGGAACGTAAGGTCCAGGTGGTTGGTGAGAAACCTGAGAAGCAGAGCTTCCTGTCGCAGCTACTGCTGGCATCTCTGCCGATTCTGATCATTATCGCTGTCTTTATGATCTTCATGCGACAGATGCAGGGCGGTGGCTCTGGGCGCGGCGGCCCGATGGCGTTTGGCAAGAGTAAGGCCAAACTTCTGAGCGAAGATCAGATCAAAACCACATTCGAAGACGTAGCGGGCTGTGATGAAGCCAAAGAAGACGTAAAAGAACTGGTGGAGTTTCTGCGCGAGCCAGGTAAGTACCAGCGTCTCGGCGGTAAGATTCCTCGTGGTGTGCTGATGGTGGGTCAGCCAGGGACAGGTAAAACACTGCTGGCCAAAGCCATCGCGGGTGAAGCCCGTGTGCCTTTCTTCTCAATCTCTGGCTCAGATTTCGTTGAAATGTTCGTCGGTGTGGGTGCATCCCGTGTCCGTGACATGTTCGAACAGGCGAAAAAGCAGGCCCCATGTATCATCTTTATTGATGAAATTGACGCCGTTGGCCGCTCACGTGGTGTGGGTATCGGTGGCGGTAATGACGAGCGCGAACAGACCCTGAACCAGCTGCTGGTTGAAATGGACGGCTTTGAAGTCAACGACGGCATCATCGTGATTGCTGCGACTAACCGACCTGATGTACTCGACCCTGCACTGTTGCGCCCTGGCCGTTTTGACCGCCAGGTTGTGGTCGGGCTGCCAGATATCCGTGGTCGTGAACAGATTCTTCATGTTCATATGAAAAAGGCACCGGTCGCGGAAGACGTGAACGCGTCTCTGATTGCGCGGGGGACACCAGGCTTCTCCGGTGCAGACCTTGCCAACCTGGTGAATGAAGCTGCCTTATTCGCAGCCCGGGCGAACCGCTCAGAAGTAACCATGGAAGAGTTTGAAAAAGCGAAAGACAAGATTCTGATGGGTGCTGAACGCAAAACCATGGTCATGTCTGAGAAAGAGAAAGAGAACACAGCGTACCATGAGGCTGGCCACGCAATCGTTGGTCGTCTGGTGCCTGAGCATGATCCTGTGTACAAGGTCTCTATCATTCCTCGTGGTCGCGCCCTCGGTGTGACCATGTTCCTCCCGGAGGAAGATCGCCATTCGATCAGCAAACGCGGCATTGAAAGCAATATCTGCTCTCTGTACGGCGGTCGTATCGCCGAAGAGCTGACTCTGGGCAAAGACGGTGTGACCACCGGTGCCTCCAATGACATCGAGCGGGCAACTAAGTATGCGCGCAACTATGTCACCAAGTGGGGTCTGTCTGAAAAACTCGGCGCTCAGCTGTATTCAGAAGATGAACAGAACAGCTACCTGGGCAGTTCCGGTGGCGGCCAGATGGCGCACCTGTCGGACGATACGGCTAAGACCATTGATGCCGAAGTGAAGAGCCTGCTGGATAATTGTTATCAGCGCGCGACCCAGATTCTGGTTGAACACCGTGACAAGCTGGAAATGATGAAAGACGCTCTGATGGAGTACGAAACTATCGACGCTGATCAGATCGATGACATTATGTCAGGCCGTAAGCCACGTCCGCCTAAGGGCTGGTCGGATGGTTCCGGCCCGTCTGCGCCAGCGCAGACGACCCGCGATATGGCGGGTGACGATGACGATGTCGTTGGTGAACCCGCTGGTGGCCAGAACTAAGTTCTGTCTGCAGGTCAAAGGCGGCTCAGGCCGCCTTTTTTGTTTGTCTGAGGAATACCCGTGAACCTCCGTTTACGTAACCGTACGTTAGATCTGTCCCAGCCCAATATCATGGGCATTCTCAATGTGACTCCCGATTCATTTTCTGATGGTGGTCTCTTTGACCGGCCAGAGAGAGCCTTGCGTCATTGTGAGCAGATGATCCGTGATGGGGCTGTGATTATTGATGTCGGTGGCGAATCAACCCGGCCTGGCGCCAGCCCTGTCAGCACGGAAGAAGAGCTGGAGCGCGTGGTGCCTGTGGTCGAGCGGATTTCAGCCTGTCTCGATGTGGCTGTGTCGGTAGATACCAGTAATCCGCAGGTCATCCGCGAGGCCGCTGCCGCAGGCGCACACCTGATAAATGATGTCAGGGCGTTACGCCGTAACGGGGCGGTCGAGGCAGTGGTTGAAACAGGTTTGCCGGTCTGCCTGATGCATATGCGTGGCGAGCCAGGCCATATGCAGGATAAGCCTTACTACGATGACCTGATGCAGGATGTCCGTCATTTTCTGCAGGAGCGTATCGACGTTGTTACGGCAGCAGGCGTATCCGCAGATCAGATCATTCTCGATCCAGGATTCGGGTTCGGAAAAAATCTGGTTCATAACTACACCCTGCTTAACCGTCTTCGCCAGATTCTCGATCTCGGCTACCCGGTGCTGACCGGCCTCTCCCGGAAGCGTATGATTGCAGGCGTATTAGAAGAAGGTACAGATGCAGTGGACCGCGATGGAGGCAGTGCTGCCGCGGCTGTGATCTGTGCAATGAATGGCGCCCGTATCATCAGGGCGCACAATGTCAGAGCAACCTGGGAAGCGATGCAGGTTGTCAGGGCGACTCTCGAGGAAGGACATGTCTAGAAAGTATTTTGGAACCGATGGTATCCGTGGTCGGGTCGGTGAAGCACCTATTACCCCTCAGTTTATTATGCATCTTGGTTGGGCGGCCGGTAAGGTCTTCGCTCAGCGCGGCAAAAGCCGCATTCTGATTGGTAAAGACACCCGGATTTCCGGCTATATGTTTGAATCGGCACTGGAAGCCGGTCTGTCGGCTGCAGGTGTGGATATCGGCCTGCTGGGCCCTATTCCTACACCAGGCATTGCTTATCTGACCCGCACCTTCCGGGCTCAGGCAGGCATCGTGATCAGCGCCTCTCACAATCCGTATTACGACAATGGAATTAAATTCTTCTCTGGAGATGGGACAAAACTGCCAGACGAAGTTGAGCTGGAAATTGAGTCTTATCTTGATCAGCCGATGACCTGTGTCGAATCTGACAAGCTTGGGAAAGCGGTACGTATTAACGATGCTGCGGGCCGGTATATTGAATTCTGTAAGGGCACCGTGAATTCGCTGAATCTGCGTGGCCTGAAAGTGGTTCTGGACTGCAGTCACGGTGCTACCTATCAGATCGCGCCGTCTGTATTCAGTGAGTTAGGTGCGACGGTCGTCACGATTGGTAATCAGCCTGATGGTCTGAACATTAACCACGAGTGTGGTTCGACCTCACCAGCCGCGTTGAAGGCGAGAGTGCTTGAAGAGAAGGCCGACCTGGGCATTGCTTTTGATGGCGATGGTGACCGGGTAATGATGGTTGATCATAACGGCGAACTGGTCGACGGCGATCAGCTGTTATTTATTATCGCCAGTCATGCCTTCGATCAGGGGCGGCTACAGGGAGGGGTTGTTGGTACCCAGATGAGTAATCTGGGACTGGAGCTGGCCCTGAAAGACAAAGGGATTGATTTCCGCCGAGCTAAAGTCGGTGACCGTCACGTCATGCAGATGCTGGCAGAGCATGGTTGGCGTTTTGGTGGTGAATCGTCGGGGCACCTTCTTTGTCTGGATGCGAACTCAACCGGCGACGGCATTGTGTCGGCCCTTCAGGTGCTGCTTGCGTTGCGTGACACCGGTGTGGGTTTGCACGAGTGGCAGAAGCGGATGAGCAAAATGCCGCAGACCATGATTAATGTGCGTCGTCAGAAGAACGTTGATGTTATGGCCCAGCCGGAAGTGATTGCCGCGGTGAAAGCGACAGAGAATAAACTGGCAGATCGCGGCCGTGTTCTGCTGCGGCCGTCCGGTACGGAACCCCTTGTGCGTGTGATGGTCGAGGCTGAAGATCCGGCGGTCACTCAATTGCTGGCACAGGAGCTGGCAGAAGTTGTAGAAAAGGCGCTGGCCTGATCCGGGAAGCCTCCTGCTTGTCTCCGGGGGGTATCTCGGCTAGTATCTGCGCTCTTTGAATTTCGGGGTAACACATGCGACGTACACTGGTAGCCGGTAACTGGAAAATGAATGCTTCGGTGGAAGACACCCGGGCGTTGTTGGCCGGGATCCGGGATGCAGGTGAACAGTCTTGCGAGATCGCTGTGTTTCCCCCATTTCCTTACCTGACCCTGGCGGTTGAACTGACTGCCGGGTCTGCCATCCAGGTCGGTGCACAGAATTGTGCAGATCAGGACAGCGGTGCGTTTACTGGTGAAGTGTCTGCAGCGATGCTGAGCGACATCGGTGCTTCAATGGTGATTCTTGGACATTCTGAGCGCCGTAGTCTGTATGGCGAGACCGATGCGGTAGTACTGGAAAAAACTAAAAAAGCGCTGACTTCTGGTCTGATTGCTGTGGTATGTGTCGGAGAAACTCTGAACGAACGGCAGAAAGGGGAAGAGGAAGTCGTCGTCGGTCGTCAGCTTAATCTTCTGCTGCAGGAGTTGAGTGACGCAGACTGGAAAAATATTGTTATTGCCTATGAGCCCGTCTGGGCCATTGGTACTGGCGAAACTGCTACGCCTGAACAGGCTCAGGCAATGCATGCATATATCCGTCGTCTGCTGGCCGGACGATCTGCAGAGATAGCGCAGGACACCCGCGTACTTTACGGGGGCAGCGTAAAGGCTGCGAACGCTGTGGAATTGTTTTCACAGCCAGACATTGATGGCGGACTGGTCGGGGGCGCGTCTCTCGATGTCGCTGAATTTCTTGGAATCTGTAGGGCGTAAGGGCTCGGGTTGTAAATTATGGAACAAATTATTCTGATCGTTCATATCATCCTTGCGGTAGGCATCGTGGCATTCGTCCTGATGCAGCAGGGGAAAGGCGCTGATGCGGGTGCTTCTTTTGGCGCTGGTGCCTCTCAGACTGTGTTCGGTTCAGGTGGCTCTGCAAATTTTATGAGCCGTACCACCGCCATTCTGGCAACTGCTTTTTTCGTAACCTCTCTGGGGCTGGCGGTTTTTGCTAAGCGTCAGGCGTCTGTGATCGAAAATTTCGGAATTCCTGTTGAAGAAGTGACAGAAACACTTGAGCAGGACACCCCAGTTGTGGAAGAATACGCGCCGTCCTCAGATGCACCCGAACTGGATGCATCAGTCTCTGGTGAAGAACCAGTGCTGGAGACTTCTGAAGAGTCTGAATAAGACTCGCCCTGTGTGCGGATGTGGTGGAATTGGTAGACACGCCATCTTGAGGGGGTGGTGAGCAACGCTCGTGCGAGTTCGAGTCTCGCCATCCGCACCAA
>NZ_CATMFB010000009.1 GCF_950066645.1 uncultured Thalassolituus sp. | reverse complement strand
GTTTTTAACACAACCTAGGAGTCACATTATGAAACGCCAATCACTCAGCTATTTCGTCGCCCTGCCGGCATTATTGCTTGCCCTGTCAGCCCAGGCCCACGATCCCAAGGAGCACATGAAGGAGGCGCAGGCGCCGGACTGTGCGGCCATGAAAGACATGGATCATTCCAAAATGGACATGAAGGACCCGGTTATGCAGGCTATGATGAAAAAATGCATGAAGGCCATGCACAAGGATGAAGAAGGATCGCATGAAGCTCATGGGGACAAGGGCCATACCGATCACGGTAACCATGACGAAAAATCCGATGAAAAAAAGCCGGCCAAACACCAGCACAAAAAATAACGGGTAGCCATTCCTGAGGAGATAACATGACGTCCTTTAAGTTTTTATCCTGCTTTAAATGCCTCGCCGTTGCGGCAGGCGTGGCGGCGGTGACCGGTGTGGGGTTCCTCTATTCGGGTCTCTATCCGATGGGAGCCGATGACCATCACAACGACTTGACTTATTGGGCGCTGGAAACCCTGCGCGAGCGATCCATCGCCCGCGCATCAAACGACATCGAGGTGCCGACCGACCTGAATTCGTCCGAGCGCTTGCTGGCAGGCGGCGCCGACTACAACGACATGTGCACCGGCTGCCATCTCAAACCGGGCAAGACCGAAAGTGATTTTACCCTGGGGCTGTATCCCGCGCCGCCCAATCTAACACTGACGGGTGATAGGCATGGGCATGAGCATGCCGGTGACACTGATAATGATGACGAGGCCATTAAGCGACAATTCTGGATTATTAAACATGGCATCAAGGCTTCCGGGATGCCGGCCTGGGGGCCGGGTCATGACGATCAGCGTATCTGGAACATGGTGGCGTTCCTGCAGCGCCTACCCGAGTTGTCGCCGCAGCAATACCAGATCCTGACCGCGCGCGACGCCGATGACGCCGGGCACCATTAGCGGCAAATATTCAATTGTCTTCGGAGGCAACTATGTATCGATTTAAATTAACGGGCTTGGTGTTGGGGCTGTTGACGCTGCCCTTGATCGCGGCCTGTAATGATGGGCCTAAAAACCCAAAAACATCTGACCCATCCGCTGGTGCAGTTGAAACGCTTACCGTCTACAAAAGCCCTACCTGTGGCTGCTGTAAAAAATGGATAGATCACCTTGAAGCCGAGGGCTTTGAGGCCAGTGTCGAACACCCGGCTAATCTGGACGCCATCAAGGATCGCTATCGAATCGCAAACAACCTGCGTTCCTGCCACACAGCGGTGTCGTCACAAGGCTATGCCTTTGAGGGGCATATCCCGGCCCGCTATATTCATCAGTTTCTGGCTAATCCGCCAGCCGACGGGATTGGGCTGACAGTGCCCGCCATGCCCGTTGGCAGTCCGGGTATGGAGGTGGGTGACAAGTTCATGCCATACCGGGTTCTGCTGATGAAAAAAGACGGCAGCACTGAAGTGTTTGCCAGTGTCGAGAGCGCGGCTCAACAGGTTCAGCCACTCCAACAACCGGAAGCGCAGCCATGAAAATATTCGTCACCATGCTTTTTATCCTGCCGCTCGGTATAGGCAGTGTCATAGCCTTTGCGCAATCCCTTCCCGAGACCCTGACGCTGGACGAGGCGATAACCCTCGCCATAGATACCGATCCCTGGCTCACCGGTAGCCAGTACACTCAGCAGGCCCTTACCGACGAAGCGACCGCCGCGACGACTTTGCCGGATCCCCGAATGAGCCTGATGGCCGGCAGTTTCCCTGTTGATTCTTTTGACATCAATCAGGAAGGCATGACTCAGTTGTCGGTGGGGATCAGCCAAATGTTTCCCCGGGGTGACAGTCTGTCGCTCACCCGCCGACAAAAGCAGCAGCTAGCCGAGCAGCATCCCTTACTAAGGCTGGATCGTCGGGCCAAGGTAGGCGCTACGGTCAGCCAGTTGTGGCTGGAAGCCTTCAAGGCGCAGGAGAGTATCCGGCTGATCGAACAGGATCGCGCACTGTTTGAGCAGTTGGTGGATGCCGCCAAAGCGGGTTACTCCTCGGCGCTGGGCAGGGCACGTCAGCAGGACGTAATTCGCGCGCAGTTGGAGCTGACTCGTCTCGAAGACAGACTGACGATGCTCAGGCAGCAACAGCAAGCCGCACAGAAGCGCCTGTCCGAATGGATCGGCGCGCCTGCCACTGTCCCTCTGGCTCCGGTACTACCGACACAGTCTCTTTCCAGGCCGTTGTCGGCACCGACCATTAAGCAGGCCAGCGAGCATACGCGCTACGAATGGATCCGCCATCATCCCGCGCTACGGGCACTGGATCAGCGTATCGATGCCACGCAAACCGGTGTTGATCTGGCCAAGCAGAAATACAAGCCCGAATGGGGCCTGACCGCCCAATACGGCTATCGCGACAACGATCCCATGGGGCGCGACCGGGCGGATCTGCTCTCCATAGGCGTGAACTTCGACCTGCCCATTTTCACCGGTAACCGGCAGGACAAGGAAGTCAGCGCCGCCGTCAATCGAACCGAGGCCATCAAAACCGAAAAGCACTTGCTTGGTCGTCGGCTGATGGCGGAACTGGAAACCGCGAGCGTGCAACTGGCGCGTCTCGATGAACGCCAGGCGTTATACGCCGATCAGCTGCTGCCGCAAATGGCTGAGCAGGCAGAAGCTTCGCTGACCGCCTACAACAACGACGACGGCGACTTTGCCGAAGCCGTGCGTGCCCGCATTGCCGAATTGAATGCCAAGGTCGACGCGCTCGCCATTGCCGTGGATCGGCAGAAGACCATCGCCCAAATCAATTACCTGCTCGCCGAGGCGTCGTTCGACGATGCACGGACGGCGAAACCGTTTTAAAGGGGTTCAACATGAATACATTCACCAAAACCTTGCTGGGCACGGCCGTCGGCGCGCTGCTCGGCGCATCCGGCGTCTGGCTGCTCGGCAACCCCGATGAGAGGGATATGACAGCAACCGGCGGAGAACGCAAGCCACTTTACTGGGTGGCGCCCATGGATCCCAACTACAAGCGCGATAAGCCTGGCAAATCGCCCATGGGCATGGATCTGATCCCTGTGTACGAGAAATCCGCCGGAGAGGATGAAGCCGGCACCGTCAAGATATCGCCCGAGGTCGTCAACAATCTCGGCGTGCGCACCGCCACGGTTGAGGTAGGGTCTCTGGATCTGGATGTCAAAACCGTCGGTTACGTGCAATACGATGAGAACCGGCTGGTGCATATCAGCCCGCGCGTGGAAGGCTGGATCGAGAAGCTCCATGTCAAGGCCGCCGGGGATCCGGTCAGACAGGGCGACCCCCTGTACACCCTCTATTCACCCACCCTGGTCAACGCCCAGGAGGAATTGTTGTTGGCGTTGAAACGCGACAATCCGGTGTTGATCGGCGCTGCCGTGGAACGCTTGTTGGCGCTGCAAGTACCTCAGGCAGATATCGACCGGCTGCGTAAAACCCGCAAGGTCAGCCAGACCATCACCGTTGCCGCGCCGCAGTCCGGGGTACTGGACAATCTCGCGGTGCGTGAGGGCATGTTCGTCAAGCCTGGCTTGAGTCTGATGATCATCGGCCAACTGGAGCATATCTGGGTGATCGGTGAGGTGTTCGAACGACAGGCAAGCCTGGTCAAGACCGGCGACCAGGTGCGGATGCGGCTCGATTACCTGCCCGGTCGGGATTGGTTGGGCCAGGTGGACTATGTCTATCCGTCTTTGAATGCCAAGACACGTACCGCGCAAATCCGGGTGCATTTCAACAACCCGGACGACTTCCTCAAGCCGGGCATGTTCGCGCAGATGGTCATTGAGACCCAGGCGGGGGCTGAAGCACTGTTAATCCCGCGAGAAGCGCTGATCCGTACCGGCAGCCAGGCGCGCGTGGTGTTGGCGCTGGGTGATGGCAAATTCAAATCGGTGGCCGTTGAGGTCGGGCGTGTGGGCGAACGGCAGGTGGAAATTCAGTCGGGACTCAAAGAAGGGGAGCGCATTGTGACCTCTGCTCAGTTCCTGATCGACTCGGAATCCAGCAAGACGTCGGACTTCAAGCGCATGGCCAAGCGCGATCAGCAAGGCGAATCAATGGATGTAAAGGCAGACGCTGATTCCCGCTCAGTCTGGGTGGCTGCACGTATCGACAGCCTGATGCCGGATCACCGCATGGTGACCCTGGAGCACGAGGCCATCCCGGACTGGCAATGGCCCACCATGACCATGGATTTCACCGTCGCTGAGGCTGTGGACATGGATGCGCTCAAACAGGGAATGCGCCTGCATGTGCAGATCACCAATAACAACAGTGGTGGATACCAGATTACCCAAGTGCATATTCCCAATGAGCAAGGCAATGATGCCATGCCTGCGGGAATGGATCACGGTCAGCACGAGGGTATGGATCACGGTGATATGTCGATGCCGGAGCACAGCGAACACCAGGGCATGAACCACGGCGGTCACGATCAAAAGGAGCACAATCATGATTGAATCGATAATCCGTTGGTCCGTCGGTAACCGTTTCTTCGTGCTGCTGGCTACTTTGATGCTGGTGGGGATAGGTCTCTATTCGCTGAAAAACACCCCGGTGGACGCCATTCCCGATCTGTCCGATGTACAGGTCATTATTAAGACCAGTTTTCCTGGGCAGGCGCCGCAGGTGGTGGAGGACCAGGTCACGTATCCACTGACTACTGCCATGTTGTCGGTACCTGGTGCGGTTACCGTGCGCGGTTATTCCTTTTTTGGCGATTCCTTTGTGTATGTCATTTTCGACGAGGATACCGATGCCTACTGGGCACGTTCCCGGGTGCTGGAGTACCTGTCTCAGGTCGCGCCCACATTACCGCCTAGCGCCCGGCCGCAACTGGGGCCGGACGCTACCGGAGTTGGCTGGGCCTATCTCTACGCCCTGGTGGACCGTACCGGCAAGCATGATCTTAGTCAGTTGCGCAGCCTGCAGGACTGGTTCCTGAAATACGAGCTGCAAACCGTGCCGGGTGTTTCCGAAGTCTCGGCGCTCGGCGGCATGGTTAAGCAGTACCAAGTGAAAGTGAACCCGGAGAAACTGCGTGCTTTCAGTATTCCCCTGTCCCTTATTCAGATGGCGATCCAGCGCGGCAACCAGGAAGTGGGCGCCTCGGTGGTGGAAATGGCCGAAGCCGAGTACATGGTGCGCGCCAGCGGCTACATCCAGGGTATCGATGATCTGGCCAACATTCCGTTAGGGTTGGATGTTAACGGTACGCCGCTGTTGCTCAAGGATGTGGCGGATATCGAGTTGGGGCCGCAAATGCGCCGTGGCATCGCCGAGTTGAACGGCGAAGGTGAAGTGGTGGGCGGTATTGTGGTGATGCGTTTCGGTGAGAACGCCCAGAAAACCATTGATGGGGTCAAGGCCAAGCTGGAAAAACTCAAGGCGGGTTTGCCCGATGGCGTGGAGATCGTAACCGTTTATGATCGTTCAGGGCTGATATCTCGCGCCATTGACAGTTTGTGGAAAAGTCTGGCCGAAGAACTCGCCATTGTGGCGTTGATCTGTGTCATTTTCCTATTTCATGTCAGGTCCTCACTGGTGGCGGTCTTCAGTCTGCCGCTAGGTATACTCACGGCTTTTACCGTGATGTATTGGCAAGGTCTCAATGCCAATATCATGTCATTAGGCGGTATTGCGATTGCGATAGGCGCCATGATTGATGGCGCGATTGTCATGATCGAAAACATGCATAAGCATATGGAACGTACGCCCTTGACGCCAGAGAACCGTTGGAAAATCGTGGCGGCGTCAGCCAGTGAAGTCGGTCCGGCGCTGTTTTTCAGTTTGCTTATTATCACTGTGAGCTTTGTACCTGTGTTTACCCTGGAAGCCCAAGAGGGCCGGATGTTCAGCCCGTTGGCCTTTACCAAAACCTATGCCATGGCAGCCAGTGCGGCGCTTGCTATCACAGTGGTGCCGGTTTTGATGGGATATTTCATCAGAGGCAAGGTGGTAGCGGAAAACAAGAATCCCGTTAATCGATTACTGATTGCCGGGTACATGCCCCTGCTGAAAACCGTATTGCGTTTTCCGAAAATTACACTTGCCATGGCGGTTGTGATTTTCCTCGTTGGGATCTGGCCGGTTAACAAGATTGGTAGTGAATTCATCCCCGATCTGGATGAAGGTGATCTGATGTATATGCCGACCACTTATCCGGGGATCTCGATAGGCAAAGCCAGGGAATTGTTGCAGCAGACCGACAAGCTGATCGCGACAGTGCCTGAGGTAAAAACCGTGTTTGGTAAAATCGGCCGTGCCGAGACAGCCACGGATCCCGCTCCGCTGACCATGATCGAGACCTTTATTCAGCTCAAGCCTAAAGAGGAATGGCGCGAGGGCATGACCACGGAGAAGCTCAAGAAGGAGCTGGATGCGCTAGTGAAATTCCCCGGTCTAACCAACGCTTGGGTGATGCCGATCAAGACTCGCATCGACATGCTGGCCACCGGTATCAAGACGCCGGTAGGCATCAAGGTGGCGGGCGAGGATCTGCGAGAAATTCAGAAGATTGGGCAGCGACTAGAGCAGATCCTCAAGGATGTACCCGGCACAGCCTCGGTGTATTCCGAAAGGGTGGCCGGTGGGCGTTACATCAAGGTGGATATTCAGCGTGCACAGGCGGCGCGCTATGGCCTCAATATTGCTGATGTGCAGCAGGTAATAGCCACGGCCATTGGGGGAATGAATGTGGCGCAGACCATTGAGGGGCTGGAGCGTTATCCGATCAATCTGCGCTACCCGCAGGACTATCGAGACTCGCCAGAACAGCTGGCGCTGCTGCCCATCGTTACGCCCAGCGGCCAACGCATTGCGCTCGCCGATGTGGCCAATGTCTATGTGGAGGACGGCCCGCCAGCGATCAAGAGCGAGAACGCCAGGCTGAATGGCTGGACCTTTGTAGATATCGATGGGGTGGACGTGGGCAGCTATGTACAAGCGGCCATGGCAACGGTCGAGCAGCAATTGGATTTACCGGCCGGTTACTCGGTGGCCTGGTCCGGTCAGTACGAATACATGCTGCGCGCCAAAGAGAAACTGACCTATGTGGTTCCTTTGACGCTTGCCATCATTATCATTCTGTTATACATGAATTTTCGTAACTTCACTGAAATAGCCATTATTCTGGGAACACTACCACTGGCGGTAATTGGTTCAATCTGGCTGATGTACCTGCTTGGCTATAATTTTTCTGTCGCGGTTGCGGTTGGTTTTATTGCACTGGCGGGGGTTACGGTGGAAATAGGTATCATCATGTTAACTTATCTTAACCAAGCATATCACCAATTGTTAGATACCTGTCGTGAGCGTGGAGTGCAACCATTAAAAGAAGATTTGCTCGAAGCTGTGACACAGGGCGCGGGACTTCGTGTAAGACCCGTAATGATGACTACGGTCTCCACTATCGCTGGATTGTTGCCCATTATGTTCAGTTCCGGAACAGGTGCGGAAGTTGTTAGCCGGATTGCGGCGCCTATGGTGGGCGGAATGGTGAGTGCTGTGATTTTAACGTTGTTGGTATTACCCGTCGTGTATTACCTATGGCGCACCCGCTCGCTGAAAGCATAAGAGCCTGTAAACCAAATTGTGTAACTGCCCACGACTGAGCAACCTTTTTAAAAGGATGCCATCGTGGGTATGCAATTGGACCAAGAAAAAACTCAAAGCCATGGCCGCCGAGTTGGCCAAAGACATTAAGTCTGAAAAAGATCTCGGAGCTCTTACTCAACAGTTGATCAAACTGACTGTTGAAACCGCCCTCAATGCCGAACTGGACGAGCACCTCGGATACGAGAAACATGCTCCTGAAGGCCGTGGCACTGGCAATAGCCGTAACGGCTATTCAGCCAAGCGCCTGAAAGGGCAGCACGGCGAAGTATCGATACAGGCTCCCCGAGACCGGAACGGTTCCTTCGAACCTCAATTCGTCCGTAAAGGCCAGTCCCGTCTGACCCAGATGGATGACCAAATCCTCGCACTTTACGCCAAGGGCCTGAGCACCCGGGATATCGTGGATGCCTTCAAGGAAATGTATGACGCGGATATATTGGCCACGCTCGTCTCTAAGGTGACAGAGCGAGTTATCGAGCAGGTTCACGAGTGGCAGAACCGCCCGCTGGATCCGATCTATCCTATCGTCTATCTGGACTGCATTGTTCTGAAAATTCGACAGGATAAACGCGTCATCAACAAATCCCTGTACCTGGCTCTGGCTATCAACATGGAAGGCCAGAAGGAGCTTCTTGGCCTTTGGCTGGCTGAAACGGAAGGCGCGAAGTTCTGGCTATCGGTACTGACGGAACTGAAAAACCCTGGTCTGGAGGACATCCTTACCGCCTGTGTGGACGGCCTGAAAGGGTTCCCGGATGCGATTGCTGCAGAGTATCCGCAGACCAAGATACAACTGTGTATCGTGCACATGGTTCGCAACTCGCTGCGCTACGTGTCCTGGAAGGACTACAAGGCCGTAACGGCCGATCTGAAGCAGATCTACCAGTCTGCCACCGAACGTGAAGCCCGGCAGGCGCTGGATGCCTTTGGCGAACGCTGGGACAGCCAATACCCGCAGATCTCTCGATCCTGGAACAGCCACTGGGACAATCTGATTACGCTGTTCGAATACCCTCCGGCGATTCGCAAGGTGATCTACACCACTAATGCCATCGAGTCGCTGAACAGTGTGATTCGTAAAGCGACCAAGCGCAGAAAGTTATTCCCCAGCGATGACTCGGCACTGAAAGTGGCTTTCCTGGCGATCCAGCAGGCTTCGAAGAAATGGACCATGCCGATCCGTGATTGGAGGCCGGCATTGAATCGCATTATTATCGAATTTGGTGACCGCCTGAACGGTCACCTGTAATAGGGTGGGCAGTTACACAGATTTATTTACAGGCTCGACTCAGAAGCATCGTGATAATCGGGTACTTTCACCCCAGGAAAATTCTTGAGGTGAAAGTAACCGATCCCTTCTATATCAGAATTGCTCCTCTGCTTTGATGCTGCTCACGACTTTGAAAGCCAGCTTGTTACCGGCCTGCTGCTTTTTCAGGACTTTGCCATTTGTATGGCGATCAACCCGATAGGACAGAACCTTTCCAAGGCTAAGGCTGGTTTCGATCTTCCTGTTGCCAGCCAGATCCTGCAGTGAATCCCTGAGGTCATTTGCGATATGCAAATGTTCGGGCGGCGGAGCAGCTAAATGCCTGAGAAGATCTTTGGCCGTAAACCATTCCCCCTTGGTAAGCACCTGCAGTAATGACAACATTTCGCCAAGCGTTTGCAGCTCTGGATCTGAGCTGACTAACTGCTTGAAGGCCTTGGCAGGATCAACATACTCCGATTCGCCCATTATCTTGGCAATCCAGGCGACGGTTTGCCTTACCAGATAATCCCAATCACTGAATGATGCGGTGCTCTCATTAGGGACGGCTCCACCGGTTTTGCAGTCATCACTTTCCAGGTACGCCCGGATCAGTGTTAAACCTGCAATAACTAGGTTTTGCCGGTTATTCTGGACAAAGGTTTTAGGGCAGCGGTCAAACCTCCTGGTAGCCGGGTTTTCAATGCCTGCATCAATCCTGCAGGTTAAAACCCTTCTTGGCATGTCTCCGGTGAAGGTTAAGTTGTTGCCCGTAAAGATCAGCAGAAACCTGTTAGGCAGCTGAATTTCCTTGCTGGTACCCAGAAGCCTGTCTGTATAGGTGCTTGAAGTCAGTAGGCCTGCCAGTGTTGTGCTGTTGAAGTCGCCGATGACGTTGTCCCAGATAACGGCATCTGTCCCGCTGCTCATGATGGCTTGTAACCGTTTTCTGATTTCCTCATCAGCGTTTTTGCTGTTCACATGAGGATACACAGTGGGGAAGGTGCCTGTTGCCAGCGTTCCGATGCATTCAGCGAGCAGTGTTTTACCACTGCCTTGCACTGGTGCATCGATTCCACCCGCAGGTGCCGTCGGCAGAATGGGGCGCACAATTGCCGTCAGTAACAGTGCCAGTAGTGCGCTCCTATCCAAGGGGCTGGCCATTGAGAAGTCTTTGAATGGACTCATCAGAAACCTGAGGGCATCGTGGACTTGATCAGGCGTTACCTCAAAGGGTAATGCGTCACACACATCAGCCATAGCTAAAAACAGTTTTGTTTCGGTGTCGTAGCCTGGTTGATAGATATACCGTCCTTGTCTGGTGATTACCGGAGCGGTGATCACCGCATTCAGGTCTTCAAGATCGTGAATCTCGATATTCTCAAGAATTTGCTTCAGAGCACGGCTCGGAGGGTCGATACATTCATCAACGATCATTCCATCCTTGTATCTGGTTGAGATGAACTGCATCTCTTGTCCAAGAATGTAATCTAATCCGGCTGCCGATAACGGCAATAAGGTGTTATCTCTGATGATGGTCAGTGACCTGCCACGACGGTATATGTCGCCCCTTTGCCTGATTATGGCTAATATTTTGTTGGTGGTTTCATAGGTTTTTCCTTTAATATGCTTAACGTGTTTTGCAGGTTGCTTTGTACAGCTGTGATCTGCTATCAGACTGGTATCCTCATCGGCCATATGGGGATTACCAGCAACTTCCTTCTCGTTTTTACCTTCCATGGCAACAACACTTAATAATGATTGGTTAGCCATTATTAGTGTCTCCCTTGTATGAAGGCCATTCTTCCGGCGAATTCATCCAATTCTGCACTTCTGATAAGCGCCAGCGTGTGCATCTGCTGGAGATCTTCTTGGGTGTTGGAAATTGCCCGTCCTTAACACTTTGCCAGATGGTTGATACACCACGGCCAGTCATGTGTGCTACATCTTTGACGCTGATGAAGCGATCTTCTGAAATCATAAGATTTCCTCATAAAAGTTGGTGAAGGTTTCTTTTCAGGGTCACCTTTCACGAGTTTCATATTGGGATTTCTCTCTTGGTTTTCTTCATATCGCATTGCTGCGTTTCAATGGGGTGTTGCGGTAATTCGTCTGTATTCGTCTTGGTTAATCTAATGTCATCTTATGCTGAGGCTTGGGATCAAATGTTTTGAGAAAGCCCCGCATTGCGGGGCTGTAATAACAACCAGAATTAAGTTGGGTGTTATTACTTGAAGTGGTTGACCATTGTTTCGATCTCCATTTGATAAAAGGTTATTTTTTGAAAGCGAGAACGGCCAGGTTCTCCTTACTATTACATTGCTGCTTGCTTCCAACTTTCGGCTTCATGCACGAACGCAGTGCCACCTGCGCTTTTCATCGTGCTCTCTAACGGGCTTCGGTTATATCGCCGGTTAAATTTCGCGCCTACTCATCGAATCTCCCACTCTCAGCGTTATTGATTTCGGTGCCACCCGAACTCACTCCGAGAGCTTCCCAAGTTAGCTAGCTGTGTCGAACATACACGCCGCTGCACTCCAATTTGTGACCATACTCATCCACATACGTGGCTTTCAGGGGACCGAGGTTCCAAAGCATCTCCCTTACCGATCACAAAGTTTCATCGTGCATAACCAGTCACTTAAGACACGGCTTGTATGAACTTACCCAGAAGCATCGTCTACCGATGCTATTACATGCTTAAGCTGTACATCGATCTGCCAAGGTTGCCCCTCGCAGTACCAGTTCTTCCAGTTTTCACCTCAGAACCCTGACGCCTCACGACGCCCTCAGAAGCCCACATGCCAGGATTGAGTAATACCCTTTCGAGCACCCCTCAATGCGGATTTTCACCGCTTCACAAGTAGCAGGGTTGGTCGTGTCACCACGAGTCCCGTTTCCTTGTCGCCCAACCTGCATTCGTCATTGCGATTAGGTCGAAAAGTGCATTGCAGCACTTAGCGCCCGTCGTAGCGCAGCGAGCGGAATTACCCGCACTGCGCTTCAGCAGCAGCTGATACAAGTTTGGCGAACTTGTATCTCATCGGGTTGGCGCCCGACTTTCATAACTATTCGGTCTGGCTCCCGATTTTTTGCTTTGTGCTTTCAAACGTTCATTTTTTATCAAGCGCTCTCACGCAATCTGATGATTGCTTTCTTCGGCTTAGAGGCCGCTTCGATAATAGATAGGGAGGGGGTGACAAAATGTTTGTCACTCCCTCCTGGGGTTTCTCAAAAGTAGATAGGGAGAGGGTGACAAAAATCTTTGTGGCAGGAACCTCTTTTGACTCATGTAACTTTTGTGTATGCCTTTTATAGGGCATACACTACAGTTACAAACCACGAGAGATGATTTATGCCGCTTACAATACCTACGGCCTATGTCCATCGTACTGATGCTATGCGCCAGATTCTGAAGTTGTTACAGCACAATGAGCGCTATGTTGATGGCTGCTTTGATTTGCGCTTCGCCCCTGTTGAGGCAGCAAAACATGAGGCTTACGGAGCATTTATTGAAGAAATGACGCGCTATCGTCGCAAGAAAAACGGCATCGCAAATGTTCGTGCGGTTTATCTTCTGGACAATCTGAGAGTGTTTTATTGGTTGTTTGTGAGCGAAGGCGATGGCTTGGTTGCCGAGATTGAGTCACTGAAGAATACAACGAATAAAAAGGATCGGGTTCAGTTCGCAGGTTATGAAGCGTTGCGGTTGCCGAGGCAGGGAGAAGAAGGATCACCCTGGACTTGGCAGTTCAGAGCGGATCGGTATAACCGTTTGGAAGAGGAGATTACTGAAGCTGTTCGGCTAAAAGATTTCGAGACCATCAGACAGTGGTCTTACAGCTTAAAGCGTGCTCCAAGTTTCGCAGGGGTGCGTAAGCAGGCATACAAGTTGGCCAAAAAGGCTGAAGCTGAATGGCAGAGGTCAGCCAGTGGAGCGTTCCCATCAGGCTCATTCGCCATGGGCTGGCAGGGCCGTTTCAAAGAGGCTAAGCAGGTTCCACTATACAAATCGCAGATCCGAAAGCACCTTGATGCTACCAGTGTTGGTGTGAATGCAGATGGGTAACTGTATGGTTCCGGGAGCGTTCGGTCTGAAGTAATGTCCATTTGAGTCAGATTTCACCAGGAAGAGCCATTCCTTGGTAGCGGCGTTTCCAACGGAAACGCAATGGAAACTCGCGGAAAGCTCTGGTGCCATTCGGAGCCTCGGACGTCGGTTATTTCCATTGAGGTTTCCATGTTTTTCCCATGGAAAGCCCAGGCTTTATGCGGCTTCCAGCGCTCTTTCATCTTTGACTTTCCAGGCTTTACATTCGTGAAAACCTTGGTGGAAAGCGCGCACTTGGCTCCTAAGCGTGAGGAGTGTCGTTACCGGCTTGAAATGTTTTAGGGCTGATGTTCAGTCTTTATGATGCGTATTCACAAATTCAGCCCAATCTTGCATGAGATCTGCGCGCTTCGCGAGCAGGTCTCCTCGTCTGTATGCCGCTTCTACCTTGTTGTCGATGGTGTGGGCCAGCGCCATCTCTGCAACATCTCTTGGGTAATTTGATACTTCGCCTGCCCAATCCCTGAACGTTGACCTGAAACCGTGTGGTACATAGTCGCCAAGCTCACTTCCTTTGTGGTATCCCAGTTTCCTCATGAAGGTTATGAGGGACATGTTGGATAGCGGTGAGTTCTCTTTTGCTCCAGGGAAGAGGTAGTTGCAGCCTGCAAATCGTGGCAGCTCTGCTAATAAATGAATTGCCTGTTTGGATAGCGGGACCCGGTGTTCTTTCTTGGCTTTCATTCTTTCCGCTGGAATAACCCAGATTTTGTCTTCTAGCGATATTTCATCCCAGGTGGCATTTAGCACTTCTGAGGTGCGTGTTGCAGTCAGGATCAGAAAGCGCAGATGTGGAGTCCATGCTGCTCAGCTGTTTCCAGAACGCCGCGATGTCTTTGTAAGGCATGGCAGGGTGGTTTCTTCGCTTTTGGATACTGGTCGGTTTTGGAAGGATCGTATCCAGATGACCTTGCCACCTTGCTGGGTTGATTGGCTCGCGATACTTACGCGCCGCTGCATAGTCGAGAATCTTTGCGATCCGTGTTTGTACGCGTTTTGCAGTCTCATTCTTGTCGTACCAAATGGGCTCCAGCACTTTTAGAACGTCTTCTACGGTAATGAGGGATACGAGTTTGGTGCCAATAACCGGATACGCATAGGTGTTGAGGGTATTTGTCCACTGGCTGATGTGCTTATTGTTGCTCCAGGCGTGCTTATTTGCCTCAATGAAGGCTGATGCACACTCTTTGAAGGTTGGGGTTTGTCTGACGCTCTTGTTCTTGGATTCAATGGGGTCTTGTCCGGCATAAACTTTTTGCCGGCACTCAAGGGCAACTTGGCGTGCGTTTTCAAGTGATACGGTCGGGTAGGGGCCAAGCCCCATTTCCCTGCGTTTGCCATTGATGGTGAAACGGAAGACCCATTTTTTGGCGCCGGTCGCCGACACCACTAGACGTAGGCCGCCGCCATCTTCGTACTTGCCTTCCGTTGCTGTAGCAACTTTTCGATGTGAGAGTTTGTGAATGGCCATAGGTACTCCGCCAAATTAAATGATCCCCCAATCAGTCCCCCTTTTGGTCTGGATTGGGTCAAATCACCATGGACAACTATGGACGTTAAAGCCTTTATTTTCAATGGGTTGTAAGACGGTAGTAGACTACCTGAAACTTTATTTCAACGGACTCCCTCACCGCCACTTATTCCTAAAAAACCGTGTGCTTGCTTAAGTCCACGGTTTTTTTATGTCCAAGGGGTATCGCTGAAGGCGGTGGGAGGAGGGTGAGAAAAACGGCCGGGAGCCGTTTTGACTGTTATCACCGAAGGCGAGCGCCAGGGATGGTGCTCGGTCCACCCTCGTGGGTTCGTACCGAGCGAAGCGACAAGCGTCCGGAGCTTGCGACGGCGCTCATCCCGACCGGGCACCTTAGTGGCCTGGTCGGGAAATCCCTCCACTTTCTCGTATCTGCCACTAACTCTGCAGAAGCCCGGTCTATCCATACTTTCTATGCCTGAACCGTGTCCTCAGAAATTCTTCTTATAGAGACCTGTGTACGGATAATAAACCCGTCTTAAGTGCTGAATGTATAAATCCGGCCAGTGGATTTGGCTCAAAACACCGTTTATTAGACGCAACCTTATTTTCTTCGGGGTTTGTCCCGGCTGAATTTCGGTTATTTGTGGCCATCCAGTCCGGGATTATCCGGATTGTCATTGCTGTTGAAGTTTCTGCAGGTGTATTCTGATGACTCGGGTGTACGCCGCACAAAAATAAAAATCAGCGTCCGGTACCGGTTATGGATCTTGATACGAAATGCATACCTCTGGGTCACATCCAGACCTACTTTAATCTGAAAAAGTCGATTGAAGTCGATGCCGACTGGCTAACGAAGCGGACGGGAATCACTCCGGATAATCCGGATGATCTGATGTCTGCCATCACAGGGCTGGATCCTAAATCTATGCTTCAGAAAGCGGGGATCGATCCCGGTGATGAAGATGGGGTCGGTATGTTTGTGTCTGCCCGTCAGGTTCTGAAGCTGGTAGATCAGGTGGTGAGTGCGCTTGATATGCCCTATGTTGGATTGGCTATCGGAAACCTGATGACAGTGTCGCATCACGGAATGGCTGGCCTGGCAGCGGTGACTCAGCCAACGCTATGGGATTGCGGGCAGGCAGTGGTCCGGTTTTGCCGCGAACTGTTCCCGCCGCTTGAAATGAGTGTAACGCTGGATGGTGATACGGGCTGGTTCTGTATTGACGAAAATATTCCTCTGGCGCCCTATACACACTTCTTCGTTGAGCTGAATCTGGTCAGTTTTTATAATATTTTCCGCGACCTGGTGGCCAATGATCCTCATCTGATGCCCACCAAAATCGAGCTGGCGTACGCAGAGCCCGAGTGGGGACATATCTATCGCCGCTATTTTAAATGCCCGGTCGAGTTTGGTTGTCCGCAATCGAGAATTATCGGTAAATCCATGCTGGCAGAGCATGAACTTCCCCTGGCCAATCGCCTGATGGCCATGACGGCTGAAAAGTCGTTGTTTGAAAATATTCCGACGAAAGCAATGAAATATCTTCCGCTCAGATTGCGGCGGTTGCTGATTCGTTATTACGGCGCATTTCCTTCTCTCGAAGGTGCTGCCAGCGAGCTGGGAATGAGCGGACGTACTATGCGCCGTAAACTGAAAGACGATGGCACGTCATATCAGCAGGAGCTGGATTTTGTGCGCCAGAAGTTCGCGCGGGAGTATTTTGCACGCGGAGGCGATTCCATTACAGAACTTGCTCACCTGTTGGGATTTGCTGATTCGTCGGCCTTTGCGAAAGCTTTTCGTCGTTGGACATCAATGTCCCCGAAAGAGTATATGGCGTCTATTCAGGCCAGAACCTGAGAGCCCCGTTAAAAGAATTTCAGGCCTGGCCACATTCAACCGATCACTGTCCCGGAAGGGCAAGCGCCACGTTAACCTGCAGCGTTATGTTAATTAACAGGTTCGGAATCATCCGTCCGTTAATAAAAATAATGATTAAAGGTTATCACTTATGTCTGACTTCAAACTGAAGGCCAGTGCACTTGCTCTGAGCGCAGCGCTTATGGCTCCTGTGGCAGCACAGGCGGCTGTTGAAGGTCCATCCGGTATGGATTTCTACGATGTCCCATCCATTAACACAACGCAGAACGGCGACCTGATCTGGTACCGCAACGCGACAGTTAATCTGGGTGCGGGTGCTGCACTGGCTAAAGCGTACAACGTTATGTACCGCTCCACTGACTCCCTGGGTGCTCAGAACGCTGTTACCGGTACGGTTCTGCTGCCTAGCACTGACTGGACAGGTGCTGGCGATCGCCCGACTCTGAGCTATGCCGTGGGTACTCATGGTCTGGATCAGAGCTGTGCGCCATCTATGCAGCTGCAGGCGGGTACGGATTATGAAATCCGCAACATCCGCGCGGCACTCGAAAAAGGTTACGCGGTACTGGTCACTGACTATCAGGGTTACACCACGGGTGCGACACCTACCTATCTGGCAGGTGAGTCTCAGGCACACGCTGCACTGGATATTTTCCGCGCTGCGTCTCAGATCCCACACGCTGGCATCGACCTGAATGCGCCTTCTGCTGTCTGGGGCTTCTCTCAGGGCGGTCAGACGGCAGCCTGGGTTGGTCAGATTGCCGACGAGTATGCGCCGCACCTTGATCTGGTTGGTGTCGCTTCTGGTGGTACGCCTGCAGACTTCCCGGTTGTGGCTGATTACCTGAACGGCAGCACGGGTGCTTCCTTCCTGCTGGGCGGTATTATCGGTCTGGCTGAGCAGTATCCTGCAGACATCCCGGTAGATCAGCTGGCCAGCGCCAACGGTAAAGCCGCGATCGCTGACTACAAGACCAAGTGTACTTTTGAGTTCCTGTTCGACTACATGAACGAGTCTCTCAGCTCTTACACTGTGGGTAACAAAGATCTGGATGAGCTGCTGCAGATCCCATCGGTAGGTCAGCGTATCAATGAACAGAATCTGGGCGGTGAAGGTGCAGACGTGCCTGTGCTGCTGTACCACGGTACTGCGGATGAGTTCATTCCGATTGAGCAGAGCGTTGAGCTGAAGAAAGACTACTGCCGTCGTTTCGACAAAGTGACCTACGATGTATACCCAAGTGAGCACATCGTAACTCTGTTCCAGGCGGCGCCAACGGTTCTGACCTGGCTGGATGAGCGTTTTGCTGGACAGAACCCACGTAACAGCTGTTACAGCCTGTCTGCAAACCCTGTGTCTAACGCGAATCCAGGTGGCGGTGACTTTATCGTGACTCTGGATGAGTGGAACCTGGATGCAGAACTGCACCTGGCAACACTGGATCAGACGGTTGAGCTGCCGGAAGATACAACGATTACTGCTGATGCAAACATCACTGATGAGAGCATGGTTGGTGATCTGTACGTTCCTGACTTCTACGCCAAGCTGAAAATTCTGATCAACCTCACTGTCGGTCTGTCAGTTGAGCCAGTAGGTCAGATTGAAGCGACTACTCAGCTGAGCCGTGACGGCATTCTCGCCATCAACGGTTCTACTCAGGCGAACGTACTGATCAACACCGCTGGTTTCAGCTGGCTGCCGATCCCGTTCAACTGTAAAACCATTGAACCTGCAACCTTTGACCTGAACTATCAGGGGCCTATCTCTGATTTCGGTGCCGGTGGCATCGTGTTTGAAGGTGTGACTGAGTTCTCTGAGCTTGAGTGTGGCTGGATGACCGCACTGTTTAACAGCCTTGTGGCTGGCCCTGGTCAGCAGTACAGCTTCCGCGTTGTACCGCCAGCACCAGAGCGCCTGTAAGCAGTCGCTGCCAGTGGCCGGGGGATTCCCCGGCCATTTTTCCGTCACAATCACAACCCAGAGGTGGTCTATGTTTAAGCCTTTAACACTCGGTCTCTCGGTAGCTGTCGTTGCAGCGATCACAGGTGGTTATCTGTTTACGCAATCAGATGATCTGGTGAAGGTTGCAGGGCAGGGTGTCACAGACAACAGCGTGGCAATAGCAACGGAAAGCTACAGCGCAGAACAACTGTCTGTTATGAGTCCTGATACTTTGATTGACATGCAGAAAGATGCGCTCGCTGCAGCCAGGGAAGATTCGTCGCGGGAAACTGATCTCACTTCGGTGAATGGTCGTCCTGAATTTGTTTCTCCGGCAGAGTGGCTGATTCTTAACTCAGTCTCTGCTCAGAATGAAAATCCTGATACTGAATTACTCCGTCTGGTCAATCTGATCCGGTTTAATAAACGCCTGGAGTTGTGGCAGAAAGAAACTGACCCCCAGCAGCGTGAAGCCCTGGCAGACGCAGTTCTCAGTCTGATTCCCGCGCGTGTTGTGAATCAGGATATGTCGAAAGAAAAAGCACAGTCACTCCAGTACCGGGTACTGTCCTCCGTATTAAATGACCCGGCCGAGCTGAGAAAGCGGGCGGGTGAAGAAGCCGCCCGGATTGGCGTTCAGTTCGGTTTTGATCAGGCATCTTCCTGAAGTTCCCTTTTAAGGCGTGGGTCCGGCGGCCCCGCCTCTTTTTTATGCACGTCTGAATAATCCGGTTCTGTCATGCATTCGAACTGCGAATTCTCTATAATCGGCGCAGTTTGATTTTATCTGAGACTTATCATGACTGTCCGTACCCGCGTAGCGCCTTCGCCAACCGGCGATCCTCATGTAGGCACCGCCTATATTGCCTTATTCAATCTGGCTTTTGCCCGCCAGCATGGTGGTCAATTCCTCCTGCGTATTGAAGATACTGACCAGGTACGAAGCACCCCAGAATCAGAACAGGCAATTCTCGATAGCCTGCGTTGGCTGGGTATCGAGTGGGATGAAGGCCCTGATGTCGGTGGTCAGCATGGGCCTTATCGCCAGAGTGAGCGTCGTGCGATCTACGAGGAGCATGTGCAGCAACTTCTGGATAAGGGGTTTGCGTTTAAGTGCTACCGCACAGCAGAAGAACTCGATGCACTGCGCCTGCAGAAACAGGAGAGCGGACATCAGACGGCGCTTAAGGTCTCTGATCTCGAGCTGCCAGCAGATGAGGTTGCCAGCCGCGAAGCTGCTGGTGCTCCTTATGTTGTCCGGATGAAGGTGCCAGAAGAGGGGACCTGTGTTGTCCAGGACATGCTTCGTGGCGATATCGAGCTGGACTGGTCTCAGGTCGATGCGCAGATTCTTCTGAAGTCTGATGGTATGCCAACGTATCATCTGGCGAACGTGGTTGATGATCACCTGATGGAGATTACCCACGTCATCCGCGGTGAAGAGTGGATCAGCTCTGCGCCTAAGCATAAGTTGCTGTATGAATACTTTGGTTGGGAAATGCCGAAGCTCTGTCATATGCCGCTTCTGCGTAATCCTGACAAGAGTAAGCTCAGTAAGCGTAAGAACCCGACCTCGATCATGTTCTATGAGCGCATGGGCTTTATGCCAGAAGCGCTGCTGAACTATCTTGGGCGCATGGGGTGGTCCATGCCGGACGAGCGCGAGAAATTTTCCCGCAACGAGATGTTTGAGCATTTCGATATTCAGCGCGTATCACTTGGTGGCCCGGTGTTTGATGTTGAGAAGCTGCGCTGGCTGAACAGTCTGTGGTTGCGTGAACTTTCGCCGGAAGCGTTTGCTGAGAGGTTTGCGGCCTGGGGACTTCGCCCTGAGCGGACACTGCCCGTGATTCCTCACATTCAGCCCCGTGTAGAGGTTTTCTCTGATGTTGCACCTCTGGCCGGGCATTTTCTCGCTGGGATGACTCCGCTGACAGTGGATGATTTTGCTCATAAGACACTGGATCAGGATAAAACAGTCGAGATCCTGCAGTATGGGCTGTGGCAGCTTGAATCTGTCCGTCACTGGTCAAAAGAAAGTATCGAAGAGGCTCTGTTCGGGCTGGCGCGTCAGATGGATGTGAAAATCCGTGACTTCCTGTCCCCATTCTTCATGGCCATTGCTGGTACCACATCGACGATTTCTGTACTGGATACCATGGCGCTGCTGGGGCCTGATATGAGCCGTTCCCGTGTTCGTCATGCGGTTGAGGTTCTTGGTGCGCCAGGCAAAAAGAAACTGAAGAAAATGGAAAAAGACTATCAGTCCATGGTGGCTGCTATCGCTGCGGCAGTAGCGGATCAGTGATCGGGTGGCAGACGGGTGGGGGATTCCCATCCGTCTGTAAGTTATTGTTTATCTGAATTATTTCCTATCTTGATGTTGACACCCATAGGGTGCGTGAGTAAGATACGCGCACGTTTTGAGACGGGGCCTTAGCTCAGCTGGGAGAGCGCAACACTGGCAGTGTTGAGGTCAGCGGTTCGATCCCGCTAGGCTCCACCAAAACCTTTCTTGCTTGTCCTTGTGTCCCCATCGTCTAGAGGCCTAGGACACCGCCCTTTCACGGCGGTAACAGGGGTTCGAATCCCCTTGGGGATGCCATCTTTATTTTCCTTTCTGTGATCTGCTAAGTCTTCCGGGGTGAGTCCGTCTGTGCGGTTATACCTGTTGGAATGCTATGTGGTGTCTGCGGTATTCACTGTTCTGGAGCCAGAGCACTGCCAATTAAGCACTTCAGCCGTTACAATCTGCGCAGCTGAATTCAGGTGGTTGGTATGGTTCATATTCCTAATGCTGTAAAAGAAAAAGCACGTGCAATACGGCTTGTTGTGTTTGATGTTGATGGTGTGCTGACTGACGGTACGCTGACCTATTCAGCGTCTGGTGAAGAGGTAAAACACTTTAATGTCAAAGATGGTGTGGGCATTAAATTGCTGAACGTGTTTGACATAGACACCGCCATTATTTCTGCAAAAGATTCCGCGCCACTTCAGAAGCGGGCTGCCGATCTGGGTATTTCTCAGTTTTTCCCGGGGACAAAAGATAAATGGGCGGTTCTGTCGGGTCTGATGGATGATCTCCTGATTGATCCTTCTGAGGTTTGTTACGTTGGCGACGATGTTATTGATCTTAAGGTCATGACCCGTGTTGGGCTGAGCGTATCGCCCGCCGATGGTTTCTGGATGGTGCGTGATCGTGCAGACCTGATCACCGAAGCTGCGGGCGGCAAAGGCGTTGCCCGTGAAGTGGCGGATATTATTCTGGGTAGCAGAATGCCACTTGAAGAAGCCTATATAAAAGCAATGCTTCCTGAGTTTGAGGAAAAGAAATCGTGAACATACTGGTGACTGGCGCGGCGGGTTTTATTGGCTCATACACCAGCAAGAAACTTGTAGAAATGGGGCACACCGTTGTCGGAGTTGATAATCTCAACGATTATTATGATCCGGCTCTGAAGCAGGGGCGCCTCGCCTGGCTGGACCCTTTATCAGGATTCACCTTTATCCGGCTTGAGCTGGCTGATCGTGAGGCAGTAGCTGCGCTTTTCCGTGAACACAAATTTGATCGCGTTATCCATCTGGCTGCACAGGCCGGTGTGCGCTATTCCATCACCAATCCGCAAGCCTATGTTGATAGTAACCTGATCGGTTTTGTCAACGTGATGGAAGGGTGTCGTCATGCGCAGGTGGAGCATTTTGTTTATGCGTCATCCAGTTCTGTGTACGGCCTTAACACCCATTTGCCCTACAGTACAGGGGATCGTGTCGATCACCCTGTTTCTTTGTATGCAGCTACGAAAAAATCGAATGAGCTGATGGCGCATACGTATTCTCATTTGTATCGTCTGCCGACGACCGGGCTTCGATTTTTTACGGTGTATGGCCCATGGGGGCGTCCGGACATGGCTTATTTCGGTTTTACGAAATCTATTCTCGCGGGCAAGACCATCGATATTTATAACCATGGCAAGATGCAGCGCGACTTCACGTACATCGACGATATCGTCGAAGGCGTGGTTCGTGTCACGATGAAGGCTCCGGAGCCAGCCCAGAACTGGACGCCGGAGTCTGGCGACAGCAGTCGCAGTTCGGCGCCTTACAAAATCTACAATATCGGCAACCACAACTCGGTTGAACTCGGTACGTTCGTTGAGACTATCGAAAATGCGCTGGGTGTCACTGCGGATAAAAACTACATGGAAATGCAGCCAGGCGATGTTCTTGCAACATACGCGAACGTCGATGACCTCGCTGCGGATGTTGATTTTGCTCCGAATACGCCTCTGGCCGACGGCATTGGAAAATTTATTGCCTGGTACAAAGATTTTTATAAGGTCTGATTTATCTATGTCTGATTACAAAATCGTTATTCCTGCCCGTTATGCGTCGTCGCGCTTACCCGGCAAGCCACTGATTGATCTGGCAGGCAAGCCAATGATCCAGCATGTGTATGAACGCGCGCTGCAGGCAGGTGCCAGTGAGGTCGTTGTTGCCACGGATGATCAGCGGATTGCAGAAGTGGCTGAGCGTTTTGGTGCAGATGTGGTGATGACATCTCCGGATCACGAAAATGGCACAGAGCGGATTGCTGAGGTTGTCCGTGTCCAGGGGTGGTCTGAAGATACCGTCGTTGTAAACCTTCAGGGGGATGAGCCTCTGATCCCCCGGAGCCTGATCGAACTTACCGCGGCAGGGCTGCTGGAAAACCCGGATGCGGGGATGAGTTCTGTCTGCACTCCGGTGACAACGGCGCATGATGCTTTTGATCCGAATGTCGTCAAGGTCGTGCTTAACGAACGCCATTTTGCGATGTATTTCAGCCGGGCACCGATTCCATGGGACAGGGACCTGTACCGCGAAAGCCGGGAAGAGGTTACCGGGCGCATGCCTGTTTATCGTCATATTGGTATGTACGGTTACCGCGTGTCTTTCCTCAATGCCTACGAAAAGATGGCCCCCTGTGCCATTGAACTGACTGAGTCACTTGAGCAGTTACGTGCGCTCTGGTACGGCGTTGGAATTCACATGTCGGTGATTGATCAGGCGCCGGGTCATGGCATTGATACACCTGCCGATGTTGAGCGTGTAACTGCTATTCTTAAAGCAGGTCATCACTGAGGGGAGCTTATGTCTCTCTCACTTATACGCTCAATGACACTGACGCAGCAGCTGGGCTATGCCGGGTTGCTGCCATTCTTTTTTTCACTGATTGCTGAAGTGGCAGGGCTGGAAGGCGCTGCGGACATATTTCGCAGTTACTCGGTCGTGATTCTCGCGTTTATGGCGGGGGCCTGCTGGGGCGTTGGTCAGGTGCGGCCTGAGAGGCGCAGAAGCGTCGAGCTTGCTCTGGCGATTGCGGTCTCGCTGTTGGCAATGCTGATGTATTTCATGCCTTTGCTGATCGCATTGCCGGGACTCCTGGTTGGTTACTGGACACTGGTCTGGCTCGAGCGTGAACCTCTTTACCGACAGGCTTACCGCAGAGATTACCGTCAGCTTCGCTGGGTACTCACTGTTACGGTGAGTGCCTGTCACCTGCTGCTGATCTGGCTGCTCCTCAGATAGTAACTCTGCGGACCTCGCGGGAGGGGCGTGCGGTTCTGAATATTTCAGAGTAGTCGTCGCATAATCGCTGAACAGTTGCCCGGTCGTTCATGCTTCCCAGAGCTGAACCGGGCTCCGCGAGACGCAGATACCCCCAGTCGTGACTCAGCATCACTGTTGAGCTGACCCCGGAGTGAATGAAAAATGACAGTCGTTTTCCCAGTCGCGACTGCAACCGGACGAGTGGATGCCGCACCACGCTGCTGTTTTCGAAGGGCAGGTAAACTCTGAATTCCCGGTGTCGTGCTGAGCGGACGTAGCGGCTGACGGCCTCCAGAACGTCTCGTCTCCACCACAGTGGGTGGTCGAGGCTGTCACAGATGAGGGTTACGCTGCGCGGCCTTCCTGCCAGCATCAGCTCGACCCAACCTGCCATCGCTACCAGTGAATCCAGGCGATAGGCGGTAAAATCTTCTGTCGGCATGAGTACGCTGTTGCCGTATGGGGCTCCCGGAGCCCGATAAATCTCAACGTGGGCAATGCCTGCATCATCGAAAATGCCTGGCTCTGCGCTGAAGCCATTACGCTGATAGAAGGGCAGTGCCTTGACCTGTGCGCTGGCTCTGAGTTCGCGAAGGTGGAGTTCGTGCTGTGCGTAGCGTTCAATTGAGTGGAGGAGCCGTGAACCCCAATGCTCGTGACGGCGGGAGCTCACAACAGCCATTCGGCCGAAGTGGCCATCAGGCATAAGACGCGCACAACCAACCGGGGTGCGCCCGTCATAGGCGAGAAAATGAGTGGCTTTGGCATCGAGGTCATCCCATTCAAGGGCCTCGGGAACCCGCTGTTCGCGGATGAATACTTCTTCGCGGATCTTACGGGAGACGTCCCGTGCCTGTTTCCAGTCAGAAATCCGGATCTCCATATTCTTCCTCCGTGTACAACAGTCCGGCTGCGATCAGTGACAGCAGGAGCTGGCGGCTATCCATGTGTGAGCATAAGTTGATCAGTTCCTGACCGTCATAATGGCGCTGATCACTCAGAAGAGCAACCAGTGGCTGGCTTGCGGGAGTCAGACACGTCATTTCTCCCTGATGCCAGAAGCGGATCGTCTCGCCGTCCTGATGCCAGGCAAAACGCGCGTGCTCATGCCGGCACAGGGTGGCGTCCGGTAACCAGTCGGCGGTTTCTTCCCAGCTTTCCTCCAAGCTTTCTTGGGAGCCAGCCGTGTCCGGGCCATCGTCAGGGTACTTAGGTTCGGTCATAAGTTGACCAATGATTTCTGCCATTACGGCATCTGAGTTCAGCTGTTCTGTCAGCAGAGTGCGCAGGCGATTGATGGCATCTGCAGTGATTTCTGCGCTGGATTTCTGTACCCGGAGATCGGGGTCAGCGTAGCGGATATCGTCATTGAGCTGCGGAAGAATGACATCTGCAGCCCGTTCCAGCAGCTGTGCCGCGGAAGGCGCGCGAAAGCCGACCGAGTAGGTCATGCACTCACCCACTGCACGGCCGTAGTGGGCCAGCTTAGGCGGCAGGTAGAGCATGTCTCCGGGATTCAGTATCCAGCTATCACTCTCTTCGAACTCTTCCAGAATGCGCACTGCGGGTCCTTTCTGAATCGGACTCTGTTCAGAGCACATCTGTCCGATGCGCCACTCTCTCTGACCTTCTGCCTGGAGCAGGAAAACGTCGTACTGATCGTAATGTGGGCCGACACTTCCCCCGTCAACGGCATAGCTGATCATCAGATCATCGATGCGCCAGGATGGAATAAAACGGAAGTACTCAAGCAGATCAGCCGCTTCAGGTATCCACTGGTCGACGCCCTGGACCAACAGAGTCCACTTGTCTTCCGGAAGATCGCGGTAGGTTTCTTCAGTGAACGGACCTTTGTGAACTTCCCATGGGCCGGTTCGACCTTCTTCGACGATAATTCTGGTTTCGATCTCACCTTCCAGGCTCAGGCCCGCCAGTTCGTCTGCGGCGAGAAGGGGCGTGAACCCGGGGATCGCATTGCGGATCAGAACCGGCTTCTTCTGCCAGTAATCCCGCAGGAATTCTTCAATGGTGAGGTGGCCGAGTACATGCATCAGAACAGACTCCGAAGGGTGAATAAGCGGATTGTATGGGCAGATTGAGCAGGGGGGAGTTTATCAGGAGTTGCTGCATGCCATCTCTGGCATGCAGGCTCTTAACGGGGGTGTACCCCCCGTCGATGATGCTTTGGTTCAGACCTTTCTGGCCTGAGCTTCAGCAGTACCTACGTATGAAGCTGGCGTCATTGCATTCAGTTCATCTTTGGCGCTCTGAGGCAGATCGAGAGACGCGATGAATTCAACCATGGCATCTTTGGTGATCGCCTTACCACGGGTAAAAGCTTTCAGCTTCTCGTATGGCTGCTCAATACCGTAGCGGCGCATCACGGTCTGAACTGGCTCTGCCAGTACTTCCCAGGCATTGTTCAGATCTTCTGCCAGGCGCACTTCGTTGACCTGAAGCTTGCTGATGCCTTTAAGGGTGGCCTGGTAGGCGATCAGGCTGTAGCCGATACCAACGCCCATGTTCCGTAGAACTGTCGAGTCAGTCAGGTCACGCTGCCAGCGCGAGATAGGGAGTTTCTGTGCCATGTGTGCCATGACGGCGTTGGCGATGCCCAGGTTGCCTTCGGAGTTCTCGAAGTCAATCGGGTTAACTTTGTGTGGCATGGTCGATGAGCCAACTTCGCCTGCAATGGTCTTCTGCTTGAAGTAGCCATTCGAAATGTACGCCCAGATATCGCGGTCGAAATCGATCAGGATAGTGTTGAAGCGGGCGTAGGCATCAAACAGCTCAGCAATGTAGTCGTGAGGTTCAATCTGCGTGGTGTATGGATTGAACGTCAGGCCAAGCGAGCTGACGAAGATCTCGGCATTTGCTTCCCAGTCGATGTCCGGGTAGGCCGACAGGTGAGCGTTGTAGTTACCTACCGCGCCGTTGATTTTACCCAGCAGCTCTACGGCCTCAACCTGACGGATCTGACGCTCCAGTCGGGCAACAACGTTCGCCATCTCTTTACCGAGCGTGGTCGGAGAGGCTGTCTGGCCATGGGTGCGGGACAGCATAGGCAGGGCGGCGTAATCGTGCGCAAGCTTACGGATCTCGTCAGCAATCTTCTGCATTACCGGCAGGATTGAGTCACGGCCAGCTTTGAGCATCAGGCCATGAGAGAGGTTGTTGATGTCTTCGGAAGTACAGGCGAAGTGAACGAACTCGTTCACTTTCTGCAGTTCCTCATTGCCTGCGAACTTCTCTTTAATCAGGTATTCAACCGCTTTGACATCGTGGTTGGTGGTCGCTTCGATGTCCTTAACGCGCTGGGCATCAGCTTCACTGAAGTTATCGACGATGTCGTTCAGCAGGGCCGTCGTGGCTGCTGAAAAAGCAGGGACTTCAGTCACGGCTTCGTGTTCAGCAAGACGCTGGAGCCAGCGGATTTCGACTTCAACTCGGGCACGGATCAGACCGAATTCAGAGAAGATGGCACGCAGCGGGGCAGTTTTGCTGCCGTAGCGGCCATCGAGAGGGGAGATTGCTGTGAGTGCAGACAGTTCCATGAATATTCTCGACGGGCTTGGTTCAGAAAGGCGCAGAATTCTACCGGAAAATTCGCCCGGACTCAGCACCTAAGGTGAATTTAATGCCGTATAACTGGTCATTAGTTAGGCAATTGCGGCACTTCTGATACAATGCGCGGCAGTTTTTACCCGGAATCTGTATTTGGTACCTGAATGATCGACGAATTATTAGGCTACATTGATCATCCACTCTGGCCCGTGCTGGTCGTGATTGTGTCGACCTTCGCGCTGGAGGATCTGGCAATTATCGGTGCTGCTATGTTGGTTGTGGCCGAGAAAATGGCTCCCGGAACTGCTTTCACGGCTGTCTGTGTGGGAATGTTTATCGGAGATACCGCACTTTACCTGTTGGGGCGTCTTGCGCTCGTCTGGCCCTGGCTGCGCCGCTACAGCCGGCATCCCATGATCCAGAGTCAGGTGGTTCCTCTGCGTCAGTCGCCCTGGCAGCAGCTGATGCTGATACGTTGCATGCCGGGGATCCGGACGTTCGGTTATATGGCGTGTGGTATTGCGCGCGTTCCGCTGATCCCATTCTGTCTGGCAAATCTGGTGTCGATCATTGCCTGGGCGGCGGCGTTGTTTGGTACGACTCTGTTTCTCGGTAAGCAGTTCGGAGAACAGTTGCAGGGGATGATGTGGTATCTGTTGCCGGTGGCTGTTGTGCTTTTCTTCTATTGTCAGAGACGCATCCGTCAGAGTATGGAAACGCCGGCCTGATTGTCCGCCAGGTCAGCTCAGATCAGAGACTGACCATGGCCCCCTTATTCACGCCTTCAAACGCACGCACCCGGACTTTCCGATCTGGGTGACGGGCTTTCACTGCTTTGCACAGATGGTCTGCGATCAGCTCTACGGTGGTGTCGGTCGACATCATGTAGCAATGTTGCTTAGGGAGCGCCAGAAAGAATTCACCCTGCTGCGCCTGATACCGGAACTCGATGGTGTCGGCAGATGAGGCACATACGTCTTCTTCACTGCCGATATAAATGTCCTTCCACAGGCTCGCCCACCAGGCCTCTTCGTTATCGTCTCTCAGGTCGTCCAGCCAGATTTCAATCCGTGAGCGATGGCCGTGCGCGATGCGCTGACAGTTACCGTCGTGCTTTTTCAGTCCGTGACTGTAGTGATACTGAGCGCCATCTATGGCCTCTGGGGTAAAGTTAAGTGACAGTTGGTCGATTGTGTCCGGGAAATACGTCACCAACTGGCGGATACACCAGTCCGCAGCGCTGGTACGGGTGATGACCTCAGCGTCAATAAGCGTGACTGCCTGAGCAGGCGCTGTCATACGTACCGGTCCGCGCTCGGTCTCGCAGGTCAGTGATATCATGTCGCCGTCCCGGGTGATGGTCAGTCCGGGCGCCAGTGCGGGAACTAACAGGCGGTGATCCAGCTCTGAATCAAGCCAGCTGCGCAGAACCTTCTTGACCGTACCGAAGTCGCAGACCATGCCCTGGTCATCGAGTGCGCCCTCGAGAATCGCGGACGCCCACCATGTTTCTCCGACAATCCCGCGCTGGGTATCGAGGTAACTGAAATCGACATTGGTGAGTTGTTCAACGAAAAGGTGCATAAGGACTCCTGCAAGATGCGCGGATTATAGAGGAATCCTGCGCCGGGTGCAGCGCTAAAGCACAGTTGTTTCCGTTATGAGATTGGCAATTCCTTACTAATGACGCGCGGGTAATACTGGCCTGTCTCTGTGGTGCTGCTATGATGGCAGCCTTTATTATTATCCGGTTCTCTGAGGTTGTTTGTGTTCCAACGAATCTGTTTGTCTTCACCAGCGCTTGCTGTGGTCTCTGTTCTGGCACTTGCCGGCTGTAGCAGTAATGATTCGAGCAGTTCCACCAATATCAGTGTCCGGGTCCAGGTAGGGCAGGAAGACGTTGAAGCTGCCCTTGTTCGTCAGGTTCTGGTCACTGAAGCCGGTGTGCTGAATCAGGCCGATAGCGGATCCTACGTATTTACACCTAACGTCACCGATGACGAAGGTCTGGCAATTGCCGATATTGATGGGTCTGAGCTGATCTATTTTGATGTCTATGGGCGTCAGGCTGCCACCGGGGTGGAGCAGACGACCCGGCGCTGCCAGTTGGTGGCCGGATGCGGTTCATACAGCTTCGGGGACACCATGCCCATCAGTGCAGCTCCAGGCTGGAGAATGGTGGCGTTCGGATTGTCAGATAACGAGCGTATCCGCCTGACGCCCTTCACCGACCTGGCCGCTGAGCTGGCCTACCACTACGTATACAGTGAAAATTCCGGTGATCAGCAGGATGCCGGCTGGTTAACCACAGGCGGTTACTACTCGGTTTATTCTGTGGTGCAGTCCGTGTCTCAGGTATCGAGACTCTTTGGTATCGATGATATTCAGACCACAGAGCCGGCGGATCTCACTCAGATTTCAGAAATGCGCAAGCTCAACCAGACCGAAGCGATGCAACGTCTGCGTTATGGTGCGCTCATCGCCGCGTGGCAGTCCTATGAATTGAATTACACCGCGACGGCAGAGGCTCCTTTCTTTGCCAATGCCGTTGCCAATGACCTCGTCAGTGATGCTGCTCAGATGGTTCAGAAGGGGGGCAGCAGAACGCTGAATCTCTATGACCTGTACACGCTTGCGGCTGATAATCTGGAGTCAGTGACTTCTGATAATGCTGATGTGGTGTCGTATCGTGATGCCGTTGTAGATGCACTGCGTAACGAGGCCTCGGCCTTCACTGACGGGCAGCTGACGAGCGTCGTGCCGGCGTCACTGAGTGCTCTGCTGGGCAGCGATCTCGAAGATTATGAGCTGGGCATTAATCGCACGAAAGCCTTTGTCGATGTGCTGAGGGATTACGGCAATACATTTTTTGAAGACGGCTACCGGGCAGAGCTGGATAAGCATGCTGATGAACTCCGTGCACTGGGGGATGCTCAGGCTGACAACCTTGATCAGCTGGTCGACGCCTACACGAAACTGTTTGGTTTCTACCGCGACTGTTATCTGAATGCCGGCTGCCCGTCGCCTGACTCCAGCTGGACCTGGCTGAGTAGCTACAGTTATGACGCGGGCACGTCAGTATTGAGCATTAATGGTGGTGACCTGGATGTCAGTCAGCAGGTTGCAGATATCATTACGACGGACGACGATGATGCACCAACGTCCTCATACGCCATCGATGTTCTTATCAAGGGCCGCCTGACCATCAATGGCTTGCGCCTTGTGGTCGATCATACCTACGAAAATGACGACGAAGCGGACGGTATTGAAAGCGCCAGTGGTGTCCGTGTGTTCTACGCCAATCAGGTATCTGTGCTGCAGTCGCCGCTGAGTGAAGCCGAACTCGCTTATCAGCTCCGTTGGTCGTCTTTCAGTGTTTACGACACGGCCGGAATCGGCACTGACGCCGAGCGTGAGGTGACAGGTTCGTTTTCTCTCTCTTACCGTGGGGTAGACGGGGACAGCGGGCTGCGGTTTAACATTGAACAGGTCGTACTCAACTCCCGCATCTCTGATGTTGTCGATGATGATTCTGATGACGATGAAAACGTCGTGACCTTTTTCGCGTCAGGTCGCAGCCGCTACGTGGATTCTTTCTACCCGGATCGTGAATTTGCGTCCTTCAATGGCTTCTTTACACCGGAAGGCACGGGTACTTACACCGAGGGCCATGTCGAATCGGGTCTGATTACGTACAGCACTGGCTCGATGACCATCTCTGGTCGTGACGTTCAGTACCTTGATTATCAGGTTAAGGGTGGTGAGACTTACCGTTATCGCTTCTATCCGACCATTACCCGCGAAGATTCCTCTGACTTTGACGGTGATGGCGATACGGAAGAGCTGGTCGATACCCACGACTATGAAGAGTGTACGCTGTCTGGCAGTAGCTGGAGCTGCTCGCCCAAGCAGAGACTCTTTATTGCCCGCGATCTTCAGCGTGCAGTGAATGAGCTCTGGGAGCTGGGTGTATTTTCCCGTCCGGAAGTGCCGGGTCAGGGTGTCTATTTTGTAGAGTTCCCGGTGAATGCGGCCGACGAGAATGGCTGTCTGACTCTGGCGGATCTTCCGACCACGGCCACCACACTGAACGGGACGCTCTATCAGCCAGCGGTGCTTGGTCTGAGCTCCGCCCGTTTCACCAGTGAAGTTGTTCTCAATTACGATCCGGACGAAACCGAGCCTAAGACGTTACTGGATGTACAGATTTCTGCACCATATCTGAACTCTGTGAATGTCTCACTTGCGCTGTCTCATGATTACAGTGGTGTGAATACATCGGGAGTCTACAAAGGTACGGGCTCAGATCTTGACCGCCTGCTGATTGATTACAGCACTCAGAGTGGCACAGTGGAGCAGGGCAGTATCGGGATATACAAAGACGGTGTTTCTCTGACCCTTGCTGACGGCGATACCGACACCGTGGACAGTGAGTTACTGGCAGGGGCCACGCTGGAGACGCTGACCGGCGCGCCGCTCTATCGCTATCGCGTTGACAGTGACGGTCTGTCTGATCGTTGTGTCGTGGCAAACAGCGCTGAGGCCGTTACCGACCGTGATGAAAACAACGCGGTATTTGTGCTCAACTACCGCGATGTTGTCTATGGGCGGATTGCTCAGGAAAATGGCGTCTGGATCATCCGTTACGTTGATGGTAGCTGGGAGTCACTGCTGTAACTCCCGTTTCCATCCCGGCGTGTCCTCTACAGGCTTCCGTATGATACCGGAAGCTGTATGTGCACCCTTGTACAGGGCCTGATCTCGCCCTGGCTCGGGTGCCAGTCTTTCTCCCCGCTCACACCTTCCTGTATCCGGTGGATCTTTCCACCGCCGTTGAGAAACGCCTGAACATCCTGCTCCAGCTGGCGCCTGAGCTCTTCGGGACTTGCGTTGCGTCTTTCTGCTCTACGTTTTTCTGCACCTTTCTTCGAAGCCATATCGGTCTCCTTGTGCCACAGGCGATCTGGTTGTAAATCAGATCGGCCAAGGGTGGCTGGGTCAAAGTTGTTTACTTTGGGTGCGGCCAAGCTCCTGACTATATGTATCACTGTTGTACAGGTTTTGTATAGTAAATTAACGTCAAATCCGACCTTAAGGTGCGGTTAGCAGTCGTGCTGGAGTTACGGTATACTCCGGCCCCTGATTTTTCGTCGCACTTCGCTTTGTGCGGGTGGCTTTTTAGTGTGGCGCTCCGGCGTCCTTGAATGAATTGAGGCTAAACAATGACAGAATACGTTCAGAAGGGTGGACTTCAGATCGCCCAGGAGCTGTACGATTTCATCAACGATAAAGCAATGCCAGGTACTGGTATTGAACAGGATGCGTTCTGGGCGAGCTTTGATGCTATCGCGAATGAACTGGCACCAAAGAACAAGGCGCTGCTGGCTAAGCGTGATGATCTGCAGGCCAAAATCGACGCTTACCACACTGAGCGTAAAGGCCAGTCTCACAACGCTGCTGAGTACAAAGCGTTCCTGCAGGAAATTGGTTACCTGCTGCCAGAAGGCGACGACTTTGAAGCGACCACTGCCAACGTTGAGCCAGAAATCGGCCAGATGGCAGGTCCTCAGCTGGTAGTGCCAGTCATGAACGCCCGCTTCGCTCTGAACGCTGCGAACGCTCGTTGGGGTTCTCTGTACGATGCTCTGTACGGCACTAACGTTATCTCTGAAGAGGGCGGTGCTGAGAAAGGTAAAGGTTACAACAAAGTACGTGGCGACAAGGTTATCGCCTACGCCCGTAACTTCCTGAACGAATCTGCGCCACTGGCTGCTGGCGACCATGCTGACAGCACTAAGTACGCTATCGATGCAGGTAAGCTGGTTGTTACCCTGAAAGATGGCAGCACCACGGGTCTGAAAGACGCGTCTCAGCTTGTTGGTTTCAAAGGCGAGATGGCTGCACCAGAAGCAATCCTGCTGGTGAATAACGGCCTGCACTTCGAAATTCAGATCGACGCAACCAGCCCGATTGGTTCTACCGACGCTGCTGGCGTAAAAGACGTTCTGATGGAATCGGCTCTGACCACCATTATGGACTGTGAAGACTCTGTTGCTGCAGTCGATGCGGCAGACAAAGTTGTGACCTACGGTAACTGGCTGGGCCTGATGAAAGGTGACCTGGCGGAAGAAGTGACCAAAGGCGGTCAGACTTTCACCCGTACTATGAACCCAGATCGTGAGTACACTGGCCTGAACGGTGAAACCGTTAAGCTGAAAGGTCGCTCAATGCTGTTCGTTCGTAACGTAGGTCACCTGATGACTAACCCTGCGATCCTGCTGGCTGATGGCAGCGAGATTCCAGAAGGCATCATGGACGGCATGATGACGACTCTGATCGCTATGCACGATCTGAAGGGTAACTCTCCGTTCCAGAACTCTACTACCGGTTCTGTAAACATCGTTAAGCCTAAGATGCACGGTCCGGAAGAAGTGGCGTTTGCCAACGAACTGTTCGGTCGCATCGAAGACGCACTGGGTCTGCCACGCTTCACCATGAAGATGGGCATCATGGACGAAGAGCGTCGTACTACCGTTAACCTGAAAGAATGTATCCGTTCTGCGAAAGACCGTGTTGTATTCATCAACACTGGCTTCCTGGACCGTACTGGTGACGAAATCCACACGTCTATGCTGGCAGGTCCATTCGTACCTAAGACAGTGATGAAGCAGCAGCTGTGGATCAACACTTACGAAAACTGGAACGTTGACGTAGGTCTGGAAACTGGTCTGCAGGGCCGTTCACAGATCGGTAAAGGCATGTGGCCTATCCCTGATGAGATGGGCATGATGATGGAGCAGAAGATCGGCCATCCTAAGTCTGGTGCGAACACCGCATGGGTTCCATCTCCGACCGCGGCGACTCTGCACGCTATGCACTATCACCAGGTTGACGTTTTCGCGACTCAGAACGAGCTGAAGACCCGCGAGCACGCTGACGTTGATGGCATTCTGACTATTCCTCTGATGACTGCTGACGAAGCCGCTGCGCTGACGCCAGAGCAGATCCAGAAAGAAATCGACAACAACTGTCAGGGTATCCTGGGCTATGTTGTTCGCTGGGTTGACCAGGGTGTTGGTTGTTCTAAGGTTCCAGACATCAACAACGTTGGCCTGATGGAAGACCGCGCAACACTGCGTATCTCTTCTCAGCACGTTGCTAACTGGCTGGAGCACGGTATCTGTACCCGCGAACAGGTTGAAGACAGCCTGAAGCGCATGGCAGCAATCGTTGATGGTCAGAACGCAGGTGATGCGGCCTACATCAACATGGCACCGGGTTTTGACGGCATTGCCTTCCAGGCAGCTTCTGACCTGATCTTCAAGGGTAAAGAGCAGCCAAGCGGTTACACCGAACCACTACTGCACGCTTACCGCCTGAAGTTCAAAGCTGCACAGAAGTAATCCCTACTCCTGTAAAGCAACGTAAAAAACCCGGCCCAGGCCGGGTTTTTTTGTGTAAAAGCGCGGTAAAGAGACACCAGTTCAGCTATTCTGGCTGTCACAGACTCTTACAATAATTCCTGCGTATTAAAAGGTTATTGGTAACCTCACATGATAATAAGAAAGTTAGCGGTATCTCTCGCTTTAGCATCACTTGTAGCCTGCTCCAGTAACAGCAGCTCTTTCCGGGAAGACGATTCGCAGGCAGACAGCGGCCTGTCTGGTCGTGTAGATAACTCTGTCCGTGGTGCACGGGTGACCCTGGTTGAATTAACGACAGCAGGGCAGCCAACCCGCGAAGTCGATGATTCCGATAACGTGATCTACAGCGGTTACTTCACGACTACTGATACCGTCGGGGTGTATGACCTCACCTACGAAGAGTCTTCTAACAGCAAGGCGGTTCTGCTGATTGCAACGGCTGACAGCGGCGCCGTCACTTATCAGTGTGAGCGTCCATCGGGCTGCGGCTCAGTTGCGTACCTTGGCAATATCAGTATCGACGACAGTCTGGATATGCGTGCCGGCGTCGGAGAGCTGGCCGATAATATGACCATCAACGTTAACTGGATTACCGAACTCGCCAGTACTCTCGCGACTACCGCCTATATTGACGCGTCGCCCGTTGGTGACGCAGACCCCGAGGTTGATGAAGAAACAGACACAGCCAAGCGCGCCTTCTATTCCGAATATTCCATCGAGCTGGCTAACAAGCATGTCTCGACCCTGTTTGGCCTCACTGATGTGGTATCCGTCACGCCGGTTGGTCCTTCGGCCATTACGGCGGCAACCGATAAGCCTTCTTCGGTGCACCAGGAATCCATCTACATGGGAGCGCTGCTGAGTGCGTTGCCTGTTCTGGCGGATCTTAACAGCGGTTCTTCTTACGTCTCGTACCTCACGGCCCTGACAGACGAGTTCATTTCAGACGGCGGTCAGTTACTGCAGCGCGCTGCGGTTGCGGATCCGGCAAATGAAAATGTGGCCAATGTATTTACTCTGTATGGCATCTACAACCAGGCCTACCAGAACCTCAATGAAAGCATTAATTATTTTGAAGAGCGCAATGCAACGGTTCCTGTAACCGCGAGGCGTGCTCTGACGTCTCTGAAAACACGCAGGGACGCTCTTGTGATCGGTCAGATGACTGACGTTGAAGTCGATGTCAGTGAAGAGCTGGCTGACTGGAAGACCAATATCGATCAGGCGAAGGTTTTTGTTCAGGATCTGACGGCGCGCTTTAAGGATTTTACCGGTCAGGAAACTGGCAATGGTTTTATCGATGCCGACTATTCAGACCGGATGGAAGCCTACTTCGAAGATCATAATGCCGCTTACGATGGTATTGCACCAAGCCTCAACTCGGCCCTGAAAGCCGTGGTTGATATGACTCAGTACCTGTTGTCCTGTGAGTCACCGGGGAACTGCGATGCGGCACTGAATACCGGCGGCTTTTCATACAATTCAACGGCTCACCGGGTATCGACCTCGGGTGGCTCACTGACCCTGACCCTGCAGGATATTCCTGACGAAGGCAGCAAAACCATCCAGATAAATCTGAATAATGATGGAGCACTTTCGATCTCGGGCGGGTCACTGACCTGGAAAACCGCCACTAACTCAGTGGATGTAGAAACCATCCCGAATATTGTGCTGCAGTACGATGACGTCATCACTGATTCGACGATCCCTGCCTGGGCAGATCAGGAGCCCTCAGCGCTTTACGTTGTCTGGCCATCTGTGTCACTGCCATTGCAGCTGAGCGGTACCAGCCTGGATGCGGCGGCTAAAAACTCTGTTGAAGTACTCTTTGAAACAACGTTGGTGGGTGTGCGCGATCCAATCCCTGCGCACAGTGCTTACGAGCAACGGTTTAATGCGTTTACCGTGGTGCTCTGGGTCTGCTCTTTGTCTGCAACGGGTGCTGGGTGTGAAACCGAGTTGTCAGAAAGCGGACGCAAAAACGTCATTCTTTCCGAGCTGATTACCGTCAATGCGGGTGAGTTTTATCCTGATACTAAGTGGCCCGAATTCAGTAATGTGTTTCAGCCTCGTGAGATCAGTGCCGCAGAAACACCGCAGAATATTTCAAACCTGGTGAAATACTACCGGGGGGTTGAATCTGACACTGGCTACGCCTACCTCGACAGTCAGATTCTTAATGAGCCTGTCCGTCGTATGAGGGTGTATCCATCGCCGACCATTGACGACGCTACCATTGTTGAAGACTGCATCGTCGATTCTTTTGGTGCAGGTGCTGAAATCGAGTCGTGCGAGAGCTCGCCGATTATTTTCGCAGAAGCGTTTGATCTGGAGCAGTGGATTCAGGATCTGTATGACGCCGATGCCCTGCAGGTTCAGTTTGTGACCGCACATGGGTCTTACGTCGCGGATCTGACAGCAGGCAGCCAGAATCTGGTGTCGGGTGATGACGTCGTTATTCCTTCCGACACTGAGCTGACAGGATACCCAGGCGAGCTGCTGAATCAGTACCGACTGACGATCGGCACTCTGGATGTCCGGATGGACAGCGTCATGCCGGGTGATGATCAGGTGTTCACGACCGTGATCGGCAACCTGATACGCAAAACGAAGGATTATTTCGATGCTGAGATTCGCTTTGGGTATAACTACGACTACGAACTCTCGGGTATCTACGCCGGTGCGGACGCTCAGAGCTTCACGGCCAGTTACACCATCGAATACGACGAAGCCAATGACTTTAACGTCGAGCTGGGTAGCCTGACGGTGTTCCGCTCCGGAGTCACCTTGTTCGGTGCAGAAGAGCCGATCGGCTTCAGTGCGTCTTCTGAGGCGAACTACACCCCGGGGACGACAGACACCGGGTGTGGTCTCTATAACCGCGACAAACTCGTGTCGGAAGGCGACTGTAATGCTGTGGCGTACATTACCTTCCGTGGAGCGCTGTTAGGTTCGATTCGTGAAGAGCGTCCGGGTGTGTACGTTGTGCGCTATGTCGATGGAACCTGGACAATTCTGGGAAGCTGATATGAGAGCGCCATGGGTAGCAGGGTGTGTTATCGGCCTGCTGCCGTTCCTGGTTCATGCGCAACCTCCTTCTGAGGGCCGCGTGTCGGCCCGGTTAACTATCGAAGCGTCGTCCGGGCCTGTCCCCATCGATCAGATGATTAACGGCTGGGAGAGCAACGCAAGAAGCAGTGATTTTGCTTTTGCTGACGGTACCGCATCGCTGACTGCAGAGTATCAGGGCTGGTTGCTGGGTGCCGAGCGTCGCTATTACTACCTGTATGAATTCACGCCTGACACTGTCTCCTGGTACGAGGAAGTGGAGCAGGGCTCTGAAAATTCCACTGACAAAAATATCGATCTCGACGTATCCAGTTTCGATGCCAGAGGGGTCTTTGCGGGCTACCGTTTTTCTGGAAATGGCTGGTCGCTGACGCCATCTTTTACTCTGTATAAGCTTGGGCATTATCAGTTTGGTGAACTCTCCGGGCGTTCGAGTGAAGGTGAGGGGACCAACGCCTCTGCTTTTCTTGATTACTACTTTGATGAAGACAAAATCCTGGCTTACGAAGCGGAGGAAGGAGAGCGTTTTGGGTATTCGCTTTCGGTGGCAGGTACTCGCAGCTTTAATGACGACTGGACAGCAAGCTTCGAGCTCAGAGACCTCTGGAATCGTCTTGAATTTTTTACTGCATCGCATCGCACCGGATGCATTAACGTAGGCACGGTTGAAACGTCGGTCTGTGAGCAGGAAGGGGCTTCCGTTTCGGGCAAGGATGTTCTTGAAGATTATATTACCCGTATCCCGGTAACAGTGAGGGGTTCGCTCAGTTATGAGCCTTACCGTATGCATGGCGATCTGATCTTGCACGGGCCATACCGCAATCTGACTCTGCGGAAAGACTGGCTTGTCGGTTCGTTCGTGTCCGGTGTTTCAGTTTCTTCAGCGAATCAGCTGGGCGTGTATCTGGTGGGTGAATGGTTCCGGATACGTTATGCGGCTGATGATCTGCGGCTCAACTATGTGCGCGATGCTCAGCTGGAAGCCAGTCTCTTTTATCAGTGGTAGGGCCTCTGCACAGACCGGGTAAATCCGGTATCATGCTGCAGCTGAATTCAACGCGGATTATTCATGTACCTTGAGTACTTTGGCCTGCAGCGCCTGCCTTTTACGATCTCTCCTGATCCTGAATTCCTGTATCCCTCACAGGGACACCAGGAGGCGCTGGCACATCTGAGTTATGCCCTGACAGATCAGGGCGGCCTGATCTGCCTGACCGGAGAGGTGGGCACCGGGAAGACAACCTTGTGCCGGGCGCTGATTGAATCTGTGCCTGATGGTGATCACGTTGCATACATTTTTAATCCCCAGCTGTCACCCGTCGAGTTGTTGCAGAGCATATGTGACGAGCTGGGCATTGAGTACAGCGAAAATTCATCGCTGAAAGAGTTATACGCTGATCTTAACCTTGGCCTGCTGCGCTGCTTCAGCAAACACCAGCGGGTGATATGCGTCATTGATGAAGCACAGTCGATGCCGGCGCCATTGCTTGAACAGATTCGCCTGTTGACCAACCTTGAAACCCATCGGGACAAGTTGCTGACGCTTGTCCTCGTCGGTCAGCCAGAGCTGCGCGATCTGCTGGCGCGGTATGATCTCCGCCAGCTTAATCAACGCATCACGGCGCGCTACCATCTCGATCACCTCAGTGCTGACGATACCGCATCTTATCTGGAGCACCGGATTGTCTGTGCGGGTGGCGATAGCATGCTGTTTGACCGAGCGTCCGTAAAAATAATTCATAAAGCCAGTGGTGGGGTTCCTCGTCTGATCAACAGCATTGCCGATCGTGCGTTGCTTGGTGCGTATGCAACCGGGGCCGCTCAGGTATCGGCAGCCATCGCCCGGCAGGCGGTGGAAGAAGTGATCGGCAAGCCGTCGCAACGCCCGGCGTCCGGCCGTCGTTGGAAGCCGGTTGCTCTGGCGGGCAGTGTCGGTGCATTGGGCGTTCTGGTGTGTGTCGCTCTTGCGCTGCTACTGTTCCGCTCACCGGTGCCAGTTGCGCCATCAGACAGTGCGCTATCAGACGGTGCTCAGAACCCACTTAACCTGCTCAGTCAATCGTTAGGGATGGACGTGGAAAGCTGCTCGGATCTGCTCCAGAGTCAGTACCGTTGCCTTTGGGTTGACTGGCCACTGACCGAATTGAAAGATCTTGAGCAGCCGGTTGCAGTTCCTGTGGCAAGGGGCAGCTGGCGGGTGCTTTCTCCTGACATCTCTGTCGCGACGGGAGATGCACTGGTGCTCTGGCAGGTACCGCCGGGCTACGAAGATACGGTCAAGCCCGGTGATAAAGCCGCCATCATCCGCTGGGTACGCTCCAGACTGGGCATCAACTGGAATCAGGAATGGACTTCCATTGGCCCCGGGGGCGTTCAGTTTCAGGCAGACCCTGAGTTTTACGATCCGCTTCTTGAGCAGGCCGTTGCTGAGTTTCAGATCAGTCATGGTTTGAAAGCTGACCGGATTATCGGGCCGCGTACCCTGATGCATATGCAGAGGGGCGGCTAATGTCTTACATCCTGGATGCTCTGAAAAAATCGGAAGAAGAAAGGCAGAAAAATCAGCCAGAGCGTGAGTTCTCAACGGTGGCAATATCGCCGGCATCGCGTGTACAGGATGCCAGTGCAGGACAGAAGTGGCTTCCCGTTATCGCTCTGCTTCTGTTGTTACTTCTGATCCTGATCGTGCTGCTGTTGTGGCGGAATCCCCCGACTGAGCCTGCAGTCGCACCGGTACCCGTACCCATTGAAACGGCGGCGGTTACCGACATCGAAGAAAACAGCACGCCAGTGAACGTTCCGGATACGGTAGACGAAACACCGGGTGCCGTTATGAGTTCAGCAACCTTACAGGCGCCTGTGGCTCCGGTGGCAGTCAGTGTCGTTCCAAAGGCCGGGAAGAGCGGTGCGGCGCCAGTTGAGGCGCTTAAGCAGATTCCTACGCTGAATATCACCGGGCACCTCTACAGCTCTGTGCCTTCTAAGCGAACGGTCACAATGAATGACCGGGTGTGGAAGGAAGGCGACACTCTGACACAAGGCGTCAGCATCAAAGAAATAACCAAAGATGGACTGAGTCTGGATGTCTCTGGATGGACGGTATTTGTCGGTCGTAGCCGTGGCTGGCAGGCAATCCGCTGATGCTCACTAAAGAAACCAAAGAACGGATTCAGAGCCTGTATCGCGAATGCATCAAGGCGATGGAGTTACGCCCGCGCCTTGGACAGCGGGTCATGATTGCAGAAATCGCCAAAGCGCTGGGCAATGTTCATGAAGGAGACAAGGGTGAGCGAGATAACAACGCGGGTATTGCCGTCGTAGAAGCTGGCACGGGCACGGGTAAAACACTGGCGTACCTGATCGCAGCGCTACCCGTTGCTGTAGAGCGGGAGCGTAAACTGCTTATATCAACGGCGACTGTCGCCCTGCAGGAGCAGATTCTCGATAAAGATCTGCCGGCCCTCAAAAAGCACATTTCTCTGCCTTTTAATTACGCGCTGGCTAAGGGCCGCGGACGTTACCTCTGCCTGGTGAAATTAGACAAAGCGCTGCAGCACCTTTCGGGAATGCTGGCTACCGTCGACTTGTTTGAACAGACGCCGGAAGAAAAAGACAGAGCGCTCTATGAAGATATGCTGTCTCAGTACGCCAGCGGCGGTTGGGATGGCGACCGGGACAGATGGCCGGATGAAATCGAACACAGTCAGTGGAGCCACCTGACGGCGACGCATCGCGAGTGCTCAAACCGCCGCTGCCAACACTTTAATAACTGCTCCTTTTATAAGGCCCGGGCAGCCATGGAAGAGGCCGATATCATTGTCGCTAACCACGACCTGGTGTTGGCGGATCTGTCTCTGGGAGGAGGCGCTGTTCTGCCGGCGCCCGATAAAACTATCTATGTTTTCGACGAGGGCCACCATCTGGCAGATAAGGCGCTGAACCATTTCCGCCTGGATATGGGGGTTCGCTCGACGCGCCAGTGGCTGAAGCAGCTGGAGAAACTCTTCGATCAGTTTATTGCTCAGGCGGGGATGCCCGTCAGTATCATGCACTCGATGCGTGAGGCGCCGGAGCATATAAGAACACTGACACAGTCAGTCAGCCTGTTGTGGCCGATGGTCATGGATCTTCTTGGCGAAAGGGATCGTCTGCGCTTTGAGTTTGGCCATGCACCGGACAGCCTGAAAGACCTGCTGACCACGATGAAAGCTCCATTACAGCCCGTACTTCAGTGTCTGGATAAACTGAACGACCTGCTGCAGAAGTCGCTTGATCCGAAGGAAGAGCCTGAAGTTGCCCGGGATGTCGCAGAATCCTGGCAGGCGCCTGTGGGAATAATGCTCGCCCGCGCAGAGCAGTTGTCGGAGGCCTTGTCCTGGCTGGCGGCGGCAGAAGCCGAAGGTGAGCTGCCCGTCGCGCGCTGGCTGAACAAAACACCGTTCGGAGATGACTGGGATATTATTATGTCCGCGTCGCCAATATCCGTCGCTGAGCAGCTCAGACGTAATCTCTGGAGCCGCTGCTATGGCGCTGTACTGACTTCAGCCACGCTGACGGCTCTGAACAGCTTCAACACACTTCGCTGGGAAGCCGGACTGCCTGACTGGGCGACCTATGAGCGGGTCGCAAGTCCGTTTAATTATCCTGAGCTGGGGGAGTTGGAAGTCGTTCAGCTGGCTTCTGATCCGAAGAGCGAATCGTTCGAAGGCGATGTTCAGAGCTGGTTAAAAGACAATGTAGATACCACCAAAGGCACTCTGGTTCTGTTCAGCTCCCGTGCCCAGCTTGAGGCCACCCGTGATTTCTTTATCCGTGACTGGTACGACATTCTCCTGAGTCAGGGCTATCTGCCTAAAGGTGAAATTGTCCGCCGTCACAAAGAGCGGATTGATAAGGGTGAGGGGAGTCTGATTTTCGGCCTCGCGAGCTTTGCAGAAGGCATTGACCTGCCGGGCGAATATGTCACTCATGTTGTGATTGTGAAAATTCCATTTGCGGTACCGGACGATCCGATTCAGGCAGCGATCTCAGAGTGGATGGAAAGCCGGGGGCGCAATCCCTTTATGGAGCTGACACTGCCTGCGGCATCGATACGCCTGATTCAGGCGTGTGGCCGGCTTATCCGCAAGGAAAGTGACCAGGGCAGAATCAGCATTCTCGATAAGCGTCTGGTGTCTCACCGATACGGGCGTTTATTACTGGATTCGCTGCCGCCGTTCCGCCGGATCTGATGTCGTAACTAACGACGGGCAATTAAACGACGGGCAATAAAAAACCCGCCGAAGCGGGTCAGGTACATGGCATCTCTGCCGTGCACAGGTCTCAGGCCAGGCGGCCCGCTACTTCCTCAACTGCAGGCTGGTTGTCGCGAATCATCAGCAGGTGCTCTTTCAGGTAGGAGAGCAGTGATTCCGCAGCCTTAATATCACGCTGCATAATCAGGCAACGCATACGCTTTTTGTCTTTCGCCAGAACCCGCACATGGTAGGTGTGTCCGGTTTCCGGGAGTTCGAGGTACAGCTCGTCAGACGCTTCCGTCAGAGCCATATCAACGTGAATCTGTTCCAGCTCACAGCCGCTGAAATTGATGTTCAGCATACGCACTGTGTGGCTTTTTCCGGTCGCTTGGTCTACGAGGGTGTAAGGCTGTTCCATTGGACGCAGACGAGCCTGCAGACGCTGGTTCGCAAAATCGAATGCCTGCGGGTCATAGATATCAACCCCTGGAATGCCCTCAAGTGACTGACCAGTCATAAAGCGGCAGACAACCTCCATAGAGGCTGACTTCTGCTCGAACTGAGCCAGGTGATCCGCGTTGCGGATTACCGCGAAGGTACCGTTAGGACATTGACGAGCCACTGCCGCATTTTCCTGAGGCAGTGTGAAGTTGTCGTATTCGCCGGTCGCAATCAGAGTTTCGCATACCGGGAACGCAGGGAAACCTTCAAAACGCAGCAGGCGACGGGTGTTCTGAGCGTAGCGCATACGTTCGTTGTCGTTGAGGCGTGCAATCTGACGGAACAGCAGGCGACGATAGGTTGCGCCGATGTTTGTTTCTTCCATACGGTTATGGTTGATCAGGTTGCAGACTGCAGTCGTTGCGAACGCATCCATGTCACCGGTTTCGAGCAGCTTGAGAGAGTCTTCAAGCAGGGTGATCAGGCTTTCACGACGGAAGCAGGTAATGCCGGAAATCAGCAGGCGCTCGATCAGCTCCGGGTATTTAGAAGCAAAGAGGGTCGCCATGGCGGAGCCATAGCTGACGCCCATCAGCTGTACCTTACGGACGTTCTGAGAGGTCAGGAAACCTGCGATCAGATCGGCGTAGTCTTCCATATCCAGATCGGGTGCTAACTGATCGTTGCTGCCCTGAGAAGGGAAGTCAGCCAGTATCACCGGACAATGCTCAAGGATCTGTTCTACTTCGTTGCGGAAAGAGGAAAAACTCTGGAAAGCTCCACCAAGAAACATGACAGGTGCTTTGTCCATGTTGTCTGGGCTCTCATAAGCGAGAAACTCAACCTTGTATTCTCCGACCATCTGGATGGACGGGGCGCTTTTGAGGGCTGCGGGACTGTAGGTAGAGAAGTTCATATCGCACCGGGCTCTTTATTCTTATAGTTGGTCCACTCTATCGTACTTATAGACAGAAGGCCATAGTTGTATGTTTTCTTTACGAATAATTGATCTCTTTCTAACCTATTGAAATATATAGGCTTTTTCTCGGATTTTGGCCGAAATAGTACAATTCCGGCCAGCAGATCCGCTGCTATACACAACTTTACTGTTGTGGGGTGTTCATCTGAAAAATGATGTTGTCGTTGGTCACAGTAACACCAATTTCTCCGTTAGGGGTAGAGAAAGCGGAGGGAGAATAGTTCCCGCTGTTGGGAATCACCAGCTGGAACTGGCCAGGGTTGTCAGAAGACAGTGCGTTCACACCGTTGGTCTGCGCTGTGGCTGGAAACTGCAGGTTGTTGTAGTCAATCGGCGCACCGGGTTCAAGGCCGAGTACTTCACGCAGTTTATCGTCATTGACGTGAAGGTACGGATCATACGCCGGAGACTGATAGGCGAAGGACGACTGCGAATCCAGCTGAAAATTCTGCTGGGCGCTGTTATCGCTGAAAATCGATTCGAGCAGGGCGCGTTGCGCTGCTGTCAGCTCGCCAGTCGTTTCCAGGGTGGATTCCCCTTCAGAGAAGTCATCTTCTAATGGAGACACCTTAATCATGGCTTTCGGGGCCTGTTCAAGCACAGGCACGCGTTCTTTCACGATAACGGTCGTGTCGCGGATGTATTCCTGCGTCATTTCTTCAGGTGGGATTTCGACGATCTCAGCAGAAGCAACAGCAGCAGTGAGGGCGAGGGGCAGAACAGCGAACAACGGTTTCATGGCAGCATCCCTTAGTTGGATTGTTTTTATCCTAGTGAATCCGGACCTGGACGCAAGGCCTCTCACGCCAAACTGATGTGCTTTAACGTGCCGTTCAGTTACCCAATGATTCTGGCCCGTAATCTTTTCGTAAAGACTGCGCAGAGCGGCATCTTTGTCATTGCTTGTAAAAAAGTCAGCACAGAGGTCGAAAAGCGCCCGGGCATAAGGCAAACTGGCTGCCTTCTGCAACAGGCTGATGTTCTGACCTTATGTTATCGACAAGCTCGCGGCTACCTATCTGGATTGGTCTTCGCTATCTGGCGGCCAAACGTCGCAATCACTTTATTTCTTTTATTTCTATGTCTTCCATGGTCGGAATGACCCTGGGAGTGGCTGTGCTGATTCTGGTGCTGTCCGTTATGAATGGCTTTGACCGGGAGCTGCGGGAGCGAATTCTGGGCATGGTGCCGCATGCCGTACTCTATCAGTATGGCGGCGTTGATGACTGGCAGGTACTGGCAACCCGGGTAGAAGGGCTCCCCGGCGTAGCTGCTGCTGCACCACTGACCCGTCTGCAGGGCATGTTGGGCTACGGTGGTCGGGTTCAGGGCAGTATGATCACAGGTATTGACCCCGGAGCTGAAGAGCGTGTGTCGATTCTGCCGCAGCATATTACGGCAGGTAGTCTGAACGACCTGGTCGCGGGTGAATACGGCATCGTGCTGGGAGAGTTGCTGGCCAAACATCTTCAGGTTGGGGTGGGTGACAAGGTGACTCTGATGTTGCCGGAAGCCACGCTCTCTCCTGCGGGCGTTCTGCCGCGCATCAAGCGCCTCAATGTCGTCGGGATTTTCTCAGTCGGCGCAGAACTGGACGCCAATCTGGGTGTGATTCACCTGGAGGATGCACGCAAACTGGCCAGGCTTGATGCTCAGGCACAGTCGCTCCGGGTGAAATTCGATAACCTGTTCGATGCTCCGCGTGGCATCTGGGAAATTGTCGATCGCCTCGATGGGCGCTTCAGCGGAACCGACTGGACGCGCACGCACGGTAATCTGTTTCAGGCAATCCGCATGGAAAAAACCATGATCGGTCTGCTCCTTCTCATTATTGTTGCTGTGGCTGCGTTCAATATCATTTCAACACTGGTCATGGTGGTGACTGATAAACAGTCTGATATCGCGATTCTCCGGACTATGGGAGCCAGCCCACGTACTGTGATGGCCATCTTTATGGTGCAGGGCCTTTCTATTGGTGTCGTCGGAGTCGTGCTGGGTACATTGTTGGGGATCGCGGGCGCATTAACGATATCTGAGCTGGTCGCCGCGGTTGAGCGCCTGTTTAATTTCCAGATCCTGAGCGCAGACGTGTACTTTATTTCTTATCTGCCGAGCGAACTGCAGTGGCTGGATGTAATGATTGTCGTTTCTGCGTCACTGACGATCAGTTTCCTGGCAACACTGTATCCATCTTACCGCGCATCCCGAGTTCAGCCAGCAGAGGCCCTACGTTATGAGTAAATATGTACTGGAAGCTCATGGGCTGACCAAAACCTACACCACCGGCCCTCAGGCCGTGACCGTCTGGGAAGACATCAACCTGACCGTCTCTCCGGGTGATTCAGTTGCCATTGTCGGCGCGTCTGGCTCAGGGAAAACATCTCTGCTGAATGTACTGGGCGGTCTGGACACTATGGATGGAGGCTCGGTTCTGATCAGTGGTCAGGACATCGGCGCGATGTCTGAGCGTGAAAGAACTGCGCTGAGAAACCGCGACGTTGGTTTTGTTTATCAGTTTCATCACCTGCTTCCGGAATTTACGGCGCTTGAGAACGTGATGATGCCTCTGTTATTGGGAGGCATGAGCCGGGTAGAAGCGGCAGAGCGGGCGGAAGAATGTCTCAGCCGGTTGCGAATGGCAGAACGCGGTAGCCACAAGCCCTCAGAACTGTCGGGGGGGGAACGTCAGCGAACGGCCATCGCGCGTGCACTGGTGAACCGCCCGAAGCTGGTGTTGATGGATGAGCCGACAGGCAACCTTGATCAGGAAACGGCTTCCGAAGTAGAAAATCTGATGGCAGAGCTGCGACGCTCGGTCGATACCGCCTTTATTACCGTCACCCACGACCGTGAACTGGCAGGGCGCATGGCCCGGGTTTATCGTCTGGTCAACCGACAGCTGGAATCCGCTGATTAAGCGTTATTTCTCAGTCTCATTACGGCGCTGGCGGATAAGCTGGCGCTTTTTCCAATTGTGAGCCACATGCATGCGCCAGGCGAGGTGCATGGCAAAATAGGCGATTACAGACAGCACCAGACCTGCGGCAAGAGAGCCGACAAATAATGGAGCCCACAGGGCGCCCAGTTCATTAAGCACCCACTGCAGCGACAGTTCTATCGAAAATTCGTTGGAAGGTGTCCCCAGCATCCAGCTTCCAAGAAGATACGTGCCGTAGAAAATAGGCGGGATGGTGACCGGATTACTGATCCACACCAGGCCGATCGAGATAGGCACATTGGCGTTGACGTAAAAGGCCAGAAAGGCTGCAATTCCCATCTGAAAGGGCACGGGCAGAAAGGCGGTGAATACGCCGACAAGGAAGGCACGGGCCACTGCACGCCGGTTGATATGCCACAGATTCGGTTTGCTGAACAGAGGGGCAAGAAACTTCAGGGAGCGGTTGCGCTTTACCTGATCCGGCGAAGGAAAGAATCTTTTTAAAAGCTTTTTAGGCATGCCCACCGCCGGTTCTGATATGCGCGGGAATTATGCCTGCTACGCCATGGAGAGGCAATGCACCTTCTGATCTTAGTCGCGGTAATTTCAGTGGTTTGCGGCACACTGCTGCCATTTCAGAACGCCTGCCTCCTGGCGGGGGTTCTGGCTGCGGTCTCTGTACGCGTATCATCATATCGATGGTTGCTTCTCGTGGTCGCTGTCTCTTCAGTATGGGGCAGTTTTTTCACTTCGCAGCGGGTTGCACTTCTTTTACCTGAGGAGATCAGTGGCGAGCGTTTTAAGGTGGCTGGCTGTATTACGGAACCTGCGATGGCCAGCCCGACGCTTCGTTCCGGACAGACGGTCCTGCGCTTCGTTCTTTCACCTCAGTCAGTGACCTTCCGTGGTGATCCTGTGGCCACGGGCGACCTGCGCCTGAGCTGGTACAACCCCGGGGTCGAAAGTTTTCTGGCCGGTGACTGCATTGACGCCGAAGTGACACTCAAGAGTCCCCGCAATATCGAGAATGATCTCGCCTTCGACTATGAACTCTGGCTGATGCGGGAAGGCGTGACAGCGACAGGGTATGTACGCAGTCTTGATTTTACTCAGCAGCTGTCCAGAGGCTCCCCGTCAGAGACTCGCTTATCTGATAACACAAAAGCGTGGATTGACGGCCTGGTGTTCGGAAAACCCGATGCGTTTACTCCTCACCAGTGGCGTCTGGTGCGCAATACAGGCACCCTGCATGTTCTTGTGGTCAGTGGGCTGCACGTCGGGATGGTCGCCATGGTGGCATTCGTCCTGGCCTCCGCGCTCGTGCGGTTATTACGTGTCGTTGGTATCCGCACGGGTACCTATGGGCATTGGATCGCACGGATGGCAGCGGTTGCGATGACAGGAGGTTATGTTCTCGTCGCGGGCAGTGGTATCGCACTGATACGGGCCTGGTTATTAGCGACCCTGCTGATGCTGTTGTGGGGTGCGGCCCGCCAGATCCGGTTTGCGCAGGTGCTCAGTCTGGTGATGCTTGTCACCCTGATCGCAGCCCCCTTGCTATGGACATCCGCCGGGTTCCTTTATTCTTTCGTGGCCGTCTATGCGTTAATTCTGTTGTTGGAAGGGCGTCGCAATGGCGTTGTTGGTCCCTGGATGGTGCCGCAGTTTGCTGTGATGGCGGGGCTGGCGCCGGTGATGATGATCTGGGGACAGCCGCTGGGGGTTGTTCACGTCATCGCAAACACCCTGATCATTCCGCTGATTTCTTTCTGCATTCTGCCGCTCAGTCTTCTGCTCAGTGTCTATGAATCTGAATGGGCTGATACCGCAATGCAGTATCTTTCAGATCTGTTCTGGCAACTTCAGACTTTGTTTGACGCCTGGTCGTTGCCGGCGATTCTGCCAGGGGCTGTCTGGGTTCTGCCCTGGATTGCATTGGTGTTGCTCTGGAGGGCTGGCCTTCACTGGGCGCATTGCGCGTTGGGGCTGGCTCTGTTCACGCTTGCCGCGCACGAGCTTACAGATCAGACGTCGAAGCTGTGGCTGTTTGATGTCGGGCAGGGGCAGAGTCTGATGGTCCGGGATGCCGGGAGAACACTGGTCATCGATACGGGTGCTGCGTATTCCCCTGACTTCAGCATGGCATCTGCCGTGGTTATTCCGTGGTTAGAAAAGTCGGGAGCCGAGTCTCTTGATCTGCTGGTGATTTCGCATTCGGATAACGATCATGCCGGAGGTCTGGATACACTGCTTGCGCAGTACCCGGCAGTCGTGCGCCTTGCTGGTCAGCCAGCGAGGCATCAGGCGTGGCATTTTCAGGATTGTCATGAACGTGGCCTGTTGGCCTTGTCTGACAGCGTTTCGCTGAAATTCTTTTCACTCCCTGAGGCACTTCGCCGCAATGACAATGATCACAGTTGTGTTCTGCAGCTCAATTATTATGGGCGACGGGTTCTGATTCCGGGCGATATTACAGCGCAGGCAGAGGCGGCTCTGGTGGATCTGTACGGTGACGACCTGCAGAGCGACGTACTTGTGGCCGCTCATCATGGCAGCCGGACGTCAAGCGCTGAGGTTTGGTTGGATACGGTCGCCCCTGCGGAAGTCTGGATCAGCAGTGGCTATAAAAACCGCTATGGGCACCCGCATACCGAAGTTCTGCGCCGTTTGAAAGAGCGGAATATAAGGCTCTTTCTGACGGCTGAATCCGGGTTTCTGTCGATTGATGCGGACGGCCATCGGGACTGCGGACGCTGTGGTTGGGTACCATGGTGGCGCTGAGTTGATCTGCGGGGATTTTTCAGTCTGTAACCATGTGCTAGAGTAGCGCGCAAATAATAACTGGCAGGAGACGCTGGATATGCTCGAGATCATCCAGAGTGGTGGTTGGATGATGGTGCCGATTATCATCGCTTCCGTATTGGCACTGGCAATTACAATTGAACGTTTCTGGACGTTGCGCGCTGCGAAAATCGCTCCGCCGGATCTGTTAGCGCAGGTTTGGGGATGGATGAAAAACAAGCAGCTCGATGCGACCCGTATCCGTGAACTTAGTTCTTCCAGCCCGCTGGGGCGTGTGCTGGCGGCGGGGCTGATTAACAGCCGTCACGGTCGTCAGATCATGAAAGAGAGCATTGAAGAAGTCGCTTCGCACGTGATTCACGATATGGAACGGTATCTGAATGCACTCGGAACAGTGGCGGCAGTGGCACCTCTGATGGGCCTGCTGGGCACGGTTATCGGTATGATCAAAGTCTTTGCTGAAATCATGGCTCAGGGAACAGGGCAGGCGAATCTGCTGGCTGGTGGTATCTCCGAAGCTCTGATTACGACGGCAGCGGGTCTGGTTGTCGCTATTCCTGCACTTATCTGTCACCGCATTCTTCAGCGTCGCGTTGATGAAATCGTCGTGTTTATGGAGCAGGAAGCGATCAAACTGGTCGATGTGTTGCACGGTGATCGTGAAGTAGCTGACTCCGGGGAGCGCGGCGAGTGAACTTCAAGCGGCAAAGCCGTGAAGAGGTGTCAGTTAACCTGACGCCTCTGATCGACATTGTATTTCTGTTGCTGATCTTCTTTATGGTGTCGACCACGTTCACCAAAGAAAATCATCTTAATATCAGCCTGCCAGAGGCCTCGGCATCGGCAAGTGACGAGATCCCGCAGTCGATTGATATTCTGATCTCCGAGAGCGGAGAGTACAGCGTGAATGGCCGGAGTCTGGTCAATACGCAGATTGATACGCTGAAAAGCGCAATGACTCAGGAACTGAACGGACGTGACGCGGCGCCAGTCGTGATCACTGCAGATGCCCGCACGACTCACGAGTCGGTTGTCAGGGCGATGGATGCTGCAGGCCAGCTGGGATTGGTCAACCTGAGCATCACAACCCGTCAACCAGGTAACGGCAGATAACATGTCCGCAAAACCCAAAGCAGGCGCACTTTATCGTCGCCTGCTGACTTATGTCTGGCCCCATAAGTTTATCTTTCTGATCAGCATCATCGGCTTTGCGATGTTTGCTTCATCCGCACCTCTGCTTGCCCATTTGATGGGCGTGGTAGAAAACACCCTCAGAGACACCACCCAGGAAAATATTATCTTCCTGGTGACGGCACTGATCGGGGTTTACCTGTACCGGGGAATCGGGACGTTTCTGGGTAAATATTTCACTGCCATGGTCGGGCGGGAAGTTGTACACGCGCTGCGTACGGATCTGTTCGGGCGGATGCTGCGTCTGCCGAGCCGCTACTATGATTCTGAGTCGACCGGACGGCTGATTTCCCGGGTGATTTTTGACGTCGAGCAGGTCAACGGCGCAAGCACAAAAGCGGTAACGACCGTCATTCAGGAAGGTCTCACTGTGATACTTCTCATGGGGTATCTGATCTGGCTGGATTACACGCTGACCGGGATTTTTCTGGTGATTGTGCCTGTCATCGGACTTCTGGTGTCTCAGGCGAGCCGGTTTTTCCGCCGCTACAGCCGTCGTATTCAGAAGTCGATGGGTGACGTGACACAGGTAACCAATGAGTCGATCAGTGGCTATCGCGAAGTGCGCACGTATGGCGCGACCGAATTCGAAGAAAAGCGGTTTCAGAAAGCCAGTGATGAAAACCGCAAACAGGTGATGAAGTTTGCGCTGACCAATGCGATTAACGTCCCGCTGTCACAGCAGGTCATTGCGGTTGGTCTTGGCGTGATGGTGTATCTGATGTTTCAGCGGGTTGCCGCAGGGCAGATGACCGCAGAAGCCTTCCTGCAGTTTATTACTGCGGCGTCTCTCATAGCTAAGCCGATGCGTGCCCTGACAGACATTAACTCAATCATCCAGAAAGGTCTGACTGCCGCTGAATCTGTGTTTGCTATCCTCGATGCCGAGATCGAAAAAGATGAAGGCACACACCATCCGGGGCGCTGCCAGGGGCAGGTCACATTTGATCAGGTCCGCTTCCGCTATGATAAAGCCGCCTCAGAGGCCCTGAAGGGCATTGACCTGGAAATAAAGGCCGGGACATCGGTGGCGTTTGTTGGTAAATCCGGAAGTGGTAAAACCACACTTGTGAACCTTCTGCCACGCTTCTACGATGCGACGGAAGGACGCATTCTGATCGACGGTCAGGATATCCGCGACTTTACACTCGAAGCACTGCGCGATCAGATCGCCATCGTCAGTCAGCAGGTCACTCTGTTCAATTGCAGTATCCGTGACAACATCGCCTACGGCTCGCTGCAGGATGTGACAGACGAGCAGGTTGAAGCTGCAGCGCGTGCGGCACATGCCCATGAATTTATCGAGCGCCTTGAACATGGCTATGACACGCAGGTAGGTGAGAATGGCCTGATGTTATCGGGTGGTCAGCGTCAGCGGATCGCCATTGCCCGGGCTCTGCTGAAAAATGCTCCGATCCTGATTCTGGATGAAGCGACATCCGCACTGGACACAGAATCTGAGCGACACATTCAGGCAGCCATGGAAGAAGTGATGAAGGGTCGCACGACACTCGTGATTGCCCATCGTCTGAGTACGATTGAAAACGTTGATCGTATTGTCGTTATCGACGGCGGCAATATCAGTGAGCAGGGTTCACACACCGAACTGCTGGAACGTCAGGGCGCCTACGCACAACTTCATCAACTTCAGTTTGTGGAAGCCGAGGGTGTCCCACGGGTCTGAGCGCGGCCTGGCCGCGCGTATTGAATACAACTGGTATCACTCTGCTCGTGGCAACCTGTGGCTGCTGCCATTGTGGTTGTTGTTCGTTGCTGTCAGCGGCCTGCGCCGGCTCTTTTACCGGTTATTTCCGCCCAGCGGCCAGATTACTCCAGTACTGGTCGTGGGTAACATTGCAGTCGGCGGAACGGGTAAAACTCCCCTTATTCAGTACCTTGTGGCGCGTTCGTCGGCGCTTGGACTGCGTCCTGGCATTGTTTCGCGTGGCTATGGAGGAAAGGCGGATTCGTATCCTCTGAAGGTGTCTGCTGACACGCCCGTTGAGGAGAGCGGCGATGAGCCGCGCCTTCTGCTCGCGTCAGGTGCTCCAGTGGTTGTCGACCCTGTGCGCAGTCGTGCCGTTGCTGAACTGGAGCATGAGGTCGATATTATTTTTTCTGATGATGGTCTCCAGCACTACGCCATGGCGCGGGACGCTGAAATTGTCGTCAGCGACCACACCCGGGGTTTCGGTAATGGCTGGCAGTTGCCCGTCGGCCCATTGCGAGAGCCCATCAGTCGGCTGAAGCAAGCAGATCTGTATCTGGTGAATGGTCAGGACTTTACGATCGTTGCGGACTCGCTGGTCGACATTATCTCTGGTCGGGAAGAATCTCCCGACTTTCTGCGCGGTCAGACCGTCCATGCTGTGGCAGGCATTGGCAATCCGCAACGCTTTTACACGACCCTGCGGGAAGCAGGCGTGCAGGTAATTGAGCATCCATTCCCGGATCATCATGCCTTCGTTGCAGACGATCTGAAGTTTGATGACGGTCTTCCGGTCGTCATGACCGAGAAAGACTGGGTAAAATGTAGCGGCTTTGCGCCGTCTGGCAGCTGGTACCTGAAAATTTCAGCAGTACCCGGCCCGGAGGCGCGAACTCAGATAGACAATCTTCTGAAGACATTGGGAAAACGAAATCATGGATAAACAACTTCTCAGCATGCTGGTCTGTCCGCAGTGCAAGGGTAAACTCAAGTACGACCGTGACGCAGCAGAGCTGATCTGTACCTTCGATGGGCTGGCTTATCCGGTACGCGACGGTGTGCCTGTCATGCTTGAAGGCGAAGCCCGCAAGATGAGTGAAGAAGAAAAGCTCGACAAAGCTCAGGGTAACAGCGGTCAGGCATGATACGCGTTCTTTTCGTCTGCCTCGGCAACATCTGCCGTTCGCCGACCGCGCACGGTGTTCTGTTGGGACGTCTTGAAGAAGAGGGGCTCTCGACGCAGGTCCAGGTCGACTCCGCGGGCACGGCTGAATGGCACACCGGAAAAGCACCTGATCCACGCTCACAGGCGGCAGCAAACGATCGGGGTGTCGATATCTCAGGGCTGCGTGCGCGCCAGGTCAATGAAGATGACTTCCACATCTTCGATTATATTCTCGCGATGGATCGCTCGAATTTCAGCGATCTGATGGAAATATACGAGCGCACAGGTGGCACCCGGCCCAAGTTGTTTCTGCGGGCGTTTGGTCGCAGCTTTGATGAACACGAAGTGCCAGACCCTTATTACGGGGGCGAAGCTGGCTTCCGTCATGTTCTTGATCTGATCGAAGATGCCTGTGACGGCCTGATTGCCGACATTCATCAGACTCTCGCCGGAAAGCCCTGACACATGCTGCAGCAGCACTTTCCACTTACCGACCGCAATACCCTCAGGCTCGTATCAGAAGCCTCTGCCTATGCTGGGTTTCGCAGCCTTGCGGAGCTGATTCAGTTGCAGGGCTACGCGACCCGGGCGCAACTTCCTCTGAGAGTGCTGGGCGGTGGCAGTAACGTACTGCTCAGTGAGAAAGTTAATGCGCTGGTAGTGCAGTCAGAATCCTGCCGGATTCAGCTTGTGATGCAGAACGACGAGGTCAGCCTCGTTGATGTTGATGCAGGAATGAACTGGCACCAGTGGGTAGAGCAGAGCATAGCCTTTGGTCACGGCATCGAAAATCTGGCGCTGATTCCAGGTACGGTAGGTGCCGCACCGGTGCAGAACATCGGAGCTTACGGGGTAGAAGTCGGCGAATTTATTGATTCTGTGACTGGCTATCAGCTCAGTACGCGTCAGTTGCGTACGTTCAGCGCAGCTGAGTGTCGTTTTGGGTATCGTGATTCGGTATTCAAACGTGAGTTACGCAATGATTTTGTGATTCTGAGAGTCAGGTTCCGCCTGCCGCGCAGATTCTCTCCTGTGGTCAGCTATGCACCACTGAACTTGCTGAACGCGGCAGAAATCACACCAGCCTCCCTGATTCAGGCCGTCACTGACATCAGAATGAGTAAGCTGCCCGACCCCGCGATCGTGCCCAATGCGGGGTCGTTTTTTCAGAACCCTGTCGTCAGTGACGAGTGTGCACGGCAGTTGGCCGCCCGGTATCCCGATCTGCCTGTCTATGCACAGCCGCATGGTGCTAAGTTAGCCGCAGGCTGGCTGATCGACCAGTGTGGTTTTCGTGGCAAGCCTTTTGGTCCCGTGGCTATGTACGAAAAGCAGGCACTGGTACTCACCACGTCAGCGGGTGCGACTCTGGCAGACGTCCGCGCACTACAGAAACGCGTTCAGGATTCAGTGTACGAAAAATTTGGTGTCTGGCTGGAGCCAGAACCTCAGTTGTTTGCCTGACGCGAACAGATCACCAGAAGAATGCCTCCCAACACCAGTACCGATGACGCTACGAAGGTCAGGGTAACTGGCTCTGCAGAAAAGATCAGCCCTCCGGCCGCGGCAAGCAGAGGCACAGAAAGCTGCAGAACCGCGGCCTGACTGATGTGCAGGTGTGGCAGGACGCTATACCAGATGGCATAACCTGCGCCCGACGCCAGGGCTCCGGAAGCCAGAGCCAGCCAGACCCCCGTACTGGAAATATCTACCCATCCGCCAGCCAGAGATACCATTGCAATCAACAGTGCAGGGACGGTCGCACGGGAGAAATTGCCCGCTGTTTCGGCAACGGGCTCCAATGCGTTGCGCCCGCGCAGTGTATAGCTTGCCCAGGCAATGCCTGACAGGGCCATCAGAGCGAATCCGTAAAGCGAAGGCGCTGAAGCACCGGGTACCAGAAGCAGGCTCATACCACAGAACGCCAGCAGCAGGCCGAGCCATTCTCCGATGCTGAGCTGTTCGCCCTTAATCAGGCTGGTCAGCACCATGGTTATCTGTACTGAGCCAAAAAGAATCAGGGCCCCCGCGCCGGTATCCAGCGAAATATAGGCGTACGAAAAAGCAACGGCATAGCCCAGCAGAGCCAGTGAGGATAACCAGCTACCTGCGCTTTGGGGCGGGCCAGAGCGCTTTGTTCGCCATTGGAACAGCTGCAGAATAATCACCAGAAATACAGCACCGGCCGCAATTCTGATGAAGGTGAAACTGGCGGGGTCAATCGTCTGGTCTTTGAGGGCGATCCGGCAGAGAACCGAATTGCCTGCAAATGCGACCAGTGCCACTAAGGTCAGTACACTGGTCTGAAGTCGCTTTGAAAGCATGAGGTGTCCGGGTCAGAACCCGAACTTCTCCAGTACAGGTTTGCTTCCCGCCTGCCAGCGGATCAGCCAGCCGTGGTCATCGCCCCAGTCTCCGAGAACAATGCGTTCGCGCGCTTCGCCATGGTGCTCCCAGCGGTGCGTATCCGGCCGGTGAGTGTGACCATGAATCATGCGGCTGACGCCAGCCTCCGTCAGAGCTTTATCCACTTCTTCCGGTGTAACATCCATGATGTCATCGGCTTTCATCTGTTGTCCGGCTTTGCTCTCTGAGCGCACCTGGCGGCCGAGTGCAACACGCTCCGGGATCGACTTCGATAATACCTCGGCAATCCACGCAGGGTTGCGGAACACCTGACGCATTTTCATGTACTCGACGTCGCGGGTACACAGGCTGTCGCCATGCAGCAGCAGGGCACTGTCATCGCCTACGTGTATCACAGAACCTTCTGCCATCATGCGGCCACCGCAGTCAGCGGCGAATGTGTCTCCCATCAGGAAATCACGGTTGCCGTGCATAAATACAACGTCTGTGCCTTTGTTGCTGAGGGCTTTCAGTGACGATTTGATCTGCTCGACTAAGGCATCGCTGTAGTCATCACCGATCCAGACTTCGAAAAAATCACCGAGAATGTACAGGGCTTCAGCATCGGTAAGCCGGTCCAGCAGACCGAGGAAACCCTCGGTCATTGCTGGGCGGTCTGCCTGCAGGTGCAGGTCAGAGATAAAATAGTGAGTCATCAGTCAGCTATATCACTCAACGATTTCAGCTTTCTCAATGATCACGTCTTCAGCAGGCACGTCCTGGTGACCCATGACGGTGGTGGTGCGGACGCCCTTGATGCGGTTAACCACGTCCATGCCTTCAACCACTTTACCGAACACGGCGTAGCCCCAGCCCTGCATATCTTTACCGGTGTGGTTCAGGAATGCATTGTCAGAAACGTTGATGAAGAACTGCGCGCTCGCTGAGTGCGGGTCCATGGTGCGTGCCATTGCCAGAGTGCCGGCGTCATTGGCCAGACCGTTATCCGCTTCGTTCTCAATCGGCTCGCGGGTTTCTTTCTGTTTCATGCCAGGCTCCATACCGCCGCCCTGGATCATAAAACCGTCGATCACGCGGTGAAAAATAACACCGTCGTAGAAGCCATCTTTTACGTACTGTTCGAAGTTTGCAGCGGTTTTAGGCGCCTTCTCGTGGTTCAGTTCAACTTTGATGTCACCAAAATTGGTTTTCAGCAGAATCATAATCAATCTCTGTTGGTCGTCGGCTATCCCTTACGGGGTTCGTGCGCGTATAATACCGGCTTTTTTATGGGCTGACATGGCCGCCGCGCAACTCTGTGGCAGGTCAGACCGTTTTTGCCCGATTTCTGTACAGATACGGAACGCTATGACTGAATCAACCGCACCTGCCAGCAATAACTTTATCGCTAAGATCATTCAGGAAGACCTCGACGCCGGTCGTGTCAGCTCGGTCGTGACCCGCTTTCCGCCTGAGCCCAATGGCTACCTGCATGTCGGACACGCAAAATCTGTGTGCCTCAACTTTGGCGTAGCAGAGCAGTTCGGCGGTGCCTGCAACCTGCGTTTCGATGACACCAACCCTGAGAAAGAAAGTCAGGAGTTTATCAACGCGATCAAAGACGACATCACCTGGCTGGGCTTCAACTGGGCCGGCGAGATTCACTACGCGTCTGATTACTTCGACCAGCTGCACGACTGGGCTGTTGAACTGATCAAGACTGGTAAAGCCTACGTCTGCGATCTGAATGCCGAGCAGGCTCGTGAATACCGTGGGACTCTGACCGAAGCGGGCAAAAACAGCCCGTTCCGTGATCGTAGCGTTGAAGAGAACCTCGACCTGTTCGCGCGTATGCGTGCTGGTGAGTTCGACGAAGGCGCAAAAGTACTGCGCGCTAAGATCGACATGGCATCGCCCAATATGAACCTGCGCGATCCGATCATGTACCGTATCCGCAAGGTGCATCACCACCAGACGGGCGACAAATGGTGCATCTATCCAACGTACGATTTTACCCACGGTCAGTCTGATGCCATCGAAGGCATTACCCATTCCGTATGTACGCTGGAATTCGAAGACCACAAGCCACTGTACAACTGGTTTATCGAGAATCTGCCAGTACCAGCACAGCCAAAGCAGTACGAATTTGGCCGTCTGAACCTCGATTACACAGTGACGTCCAAGCGTAAGCTGAAAGCTCTTGTAGACGAGCAGGTTGTTTCCGGCTGGGATGACCCACGTATGCCAACTATCTCAGGCATGCGCCGTCGCGGTTTTACCCCAAGCTCAATCCGCACCTTCTGCGACATGATCGGTGTGACCCGCAGTGACGGTATGGTCGATGTTGCCATGCTCGAACACGCCGTGCGCAGCGACCTGAACCAGAATGCACCGCGTGCGATGGCTGTACTCAAGCCATTGAAAGTCGTGATTGAAAACCTGGCAGAAGATCACAAAGAACTGCTGTCTGCGCCGTTCCATCCTGAACTTGATCTCGGTTCGCGTAACATTCCGTTCACCAGTGAACTGCTGATTGACCAGGACGACTTCAAAGAAGAGTACAGCAAGAAGTTTAAGAAGAAGTTCACCCCGGGTAACCGAATCCGCCTGCGTTTTTCTTACGTGCTTGAATGTACAGGCTACGAGAAAGACGACGCAGGTAACGTTACCCTGGTGCGCGCCAACCTGATCGAGAACACCCTGGGCCTGGACCCTGAAGACGGCAACAAGCCAAAAGGGGTTGTGCACTGGGTATCTGCGACCGAATGCAAAGAAGCCGAGCTGCGCCAGTACTCGCGCCTGTTCACCAGCGCCACCCCTGACAAAGAAGAAGGGGATTTTATGGAGCACGTGAATAAAGACTCATTGGAAGTCATCACCGCCTACATCGAACCTGCGTTGGCCGCAGTCAATGCAGAAGCTAATTTCCAGTTTGAGCGTGAAGGCTACTACGTGGCGGATCGTTTTGATCACACTGCTGATAAGCCCACATTCAATCTCACTATCGGACTTCGCGAAGATAAGTCCCTGACACAAGGTTAAGTCATGACGTTAAAAATATTTAACACCCTGACCCGACAGAAAGAAGAATTCAAACCACTCGTACCCGGCAAGGTCGGCATGTATGTGTGTGGAATGACCGTCTACGACTTCTGTCACCTGGGGCATGCCCGAGCATTTTTGGCGTTTGATCTTATTGTGCGTTATCTGCGTCATAAGGGTTTTGACGTAAATTACATCCGAAATATCACCGACATTGACGATAAAATCATTAACCGTGCAAATGAAAATGGTGAGCCATTCCTCGAATTAGTTGAACGTTTTGCTACTGCGATGAATGAAGACTTCGACCAGCTAGGAATGGGGCGCCCGTCTTCAGAGCCTCGGGCGACTGGTCATATTGGCGACATTCTTCGTTTAATCGAAACACTGATTGAAAAAGGCTATGCCTACGCCGCCGACAATGGCGATGTATATTATCGTGTGCGTAAGTTTGATGGTTACGGAAAACTCTCTGGCAAAGTGCTTGATGAGCTGGAATCCGGAGCTCGTGTCGAAGTCGGCGATGTTAAAGAAGATCCGCTGGATTTCGCGCTTTGGAAGGGTGCGAAAGCAGATGAGCCACACTGGGAGTCGCCATGGGGCATCGGTCGGCCGGGCTGGCATATAGAATGTTCAGCCATGTCGACGTGCTGCTTAGGTGACACCTTCGACATTCACGGCGGTGGTCCGGACCTCAAATTCCCTCATCACGAGAACGAAATTGCCCAGTCTGAAGCCGCGACCGGTAAGACCTATGCGAACACCTGGATTCACGCCGGTGCGCTGCGCTTAGGTGCGGAAAAAATGTCCAAGTCACTGGGCAACTTCTTTACCATCCGCGACATTCTGGAGAAGTACAACGGCGAGACCGTGCGTCTGTTTCTCATATCTAGCCACTACCGCTCGCACGTCATGTACGTTGAAGAGCACCTACAGGAAGCTCAGGTAAAGCTGGAACGTTTCTACAATGCGTTGCAGAATGCTGGTGTTTCCTCAGACTCGGACACTAAGGACATCGACAACGAGTTCTCTGTACGCTTCCATGCCGCCATGGACGACGATTTCAATACGCCAGAAGCCCTTGCGGCCCTGTTTGATCTGGTACGCGAAGTGAACAAAGCAAGTGAGTCTGAAAAGGCCGCACTGGCCAGCCAGCTGAAATACCTCGGTAGCGTACTGGGTATTTTGCAGGCTGAGCCTCAGGACTTCCTGCAATCAGGTGCCGGTGACGAAGCAGAATGGATTGAAGAAATGATCCAGAAACGTCTCGAAGCCAAAAAAGCTAAAGACTTCGCAACCGCTGATGCGGTACGTGACGAGCTGGCAGCGAAGGGCATTGTGTTGAAAGACGGACCAGAGGGAACAACCTGGTCGAAGTCATAAGATTCAGAGCGACAAGCAACATCAAAACGCCGGGCAACGCCCGGCGTTTTTGTGTGAAAATCTGGCCGCAGTAGGATCAACTTCTCTCATGAAAAACACATGGATGAATAAACAGTATATTTCGGTATCTGTTCAATACAATGCGCGTTTTCAGGATCAAAGCAAAATGAGCAAGCACGCCATGAAGCTTATCAACAAAAAATAGCCTATATAAATAATATAGTTATAATCAAGCCCGGCGCGATAATGTGCCAAATGTAAAGATGCCTCCGGTGTGTAAATGAACACGCACGCTTTCACGCTGGCAAAAGGCGTCGCCTCAGGCACTTTTCATAGTGGTGCTAGGGGGTTATGCTCGAAATATTGAAAGGGACAGGGGTGTGTAAATGAGCACGCTCACGAATAAACTGTTAAGCATCTTCGTGATTGTGCCATCATAACCATGAATATGGGATCGTAAATGGATAGAACACCTTACAATATGGCTTTTGCGTGCTTCGATTGCCGCAAATCATTTAAACGGGAATTTGTTCTAACCGATGGAGTTCCGCTTGAAATGAAGTGTCCTCATTGCGGAGGGGTAGCTCATAATCTGGGGCGTCACTTTAAAGCGCCGAAGAAGGGCGATCTAAAACAGTGGCAAAAGGTGAGGTTTTTGTTTGATCACGGGTTTAGATTTCAAAAGATACGTGTAGGCCCGAAAGATAAGGATACTGTTCCATATCCAGATACACTTGAACAGGCCAAAGAATTTGTCGTCAAGTACAAGAATATGCGATAAAAGTAGGTCCAAATGCATAACAATCGCATGCAGTGGAGCAGCCTACGTTCCGCCCACTGATGCGGGCGTTATGCGCCATAGCTGGTGTAGTTCAATTAAATGGAAAAAATGCTAGAAGAACCTGAATATACTTTTGCTGTTTTACCTGCAGGGGCGAGCAGCTCTCAATATCCTGAGTCTGAGGATGATGGCGTGTATGTGCCAGAAAGTATTGCGGAGTGTATATTTGGAGTTGCTAAAGCATATAGGCTACAGTTTTCTGCCCACATGCCGGAAAATGTAAGTCTAAGATGGGAATACAATCAATCTGAGATTCAATGGGTAATTGAAGAGTTTAATTTTCTAAATGAACTATTAAATGATGAAGTTCTAAATAGCTACATCATTCAGCTAATTTATCTTTGTAAAAAAGTTCTGCGCAGTCAGAACAGATTAGCTCTAATAGTTGAAGGCCCATAATGCGCATAACAAGGCGCAGCAACGGACTGTCAAACCTTTCACTTTTTGTGCAGCTGCGCAGCACAAAAACCGCCAGTTTCGCCAGCCGCTGTGCGCGGCGTTACATGTATTTAGATAACCAGGAATTGGATGAATAATGAAAAGAATAGTTATACTTTCTTTCATATGTTTTTTTGTCGGTAATAGTTTTGCTGATGAAATTATAAGTGAAAAAGAGTTTGCTCAAAGGTATGTGAACGCGATTTCTTCGAAAATAGAGGGAGTTAAAGCTGAAATTAAAGGACATCTAGAAGTCGAGGTGACATACAGTGATGGAGAAGAATCTACAACATACCTTGATAACGCCTACAAAAATTATCGTTCAAGCCCATATGAGCTAGACGTTGTAATCGAAAGCTATAGCAAAGCACTAATGCAAAGTAACTCCGACGTTAAAGTTAAGATGGAAAAGAGTCATATCTTTCCCGTTATTAAAGATATCGAGTACATTGCGCAGATAACTGCACTGATGAAAAGAAATGAGAGTGATGGAGAATTTCCCTTCTATTACGAAAAACTAAATGAGGTGCTATATATTCTTTACGCTATTGATACACCGTCTTCTATCAAGTATATGCCGAAGGAAGACATAGCCAAGCTAGGTGTAAAGGAAGAAGAATTAAAAAGTCTCTCTATGGCCAACTTGAAGAAGGCTATACCATCAGTACAGATCGAAGGTGACCCGTCAACTATCTCGATGATTGTGGCTGATGGTACTTATGAAGCATCTTTTTTACTTTATGACGACCTTTGGACAAAGGATAATTTCCCTGTTAATGGAGATATAGTTGTTTATGTACCATCCAGAGATGTGGTGCTTGTTACAGGCTCTAACGATGTCGAAGGCCTAAAAAAAGTTAGAAGTATTGTGTATAACCCTGAAAATCAGTGGTCTCATATAGTCTCTGAAGTAGGCTTTGTTCGAAAAGGTGATAAATGGATAGAGTTCAACATGTAACAAGCAAAGGCAGCGGATAAACCGCTGCTTTGGGCGTTACTACTGCTTATGAATACAGGTCAAACTCTGAAATCGTTGTTGCCAGCTTTACTCATGCCGATCGTGATCTCGGTTGTAGCCGTTTATTCTTCGTATTGGTTTAAGTTTGCGAATGCTATTTTTTCATCTCAGTTTCTATGGGTAATTATTTCGGCAATTGTAGGGGCGTACTTTTTTAGCAATGTTGTTATTCAGTCACCTACAAAGAAGTTGCTGGCGTGGTTGGCTTTCGCAGCTTACTTAATATTTGCCATCTTTTGGACAAGCTTGATTTCTGCGTGTAGTTTGGGAGACTGTCTATGATTGGCATCAGTAACAAGCGGCCGTTGAGGCCACTGAAAAGCGTGGCGGGACGCGTAAAAAGCGCGCGCCCAAAGGCCGGGCGTTATGTTTTTAGGGATAAACCGTGGAAGATTTTATAAAAGTGCTATTTCAAATGGATATTAATAGAGGTATAGCGATCCTGGCTGTTCTTGGTTTTGGGGTATTCGCAATCGTAAAGGTGTTCTCTCACATGAAAGAAGGCTTTGGCACTTTTAATGTGCGAATAACCGGTATCGTTATAGTTGCTACATTTGCAAGTATATTGGCGGTTCTGAACCCAAGCTCTGAGTCTGCTGCGATAGGTATCCTTGGTGCGATTGCAGGTTATCTATTTGGGTTTGGTACAGAGAATAAGCAATAAAAACATAATAAGGCGCTCAAGCAAGGACGCAGCAAAGCTGCGCCGCTTAGCTTGGCGTTAAATGTATCTATGAATATACGTAAGATTATCAGTGGATTGCTTTTTGCATTCACCGTGACGTTATTTGGGCTCTCATTCAGTTCTTACTGGGATGCCTTGTTAGTCGGGCAAAAAATTCCAGTGACGATAGATTACTTAATCGATGTAGGGTTCATATCAGCTACAGTGCTTTGGTTCTGGATGCTGGGGAATTTTTTCCAGTCAGGTCCTAAAAAAGCTCGTGTTGCTATCGGATTTGCTATGTTATTTTTTAACATCGTGGCCGCTCCAATATACTGGTTAACTTACTATGTACGTCAGTCAAACACTTAACAAGCGCAGGCAAAATCGCACACTTCGTGTGCTGGACTCGCAACAAGTTGCTCGCCTTTGCTGCGGGCGTTACACGTCATGAAAAGAACGATTGCAATATTGCTAATACTATTTCCATTTTTCTGTTCAGCAGAAGATAACTTCTTGCACATGATGGTACAGGGCAAGTATATACTTGTTGGTAAAGTACTAGATTCAAACGCAACCTACCACGGCAAAGTTGAGATCGCAGATAATAAAGGCAAGCTAGTGGTGGTTCGTGAAATAAATGGCAGATGCACCAAAGGTATTGCGGCAATTGAATCCGCACTGAATGGTGACGCAAAGGTGCTTCGTATTAGATTCAAAGAAAGTGAAATCAACTTTGAGCAAACTTGTATGGTAGGCAGCGACCTAGACAATTATGCTAGAATCAGCTGCTATTTATATCAACCTAAAATACGTACTATGCAGCCAGGTTTAGAGGTCCTATTTTATGACCATACTGCAAAATAATCGTGTAACAAATCAAGCAAGAGGGACGCCGAAAATCGGCGCCTCTTCTTGAACCGTTAGCACTACATAACATGGACATCGAATATCTTAAGAAGAAGCGCCAGCTGAATGTTCAAGAGCAGAATGCCTTGGAAAAGCATCGGATTTATCAAGAGGCGTCTTACTGGCGAAAGAATGGCATTCCGAAAGGGCTTACCATTGCCTTGGAGGAGAAAGGTGTAGATACAGCGAAAAGCATATTATTACAGTACGAACAGGATTTCCCTGGCGTGAGTACAGACGAAGGAATTATTCTTACTCCAGATGCGAGATTCTACGAATTTGAAATGGATTTAGATGAAAATCGCAGTAAGGTAATCGAGCTCTATCTTTGGGACGATGTTACTTCTAAAGTAGAAATTAATGAACATAAGCCCGGTACGGGCTCGACCTGGGGATTCTTGGCATTAGAAGTTCTTCACGAGTTAAATCGGTGCTAACAAGCCAAGGAAAAATCGCCCTTTGGGCTGGACGCGCTTACGCGCGCCTTTGCTTGGGTAGGATCAGGGTCCCAGTATGAATAGAGAAGACGCACAGAAACTCGTAGAGTCCGAAATTTCTCGTATTCAAGATCCGCATGACCCGATAGAATGCGTTGTGCTTGAAGATGAGACCATTGAAAAGTCTTGGGGCTGGGTGTTTTTCTACCAGAGTAAGGCCTATTTAGAATCTAGTGATTTTCGACACATGGTTTGCGGAAACGCTCCATACATAGTAAATCGAGAAACTGGTGCAATTACCGTAACTGGCACAGCACATGATATAGAGCACTATATAAATGAATACGAAGCAGCGTTGTAGTCCAACACATAACAAACCGCTGAAATTCGTTACGGCCACAAGAAAAAGCGTGGCCTTCACTAGGACTCACTTCGCTCGCCTTCTGGTGGGGCGTTGTGCATAGGGAGAATTCATGACTGAAGCAGCATTTTGGATGATTATTGCACTTTTTGATTGGAGTCATGAGGGAAATGATGAAGCCGTTATTGAGCCGGCGGTAATTGAACTTTCAAAAAAGTCGATAGATGAAATTTTTCAGTTCGAAGAGATACTAGCTCAAAAGCTTCATGCGTTGGATAATCGCGCTCATGCGAAGGAGATTGGTGAAGAATCGTATATCAATGAAAACGAGTATTTTTCACCTGACTCATTTCTTTACTCGAGGTGTGTTGTAGTTGCTAACGGCCAGGATTTATATAGTGAAGTATTAAGTAACCCAGAGTCGTTCCCGAAGGATATGGAATTTGAATCTTTATTGTATGTCGGTTCTTCCGCATACGAGCGAAAGACCGGGAAGGAATATAATCACGTAACGACGCTAAGCTATGAAACTTACTCAAACATAGCTGGTTGGAAGTAATGCATAACAAGCGGCCGTTGAAGCCACTGAAAAGCGTGGCAGGACGCGCAAAAAGCGCGCGCCACAAGGCCGGGCGTTAGGCTCTTATCACTCCGCATGGAAGCCGATGTGAATTTTGAATTTGATACCTCAGAAAACCTTAAGATTGTAGATTCTGAACTTACCGAGATTCTGAAAGAAGTCTATGTAGATGGAGGATTCACAGATTCGGAACTTGCAGAAGAAATATTTGAAGCAACTGCGGTACGAGATAGGGGGGCCATCTTTGGTATTCGCAATCGAGAGAGCTTTGAGCTTGCGAGCATAGCGATTTGGGCCCGCCTGGTTCAAAGGCAAGTCGACTCGCAAAAGACGGAGAGGTCGAGATGCAGTTGCTTGGTGTAAGGTCTAAGTTTCGTGGCCAAGGATTAGGTAAGCGCCTAGTGGCTCAAGCGATTGCAGAGGCAAGAGCAGACTGTTGCTCTAAAATGGTGTTATGGACTCAGCGATCCATGGTTGCGGCGCATCACCTTTACGAGTCTAATGGGTTCTTGCAAGTTGGAAGTTTCGAGCGTAATGGACGAGAGTTCTTGGTCTACTCGATCAATCTATAGCCTAACAATGCCAAGCAGTTCGGTCGCTTCGCTCCCTTGGACAGCCTTGGTGTGCGCCCATTTGCACATGGCTACGCCATTCAAGCACAAATGGGCACACACCAAGGCTGCCGCTGTTGGCGACGTTAGCTGTCAAAAATGGATCAGGTGAATGATGAATATCTTCAATATATTCAAGAAAAAGGAATCTGAGTCTTCACCCAAAGAAAACTGGGAGAGTCTCAAGCCGATATTAGAGTCACATAGAAGGGTGGCTTGGTTCCCGAACACATTAGAAAAAGCCTCTAACCCTACGTCTTCAAAATTTTCTGGTGTTCCAGCGATTTCGAGAGATGAAAAGTGGCCTTGTTGTAGCAACTGCAATGAGCCTATGCAGCTATTCTTACAGTTAAACTCTCAAGAGCTCCCTGCGACGGAGAAAAATTTGTTCGGAGAGGGAATGCTGCAAGTTTTTTACTGCACAAACTGGGATAAAGAATGTGAGGTTAACTGTGAAGCATTCTTTCCTTTTTCAAAGAGTACTTTAGTAAGAGTTGTTGACTATAAAAGTGAAGTAATAGCGTCACCTGATTTAAGCCCCGTCAAAGATGCCTTTCCGGAAAGGCAAATAATAGGCTGGGAATCAAAGGAAGATTACCCCAATTGGGAAGAGCTTGAAAATTTAGGGGTAACGTTGACCGATGCGCAAAGTGATTTGCTTTGTGACATGGAGTACCCCCTACCGAAGGATAAGCTTCTTGGCTGGCCATATTGGGTGCAGGGGGTTGAATATCCCGATTGTCCTGAATGTGGAACACCCATGAAACTCATTTTCCAAATAGATTCAGAGGATAATCTCCCATATATGTTTGGAGATGTAGGCTGCTCACATATAACACAATGCGAGAGTCACAAAGATAAACTCGCAATTGCATGGGCATGCAGCTAACAAACGCGTCAATTAGGACGCTCGCAAGCTCGCGCCCATTACGCGGGCGTTAGCAGGATTTGGTGGTCATGCCTATGGATGAGTTCCGACTGAAGTTTGACAGTCCTGATGGAAGATATTCTGTTTTAGTTGAAAATGATGGAGCCTCATGTTGGGCTTACCTAATTGAGTCTGATCGTGGGAATATCCTGAAAGATGTATTTTTATATAGCCCGATTGAGTCCCGGGAAGATTTCAATAAGGTAGCAATGGCTGAAGGAGCTACGCCAGTATTGATAAATAGATACGCTTCTGAATCCGCAATCATTGATTCACTTGATACGTCCAGTCTAAAGATTGGGTGGTCGTCTACTTCCGGCAGCTTTTCAATCCTCTACAGAGACAGTCCAATCGCTGCTGTATACGCGGATCATCAGCGCGGATTTTCGAAGGCATTGATAGGAAGCTCCGGATTCGGAGAGGAGTGGGATGAAAATCGCTATAAACAGAACTTTCGTTGAAGCTGCTAACAAACCGCTGAATTTCGTTACGGCCACAAAAAGTGTGGCCTTCACTAGGACTCGCTTCGCTCGCCGTCTAGCGGGGCGTTAGCTACTTATCATGAATCAAGACAATAGAAAGCAATTTCAGGAGATGTGGGTAGAGGCAAAGGCTGAGATTCGAACTTGGTCGCCAAAGAAATCCTTTTTGAGGGAGTTCTTTATGTTTAGACCCAAGATTTACAAAAGGCTGAGGTGGTTTACTTCAGATGAATTGGAAATGGCGAGATCTGTTTCTCCCATGATGCTAGATTGCTTTGAAACATTTGGTGTCTGTGACATAAATGAAAGTTTTAAGATCCGCTCCCCAGAGCCTTCTACAAGCAATAGTAAGTTTATTAAAATAGGAAGCTTCTCTGGTTGCGGCAAATCCGGAGACATTGGTTTTCTTTCAGATGATCAAAAGCCTGGGCAAATCTATATTGAAAATAAAAAGAGTGCCGAGTTGGAGCTAATATCAGAGTCATTGGAGCTTCTTTTTATAATAGTAGCAAGTGAGGAAATAAGGTAGCAGATCACCCGCCGTCTAGCGGGGCGTTAATGGTCATATGAAGAACTTCGTTATATTCGTTCAGGGGGAGCCTTACATGTTTGAAGTTAATGGTAAGGTTCAGAAAGCTGGTTTTTTCGCAACGCGTCGGATTGAGGCTGATACAGAATACGAGGCAGCTCAAATTGTAATTCATCAGCTAAAAGTTGAACTTGAGTTGTGTGCAGATTCTACTCTAATTTTCGGTGTCGAACCTGAGCTAGAAGTAAAGATGACTCATGAAATGCCAAAGGAGCACAAGAACATATATTCGGGTTTCACTTACTATCCAATTGAGGAGTAAAGACCATTAACAAGGCAATAAAAAATCGCCCAGAAAAAGCGTGGGCAGGACTCGCTAGCGCTCATCGTTTAGCGGAGCGTTAATAGCCAGATGATGACCAAATACATTATTCCAGCATTGCTTTTGCTTTCTCTTACACTGAACTGCTACCTGTACCTTCAGTCAAGTAAATGGCAAACGGCTTGGGTGGAGCAATTTGTCACCACTAGCGAGATAGAGTCTATGCTGAGAGAGCTGGCGCCAGATGTTTCGTATGGTCGTATCGCCAAAGATGTAGCGGGAGCAGTCCCAATCGAAGCAACAGCGGAGGCGCAACGCGCTGGATTAGACCCAAATGCATTGCAGATCGGCAGCACTACATTACTGTTCAAAAAAGGATATTACGCAGGCAGTAAAGCGGCACTGCCAGACCATTAACAAGACTGAGTACGCGACAAGCACGTGTCATCGGCGATAGCCCTCCGAGTTACCCATAAAAATTAGACACCTCTCTACTTCTTAATGAGGATCTTTAAATGACAACGAATGCGAAGAAAAGTACATCAAATATACTGAAGGTTTTCGTCGTAAACTAGTACGCCGTTCCTATCTTCCAGTCAGGTAATCTATGGAAATATCACGCGCTGAATCCAGAGAGATCGACACTATAATGCACGTCTATGTGTCGGCAAGAGAAACAATGATACGATCCGGAAACCCACTGCAATGGCGGGAAGGTTATCCAACCCGGGAGCTTATATTAAAAGATATTGAGTCTGGTTGGCTGTACGTATGCAGGCAAAACGGTCGCTTGGTTGGGTGCTTCGCGCTGCTTGATGAAGAAGACGATACGTACAAAGATCTATACGATGGGGCGTGGCTCAATGACAGACCGTGCTCTGTTGTCCATCGTTTGGCGGTACTGGAAGCACGGCTTGGCGTGGGAGCTTCCTGTATTCATTGGTGTCTCAATGCGTGTTCGGATATTAAAGTTGACACTCACGCGGACAACCTGCCGATGCAGAGGTTGTTGGAGGCCAAGGGATTCCAGCGCTGTGGCAAGGTGAGGAACTCTTGGGGTGATGAGCGTATCGCATTTCAGATCTCGCGGTAGTTAATTTTGATTGATACGTCGTTGTGATGGATCTTTACTCGAGAGATATCATCGGATGGTTGCTGGACTTCAGCATGACGAATCAGCTGGTCATAGATACCTGCCAGATGGCGTATGACTTACGGTAGGTGAAGGCTGGTCTGATCCTTCATTCGGACCGCGGAGTGCGGTATCGTTCAGGGGAATATCTGCATCGGTTGCTCAGCAAAAGCATACGGCCTAGTATGAACAGAAAGGGAAACTGCTGGGACAACGCCGTCATGGAATCAATTCCCAAGGCTCAAAGTTGAATCCGTTTACGCTGACCAGCTGACGACAAAGCAGGAAGCGTACTAGCTCGTATTTGAATACATCGAACCGCTTTGTAACCGAGTGCGAAGGCACTCTGCGGTAGGCTATAACAGCCCAGCAGAGTATGAATAGGAATATCACGAGAAGTGTGCCTGGAATGGTGTTTACTTTTCGTGGGTAGGATCAAGGGTCAGAGAGTGAGAAAAGGCGCTTTTACATATAGTGGTTCCATGAGCCTGGGAAAGGGTTTCATTAAGCCGCTGAGAAGAGTGCAGGCATTCTTGGATCGTTGCACGCAATGCTCTGAACCGGACTATGTTTGTATATACCTATACGAAGGACATGACACTCCAGCAGATTTTTCAAGTTTCATTATCAGTGAAATGAAGGAGCGCTACGAGATATATGGTTGGACGGATCTTGGGCGATATATGCGGCATCAGTGGGTGGCAACTCAGGAAGAACTATATGATATCGCAGAAAGGTTGGAAGGATTGCGCCCGATAATGAAGACCGAAGTAGGGCCCTTAGAACTTTACGTGAAGTACTTCTTTCAACTTACGGATGATTCAGGCGTCGCGCTAGAATTTCAAAACCCAGTTGATTACGCGAATTTTGTAAGCCAAGGCAAAAGTCCACAGCATCTTGGGATATCACGATTTGATCTTCATCTCTCTGAAAACTCTACTGGTAGGCTTGACCTTACTGTTCCTATTGAGAGTAGTGGAGTACATTTACAGCAGTATCTCGAAACGTTGAAGTCTAACTCTGGTCTGAAGTTTAAATCTACAGGGTGGAAGCAATGGACCTTAACGAAAGGTGGAGGCGGGTATAGGGGGCGTAAAATTGAACTCTGAGAACGCTTATAACCAACCGATGAAACTTTTTGATACTACAAACCGCTCGTAAGGGCTATTGGGGTTATTGCTGGGGCGCGTAGGAGGTACACGTTCCACGGCGGAACTTTGTGTATCTTAGGGGGATTATGAATTTTAAGATGGCTGGTGTGCTTTGCGTTCCTGGTGTAATTAATTTTCTAGGTGTTTGGTTAATTCTGCTATTCGTTGCCCAGCCTGAAACGATGAGCACCTATGAGGCTGCTGGAGACATACTTGTCAGTGCCTTAACGGAAGACGGCGCTGGGTATTTCTATCTAACTATTTTATCAATGGTTACTTGTGCTACGTGTGGTGTATTGCTGTTTAGTAACAAGTATCCTTTGCAGGTAATGTATGTGATTGCTACCCATACATTACTTGGGTTATGGCTCTATGATTGGTCGCTAGCATTGGTTATAGGCTTACCTCTACTATACTTTAATAAGGCTCGTTTACATGCTTAATCATCGGTAAGATTCGTTCCGGACAGAGAATAATTCAACGCCTTTTCTAGGACTGGCGTCACTTTCCGGCTATCGCGGCAGTGAACCTTAAGGATAACTATGAGTTATTTGGGAATAACCTTATTTATCATTTTTGCTAGCCTGGTGCTCTACTTGGCGAGTTTTGTTTCATATCATGTATCTCGATCCGAATCACTCGAAGCTGGCCAGAAGCGTGCAATCTATCTATTGGCTTGGCTTCTTCCCTTAATTGGTCCGGCGATTACTGTTGCTGCGCTTGGGGATGACTTTGCCCAGACGAAGAAGAAAGATTCAATACCATTGCTGAGTTACATTTTTTTGGCTGGCGTATTCGCTCCAAGCCGGGATGGCAGTGAAGAGTCGGGTTATGGCAACAGTAACGATGCAGCTGGGGGAGGCGATGGGGACGTTTAGCAAGCGTATGTTGATCAGTTACTTCTCAGCTTGGGGGAGTTCATCCCATCGGATAGACTCGACGCTACTTCGTTATGAAAGGACCTGAGTGGTATATCCAACCTGGTCCGTTTTGATATTCGATAAAGAGTGTAAGGTGTTCGGAATTTTGTCGCTGCCTGATTGCAGGTACCGCGATTGATAATGGCCAAAATGAATGGCCTGACTACTGGACGCAGGAGCCCTATATGCACGGAAGCATCAAAATAAAGTTAGCGCTGTTCTGCTTTTCCTTTAATGCAGTCGGTCTTTTTCTGTTTGGTCTGATTTACACCTTCAGTTCTGAGCTTCTGCCTTTTCATTTGGCCGCAATATCGACGTCGTGGGATGAGCTTCCTCCAGCGTATCAGGTGCTGTATCTCGGCATGATGAAAACTGAAGGTGCAGGGTTTTTGTCTTCTGCCGTCGCCATCGTCTTTCTGTTGGCTATTCCATTCCGACGAGGGGAGCGCTGGAGCGCCTGGGCGATACTGGCCATTGGTGTTGTGGAGCACTTTCCCGGAATGATCGGGGCGATGACTACGTCTCAGCTGACGCCAGCGTCATCACCCTGGCAGCTGAGCCTGCTCGGTATGAGCCTGCTGGGATTGGGCCTCGTCTTATCCCTCAGTCATTGGCGTACAATCCGGCACACTGAATAGACTATTCCTGCCAGGCAATGATTATGGCGTATTCTTTTTGGAATATTTTGTCTGGCTGTTGAAGCCAGTGGCGCATTCTATCTCCTGTGGTCCCGCCAACCTGCTGAATTTTTTCAGTTTATGCATTTGCTCGGTTTCGTAGCCTTAAATATCTGACGATATCAGTCGTATCGAAGTTGATTCGACGTGGCGTACATTCTGATTCTTCACTTCCTGAATATTAGTCTGCACGGAGGCCGTATATGCCATTTTCTGACCCATGGAGAACGTACTGCGCTGGTGATTTCTTTTATGGCTTCTCAGGGAGTCGGGGTAGGTTGATTCAGCAGCTTACACAGCGGACCTGCATGGACTTTGCCAGCAAAAATACCGTAGCCTGGTTGGATCAGTTACTGACGGGAACAGCCGTTAACGATTGTCACTATCTGAACAAAGATTTCAGCGAGTTCTGCCGTACACGCGAGAAATACCACGGTGTTGTACGCAATGATGCAGATCTTGAGGTTCCTGCGTCAGATGATGACGTAGCGAACAACCGGCGATGGCGCAAAAAAAGTAAAGCAGGGATCGAGTTTCTGGTTAAGCATAACCATTTTATTCATTTCGCAATTGATCACGGCATGGACTGGAATGCAGTGATCTCAAAGCCCGGAGTCGCAGCTGAAGAAGCCGTATTCCCTTTCGAGAGGAGTACTGTTTATCAGTACAAAGTAGATGATGACATCAAATACCGTGTTATTACTTATGCTGAAATACGGTTTATCTTTCGCAACCGCAGTGATCAGGACTTTATGAAACGGATACAGTTCTGGTATCAGAATTCGAGTGCTGCTGACAGTGGCTTCTCCCCGGGGGTGCCGCCCTGGGAAAAAGAGCCTGAAATCTGGGCAAACTACACACCTTCCGGCGACTGAGTGCGAAGTTCATGGGCCTGGTTTCTCCAGGCCCGTATTCAGGATGAGCTTCAGTAATTCATGACGCCATCACCGAAGGGATGGTCAATTATCATCTTCCAGGTGCCATCGGCCTGCTTCTGCAAAACGGCAACGGACAGAGCACTGACGTCGTTACCGTCGATTTGCGGATGCGTCCACTTCATCAGGTGAAGTGCAGTATGTTCGTTGACAATCACCTCGTGTTTTCCGTATCTGAAATTTACTCCAGCTTCGATATACGAGCCAAACATGGCGCGTAACTGTGAGTCTCCTTGTTGTTTTTTCCCTGGCTCGCCAACGACTACGGCGTTCTGTGCATAGCAGTTCATAACAGTGTTGATATCACCTTGTGCAAAAGCGTCGGTCATTGTGTTGATTACGTCGAGTATTGCCGTCTCGTGATCCATGGTTATCTCCTTAGTTGCCGTGGAAGTCGTTCAGTTACTGCTTTTCTTGTCTGTGTGTCACATGACGGGTTCATGCTACAGTCGCTGAGTGTCAGAAAGTGGCAGTGGTATTGTGAGAACCTACCGATTATTTCAGTTGCTGGATGAGCTGAGGCTTCATCGCACTGCTGTTCCGGCCAGGGAGCTGGCGACAAGGATGAATGTCTCGTTAAGAACTCTATACAGGGATATGGCCGATCTGCAGGCAATGGGAGCGCCGATTCGGGGAGAGGGTGGTATTGGCTATATTCTGGAGCCCGGGTATTTCATGCCGTCGCTCAGGTTAAGTGAATCTGAGCTATCAGCAATTGCACTTGGGCTGAGGCTTGTTGCTTCCCGTAGTGATCAGGGTGTCGCCGGTTCCGCCCGGAATGCGGCCGCTAAGATTGCTTCTGTTGTTGGCGAAGCGGCGCGGTATGAGTTTTTAAACTCGTCCTTTATGGCAGGCCCCAGTAAGCTTGATAACACGCCGTATCTACGCGAGCTAAAGGATGCTATTCAGCTTAGAAAAGAACTTGAAATTGAATATCTCAGCCTTGCGGATAAGCATACCCGACGTTTGGCGCGGCCCCTGGGGCTGACTGTGTTTGACACCGCCTGGTTGCTGACGCTCTGGTGTGAACGGGCGCAGAGTTTCAGGCATTTCAGGGTAGACAGGATCCAGTCACTGCGAAGCACAGGTCGGCATTTCTCAGATGAGCATGGAAAGAGATTTTCTGATTTTCTGGAGAATGAGGGGCATCAGGACAACTTTCTTGACCCGGAGGGCGCATAGTTCCTGACGACCAGTCGCAGAACTCATCGTCGTTCACTTTCTCCGTAATAAACTTTTAACTGAACGATTTGGCGTATTTGATCCTAAGTTGGTGGGTGTTAATACCGAAGTGGCGGGATGTTGAGATCTACAGGCTCTGATATCTGGCTCTGATCTGTCCGTATTGGTCGTATCCTGAGGCGACATTCTTGTTTAGCCTTTAGGCATCAACTCAGGAGCGGTTTTGCGCAGTAACCAAGCTGCATTGGGGCACAATCGCGTAACTTAGCAGGAGCGAGCAATGGGACACCTCTTTTCTGGATTTACCACCAGCGAAAACATCAAGATTCAGAACGCTGCGATTCAGGCGCAGTCGATGGTCGAAAAAGCGTGGAAAGACATTCAGGCGGTGAAGAAGGGGGGCAATGCCTCTCCTCAGTTCACTAAATGGTTTGGCAAGTATGATTCGGCCCGCGTAACGACGGTGTTTGAGAAGATCAATGCGATCCACTACGCCATGACTGCAAGCAGCATCAAATGTACTAAGTCTGCGGCAGCAGGGCATTACGCAGCTGCGTACCGGCCGGATGAGGGCTGGAGCATGCACAAAGTAAAAGACATTGTGAAGAGCGGCGGTTATACCGTTGAGTATACCAATCTGTTTTTCGGCAATTTTTCAGAAGAAGATGGTGGCAAGCACCCGCAGGCACTCACTTTTATTCATGAGTTGTCACATGTGGTCGCCGCCACCGATGATGAGTCTTACCCACCTGATACCAGCCAGGACTGTTATGGGCAGAAAAAGTGTAAGCATATCGCTACCGACTACCCTGCGGTTGCCGTTACGAACGCAGACAACTATGGCTTTTATTGCACCGAATTCGCCTGATTCTGGTGCTTAGCTCCGAGTACAGGGCACGCAGACTCTGACGTGGTTATGCCTGCTCGTGAATGCGAAATATGTGGTGATACAGCAGCCCTTCCTGCCCGTGCAGGAGGGGCTGTGTTGTGTTCAGATATTCAATGTCAGAACCTGGTGGGCCAGGCCTCGACGATGGCGCCGGGGCTTTACGCGGCGCACCGGTCATTTCAGGCTAAGTTAATCCGCGAGCGGCGCGCCCGTGACGCAGAACATCTTAAAACCGTAGACGCCGTTAAATCCGCTGAGGCCAGGCAGGATCGGTTGATCGCCTCCAGCGCTGGCTTGAAGCACCTACCTGTAATACCCATTCCTTCTGCCCCAGAAATGATCGCGAAGTCCGAGTCCGCAAGAGCCGGGCGCTACCACGCACATCTTGAGGAAGCGCTGGCTGCTGCTCTGGCATGCGACGATATTTCAGAGCTGGTCCACGATCGGCATTATGCGCTTCACGAACGTCGGCTGGCACAGGACGCGTTTCTCTCAGATTCTCCCGGGTTAGCCACTGTGTCTGACCGGGTATGCGCACTGTGTCGGGGTGGCTGTTGCACCGAAGGTGGTGATCACGCGTATATCTCACCCGTGTTACTGCGACGTCAGCTGGATGCCTCTCCGGATCTGTCAGGGCAGCAACTGGTCTCTGTGTACATGTCAGTGTTACCTGACGAAAGCATCGCGGGCAGTTGTATCAACCACGGAATCAATGGCTGCGTCCTGCCAAGAGAAATGCGTTCGGATGTTTGCAATCATTTTCTTTGCGATCCTCTACGCTCGCTTCATTCCAGTCCTCGCGACGACTACGAACTCCTTGTTATTCAGCGTGACAACCATCAGTGGAATCGTTTTCAGGCTGGGGCTCCCAATCCTGTAGTCAGGTGTTATCGCGTTAACACCGGTCAGGCTCTCGCAGTCGATCTGGATATTCCGGAGGCCGAAGATGTCGCTGAGTCAGACGACGCAAGTGATAGCGAAGCACAAGAGCTGTCCTGGTAGTTCCGAAAATGCGCCAATATGTGGTGATTCGCTGCCGCATACTTTTCATGAACTATCCTTAGAAGAGTCTTCTTGTGCGGGAATCAGTCTGATGTTGAAAAAGTGGTGCCTGGCTATTGGTTTGCTGCTGACGTTTCATGCGAGTGCGGTCGAGCTGAGAACCACAATATGGCCACCTTACCAGGTGATGCTGCGTGGTGAGTTGTCTGGCGTTTCGATGTCGACGGTACAGTGTGTCTTCGGCGATATGGGAGAGCCCTACTCTGTCAGCGTTATGCCCTGGGGGCGCGCAATTGCTGACCTGAAAAATGGTGAGGCAGATGGTTTGTTTTCCTCCCTGCCAACGAAGGAGTTGGCCGACTCTGCGGTGATGTCAGCACCGTTTGCACTTGAAAAGTGGTACTGGTATTTCGCTCCGGGCATCGATAGCAGTATTGATGGTTTTCCGCGTGGGCTTCGTACCGGTGCTGTCAGAGCCAGTAATCAGGAACGCTGGTTGCAGAAGAATGGTATGCCGGTCACGGAGACCGTAAATGAAGGCAAGCAGCTGTTGCGCCTGGTCGCTGCGGGCCGGCTGGATGCCTTTGTCGCTGACGAGCGGTATTTCAAGGAGTTGCTCAACGAAGTAGATGCGTCGGAACGGGAGCGTCTCAGCCGTCTGCAACGCAGGTTCATCCGCTACATGCCACTTGGTGTCTACTTCGGTAAACACTTTCTTGCCGAACATCCCGACTTTATGAGCGAATTCAATGAGCTGATAGGTAAATGTGCTGACAGCAGTATCAACCTGAGCGGTGTAGAGCGCGATCAGGTTGAGGCCATCTTTGATGAGCGGATCAGGCCGCTTCTGAAGCATTCCAGAATTGTGACAGCACTGGATGCGCAGAGCCGCGTTAACGAAACCGTAACCGATGAAGATATCGCCAGACGGGACCGTCAGTGGCGGGCTGAAGTTGGCCAGGCGGTTCAGCCCATGATCTCTGGGGAGCTGGGTCGGGATATCAGTGCGTTTTTACAGGTGGTTCAGGAAGCCAGTAAAGGTCTCTTTACTGAAATATTCCTCGTCGATCGCTCGGGGCTTAATGCCGGGCAAAGCGCAGTGACGACCGATTACTATCAGGGCGATGAGGCGCCGTTTCAGCAGACGTTGGGTGCCGCTGTCAGTGATCTCTATATCGGTCCGATTGAATACGATGCCTCGTCCGGATTCTTTCAGGTGAAGGTTTCTTCCGTTGTTATGAACCCTGACGGCAAGCTCGTCGGGATGATTACGGTTGGTGTCGACGTGGAGAAAGCACTCCTGAAGAGCCAGTAGTTGCCGTGTAGTCCAGGAACTTTGCAGGTGGTAAGGTACCCACATAGAGTGTTTCTCTGGGTACCGGACCACTATGCGTTTTCTCTTTTTCGCGTTTTTCAGCGTATCTGTGTTTGCAGCTCCTCAAGTCAAGGTGGTTACCACCGGACTGAAACAGCCCTGGGCGCTGACTGAGGTTGCGCCGGGTAAGCTTCTGATTTCGCAGAAAGCGGGGAGCTTTGTCATTTTCGATGTGGCAAGCAGGCAGCTGACTCCGGTTGCCGGTGCACCGGTCGTTGTGTATGACGGGCAGGGTGGCCTGCTGGATGTAGCAGTCCCACCCGACTACAAGCCCGGAGGATGGGTGTATTACACCTTCAGTCAGCCAATGTCAGCTGGCGCGGTGACTGCACTTGCGCGCTCCCGCTACAACCCCAGATCAAACATGCTGACAGATCGCCAGGTGTTGCTCAGTACCCGGTCGTCGTCTGATACCTCCCGGCATTTCGGGAGTCGTATCGCCTTTGATGCTTCCCATGTCTTTTTTACTGTAGGCGATCGCGGTGTACGCGAGAACGGCCAGGACCTGAGCACGCACGCAGGCAGTGTTCTGCGTCTCAAACGTGATGGAAGTATTCCCGATGACAATCCTTTTGTTGGCCAGGCGGGGGCGCTCCCTGAAATCTGGTCGTACGGTCACCGCAACCCGCAGGGAATTACCTTCGATGATCGTGGGCAGCTCTGGGCGATTGAGCATGGCCCCCGGGGTGGCGATGAACTGAATCTGATTTCTGCTGGCAAGAACTATGGTTGGCCAGAAGTTTCACAAGGGAAGGAGTACTGGGGCCCATTCGATGTTGGCGTAAAAAGCAAAGCGGGCATGGAGGCGGCGGCAAAAGTGTATGTTCCTTCCATTGCACCGGGAAGTCTGCATTTCGTCCGGTCGGATAAGTATGGCCTGCAGGGGGATCTTCTCGCGGGGGCGCTTAAACTTACTCACCTGAACCGCATCCTGATGGCGGACGGTCGGGTTGTTGGCGAAGAGCGACTCTTCAGTGAACGTGGTCAGCGCCTTCGGGATGTTTATGAAGATGGAGAAGGGGTTCTCTGGATTGTTACCGACAGTGGTGAACTGTGGATGCTGGAGCCTGAGGTGGTGGGGCAGTAATACACTGGCATTAAAAAAGGGGGCTGCTGCCCCCTTTTTCGTCTTATTCAGCTTTCTTCTTATTCAGAAGTATTACTTGCTTACTTGTCGTGCAGCTCTTCACAGGCGAACAGGGTGTTCTCCAGCAGTTTGGCACGGGTCATTGGGCCAACGCCGCCCGGTACCGGGGTGATAAATGAGGCACGCTCTGCGGCGGCATCGAAATCTACATCCCCAACCAGCTTGCCGCTGTCCAGGCGATTGATGCCTACATCGATCACCATGGCACCTTCTTTTACCCACTCACCTTTAACGATGCCAGGTTTGCCTACGGCCACGACAACGATGTCTGCCTGGCGAACATGGCCTTCGAGATCTTTCGTGAATCTGTGGCAGGTGGTCACAGTACATCCTTTCAGTAGAAGCTCCAGGCCCATAGGGCGACCCACAATATTAGAAGCGCCAACGATCACCGCGTGCATGCCAGTGATGTCTGTGCCGGTGCCGTCGAGCAAGTCGATCACACCGGCAGGCGTGCATGGACGAAGCAGCGGCATACGCTGAGCGAGACGACCTACATTGAACGGGTGGAAGCCATCGACATCTTTTGTCGGGTCAATGCGCTCCAGAACTTCATCGGATCTGAGACCAGCAGGGAGGGGCAGTTGCACCAGGATGCCGTCGACGTCGTTGTCGTTATTCAGCTGGTCGATCAGGTCTAAGAGTTCCTGTTGGTCTGTGGTTGCCGGCAGATCGAAAGCTTTGCTCACGATCCCTACCTGCTCGCAGTCCTTACGTTTGTGAGAAACATATACCTGAGAGGCCGGATCGGTGCCGACCAGAATGACGGCCAGACCAGGAGCACGCTTCCCAGCGGCAAGGCGTGCATCAACGCGTACTTTAATGGATTCGCGCATGGCTTTGGCGGTAGCGTTGCCGTCAATCAGTTTTGCGGTCATAGGTAGGATCAACCTTAATGAAAGAGTATGTATCTGTAGAGCGCGCGATTTTCTCATGCTGAGCTTCTAAAACAAAGTTCTGATGTCACCATCCGGAGCTAAACACCGGAAAATCTGGGAAGCATTTGTTTTTAAAGATTTTTTTAAAAAAGGCGTTGACGACAAATCGGGTCATCTATAATATGCGCACCCACTTGAGAGACAGAAGTTTCGCAAGTATCGATCGGGGTATAGCGCAGTCTGGTAGCGCGCCTGGTTTGGGACCAGGATGTCGGGAGTTCGAATCTCTCTACCCCGACCATTTAATCTCTCGGATTAGATGGACATGCGCCCGTAGCTCAACTGGATAGAGCATCGGCCTTCTAAGCCGAGGGTTGCAGGTTCAAGCCCTGCCGGGTGCGCCAATTTTATATTGGTAATCTCAGCAGTTTCTGTGGTGGCCGTAGCTCAGTTGGTAGAGTCCAGGATTGTGATTCCTGTTGTCGCGGGTTCGATCCCCGTCGGCCACCCCACTTTTCCCCCTTCTCTTTACTCCTTTAACGAAAGTGTCAAACTCTGCCCGTAATGGCGGTTTAATCGGATCTTTGCTTGGGCTATAATCCGCGACCTTTGTGTATTCAGCGATTGGCCGGAGGCCGGTCGTTCCATTGATAATTGAAATGAGAGGCATCTATGCAAGTGTCCATTGAGACAACCTCTGGTCTTGAGCGTTGCATGACCATTGGTGTTCCGGCAGCGGAAGTTGATCAAAAAGTAACTGTTGAACTTAAGAAGCTGTCCAAGGGCCGCCGTATTGATGGTTTCCGTCCTGGTAAAATTCCGCCGAATGTTGCTAAGAAAATGTTTGGCAAGCAGGCTCGTTACGAAGCCATCTATCAGCAGATGCAGCAGTCGTTCTTCAAAGCCGTTGAGCAGGAGAAAGTGAAACTGGCTGGTATGCCTTCTTTTGAACCTACTGTGGATGAAGAAGGTAAAGATCTGGAATTTAAGGCTACTTTTGAAGTTTACCCAGAAATCGCTCTGGCAGACTTCTCTGGTATCAAAGTCGAGCAGCGCACTGCTCAGGTGACTGATGCTGACCTCGACACCATGCTGGCCAATCTGCAGAAGCAGCAGGCTAAGTGGAATGAGAGCGAAGAAGCCGCTGCGGATGGCGACCAGGTTGTCATTGATTTTGAAGGTTTCATTGATGGTGAAGCATTCGAAGGTGGTCAGGCAAACGACTACAGTCTGACTCTGGGGTCAGGTTCTATGATTCCGGGCTTTGAAGATGGTCTGGTTGGTAAGAAGGCTGGCGAAGAAGCGACTCTGGATGTCAGCTTCCCAGAGGACTACCACAAAGAAGAGCTGAAAGGTAAGCCTGCTCAGTTCAAAGTGACTGTTAAAACCGTTAAAAAGCCAGAGATGCCAGAGCTGAATGAAGAGTTCTTTAAGTCTTTCGGTATTGAGACGGCTGACCTGGAAGAGTTTAAAGTTGAGATCCGTAAGAATATGGATCGCGAACTGGCTCGCGCGCTGCGCAACCTGACCAAGCAGCAGGTGATTGCTGGTCTTCAGGAGACCAATCAGGTTGACGTGCCAAAAGCGCTGGTAGATCAGGAAATTGATCGTCTGCGTCAGCAGGCTGTTCAGCAGTTTGGTGGTGGTCAGCAGCTTGATGCAAGCATGCTGCCTGCGGAACTGTTCAAAGATCAGGCAGAAAAGCGTGTTGTTATCGGTCTGCTGATGAACGCTGCAATTGAAGCGAATGATCTGAAGCCTTCTGATGAAAAAGTAGAGCAGCTGATTGAAGAAGTTGCTTCTGCATACCAGGACCCTGAGCAGGTTCGCGAATACTACCAGACTAACCAGCAGCAGCGCGCACAGGTTGAAGCGCTGGCTCTGGAAGAGCAGGTAGTAGAGAAAGTTATGGCTGCAGCGCAGGTGTCTCAGTCTGAGTCTACCTACGAGGAAATTGTTCGCATGGCTAACCAGCCAGCGTAAGAACTTTCCGTTCAGACCTGACTTTCTGCCAATACATGGCTAAACTGAAAGACAGCCGCTATCCTCTAGGGTACGGCTGTTTTTCTTTTTATACGTCAGGGAGTGCAGGGTCGAATGTTTGACTCCATCAAGCAACAATCCGAAATTATCGAAAACGCGCTGGTTCCAATGGTTGTGGAGCAATCCGCACGGGGTGAGCGTTCCTATGATATTTATTCACGTCTGCTGAAAGAGCGTGTGATCTTCCTGGTAGGTCAGGTTGAAGATCATATGGCTAACCTGGTTGTCGCTCAGCTGCTGTTTCTGGAGTCTGAGAATCCTGATAAGGATATCCACCTGTATATCAACTCCCCGGGTGGCTCTGTGACTGCGGGTATGTCTATCTATGACACCATGCAGTTCATCAAACCAGATGTCAGCACTATGGTGATTGGTCAGGCGTGCTCTATGGGCGCTTTCCTGCTGGCGGCAGGTGCACCCGGCAAGCGTTACAGTGTGCCGAACTCACGCGTCATGATTCACCAGCCAAGTGGCGGCGCGCAGGGCCAGGCAACCGATATTCTGATCCACGCGCAGAATATTCAGGACACGAAAGATCGTCTGAACCGCATCCTTGCGGAACACACAGGTCAGCCGCTTGAAAAAGTCATCGCAGACACTGAGCGCGACAACTTTATGGACGCGGAAACTGCCAAGGCATACGGCCTGGTAGACGAGGTCCTGACAAAACGGGCATAACGGAATATCAGCCGTTATTTTCCCGGGGCGGCTTGAAAACGCCGCCGAAAAGTACCATCTTTGGGACATCAGAAAGTAAAATTACGAGGCAGTCGAATGACCGACGAAACAAAAGGCAAAGGCGAAGACGGCGGTAAGCTGCTCTACTGCTCATTCTGCGGTAAGAGTCAGCATGAAGTCCGCAAGCTTATTGCCGGCCCCTCGGTGTTTATCTGTGACGAGTGTGTCGATCTCTGTAACGACATTATCCGTGAGGAAGTACAGGAAGCCGAGAACAAGGGAAGCTCTGACAAGCTGCCAACTCCACAGGAGATCAAGGCGACGCTGGACGAGTATGTGATTGGCCAGGATAAGGCAAAAATCACGCTGGCGGTGGCGGTATACAACCACTACAAGCGCCTGCAGCACGACAGTGGCAAGTCAGGTGTTGAGCTTTCCAAGAGTAACATTCTGCTCATCGGTCCTACCGGTAGTGGTAAAACCCTGCTGGCCGAGACCCTCGCACGACTGCTGAACGTGCCGTTCACCATTGCAGACGCGACCACGCTGACAGAAGCGGGTTACGTTGGTGAGGACGTCGAAAACATCATCCAGAAACTTCTGCAGAAGTGTGATTATGATGTTGAGAAGGCCCAGCGCGGTATCGTTTATATCGATGAGATCGATAAGATTTCACGCAAGTCCGACAACCCATCTATCACTCGCGACGTGTCGGGTGAAGGTGTGCAGCAGGCGCTGCTCAAGCTGATCGAAGGTACTGTTGCGTCTGTTCCCCCTCAGGGTGGGCGTAAGCATCCACAGCAGGAGTTTCTGCAGGTAGACACCGGCAATATTCTGTTCATCTGTGGTGGTGCATTTGCCGGGTTGGATAACATCATCCGTGACCGTTCTGAGAAAAGCTCTATTGGCTTCTCTGCGACGGTGAAGGGCAAGCAGGAACAGAAATCAGTTGGCCAGGCGCTGCGTGAAGTAGAGTCCGGAGATCTGGTTAAGTATGGCCTGATCCCTGAATTCATCGGTCGTCTGCCGGTGGTTGCGACACTTGATGAGCTCGACCGTGATGCGCTGGTGCGTATTCTTACTGAGCCGAAGAACTCTCTGGTGCGTCAGTACCAGCGCCTGTTCGATATGGAAAATGTCGAGCTTGAGTTCCGCGATGCTGCGCTTGATGCGGTAGCGACTCTGGCAATGGAGCGGAAGACGGGTGCACGTGGTCTGCGTTCAATCCTGGAAGCGGCTCTGCTCGATACTATGTATCGCGTTCCTTCTGAAGAGCATGTGGCAAAGGTGGTTATCGAGGATACAGTTATCCGCGGTGAAGCAGAGCCAATCATGATTTACGAGAGTAATGATGTCGGGCGCGTGTCGCCGGATGATGACTGATCGTTTTGACTGAATCATGCTGACAAAAGGAGCCTATGGCTCCTTTTGTTATTTCCGTCCCTTGTAAAATCATTCTGCCGTCCCCAATATCAGTAATAAGCGTCATCAAATTTTCATCAGGTACCTATATGTCACGTGAAACTCTTCCCCTGTTGCCGCTGCGCGACGTTGTTGTCTTTCCTGCGATGGTCATCCCACTTTTCGTAGGTCGTGAGAAATCTATTCAGGCCCTCGAAGAAGCGATGTCTGGCGACAAGCGCATTATGCTGGTTGCTCAGCGCGATGCGGCGGATGATGCGCCAACCCTTGAGGGGATGCACGAAACGGGTACGGTTGCCACCATACTCCAATTGTTGCGCCTGCCAGACGGTACGGTGAAAGTGCTGGTTGAAGGTGAGGTTCGTGCGCACCTTAACGAGCTGATCGACGAAGAAACCATGTTTCGTGGCGATGTGACTCTGCACGCCGAAAACGATATGAGTGAGCGCGAGAATGAGGTTCTGCTGCGTTCACTGACCGGGCATTTCGAACAGTACGTTCAGTTGTCGAAAAAAGTACCCAGTGAAGTTCTCTCTACCATCTCCTCGATTGAAGATGCCAGCCGTCTTGCCGACACTATTGCTGCACACATCTCTCTGAAGCTGGATGAAAAACAGCACGTTCTGGAAATGCTTGAAGCGAAAGATCGCGTCGAGCATCTGATGGAGGTGATGGAATCTGAGATTGATCTGCTGAAGGTCGAGAAGCGCATTCGTGGCCGTGTTAAGAAGCAGATGGAGAAAAGCCAGCGCGAGTACTATCTGAATGAGCAGATGAAGGCGATTCAGAAAGAGCTGGGTGATCTTGAGGATGGTACCAACGAATTTGAAGAGCTGAACAACCGCATCGAAGCTTCCGGAATGTCAAAAGAAGCGCGCGAAAAGGCGGAATCAGAACTCAAGAAGCTCAAGATGATGTCTCCGATGTCTGCAGAGGCCTCGGTTGTCCGCGGTTATCTGGACTGGTTGATCAACCTGCCGTGGAAAAAGCGCACGCGGGTTAATAATGACATCAGTAATGCACGTGACATCCTTGATGCCGATCACTTTGGCCTTGAGGAAGTGAAAGAGCGGATTCTCGAATACCTGGCTGTTCAGAGCCGGGTGAAGAAGGTTCGCGGAGCAGTTCTGTGCCTTGTCGGGCCGCCAGGGGTAGGTAAGACGTCTCTGGGTAAATCCATTGCTCGTGCGACCAATCGTAAGTTTGTTCGTATGGCGCTGGGTGGTGTCCGTGATGAGGCGGAAATCCGGGGGCATCGTCGCACCTACATCGGCTCGATGCCGGGCAAACTGGTGCAGAAAATGTCTAAAGTAGGCGTGAAAAACCCAATGTTCCTGCTCGATGAAATTGACAAAATGGGCATGGATCATCGCGGTGATCCGGCGTCAGCACTGCTTGAAGTGCTGGACCCTGAACAGAACACCGCTTTTGCGGATCACTATCTGGAAGTCGACTACGATCTGTCGGATGTGATGTTTGTCTGTACGTCTAACAGTATGGATATTCCAGGGCCTCTGCTTGATCGTATGGAAGTGATCCGTATTCCGGGATACACCGAAGACGAGAAAGTGAATATTGCCCGTCGCTACCTGTTGCCTAAGCAGGTAAAGCTGAACGGTCTGAAAGATGGCGAAATGGAGGTCTCTGATGACCGCCTGCGCGAGATTATCCGCTACTACACGCGGGAAGCTGGTGTGCGTGGCCTTGAGCGTGAGGTGGCGAAGCTGTGTCGCCGCGTCGTAAAAGCAAATATGCTTGAAAAGACACATGCGCGCCGTGAGATCACAGAAGAACTCCTTCAGGATTACCTGGGTGTTCGTAAGTTCTCCTATGGTCTTGCGGCCAGTGATAATCAGATCGGTCAGGTAACCGGTCTTGCGTGGACCTCAGTCGGTGGTGAGCTTCTTACGCTCGAAGGTGCGGCGACACCGGGCAAAGGGCGCATCATTAAGACCGGTAAGCTGGGTGAGGTGATGCAGGAGTCGATTCAGGCGGCATTCACCGTCGTGCGCTCGCGTGCTGCCGGTCTTGGTATCGCGACGGATTACTTTGATAAGCATGATCTTCACATCCACGTGCCAGAGGGTGCGACACCTAAAGATGGCCCAAGCGCGGGTATTGGCATGGTGACGGCACTTGTCTCTGTAATAACCGGTATTCCAGTGCGTGCTGACGTCGCGATGACAGGGGAGATTACTCTGCGTGGTAAGGTGCTCGCGATCGGCGGATTGAAAGAGAAATTACTGGCTGCGCATCGTGGTGGAATCAAGACGGTTGTCATTCCGAAGGAAAATGAAAAAGACCTTCGCGACATTCCTGATAATATCAAAGCCGACCTGCAGATCCTGCCGGTTGACTGGATTGATGAAGTGCTGGATGTTGCTCTGGAAAGTAAGCCAGAGGACGTAATTGGTGAAATTTTAGCCACTGATGAGACTAAGTCCCAAAAAGATGACACCGGGCGGCCAAGTACCCACTAAGGTCGCTTGACGGTCTGGGGGGTAGTTGGTATAAATCATCGCTCTCAAGTTTCTGTGGCGATCATCCAGTCGCACAACAAAACTAAGTATATGGATGCTATAAGGGGATAAGTGTGAACAAGTCTGAACTGATTGATGCTATCGCAGCTTCTGCTGACCTGCCTAAAGCTGCAGCTGGTCGTGCTCTGGATGCAATGATCGAGAGCATTGGCGGTGCTCTGAAAGAAGGTGACCAGGTTGCTCTGGTAGGTTTTGGTACCTTCATGGTTAAAGAGCGTGCCGCTCGTACCGGTCGTAACCCTCAGACAGGTGCGCCGATCGAAATCAAAGCGGCAAAAGTACCAGGCTTTAAGCCAGGTAAAGCGCTGAAAGACGCTGTCAACTAAGACAACGTTTTTAGGGTTTTGGACCGGTAGTTCAGTTGGTTAGAATACCGGCCTGTCACGCCGGGGGTCGCGGGTTCGAGTCCCGTCCGGTCCGCCAGAATAAAAGCGCATCCCTGATGCGCTTTTTTCGTATGAAAGCACGATAACAACATCCAGGCCGATCATTCGGCAGGCCGGCAGCGCCGGGCCTAAGGGAGGAAACATGTTACAGACCATGCGTGATAATGCGCAGGGCCTCGTCGCCAAGATCATTGTTGGCTTTATTATTTTCGTATTTGCAATCTGGGGCGTCGAAAGTATCGTCACTCTGGGTGGTGGCGAGAAGCCAGTCGCTACAGTCGGTGACTACGAAATTTTTAAAACTGATGTTCAGCGTAAGGTAGATGAGCAGAAGTCAGAGTTGCGTCGTCAGTTCGGTGATAACTATGACGAGAATCTGTTTAACGAGAAATTTCTCGAGCAGTCTGCTCTTGAACAGTTGATTAACGAAAAAGTGGCTCAGACCCAGGCTGAAGAGCTGGGCCTGTATGCCTCCAGCCAGGTAATCGACCAGATTATCCGCACGACTCCTTCTTTCCAGTCTGAAGGTAAGTTCGACCCAGAACAGTTCCGCCTTGTACTGCGTATGAACAACCTCTCTGTTGTTCAGTATCGCTCGCTTCTCGCAAACAGCATTAAGCAGAACCAGGTGCGTGCAGCGTTTATGCTGTCTACGATTGAAACACCGTTTGCGGTTCAGTTTGAGGAGGCTCTCAATAATGAGCAGCGTTCTTATTCTTACGCTGCTGTGAATTCTGCTGATCTCGAATCTTCTGTGAACCTTTCTGAAGAAGAAATTGAGTCAGCTTATCAGGCGAACATTGATCGCTACCGTACACCTGAAAAAGCGCGCATTAAGTATGTGCTCCTGGATCGCCAGGGTCTGATCGCGAAACAGGAAGTGACAGAAGAAGATCTGGAAATCGCGTACGCAGACTACCGTGATGCCCAGGCTGAACGTGAGCAGCGCGCAGCCAGTCACATCCTTTTTGAAATTGGTGAATCGCGCACAGAAGAGCAGGCGATGGCTCTGGCGGCTACAGCGAAAGCCCGTATTGATGCGGGCGAATCCTTCGCTGCCGTTGCTGCAGATGTTTCTGAAGATGTAGGTTCAGCAGCCGATGGTGGCTCATTGGGTATCAATGGTCGTGGTGCATTTGATCCGGCGTTTGATGATGCTCTGTTCGCTCTGCAGGAAAAAGAAGTCAGTGGCCCTGTTGTGACTGAATATGGTGTTCACCTGATCCGTGCCGACCAGATCATTCTGCCTGAGGTTCCAGCAATGGACGAAGTTCGTGATGAACTTACTGCTGCTGTTAAGCAGGAAAAAGCAGGATTTATTTACGCCGAACGCATTCAGGATCTTGAGAATCTGGCTTACTCATCCACTTCGATTGATGACGTGGCAGAGGCTTCCGGTCTTACTGTTCAGGAAAGCGATTTCTTCACTTTCGAAGAAGGTCAGGGCGTGACAGATGATGCCGAAGTTCGTTCAGAAGCCTTCCAGGACAATATGAAACTGGACCGCGAGGTAAGTAAGGTTATCGAAACGGAAATGGGCGCTGTGGTGTTTGCTGTGTCTGAATTTGAAGACGCACGCGCACGTCCACTTGAAGAAGTGCGTACGGTTGTCGTTGCACGCCTGACTAAAGATAAAGCGCTTGAAGCTGCCAACGATAAAGCGAAAGCGATTCTAGCCGGCGAAGCAGCGGACTGGAAAACCGCGAGCGGTACACTCCGTCAGGCAACTGATGCGCCTCGCGCTGTTCACCAGAAGGCCTTTGCGTTAACTGAAGGTGGCAGTGAAGTGGTTAAAACAACCACCGGCTATGCCGTTGTGAAAGTTGATGCTGTGGATCGTAAGAGCTGGGAAAATATGGCTGCTACCGATGCAGGGACCGATCAGGTCCGTAACCAGAATGCCCGCGATGACATGATCAGCTATCAGGCCTGGTCTAAGGCAAATACAGCGATCGAGCAGTGATGCTTTGTTGCAGATAAAAAAAGGCGGCTTTATTAAGCCGCCTTTTTTTATGCCTGATGTTCAGTCTTCCATTTCATCCAGGCTCATGGCACAGGTATTGAAACCACCGTCGACATAAACATTCTGCGCAGTGATGCCCGATGCCATGTCTGAGCAGAGAAAGACGGCAGAGTTCGCAACTTCAGCCGCAGTAATATTTCGCTTCAGCGGGGCCCGCTCTGCGTTTTTCTTAAGCATTTTCCGGAAGCTTTTAATACCGGAAGCAGCAAGCGTTTTAATTGGTCCGGCCGAAATCGAATTGACACGTATGCCTTCTGGTCCGAGAGAGCCGGCCAGGTAGCGGACGGAGGCTTCAAGGGAGGCCTTAGCAAGGCCCATTACGTTGTAGTTGGGGAGTGTCTGTTGCGACCCGTGATAAGTCAGCGTCAGCAGTGCTCCGTTTCTACCTTCGAGCATCGGTCTGGCGGCCTTGGCGAGCGCTACGAAACTGTAGGCGCTGATGTCATGAGCGATCCGGAAGCCTTCGCGCGTTGTGATGTTAAGGTAATCCCCGTCCAGCTCCTCAGCAGGGGCAAAGCCTACCGAGTGAATGATGATATCAATCCCGTCCCAATGCTTGTTCAGCTCGGTGAACACCTGAGCGATTTCTTCATCTGAAGAAACGTCGCAGGGAAAGCAGAGATCAGACTCCCACTCTGCAGCCATTTTTTTTACCCGTTCACCCAGTTTCTCACCCTGAAAGGTAAAAGCGAGTTCAGCGCCTTCCCGGTGAAATGCATCCGCGATGGCGTAGGCAATGGAGTGTTTGCTGGCAACACCAACGATCAGTGCTTTTTTTCCGCTGAGAAGTCCCACGTTGTGGCTCCTGTATCTGTTATTTTTTCGGGTAAATCTTAATCGCCGGCGGAGTTTCTCCTTCGCGGCGTTCGGGTTTGTCCATCATTGCTGCGCGCTCTTTCCGGTTAATGCTGAACAGCCCTCCGTAGATCACATCAAAGGGGGCAAGCAAACCTGCTGGCGACAACAGGGGCGTCTCAGGGAGCATGATCCACTCCCAGAGAAGATAGTGATAATAGGAAATGTGGGGTAGTGCAGCAACGGCTCCGTGATCTGGGACAGTGCTCAGTGTCCGGCGTAAGGCACTGTCTGCCTCTGCGGTGTCAGCCTCTGCACTGATGAGTACTGCCTGATAGCGGTTGTCCTGCAGTCGCCGTATCAGTGATGACGGCGGTTCGGCAACGAAACCCGGGTGGCTATTCAGCATGCTGTAGCGTTGAGTCGCAGGGTAGTGGAGCGTAATGCCGCCAGTCGTTATTTCGGGGGTGTCAGCATGGTCGGGCGCCAGTAGGGAAGTGACCGTGCGGATCAGAGCCTGTTGTTCATCCGGACTGACAGAGGGTGAAAATACAATGCCCTGATGCCTGTCTGGACAGCCCGGGCAGTCTACCCTCCGTATTTTGTATTTCTGAGTCAGAAGTCGTGCCCAGCTGGCCTCAGCGGTCGCAGGGTCGGTGGTGGACAGTGCGTCCAGCTCGCCATTGGCAAACGCTTTAAAGCTATCTTCAGAGCTACGGAATAATCGTATTTCGGTGGGGTGGAAGCGGTATTTCAGGAAGCGCTGCTTGTCCCCCCACCAGTCCTTTACGCGCTTAAACGATGCGTACTGAAATTCAAGCTCCTCCGGCTGATACGCTCCGGTAACGGGTGGCGGTGTCCGGTCGAAGTCTGCTGGCCAGCGCAGCAATGAGCGATAAAAGTGCGCCGGAAGGGGGCGCAGACCGGTCACTGTTTCTGGCGGCGAACCCGCCGTGTGTACCAGTGCGAAGTATTCAGGGTCGTAGATGATGATTGCACTGATGTGTTGCGTCAGTTGCTGTCTCTGATACGGCGTGCCATTTTTCTCGTCAGTGAGAAATTGTAGGGTGTAGGCGATGTCGTTGCTGGTGACGGGGATGCCGTCGGACCAGAGAGCATCATCATCAATATGGAAATAAGTGATGCCGGCCTGTTCATCGCTGTACCACCGATCAGCGAGGATTGGGATCAGATGATCTGTCACAGGATGACGCGCCAGTAGGGGCAGGCTCAGGGCTTCGATTGACTCTGAAATATCATTGGGGGTTGCTGGGCCAAACCGCCGCCATGAGGGCGTGATGTGGTGCACAAGCGTCGAAAAGCTCCCCCCGTTACGCGCTTTTGCTGCCCAGGGCTGCTCGGTGTCGGCAGATTCCCAGGGGATGGCATGCAAGAGGGAGCCAGATTGGTAACTGACGCTGATGCTACCTTCAGCCGCTGCGCTCAGCGTGAAAAACAGACCGATAAGCAGCCAGAGGGCAGACTCAGCGCGTAACATTCACATACAGGGTCAGATTCTGACCGGGCTGCAGGTATTTGCTGGCGACTTCCGCGACATTCCAGCGGCGTATATCTTTCAGGCTCACATTGAAGCGGTCGGCAATGGCCGCGAGTGAATCACCTTTACGCACCTGATAATGGACTTTGCGGATGACTTCCCGGTTGGCGCTCCGGTTTTTCGACCAGATCACCAGCTTCTGGCCAATGCGCAGTGGGTCTGTGGGAGCCATGGCGTTCCAACGGGCCAGTTCGCGTACAGACACGTCGTATTCCTGCGCAATTTCCCAGAAACTGTCGCCGGCACGCACGTAGTAGTCGACGCGGGAAGATGACCCACTAGGCTTCCGGGTCTGCAGCTTTTCCGTTCTTTTTGCGAGGCTGAGGGTATATTCGCCCTGACTTTTGTGCGCCGAGGGGATCATGAGCTGCTGACCTGCGTAAATAACGCTCGAATTCAGATCGTTTGCGATCTGCAGGGCATCCGGTGTTGTCTGGAAACGCTTGGCAATCAGATTCAGGCTGTCACCACTGCGAACGGTGTAACGTTGCCAGCGGACTCTGTGCTCGGGCGGCAGGCTTTTCAGGTTTTCGGCAAATGTATCGGCATTGTTGAGTGGGACAAGCACTTCATGGGGGCCGGCAGGGTGTGTTGCCCAGCGGTTGAAACCCGGATTCAGACGATAGATCTCATCCAGGTCTGCACCTGACAGCTCTGCGACCTGAGCGAGATCGATCTGCCCGCCGGTTTCAACCACGGCAAAGTAAGGCTCATCCGGAAGTTCTGGCCAGACAATACCATGTGCTTCGGGGTCGAGCAGCAGCTTGGCCAGGGCAATCAGTTTAGGGACATACGCCCGGGTTTCGCGCGGGAGATCCAGTGCCCAGAAATCGGTCGGCAGTCCTTTTTCGCGGTTGCGTCGGATGGCTTTCCGTACCGTGCCTGCTCCGGAGTTGTAACTTGCCAGCGCCAGCATCCAGTCGCCGTCAAACTGCGCCTGCAGGCGGTCCAGATACGTCAGTGCAGCATCGGTCGCCGCCCTGATATCGCGACGGCCATCCTGCCACCAATCCTGTTTCAGACCATAGGCTGCACCGGTTGATGGAATAAACTGCCACACGCCGGACGCGCGTCCGTGACTGTATGCAAATGGATCGAATGCGCTCTCCACTATAGGGAGCAGGGCCAGTTCACCCGGCATATTGCGCTCTTCAATCTGAGTAATGATGTAGTGCAGATAGCGCTCGCCGCGCTCAGATACACGGTTAAGATACGACTGATGAGATGCGTACCAGCGCAGTTGGCTGGCTATGCGGGGGTCTTCAACGGTTTCGTCGAGCATAAAGTTATCCCGCACCCGTATCCATAGGTCGCGTGACTCCTCAGGGGCTTCTGCAAGCTCTGGTGCAGTTTCTTCCTGTGCCGGTTCCGGTTGGCTGGCCAGCGCTTCTTCAGCCGGTGTCAGCTCAATGGCGTCCGGTTCTGTAGCTGACGGGGAGTAATGATCTGACGAGCTGGTCTGAAAGTGGCCGCAGGCGGAAGTGAACAGAGCGAGCACACATACTGAAAAATACTTCATAAGGGGTACAATGAGACTGCAAATGCTGTCAGTCTAATTAGCATATCCTGTGCCCGCAAGGCGAAAGACGTCAGATGAAACACGCGCATCGCATAAAAACAGACACTCAGAAGAATTGGCTCGACCGTCGGGACACTCAGCGCCTGATGGCCCTTGAGGCTGGCTGGCTGTCTGAATGGGTTGATCATCTCTATGGCTGTCACATGCTGTACGCCGGTGTTGATGCCGAACCGAAGTTTATGCGCAAGTCCCGGATTCAGCATTGTTTCAGGGTTGGCCTGCCATGGCAGCGGGATCTGGTGGACGTTCAGGCACAGATTCAGGATGCCGCTTGGCCGTTTGCGGATGAATCGCTGGACGTGGCTATCCTCCAGCATGGGTTGGACATGACCAATCGCCCACACCAGATGATCCGTGAAACGACACGGTGTCTGGTGTCTGGTGGCTATCTCATCGTGGTTGGCTTTAATCCGGGATCCTGGTGGGGTGGGATGCGTTGGTTGCGGACCCTCTCGGTTGAACTGCCATGGATCGCAAATCCGGTCGCGCCGGCGCGCCTTGCAGACTGGCTGACGCTGCTTGATTTCCGGATTGAAAGTATCAGCACGGGGGCTCATCTGTGGCCGCTGGGGCTTGGCTCAGAAACACTGAGTCGCAGAGTGGATCGCGTACTGGCCGGGAATCAGTGGGTGCCGGGAAATGTGTATGTGCTGGTCGCCCGCAAGACGGTCGCAGGCATGACAAAAATTCGCTCACGTAAACGATTTTCAAGCCCGCAGGGGCTTGGTTTTGCTGTGCCTGCTGTTCGTGAAGTTGCACGGGAGCTTGCGCCAGCATCAATGAAAAAGAACTGAAGATAGAGAATGAAAGTAGAGTTATTTACCGATGGTGCCTGCAAGGGGAACCCGGGCCCGGGTGGTTGGGGTGCGTTGCTGCGGTACGGTGCCTCTGAAAAAGAGCTGTTTGGTGGCGAGGGCGAGACGACCAACAACCGGATGGAACTGATGGCCGCCATCGAAGGGCTGAAAGCTCTGAAACGACCCTGTGAGGTAGTGTTGACCACAGATTCTCAGTACGTCAAACAGGGGATTAATCAATGGTTGGCTGGCTGGAAGCGCAATGGCTGGCGAACCGCTTCTAAGCAGCCGGTTAAAAATAAAGACCTCTGGCAGGCACTGGACAGTGAGTGTCAGAAACATACGATTGAATGGCGCTGGGTAAAGGGCCATGCCGGTCATGAGGGGAATGAGCGGGCGGACCAGCTGGCCAACCGTGGAGCAGAAGAGGCAGGTCGATGAGACAGGTGGTACTGGATACCGAAACAACGGGTATCGGTGAAGGGCACCGGATTATTGAAATCGGGTGTGTGGAAGTGATTGAGCGTAAGCTCACGGGTCGGCATTACCATGTCTACGTTAATCCGCAGCGCCCGATTGATGAAGAAGCCGCAGAGGTTCACGGCATTACCAATGAGTGGCTGGAGGAGCAGGGCGCGCCCGTGTTCGCTCAGATTGCTGATGATTTCCGGAATTTTATCTCGGGTGCCGAACTTGTGATTCATAACGCGGCGTTTGACGTCGGCATGATGGACGCAGAGTTCTCACGCCTGAATCTTTCTCCAACGCGCGATTTCTGTGGTGTTCTGGACACCCTGCTGCTGGCCAGGGATATGCACCCGGGTGCCAGAAACAGTCTTGATGCACTGTGTAAACGTTATGGTATTGATAACAGCCACCGGGAACTTCACGGGGCATTGCTCGACTCGGAGATCCTTGCTGATGTTTATCTGATCATGACGGGCGGCCAGACAGATCTTGCGCTGGCTGATGAGAGCGATTCAGAAGACGGTGAAGTTGAGCTTGATCTTGGTGATGTTCAGGTTGAAGCCAGTAATCTAAAAGTGATCCGCGCCAGCGCAGACGAGGTTACTGCGCATGAGGCGTTTCTGGATCTGATAGATAAGAAGAGCGAGGGGGCTCTCTGGCGTAAACCGTTGGCATAGCGCGGTAATTGATAAACAACTATTGCTGAAATGTGAATTGACGCAGAAAACGCGTCGCGATTTCGTATTACAGTCAGTAGAATGAATCGCGACTCAGAACAATAACGATAGACGGTGACACCTTTGACAACAGGAAGTGAACTCTCCCAGTTTGCAGCTTCTCTGCACGTAGTGCGTGGTGAAATTGATCACGCACTCGACCATGCTGCAGTGCAACTGGATAATTATTCCGGCGATGGGGACCTGGAAAACCTGCGGGCTTTTCTGGAAGAAATACGCCAGTTGCGTGGCACCTTCAAAATGATGGACTTCCGCGCGGGTGAACGTCTGTGTGAAGAACTGACCGAAACTGTCCGTCGAACTCTCAATGAAGGAATGTCTCCCTCTCTGCTGGATGTCTGTACGCAGGCGATTATCTATATAAAGCGCTACATCGAGTTTGTGCTCAGCGGTCAGGCCGTTGCACCCTCTCTTCTCGTTCCTACTATCAACCTGGTGCGACGCGAGCGGCAGGAAAAGCCGCTCCCTGAGGGATACTTCTTCGTTAACAATCTTCGCCCGAAGGTGGAGGCGCCTGCAGCTGTCGCAGGTAAGCCACTGGCGTTCCGTAAAGTCCGCCAGATGGTGCAGCTTGGTTTGCTGGGGATGATACGAAGTGCCGGGCGACATGGCCCAGTGCAGGTGCTCGTGCGAGCACTGTCGCGCGTAGAGGTCGCCAGCCGGGGGACCCCATCATGGTCGTTCTGGGATCTGGCATTGAATGCGGTAACCGCGCTCGGGCAGGAAAGTTTTGAGCTGACCCCGCAGCGAATCGTGCTGGTTGGTCAGCTGGATCGCATGATCCGTAAACTGCAGGAAACCTCCGGGCAGTCCCTGCAGCAGAAAGCGCCAGACTGGCTACTGAAAGAACTTCTGTATCTGGTTGCTCTGGCAGAACCAGAAACCGATGGCCTGAAAGCACTGCAGGCGAGTTACCATATTCAGGGGCATGTCACTGAACGTGCTCTGGCACGTTCGCGACAGAATCTGGGTGGCCCGGATCAATCTGCGCTCCTGTCGTTTGCCCGTGCGCTTCAGGATGAGATCGATGCTCTGAAAGATCTAATCGACCGCAGTCAGCGGAACCCTGACTTTGCGACGACGAAAGAAGACCTGATCGAACGGATGGAGCGTATTTCGGATACGCTTCTGATGGTTGATATGAATGAAAGCTCGATGCGTGCCGATGCTGTTATCCGTCATCTGCGCGAAGGAAACTCAGAAATTAATCTGCTGGCGGATGACATCATCCGGATTGAACAGGATGTCCATGCGCTGACGCAGAGTAACCGGTTGGTGGATGAAAAACTCGTTGATCCTGTCACGTTGAGAGAAGCCACGATATCCGTGATTGCGGAATCCGTCAGTGCGCTCATTATGGTGAAGCGTTCGGTCGCATCATACGTTGATACCAACGATAAACTGCACGTTAAGAATGTGTCCAAAAGTCTTCACGATGTCAGTGGCGCGGTGGTATTCCTGGAAAAACCAGAGCTGCGTGAACTGCTCCTTGATCTTGAGGATTTTATGGTGCGGAATGTTGTCGAAACTCATACAACACCGCTTGAGAAGGATCTGGATGCCTTCGCCGATGCTGTTACAGCAATCGAGTACTACATGGATACCTACGATAATCCATCTGCAGGCGGACGCGATGCGCTGAAGATGGCGGAGGAAAGTATGGCTCAATTGAGAGAAGGATATGCTGCAGGCTAGCCTGACGTTTGGTCTGTCACTCGCGATTATTATTGCCCTTGTTGTGGTTGCTCTGTTCTGGCGCCACAAAGGCTGGTTTGCGCAATGGGTACGCGGGACTTCCGGTTTTATCATGCTGGCGGTCGCTGTCTGGCTGGCGTTTATTACCTGGGACCTGTGGTCATACCGCAGTCTGGCGCAGGAACATCCCCTCACCACGGTTACCATCTACAAGCTGTCGGATCAGGAATATGACCTGACGCTTGTTGATCCGGAAGGCGGCGAATCCCGCTACGTGATTAATGGCGACCAGTGGCAGCTGGATGTCCGTATGTTGGTGTGGAGTGGCCCGCTGACGTCACTGGGCGCAGAACCTCTGTACCGCCTCGATCGGCTCTCGGGCCGTTATCTGTCACTGGAACAGGAACGAACAGGCAAGAGAACCGTGTATTCACTTGCGGACTCCCGGGGCTTCGATGTCTGGAGTTGGTTGCGTGACTTTGATCTGTGGTTGGATGCTGATTTCGGCAGCGCGGTCTATATGCCATTGACCAATGGCGCTGTGTACAGCGTCACCCGTTCAGCCAGGGGGTTGGTGGCGCGTCCTGTCAATGATGCGGCAGAAGATGCGGTTGCGGGGCAGTGGTAATACAGAGAGACATAAAAAAAGCGGCCATTGGCCGCTTTTTTTGTGCGATGCATATTAAGCAGGGAAGAGTTCGCCCAGCTTAGTTGCCAGCATCATGTCACCTTCAACGCGCAGCTGACCAGACATAAACGCCATCATGCCGTCCAGGTCGCCAGACACGATACCCTGCAGGGTTTCGCTGTTCATGATCAGAGTTACGTTAGGATCTGCAGCTTCGCCAGCAACAACTTCACAGCTACCGTCTTTAACGATCAAGTGGTAAGTGTCAGCATCTTCGATGTTGAACTGGAATACCAGATCCAGACCCTCAGCAGCAGCAGGGTTAAACTTTGACTTCATTTGTTCGATGAATTCAGCAGCAGATGACATAAAGATATCCTTCAGTTTGCTTACTTAGTTGACGAGCTGGCGACACATGTCGTCATGCCAGCACAGATAAACGTCTCAAAAGACTGCGTCAACTGTATGTTTCAGGTCCTGAGGTGTCAACGAAATTTCGAACGATTGTTTGAAAATCGCCCACCTGTCAGGTTGTATGTGGGATTGCGCTTGCTCCGCCCCGTGGTTCCGTTATGCTGGACGACCTCATTAAAAGAACCGGATAAAGGAAAAATTTCGTGGAGTTTCTGGCGGATTACGGCAGTTTCCTGTTGAAAGTGGCCACCCTGGTGGTTGCTGTACTTATAGTTGTGGGCGGTATGGTCGCGATTGGTTCGCGCCAGCGTCGGGATACCTCAGAAGGTGAACTGAAGATCCGCAAGCTGAACGAAGAGCTGGAAGATCACAAAGAGCAGCTTCAGAACGCATTGAGCACAGAGGCTGAACTTAAAGCGCTGGAAAAACAGCGCCGCAAAGAAGAAAAGGTGAAAGCCAAGCAGGAGAAGAAAGAAGCGACCCGGCCTGAAGTTCAGCCGCGCAAACGCCTGTTTGTTCTGGATTTCAATGGCGATATCCGCGCCAGCGATACCGAACTGCTGCGCCGTGAAATAACCGCGGTACTGACCATGGCAGGCAAAGACGATGAGGTCGTTGTCAGGCTCGAAAGTGGCGGGGGAATGGTACATTCCTATGGGTTCGCATCCTCTCAACTCAAGCGTATCCGCGACAAAGGCATTCAGTTGACCGTCTGCATTGATCATGTTGCCGCAAGTGGTGGTTATATGATGGCCTGTATCGCAGATCGTCTGGTGGCAGCTCCCTTTGCCATCATTGGTTCCATCGGCGTAGTTGCTCAGCTACCCAACTTCAATCGCCTGTTGAAGAAAAACGACGTCGATTTTGAATTGTTCACGGCGGGTGAATACAAGCGCACGGTTACTATGTTTGGGGAAAATACCGATAAGGCCCGTGAGAAGTTTCAGTCTGACCTCGAAGACACCCATGATCTTTTCAAAAATCACGTTCGCCAGTTCCGCCCCCGGGTCGACATTGAAGCGGTCGCCACGGGTGATATCTGGTACGGCAGTCAGGCCATTGACCATCGTCTGATAGACGAGGTGGGTACGAGTGACGACTATCTTGTCTCTGCGTGTGATAAAGCGGATGTCTACACCGTGAGTTACGAATACCGGAAAACGCTGCAGGAGCGCCTTGGGCTTGCCGTGCAGGCAGGTTTTGAACGCGCTGCCACACGTTTGTTGACCGTGTTTCACAATCAGATGCAGAGCAAAGGCTAACGGGAGGAATTATGAGTTTTCTGGCATACCGGGTTGAAGAGTCCGGCAAGAGTACAACAGCCGCCTGGGTTGAGAGAGAAGAAAGCGATCTGCCAGCAGGGGATGTACTGATAGACGTTCAGTTTTCTTCGGTCAATTACAAGGATGCTTTGTCAGCGAGCGGCAACCGTGGTGTGACTAAAGAGTTTCCTCATACCCCCGGCATCGATGCTGCGGGTGTCGTCATCGAAAGCTCTGACCCCGCATTTAAGGCCGGGCAGGAAGTGGTCGTTTTCGGCTACGACCTCGGCATGAATACCGAAGGCGGTTACGGACAGAGAATCCGCGTGCCGGCCTCCTGGGTTCTGACTCTTCCTGCGGGGCTGACGCTGTCTGAGTCCATGGCGTGGGGTACCGCAGGATTTACCGCCGCTTTGAGTGTTCTGAAGCTGGAACGTGCGGGTATCAGTCCTGATCGCGGCCCTGTGCTCGTCACCGGAGCTACCGGCGGGGTGGGGTCTGTTGCCGTCGCTCTGTTGGCGAAGCTCGGTTATCAGGTGGTTGCATTGTCGGGCAAGCCAGAAAAATCTGACTGGCTGACTGAGTTGGGTGCGGCAAAAATCGTCGATCGTGAGACCGTGCTTGCAGCGAAAGGCAAAGCCATGGCCAAGCCCCTGTATCAGGCGGCAGTCGACACCGTGGGCGGTGATATGGTGTCTGCGATCATTCCGCAACTGATGCCTGAAGGTGCGGTGACTACCTGCGGCATGATTGCTGGCATTAAAGTCGAAGCCAGCGTTTTTCCGTTTATTCTGCGGGGCATCAGCTTGCTGGGTGTTGATTCTGTCGAAATACCACTCGTGGACAAGCAGGCAGTATTGAATCGTGCTGCTAACGAATGGAAACTCGGGTCGCTGTCCCACATGACGACCGAGATTGGTCGTTCAGGCCTCGCTGATGTACTGGCCGCTGTTCTTATAGGACAGGGCGTTGGTCGGTACCGTCTGGACCTCAATAAGGCCTGACGTTTCTAATCTCTCCGGAGCCGGTCGCTGACTGCGATCGGGTTCGGATAGTTAAACACGACGATATAGCTCGATATGACAAAGGTGATGATGGCCGTCGCCTGAATCAGCAGTGATGCCCGTTCACTCAGTAAGGCACTTTCCAGCGCAACAAAACCGATAAGCAGCGAAAATTCGCTGATCTGGCCGAGTCGGAAGCCAACATCCCATGCCAGTCCAGAACGCTCGCTGAAGCGCCCCAGAAGTACCCTGAAGGTAATGGGTTTGAGGATAAGAACCGCAGCGGCCAGCAGTCCGGCGCCAAGTAATACATCCCCCAACATCCCCAGGTTGACCCCTGCACCAAGCGTGAAGAAAAACATCACCAGAAAAAAATCGCGCAGGGGCTTAAGACTGATCGCCATAAACTGAGCAATCGGGCTGGTGGCCAGCGTCACGCCCGCAATGAATGCACCGATTTCTTCGGAAAGACCGATCGCCCGTGCCCCTTCCGCGACAGCCAGGCACCAGCCTATCGCCATGATGAAGAGGTATTCCTGATAGCGGTCAAACCGGCTGATCAGAGGCAGGAGAATCATTTTAACCACCAGATAGCAGCCACCAACAAGAAGCGGCAGGGCGACGAATGGCTGCCACACCGGAATGTCCGATGTACCTTGCATAACACCCAGCAAAATGAGTGTAAGGATGGCAATAACATCCTGAATAAGTAACAGGCCGACCATAAGCTCGCCACTGTGCTTGTGGTGCAGCACCGTGGTGGGAAGAAGCTTAAGCCCGATGATGGTGCTCGAGAACATCAGCGCCAGGCCGACAATCAGGGCATCAGTCTGGCTGTACCCCAGTGCCGAGGTAATGCCGAATCCACAGGCAAAAAACACCAGAGAGCTGGCCAGTGCGACCAGAGTCGCCTTTCTGAGAACGGCGATCAGGGCCGAGGGCTGCATGTCCAGGCCGAGCAGGAATAGCAGGAAAATAATACCGATGTGAGCCATGTCATTGAGGGCGTCGGGGTGCTCAATCCAACCCATTCCGAATGGGCCAGCAATGGCGCCGAGAGCGATATAAGCGATCAGGACAGGCTGACGTGTGTAAAGTGCGATGGTCGCCAGTACAAGCGCACCAGCAAAAATCAGAAAGAAAGAAAATACAATATCCTGCGGCATAACAATCCCCAACTCCAGCTTAGAGAGTAAGCCACAGAAGGGGATTGCGCCATCAGAACATCAGTTCAGGCGACGGCGGAACAGAGGACGCTGATCATTCGCGTCATTCTGATAAGGAGCAGTAAAGGTGGAGAATGCAGCAATCGCATCCTCGAGAACCTGATCTTCACGGAGCGCGTAAGTGTCAAAACCGCAACGCTTCATAAAGAAAAGCTGATCGATCAGAACGTCGCCAATCGCACGCAGTTCACCTTTGTAGCCATAGCGCTCACGCAGCAGGCGCGCAGCAGAGTAGCCACGCCCATCAGTGAACTTAGGAAATTCAATGCTGATGCGGGCGAAGTTGTCTGCATCTTCACCGAAGAGATCGGCCGTCTGGTCGCTGGTCAGCACCAGTTCCAGTGACTGTCCTTTCAGTGACGCAGAGTTTTCCTGCCACTCACTCAGAGTCACCTGGGTCAGTTCGGTGTCCTGGATCAGGCCTGTGGTATTAATCAGCTTTGCCATATACGGCCTCCTTGAATGGGGTGTGGCCAATACGGCGGTATGCCTCAAGGAAGGTTTCTCCCTCATGGCGACTGGTAACATAGAAGTCGAGAATCTTAGCGATCACGTCAGGCATCGCATCACGGGCAAATGACGGACCGAGAATTTTACCCAATGAGGCGTCGTCGGCCTTGTTGCCACCAGAGTTGCCCCCGAGAGACACCTGGTAGAACTCTTCACCTTTCTTATCGACACCAAGAACACCGATGTTACCAATGTGGTGGTGACCACAGGCATTCATGCAGCCGGAAATGTTCAGGTCGATGTCGCCGAGATCCCATAGGTAATCCAGATCTTCGAAGCGCGCCTGAATGTCTTCAGCGACGGGGATCGATTTCGCGTTCGCCAGTGCACAGAAATCACCGCCCGGACAGCAGATCATATCGGTCAGCAGGCCCAGTGTGGGGGTTGCCATGCCCAGAGCTTTGAGTTTCTGCCACAGTGCAAACAGTTCAGCCTGTTCAACATCGGCCAGAACCAGGTTCTGCTGATGAGTAGAGCGCAGCTCACCGAAGCTGTATTCGTCCGCGAGGTCGGCAACTGCATCCAGTTGTTCTGCGGTTACGTCACCCGGTGGGGTACCAATCTGTTTCAGGGTCAGAGTGACAACTGCGTACCCGGATTTTTTGTGAGCACGGACGTTGCGCTCCAGCCAGCGGGCAAACGCTTTATTGTCGCTGCGGGCTTCGACCAGTGCCGCGGGCTCATTTTCAAGCGCCTTGTACGCAGGGTCGGTGAAGTATTGCTTAACTCGCTCAAGCTCAGCCTGAGTCAGCTTGCCTTCGCCTTCTTTGATGCGGTTGAACTCTTCTTCAACCAGCTCACGCATACGATCAATACCCAGTGCTTTCACCAGGATTTTAATGCGGGCTTTGTACTTGTTGTCACGGCGACCAAACTGGTTGTACACACGGATGGTGGCGTCCAGGTAGGTCAGCAGATCTTCTTCCGGCAGGAAAGCACAGATTTCTTCGCCCAGAATTGGGGTACGACCCAGACCACCACCGACAAGAACGCGATAGCCAACCTCGCCAGCATCGTTTTTAACGATATTGATGCCGATGTCGTGCATCGCGATAGATGCGCGGTCTTCACCAGGAACTGAGTTAACCGCAATTTTGAACTTACGCGGCAGGAAAGCAAATTCCGGGTGGAAAGTAGACCACTGACGGATGATTTCGCAGTAAGGGCGCGGATCGACAACTTCTTCAGCAATGACACCGGCGTATTCGTCAGTCGTCGTGTTGCGGATACAGTTACCACTGGTCTGCACTGCGTGCATCTCAACTTCAGCAAGATCAGCGAGGATCTGCGGGCATTGCGACAGTTCTGGCCAGTTGAACTGGACGTTCTGACGTGTTGAGAAGTGCGCATAACCTTTGTCGTAGGTGCGGGCGACATAGGCCAGCTTGCGTACCTGCGCAGAGTTCAGGGCACCGTATGGTACAGCGACCCGCAGCATAGGGGCATAGCGCTGTACATAAATGCCGTTCTGAAGTCGCAATGGCAGAAATTCTTCTTCAGAAATTTTGCCATCCAGATAGCGCTCCATCTGCCCTTTAAACTGGGCAACACGCTCGTTCAGCAGTTGCTGATCGTACTGATCGTATACGTACATAGTGATCCGGTTGCTAAAAATTAGAGTTATAGATTGTCAGGCAGCACTCTACCGGAACTTTCTAATCCCGAAAATCAGAAAATATCTATTACTCTTATCGGTTTTCCTGATGGTTTACTGCGTGTTTAGCGCGTGATGAGCCAGTTCTTATCCGATCAGGGATAAAGGCCACCCATCTTGTCCTGGAGGAGGGTAAAGTGGTGAGCAACAACGACAGCAATAAAAATAACAGGAAGTAGATTATGTCTGAATCGAACCGTTCGAAATCACCACAGGGGCCGGTGTGCAGCCGGCGTGCATTCCTTGGCCGTTCCGCAATGACAGCGGCTGCTGCGGCGGGGGCGACGACGGTCAGTCTGTCCGCGTTTTCGCCTTCGGCCCGCGCGGGCTGGTTCGATAAAACTGTGCCTGCGACTCCTCACGAACCGACTCAGATTGCCTCTTTTTACACCGCCATCACGGTTGGCAGTGGCTACGGTTCGGCTGTCACGGCCCTGCGTCTTGGTGAGGCGGGTGTGAGCACCCTGATGATAGAGATGGGGCAGCTCTGGGATCAGGCCGCGTCTGACGGCAAAGTGCATTGCGACATGGTTTCTCCCGATGCGCGGGCCATGTGGTTCAAAGACAGAACCGAAGCGCCTGTGGCGAACATCATGGGTCTTCCTCTGGTGGATCGGAATATTGACCAGTATCCGGGCGTGCTGGACACCCTCAACTACGACAATATGTCGGTCTATGTCGGCCGCGGCGTTGGTGGGGGCTCATTGGTCAATGGTGGTATGGCCGTCGTGCCGAAGCGGGAATTCTTCGAGGAAATACTGCCGGATATCAACGCTGATGAAATGTACGACAGCTGGTTTCCTCTCGCTAACCGCATGCTGCGCGTAAACTCAGTAAGTGACGCGGTTTACAACTCAGATTACTACCAGTTCAGCCGCAGAGCGGAAGCCTGTGCGCATAAGGCCGGATTCCGGACGGCAGATGTTCCGAATGTGTATGACTTTGAGTATATGGAAGCCGAAATTGCAGGGAATGCAGAGCCTTCGGCTACGGCGGGCGAGGTGATCTACGGCAACAACTTCGGTAAGCAGAGTCTGGATAAAAACTACATACCGGAAGCTCTGGGGACTGGGCACGTGACTCTCAGAACCATGACGCGGGTGGTGGGTATCCGCCAGGATGCGAATGGTATCTACCTGCTGAATCTTGAGACTATTGATGCCTCAGGCACTGTCACTGAGCGTCTGGAGGTCAGCTGTCAGTATCTGTTCCTCGGGGCAGGGACGATGGGGACCACCGAGCTTCTGATGCGGGCCCGGGATACTGGCACCTTACCCGACCTGAGTGATCGCATCGGTCAGGGCTGGGGGAATAACGGCAACTTTATGGTGTCGATTGCTAACCCGGTCTGGAACACCACGGGGGCCCGCCAGTCCGGAATGCCCGTCAAAGGGATTGATAACTGGGATGATGAAGACGCTCAGGTGTTTGCCGAAATAGCGCCGTTTCCGGCCGGGATTGAAACCTTCACCAGCCTGTTTCTGGCGATTACTAACAACCCTGAACGTGGCTATCTGACGTATAACCCGGACGCTGACCGGGTGGAGCTGAACTGGAGAGCGGACCAGACACAGCCTTCCTTCGACGCTGCCAAGAAAGTTTTCGACCGTTATAACAAGGCGAACTACAGCCGGTACCGCCGGGGCTTGTTTAAGGGCAATCAGCCCTATGCCGATTTCTTTACTTATCATCCGCTCGGAGGGTGCATTCTGGGAGAGGCGACTGACTACTATGGGCGCCTGAAGGGATATCAGAACCTGTATGCGGTCGATGGGTCGCTGCTACCCGGTAATGTGGGTGTGAACCCCTTTATTACGATTACTGCACTCGCCGAGAGAAATATCGCGACGGTTATCCGCGAAGACCTCGGACTCAGCTAAGAAATCCGCGGGGCTTTCCGGCCCCGCCACAACCGCTATCTGGCAACAGGCGTTGCGTTCAGAATGAGGCGCTCCGGGTAATCTGTGAACACCGCTTTCACGCCACTGCGATAAAGCTTCTGAGCGGTTTCAAAATCATTCACTGTGTAGCAGGCCATCGGCGTGCCAGCGGCATGGATGTCCCGGATGATCGCTTCCTCAAAGAAGTCAGCCGCGAAATGCAGACCTGTTGCCCCTGTTTCATCAAGGCGGTTGCGCCAGTCACGTGGAATGGCCTCGACGTTCAGAGCCCGGGTGAAATCCGGAAGGAACTCACGCGCGGCATAGAGTGCGTGTACGTTAAAGCTCGACAATAACAGGGTGTGACTAAAGGGCACCTGCTTCAGAGCCTCCCGCATCGCCCATACCGTCTCAGTTTCCCGACCGATGGTGGGTTTTATCTCGATATTGAGATTCAGGCAGAGTTCATTCGCAAGCGTCAGCAGATCCGTCATCGTGAGAATCCGCTCACCCGCATAAAAAGGCGAGTACCAGCTGCCCGCATCCAGACCGGCCAGTTCCCGGGCCGTTTTCTGAATCAGCAGCCCACGACCATCGGTGCAGCGATTAACGTCAGAGTCGTGGAAGACAACTGCCACGTTGTCGGAGCTGATCGCGACATCGACTTCCGCCCACGTTGCGCCAAGTTCGGCCCCTTTTCGCAGCGACGCCGCCGTATTTTCAGGCGAGTGACCACTGGCACCGCGGTGTGCAATGACTGGTGATAGCTGGTCATAGGCTGTTGCGGTCAGATTCTGGCTTCCGGACATTATGTGGTTCCGATGAGGGGCGATTAACAATACGCTAATACGGGTGCGATGATGCAGCAAGAAGTTTTGCGGACCTGTACCTACACCTTGATATGCGCCCAGTGTCTGCGGCTCCATATAGTGCCGTAGATTACTGCCAGAGATACCCGCTGAACCGCCTGAAGAATCCAGATGCCGGTCAGGCCGAAGCCCAGATACGGGCCAATCAGCCAGGCGAGCGGCAGGAAAACGATCCACTGCATCACCAGATTGATTTTAAGTACCTGTTTGCTGGCACCGGCTCCCAGAAGCGTCTGGTTGAATATAATGGAGGCGACTTCAAAGGCGATGGCGAACCCGAGGATACGCAATGGCCAGGTGCCAAGATCAATAAGCACTGGGTCATTGGTGAAAATATCGAGCACGGCGTGGGGGGCAATCCACATCGGCAGGCCGAGGACGGCCATGATCACCACTGAAACACGCAACACGTCCCAGCCCCAGCGATGTGCGTTTTCTTTTTCTTCGGCCCCCAGTGCATGACCGACCAGGCTGGCGCCGGCGATACCAAGCCCAACGGCGGGCATGATTAACATCAGCGATAGCTGGGTAAGGATATGGCCAATGGCCTGTTCCTGCGTGCCGATTAAACCGATGATCCAGAACAGTACGCTGAGCCCCAGAGCAAAGAGTGTCTGGCTGACTGAGTTTGGAATCGCCAGGCGCACGAGTTGGCGGATGGTTTTTCTGCTCAGATGAAACAGGGTATGGAAACGGTCGTCGCGGACGAAGGTGCGCCAGAAAAACAGGGTAGCCGCCAGCAGCAGCGAAGCTGCGGACCCCATACCGGAGCCTACGGCGCCGAAGCCTTCCCAGTACGTTGTGCCGAACAGGGTCAGACCAAAGATCAGGAAGTAGCTGAATACGATGTTGCTCAGGTGCATGATCAGGGCGATGCGCAGATACACACCACTTTCACCAATACCGCTCCAGAAGCCACGGAACACAAAGGTCATACCGACGAAGGTTAACGCCGCCGTCCGCCATGAGAAATAATCTGAAGCGACGGCGATCACTGCGGCATCGTCCGTATACAGTCCGATGTACTGCGGTGCGAAGGCTACGAAGAGCAGGGTCGACGGAATGCCGATCAGCAGGGTAAGGAGCAGACCCGCGAACAGAGGCTCCGTGGTTCTGGTGTGGCGTTTCGCGCCGTAATGGCGCGATACAATCGCCTGCACGGCTGCAGACAGCCCCATCATGACGGAAACACAAAGAAAGTTGGCGTAGCTGCCGATGCCAACGCCCGCGAGGGCGACGTCATTGAGCTGGCCTACCATGGCGGCATCGATCAGGTTGGTGATGCTCTGAGACAGCATGCTGCCTATGATCGGAATGCCGATCACCAGAATACGATTAAGCCGCGCCAGTTCGACGCGGCTTAACCTGGACAGCATCAGGCGACTGAACTGCATATCCGCTCAGGCCCTCTCAGCGGTCGTAGGAGAGGTTAGGCGCCAGCCAGCGCTCCATCTGCTCCAGATCCATGCCTTTGCGGGCGGCAATGTCAGTTACCTGATCTTTGTCGATTTTACCGAGGCCGAAGTATTTCGAGTCCGGGTGAGAGAAGTACCAGCCGCTGACAGATGCTGCTGGCGTCATGGCGAAGTTTTCAGTCAGAGACACGCCGGTGTTGGCTTCGCCCTCGAGCAGAGCAAACAGGGTGGTCTTCTCAGTGTGATCCGGACATGCAGGGTAGCCCGGTGCCGGGCGGATGCCGTTATAGGCTTCTTTGATGAGTTCTTCGTTAGTAAAGCTCTCATCGTTGGCGTAGCCCCAGATCTCTTTACGGACGATTTCGTGCATGCGCTCGGCAAAGGCCTCGGCCAGACGGTCAGCCAGTGCTTTCATCATGATGCTGTTGTAATCATCATGGTTAGCGTCGTATTCCTTCGCCAGCTTCTCTGCTTCGATACCTGCGGTCACGATAAAGCCACCGACGTAATCTTGCTGAGTGCCCTCTGGTGCCACGAAGTCAGCCAGAGAGTAGTTTGGCTGATCGTTTGGCTTATCCGTCTGCTGGCGCAGGTGGTGCAGAACGGCAATCTCTTCTGATTGGTCGTCGTTAAATACGACGATATCGTCTGTGCCACGACGGTTCGCCGGCCAGATGCCGACAACGCCACGGGCGTTAAATAATTTCTCGTCAATGATGCGTTGCAGCATGGCCTGAGCGTCTTTGTAGAGGTTGGTCGCGGCTTCGCCGACGACTTCGTCTTCAAGGATGCGCGGGAATTTGCCGGCAAGTTCCCAGGACATAAAGAACGGTGTCCAGTCGATGTACTTCGCCAGGTCTGCCAGATCGAAATTCTCGTAGACAGAAATGCCGGTTTTTGCCGGTACCGGTGGTACATAGTTATCCCAGTCACCTTTGAAGGCATTCTCGCAGGCTTTTTCGTACGGCAGCAGCGCCTTGGCTTTGCGGTTAGCGTTACGCTCACGCACTGCTACATACTCTTCGCGGCGTTCTGAGATAAACGCAGCCTTTGCTTCCGGGTTTACCAGCTTCTGAGCAACGCCCACCGCACGGGAGGCATCCGGAACGTATACGGCAATATCGTTTTTGAACTGCGGTTCAATTTTCACTGCCGTGTGTGCTTTAGAGGTCGTCGCACCACCGATCATCAGCGGCAGGTGGAAGTCGAGACGCTGCATTTCACGGGCAACGTGAACCATCTCATCCAGCGACGGTGTGATCAGGCCCGACAGGCCGATGATGTCGCAGTTTTCTTCTTTCGCGACCTTCAGAATCTTGTCGGCAGGTACCATCACGCCCAGATCGACCACTTCAAAGTTGTTGCACTGCAGCACCACGCCCACGATGTTCTTACCGATATCGTGTACGTCACCTTTTACGGTTGCCATCAGGATCTTGCCCTGAGACTCAGACTTGCCGTCTTTTTCAGCTTCGATATAAGGCAACAGATACGCCACGGCCTGCTTCATTACGCGGGCGCTTTTTACCACCTGAGGCAGGAACATCTTACCCGAGCCAAACAGGTCGCCGACCACGTTCATGCCGTCCATCAGCGGGCCCTCGATCACCTCAATCGGGCGGTCGAACATCTGGCGCGCTTCTTCGGTATCTTCCTCCACGAAGGAGTTAATACCTTTTACGAGGGCGTGAGTCAGGCGCTCGGCGACGGGCAGCGAACGCCACTCTTCGGTTTCTTTCTCCTGAACAGAACCGTCACCACGGTATTTTTCTGCGATTTCCAATAAACGGTCAGTGCCGTCTTCGCGCTTGTTCAGAATCACGTCTTCAACGCGTTCTTTCAGTTCTGCTGGCAGGTCGTCGTATACCGCCAGCTGACCGGCGTTCACGATACCCATGCTCAGGCCGTTCTGAATGGCGTGGTAGAGGAAGACCGAGTGAATTGCTTCACGTACCGGCTCGTTACCACGGAACGAGAAGGATACGTTACTCACACCACCAGAGATCTTGGCGTGTGGCAGGTTGTCAGTGATGTACTTACAGCTATTGATGAAATCGACAGCGTAGTTGTTGTGTTCTTCGATACCTGTGGCCACGGCAAAAATGTTCGGGTCGAAGATGATGTCCTCGGGCGCGAACCCCACTTTGTCGACCAGTACGCGGTACGAGCGCTCACAGATTTCATTCTTACGCTGTTCAGTATCGGCCTGACCGGTTTCATCAAACGCCATCACTACAACGGCAGCGCCATAACGCTTACAGCGCTTGGCTTTTTCGATGAACTCTTCTTCGCCTTCTTTCAGCGAGATAGAGTTAACGACCGGCTTACCCTGAATGCACTTCAGGCCGGCTTCAATGATTTCCCACTTGGACGAGTCAACCATCACAGGAACACGTGCGATGTCAGGTTCAGAGGCGATCAGGTTCAGGTAACGAACCATGGCCGCTTCGGAATCCAACATGCCTTCGTCCATGTTGATGTCGATGATCTGGGCGCCGTTCTCAACCTGCTGGCGGGCGATTTCCAGCGCCTCGTCGTAGTTTTCTTCTTTTATCAGGCGCTTGAACTTCGCCGAACCAGTAACGTTGGCGCGCTCGCCGACGTTAACAAACAGGCTGGTTTCGTCGAAGTTGAACGGCTCAAGGCCAGACAGGCGACACGCTGGCTTGATCTCAGGAATGGTGCGAGGCTTGTGCTTCTTCACCGCATCGGCAATCGCCTTGATGTGTGCCGGAGACGTACCGCAGCAACCGCCAATGATGTTCAGGAAGCCACTGGCTGCGAATTCTTCTACGATGACCGCCATTTCTGCTGGTGACTGATCGTATTCACCAAACTCGTTGGGCAGTCCTGCGTTCGGGTGGGCTGACACGTAGCAGTTAGCTTTGTTTGACAGCTCTTCGACGTGCGGGCGCAGTTCTTCTGCACCTAAGGCGCAGTTCAGACCGATGGTCAGCGGCTTGGCGTGGGCCAGTGAGTTGTAGAAAGCTTCTGCGGTCTGGCCAGATAGGGTACGACCAGAGGCATCGGTAATCGTACCCGAGATCATGATCGGCAGCTCTTCGCCGCGTTGCTCGAAGACTTCCTGGACAGCAAATACGGCGGCTTTAGCGTTCAGGGTATCAAATACGGTTTCGATCAGAATGATGTCTGCGCCGCCGTCCATCAGACCTTCGGTGGCCTCGATGTATTCTTCGACCAGCTGGTCAAACGTAATGGCACGGTAACCTGGGTCGTTTACGTCAGGTGAGATAGAGCAGGTCTTACTGGTAGGGCCGAGAACACCAGCAACATAGCGCGGAATACCGGTCTCAGCTTCGACTTCGTCAGCGACCTTCCGGGCAACGGCTGCCGCAGCGCGGTTCAGCTCGGGCACCAGGTCTTCCATGTCGTAGTCGGCCTGGGAAACGCGGGTCGAGTTGAAACTGTTGGTTTCGACGATGTCGGCACCGGCGTTGTAATACTGGCGATGTATGCCAGCGATGATGTCAGGCTGAGTCAGCACCAGCAGGTCGTTGTTGCCTTTGACCTCCTGAGGGATGTCGGCAAAGCGCTCTCCGCGGTAATCCTTCTCTTCCAGCTGGTGGCTCTGGATCAGGGTACCCATGCCGCCATCAAGAATGTGAATACGCTCCTGCATATTCTTTTTCAGGGTGGCAATTCGCTGCTGACGGATCTCGGTTAAATTCTGGTTTTGCTGACTCATAACACTTCTGGTAACTGACAGAAAAATGGCGACGGATTGTACCAGAGGTGGATTGGGTTGTCTTTCTGGAGGAACCTGAGCGTTTTACTTGGGTATTCCGGACTTGCCCCCATTTCGCTACAATAGGCCCCAGTTTTCCAAAGGTATCGCTATGAGCACTTACGTCGAAATCACTCCGGATGCTGAAGAGTATCTCGCAGAGCTTCTTTCCAAGCAGACTGTTGAGGGTATGTCAGTACGCATTTTCATTACCCAGCCCGGGACTCGCTATGCTGAGACCTGTCTGGCGTACTGTCGTCCGGACGAAGTGAACCCGACAGACGAGCTGCAGCAGATGGAAAAGCTGCGAGTGTATGTTGAGGCCATGAGCGTTCCTTACCTCGAAGAGTCAAAAATTGACTTTGCCAAAGACCGTATGGGCGGACAGCTGACGATTAAGGCGCCGAACGCGAAAATGCCGAAGGTGACTTCTGACAGTCCGGTCGAAGAACGGATCAATTATATTCTGTACACCGAGATTAACCCGGGACTTGCGTCCCACGGTGGCGAGGTAAGCCTGGTCGAGGTGACAGAAGAGGGTGTGGCGGTACTGAAATTCGGTGGCGGCTGCCAGGGTTGCAGCGCGGTTGATATGACACTCAAAGACGGCGTTGAGGCGACGCTGATCTCGAAAATTCCAGAGCTGTCTGGCGTCCGGGATATTACTGATCACTCTCAGACTGAAAACGCCTACATCAAATGATTGGCTTACCCGGGGTGATGGCGTCACCCCGGAGCCGCTACCAACCGTAACAGCGCATCCCGCGTGTGTGGGACTCCTGTCTAGCAAAGCATTTCAATGGTGGCGCCAGCGCGATACGTATTGGCGCCCAATTCGGTGATCCGGCAGACCTTTATTCTTGCCATGAGTGGGGTCACCGGCCCGCCACCTGGCTCCAGGAGAAACTCGGCCTCCATTCCATCGAACGGTGCTTCGTGTGTCTCAAACTGAACTCCGTGACTGCTCAGATCTATGCAGGTGACCGCAACTGAGGCTCCGTCGTCGAGTGTCAGGCGGGCAGGTGCATCGACCTGCATACGGATGTAGCGGCGTTTCTCTTCATACCGGCGGGCGGTTGTTCGCATTGCTCGTTGTCCTCCGGGTCCGGGGAGACAGGCCAGTACAGCTACCTGTCGGTTTTTTGTTCTTGTCTTTGGTGATTGCAGGGTTCGTGCCATCTGGCGGCATGTCAGCTTTGAATGGCAGGCTTGTCTGTTTTCCGTTGCACCTTGGCGAAGATGAGGGTAACGTTCGCCCATGTTTCAGGTCCCCGGGGAGACGCTGATGGCCGCAACTGTGCTGGTCATTGACGATGATTCGACGGTGCGCGACAGCATCGTTGCTTATCTGGATGATTGTGATTACCAGATGCTTGCGGCGGCTAATGCTGCTGAGGCTCTGTCTGTATTGTCGGAAAACCGTCCCGACGCAGTGATCTGTGATCTTAAGATGCCGGGCATGTACGGTATTGAGCTGCTTGAGAAAATTAAGCAGCAGTACCCGGATCTCCCGGTCATCGTTGTTTCAGGCGCAGGTGTAATGGACGATGTCGTCCGGGCCCTGCGACTGGGTGCCGACGATTTTCTGGTGAAGCCGATTATTGACCTGGAAGTACTGGTTCATTCGCTGCGCAAAGCGCTCGACAGGGTCAGGCTGGAGCAGGAAAACACGGCTTACCGCGAACACCTCGAAGTGACTAACCGCGAGTTGAGGCTCGGCCTGGAAGAGCTGCGCGCAGACCAGCTGGCGGGCCGACAGGCGCAGCTGCGCATGCTGCCTGACCCCCTGACCATGAGCGATGTCTCATGTGAGCACCAGATTCACCCTTCATTGCTGCTCAGTGGCGATTTTCTCGATTACTTTGAACTCGGCGAAGACCGGCTTGTTTTTTACATCGCCGATGTTTCAGGCCACGGGGCATCCTCTGCGTTCGTGACCGTGCTGCTGAAAAACCTCACTTATCGCCTGCGTCGTAATTTTCATCGTGGCTCCAGTGATGACCTGCTGAACCCGGCAATGGTGCTTGAGCGGGTTAACAAGGAGCTGCTGGCATCCGAGCTGGATAAGCATCTTACGATGTTTTATGCGGTACTCTGTCTGCGGACCAATACGCTGTTTTACAGCGTTGGTGGCCATTACCCGATGCCTGTGCTGGTCGATGGGGATGACACCCGTTTTCTTGAGGGGCGGGGGATGCCCGCGGGACTTTTCCGCGATGCTGTGTACAAAGAATATACGATGGCCCTGCCGGAGAACTTTCGTCTTATGTTGTTTTCTGACGGAATACTGGAAATCATCGACGAATCGTCCTTGAATGATAAAGAGACAATATTGCTCTCACTAGCCCGGGAAAGTCGTGGCGACCTCACCACCTTCTGGTCACTTGCGGGTGTTCAGAATCATGATGAGGTGCCTGACGACATAGCGGTGGCAACAGTGAGTCGGGGCAAAATATGACATCAGGCAGCGTTGAAGTAGCTTACGAGCAGAGCACCCATGTAATCCGGCTGGTTGGGGATGTGAGGCTGAATCTGTGTTCGGCGCTCGAGACTTACGTCGATGACATTCTGCGCAAGGGTGGTTTCGAAAACATAGTGATTGACCTGTCGGCCGCAGAAGGCGTGGACAGCACAACCCTTGGTCAGCTCGCAAAAATTTCAATTCTGTGTCGTGAAGAATTCGACATCACGCCTACGATCAGCAGCCCGAATGAGGGGATCACCCGCATCCTTCTCAGCATGGGCTTTGATCAGGTATTTCATATCGTGGACACCGAAATCAACGATGACGCTACCTTCCGTCGGTGGGTGGTGGACTCCGTTGACGAAGAGTGCGCCCGGGATCAGGTTATCGATGCGCATAAAGTATTGATGAGCCTGAACGACAAAAATAAAGAAACCTTCCGTGAGCTCGTCGATACCCTCGAGGCTGGTCGTCGCTGATTACGGAGCCGGCTACAAAGAATTCAGGGGGTTCATGTGGCAATCAAGCGCGCTGCCGTCATAGGCGGTGGTAGTTTTGGTACTGTTGTTGCCAATATTCTCGCCGATAATAACGTCTCAACTGTTCAGTATATGCGTAACCGTGAGGTTGCTGATGCCATTAATCAGGATCATTGCAATCCGGATTACCTGCCCGGTGTCACGCTTAATGACACTCTGACTGCCACCACCGATCTGGAAGCTGCGGTAGCCGATGCGGATGTGATTTTCGTCTCTGTGCCCAGTAAGTTCGTGCGTCAGGTTGTCTCATCCTTTGCCGCTACGCTTAAGCCGCACCAGGCCCTGGTCAGCACCACCAAGGGGATTGAGCCCGATCGTTTTCTGCTGATGAGTCAGGTGTTGCAGGAGCTTTGCCCGCAGAATCCTGTTGCCGTGATCAGCGGGCCTAACCTTGCCAAGGAAATTGCGAAGCGAGAGTTGGCGGCAACGGTTATTGCCAGTAAAAACAGTGAGTTGCGACGTAATCTTCAAGAATCTTTGAGCTGTAGTTACTTTCGGGTTTACGCCTCCGACGACCTGTATGGCGTTGAACTGGGCGGTGCGCTGAAAAATATCTACGCCATCGTGTCAGGCTTTGTTGCAGCCCTGGGGATGGGGGAGAACACAAAGGCGATGATCATCACGCGCTCGCTGGCTGAAATGAGCCGGTTTGCGGAAGCGCTGGGGGCGAACCCTCTGACGTTCCTCGGTCTTGCCGGTGTCGGTGACCTGGTGGTGACCTGTATGTCTCCATTGAGCCGCAACTATCGTGTCGGCTACGCCATCGGGTCAGGGCAGTCTCTGGAAGAATCCGTCGATGAACTGGGTGAAGTTGCTGAAGGGGTGAATACCCTGCGCTATGTCAGGGAAAAAGCGCGCGAACTTGGTATATATATGCCCCTTGTTATGGGGGCGTACGAAATTCTCTTCAATGCAGCTGATCCTAAGCAGGTCGCCAAAGGCCTGATGACAGGAGCGTTTGCATCCGATGTAGAGTTCGCATTGCCTAAGCACGAAATCTGAAAAGCGGGCAATCGAGATGTCGGTAAAACTGATCATCATCCGTCATGGCGCAGCAGTTGCTGGCGCAGATCACGACTCAGAGCGTCGCCTGACGCCTGAAGGGGAGGTTCAGGCAGCTCATGCGGCGGCCTGGGTCGCAGGGCGCTTACCTGGTGCAAGAATTCTGTCCAGTCCATACCGTCGCGCTGTACAGACGGCAATGGAGGTTGCCCGTGCACAGGACTCCCGCATACATGAGACGACCGACCTAACCCCGGATAAAGCTCCTTCACAGATTGTCGACTCGCTGCTCGACTGTCAGCACGACGTGGTGTTGGTATCACACCTGCCGCTGGTCGGTCGACTTGCTGCCTTGCTGACCGACGGCCAGATCTATGATCAGCCCTGGTCAACGGCAGAGTGCTGGTTGTTAGAGGGCGATCTGATTGCCCCGGGCTGTATGCAGGTTGTTTCTGTCTGGTATCCCGGTCTTGAGTACTGAGTCCGGAAATAATCTGACAGCCCATCACTGATATCGGAAACTTTTTACCTTGAGTTGATTAAAACTCGGGGGTACCGTGTTTTCTTTTGTGTTTTCAGTGGTTTATGAAAGACATTCTGCATTTTGCCCATGCCAATGGCTTTACCGGTGGCACCTATCGCGTGTTGACCGATCGTCTGAGTGAGCATTATCAGGTTCACGCCATCGACAGGGTTGCACACAACCCTCGCTTTCCTGTGACGGACAACTGGGGGTTTCTGGTAGATGAGATGATTCATCATTTCGAAACCAGTTTTCACCAGCCAGTGATTGCCGTCGGCCACTCACTGGGCGGGGTTCTGAGTCTGCTGACGGCCCTGAGACGCCCGGATCTGGTTAAGGCCGTTGTGATGCTGGATTCGCCGGTCATGACCCCGGTGCAGGCGCACGGTATGCGCTTTATGAAATTTACCGGTCTGAATGAGCGGGTTTTTCCTATCCGCCGGATCGAGGAACGTCAGACAGAGTGGCAAAACCTCGATGAGGCGCGTGATTACTTCCGTGGCAAGTCACTGATGCGCGATTTTGATCCGCGTTGTCTGGATGACTACATCACCAGCGGTACGGATGAAGAGGGCGGGCGCCTGATTCTCCGCTATGTGCCGATGCTTGAAGCTAATATCTGGCGTACCATTCCACACAATATTCACACCCTGGGGCGCCTGAAGGTTTCTGGTGCGGTCATTGGTGGTCGTAGCAGCGAGTATTTTAAGCGCCTCAACGGTGCTTACATGAAAAGTCGTCTTGGAATGAAACTGAAATGGACCGAAGGAGGTCATATGTACCCACTCGAGCGCCCGGACGAGACGGCAGATCTTATTCATCAGGTCGTCGGCGAGCTGATTCATGGTCGCTGATTTCTATTGCGAGGCTTCGGGGCTTGCCGGGCAGAAGTGGGGGGCTAACTCTGCTGAGGACAGTCTTCCTGTGGTTGCCCTGCATGGTTGGCTGGATAACAGCGACAGCTTCCGTCTGCTTGCGCAGCAGCCCGGCTGGGATACCTTTGTCGCGCTGGACCTGCCAGGGCACGGTGCCTCACCCTGGAAACCTGCGGGCGCGGATTACGCGATCTGGAATTATACGGGCGAACTGAGTCGCCACCTCTCAACTTACGCAGCCCCTGTGCACCTGATCGCGCATTCCATGGGCGGCTCCGCTGCGCTGTGTCTGGCGGCAGCGTTTCCGGAACTCGTTCGTTCTCTGGTGTTGATAGATTCCCCCGGGCCAATTATTACGCCTGAAAACATGATGGCGAAGCAGCTCCGGCAGGGGGTTGAAGCCAGTTATGAAGAGAAAGAACCGAGAAGGATGGCAGCGACTGAAGACGCGGTTGCTGTACGAAAGAAAGCAACACCCCGGGTGGGTGATGCTGTGCTTGAAGCGCTGGTTTTGCGTAACATCAAACCGGCTGGAGATGGGTTTGTCTGGCGCACAGATCCGCGTCTGAAGCTTGCGTCCAAGCTGCGGCTGACTGAATCACAGGTGGCAGGACTTATGGGGTCAGTTGAGTGCCCTGTGCTGGCAATCCGGGCAATCAATGGCATGATACCCACCGGATTGTTTGAGCAGCGCGTGGCGTATCTTAAGCAGGCAAAGGCGGTTGACCTCGCAGGTTATCATCATCTCCACACCGAGGATGACGTGGCTGGGCCACTTGCCAGTATGATTCAGGAGTTTCAGGAGACGCTGTGAAGTTAACGGATGGTATGTGGGGCGTTGTCCTGTTGGCAGGCCTTCTTGCCTCACTGGCCACTGGCTGGATGCTGCATAAACCGGTCGATTATGGTTATGGCTTCTGGTACGACCAGATGGAAATTGACCAGCATATTGAGCGTTATGGCCCCAAAAATCGTTATATCCGTGGGTTTAACCATCTGACGCGTGACGATCATCTGGCGCTGTTTGGAGGAATTGTTGATGCCGTACACAGCCAGGGGCAAGGATTACGCGAACTGGAGTTTACTGACCGGTATGGCCGGACAAAGCCACTGCTACGCGAGCCTGAAGTTGTTCATCTTCAGGATGTCGCCAACCTGATCGATGTGCTGTCCGTTGCAGGCGCGATCAGCCTGCTTGTCGCCGCGGTTGGTTCTTTCGTTCTGGCGCGGCGCCGGATAGCTATTCGCTGGAAGCAGCAGGGTCTGCTTCTGGGAGGCCTGTTAGGGGGGCTCGGGTTGGTGCTGGTGGTCGCTGGCCCTACTGCCGTCTTCTATCAACTGCATGTCTGGATCTTTCCCGATGATCATCAGTGGTTCTTTTACTATCAGGAGTCTCTGATGAGCACCATGATGAAAGCGCCAGATCTGTTTGGTGGGATAGGGGCGACGATTGGGGTAGTCGGTATCTTACTCTTCAGCTTATACCTGCTCTTGATTGGTCGTCTGGTTAATCGACCGCAATGATTGTGCAACGTAAAGTCGCTGGTATGTTGTGTGTGCCGGGTGGGATTTTCTTGCTTGTTCTTTGCCTGTGCTTTGCTTTCTCGGATTTTCTTAAAGAGATTGCGGGCGCTTTCATTGCGTTTTCTGTAATTGTCGTGCCCGTATTAATACTACCTTCAGTTTTACTCGCAATTGCGAGCTATCTGAGGTGGATGGATGTCAGGCCGTATCGTAGTTTTCGACAGTGGCTTAAACCCTGGGGTCTTGCGCTGCTGCTTTCGATGACTTCCTATCATCTGCTTTTTTATTTTGCATTGAGTGCTGATGATCCAGATGGTATCGCAGGTGCAACTGTCTATTTTGCGGGTGTTGCTGAGGTACTTCTGAGCCCCGTTTGGATAGCTCTCAGCGCTCTCTGGTACACGCAGGTTTCCGCTTGGGCTCTCGCGAAATCTCCAGACTTTAAAACCCCGGCTCCAACATAAACTCCATGTGATTTAGGCTGTTGTCTTAGTCCAGCCTAATAATTCGCGCAAAGTAGGCGGGCTCGATCTTTTGTATTTGCTATAGTTCCCGGCTCGAATGTTTTACCAAAAAGGGAGTTGTGGTGGTTTTCGATACGATGCAGTTCAGATTTTCGTGGCGTCCTTATCAGCAGCGTGTTCTGCAAGCAATTGATGATCACCTGGATGATAACCGGCTGCATATTGTTGCCGCCCCGGGCGCCGGTAAAACCGTCCTGGGTCTGGAAGTGTTCCGGAAATTGCGTCGCCCGACTCTGGTGCTCTCGCCCACCCGTATCATCAGGGATCAGTGGATACGGCGTCTCACAGATTTCGGGGTGGAAGGTGATCCGTATGATCTTCCCTGGATAAGTTCTCATCTATCCCGACCTGCTTTGCTGACGTCTGTGACCTATCAGGCTGTACACGTGAAAGCCATGAAAAATGGCGCTCAGGTACAATCAGATGAAGAAGACGAACCATCTGAAGGTGACGGTAAGAAGGCGATTCCCGATGCTGAGGCGTTGCTGGAAGTGATTGCTCAAGGCGGCATAAAAGTCGTCATCCTCGATGAGGCTCATCATCTAACCGCCGAGTGGTGGAAAGCACTGAAAGCCGTTACGGCCTCGGTTCCGGACCTCATTCTTGTGTCACTTACGGCTACGCCTCCCTATGATTCTCTGGATGCCTCCTGGGAGCGCTACACCGAATTGTGCGGCCCTATCGATGAAGAAATTTCTATTCCTGAGCTGGTCAAGGCTGGAACGCTATGTCCTCATCAGGATTATGTCTGGATGGTCAATATCGACCGTACCGAACAACAGCGTATTTCTCAGTTTATGGATGGCGTTGCACTTGTCTGCCGTACGTTATTTGACGACGACGATTTTATCCTGCTTGTGCGGGAGCATCCTCTGCTGACTGATCCATCTTTGCTGCAAAGAATCTCAAAGCGCCCCGAGAGTCTTATTGCACTGCTGTCGTTTCTTAACGAAAAAGCCTTGCTGGATACGTCTTACGATCTCGCCCAGTTTGACCTGACGAATGACGATATTCCTGAGCTGACCAGGCGCTGGTGGCAGGTGCTGCTTGAGGAGCTGCTTACAAGCAACGATATAAAATACGAAGCCGCGGAACATTCAGAATATCTGATCCGCCTGCGCAAGCATCTGCGCTCGGTCGGCCTGATGGCCGGTCGGTCTGTGACCATTGATCGTTCCCATTTTATCGAGCGCTCGCTGTCGATGAGTTCGTCAAAAATCGGGGCTTGTGTCGATATTCATGGTAAAGAATGGTTCGCGCGTCAGGACGGGCTGCGTCAGGTAATTATGCTCGACTATATCCGCGATGATGAAATGGTTTCAGGAAAGCAGTTAGGGCAACTACGGCTTGGTGCTTTACCGGTCTTTGAGGCGTTGATCGCCAGTTCGCCCATTGCAGCGAAGGTTGGCCTGATCAGTGGTCGGGTTAGTTTTCTTCACGCCGCAGTAATAACCCAGCTGGCTAGTGCAGGGAAGATAGATGACCTGCTTCTGGAGCGGCCCGAGGCATTCCCTGGTTATGTGAAAATATCAGGCAAGCTGAATCGCATTACCGAAGTGGTTACTGAGGCATTGGAGCAGGGGTTGATTCAGTGTCTTGTTGGGACTCGTGCTTTGCTTGGTGAGGGGTGGGATGCGCCTTGTGTCAATTCATTGATTCTTGCGACAGGGATTAATTCTTTTGTTCTCACCAATCAGATGCGTGGCCGGGCAATCCGTATCGATCGGGAGAATCCTGAAAAAGTCAGCTCGATATGGCATGTGGTAGCGGTGAATCAGACTGACGATGAGCTGGCTTTTTTTGATTATTTCTCGCTGATGCGTCGATTTAATCTGTTTGCCGGATTGTCAGAGCGCGCGGATGAGATCTTCAGTGATTTTACGCGAATCGAGACATTTCCACTTAAAAAATTATGGCAGCGGCATACAGCTCCGTTTGATCCTGTAAAGCATAACAATGACACGATGCATGAGCGCTTCCGAAAGATCGACAGTGTGCGGGAACGTTGGAAAAGAGCCCTTAATAAAGGGACAAAAGAAATATTGCGGCCAGTGGTAGCGACTGACCTTGCACCTGATATCCGCTGGTTGCATGTAAAAAACACCGTTCGCTCTTTGCTTTTCCTGTTGGCTCACACATTGGCGATTTCTGTGAGTTGGGTGCTATCTGTGCGAGTGCATAGTGTAGGTGTTTTGCTGTTTTTGCTTGGAGTGGCTGTGTTGGTCACTTTGCTGTGGCGTTTGCCTGAAACGATGAAATTACTTCGGATAGGGCTGTTTCATCTTCCTGTTGGGGGATCTCTGAAACAGATTGGTGAGGCGACTGCTTCCAGTCTCTGTGAGGTGGGGTACATTGAAACCCCAAGAAAACAACTGTTCGTAGACCGGATAAAGCACGCCGATGGCACCTGCTTCGTTGGGATGTTGGGCGGTACCTTTTACGAATCGTCCATGTTTTCTGATGCTCTGGCTGAGGTCGTCAGTCCGATTGATTCACCAAGGTATCTGATCAGGCGAAAGGGGAGTCATGGCCGTTCTGATTATCATGCAGTGCCGCTTAAACTGGCGCTGAATAAAGGCAGTGCAGAGGTATTTCTCAAAAATTGGGTGCACTATGTCGGGCCGGCAGAGTTGATCTATACCCGAACTGCAGAGGGGCGGAATATTCTGGCGAAGTCGCGCCTCAAGGCATTTTCATCGGCATTTGCTCGGGAGGTTCGCCGGGAGGATCAGTGGCTTTGATTGCTGGTTTTGATTAAAAGCCGGGCTCCAATCTGAACTCCATGCGCTTCCCTGTTGTCGGGTGGTCAAACTCCAGTTCTTTTGCGTGCAGGCACAGGCGCGGTTCCGACTGAGCAGCGTCCCCTGCGTACAGGGTGTCGCCCACAATCGGATGGCCAATCTGCTGCATATGCAGGCGTAACTGGTGCGAACGCCCGGTCTTCGGAAATAACGCCACGCGGGTGTTGCCATTCTCGACGGAAAGCTTCTTCCAGCGCGTCAGCGCATAGCGTCCATCACAATGGCTGATCATCTGCAGAGGGCGGTTCGGCCAGTCAACGATGATCGGCAGATTGATGCAGCCACCGTTAGCGCTGATCTCGCCCATCACTACTGCTTCGTACACCTTGCGGGTGGTCTGAGCTTCAAACTGGCGCTGTACCGTGTTGAGCGCTTTCTTATCCCGGGCGAACACCAGAATGCCTGAGGTGTCCTGATCGAGCCGGTGAATGACCAGAATCTCGCCGTAACGTTCCTGCAGGCGGGCGACACAGGAGTCCTTCAGATAGCGGCCCGGTACACTCAGCAGGCCCGCAGGCTTATTGACGACGATGATGTCGTCGTCAATGTAGAGCGGCGGAATCAGGCCTTCATTGCTGATGTGACTTGTATCGCGTGGCGAGCTGTGACGGTTGTCGCTCATGCTTTATCCTGCGCGTGTTCAGCAGCGATTACCGCGCTCTGGTCTGGCGCATCCGGTAAATTGCGGATCAGCATGGCCCGTTCCAGAGGCAGGTGATCGAGGCCCTCAGCGGGGATGGTGACAATAAACCCGGAACCGGGAGCGTCATCGCGTGGGTTGCCGCCGGTGTCCCGGATGTCGTTGAGCTGGTAGGTGACGTTACCTGCGGTGGTCATCAGTTCAACGGTATCGCCATTCTGAAAGCGGTTTTTCACTTCAACGGTCAGACGACCGTCGCGCACATGGGTGATCTGACCCACAAACTGCTGGTGTACGGACGCTGAATTACCACGTTCATAGTTCTGATATTCATCGTGAACATGGCGCCGGAAGAAGCCTTCGGTGTAACCCCGGTTCGACATGTTCTCCAGTGTGTCCATCAGGCCTTTATCGAACCCTTTTCCTGCTACGGCATCATCAATCGCTTTGCGGTAAGCCTGCGCGGTGCGAGCAACGTAGTAGTGCGATTTTGTCCGGCCTTCGATTTTGAGCGAATGTACACCCAACTCAACCAGCTTCTCGATGTGCTGGATGGCTCTCAGATCCTTCGAGTTCATGATGTAGGTGCCGTGCTCGTCTTCGAACGCAGGCATGTATTCGTTAGGGCGGTTACCTTCCTGTAGCAGGAAGATCTTGTCGGAAGTCGCGCCGCGTCCGAGCGTCGGGTCAAATTCGTTAACGCCTTTCGGAATGACATCGCCACCGGCGGTTTCTTCGGCTTCGTGCGCGTCGTATTTCCATCGGCAGGCATTGGTGCAGGTGCCCTGGTTCGGATCGCGATGATTCATATAGCCTGACAGCAGGCAACGTCCTGAATAGGCGATGCACAGCGCGCCATGCACGAAGACTTCGATTTCCATTTCCGGGCACTTTTCCCGGATTTCAGCGATTTCTTCAATTGAAAGTTCGCGTGAGAGAATGATGCGGCTGACGCCCTGACGGCGCCAGAACTCGACACTGGCGTAGTTGACAACGTTGGCCTGGACCGAGAGATGAATGACCTGGTCGGGCCATTTGTCTTTGACCATCATGATCAGGCCTGGATCAGACATGATCAGGGCGTCCGGTTTCATCTCAATGACGGGCTCGATGTCGCGCATATAGGTCGCGATTTTCGAGTTGTGTGGCGCGATGTTGCTCGCCACATAGAATTGCTTGCCCAGATTGTGAGCGTACTCAATGCCTGTAGCCAGATTTTCCATGTTGAAATCGTTGTTGCGTACGCGAAGGCTGTAACGCGGCTGTCCTGCATACACGGCGTCGGCACCGTAGGCAAACGCGTATTTCATATTGTTCAGGGTACCCGCAGGGGACAGCAGCTCTGGGGTGAATTTGCCAGCAGACGACATAGCGACAGGACTCCTCACGAAAAGTGCGCGGAGGGTACCACAGAGCGCCCCGTGGCTGAATCCCGGGGCACTTAAGGCGTGTTATTTGTTTACGATGACAGGCCGAAAAGAGAGACCTCGGTCTCTGAAATCTGCCTCAGGGCTGTGCGCGACACCGGCCGCTGCGCCACTTCTCTCAGCGTGGATTCCCATTCACTGAAAACATCCGCTGCATAGCTGCTAAGGCCCTCCGCATCGCCGCCGAGCTGGTCCAGCTCACTGTACAGGTCTCCTATGGTGTCCCGGATAAGAGGCAGGTCGTCGCATTCGGGATCATTGAGCATATCCATGGCTGCACTGGTGGCAGCAATGCACAGGTCAGTGATGCGGCCGTTCAGTGAGTCGGCCGCTTCGTAGTTTTCCTGCCAGGTAAGGAACTCCTGGTAGAAGCGCTCCAGATTCTGTGCGGATTTCAGCTCGCCGGAGACCCAGCTGTTGAGTTTAGTCAGCAGTTTATCCCAGGGCGTGAAATCATGATTATCTTCTGCTTTCTGCAGTTCAATATGAGGCTTGCAGCATTGAATGAGCGCCAGGCACCAGCAGGAGCGTGCGATATGAGAAAGGTCGGATGGCATGGGTGAATACTCTTAAAATATGGCGCCATATTATTCGAATATGAAGATCCACAGAAGTCTCTGATGGTCTTCGGATAAGATATAAAACGCATAGGGTCGTGATATATCCGCAAAACCTGTTAACCGGGTCACATGCCTATAAATGGCACGAATTATTGCCTTGACTTTGCATATTCCAGAGGTTTCGCTATTGTCTAATATGTGTACAGATTTGCCGGCAATGCCTATGAACACTAGTATCAGACTCAGAAACAACGAAGGGACAGAAATATATGTCTCTGCGGAACAGATTACGCCCCTGGGTTTTCAAAGTGAAATAAGCCATGAACTGATCCCCGATATTCGTGATGAGAGCGGTCGATTCCGTGTGTTCGATATCTGTATGCCGGCTGAAACAAATGATCATTGCGACGTTATCGGTCAGTGCCGGGTGCACTCAATGCGGCGGGTATCAGCAGACAAAAGCATCATATGTGTGCGATATGAAAACGTCAGTGCTGAGGTGTATCGTAGTCTTTATGAATCAGAAGGCGATTTTACTTCGATGAGAGAGAGGGCTCCGGTTCTTCGTCATGCCTGATCGTCTGAAAAGCGGATCAGTCTTCCCTCCGGTGCATTGATAAGCTGTTCAAACGCCTCCTGAGTTCCTTCCAGTGCCAGTACTGGGCCGTCTGCTACATATTCTTCTTTGATTACACAGAGTCCTGCCTGCGCGATGAGGCGCCTCAGTGTCGACTCCTGTGCAAAATCGCACTGAGCGGTTTGGGTCAGCAGTTGTCGATATTCCCTCAAGGTTGGTTCTGCCTGCGCGCAGATCGCTCCAGCCCCCTGGGCGTAGGCCCGCTGGAGTCCGCCCGTTCCCAGCTTAGTCCCACCAAAGTATCGCGTAATCAGAACAGCGGCATTCACAACGCCGTGGTGTTGAAGCACCTTTAGGATTGGCTGGCCTGCGGTGCCACCGGGTTCTCCGTCGTCAGAGAAGCCTTCGACAACCTGATTGTGTTCGTTGAAGTATCGGAAGCCATAGCAGACGTGGCTCGCTTTGGGGTGTTGTAACCTCAGTTCTGCCTGTCGTTGTTTCAGGGCTGTTTCATCCGACACAGGAATAAGCTCGTTAAGAAAACGGCTGCGCTTCTCTTCAGTTTCGATGAAAACAGAGTTGACGGGTTCAAGCATGTTGCTATTTCTGGCACCGGTAGAGGCTGAAACGCTTGTCGCCTGAAATGACCCGGACTGAGCGGAACAGCCGCTTCAGCATGGGCTGGTAGGGCAGATGGCGGTTGGCAATCACCAGAAGGGTACCGGTGGGGCTGAGCTGGCGGGCTGCATCGCGGAACATCAGTTGGGCAATGTTCGTCAGTTCTTTATGGCCATCATGAAATGGCGGATTGCATAGAATCCAGTCGAGAGTCTCGGTGACTCCGGAGAGGGCATTGCCCTGGCGCACCTCAATGTTTTTCAACGCATTGGCCGTTGCGTTTCTTCGGGCGGAGAGAACTGCCAGCTCCGAGTCGTCGGTGGCAATGATACGGGCGCCGGGTATCTGGTGACTCAGGGCCAGGCTCAGAATGCCATTTCCACATCCTAGGTCGCAGATTGTGCCTTCAGCGTCAGCCGGCAAATGGTCAAGCAGTACTGCGGCCCCCGGGTCGAGTTGTTGGCGTCCGAAAACACCGGGAAGGGCCTCTACGCTCATCCCCTGATACTGATAACCCTGCCAGATATCGACCAGACCAGTAAACCGGCTCAGGCCCCTGAGGGTCATTAGGCGGGCTTTCCTGGTGATCGGGTGTTGGATGTAATCTTCGGAATGCGCTTCAAGCCAGTTAAGAAGTGCCACCGGAATGTGCTTGGCCATGCCGCTCAGGTATACAGTCGCCTCGGGCCATCTCTCTGCAATGGTCGCGAGTTGGTGGGTCAGCTGATCATTATTTTTGGGAATGCGGATCAATACCTGACGGATGTCCGTGAGCGCTTCAATATCTGACCAGGCTGAGGGTGTTACGGGCGGCAGCTGATTCCGGGCGCGGTTACTGATTAAGGCCTGCTGGCCGCAGTAACTCTCGGTCCATGAATGGGCGTCTGGCAGTGCGCAGGACAGGGCGCCGTGCCGGTCGTTCAGGATCAGTGTCGAGGCACTGTTTTCGGCACTGGAAAGCAGGTAGGTGTCCGCGCTGTCCCATGGCATGCTGACATGTTCAGGGACAGGAGGAAAACATTGCAACTCAAGGTCTGTGTCGGCCCAGAATGGCATCAGTAATAGTCGTCCTGGCCACCACGCTCAAACCGGTCAAAGATATCTTCTTCCCGCTCGCGATCGGGCCGCTTTTCTTCAGCTTTCTGCGCTTCCTGCTCTTTAATCCGACGTTTTTCGGCTTCTTTGGCTTTCAGCTCGGCCGCTTTGCGCTGGTCGTCATCAGCAATTTTCTTCGCTTCCGGATTCTCATCAAGAAACTTCTGATACACAGACTTCACTTTTTTGTTCTTATCAACCCGCTTGCCTGTCTGCCTGTCGTGATTGGCAGCACGCTTCAGTTTCTGGATGTTGCCGGTTTTCACCTGGTGGATCCGCTTCAGTGAGCGGGTTTTCTTTTTACGGGTCATGACAAAGGTCTGATGCTGGAAATATGGGGCGATTTTACCTCAGGTGCCGGGATCATGCATGGGGCATGTGTATAATGGCCGGCTTAATTTCTGAGATTGATCCATGTACATCGATACCCTGATACGAACACTGGAAATCACCTCGCCGGTTGTGCTTCTGGTTCTTCTGGGGGTGTGGCTGCGCCGCAGCGGTGCGATTGATGCATCGTTTATCAGTATGGCGTCGCGCCTGGTCTTCAATGTATCGCTGCCCGTTCTGATGTTTATGGCGATTGTAAACGCGGAGAACGACGGCAAAGGGCACTCTGCACTGATTATGTTCTCGTTGGGTGCCGGAGCGGGGGCGTTTGCTGTGGCGGCCGTCGCCGCGCGCGTATTTGCTATTCCAGTTGTCAGTCGCGGAGCCTTTGTTCAGGCGTCTTTCCGTTCTAATCTCGGTATTGTCGGACTGGCCCTGTGTCTCAATGCCTACCCGCTGGAGGGCGCTGTACTTGGCGCCATCGTACTGGCCGTCGTCACACCTTTGTATAATCTTCTGTCAGTCTGGGTGCTGGCTTCCACCTCTGGCAACGTCCGCTGGCGCGACCAGCTGGTGGAGGTGTTGAAGAATCCACTGATCATAGCGATTGTCGCCGCGGCCGTGGTCCGCTGGACGGGTTACCAGCCGGGGCCTGTGATACAGAAAACGGGGACTGCCCTGGGGGCGATGACCCTGCCATTGGCTCTTATAGGTATAGGCGGTTCTCTCAGCGCCTCAGCGGTGCGCGCCAGCCGGCGCGGAACTCTGCTTGCTGTCATGCTGAAACTGGTGATTCTGCCGGTTCTGATTGTTGCTGCAGCCATCGGAATGGGCTTTCGTGGGGCAGAGCTGATGGTGCTTGCACTCATGTTCTCGTCGCCCACCGCGGCTGCAGCTTTTGTGATGGCCGTGTCTATGAAAGCGGATGGTCAGCTGACAGCCAATGTTATTGCACTGTCGACGCTTGGGGCGGCTTTTTCGGTCAGTGCTATGATTTATGTTCTGACCCTGGCCGGACTGGTATAGTGTGCGGCTTATCTTTGTGACGAACCCTGACATCCGGATTGTTAGACTCTGATGACGAAAGTCGAAAAACGCCTGCTTATTTACATCTCCAGCCTGCCGTCTGCTGCAGAAGCCCGTTTCGAAACTGAGCGCCAGGCGGCGATGAAGCAGGCACTGACCTGTGGGCTGGTCTGGCCGAATGACAGCGCCGATTATGACTGGGTTCTGGTACGTCGCCAGATCGAAGAGGCGGATGCGTTCATACTTTTGTGCGGCAGAGAGTATGGCCCGGTCACGCCGACTGGACTAAGCCTCCAGCACCGCGAGCTGGTGCATGCTCAGTCACTGAATAAGCCCGTATATGTCCTCATAGAAAATGCTGCAGCCACCGGTGCGACGCCTGATCAGTTAAAGCTTGAAGACTTCAGGCGTCAGTTGATGGCTCAGGTGCCACACAAAGTCTGGCATCTCGGAGATGAACTCAGCGTTCATGTGAAAGCGACGATTCAGGGCTGGCAGCGTAAGGGCCTTGGCAGTCTGGCAGCGGAGTCCGCGGCCTTGCAGCCTGGGGAAGTTACCTTGCCCGAGAGCTTCAGACTGATGCCCGAACCGTCAGTGGTATCTCCGGTGAAGAGGGTGCGAGGCGGTCCGGCCCGTGAGGCGATTACTCTGACGGTTCAGGCAAACGTATATCGTGGTGGCACTCTTACCCGTCATCTCGTGAAAATTAACAGTCGTACCGATCGGATCTGGCGCGATCTGGAGCCATTGCTGCGGTTGGGTTCGAGCGAAGATCGCCTGCGCTCAATTGTAGAGCAGTCGGTTACCAGTGAGGCGAGCAGGTTACTGCTGGAAGAGCACAAAGGCAGTCACGCGGTTGATGACGTGCGTATCGAACGGAATCAGTTTCGCCAGCTTCTGTCCCGCTGGGCCCGCGATGGTTTAGTGACTGACCAGCGTGATGGAGCAAGGACGCGCTGGTCGCTGAAAGGTGTGTAAGACGGATCAGCCGCCGAGCAGGGTTGAGCGCTGCTCCCACTCTGATTTCATACCATCACAGACAATATTGCAGACATCGAAAATAAAGGGTGCTGCGATACTGAAATAGGCCATATTGCCTTCCTGTCTGCGCTTTACCAGACCATGGGTGCGAAGCGTCGACAGATGCTTGGAGACGTTTGGCTGGGAAGCGCCGGTATTTTCTACCAGTTCGGTCACAGACTTTTCTCCTGCCTGAAGCTGATGGAGTATCTTCAGCCGCATCGGATCAGAAAGCAGACGGAAGCGCTGAGCGATGAGTTCAAGCATTTCGTCTGACATGGGCTTGTCGGTGTTGGCCATCTACAATCCTAATATTGAGAACTATTCGCGTATTCTATTCTGAATTCCATCTCAGAAATATAACTGAGTATTTATTTCATCATAAAATTTTGTTCAGTGCATATATTCGTTGGTTATACGTCGGGTGTTAAGGCCGTGTGCCTTCTGTATACTGAGCGCCTTCTGAGATGTTCCGAAAGGGTGTTGCGCGTGGTCCACAGCCGAACTTTATTGCTTGTAGTACTGTCTCTGTTTTTATTGGCCTGCAGTCAACAGGACGCGCCCGGCAAAGCAGCTTCCGGAGTGACTAAGATCGCGGGTCAGACGATGGGCTCGATGTATCACATCAGCTGGGTCGGCGGAGACAAGCAGCCATCCGAAGTTTACGAGACAGTAGAGCAGCGCCTGGCACATCTTATTTCTGTATTTTCGACCTACGAAACCACCTCTGAGTTGTCGCAACTTAACGCCAGAGCAGCCAGCATTACCGGGCAGTGGGTGCCCGTGAGCGGTGATCTGATGTCGGTGCTCCGTGATGCTGAGAAAGTTCACAGATACAGCATTGGCCGGATGGATATCACTGTTGGTCCGCTGGTGAACCTGTGGGGCTTCGGGCCTGAGGCTCACGATACGGTGCCGCCAGAAGATCAGGTACAGGCACTGCTTGCAGGCGTCGGTATGCGTCATCTTACTTTGCGTCCGGAAACAAATGAGATTCGTATGGATCAGCCTCTGTACCTGGATCTCTCTGCCGTGGCTAAAGGGTGGGCTGTCGATGACATCGGTCTGCTGCTTGAGGCAATGGGAATCGAGAATTATCTGGTGGAGATCGGCGGTGAGGTGCGTATTCGCGGTCGAAAGCCCGGGGGCGACTGGCGCATTGCTATTGAACGCCCTGTAATGGAAGTGGGTCAGTCAGTGCAGAAAATCATTGCACCGGGAGATATGGCCGTCGCTACATCCGGGGATTACCGGAATTATTTTGAGAAGGATGGTCGCCGTTATTCTCATACCATAGATCCCACGAATGGCTATCCTATCAATCACAGGCTCGCGTCAGTGACGCTGGTGATGCCGACTTGCTCTATGGCGGATGCCTGGGCAACGGCCATTAATGTCGCCGGTCCAGATGCCGGGATCGCCCTGGCGGAAGCAAACGATCTGGCGGCTTATATGATTATCCGGGATGGCGAGGGCTACCGGGAGGAGGCCTCGTCCGCCTTTATTAAGTTATTCGGTCCGTTGGCTGAACAATAAGCTTACTTTTGAGGAATTCTGATTATGTCGACAATTCTGGTCGCGTTTGGCGTCATGTTGTTTATCGTAGCAGCCATGGCCATCGGCGTTATCATGGGACGCAAACCGATATCCGGCTCCTGTGGTGGCATGAGTGCCATCGGCATGGAGACCGCGTGTGATGTCTGTGGTGGTGATAAGAAAAAGTGCGAAAAAGAGAGCAAAACAGCCGCAGATGCCTCTGCTGACGCCAGTTTTTACGATGCGACCAAACGCTGATAGGGCAGTCTGGCAATAATTGCCTACAATAATCATAACTCAACGCTATATAACGGAGTGATTTCATGGCGGATTACCACTACGACGTCGTCATCATAGGTGCTGGCCCTGCGGGCGAAGGGGCGGCAATGAATGCTGCCAAAAAAGGAAAGAAGGTCGCTGTCGTAGAAGACAAAAAAATGGTGGGTGGTAACTGTACTCACCTGGGCACTATTCCGTCGAAAGCGCTTCGTCACGCCGTAAAGCAGATTATTCAGTTCAACACCAACACCATGTTCCGTGAGATTGGTGAGCCGCGCTGGTTCTCTTTCCCTCAGGTGCTGAAAAGTGCTGAGAAGGTGATGGGCAAACAGGTCAAGCTGCGTACTGAATTCTATGGCCGCAATCGTGTCAGTGTTTATACCGGTAAGGCGTGCTTTGTAGATGACCATACGATTGACGTCATTCATGGCGAACAGACGAACACTCGTCTGCATGCTGATGAAGTGGTGATCGCAACCGGTTCGAGCCCATGGCGTCCGAAAGGTATTGATTTTGATCATCCGCGCATCTATGACTCAGATACCATCCTGCAGCTGGAGCACACGCCACGCACCCTGATTATTTATGGCGCCGGTGTCATTGGTTGCGAATACGCATCTATTTTCTCGGGTCTGGGTGTGAAGGTCGATCTGATCCACCCGGGTGATCGTCTGCTGAACTTCCTCGATGATGAGATCTCAGACGCTCTGAGCTATCACCTCAGGGACAAAGGAGCGTTGATTCGTCACAGCGAGCAATTCAGCTCGGTTGAAGCCAACGATCGTCATGTCACCATGACCATGGTATCGGGCAAGAAAGTGAAAGCCGATGCGTTTCTCTGGGCAGCTGGTCGTAATGGCAACACGAATGGCCTGGGGCTGGATAATATCGGACTGGAGACCAATAGCCGGGGGCAGGTGGAAGTCGACAAGGAATATCGCACATCGATTCCACACATTTATGCCATTGGTGATGTGATCGGCTGGCCAGCACTGGCGTCAGCCGCATATGACCAGGGCAGGGCAGCTGCCGCCATTATTGCTTCACCAGAAGAATTCCGTTTTGTTGATGAGGTGCCAACCGGTATCTACACGATTCCTGAGATTTCCTCGGTGGGCAAAACAGAGAAAGAACTGACTGAAGAAAAAGTCCCGTATGAGGTGGGTCAGGCGTTTTTCAAGAATATCGCCCGGGCACAGATTACAGGCGAAGGCGTTGGGATGTTAAAAATCCTGTTCCATCGCCAGACGATGGAATTACTGGGCATCCACTGCTTTGGTGACCAGGCGGCCGAGATTGTGCATATCGGCCAGGCCATCATGAATCAGAAGGGTGAAGGTAATAGCATCCGTTATTTTGTGAATACCACTTTCAACTATCCGACCATGGCAGAAGCCTATCGCGTGGCAGCGCTCAACGGTCTGAACCGTATCTGATACGTGTCCACACCTGCCGGACGTCAGCTCCGGTAGGTGTGAACCCGAATGCTCGGCAACAGAGGTTCGGGTGATATCCTGTCATCTTCCCGCATTTTTCTTCTGCGCCCTTCCGGGGCTTCCAGCGATACATCCCGTATGTGTGGCAGCTCACCATGAGCATTCGTATCAGGAACAAAGAGCGGCAGTGGGCAATTCATGGCCCTGCGGCCGTGCTCAAAGACGATGTTGGCACGGACAACCGGAGCCAGAGTCTGCACCCGGGCAAGCGGTGTCGCTGTTTTCAGGGTGCTGAGAGTAGCAAGTTGAACCTGAATGTGGGTTTTGTGTTCACCCAGCTCAAGAAGCAGGCGCTCCGCATCCTGATGGCTGATGCGCGTAATACTGCGCCCGTGGCTATACCATGAAAATCCAACCTTTACGGGCTTTTCCGCAAGGAGTGGAATCTTTCGTGTGCATTGTTTCAGGTGCAGGCGATTCAGCCCCGACTGCGACAGGCCTTGTCTGAAAGGCAGGGGCTGAGCGGCCAGCTCACTGCTGGCTTCTTTCCAGAGTTGCTCGGATTCGAGTCTGATCTGTCTGACCTGATGCGCAAAGGCATCTTTCTGGGCGTTTACATATTGCACCATAGATTGTGTCCGCGGTGTCGCAATGATGATCCCGTGACGGCTTCGGGTCAGGCGCCCATCAGCCCCAGACTGGTACGTCAGATCGCTCAGTAGCTCACAGCTCCATTGCAATGGTGTTGCCAACGACGCCTCGCTGTCTGTGAGCGGGATGTGATGTGCAGGTTGTTCGGCGTTCAGGTGATTGCAGAGGGCCTGTAACGAGCCCTTCAGAGCTTCGTAAGTGTGCTTAAGCTCACTGATCACGGGCAATCAGCTTCGTACGGATAAACTCACTGTGCGGAACGTAGAGCAGGTCTGAGATGCGGCGGATCAGATGCTCTTCGTATTTATCAAGGTTGTTATCAGCGTATGCAACCCGCCAGAGCGAGATCAGTAACTGAGACTTTTCTTTGTCGCTCCAGCTTGCGTGTATCGCTTCAGTAAAGCGGAACAGGTCGTTCGCAGCGGCAGATTGCGTCATTGCATCAGCCACGAGCCCGGCAGCCTCGGTAGTTGTCATTCCGGTAAGTTCAGTAATAGCGCTGCTGAGCGCTTCCTGCTCAACCGGAGCAATGTCGTGATCTGATTTCATCACCTCGATCAGCAACACCGCGGCTGCCAGATTAACGTCAGGCGCCGGGCGGGGCGCCTCTGCGGGCGCCATCAAGCGTTCGAGAAACTGACGGATCAAAGCAGCTCTCCGAGCTGTTGTTCGAGCAGGCGCTGGTCAGCCGCAAACCGACGTATACCGTCGGCCAGTTTTTCGGTAGCCATCGGATCTTCATTCATTGCCCAGCGGAAGCTTGCTTCGTTCACAGTAATCCGTTCGTCATTGGTATGAGCTTCTGAGGCTGCCAATCGCTGCGGAAGTTCCGCTGCATCACTGTCAAGCTTTGCAAGGATGTCAGGGCTGATGGTGAGCTTATCGCAACCAGCAAGGTGCTCAACCTCATCCGTGCTGCGGAAACTGGCGCCCATGACCACGGTTTTGTAACCATAGGTCTTGTAGTAGTTGTATATGCGGCTGACCGACTGCACGCCCGGATCGTTCGCGCCGGTGAAGTCTTCACCCGGCTGGTTGGCTTTGTACCAATCGAGAATGCGCCCAACAAAAGGGGAAATCAGGGTTGCCCCGGCTTCTGCACAGGCGACGGCCTGATGGAAATTAAACAGCAGTGTCAGGTTACAATGGATGCCTTCCTGCTCGAGCATCCGTGCTGCTTGAATGCCTTCCCAGGTGGAGGCGATCTTAATAAGAACACGGTCACGACTGACACCAGCGTCTTCATACATGGCAATGATTTTCTTTGCTTTGCTGATCGTCGCCTGCGTATCAAAGGAGAGCCGGGCGTCGACTTCAGTTGAGATCAGCCCGGGAATGATCTGCAGAATTTCCCGCCCGATGCTTACTGCCAGATAGTCACAGGCGTTGGTGATGAGGTCATCGCCATTGTCTGCAGAGCGTGCCCACTCTGCGGCCTTTTCCAGCAAAGGTCTGCTGGATTCCAGTGACGCTGCCTTGAGTATGAGAGAGGGGTTCGTCGTTGCGTCAACGGGCTTGTGGGCGCGTATCGCCTCAATGTCTCCGGTATCTGCGACAACAATCGTCATTTTCCGGAGTGCTTCCAGTTTGCTCATTGCTATATTCCAGTTCAGATATATCATGAATCTCTACTATGTTAGAGTCTCGCATGTCGGTATTAAGGTCAATTGACAGTCGTGGCTCTCCGGCATTTAAATTTTCATACACAACAAATAGTTGGAGAAAATAATGAAAGCGATTACTGCAATTCTGCTGTGGGCTTTTGCGGCAGTTGTTTATGCCGCAGAACCGGTCTGGATCGATGTGCGGACCGCCCAGGAGTTTTCAGGAGGTCACGTCGAAGGGGCCCTGAACATTCCGCACGGTGAAGTTGGCGATAAGGTACCGGCGATTGTGGCAGACAAATCGACGCCGATTTATCTCTATTGTCGTTCGGGGAATCGTGCAGGAAAAGCAAAGGCAGCTCTGGAGTCCCTGGGCTACAGCCATGTCTCTAATCTGGGAAGTCTGGCTGAGGCCGAAACTAAGTACGCCAACACTCAGCCGATGTAATCATCGTGGGGTGATCAGTACCCCACGTAAGCCAGGGCCTGCTCCATCACCTCAGTCCCCGATTCGCGCTTGTACGCATTTTCACTCAGATGGCGGCGATACAGGCGCGAGCCCCTTTCCCCATTAAACAGTCCCAGTGTGTGACGGCTGACGTAATGCAGTGGTGCACCCTCTGCCAGGAGGGTTTCAATGTACGGGTAGAGTGACCGGATGGCGTCTCCCTTACCAGTAATGGGAGCGTCACTGGAGAAGTAACGCTGGTCAGCTTCCATCAGTATGCTGGGGTTGTGGTAGGCCTCGCGTCCCAGCATGACACCGTCGACCTGTGTGAGCAGTTCTGCAATCTGATCATGCGTGGTGATGCCTCCATTAATGATGATTTCCAACCCGGGGAACTCGCGCTTAAGGCGGAATACATCCTCGTAGCGAAGTGGGGGAATTTCGCGGTTTTCCTTCGGGGAAAGCCCCGAAAGTATCGCTTTGCGGGCGTGCACAATAAACGTTTTGCAGCCAGTATCGGCGACGGTCCCAACGAAATCGCGCATTTCTTCGTAGCTGTCCTGATCGTCGATTCCAATCCGGTGTTTTACCGTGACATCGAGCGAGGTCGCATCCTGCATGGCCTTGACGCAGTCAGCGACCAGTTGAGGGTGCGCCATCAGACAGGCGCCGATCATATTGTTCTGTACCCGGTCGCTGGGGCAGCCGACGTTCAGATTTACCTCGTCGTAGTGCCACTCTTCGGCAAATTTTGCGCACTGCGCCAGCTCGTCAGGGTTGCTTCCCCCCAGTTGCAGGGCTATCGGGTGTTCTGCGTCGTGATAAGCGAGGAATCGCTCGCGATCACCGTGGATCAGGGCGCCGGTGGTGACCATCTCTGTGTATAGAAGGCTGTCGCGCGTCAGCTGTCGCCAGAAATAGCGGCAGTGGCGGTCGCTCCAGTCCATCATGGGGGCGGTCGAGAAGGTGCGGTTGATTGTCTTCATAGATCAGCGCTGGCTCAGCAGGTGGTCGCAGACCTGTCCATAGCGTTTACGGCTGATCAGCAATTGCCACCGTCGTCCGCCGACCTGACGCCAGAGTATTGCTGCGCGGATGCCAGCCAGCAGCAGGGTCCTGACTTTGTCTGCGGTCTTATTGCTCTGCAGATGGGTAGGATTGCCGGTCACGCGGATGCGGAAGCTTAGCTGGCTCAGGGTCTGTTTATACAGATCGGCGAGCGCAGCCAGGGTATTTTCATGATTCTCTGAGAAATGCATCGCCTGGCGCGAGGCCTGATTGATGCCAGTGCCAAGGGCATCCATCATCCCCGGCGAGCGTTGCAGCTTGCGCTCAAGGTGAAGGAGGCTCAGTGCATAACGGGTAACGTCCGGGTTAATGCCACGTGGGGTGCGGTGGCAGGCCAGCAGCAGCTGCTCGAGTCCCAGTCGCAGATTGTCTGCAGGAGGGCCGTAGATGTCATCAAAGGAGGACGGGTCCTGCTCAAACAGACTCTTGATAAGGGGGGTGCTCATTTCCTGGCGTAACTCGCCTGTGCGTGCCAGCTCTTCAACGAGCGTGGCTGCCTGAAACAGGGCCGCTAATGCGATGGCCTGCTGTTCTGCGCGTGGTCTCATTTGTTATTACCTGTTGTTTCGATCACGCCGCCGCCCAGGCACAGGTCATCGCTGTAAAAAACAACGGACTGTCCCGGAGTGACTGCTCTTTGCGGATTGTCGAATACCACCCGGTATCCGTCCCCGCTTTTTTCAATGGTGCACGCCTGGTCGTCCTGGCGGTATCTGACTTTGGCTTTTGCTTTCAAGGGCAGTTCAGGCTCTTCGTTAACCCAGAACACCTGAGAGGTGGTCAGCCAGTCCCGGAACAGGAGAGGGTGGTTCTTGCCCTGAACGGCAATCAATACATTCCTTTCCAGGTCTTTATCTGCAACGAACCACGGCGCGTCCGGATAATCTTTCAGGCCGCCGATGCCTAACCCCTGCCGCTGCCCAAGGGTGTGGTACATAAGGCCGCTGTGCTCGCCGATATCCACGCCTTCCGGGGTTTCAATCCTTCCGGGCTGCGCGGGCAGATACTGCTGGAGGAAGTCTTTAAAGCGACGCTCGCCGATAAAGCAGATTCCGGTTGAATCTTTTTTGTCGGCTGTCACCAGATTGTTGGCTTCTGCGATGCGGCGGACCTCCGGTTTTTCCAGCTCACCGACCGGAAAGAGAGTCATCGCAATTTCATCGCTGCCCACGGCGTGTAGGAAGTAGCTCTGATCCTTGTTTGCGTCCAGACCCTTGAGCAGCACTGTTTTGCCTTCCCGCTCGCCACGGCGGACATAATGCCCGGTGGCGATCAGGTCGGCTCCGAGGATCTTTGCGTATTCCAGGAAGGCCTTGAACTTAATCTCCCGGTTACACAGGATATCCGGGTTGGGCGTGCGGCCGGCCTTATACTCTTCCAGAAAGTGCTCGAAGACGTTATCCCAGTACTCTGCAGCAAAGTTTGCCTGGTGCAGGTGGATTCCCAGGGTGTCGCAGACCTGCTGGGCGTCAGCCAGATCCTCTTTGGCGGTACAGTATTCTGTGCCGTCGTCTTCGTCCCAGTTCTTCATAAACAGGCCTTCAACCTGATACCCCTGCTGCATCAGCAGATACGCAGATACTGAAGAATCGACACCGCCGGACATGCCGACGATTACTTTGGTGTTTGCTGGGTCTTTCATTTAGGGATGCTCGGTTATCAGCTCAAGCGGATAATGTTGCTTGCTGAGAAAGTCTTGTGCGCAAGTGAGAACCATCGCGCTTCGCAGTCGGTTGCAGGCTTGCAACTCTTCGATAGACATCCATGCCGGGCCGATAATGCCTTCATCCAGTGGCGCATCTGGGCGGTGCCTTATCGGCTCCGCAACCAGGCAATAGCGGTGATAAGTGATACCGTTCGATGGCGCGGTATACGTATAGAGCCCCAGGACGCCGGTCGGTCTGACTTCCCAGCCGGTTTCTTCAAGGGTCTCTCTGACGGCAGCCTGCTCGACGGTTTCGCCTGCTTCTATATGACCAGCAGGCTGGTTGAACACGGGGTTGCCGTCGCTCAGTTCTTCAACCATCAGAAACTTCCCGTTCTGGAAAACGATGGTGGCAACAGTCGCATGTGGAGTCCAACGTTCGGTCATAAATAAGCCTGCCTGAAATTGGTGCGCAGTTTACCCGAAGTGCTTATACCGACTCAAATCAGCGCCGCCTGTGTGCGCTTCCCCGGGGTTTGCGTTTATGCGAGTGAGGAGGTCTGCGGCCACGACTGGACTTTGGGGTGGACGCGGGAAGGTTGACTGAAAGCTGAACGAGGTCGCCGGGCTGCGGGACATCGCTTATTTTCCAGTTACCTATTGCAGCTCGGATAAGTCGCAATGTTGGGTGTCCGATGTGTGCAGTCATTCTGCGGACCTGTCGGTTACGCCCCTCACTGATACTGATTTCGAGCCATGTCGTTACATCGTTTTTGCGCTGGCGTATCGGAGGATGGCGCTCCCAGACCTCGGGCTGTCCGATAATGGCAACTTTGGCGGGTCTGGTCGGGCCGTCTTTCAGTACGACACCGTTCGTAAGCTGGCGCAGTGCATCCTCGGAGGGGCATCCTTCTACCTGTACCCAGTAAGTCTTGACCATCTTATGTTGAGGATCAGCTATCCTTGTCTGAAGCTCGCCTGAATCGGTCAGCAACAACAAGCCTTCCGAGTCGTAGTCGAGGCGCCCGGCGGGATAAAAGCCAGGCGTAGTAACATAGTTAGCAAGCGTGTCACGTCCCTCGTTGTCGGTGAACTGACAGAGGACATTAAAGGGTTTGTTGAGCAGGATGAGGTTTGCCATATTCCTGTAAGAAAACTACTTATTCTTTTGTCTAGCTTGCAATTTTTGTAGAAAAACTACAAATTAGCGCCCATTCAAAAAGGCGCGACTGAACGTCGGTAACATTGTGCACTGTTTACAGACAGTGTGCACAGGTACCGGTGTCGGACCCGGTGATTGGCCAAAAGCCTCACGCCCCCGACCCAAGCGACACAGCAATAGCATGAAGCGACAGGAGACAAAATGTCTACGATTGATTCCAAAATCATTTACACCGAGACCGATGAAGCACCGGCTCTGGCGACCTACTCACTGCTGCCGATCATTCAGGCATTTACCCGCAGTGCTGGTGTAGAGGTTGAAACCCGCGATATTTCATTGTCCGGCCGGATTCTGGCCAACTTCCCTGAATTCCTGGAAGAACATCAACGTATTCCTGACGCGCTTGCTGAGCTGGGCGAGCTTGCTGCCCGCCCTGAAGCTAACATCATTAAGCTGCCAAACATCAGCGCCTCGCTGCCGCAGCTGCGTGAAGCGATCAAAGAGCTTCGCTCCAAAGGTTTCGATGTTCCTGTGTATCCTACCAATCCGGCGACAGACGAAGATCGCGATGTTCAGGCGCGTTATGACCGAATTAAAGGCAGTGCGGTAAACCCTGTGCTGCGCGAGGGTAACTCTGACCGTCGTGCTCCTGCATCTGTAAAAGAATATGCCCGCAAGAACCCGCACAGCATGGGTGAATGGAGTGCCGATTCCCGTAGCGCAGTTGCGCACATGGACCAGGGGGACTTTTACGGAAGCGAGAAGTCTCTCACTCTGGCATCGGAAGATATTGTCGATATCGAGTTTACCGACACCGAAGGTAACGTTACTCCTCTGAAAGAAGGCCTCAAGCTACTGGCAGGTGAAGTCGTTGATGCATCCGTGATGGAAGCTGCCGCACTGCGGGAGTTCCTTGCTAAGGCGATTCAGGAAGCGAAGGACAAAGGTGTACTGTTCTCGGTTCATCTTAAAGCGACCATGATGAAAGTATCGGATCCGATTATTTTCGGTCATGTTGTTTCTGTGTTTTTCGCACCGGTGTTTGAAAAGTACGCAGAGACATTTGAGCGCCTGGGTGTTGATGTAAACAATGGTCTTGGTGATGTCTATGCCAAGATTGCAAAACTTTCTGATGCTGAGCGTGAGGCCATTGAGGCTGATATCGCCGCCTGTTACGCAGACCGACCAGCAATTGCGATGGTTAACTCTGACAAGGGTATCACCAACCTGCACGTGCCAAACGACGTGATTGTTGATGCTTCCATGCCAGCGATGATCCGTTCATCCGGTCAGATGTGGGGCGCTGATGGTAAGCTGCATGACACGATCGCTGTTATTCCTGATCGTTGCTACGCCGGTGTTTACCAGGAGACCATCAGTTTCTGTAAAGAGCACGGCGCCTTTGATCCGCGCACTATGGGTACAGTTCCTAACGTGGGACTGATGGCCCAGAAAGCCGAGGAATACGGCTCGCACAACAAAACATTCCAGATTCCGGGTGAAGGGACGGTCCGCGTTGTGAGCGAGAAGGGCGAAGTCCTGATTGAGCACAAGGTAAGCAAGGGTGATATCTGGCGTATGTGTCAGGCGAAAGATGCACCGATCCGGGATTGGGTTCGTCTTGCTGTTACCCGTGCCCGCGCGACCTCAACGCCAGCGATTTTCTGGCTCGATGAGAAGCGTGCGCATGATGCTGAGCTGATCCGTAAGGTAAACAGCTACCTGGCAGAAGAAAACACTGAAGGACTCGACATCCGCATTCTGGCACCTGAAGAAGCGACGCGAGTGACTCTGGCGCGCATGAAGGACGGTCAGGACACCATTTCTGTGACGGGTAACGTGCTGCGCGATTATCTGACAGACCTTTTCCCGATTCTTGAGCTGGGCACCAGTGCCAAGATGCTTTCGATTGTACCTCTGATGAGTGGTGGTGGTCTGTTCGAAACCGGTGCTGGCGGTTCCGCGCCTAAGCACGTTCAGCAGTTCCTGGAGGAAAACTTCCTGCGTTGGGATTCTCTCGGCGAGTTTATGGCGCTGTCTGCGTCGCTGGAGCACCTGAGCGAAGTCAATAACAATCCGAAGGCGGCCGTACTGGCGGACACTCTGGATGTTGCAACCGGTAAGATTCTTGAAGAACAGAAGTCGCCGGGGCGTGAAGTCGGTCATCTGGATAACCGTGGCAGTCATTTCTATCTTGCCATGTACTGGGCTGAGGCGCTGGCCGCACAGTCAACAGATGCTGAGCTGGCTGAGCAGTATGCGCCGCTGGCTAAGGCTTTGGCTGACAATGAGAAGACTATTCTGGCCGAGCTGGAAGCTGTCCAGAAGCATGCGGTCGATATTGGTGGTTACTACCGCCCGGATCCTGCACTTGCTGGGGCAGCGATGCGACCAAGCAAAACACTGAATGCTTTGATCGCCTGATTTGGGCGTCAGAGTAATTCTGAATAAAAAAACCGCCTTGTGGCGGTTTTTTTATGGGCGCTTCAGGCTGTTTCAAGCTCTGAGCTGCGAGAGGTCTGCTGCACCGGTTCATCAACGGATCTGATGTTGATGGCGTGGAGCCCCTTATCGCTGGGTTTCACGTCAAACTGAACTGTCTGTCCGGCCTTGAGCGTCCGGTAACCGTCCATTTCGATCATTGAGTAGTGTGCAAACAGGTCTTCTGCCGTGTCATCGGCGAGAATAAAGCCATACCCCTTTGCGTTGTTAAACCATTTCACTTTCCCTGTTTTCATAGTCACCTCCCTAACAGAGCCCGATGAACGATGGCGAAATTCTTGGCTCCCGCCATCCTGGCTGAAAACCCACACTACGCCCAGGCTTTTCGGCAGTCAAGCCTCTCATATACGACTTATTGGTTATACGAAGGCAGGGGCGTTATCATGTGACTAATTTTGCAAACTCATACTCCTTCAGGCGCAACATGTTCAAATCTCAACTAACATTAAGTAGTGAAGACACTCATCACGACGAAGACGGGAATACAGCCGTTCAGGAGTCTCTGCCGGAACTGAAACGGCCTTCAATGTACAGCGTTGTGATGATGAATGACGATTACACACCGATGGAGTTCGTGGTTGAGGTTTTGCAGAAGTTTTTCGACAAAACCTCTGAACAGGCAACGCAGATAATGTTGACAGTTCACACTAAAGGCAGTGCGGTCTGCGCAATCTATACAAAAGATATTGCGGAAACTAAAGCGGCGATAGTGAATCAATACTCCAGGGACTGTCAGCATCCGTTGATGTGTGAAATCGCCCCGGCAGAAGACTGATAACCAGGAGGCGTTATGCTGAATAAAGAACTCGAGCAAACCCTGAACGATGCGTTTAAGGAGGCTCGTACCAAGCGTCATGAGTTTATGACCGTGGAACACCTGCTATTGGCACTGCTGGACAATGAAGCAGCGTCAGCGGTATTGCAGGCCTGCGGTGCCGACATGCTCAGACTGCGTAAAGAACTCGACGAGTTCGTAGATGCTACAACGCCATTGATTCCGGAAGCTGATGCCGACCGGGAAACTCAACCAACACTTGGCTTTCAGCGCGTACTCCAGAGGGCGGTGTTCCACGTACAGTCCTCCGGCAAAAGCGAAGTGACAGGCGCCAACGTCCTGGTGGCCATTTTCAGCGAGCAGGAGAGCCAGGCGGTCTATTTCCTGAAACAGCAGAACATTGCCCGCATCGATGTTGTTAACTACATCTCTCACGGAATTTCCAAAGTCGCTGGCCCGGAAGAGGGTAGCGACCAGATGTCAGAATCGATGGATGAAGAAGCCGAGAGCGGCTCTAAGTCTGCGCTTGAAGGCTATGCGACTAACCTGAATAAGCTGGCCCGGGATGGGAAAATTGACCCTCTCATCGGACGGGATTTTGAAGTTGGCCGGCTGGTACAGATTCTGGCACGTCGACGTAAGAACAACCCGCTGCTGGTTGGTGACTCAGGGGTGGGTAAAACCGCCATCGTCGAGGGCCTCGCCAAGCGAATCATTGATGGTGATGTGCCGGATGTGATTTCAGATGCGGTCGTATATAGCCTGGACATGGGTGCACTGCTTGCGGGTACCAAATACCGGGGTGATTTTGAGAAGCGCTTTAAGGCTTTGCTTGCGGAGTTGAAGCGCCAACCGCATGGCATTCTCTTTATTGACGAAATTCACACCATTATTGGTGCTGGTGCGGCGTCAGGTGGGGTGATGGACGCCAGTAATCTGCTTAAACCCTTGCTCAGTTCGGGCGAAATTCGCTGTGTTGGCTCAACGACCTTTACAGAATTCCGTGGCATTTTCGAGAAAGACAGTGCGCTTACGCGTCGCTTCCAGAAAATTGATGTGGCTGAACCGTCAGTTGAGGATACTTACAAAATTCTCAAGGGTCTGAAGCCCCGCTTTGAGGAACACCACAACGTCCGTTATACCGACAAGGCGCTCAAGGCAGCCGCTGAGTTGGCTGAACGCTACATTAATGATCGCAATATGCCAGATAAGGCAATCGACGTGATTGATGAGGTGGGTGCTCTGCAGCAGATGGTTCCGCCAAGTCGTCGTAAAAAGACGATTGGGGTGACCGAGATTGAGGAAGTGGTTGCGGCGATTGCCCGTATTCCACCTAAATCTGTCTCTGCATCAGACAAAGAGTTGCTGTTTGGTCTTGAAGATAAGCTCGGCATGGTTGTCTTTGGCCAGAATGAGGCAATTCAGACGCTCTCAACTGCTATCAAGATGTCCCGCGCTGGCCTCAGTAACCCGCAGAAGCCAATCGGCTCGTTCCTGTTTGCTGGACCGACCGGGGTGGGCAAAACGGAGGTTACCCGTCAGCTCGCGTCTGTGATGGGTATGGAGCTGGTGCGTTTTGATATGTCTGAGTACATGGAACGCCATACCGTGTCGCGCCTCATTGGTGCGCCTCCGGGGTATGTTGGCTATGACCAGGGTGGTCTGCTGACCGAGGCAGTGAACAAGACCCCGCATTGTGTGCTTCTGCTTGATGAGATCGAGAAAGCGCATCCGGAAGTCTTCAATATTCTGTTGCAGGTCATGGATCACGGCACGCTGACGGATAACAACGGACGCAAAACGGACTTCCGTAATGTGATTCTGATTATGACAACCAATGCCGGGGCCTCGGTGATGACCCGCGCGAGCATTGGCTTTACGCAGCAGGATCACTCAAGTGATGGTGCTGAGGAGCTGAAGCGGTTGTTTACCCCAGAGTTCCGTAACCGTCTGGACGCTGTTATTCAGTTCGGCGCCCTGCAGCGCGACACTATCATGCATGTTGTCGATAAGTTCCTGGCGGAACTTCAGGGGCAGCTTGATGACAAGGGTGTGCTGCTGAACGTTACTGAGGAAGCCCGTTCCTGGCTGGCTGAGCACGGTTACGATGAGAAAATGGGTGCACGTCCAATGGCGCGTCTCGTTCAGGATAAGATCAAGAAACCACTGGCAGAGAAAATTCTGTTTGGAGATCTGTCGAAGGGCGGTGATGTGGATGTGGTTGTTACTGAGGGCGAGCTTGCGCTCGAAGTGCCAGAGGCGGTGCCGGCGTAACCGGCACCATCCACCTTTGGCTCGAAGATTAACGGGCGCGGTAGGTGATGCGTCCTTTGCTCAGATCGTATGGAGTGAGCTCAACCTTCACCTTGTCTCCAGTCAGAATACGGATGTAGTTCTTACGCATTTTGCCTGAAATATGAGCGGTCACCACGTGGCCGTTCTCTAATTTTACCCGGAACATTGTGTTTGGAAGCGTGTCGATGACTTCGCCTTCCATTTCAATGTGATCATCTTTTGCCATTCGTCACCTGTCTGAAACTTGTTCAACGCGCGCGCATTCTGCACTAAAAAGACGCCTATAGCAAAGGTCATTCCGGGTTTATTGGCTGCCAGACGCCGTCGCGGAACCACTCCAGTGGCGAAAATCGCGTTTTATATTCCATTTTACGGCATCCTTTTACCCAGAAACCGAGGTAGTTGAACGGGAGGTTGAGCGCGCTCGCCAGGTGCGTGAGGTGGGTGATTAACAGGGTGCCGACAGAATATTGTTCGTAGTCCGGATCGTAAAAACAGTACACCGACGACAACCCATCATCGAAGGTGTCAAACACGAGAGTACCAATAAGTCTGCCCTGATGATGTGCGTTAAGAAATCGGGTGGTGCCGAAGTCTTCGGTTAAAAACTCTCTGAACGTCTTTTCTGTCGGAGGAAACATATCTCCGTCGGAGTGTCTGAGCGATATGTAGCGCTCGTATAAGCTGTAATGCTCTGCGCTGAAGTCTGCAGGGGTGACGGAGAGCTGCCAGCTGGAGGCGCGTTTTAACAGCCTGCGGGTGGTTCGCCCCGGGCGAAATGCCTTTGTGTAAAGGCGAACGGGAATGCACTCCATACAGCCCGGGCATTGTGGCCGATAGACCAGACGCCCACTGCGCCGGAAGCCCATCCGGTTCAGAGTGTTCAGCTCTTCTGGTACCAGCCAGAGTCGTGGGTCAACATACTGGCTGCGACTTTGACGATCTGGCAGGTAACTGCAGGGGGATAACTCTGATGGGCTGAACAGCACCAGTGTTTTCACTTAATAACTCCGGGGACGGGGCGTATTTCTTCAGAGTTTACTGCACGCGCAAGTCTTGCTTCAAATTCATCCCGGGGCAGGTCGATCAGGCCGAACCGCGCCAGATGCTCTGTTCTCATCTGGCAATCAATCAGTGTAATGCCGCACTCAAACAACACAGGGACTGCTGCAGCGAATGCTATTTTTGATGCGCCGCTCTGGGCCGAGAACATGGATTCGCCAAACAGGGCGCGACCAATGATCAGTCCATAGAAGCCACCAGCCAATGTGCCGTCGGACGCCCAGCATTCGATGCTGAGTGCTCTGCCACTGTGCTGAAGGGTGGGGTATACGGCTGTAATTTCGCTGTCGATCCAGGTACCGTTCTGACCATCGCGCGGTTCAGTGCAGCCAGTCATGACTCGTTCGAATGCGAGGTTGCTCGTTACTCTCATCCGGGATTTCCGGAGTTCTTTGGCGATCTTGCGCGGGATGTGAAAAGAATCCGGGGTAATAACCGCGCGTGGCGTCGGGGTCCACCACAGTCTGGCTTCTTCGGGGTCATTCCATGGAAATATCCCACGTCGGTACGCGGTATCCAGCCAGAGTGGTGAGATCAATCCCCCGGCAGCCAGAAGTCCCTGAGGATCCGACAACGCCTTGTTAGTCGGGGGGAAGTCCGGAACTTCGTACTCGTTTAACCAATCTATCATTCAGTTACTAACCCCAGGCTATCTTTTGCAACGATACCTTTTCGTTGCGGTTAATGCGATATGCGGTAGCATGGCAGATGCTTTTTTTATCCTGCAGTCTCAGTGCGCGAGCATGTTAGACTGAATCGCCGAAGTTATTGAATTCAGGAAGGTATTTTGTCAAAGGACTCACCTCAGCACACAGGCCAAACCCCGCAGTGGCACAAGAAACACGATATCCTGTTTCTGCTCCTGACGTTGGGGTGCCTTCTGTTGTTTGTTGCGCTCTTTACGTATGACCCTGCCGACGTTTCCTGGTCGGTCATCGGTCAAGGTGCTGCCGGCAATTCGGCAGGGAAGGTCGGCGCGTATCTGGCCGATTTTCTGTTGCATAGTCTTGGCTATCTCGCGTTTGCCCTTCCTGCGCTGATTCTCGCAAAAATGTGGATGCTGTTCAGAAAAGCACCATCAGTCAGCGGGCGCGTCTGGCTGCAGCGGCTGTCAGGGCTTCTGCTCACACTGACTGCCTCGTGTGGATTGGCAGACTTCAGCATCTGGAGTGGAGAGCAATTGCCCGCCGGCGCTGGGGGTATACTCGGTGGCGTATTCTCAGACCTTCTGACCCCCTTGTTTGGCTTTGTCGGGACATCCGCAATATACGTTATTGGGTTGGCGGCAGGCCTGGTCCTGTTTCTTGAGTTTTCATGGCTCCTCTTTTTCGAAAAACTGGGTGGACGACTATTCTCTGCTGCATCCTGGCTGGCTGATCGTCGTCAGGCAACAGGGGGGCAGCGAGAGGGGGCTGTCAGTCAGGAGCGCAATGTGGAAGGCCATGCTCATGCGCGCGCCAAAGCAAACCAACCTGCGCCTGCTGACGTTGGGCGTGCCGTTACCAGTAAAAAGGGGACTCCTGAGGATGATGCACCAGAGGAAAAAGAATCCTCGGGTTTACTGGCTGGCCTCAAGTCCCGGCTCCGCTCCGTTGCGCCGGATCGTAAACATGAGCGCAAGCAGGCCGGTAAGCAACAATTGACGGCGGATGCTCCTGATGCAGGTGTCGCAGCGCCTGTAGCGTCTGCACCTGTGGATGACGACGAACTTATTCCTATCTCGGGTTTTTCAGCGGATGACGATGATGAGATCCTTCCTTGGGAAGACGCTCCGGCTCCTGCAAAACCGGTAAATACACCAGTAGCGAAAGTACAACCGCAGGCTGAAGAGAAAGAACTGCGAATTGAACCGCTGGAAAAACGTGAAAGTAAGCCCAGTGATCGTGCCAAGCGGGATCTGCAGGGAACTCTGTTTAAGGCGGACACCCCGTTACCTTCAATCGCGCTGCTCGATTCACCTAAATCAGAAAACAAAGGCGGCTTCTCGCCTGAGAGGCTGCGTGAGCTTTCCCATCTGCTGGTTCAGAAGCTCGCTGATTTTGGCGTCAAAATTGAAGTGACTGCGGTTGCACCAGGTCCCGTGATTACGCGGTTTGAAATTCAGCCAGCTCCCGGGGTCAAGGCCAGTAAGATTTCGAATCTGGCGAAAGATCTGGCCCGCTCCATGGCGATGGTAAGCGTTCGTGTTGTTGAGGTCATCCCAGGCAAGTCTGTGATGGGTATTGAGGTACCGAACGAAGACCGGGCGGTAGTTTCCCTCTCAGAGGTCCTTTCGTCAGAGGATTATGATCGCAGCAAGTCGCCACTGACTCTGGCGCTCGGGCATGATATTGCCGGCAATCCGGTGATTACCGATCTTGCGAAAATGCCGCACCTGCTCGTTGCGGGTACTACGGGCTCGGGTAAGTCTGTTGGCGTGAACGCCATGCTTCTTTCTCTGTTGTTCAAAAGCACACCAGAAGAGCTTCGCCTGATTCTTGTTGACCCTAAAATGCTCGAGCTCTCTGTGTATGAGGGGATTCCCCACCTGCTGACGCCGGTCATCACCGATATGAAAGAGGCTGCCAGTGGCTTGCGCTGGTCTGTCGCAGAGATGGAACGTCGTTACCAGTTGATGGCGGCCATGGGTGTGAGGAATATCGCGGGATTCAACAAAAAGGTGAAGGATGCACTCGATGCGGGCCAGCCCATTGTGGATCCTACCTGGCAGATCGACCAGTCTTTTGAAACTACGCCTCCGATCCTTGAGCCTCTTCCGTATATCGTGATCGTCATCGACGAATTTGCCGACATGATGATGATGGTCGGCAAAAAAGTTGAAGAACTGATTGCCCGGATCGCTCAAAAGGCCCGGGCAGCGGGTATTCATATGGTGCTGGCGACGCAGCGCCCGTCGGTGGACGTTATCACGGGGCTTATTAAGGCAAACGTGCCAACCCGTATCGCTTTTCAGGTGTCATCCAAGATAGATTCCCGCACCATTCTCGATCAGGGGGGGGCCGAACAGCTGTTGGGGCATGGTGACATGCTCTATATGCCGCCCGGCCTCGCGCTTCCTGAACGGGTGCATGGCGCATTTGTCGACGACGATGAAGTTCACCGGGTGGTTGCTGAATGGAAACTCCGCGGTGAACCTAACTATCTCGAAGAGATCACACAGCTGGGCGAAGATGGGGCCGCTCCGGGGGGCGGCGGTGGTGATGTGGATGGTGAGCAGGATGACCTGTATGACCAGGCCGTTGCTTTTGTTACCGAATCCGGAAAGTGTTCGATATCGTCCGTGCAGCGTAAGTTAAGAATTGGCTATAACCGTGCCGCCCGACTGGTCGAAACCATGGAGTCGGCGGGAGTGGTATCACCGCCATCACATAATGGCAGCCGTGAGGTGCTCGCAGGACCACCCCCGGGTATGAACTGATGTTTTGTAATTAAGGGAAGTTGATGAAGTTTTTCACTCTGGTGTTTTCTTTCTGGTTCGTATCGTTTTCTGCACTGGCGGACGATGCGCTTAACGCCTTTATCAAGCGGCTCGACAGCGTTTCCTCTATGGAAACCCATTTCGAGCAGGTGACGGTGGATCAGTCGGGCAGTGTGCTGCAGTCAATCAGTGGCTTGTTGACGGTGGCTCGCCCCGGAAAAATGCGCTGGGAAACTCAACCGCCATACGAGCAACTGGTCGTCTCTGATGGTGAGCTGGTGTGGATTTACGATATGGATCTCGAGCAGGTCACTATCCGGGAGCTTGAGCAGAAGCTGCAGGATACCCCGGCCCTGCTTCTCAGTGGTAACACGTCAGAGATCGGTGCTAATTACACGGTGGCGATGGCTGAACAGCAGGGACTGACCCGCTTTACACTGACCCCCAGAGACTCCAGTCAGTTGTTTGAAGCGCTCGAGTTCGACTATGAAAAAAGTCGGTTAACTATGATGCGAATCTTCGATGCTGCCGGGCAGGTTACGGAAATCCGTTTTACGGATCTGCAACTGAATACAGACCTTGATCCGCAGGCGTTCTGGTTTGATCTCCCTGAAGGGGTGGATGTCATCGACGGGCGTCATGCACTCTGATCTGTTTTCTACAAAGAGCCCGTACGAGCCTCTCGCCTCTCGATTGCGCCCGGCCAGTCTCAATGAATACGTCGGGCAGCGGCATATTGTTGGTGTTGATGCCCCTCTGCGTAAGGCACTCGACGCTGGCGAAATACATTCGCTCATTCTCTGGGGCCCTCCCGGGGTTGGTAAAACAACGCTTGCCAGATTAATCGCAGGGCATGTCGATGCCGTCTTTCTGTCTATCAGTGCGGTAATGGCGGGCGTAAAGGAGATTCGTGAAGCGGTTGAGCGAGCGCGTCAGGCCCGGGCGGAAGGACGCAAAGCACTTCTGTTTATTGATGAAGTGCACAGATTCAATAAATCGCAGCAGGATGCGTTCCTGCCATACGTAGAAGACGGCACGTTTATCTTTGTTGGCGCTACAACAGAGAACCCCTCGTTCGAACTCAACAATGCGCTGCTTTCCCGAGCGCAGGTGTATGTTCTCAGATCGTTGAATGAAGACGATCTGCTCAGTGTTTTACGGCGTGGTCTCGACAGTCTCGGCGTCAGGCAGGAGGACGAAGGCCCGCTTCATCTGCTGGCAGGTGCCAGTGATGGCGATGCGCGTCGCTGTATCAATCTTCTCGAACAGGCGTTGCAGCTTAATTCGGGAACCCCTCTGACTGAAGAAGATGCCCGCGCAGTTCTGGTCAGTAGCTTCCGCCGGTTCGATAAGGGTGGGGATGCGTTTTACGACCAGATATCGGCACTCCACAAGTCCGTCCGGGGGTCAGACCCCGACGGCGCTTTGTATTGGTTCTGCCGTATGTTGGATGGTGGATGTGATCCTCTGTACATTGCCCGGCGCCTCGTGAGAATGGCCAGTGAAGATATCGGTAATGCAGATCCGAGAGCGCTTACCCTCTGCACCTCTGCCTGGGAAACCCAGGAACGTCTTGGGTCGCCGGAGGGTGAGCTAACCCTCGCGCAGGCGGTCGTCTATCTTGCCTCAGCCCCTAAAAGTAATGCGGTTTACACTGCCTACAAAGCGGCGAGAAAACTGGTGCAGAGCACGCCCGGCTATGAGGTACCATTACACCTTCGCAACGCCCCGACTAAACTGATGGCCTCATTGGATTATGGTGCTGAATATCGCTACGCGCATGATGAGCCCGGAGCGTTTGCAGCGGGGGAGGTGTATCTTCCGGAAGCACTGAAAGGAACACGCTTTTATCACCCGACCGAACGTGGACTTGAGCAGAAGATTGGTGCAAAGCTTGAGCATTACCGGGGCCTGAATGAAGCAAGTTCACTGCAGCGTTACTCCGGTTCTGCTGAGGATGAAGATTTATGATGTATCTCTGGATTGCCATCGGTGGCGCTCTGGGAGCCGTGGCCCGTTACTCTATGGCAACGGCGGTGTTTAAGTGGATGGACAGACCTTTCCCCTATGGCACGCTTTCGGTGAACCTGTTAGGCTCCTTCGCCATCGGTGTGGCCTATGTCTGGTTAGTGGAGCATCAGTTTGGTGGGGATCAACACAAGCAGTTGGCCATGATTGGTTTCCTGGGTGCTTTCACTACATTTTCCACCTTTTCTCTGGAAAGTATCACCCTGCTGCAAGAGGCCCGTTACGAGGCATTTGCATTTTATATTCTGGCGAGTCTTGCTGGTTGTCTGACGGCGACGGCGGCAGGAATCTGGTTAACAAAATCTCTGGTTTAAGTAAGTACGATGCTCGATATCAAATTTGTTCGCGAAAATATTGAAGAAGTAAAAGCAGCTTTGGCAAAGAAAGGCTTTGCCTTTGATGATGCCGGTTTTTCTCGCCTGGATGAGGCCAGAAAATCGGCAATGACTGAAGCGCAGGCGCTTCAGGCTGAGAAAAAGAAAGCATCGAAGCAGATTGGTCAGCTGATCGGTCAGGGGATGTCACCCGAAGAGGCCAAAGCTCAGGTCATGAGTGGTCTGGATGCAGATATCTCGCGTGCGGAACAACAAGCCAAGCAGGCGGAATCTGATCTCCGCGATCTTCTGTTGAGTATTCCTAATGTTCCTGTGGCGGAAGTACCGGCAGGGGCTGACGAAGAAGACAACGTTGAAGTTCTGACCTGGGGAACGCCGCGAAGCTTCGATTTTGAACCGATGGATCACGTTGATGTTGGCGCGCCGCTGGGACTCAACTTTGATGCGGGTGCTCTGGTTGCCGGCTCACGCTTTGCTGTTATGAGTGGTTCGATTGCCCGACTGCATCGCGCCATCACTCAGTTTATGCTCGATGTGCACACGACCGAACACGGTTACGAAGAAACCTACGTACCGTATCTGGTTAACCGTACCGCACTGGAGGGCACTGGACAGCTGCCTAAATTTGAAGAAGATCTGTTCCGTATCCCTCAGGCGCAGGGCGATAAAGATCTCTATCTGATCCCAACGGCAGAAGTACCTGTGACAAACCTGCTGCGCGACGCCGTACATGACGTTGAACTGCCGGTGAAAAAGGTGGCTCATACACCGTGCTTCCGCAGTGAAGCGGGGAGCTACGGTCGTGATACGCGAGGAATGATACGCCAGCACCAGTTTGACAAGGTTGAGCTGGTTCAGTTTGTCCGTGCGCAGGATTCTGAAGCAACCCTCGAAGAACTGACAGGGCATGCAGAGGCCATTCTGCAGAAGCTTAACCTGCCATACCGCAAAGTCATTCTGTGCGGTGGTGATCTGGGCTTCTCTGCGGCTAAAACCTACGACCTTGAAGTGTGGCTGCCCGGTCAGCAGAAGTATCGTGAGATCTCCTCCTGTTCAACGTTTGGGGATTATCAGGCCCGCCGTATGCAGGCTCGCTGGCGCAACCCGGAAACCGGCAAGCCAGAACTGTTGCACACACTGAATGGCTCAGGGCTTGCGGTGGGTCGCACACTGGTGGCTGTGCTTGAAAACTACCAGCAGCAGGATGGTTCGGTTGTCATTCCTGAAGCGCTGCGTCCGTACATGGGTGGTCTGGAGACTATCAGTAAGTGATCAACTTACCACTGGTTCACAACGCGAAACGCTGTGACTTCGTCATCGTTGGTGGCGGCGCTGTCGCCACACGAAAAGTACGTACTCTGGTGAAGGCTGGAGCGAACGTCACTGTCATCAGCCCCGAGGTAAGCGACGACATTCAGGCGCTTGCGGATGCGGGGCAGGTCACCCTTCAGTGTCGCAGTGTTGCGGACGATGAAGCCTATCCTTCCGGGGCCTATGTTGTTCTCGCTACGGAAAACAGCGGCGTAAACGCTGTGCAGGCCGCGCGTGCACGGACCGCAGGTGCGAGCATCTGTCGGACGGATATTCAGGATGATAATGACTTCATCTTTCCTGCGGTGGTTGATCGCTCGCCATTACTGGTAGCAGTGTCTACGAGTGGCGCGACACCAGCATTGACCCGGTACGTCAAAGAACGGCTTGAAGCCTTTATTCCTGATGATTACCGTCGCCTGGCGTCGTGGATGGAAACTCTGAGGTCGCGTCTGAGGGACTCCGGAACCTCCGCTTCGCGCACCGGTTTCTGGCGTCGCTGGATGCGCTCTCAGGCGCCCGAGCAGATTCTTGCACGACGCCCCGAGGTTGCTGAGTCCATCACTGAGCAGCTACTGCAAGGTCAGGAGGTATCTGCAGGAGAGGTTTTTCTGGTGGGTGCCGGCCCGGGCGATCCTGACCTTCTGACGTTCAGGGCGTTGCGCCTGATGCAGATGGCCGAAGTCGTGTTTTATGACCGACTGGTCAGTCCGAAAATTCTCGCAATGCTGCCCGCCGACGCCGAAAAACGCTATGTGGGAAAAGCCCGTAGCGATCACTCGGTGCCGCAGGAGGGTATCAACCAACTACTGGTTGATGAGGCTCTGAAAGGAAAACGTGTGCTGCGCCTTAAAGGGGGAGATCCCTTTATATTCGGGCGTGGTGGTGAGGAAATCGAAGAGCTGGCGGCCGCCGGAGTGCCATTTCAGGTTGTCCCGGGAATCACTGCCGCCAGTGGCTGTTCTGCCTACTCTGGCATCCCACTGACCCATAGGGATCATGCGCAGAGCGTGCGTTTTGTTACTGGGCATATCCGCAACGATACCTGTGATCTCCCATGGGATGAATTGATTCATCCCTCTCAGACGCTGGTCATTTATATGGGGCTCGTCGGTCTGCCGCAGATATGCGAGAAGCTGATTGCGCATGGAATGCCTGCGGATACGCCTATCGCGCTCGTTGAAAAGGGGACACTTCCGGATCAGCGTGTTCATACGGGGACGTTGTCTTCGATGCCGTCCTACGTTGAAGGGCGGGATATTCAGGCGCCGACACTGACGATCGTCGGCAGTGTGGTATCACTTCACGAAAAATTGCGTTGGCGTTAACCGTGTAAGTGGCCCGGCGTGCAAAGCGCCGGGTATCTTCTATGCTTAAATCTGACAATAATGCATTGGATCAGATTTATCCCATGAGCATACTCAATAAACTCACCATCAAAACCAAGATATCAGTTCTGACAGCGATTGCTGGCCTGGGTCTGATAGTGACGCTTATTTCTAATTCAGTTGTGAATAACGCCAATTCGGAGCGACTGAATCTGATACAGAGCCAGTTGTTTCCTGCTGTCCAGGAAGCGCGGTCAAATCTCGTCCGGTTATCCAGAATCGAGGAGTCGCTTTCGTCGGCGGTGGTGGTGAACGACTCTGATTTTATTGAATCTGCAAAAAGAACACGTGCTGAGTTAATCAAAGGGTACGAAGATCTGACATCTCACTGGCCTGAGCAGAAAGCCCGTCTCGATAAAGACCGGGCGCAGTTCGAAGCCTATTTCAGCACGGCGGCGGGTATATCCAGCGATATGATCAGTGGCAATATAGACGCCCAGTTGCCTGACAAAATCGAAAAAATGAATCAGCAGCTTGCTCAGTCTAAGGCGGCGATGCAGAGCTTCCACGATTATGCGCTGGAAACTTTTAATGAGGTGGTCGTGGCCTCCGATGTCGCCACAGATCAGGCCCTGACCGCGGGGGTTGTGATCGCATTGGGCACCCTCGCGATCCTGATGTTCGTTTCCTGGAGTATTACCAATTCGATCTCGTACGCCCTGGGCAGTCTTCTCAAATCTATGCGGGATATCGCCAGTGGCGACGGCGATCTGACTCTCCGGATTCAGCGCCGCACTGAGGACGAGATTGGTCAGGTGGTCGATTCATTCAACAGCTTTGTTGAAAAGCTGCATGGCAGTATTGGTGAGCTGGTCCGTTCGTCCACACCTCTCGGGCGTATCTCTGATGAGCTGAGTGGGCTGACCCGTGAGAGTCGTGATATGTCTGCCCGTCAGACGCAGGCGGCAGAGCGTGTTTCTGATGTGGTTCAGGATATGGTAACCAGCGTTCGCTCTGTATCAGAGAATGCAGCGAGCGCGGCGAAAGCTGCAGGTGAAGCGGATTCTGCTGCCAAGCAGGGACGACTGATCGTTAACGATACGGTTGAGAGTATTAACCTGTTGGCGTCAGAGGTGGAGCGCGCCTCTGATGTAATTCGTCAGCTTGAGCAGGATACAGAGAACGTTGGCTCTATTCTTGATGTGATCCGGGGAATAGCCGAGCAGACCAACCTGCTTGCTCTGAACGCCGCTATTGAGGCAGCGCGTGCCGGGGAGCAGGGGCGTGGGTTTGCGGTTGTGGCCGATGAGGTCCGTACTCTCGCATCGCGGACGCAGGATTCTACTCAGGAAATCCAGAAAGTTATTGAGCAGCTTCAGAGTGCGGCGGGGCAGGCGGTGAGTGCCATGAGCAGCAGCAAGGACCGGGCGCAGAGTAGTGTTGATCATGCCGCGAGAACGGGTGAGTCGCTGCGCGAGATCACTCAGAAGGTTGAGTCGATTACTGCGATGAACTCCCAGATAGCCCAGGCGACAGATCAGCAGGAAACGTCCGCCAATACCATTCGGACCGATGTGGGGTCTATGCGTGAGCATTCGGAAGGCGCACTGGAAAGTGTGCGCCAGGTGGATGAGGCTGCAGGCGCCCTGTCAGAGGTTTCCGCTGTTCTTAAGCGGGTTACCGGGCAGTTCCGGGTCTGATCAGAGCAGGCTTTTGTCTCTCGCTGAAAACGCCCTGGTGCATTCCGCCAGGGCGTTTTCGTATGTCAGTTCCGGGCGGATAGTGCGCAGTGCCAGTGCTGCGGTGTTCAATACTGCTTCTGTGGCGTATTCCGATGTGAGCTGATCTCGCCAGAACGCGATCAGGTGAGCGGTGTCGGGTGAGTCCGGCTTGTCGCTGTAATGGCTTTGTCGGTTCGGTATGGTCAGCTCACTTTCTTCGTTGTTGAGGCAGAGGCCGGCAATGCACGAACGCTCGGGGTTGACCTCAAACTCTCCGCCTTCTCCCTTAATCACGGCGCAGGCCTCGCCGTTCATCAGCGCGGCAGATGTGTGGACCTTGCGGTAGTTGGGGTGAAAAATCCCCTGAACCGAAGGTACTCCTGCGGGAGATATGGTTTTAAGTACCGTGTTGATTGGTGAGCGGACGCCAAGGACGCTCTTAAGCCCGAGCCATTTCTGCAATACCGGATGTATTTCTGAACAGGGAAGGTACGCAAGAGGATGTGTCGTTGCGTTCAGCTCCTCGGCGGTAACCTCGGGGAGTCCCAGATCTTTGAATACCTCATGGGCATAAACACGCCCTTCGGTATGAGCAAGTGTACCGTGAACCAGTATCCGATATCCCATTTCCCGTAGCAGAAGCGCGGATAGTACCCACCACATGGGTTGGCGGCGTTTGCCCGCATAGCTTGACCAGATAAGGTCATACTCACAGGCGGCTGTCGGCCAGTAATGATTGATCGCTCGCGCGAAGCCAGCGATTTCGTCCGGACTCTCTTCCAGTACCCGGAGCAGCATAAAAACAGCTCCGATCTGTTCTGGTTCGGCGTCTCCGCTGAGAAAATGAGTCATGGTGAAGCTGGCTTCATCAAGGGTCATGTTCCGGCTGGCGTTTTTCCCCCGGGCCAGAATTCGTACATATTCAGCAAGCGGGTGTTTGTTCACAGGCAGTTCTCCGGACGGGGAAGGCCGGCAATGCGTGCAGCGACTTTCGCAGGACTGCCGGGAAATAAAGTGAGAAGGTAGATGCTGGTACTTTTGTCGGCACCGAGAGTCTGCTTCAGGTATCTCGTTAGTGGGCGCATGGCAGGAGACAGATCAAATTCTGAGTAAAATTCGCGCAGCGCATGAATTATTTCCCAGTGGGCGTTGGTCAGGGTAATGCCTTCGGTCAGAGCCAACTCGGTTGCGACAGAGGCTGACCAGTCGTCAAGATTGAGCAGGAAGCCATCTTTGTCTGTTTCTGGAGGTGCCATTACCAGCTCACTGTCTTTTCTGCGGATGTGATTAACGTTGCCCACTGCTGATCATTGAGGGGGGTGACGTGGTCACTGCCTTCTCTGAGAGTCAGTCCCCGGGTGTTGAGATCATCGCTGCTGGCAAACACTTCGCCTTTGCCGCTCCAGCGGTGAATCTGATAGCAGCCATCCCCCAGAAACAGAAGCTGATCCTTGCTGCTGGTGACGGCATCCAGGTCCCGGAGGAGTGCCGGGCTGCGACTCATTATGATGTGAAGTGCCATGTCAGAACGTTACCGTATCATAGTTGTCCAGCCAGTGCTGAATATCGGGCTGGCTGACTTCTGTCGTGTTGTCGGGCAGCGCAATAGGGCCGGGGTTCAGTGCAGAGATGCTTTCAATCCCGTACATTGGCAGCGCCTTGATCAGCTTCTGAGGATTCTTTCCTCCGGGTTTGCGAGCGGTCTGGCCAGGCTGCAACCAGAAAAGCCCATCGCCGCAGAAAACAATATTCACGTCATGATCAAATGCCGCCATTGCCAGTGCAAACTCCAGTGCTTCACAATCTGGTGTGGGGGGCGTAGTGATGATTATAAGAAGCTGTTTACTCATCAGAACTGCAGGACCTTGTCGCCGTTAATGTAGGCTTCAGCAATGTCGCCGAGGCCAACCAGTGAAATGCGTTCGTCAATGGTCGCTACTGGCAAGCCGTATCGTGCCTGTTCGCTACTGTTCGTTATGCCTCTGCGCAGGCTGTTGGCGATGCAGGCGTGCAGTGAAAAGTTGAATTGCCCGGCGAGTTGTAGCCATCGGTCAATGGTGCTTTCCTGTCCTTGTGGAGGTTGCTGGCTGCCGTTGGCTACCATGACGGCTTCACTGTACAGGAACACCTGGCGGATGCTGTTTCCCTCTGGCAGAGCCTCAACAAAACGCTGCGCCAGCTGGTGCCGCGAATCATTAAACGGGGAATGGGTCAGTAGCAGGGTGTAGGTCGCCATCAGACACTCCAGTTAAAAAAGCTATGATATGTGTCGACGGCCGAAATGGGAATGTTGCTGCGGTTGTTTCTCTAATCAATTGATTTTAAAAAAGAAGTTGACAGCAAAATTTTAGACAGTAATATAAGCGGCGTTCGGAGGGATGGCTGAGCGGTTGAAAGCACCGGTCTTGAAAACCGGCATACGTTAATAGCGTATCTAGGGTTCAAATCCCTATCCCTCCGCCACTTATTTCGCAAAAAAGCCAGCATTTATGCTGGCTTTTTTCTTTTCTGTGCACCTGAGTTTCGTCGGGCTGCCCCGGTCAGAATATATGCTTCAGTGCCACGATCAGTACAGAGCCGCTCCAGGTGGCCAGCGCGGTGATGATGGTCCATTCGAAGCGTGTAAGACGATTAAGAGTTTGTGGGTCTGCTACTGCCTGGTGAATCATACCCGGGGTCAGAGTTCTTTTTGTCATATCTGGAAGCCTATGGTGAGTTAGGTTTTACCAGAATACCCGTCTCTCTATTTGCTTCCGCAGGCATTGCGTTGTCTTGGTGTGACGCTGAGTAACCGAGTTTTACGCTTTGTGCTTTACAAAGGGTTGCAGATATTCAGCAACGCATCGCCCGAGTGCGCCGAGATGGTAGCCGCCTTCGAGGATGCTGAGGACTGGCGTTGACCGGGGGGTAGCGAGACTGATTATCTGGTCTGCCAGCCAGTGGTAATCGTCATCCAGCAGGCAGAGTTCTGCCATTGGGTCATCTCTGTGTGCATCAAACCCAGCGGAAACAATAATCAACTCGGGTGCAAAGCTGCGAACAGCGGGTAGCCATGCGGACTCAATTTCCGCGCGAAAGGTTGCACTCCCTGTGCCTGCTTCCAGCGGGGTATTGATAAGGTTGTTATAGCGGCCTTCCTGGTAATGGCTGTAGGGATAGAAGGGATGCTGGAAGCTGGAGCAAATCATAAAGCGATGATCGTTGCCCAGGATATCGATCGTTCCATTGCCCTGATGCGCATCAAAATCCAGAATAGCGATCCGCTGAAGGTGGTGTTGGTCTGCCGCGCGCAGTGCAGAGATTGCTACATTATTGAGAAAGCAGAACCCCATCGCTTTTTTGTGTTCGGCATGGTGTCCCGGAGGGCGTGTTGCGACAAATGCATGTTGGTAGTCATTGCGCATAAGTGCGTCGAGTGCCGAGGTGCATGATCCTGCTGACCAGAGAGCGGCGCGAAGAGAACCCGGTGACATCTGAGTGTCTTCATCGACGTAGATGTGACCATGTTCGGGCTGTATGAGATGAAGTTGATCGACGTAGCCCTTGCTGTGTGCACGGAGTATGTCCGGTATCGTCGCTTCTTCTCCCTTGATATGAATCAGTTGATCCCACAGGTGTCGGGCTTTAAGCTCCTGCTCTATGGCGAGAATTCGCATGGCATGCTCAGGGTGCTCTTCATCCGTAAAATGAGAGAAGTGCTCTTCTGATGTGAAGTAGGCGACACTCATACTGGCTGCTGTCCGTTTTTTTGCCCAGTTTAACTCTGGCAACTAAAAACACCAGCTTTCTCAGGGGAATTGTTGAAATGGGCACCCGGTCGCTCGAGCGTTTTTTTCATCCGGAAACCATCGCTGTCATAGGCGCCTCTGAGCGAAAAGGTAGCTTAGGGGGTGCGGTTCTCCGCAATCTCCTTGCGGGAGGGTACGAAGGCGATATCCTGCCAGTGAACTCGAAGGGGTACGCCAGTATTCAGGGCGTGAAGGCCTACAGCCGGCTGGGGCAGCTCAAAGTCACGCCTGATCTTGCGATTATCTGTACCCCCGCCGACACTGTGCCAAAAATCATAAAGCAGCTGCACTCACTGGGGGTGGAGGCTGCGATGGTGCTGACTGGCGGGATAGCCCGTGCCCGCTCGTGGCAGTTCCGCCCCAGCTCCGAACGCATGGATAAGGTCGTGCTGCAGACGCGCATGCGTATTCTCGGCCCGGATTGTCTGGGGCTGCTCATTCCTCATCGACATATTAATGCCAGCTTCCTCCATGTGCCGGTGCATCCGGGGCATGTCGCGTATATTGGTCAGTCCGGGACCCTCGCGTCCGGTGTGATGGACTGGGCCTACAGTCGCAAAATCGGTTTTTCTCATGTGGTAACCCTGGGGCGCAGTGAGGATGTGACGCTCCCTGACCTGATTGACTACATCGCTCAGCAGCCGAAGGTAAGGACCATGCTGGTCCAGCTTGACGAGATACGGTCGGGGCGGGAGTTGGTCCGTTCACTGCGCGCGGCCTCGCGTCAGAAACTGGTTCTGGCCGTGAAGAATAACCGCTTTCCTGAGAGTCCCCTCAATACCATTGATGCTCCCAAAGGGCTCGCGCGGAGGGATCTTCTGATTGATGAGATTTTCGCGCGGGCAGGGGTTCTGCGGGTAAATGCCACTGACGAACTTTTTGACTGTGTTGATGTGCTGGGGAATCGCAGGGAGCGATTTGGTCCGCGCCTGGCAATCATTGCTAACGGCCGTGGGCCTGCAATTCTCGCGATGGATCGCCTTCTGCACGATCGTGGGACGCTGGCGGACCTGAGTGGCGACTGTCAGGCGAAGCTCAGAGAAATACTCCCTGATTACATCAAGGCAACCAACCCGGTGCTGCTGAATCCCGAGCTTAAGCCTGAGCAGTTAAGTGCGGTGGCATCTGCCGTCCTTGCGGATCGCCAGGTCGACGCATTGTTGGTGGTTTACACGCCAAGCCTGGGCTCTGATCCGAAGGAAAACGCAGATGCTTTGATTGAAGTGGCGGCGCGGACGCAGAAAACAGTGCTGACAAGCTGGCTGGGTGAGTACTCCGTCGAGGAAGCTCGGGCAGGCTTTGACCGGGCGTTGATTCCGACCTTTGATACCCCGGATAATGCCATCAAGTCATACATGTATATGGTGCAGCATCAGCGAACACAGGATCTGCTCCGTGAAACGCCTGAGAGTATTGAAATACCGGTGTCTGCTCAGCACTCTAAGCTCGATCGGGAGTTTCAGGATAATTACAGCTCCGGAGATTTTTTACCTCCGCAGGAAGCATACCGCCTGTTGAACTCTTATGGTTTTGCCTGTGCTGATAATATTTACCGGAGCTCTCTCGATGCACTGGTTCGTGATTCATCAAAGGTTCCGGGGCCCTGGGTGCTCCGTGTTCATCACCGGGATTATCTCTACCCGTTTGCTTATGGCAATAACCCCAGGGAGCGTATCCGCAGTGTTGTCAGGGATCTGGAGCAGCCGGGTGATCTGAGACCGGCTGCTGATTCTCTGAAAAGCCTGATACGCGAGCGATTCCCCGGAAGTCCTGTGCTTGGTTATACCCTGCAGACTATGCATCGCGCACTGGATAATCTGCAGTTTTCATTTGGGATTGGCCGGGACAACGAGATTGGCCCATTCCTGTTTTTCGGAGGTGGCGGCAGTACCGCGGATATTCTGGTAGATCGTCAGGTGGCTTTGCCGCCACTGAATGCGAATCTGGCAGAGAAACTCATCCGCAGGTCGCATTTCTATGAGGTACTTCAGGAGCGCTCTGAAGATCCTGAACGCGATCTCCTGACCCTCGAACGCTGGCTGGTTGCGTTGTCGCATATGGCGCTGAATCATCCGTGGCTTGCGGGTCTCGAGGTTAACGCCATTCGTCAGCAGGTCGGTCGCTATCGCGTTATTGGTGTGGCGGCCGAGGTAGGGCGCCACATGCGCTGCGCGATTCTGCCTTATCCGACTGAGCTGGAGGCTGGTTTCTCCAGTCCTCGTGGCACTCAGTACCATGTCCGGCCCATTCGCGGAGAAGACGAGCCGCTACTGCGCCAGTTTTACGAAGGGTTGAGTGCTGAATCTCTGAGGTTGAGGTTCTTCAATGCCCGTCGGCGATTTGATCATAACGAGTTGGCCCGGCTTACGCAGATAGATTACGACCGCGAAATGGCTTTGGTGGCGATAAGTAATGATCGCCTGTACGGCGTGGTGCGCGTTTGGGTAGACCCGGATGACGTCGCCGCCGAATTCTCGGTGATCGTTGATGATAATTGCCGGGGGGAGCATCTTGGGCATCATCTGATGAGTCGCATCATTGGCTATCTGAAAGAAAGGGGCGTTCTGCAGATATACGGAACTGTCCTTCCTGAGAATGGGCCTATGTTGCGACTCGCCGAACGGCTTGGCTTCAGTCAGAAGCTGAACAGTGCTGATGGCGTGGTTGAGGTGGCCATGACACTGAATACAATGAAACACGCCTGGCAACGGCGGCGCATGTATTCTGTTTGAAGCCTTTGGTATATAGTCAGAAAAAATTTTCAGCGGATTGCAGGCTTTGATTCGAGTATTGGTAGTGGATGATCATGATCTGGTGAGGTCCGGCATCAGCCGGCTTCTTTCGGATACTGATCAGATTGATGTTGTAGGTGAGGCGAATAGCGGAGAAGAGGCTGTGCGACTGTCCCGTGAGCTGGAACCTGACGTTATTCTTATGGATATTAATATGCCGGGCATCGGAGGCATGGCTGCTACCCGTAAGATTCTTCACCATCAGCCCGAAACTCAGGTGATCGCGGTCACCGTTTATGACGATAATCCGTACGCATCCAGATTGCTCAAGATGGGAGCCTCTGGTTACCTGACAAAAGGGGCGGATGTTGACGAGATGGTCCGTGCGATCGTCAAAGTGAAGTCAGGCCAGAAGTACATCAGCCCGGATATCGCGCAGAAAATGGCTCTGCGTCCGTTTCAGAGTGAGAGCGAATCCCCGTTTGACACTTTATCTGAGCGTGAATTACAGATCGCTTTGATGATTGTTAACTGCCAGAAAGTCGCTGCGATCAGTGAGGCTCTGTTCCTCAGCCCTAAAACTGTGAATAGCTACCGCTACCGCATTTTTGAGAAGCTGGGGATCGACAGCGATGTTGAGCTCACGCATATGGCTCTGAGGTATGGGTTGATTGATCCGAACGAAGGCGGTTGATGACGGATTTTGATATACCCGGCTTTCTTCGCTCTCTGACGCAGCGTGCGGGTGTCTACCGCATGTATGCTGACGATGAAGAACTGCTTTATGTCGGCAAGGCCAAAAACCTTAAAAACCGGGTGTCCAGTTACTTCAGGGCGCGTGGGCTGAATACAAAAACGGTCGCTCTTGTCGCCCGGATCGCAAAAATTGAAGTGACTGTGACAGGCAGCGAGGCTGAAGCCCTTCTGCTGGAGCAGACGCTGATTAAAAAACATCGGCCTCAGTACAACATCCTCCTCAAAGACGATAAGTCATACCCCTACCTGCACCTGTCTGATCATGCATATCCATTGCTGGCGTATCGACGGGGGAAGCGTCGTCGGTCTGGTCAGTACTTCGGGCCTTACCCCAACGGGGCTGCCGTCAAAGAAGCGCAGAACTACCTCCAGCGATTGTTCCTGTTGCGCAACTGTGAAGACAGTTACTTTAACCACCGCAGTCGGCCATGCCTTCAGTATGAGATCAAGCGTTGTTCGGCGCCTTGTGTGGGAATGGTGACCCAGGATGAGTATGCGCGGGATATTCAGCGGGCCAGAATGTTCCTGGAAGGTAAGTCTCTTGAGTTGGTGAAAGACCTCCAGGCTGCGATGGCTGAGGCAGCAGAGGATCTTCAGTTCGAGAAGGCGGCGGAATACAGAGACAGGGTAGATCTTCTGCGGCGTATTCAGGAGAAACAGAGTGTCGACTCGGGTGATGCGAATGCGGACGTTTGGGTGGCGCTGGACTGGCAGTCCATGCTTTGTGTGCAACGGCTGACATTTCGTGGTGGTCGCCTGACCAATTCACAGAGTTTCTTTCCTGAAAATCCCGCGGGTGATGACGTGGAAGAAGTGCTCGTTTCTTATCTGGAGCAGTTCTACATCGGCGAGTATGGAGGTGAATCACCTCCTGAAACTCTTGTTGTTGATGTTGATGGAGATCGGTTTGCCCCCCTGATCAGTGTGCTACAGCAACGTGGTCAGAGACTGAGGCATCAGCGGGGTGTGCGTGGAGAATCCCGGCAATGGCTTGCTATGGCTGGGGAGAATGCCCGGGCAGGGATTCAGGGGCGGTTGTCGGGGCATCAGGCCGCTTCAGGTAAGCTTGCACGGGTGGCAGACCTGTTAGGCATGTCAGAGGCGCCAGGGCGCATTGAGTGCTTTGATATCAGTCACTCTCAGGGAGAAGAGGCTTACGCCTCCTGCGTGGTTTACGGCGGCGAAGGGTTGGATAAAAGCCGCTACAGGCGCTTCTCTGTGCGGCACGTTACCGCTGGAGACGATTATGCGGCGCTGGAAGATTCGGTCAGGCGGCATCTGACGAAAATGCAGGAGAAGCAGGATTTACCCGGGCTCCTCCTTATTGATGGGGGGAAGGGGCAGGTGTCGCGGGTGGCTCAGGTGACTGAAGAACTGGGTATTCCGCATCTTGAAATCTGGGGGATATCAAAAGGGACAACACGAAAAAGTGGTTGGGAGTTCCTGTGGAGAGCCGGGGCGGATCGCCCGGTCACGCCCGACGCCCACGACGAAGGATTCCGTTTGTTACAGTTTGTCCGGGATGAAGCCCACCGGTTCGCGATTACCGGGCATCGTAAGGCCAGAGCGAAGAAGCGTGGGCAGTCGGATCTTGAAGCGCTTCCCGGGGTTGGGCCAAAACGCAGACGGGAGCTTTTGCTTCATTTCGGGAGTCTGCGTAATATGCGCGGTGCTCCCCGGGAGGAGTTTGAGAAAGTCCCGGGTATCAGTAAATCACTCGCCGCTAAGATTTTTGCGACATTGCACGGTGAAGAACAGGAGTAGTACGTTACATGAACCTTCCAAATATCCTCACGCTCGGCCGGATTTTTATGATTCCGCTGATGGTGGTCTGCTTTTATTGGTTGGGTGAGAGCGGGAGGTTGTGGGCTTCGCTGTTGTTTGCGGCAGCTGCGGTAACGGACTGGTTTGATGGATATCTTGCCCGCAAACTTGATCAGCAGACAGCACTGGGGGCGTTTCTTGACCCTGTGGCTGATAAGTTGATTGTGTCGGTGGCTCTGGTGTTGCTGGTTGAGCATTTCAATGATGTATGGCTGACGATTCCGGCGATGGTAATCGTTGGGCGGGAGATCGTTATTTCTGCGCTTCGCGAGTGGATGGCAGAGCTGGGTAAGCGGGCAAACGTCGCGGTCAGTTATATCGGTAAGGTAAAAACGGCACTGCAGATGATTTCGATAGCAGTACTGCTCGGGGCGCCAGCCGGCGGATTGCTGGAAACTGCGGGTATCTATGCCCTTTACGCGGCAGCTGTCCTGACTTTGTGGTCGATGCTCATCTACCTGAAAGCTGCATGGCCAGACCTTCGTGATTCCTGATGATGGCGTGCTAAGTTCTTAAAATTAAAGAAAAAAGCTTGACTACACGCTGCGGAGCCTTAAAATGCGCAGCACTTAAGCGGGAATAGCTCAGTTGGTAGAGCACAACCTTGCCAAGGTTGGGGTCGCGAGTTCGAATCTCGTTTCCCGCTCCAATTT
>NZ_CATMFB010000008.1 GCF_950066645.1 uncultured Thalassolituus sp. | reverse complement strand
GAGCCAGAGCCAGAGCCAGAGCCAGAGCCAGAGCCAGAGCCAGAGCCAGAGCCAGAGCCAGAGCCAGAGCCAGAGCCGACAGATATTGTAGAGGCCGAGCCCCTGGCAGCAACCGATATCGATGCCGCTGACGATGATTCGGCCGGCTTTCCTGATCTTCTGGAAGATGCATTTGATGCCGTCACCCTGTCAGGCGAAGCCACGCTTGATGAACTGCTCGAAAACGTAGGTGACGAAGACGACGACCTGCTGATTCATGACGAAATGGACGGCGCAGAGTCGCTTGAAGATCTGCTGGGCGACGACCGCAACCCACCAGAAAAAGACGATCCACTGACCGCTGACCTCAGCGAGCTGGTCTCTGACGACTACGACGATGTGCTCGCTCATGAAGACAAGAGCGATCAGGATGGTCACGACAATCGCTGGGCTCTCGACCTGCTGGGTGACGAACCTGAGCCACGCCATACCGGATTGAGTGACGATCTTGATGGCCCCGACCCCGACTCTTTTGATGATGACTACAACAGCGGCATCTCGTTCAGTCAGATCCGCGAACAGCAGCAGGAGCGTAACCGCCGCCAATTTGATCAGCCCGGAACCGACGCCCAGGCAGACATAACTGACGAACCGGCAATCGCGAGCGGAGTCACTGCGGCGTCGACCACAGACGCCTCAGAACCTGAAGCCTACGTAGACGATTACGTCGACGACTATCAGGACGATCATGCTGAGTTTGAAGGCTACGCGACGTCAGAGCACCTGCAACCCGAAGTCACAGACGTCGCACTGGACAGCACGCCACTGCCGGATGAGTACGACAATCTGTTTGCTGACGAGTCAGAAGCTGACCGGAACATCAATCGTGACGGTATGGCGCTGGACGGCAATCTGTCATTCGCCGACAGTGTTTCGCTGGACATCCCCAACGTAGCCCTGGACCCAGTGACACTCAAGCCGGCGCCCAAAAAACGCTCCGGGATATGGTGGACACTTGCCAGTATATTGCTGGTCGTAGTCGCCGTGGCGCAGCTGGCGTGGTTCCGCTTTGATGTTCTGGCGAGAGATATGACCTTCCGTCCGTATTACACCATGCTGTGTGATGTGGCGGGCTGTACACTGCCAAGTATCCAGGACATCCGTCTGATCCGTACCAGCAACACCGTGTTTAACCAGCACCCGACCATTGCAGAAGGACTGGTGGTCGACACCCTGCTGACCAATATGGCTGATCACCCGCAGCCTTACCCGGATGTAAGAATGGAATTCAGAGACCTGAATGACCGCCTCGTTGCCCAGCGCAACCTGTCACCGTCAGAGTATCTGGCAGGCAACGTATTGCCGGGCGATCTGATGCCACCGGGTATTCCGGTGCACATTGCTGTCGAAGTGATCAATCCTGGCCCAGAGGCAGTCAGCCGGCGGATACAGCTACTGGCCAACCAGTAACGGATCAGGCCGGCGAACACAAGACCAACGTAGCAAGAAATCTGAACATTTTCTGCACATTTCCCCCTTTATTCAGAAGGGGGTTATGAGTATCATACCGCAACTTTTTCATCGCACACTTTTTAACCAGAAGGCACCAGTCTTCCATGCCTGCTATTGGCCCTTACACGCTTCCGAACCCAGTGGTTCTGGCTCCAATGGCAGGAGTCACCGACCGCCCCTTCCGGCAATTGTGCCGAGAGCTTGGTGCTGGCCTGGTGGTGGGCGAAATGGTGTCAGGCAACCCTGATCTGCGGAACACCCGCAAATCAAAGCTGCGCCTGGATCACAGCGGTGAACCCGAGCCAATTGCCGTTCAGATTGTCGGTGGCGACCCACTGGTAATGGCCGAAAGTGCCGTATTCAACGTCAGCAATGGCGCCCAGATTATCGACATCAACATGGGCTGCCCGGCGAAGAAAGTCTGCAACAAGGCTGCCGGTTCTGCGTTACTGCGCGATGAACCTCTTGTGAAAGATATCTTGCAGTCGGTCGTTGAAGCCGTGGATGTGCCGGTCAGTCTGAAAATCCGCACTGGCTGGTCACCCGACATGCGCAACGCAATCCGTATCGCCGAGATGGCAGAAGCGGCAGGCATAGTATCACTGGCGGTACACGGCCGGACCCGCGCCTGCGGTTATGGCAACACTGTCGAATACGACACCATCCGCGACGTGAAACAAAGCGTCAGCATTCCGGTGTTCGCCAACGGTGATATCACTTCAGCGCAGAAGGCCGCTGAAGTTATGCAGTACACAGGAGCAGACGGCGTTCTTATTGGCCGGGCTGCACAGGGACGACCATGGATCTTCCGAGAAATTGTTCATTATCTGAATACCGGAGAACTCCTGGCCGAGCCAGAGCTCGATGAGGTTCAGGCGATTCTGGTCCGCCACCTCCGCTCTTTATACGAATTCTACGGTGAGTACCTGGGCGTACGCATCGCAAGGAAGCACGTCAGCTGGTACCTGCAGACGCAGCCCGGCAACGGCTTCCGCAAAGCGTTTAATCAATTGGATTGCCCATCTGCCCAACTGGCTGCAGTGGCAGAGCACTTCAGGGGCAAAGCAACAGATAAGGATGCAGCAGCATGAACACAGAAGCTTTACTGAGAAAGGTTGACACAGTGACAGACTCCTCCGACATGACAAACCAGCAATTACGCATCCCTACGGGTGCGACGCAGACCCTGCGCGACAGTGTTGAGTACGCACTGAAAAACTATTTTGACCAGATGGAAGGTCAGCACATCGCCGGTCTGTACGACATGGTTCTGTCAGAAGTCGAAGCCCCCTTGCTGGAAACTGTTATGCGCTACACGCGCGACAACCAGACCAAAGCTTCTATCGTACTCGGCCTTAACCGTGGCACCCTGCGCAAGAAGCTGAAACAGTACGGCATGCTCTGAAGCACGCCAACAGAACCTGCGGCCCTGAGCCGCTTTTTCTATTTTTAACCGCTTAGAAAACAGTACCCTATGAGCACTCATATCCCTGCAAACGAGACTCCCGCCGATATCACTCCGGTCCGCCGCGCACTCATCAGTGTGTCTGACAAAACCGGTATCGTTGAATTCGCCCAGGCACTGCACGCCGCTGGCGTTGAAATCCTGTCGACTGGTGGCACCTACAAGCTGCTGATCGACAACCAGATCCCAGCGATTGAAGTATCTGATTACACTGGCTTCCCAGAAATGATGGACGGTCGTGTTAAGACCCTGCACCCGAAAATTCACGGTGGTGTTCTGGGCCGTCGCGGCCAGGACGACAGCGTCATGGAAGAGCACGGCATCAACCCAATCGACCTGGTGGTGGTGAACCTCTACCCGTTTGCAGAAACTGTCGCTAAGCCAGATTGTCACCTGCCACTGGCCATTGAAAACATCGACATCGGCGGCCCGACCATGGTGCGCTCTGCAGCGAAGAACCACGCCTACGTTGGCATCGTGGTGAACGCTTCTGACTACGGCATGGTGCTGAACGACCTGAACAAGGTTAACGGCCTGAGCTACAAAACCCGTTTTGCACTGGCACTGAAAGCGTTCGAGCACACCTCAAGCTACGACGGCATGATCGCCAACTACCTTGGTACCATCGACCAGTCTGCTGACGAACTGAGCACTGATGACCGTCTGGCATTCCCGCAGACCTTCAACAGCCAGTTCCACAAAGTTCAGGAAATGCGTTACGGCGAAAACCCGCATCAGAAAGCGGCGTTTTACGTTGAAGCAAACCCTGCGGAAGCGTCTATCGCAACAGCGAAACAGATTCAGGGCAAAGAACTGTCTTACAACAACGTGGCTGACACTGACGCCGCACTGGAAGCCGTGAAGTCATTCACCAAACCCGCCTGTGTGATCGTGAAGCACGCTAACCCATGTGGTGTGGCTGTGGTGCCAGAAGACGAAGGCGGCATCCGCAAAGCCTACGACCTGGCCTACGCGACTGACAGCGAATCGGCATTCGGCGGCATCATCGCCTTCAACCGAGAACTGGACGGTGAAACGGCACAAGCCATCGTGGATCGTCAGTTTGTTGAAGTCATCATTGCACCAAAAGTCTCCGCTGAGGCGGCTGCAGTCGTTGAAGCGAAGAAAAACGTTCGTCTGCTCGAGTGTGGCGAATGGCCAGCCGAACGCGCTGCAGCCTTCGACTACAAGCGTGTGAACGGCGGCCTGCTGGTTCAGGATCGCGACAACGGCATGATTACTGCCGACGACCTGAAAGTCGTCACTAAGCGCACGCCGACCGAAGCTGAACTGAACGATCTGATCTTCGCCTGGAAAGTTGCGAAATTCGTTAAATCGAACGCGATTGTGTACGCCAAAGATCGTCAGACCGTCGGTGTGGGCGCAGGCCAGATGAGCCGCGTAAACTCTGCACGTATCGCTGCGATTAAAGCGGAACATGCGGGTCTGCAGGTAGAAGGTGCAGTCATGGCATCCGACGCTTTCTTCCCATTCCGTGACGGTATCGATAATGCGGCGAAAGCAGGCATTAAAGCGATTATCCAGCCGGGTGGTTCGATTCGTGATGAGGAAGTGATTGCGGCCGCCGATGAAGCTGGAATCGCGATGGTGTTTACGGGTATGCGCCACTTCCGTCACTGATTAAGGAAGCTATTGCGCTCGCTGTGGCGGTGTTATTTTTTATCTCGGCATGCTCATGTAGGACTACTACACTCCGCAGCCTCGACAAAAAATGCCTTGCCACAGCATCGCTCATAACGCTTCTGCACCGTACATATAGCTTTAGTTTTAGCGGTGCATTGTTAAAGAATTTAAATTTGGTTTTTACGAAAACCATTTAGCCGAAGCCCGGAGATTAAATTCGTCAGAGCAAGGCAAAAATTTTGGAAAAAGCGGAGCTTAGTGGGCTAAGTGAGCATTTTGATAAAATTTTTAACGCTGCTATGGCGGATTTAAGACCGGGCCATAACAAGAGATTTGGCAATGAAAGTATTAGTTATTGGGGCCGGTGGTCGCGAGCACGCTCTGGCCTGGAAGGCGTTACAATCTCCGCTGGTTGAAAAAGTATTCGTTGCACCAGGCAACGCTGGCACCGCCATCGAAGAAAACATCGAAAACGTCGCCATCGACGTACTGGACTTCGATGCTCTGGAAGCCTTCGCGAAAGAAAATGACATCGGTCTGACCATTGTTGGTCCGGAAGCACCTCTGGTGGACGGCGTGGTTGATCAGTTTGAAGCCGCTGGCCTGAAAATCTTTGGCCCTAAAAAAGGCGCTGCGCAGCTGGAAGGCTCCAAAGCCTTCACTAAAGACTTCCTGGCTCGCCATCAGATCCCTACGGCGGAATACCAGAACTTTACCGAAGTTGAACCAGCACTCACCTACCTGCGCGAGAAAGGTGCTCCTATCGTAGTTAAGGCCGATGGTCTGGCTGCGGGTAAAGGCGTTATCGTTGCCGAGACACTGGAACAAGCGGAAGAAGCCGTAAAAGACATGCTGTCTGGTAACGCATTTGGTGAAGCCGGCTGTCGTGTTGTAATTGAAGAATTCCTCGCTGGCGAAGAAGCGTCTTTCATCGTCATGGTCGATGGCAAAAACGTACTGCCAATGGCCACCAGTCAGGATCACAAGCGTGTGGGCGATAAAGACACTGGCCCGAACACAGGTGGTATGGGTGCATACTCCCCTGCGCCGGTTGTGACACCAGAAATCGATGCACGCATCATGCGCGAAGTTATCATGCCGACCGTTGAAGGTATGGCTGCTGAAGGCAACGACTACACAGGTTTCCTGTACGCGGGTCTGATGATCGACGAGTCTGGCGCACCTAAGGTGATCGAATACAACTGTCGCTTCGGTGATCCAGAAACTCAGCCAATCATGCTGCGTATGCAGTCCGATATGGTGGCGCACTGTCTGGCGGCTCTCGAGGGCAAACTCGACAGCGAAACTGCCCAGTGGGATCCACGCCCATCGCTGGGTGTTGTTCTGGCCGCTGCCGGCTACCCGGCTGATTACCCGAAAGGCGATGTTATCTCTCTGCCAGAGAACGACGGCACCGACCGCAAAGTCTTCCACGCGGGTACTAAGCTGAACGACAAAGGCGAAGTAGTGACTGCCGGTGGCCGCGTGCTTTGTGCGACGGCTCTGGGTAACAGCGTCAGCGAAGCTCAGGCACAGGCGTACGAGCTTGTGAAACTGGTCTCGTGGGAAGGCATGTTCTGCCGCTCTGATATCGGGTATCGTGCAGTAGCACGCGAAAAGAGCTAAGCAATCTAACGCCCGTCAGGGCATACAGACAGGGAAAGTAACCAGACATGACAGTGCGCAGACAGTTTTTGAGTGTGACTCTGCTTCTGGTTACTTTTCTGCTCAGCGTGCTGGCCTCTGCCAGCCACGCCAGCGGTCCGGTGATACTGCCAAGCGACCCATTCAATATGCCGATTACCGAAGCCGTGTCGGTATTCGAAGACCCCAATTCCGAACTCAGTGTGACCGATGTTGTACGCAACGACGTGCCACTGCGTTTTTCCCCAAGCCACACCCGTTTTCTCAAACGCGGTCTCACCGACGCCACCTTGTGGCTGCGCTTCAGCCTGCGTAACCCGGACAATCAGCCACGTCAGGTCGTACTGACACTGTCGAATGCGCATATTGATGAAGTGTCGCTGTACGATATTACCGACCTCGAGCGCCCGCAGCTGCAGACTCAGTACGACCTTCTCGGGACCTTCCCTCAGGCGCATCCGTTTCAGCTGCATATTCCCGGCAAAGAGATCCGCAGCTACCTGATCCGTATCCGCACAGATGCGTTGCTGACGACCAGCATTGAAGTGAAAAGCCTGAGCCACTTTGTGGACACAGAACAGCGCGTCAACGTAGTTACGGGCATCGCCGTTGGCTGGATCATTGGTGCCCTGCTGTATTTCCTCTGGTCAGCCCAGAGGCGCAGCAACCTGCTCGCCCGCGCAGGGATTCTCTACGCGATCAGCGTCCTGATCTTCATCCCTGCCTGGGTAGGTATTTTCCGGGTGTACTGGGGGTACTCGCAGGACGTTAACGGCAACCTCGAAACGTTCTCCATCGCCTTGTCGGCCATCGCTCAGATGCTCGCTGTGTACAGTTTACGCTGGCACTCGCGTCTGATCCGGGTCGGCCTGATCAGCCTGATCGCTATTCAGGTGGGTATTGCGGTTGGCGAGTTCTGGCTGCCCAGCGGTGTCATCGAGCTGATTATCAGCGCCACAATTGTGCTGAATGAAATCTTCCTGCTCAGCGTGCTCTGGTTTGGGCGCAGCCAGCAACAGAACGCGCAGCAGTTCCTGCTGATTGGTGCGATTTCAGTCGCCTGCGGGCTGGTACTGACCGTGTTAAACACGGTGAATCTGCTGTCACTGGACAACCTGAATGATCTGATCGTCGTTGCCCTGCCAATGCTGGTGATTATCAGCCTGTTGCTCGCAGACATCAGTATCCGCCGACGTCCGGTCAACGGCGTTCAGAGTGGTGATGTGCGTATGTCGCCCGCCCTGCTCTCACAAATCAGCCACGAATTGCGCACCCCCATCAACGGCATCATCGGTATGTACGAGCTGCTCAGCGACACGCCGCTCTCCAGCGGACAGCGTGACTACATCGAGACTATGCGCCTGGCCAGTCGCGACATGCTGATACTGGCAGATGAGCTTTCCGACCTGGCGAAAATCCGCCAGCAACAAATGACACTTGAAGAAAAACCTTTCACCCTCGCAAACCTGCTGAACAAAACCATGGCGCACTTCCAGCAGGAAGCCATTCGAAAACAGGTGGAACTGGTCGTCGATATCTCTGACAGCGTGCCTCATCGCTTACTGGGCGACCGCAGTCGCCTGCAGGTTCTGCTGCATAACCTGTTTGCCCGTACGCTTGCCTACACAGAAGGCGGCGAACTTACGCTCTCGGCCAGCTACTACCGGGGCGGTCAGGCGCAGGGACTGAGACTGCAGATTCAGTTGGCCGGCACCATCGTTAAGCAGGATGAACTGAAAATGCTGTTCCGGCTTCTGCAGCCCGAACATCAGAACACCGACGACAATAATCCGCGATACTGGAACCTGCTGGTCGTGCGTGCGCTACTGCGTCAGATGAACGCCTCTCTGGACGTTGAGAGCATGACCAATCAGGGCGCGTCACTGACACTCTTCCTGCCAGTACAGCCCGACCCGGACCAGACGGCAGATGACGTCTCCGACACCACGCTGAATGGCATGCGGGTACTGATTGTCGACGACAATGCATCCCTGCGTTCGGTGCTGGAAAAGCAGCTCCGCCGCTGGGGCATCCGGGCAGACAGTACTTACAGTGGCAAAGAAGCCCTCGCGATGATGCGCAACCAGTGCTCATTGCAGGAACCTTACGACGTGATCATTATCGACCACGACATGCCAGTGATGTCAGGCCTGCAACTGACAGAGAAGCTCTATGCAGATGATGAAATCTCACCGCGTCCATCCACGCTGATGCTGACTGGCATGAGTATCAGCAGCGTAGAAGGTGAAGCCCGCTCTGCAGGCATCAGCTGTATTATTCCTAAACCCGCCAGCGGCAAGCGCCTGCGCGAAGCACTCGCCGATCTGCAGCAACAGAAGCGCCCATCGCAATCATACTGACACCAGTCATGCATCTGACGCCCGGATCACGTAAAATGCCCCCACGTCATCTGTTAAAGGTCTGTACTATGACTGCCAAGCGTCGTTACTCCCTCTTCGATCAGGTTATCCGCCAGGCTGACCAGGCCCTGCGCACCCTTGTGCCCGGTGCCGCAACGGCTGAGCGCTCCTCCCCTGCAGAGCAGCGGGAATTTACTGAGATGAGTGATGAAGAACGTAAACACGCCGCAGGCCTGATGCGCATCAACCATACCGGCGAAGTCTGCGCTCAGGCGCTGTATCAGGGCCAGGCTCTGACAGCCAGACTGCCCGAAGTTCGTGACGCCATGGAAGAAGCCGCACGCGAAGAAGTGGATCACCTTGTCTGGTGCGAGAACCGTATTAAAGACCTGGGCAGCCACACCAGCCGCCTTAACCCCGCTTTCTATGCCCTGTCGTTCGGTATTGGTGCCGTTGCCGGTAAAATCAGTGACCGCATGAGCCTGGGATTTGTTGCTGCCACTGAAGAGCAGGTATGCAAACACCTGTCTCACCACATGAGCAGCCTGCCCGTGCAGGATGAAAAAAGTAAAGCCGTGCTATTGCAGATGCTCGAAGACGAAGCACGTCACGCCACACACGCGCTTGAAGCCGGCGGTCTCAGATTTCCCCTGCCCGTCAAACTGGGTATGAGCGCTCTGTCAAAGGTTATGACCAAAACGACCTACCGGGTTTAGGTAGCCATTGTTGAACTACACGACGGTCAGTGGCGTGACTGCTATTGGCACGTATCGTGGTTTGAAGAGCCTCTTTCCCGACTGATAGTCTCTGATCAATAAATACACAGGCTTCACCGATCAGCTCGGGTGATAACAAGCCACTTGATCAGGGACGTCATATGAACAGTTGCGCGCGCTGCACCGCTGCATTAATCACCCTTTTTTCTGCGATATTGACCGGCTGCGGTGGTGAACCCATTGAAGAACCGCCCGTTGAATTCAATACTCTTGCCGAATGTGCAGCGGCTGACTGGCAGTTCACTGAAGATAATGAGTTGACCTACATCGAGACCAACTACGTTTTTCATGACGATGGCACCGTCGAGCTGAAAAAATATGTTGATCTGGATGAGTGGCAACTCTGGCTGAATGCAGGACAAACCGGCAATGACGTCGAGATATTCCCCGGCGTAGATCTGACGCTGGAGCAGATCGGGATTATATTGTGGCTGGATAATTACACAGGCTATTTTTACAGCGAAGGCACCTATCAGGTGGACGAAAGCGCTCAACAAATCGCCATGACCTATCCACAGGCGATCGCCGGGCATTCACGCTGGGGCTATAGCAGCGCCCAATCTGACTTCGATTCCCAGTCTGCAGACGCAGGAGAAGACATCTCTATGACAACCGTCACAGAGACAGTTACCTGTGAAGATAATCAACTTCGGTTCGCCAGTTACGGCAATGGCACAGGTAATCTTGATGACCCTATTACAGGCGCACAGACACATATTGAAATAAACACAGACTCAATGATCGGCCGCTTCGTTGACTACCGGGAACCAACACCATCACATTCAGTGAGCTACTACGAGCTTTTTCCAGTAGACGGTGGTTTCACCCTCAATGCCTGTAGCATTCCGGAAGAAATAGATTCAACCCCTCTCACTATTGATACCCGCTCAGGAGCCGCTTACATCACACAGGAAGCTGCTCCGGTTTTATTACCCGAAGCTGACCATGACACTGCCTACTCTTACTACGCTGACGACGGTTTCCTTTACCGACGTGATACTCAGACCGGTAGTGAAGAGCAACTTGACGCACTGGTACAGGGCTACAACGGTGGCGTCGTATTCAATGATATTGTCATCCAATATGCTATTACAGAAATCAACTCAGCTACGGGGACCTACGAAACACAATTACGCGTCACCTACAAAGACGGCTCTGATAGCCACGAGCTGACGTTACCCTTCTATGCCTTACCTACTGGCGTATACGGCAGCATTGCACTGAAACAACAGAACACCATGGCAGAAGACCGGGCATTCTACTTCAACCCTGACACTCTCGAATACCATCGCATCGAGCCGGGCAGAAAAGGTGATTATGCGGACTACTCGTACTACGCTCTCTGGCTACTCGGTGACTTCGCCAGAATCAGATACCATCTGAATCCTGCAGATGGCCCTGCGACATCCGTTTATACTTTAATGGATCTCGAAACAGGCGAAGAGCTTGATCACACCCCAAGCGGAAGCGATACCTACGTCGCTGATGTACAGCACAATGGAGAGCTTCTCTACGTTTCCACTTTTTTTGACGAAGCAACCTACACACAAACACTCAATTTCGAATCCCGTGCCTATGGCCAGGCGCCTGTGCTGCTGCACAGCTACAGTTTCAGTCGCACTTCTCTTTTTGAACCCTCTTCGGGCCCTTTTGCAGCAGTTTATGATGATCATTCAGGTGTGCTTTATCTACGGAAAGCATTTGGTGACAGAAATACTCTTATGGTAGATCTCAACACCTTCAGTACCTCTACCACGCCACTGTATCTGCACCGGAATTTCGGAGAATGGCAACTGATGGCCGATCAGCTACCAGGTGACTGGAGCACTTATACTTTCCCACAGGAAATGGCGTTGTACGTCAGGTCACCAATGGGAAATACGACCCTTCTCCCAAAAATAGAAGAAAACCGCAGAACAGGCTATCAGATCTGGAAAGACACGGTATTCGTCACAGAGAGCATCAAGTGGAAAGGGGATATCAGACTCACCAGTTTCTCAAGCGGCACCGAAACGTTAAAAGAATACCAACTGCCGCAACTGCTGAACCTGGATTGGAGCAATAACTACTGGCCTCCACTGTACAGTGGTGACATCAGATACCAGGACAAATACTACTACTTCAACACTGCAGCCGATGAATTTGAGGCCCTGAAATATCCGGATCAGAGCTTTCTGAATGAGATTCAGAATGTTCAACCACGAGATGATAATCTGTTCAGTGCAGACCTCGTCACCTTCGGGCAAAACTGCAGTACGAATCCCTCAGGTACACTGCGTCAGGAAGGTCCGGCCTTCTGGATCGAATGGAACGACGGCACAACCTCCCGAGAGCTGATCACCTTCACCCGCCAGTGAAATACCAGAACGGGCACAGTGCACTGTGCCCATGCACCTTTTCAGTTCAGACCCTCACTGGATATACATCGCACCTGATAGAACAAATGGCTATCAGGCCGCGTTCTGACGTGCCACGCTTGTCATATCTCCTAGGCTAAAGGTATGCCTAATGCAGGAGGGACACCATGACTCACCGGAGCATCATCAGCCGTATCCGCCGTTTTTACAGACTCCCGGAGCACCATCCGGACATAGAGTGGACTCAGACAGAGACCTACCGACGAAGACTGGAACAGGTGAAAACCGGCTGGATCATCAGCGGCGTCACCATGCTCGCAGTCGAAAACCTGGCAGCCGTACTGGGCATCGTCATGTTCACCAGCTTTATGAGCTTTGCCTTTCTCGAAAGAGACAGCGAGTAAAGTCAGGTTACTGGCGACGATCAGGCCTTTTTCACAAACTTTGCTGTGACCATCACTTCACCGAAACTGGCGAACTTGCAGTCAAGCTCGTGATCCTTGCCTTCGACAATACGGCGGATCACAGTCTTGCTGCCGATCTTCAGGCCCTGCGAGCTGCCCTTCACCTTGAGGTCTTTGATCAGAGTGATGGCATCACCTACTTCCAGTACTGTCCCGTTTGAGTCGCGGACTACAAACGTATCCTCTGAAGAGGTGTCCGCTGGGTTCCATTCGTGGCCACATTCAGGGCAAAGCAGATTCGCCTGATCTTCATAAACGTATTCAGAGGCGCACTTAGGGCAAGGAGGAAAAGACATAAGATCAACTCAAGAAGAAATACTGCGCGGAGTATAACCAAATACCCATACAACTGACATGGGAAAACAACATTCTGACTGCGACTGAGCCCACATGAAGTTAAGAGCTATAGCTACCGGGTTTGCCCTCTCTTCTTGTATAACTTATGTATAAGTACTAGCCTCTGAAACCACTTCTCGTACACAATAGAAACTGATCCGACCTCAAACGATGAGCAGCAACCACCAACAGGAGCCCCTCATGTTCTCGTTCTTAAAAAGTGACCCGACGAAGAAACTCCGACAGCAACGCGCCGCGCTGCTTGAGAAAGCTATGCACGCCCAGAGAAATGGCGATATCCGCACGTACTCCAGGCTATCGACTGAAGCTGAGGAGGCCTATAAGAAAATTCAGGAGATAGAGGCATCTGAAGAGAGAAAATAACAACACCAGGCATATATCCATTGTCCGGGCGGGCAGACGCTGTCGTGCGAATGACGCATCGCCCGGCCTCAGCACCAGAAGAGCGCCTCAGTCATCATCCTGCATTGGGATCGAATATAGACCAGAATCCAGACCCGACAGACGCTCGTCGATCATTGCCCTCTCAGAGATTGAAAGCTCTGGTTCGCCTTCAGGCGAATAGAATATGTGGTGACGCTGAGCATCATCGTAACGGATCTTACCGAGAATACGGCCATCGTCAGTAATACAATCAAGTTCTTGTTGAATAGGAAGAAATAGCACGCTTAAGTCTCAGAAACATCCGGTCGATAATTTTTATTAAACTGTTCAGTGCTCTGAAAAAGCGCCAACAGCACCACCTGTATTCAGCTGATCAGTAATCAATTCGCTGATCCAGTCCATAAACACCCGTACTCTCTGTGGGATCAGACGCCGCTGAGGGAAAAGCATCGACACCGGCATAGCAGGTGCCGGGTAATCGGCCAGTACTTCGCACAGCAACCCCTCACTCAACAAGCGCATCATTCCAAGACGCGGTGACTGAATGATACCGTAACCCGCCAGGCAGGCTGCGGTGTAAGCATCAGCATTATTCACACTGATTGTAGCCGGGACGGCCACCGTCCCCTGTTGGCCACTGGGCAATACGTAGTCAAAATCGCCAGCATGTCGCCCGAGCGTCTGAGAGTAACCCACCACCTTATGCCGTACCAGATCTTCCGGGGTCAGGGGTATGCCATAGTGCTCCAGGTAGGCAGGGCTCGCGCAGTTCACCATCTGATGCTCACCAAGACGACGACAGACAAGACTGGAGTCATGTAACTCGCCAACCCGGATCACCAGGTCAAAGCCCTCCGCTACCGGATCAACCCGCCGATCGGTGCAACTGAGTTCGATCCCGATGAGTGGATAGCGTTGCTGGAATTCATGCAACTTCGGAATCACCAGATCCCTCGCCAGAGGCACGGGCATATCTGCACGCACGACACCTTCAAGTGCCTGCGCATCTGAACAGAACAGACTCTTCAGGTCATCCAGCCCCGCTAACAGATCATGCGCCCGGGCAATAAACAGCTCACCATCACGAGTAACTTCTACCCGTCGCGTCGTACGCATCAGCAATCGCGTGCCCATCTCTTCTTCCAGCTGAGCCACTGCAGCGGACACCGATGAACGCGGCACCCCCAATACCTCAGCTGCTGCAGAGAAGCTCTTCTGTTCCGCGACCTGAAGCAGTATCCGCATGGCATTGAGATCTTTCATTTGCCAATTATCCAGTTTTTCTGACAGGTAATAACAGATTATCAATATTTATACAGATAATTAAACCAATTATCGTACATCTACCGATCAGGTTCATTCATATCAGGAGAAGCAGATGACTCAACGAATTGCACTGATAACAGGTGGCAGCCGGGGGCTCGGGGCCAGTACCGTACTGGCACTGGCCAGTAAAGGCATCGACAGCGTGTTTACCTACCAATCGAATAACCAGGCAGCCCAAGCGATTATTGAACAAGTCAGCGCCAAAGGTGCGAAAGCCTTCGCACTGCCACTGAACACAGGCGACAGCCGCACCTTTATTGAATTTCGCCAAACCCTTCAGCAACTGCTGGAAAAAGAATGGCAACGCCAGACGCTCGACATCGTGGTCAACAACGCAGGCCATGGTTACACCGCGCCCATTGATAGCCAGACAGAAGATGAATTCGATACCCTGTATCGCGTTCACCTGAAAGGGCCCTACTTCCTCACACAGACGTTGTTACCGATCATTCGGGACGGTGGCTCTGTAGTGAACATCGCCAGCGGCCTGACGCGCTTCAGCTTGCCCGGCTACTCCGCATATGCCGCAATGAAAGGTGCAGTCGAAGTGATGACCCGCTATCAGGCAAAAGAGCTTGGCTCGCGAGGTATCCGCGTTAATACGGTCGCGCCTGGTGCGATAGCAACAGACTTCCGCGGCGGAGAAGTGCGGGATAACCCACAGATCAATCAAACCGTAGCGTCATTCACAGCGCTGGGGCGAGTGGGAGAAGCGGATGATATTGGCCCGGCCATTGCTGCGCTGATTGAAAGCGACAATCGTTGGGTGAATGGGCAACGGATCGAGATATCTGGCGGAATGTTCCTCTGATACTGACTTAAAACATAAGTGATACAGGAAGAGATTCATTCAGCATGTTCGCAAACGATCGGAGGCGATGTAGTCGCCCCGATCTGGCTTTCTCGTTAGTTTCTCTTACTCATAGCAACCGGCTAAAAGGCAAGCGAAACGAATCCTGGTAGCGGCCCTACTCTTGTGGCGATAGAAATTTCAGGGGCTCGTCAAACGTCGCCACACTCGCTAACTCCATACGCTATTTCGTCATCGCCTGGATCGTCTTCATCGCTACCGAGCATGTACCCCATAGCCTCTGCTGTATCGAGACTGCTGCGAGGGATTGTAAACAGGTAGACATCAAGGGTCGGAGCACCGCATACATCAGCATTAGCAACCCCCTTCAGATAACCACACCTGCTCTGAAGAACGTTGATCCCGGCCTCACTCAAAGGAGTTTCGATCTCTTGAAGAGTAAAGCCTCCCCCCTCGCATTGAATTGTCTCAGAAGACTTAACAACGACAACGTTTTCTGGACTTGAAGACTCACCACCACAAGCTGAAATCAGAACAGTTAATACAAGATAACATCCTATTTTCATATTTCTTCCTTAATATTAAATTCTCAATAACAGACGACGTTTGGCTGCTCCGCATAATCTAACTTACTAAATTATTCATCCAATAACCGTTGGAGGTAAATAAATAGTAAACTCATTCAATGGCTCAATTAATACACTATATGGTGCATTTTGATCGGACTGATTAACGATGCCAAGATTGGATAAAAGCTTGAAATTGGCGGACACTAGTTTAGCAGGCCTAACTTGAAGTTCTTTATGCCACACTCGGTATGTTCCTAGCTTGCCATCTCTGCGGTAATAGAAGCCCGCCAAAGGGTGTGTCAAGTAAACAAGAGCGGATTCATTATCAGGAAAACCAGGAAAGTATAACTGATCGGACTCGTCCTGAGTCAGGCTGACCGAGGCTTCTGCCCAACCGGAAGTAGTTTCCATGTGATACTTATCATATAAGCCAGATACTTCGTTTACCGCACAATCAAAACTAACTTTCCCCGAATGCCAGGGAAGGCTCCAAAGGTATCTCGGTACTGCAAGCGTCCAGGAGTCCAGAACAGTGCCGAGGAACCAAACACATCGCTCACCTGTCTCAGTGTCGATTATGTAGATTCGATAGTTTGTCTGTCCCATCGTAAACTTAGGGAATGGGAAAACCGCTGAAGTAAAATCTACATCAATGAACGGAACTACGGATATCAGCCCCATTAGTTGACCATCAACTTCAACCGTGTCTAATCGAAACCGGTCAGGAAAAATCCCTTGAAACCTATCGACAGGAACAGCATAAGTAATGATTGCGAAATGCTTCAAGCCACATAAAACATCTATACCCTTAGGCTTCGGGCGATCTATCAAATAATCATGTAACTTTCGCGATTCCTGCACAGTGCATCCTCAAAAATCTAGCGCCAGAAGCTGATGCGTGGAATACATCCTCAGCTTCTGTTTGTTAAGTAGACCACTCGACCAAGACCGGAACAAGAACAGCCATGAAACCAGTGAGACTAATTATTAGAAAATAGAGCTTGAATCTAAGATTTGACCTCAACTCTAATTCATGTGGCCAGTATTTAGCCACATTATTTTCTTCGTATAAATGCAATAGAGCTTGACGGTATATAGAGCACGCTTTGGCACCATTTCTTAGAGCTACAATGGCTGAAATAGTCATCACAATAGAGCCCACAACAAAAATTGCAAACACCAGAATACTCAATGAAGATTTTCCGGCTGCCACCGCAGAATTAACGCCTAAAACGACCAGGTTAAAAATCACTGCACTTGCAAGAAATATGGTATCTCCTCGTGCGGCCTGCTCCATTTCTTTTACCAAGTGAGAATGGACCTGCTCCAGCATATTATTCTCCTCATACATCCAAAACTCTGTTGAATTAACTGATTCTACCAAAAAACCAGAAACCATTTCTGACGCACTTCTCGCTATATTTCTGCTTATACTCTACCGGGCTTTGATAGCGTACCGCAGAACAACTTTAGCACCTAAAGACTCAGCGACATCCTTCGACCTAACTTCAGGATGATTCGCTAACTTAACGGCTTGAAGTTTAATAGCCAACGTATAGCGATCATAGTTTCTCTTTTTTGTTTGTTCCACACTGCACCTCTTTAATGAACAGAAAAAACTGTCCATAAAAGTGGTTACAGATCACCCCGCTAGACGGCGAGCGAAGCGAGTCCTAGTGAAGGCCACGCTTTTCTTGTGGCCGTGAAAAATTTGAGCGGCTTGTTAATCTCCTTCTTCCCTGTTTTTCATTCTAGACAGAAATAACTCTGCTTCATCCAGGACGTCAAGCACTTGCGTGATCTGATCCTCTTCTGGGAGGCTGTAGATAATACGCTCAAGTCTATTATCAAAGTCTTGCACCTCCCTTTCAAACAGGTTTGATTCTACAGGAATCGCCAGTTCGAAATCCAAAGAGTAAAGGAAGGTAGAAAGACACCTCTTCACTTCAGATGGGTAGACAGATCTATTAGCTAGGCCTCTTTTGATATCAGATATCTTTCTCATACGCCTTTAGCAATTAACGCCCGCAGCAAAGGCGAGCAACTTGTTGCAAGTCCAGCACACGAAGTGTGCGATTTTGCCTGCGCTTGTTAAGTGTTTGACTGATGCACATAGTAAGTTGCCCAGTATATTGGAGCGGCCATGATATTAAAAAATAACATAGCAAAGCCGATAGCAACACGAGCTTTTTTAGGACCTGACTGAAAAAAATTTCCCAGCATCCATAACCAAAGCACTGTAGCTGATATGAGCCCCGCATCGATTAAGTAATCTATCGTCACTGGAATTCTTTTCCCGACTAACATAGCATCCCAGTAAGAACTGAATGAAATCCCAAATAACGTCACGGTGAACGCAAAAAGTAATCCGCTGATAATCTTACGTATATTCATAGAAATATTTAACACCGCGGCAAAAGGCGCAGCGTCAGCTGCGTCCAGTGAATCGAAGCGGAACAGTTCTTGACCGCCTTTTTATGCATGCTTGTACCCGATTTTAAAACCAAGCAAGCCAACAATTAAAATCATCAAAGATGCGCCTCCATAAATCAGGTTTCGACTAAAGACTTCATGCTCAGCTAGAGGCATCCAGTAATTAAAATAACCACCTAATCCAATTGTAAGAAAATGCGCTGCACAGATACACACCGTAGGGAATAAGATTGCCAATAACTTCTTCGGCCTGCGGTTTCTTAAATAATGCAAGTTAAAAGATGAATATATAAAAATCAACACACCCACAAAAACATATGCATCGCCATAAGTCGATCGTGGCATATCAAATGGGGTTAACCCTACCACTATAATTAGAACTGAAAAGAATATGCCGACCACAAATAGTATTTTATAGGACTTCATTCATCACCCATACTATACATAACGCCCCGCTAGACGGCGAGCGAAGCAAGTCCTAGTGAAGGCCACGCTTTTTTGTGGCCGTAACGAATTTCAGCGGCTTGTTAAATGTTGCCTCTCGTAAAATTTCCATACATAATTAAACCGAAGAACCCCCCAACAGCAATAACAGCCAAGCCCATGGTATACATATCGTGCTTAAATTTTTTAACGCCAACTACGTATTTTACAGCCTCTAGATATGAGACATTTTCTCTTTTCTTCATATAAAAATAAAATACAAACACACAAGACCAGAAAATTGATTGAGCAATATCCAAGAGGTATGTCTTATTACCTAAAATCACTTCAACTGGATGGTGTGGCATATTCTTAACTTTATATTTAACAGCTTGTTAGTGTGCGTGCGCGTTTATCCCGGGATACTCTTTCGAGGTTTCCGAGATAACTTATTGATTGCATTGAAGAATTTTCCATAATTCAAATCTCCCTTCCAGAAAAACGTGCGCGCCTGTCATTTTGACGAGGGCTTGCACATAAACTTGTAAACCAAGTTTATAACTCTTTGATTAGACTGATGTTTACGGTACCCCGCTCCGACAAAACGCGCAAGCACGAAAACACAGCGTGCCTGATTTGCCTGAAAAGCCCAAATCATACGGTGTATAGACCTGCCATATTTACATTTAGCGGCCTTTTATCTGGCCAATAAAAAAGGGCCCGAAGGCCCTTTTCAAAGTTTGCAGCGTTAACGCTTACAGACTCAGTACTTTTTCACCGCGTGCGATACCAGATACACCGGTACGTACGGTTTCGAGTACACAACCTGCACCAATCGCTTCAATAAAGGCTTCCAGCTTGTCGCTGGTGCCGGTCAGCTGGATGGTGTAAACGCTGGCGGTCACGTCGACGATCTGGCCACGGAAGATATCCGCAGTCCGTTTGATCTCTGCACGCTGCGCACCAATGGCTTTCACTTTAATGAGCATAAGTTCACGCTCAATGTGTGGGCCTTCGGACAGGTCGACCAGTTTTACCACTTCAATCAGCTTGTTGAGCTGTTTGGTGATCTGTTCGATCTTACGCTCGTCACCTGTGGTGGTCATGGTCAGACGCGACAGTGTCTCGTCTTCGGTTGGTGCCACCGTGAGGGTTTCGATGTTGTAACCACGCTGTGCAAACAGACCAACAACGCGTGACAGTGCGCCCGGTTCGTTTTCAAGCAGGATAGAAATAATGTGTCTCATGATCACGTACGCTCCGTCTTGCTCAGCCACATATCACGCATAGAGCCCATTGGCACCTGCATTGGATACACGTGCTCGGTCTCGTCGACGGCGACGTCCAGGAATACCAGACGGTCGTTGTACTTGCCGAAGGTATCTTCCAGCGCCTGAGGCAGCTGATCACGGCCTTCAACGCGGATACCCACGTGACCATAGGCTTCTACCAGCTTGACGAAGTCAGGCAGGGATTCCATGTAAGAGTGTGAGTGACGGCCTTCGTAGTTCATGTCCTGCCACTGGCGAACCATGCCCAGTGAGCCGTTGTTCAGACACAGGATTTTTACTGGAATGCCGTACTGCAGACAGGTAGACAGTTCCTGAATGTTCATCTGAATAGAACCTTCACCAGTCACACATACCACCATGTCGTCCGGGAAGTTCATTTTGATGCCCATCGCCGCTGGGAAACCAAAGCCCATGGTGCCCAGACCACCGGAGTTGATCCAGCGGTTTGGTTTATCAAACTTGTAGTACTGAGCGGCAAACATCTGGTGCTGACCTACGTCTGAGGTGATGAAGGCATCGCCCTTGGTCGCGGTCCACATGGCTTCGATCACTTCCTGTGGCTTCATCAGCTGGCTGTCGTTCTTGTCGTAGTGACCGCCATGACGCTGACGCCATTCGTTGATCTGCTTCCACCAGGTTTCCAGTGCATCGGCATCCGGAGTTTCACCAGCTTCATCCAGCAGCGCCATCATTTCGTCCAGAACTGCACCGACCGGGCCGACAATCGGCACATCAGCGATGATGGTTTTGGAGATAGACGATGGATCGATATCAATGTGAATGATCTTGGCGTCCGGGCAGAACTTGCTGGTTGCGTTGGTCACACGGTCATCGAAGCGCGCGCCAACAGCCAGAATAACGTCTGCGTTATGCATGGTCATATTGGCTTCATACGAACCGTGCATGCCCAGCATGCCCACGAAGCGCTCGCCAGTACCCGGGTAACAGCCAAGGCCCATCAGGGTGTTGGTGCATGGGAAGTTCAGGCGATCAACCAGTGCGCGCAGTTTGTCTGAGCTACCGTCGATGATAACGCCACCACCGGCATAGATGATCGGGCGCTTAGCAGCCAGCAGCATCTCGACGGCCTTTTTGATCTGGCCGGAGTGACCACGCTGAGGCGGCGTGTAAGAGCGCATTTTGATCTTCTTCGGATAGACATACTCATAGCGCTCGTTCGGCATGGTCATGTCTTTCGGAATGTCGATCACAACAGGGCCAGGACGACCGGTGCTGGCGATGTAGAACGCCTTAGCAACGATCTCAGGGATGTCTTCAGGACGACGTACCGCAAAGCTGTGCTTCACGATAGGACGTGACACACCCAGCATGTCGGTTTCCTGGAAGGCGTCGTCGCCCACCAGATGGCTCATCACCTGACCGGAGATGACAACCATAGGGATAGAGTCAGTAAACGCAGTAGCGATACCAGTCACTGTGTTAGTCGCACCCGGACCAGAAGTCACCATCACTACGCCCGGTTTACCGGTCGCACGTGCGTAACCATCCGCCATGTGAGCAGCGGCCTGCTCGTGACGTACCAGTACGTGCTTTACTGCACTCTGCTTGTAAACAGCATCGTATACGTGCAGCAGCGAACCGCCTGGGTAACCATAAATATATTCAACACCAGCTTCATGCAGTGCACGAACCAGCATATCTCCGCCGGAAATCAATTCCACCGTTGTATCCTCTTTCGATGCCCGACGTTGGGCAATATTCGTAAACCTTCGAACAGGGCCTGCCTCGCGCAGTCCCGATTAGGCTGGATGAGTCACTTTTAGTTCGTCATCAGAAACCCGATTCCCGTTCCGGGACGTCAGGGCGGAAACCGGATGCGGAGGATAACCGCATCAGAGGCCGTGATTGTCAGGGGCACTGCGCCGGGTGTGGGCATGTACCAGCTGACAAAGCGTCGCATATTCTAACAGCAGACTGAGCGAGTTGGAACCACTTAATCCCTGTAAAATCAAGGGCTCGCGCTCAATACCCCAGAACAGCGCTCGGTTTTTTCAGAGAGAACGCCAGATCAGGCTGACCTGTCGGCCGGTAACGCCGTCGCGACGGTAAGAGAAATACTGTTGCGGCTGCGAGAAAGTACATTCTGTGCCGCCCACCACGGAGGTGACACCGGCCTGTTGCAGCTGCTCGCGGGCCAGGGCGTAGATGTCTGCATAAAGGCGATCCCCCTGCCCTGCCCTGAAGCAGGCATCGCTGGCCCAGGCAAAGGCTTCGCGCACTTCCGGGCCGACTTCAAAAGCCTCGGGCCCGATGGCGGGCGCCAGAAACACCAGTACGTCACCGGGGTCTGAGAACTGCTTCAGCGTCTCTGGCAGGATACCGCCCGCGAGACCACGCCAACCGGCATGTGCGGCGGCAACGCGGGAACCATCGCGGGCGCAGAATAACACCGGGAGGCAATCGGCGGTCAGAACCGCACACGCGACTCCGGCAGCAGCACTGACAGAGGCATCAGCACATACCACCGGCGCCTGAGGGCGGGCCTCGGCGACGTCAATGCCGTGTACCTGCTCCAACCACTGAATGTCATCGCAGCCCGGCAGCTGTGCCAGCAGGCGTGCACGGTTTTCTGCGACGGCCTGAGGATTATCACCTACGTGGTCCCCCAGATTAAGGGTGTCATAGGGGGCGACCGATACCCCGCCAGCGCGGCCGGAATATCGGGCCTGCACACCGGCAGGCAGCGCCCAGTCAGGACGGTAGAGTTCAGTCATCCCTGTCTTCGTCGTCTGCCATGGTGTTGAGCAGTTCGATAAAGTCATCCGGCAGTTCGATTTCCCATTCCATGGTCTCTTCCGTGCGCGGGTGCATCAGGGTCAGTGCCTTGGCATGCAGGGCCTGACGAGGAAACGACACCAGCAGTTCACGCAGCTCAGGCCCGATACCTTTGGTCAGGCGCTGACGTGCGGCGTAGGTGGCATCGCCCACGAGCGGATGCCCGATGTGTGCCATATGTACGCGGATCTGGTGGGTACGGCCGGTTTCGAGCTTGCAGCGGATATAGGTGTGCGTTGGAAATTTGTGCAGCACCCGGTAGTGAGTCACAGCCTCTTTACCCATCGGGTTCACGGCCATTTTGGTGCGCTGAGTGCCATGACGACCAATGGGTTCGTCGACGGTCCCGCCACTGATCATATGCCCCTGAACGACGGCTTCGTACTCACGTCCCATGCTGCGATCCTGCAGCTGGGCCACCAGATGCGTCTGTGCCTGCAGAGTCTTGGCGACCACCATCAGGCCGGTGGTGTCTTTATCCAGCCGGTGAACAATCCCGGCACGCGGGATATTGATCAGGTCGGGGCAATGAAACAGCAGTCCGTTCAGCAGGGTACCAGTACGGTTACCAGCCGCCGGATGCACCACCAGGCCCGCCTGTTTATTGAGCACGAGAATATCGTCGTCTTCGTAGACGATATCCAGATCAATCTCTTCAGGCTGCCAGTCGCCTTCAGCCTCAAGCTCGGCTTTAAGCTCCAGTGTCTCGCCGCCAACGACCTTATCGCGGCCGCGCATGACCTCGCCATTGACGGTCAGCTGACCACTCTTAATCCACTCCTGCAGGCGGGAGCGTGAGAAGTCCGGAAACAGGCGGGCAGCAACCTGATCAAGACGTTTATTTCCCTCTTCGTAGGGAACTTCGACGGTATGAGAAATCTGACTGGACATAATGACTCTGAAGTAAACCTGACCTCATGACCTGTGGGTGATGAAGCGGCTCAGGTGTGTTCTAATACGGCAATCTGCACATTGTATAGAAGTACGCTAATGCACTCCATAAAGTCACTCGGCCTGATCGTATTCACTGCAGCTCTGATCAGCGCCTGTTCTTCCAATCCGCAACGCGACATCCTCACCGAGCAGGAATACTACCGCGAAGCCCGGGAAGCCATTGAAGACAACAACATGCTGGTCGCCGAAGACCGGCTGAACCGGCTGGAAAGCCAGTATCCTTTCGGCAAGTACGCCGAACAGGCCCAGCTGGAACTGATTTATGTGCACTTCCGTATGGCAGATATGGAGTCAGTGCTGGCCCAGGCAGAGCGCTTTATCCGTCTGCACCCACTGCACGCTCAGGTGGATTACGCCTATTACATGCGTGGCCTGGCGACCTACGAAATGGGCTTTGCCTTTGTTGAGCGCTACTTCGGTGACGGTACAGATAAGCGCAACCCGGTGCCCCTGCAGGACTCGTTCGCGTATTTTGACGAGCTGATCAAACGCTTCCCTGACAGTGCATATAATACGGATGCACGTGCACGGATGATTTATCTGCGCGAGCGCCTGGCGTCGTATCAGATGGAAATCGCCCGTTACTACATGAAGCGTCACGCCTATCTGGCCGCCGCGAACCGGGGCGAAGAAGTTCTGACGCACTATCAGAAAACCCACGCAGTGGCGGATGCACTGGCCATCATGACTGAGGCTTATGAGCTGCTGGGGTTAACAGAGGAATCTGAAAAGGCGCTGGCTCTGCTGACACTGAACCATCCGGATCATCCCCAGCTTGCGAGCGGTACATTTGAAAGCAGCGGCCTGACGGAAGTCGACCGCCGCAGTTTCTGGAACATCGTCAGTTTCGGGCTGATTGACTGAGCGGCGATGCTGCTCAGTCGTTCTTCTTCAGCGACTGCATTAACTCAGCCACGCCATCTGAAAACGCCAGATTCATCGCGTCCAGTGTTCCTTTCGATGCCAGTCGCATAAACCGCGATGCGGCATCTGTTCTTAAAAAAGTCCGGTACTGCTGCAGTTCCTCAACAGAAATGTCTTTCCACGAGTACATCATTATCGCAAGCATGTAGTTGTAGGTCTGACTGCGGGCACCCCCCATCTGCTGGCGGATACCTGCCTGCATCTGATCATAGTTTAATGGCTGCCCCGGCTGCATGATGGCCGCCACTGTGGTGTACAGAGACAGTGCAGCCTGCTCCTGAAACCGCATCATCAGATCGGTTATGCCTGTCAGCCGCTCAACCTCGACCGCCAGTTCGACGAGCTGCTGATTTTCTCCCAGCGCCCCCACAACCATCTGCAATTCGGCGGCATCTACGCTTGCCGCTGCGTGCTCTGCGGCGGTGATTTTCTTCGCCAGTGGCGACTCATACCAGGTCAGCAGTCCATTGAGTTCAGCATCACTGAACTGACCGCTCAGTTCATCCACTACCTGACGACGCAGGCGCTCAGAAGAAAAAGCACGGCGGAATATCGCTTCCGCTTTATCCACCACTTCTTCAGGCGCACGCTGGTCACCCTGTGCAACCGTACTGGTGATCATGCCCGGAATCATGTCCAGCTGTTCGTTCAGGCCGGATAATTCAAGTATCTGATTCAGCTTGGCGTTGCCTGCTTGAACAGGGCTGACAAGAATAAACAGAAGCAGAAAAGAGGTGAGATAACGGAACATCCCTGACGTCCTTTTTATAAATTTGTCAGAAGACTATATCACTTAGCCGACGGGTATTCAGGCCGGACGGGAAAATGTCATCCGGCCTGATTCGTGGGAGAGATGGTGGCAACTACTGTGGTGTGCGGATCACCATCAGGCGGAGTTCGGTCATGTCTTCCATCGCCCAACGGATACCTTCACGGCCAAGCCCGGAGTCTTTCACGCCGCCGTAAGGCATATGATCCACGCGCCAGCTCGGTACATCCCCAATCACAACGCCACCGACATCCAGAGTGTCCCAGGCTTTCTGCGCTTTATACAGGTCACGGGTAAAGATGCCCGCCTGTAAGCCAAAACGACTGTCATTAACACGCTTAAGAGCCGCGTCATAATCGTCAAAAGGTTCGAGTATGGCCACCGGGCCGAAGGCTTCTTCAGCACTCAGGTCACAATCGGCAGGGACGCCTTCTAACAGCGTTGCCTGAAGCATATTGCCATCGCGCCCACCACCACACAGCAGAGTAGCACCCCGGTTAAGCGCGTCGTTGATCCAGTTATGCAGACGTTCTGCTTCGTCTTCTGAAATCATCGGGCCGATAAAGGTCTGCGGATCTTTCGGGTCGCCACTTTTAAGCGTTCTGGTTTTTGCGATCAGCTTTTCTTTAAACACATCGTACACATCGCTGTGAACAAACAAGCGCTGCACACCAATACAACTCTGACCTGACTGATAAAACGCACCGATAATGACGCGAGCGACGGCATCATCAAGATCCCAGTCGTTATCAATCACACAGGCCGCGTTGCCGCCTAACTCCAGGATGACTGGTTTTTTTCCGGCGCGGGCTTTGAGCTTCCAGCCAACATCGGGTGAGCCGGTAAAGCTCAGCAGTTTCAGGCGATCGTCCTCTGTCAGCAGATCGGCGCTGTCGCGGCGGCAAGGCAATACCGAAAATGCACCTTTGGGCAGATCGGTCTCAGCAAGAATTTCACCAATCAGCAGCGCTCCGATTGGAGTCATACTGGCTGGCTTTAATACAAACGGGCAACCCGCCGCAATCGCAGGCGCCACTTTATGAGCGGCCAGATTGAGAGGGAAATTAAACGGACTGATAAACGCACACGGACCAATCGGCACCCGCTGCGTCATACCGCGATACCCTTTTGCGCGTGGGCTGATATCTAACGGTAACGTTTCTCCCAGCAGACGCGGCGTTTCTTCTGCGGCGATTTTAAAGGTATCAATTAAGCGGCCTACTTCGCCCCGGGCATCATTGATCGGTTTACCTGCTTCAATACACAACGCTTCAGCCAGTTCATCGGCACGCTCTTTAAATCGCCTGATACAGTGTTCAAGTACCGCCTGCCGCTCATACACTGTCATATTACGCATAGGCTCTGCCGCCGCTTCTGCCGCGGCAATGGCCCGATCCAGAACGTCCGGTGTTGCCAGCGGTACTTCATAGGCGATTTCGCCACTGAATTTATCTGTGACTTTCAGATCGGTGTTGGCAAAAACCGCTTCGTTGGCGAGGTAATACGGGTATTTTTTTGTCATTTCAGATCACCAGTTCAGCAAGTGCATTTCGGATACCGTCAGGTATTGCGACGGATTTATTCGCTGCGCGTTCGACAAACACATGAATAAAATCGCCATAGGCACAGGCTTTTTCTTCACCTTCTTTGAAGATAGCTACGCCGTAAGTCACTGAGCTGTTGCCCAGTTTATTCACCCGCAGCCCGACTTCAATGGCGTCAGGATAGGCAATGGGAGCAAGGTAATTGCAATGGGAGTTCACCACAAAACCAACGACAGGGGCATCGTGAATATTCAGTCCGCCTTCCTCGATCAGGTAGCGGTTTACCGCAGAATCGAAGTATGAGTAGTAAGTAACGTTATTTACGTGCCCATAAATATCGTTATCCATCCAGCGCGTAATGATCGGAAAAAAGCGCTTATAATCGCTGCGCTGTACAGGTTTTTCAGTGCTCATGCTCTGTCCTTTTATCAATAGGCGGCGCGATAGATCGCCAGGGCGTCTTCTTCGCTGACTGTTCGCGGATTATTAATCAGCAATCTCTGTTGCTTCATGGCTTCTGATGCGAGCATCGGCAAGTCATCTTCTTTAATGCCGCACTCACGCAGACGGGCGGGCAGACCGGAGTCCGCAATCAGTTGTTCCAGCCACACAATCAGAGCCTCAGTGATGTCTGCAACACTGCCATCAACCACAGCATCGCCCATGATGCAGGGTGCCAGCTCGGCATACAGAGGCGCCGCCTGCGGGGCGTTGAAGCGCATAACATAAGGCAGAACCAGAGAGTTGCTCAGGCCATGCGGAATGTGGAAATGTCCGCCTAACGGATAGGCCAGTGCATGTACCGCAGCGACCGGCGCATTGGCAAACGCCTGCCCTGCATATAAAGCACCGAGTAACATATTTCCGCGGGCATCAAGGTTATGCCCCTCGCGGACCACCGTCAGCAGATCCGACGACAGCAGACGCAACGCTTCGCGCGCCAGCAGATCAGACACAGGGTTCTTTTTATGGGCACTGGTATAGGCTTCAATCGCATGGACCATCGCGTCGATGCCCGTAGCTGCCGTAACATGCGCAGGCAGCCCTTTGGTCAGTTCGGCATCCAGAAGAGCGATATCCGGTTGCAGTACCGGAGACACCACACCAGCCTTAGTCGTTGCCCCCGTAGTAACGATGGCAATCGGTGTGACTTCAGAGCCGGTACCCGCCGTCGTCGGCACCTGCAGCAGAGGCAGACGGACACCATGTGCATTCCCCACGCCATACATATCACTTAAGGCCTGCCGGCAATCAGGATGCGCCAGCAACGCCACCAGCTTGGCAACATCCATAGAGCTGCCACCACCAAACCCGACGATAAAGTCAGCATTCGCCTGACGGGCCTGCGCAGCGGCCTGCTCAACAGTGCTGTCTGCTGGATCTGCTTCGACATCGCTGAACACGGTCAGTTGTAGCGCCGAATCGGAAAAGCCTGCGAATACCGGCTCGAGCAATCCTGTGGCTAACAACCCCGGATCTGTCACGAGCATGACACTGCGTGCACCCTGCTCTTCACAGAGGCTGACGAGGCGTCTGGCGGCGCCGGGCTCATTAATAATCGTGCGGGTCGTTGTGAAGGTAAATGTTGTCATTATTTTTCTCCCTGGGATGACGTGCTCCGCTTGCGCGGAGCGTCCCTGTCACTGACGGACAAACTGCTCAGCAGTCAGACCAAACAGGTTATCGACCGGCGTCTGAAGAACCTGACGGTGCAACTCGGCACGGGGCAGAATACGGTCGAAATAGAAACGCGCCGATGCAATTTTAGCGTGATAGAAATCGCTGTCGGCCGCCCCCTGTGCCAGGGCTTCCTGTGCGGTAAGAGCCATACGTACCCAGCCATACGCAAGCAGAACATACGAAGAAAAATTCAGAAAATCGGTTGCGCAGCCACCAATTTCTTCCGGGTTTTCAGCGACACGACTGAGAATATCCTGAGAGAGCTTACGCCAGTGGGCATTCACGGAAGTTAACTGTGCAATATTGCCACGCTGACCATCATCGAGATCATTGGCTTCACAGAAAGCATCTATTTCATTCTGCAGACGACTCAGCTCAGCGCCCTGATCGCCCATGACTTTACGGCGCAGAAGATCGAGCGCCTGAATGCCATTGGTGCCTTCATAAATCTGAGTAATGCGTCCGTCACGTACCAGCTGCTCCATCCCCCACTCGCGGATAAAGCCATGCCCGCCATATACCTGCATACCCAGGTTAGCGGCTTCGGCACTCATATCGGTCAGGAAAGATTTTACGACCGGAATCAGGAGTGCAGCGCGAGCGGCGGCCAGCTCCCGCGTTTCATGGTCACTATGATGCTGTTCGTTATCCAGTGCCTGCGCCGCTTCATAAGCCAGCATGCGACAACCTTCGACCAGCGTTTTCTGAGTCAGCAACATGCGCCGCACATCAGGGTGAACGATAATCGGGTCCGCCGGTTTTTCTGGCTGTTTCGGGCCGCTCAGAGAACGCGACTGCAGTCGGTCGATGGCATATTCCACCGCCCCCTGGTAAGCCATTTCGCCGATCCCCAGACCTTGCAGGCCAACCTGAAAACGCGCGTCGTTCATCATAGTGAACATGCAGGCCAGACCTTTATTCGGCGCGCCGATCAACCAGCCCTTCGCCTGATCGAAATTCATTACACAGGTGGCCGCGGCTTTAATACCCATTTTATGCTCAACAGAACCACAGACGGCCGGGTTGCGACTGCCATCGTCGAGAATTTTCGGAACTAAAAACAGGGAAATACCTTTCACACCCGCGGGTGCATCCGGAAGACGGGCCAGTACCAGATGAACAATATTTTCTGACATATCCTGCTCGCCACCACTGATAAAAATCTTGGTGCCGGAAATAGCGTAAGAACCATCCGCCTGAGGCTCTGCTTTTGTTCGCAGCAGGGCCAGGTCAGTACCCGCATGGGGTTCCGTCAAACACATGGTGCCCGTCCACTCACCGGAAATCAGCTTGGGCAAATAGGCATTTTTCAGATCGTCGCTGCCGTGCGTGGTCAGCGCAAATACAGCGCCGTCGGTTAAGCCGGTATAAACGCGGAATGACAGATTGGCGCTCATCATCATTTCCTGAAACGGTGCCGCCACAGAAATCGGTAATCCCTGACCACCAAAGTCTTCACTGCCGGTCATAGACGCCCAGCCGTTCTCACAGAACTGACGGTAAGCGTCCGGAAATCCCTCTGGCGTTTTAACGTCACCGTTATTGAACTGAATGCCTTCTTCGTCACCGCTGCGGTTCAGCGGCGCCAGTACGCCTTCATTAAATTTTGCGCCTTCTTCCAGCACAGCGTCGATAATGTCTGCGGTCAGGTCTGAGCGCCCGAGGTTCTGCAGGTGTTCACTCGCCTTCAGTACTTCATGCATTACGAAACGCATATCGCGCAGAGGTGCTTTATAAGCCGTCATAATCGGATGTCCTGTTATTATTCTTAGTTTTTAATGCTGGAAAATGTCTGGCCATCGGCTGCCAGGGATTTCAGCAGTGCAGCTGGCTCCCAGCGACTGCCGTTCGCCTGCTGCAGATCTTTCATGTCGGCCAGCACGCCGACCAGGCCTTCGCTGTCGGCCCAGGCCATGGGCCCACCCCGCTCTTTCGGGAAGCCATATCCATTGAGATACACCTTATCAATGTCAGCGCTGTTACGGGCAATGCCTTCATCAAGGATTTTCGCGCCTTCATTGACCAGCGCCAGAATACAGCGGCTGACGATTTCATCATCGCTGATATCACGACGCTCAAAGCCTGCTTTACCAGACTCTTCAATCACGAGAGCATTCACGCTGTCATCCACCAGCGCCTCGCGGCTACCGGCTTCGTAGCGATAGTACCCCTGGCCTGATTTCTGACCGAAGCGCTCCAGTTCGCACAGGCGGTTATCGATACGGACATTCATCTCTGCATCTGAGCCTTCTTCCAGAACTGTGCCCGACAACTGGCGGGCGCGCCACTCCAGGTCGATACCGACGACGTCGTACATACGGAAAGGCCCCATCGCCATTCCCCATGCCTGCAGTGCATTATCGACCTGCGCGGGTAAAGCGCCTTCTAACAGCAGACGACGGGCTTCGAACACATACGGCTCCAGCATGCGGTTACCGATAAAGCCATGACAGTTACCGGCGACCACAGCAACTTTTTTCAGACGGGAGCCAAGATCTTCAGCCAGCTGAATGACCGCCGGAGCCGTTTTCTCTGCGCGGACAATTTCCAGCAGTTTCATGATGTGCGCCGGGCTGAAAAAGTGCAGCCCGAGCACCTGCTGCGGACGCGAGGTCACGGCAGCGATCGCATCAACATCAAGATACGAGGTATTCGTTGCCAGAATGGCCGCTGGATTAAGCGTGCTGTCGAGCTGCTGGAAGATTTTCTTCTTCAGGTCGATGTTTTCATATACGGCTTCAATGGCCAGCTGCACATCGGCGATATCCTGATAGTCGCCACTGAGGCTGAAGCGTGCGAGGCAGGCATCTGCGTCCGCCTGAGTGATGCGCTCACGCTTGACCATACTGGCATAGATGCCCTGGATATAGGTCAGGGCCTGCTGACGCACGTCCTCATTCAGATCGACCAGCGTTACCTGAATACCTGCGTTGGCAAATGAAATCGCGATGCCACGCCCCATGGTACCGGCACCGATGACGGCAACCTGTTGAATGTCTGCAGCATTTACCGGGGAAAAATCTGTGCTCATAGTCTGGCCTGTTATTATTCGGATAGTATGTAGAGAGCCACATTCTGAAGAAAAGTGGCACCGCTGATGAAATTAAACTTTGTGATATAGCATATTGTGATGGTGAATATCCGCAACTTTGACCTCAACCTGCTGGTCATCTTCGATGCCCTGATGCGGGAGAGGAACGTCTCCCGTGTGGCTGAAAAGCTGTCTCTCAGCCAGCCGGCGGTCAGCAATGCCCTGAACCGCCTGCGCACCCTGCTGGACGATCAGTTGCTGGTACGTACCTCACAGGGTATGCAACCTACCGCCCTCGCGCTGGAACTTGAAGAGCCGTTGCGGGAGGCCATCCAACAGATAGAACATACACTCAGCGGCCGTAATCAGTTCGATCCCTCAAGCAGCCAGGTACGTTTCAGAATCGCGACGACCGACTATGCCGAGCTGGCACTGATGCCGCGCCTGCTCAGCTACATGCGCGCCATGGCGCCCGGAATTCAGTTTGATATTCTGGATCTGCCACCGGAAACGCCCACCAAGGCCCTGGAAGATGGCGAACTGGATCTGTGTATCGGACGCTTTGGTGAATTGCCTCCAAGAATACGTCGGACCCCCTTTCTGAAAGAGCACCTTGTGGTTGCCTGCGATGCAGAACACCCCCAGATCACAAACGATCTCAGCCTGGACACCTTTCTGAGCCTGCAGCACATCTGGGTGTCAGGCGGCCAGAGACGGGGCGTGGTCGACATGTGGCTGGATGAAAACCGTCTGGAACGCAATATCGTCATGGTGACGCCCAACTACCTCGGAGCACCGCATCTGGTGATTGGTTCTGAGATGGCGGTTGTCCTGCCTAAACGGATGGCCGATGAGTACGCCAACCTTCTTCCTATCCGCTGTGTCCCTCTGCCACTGCCGATACCGCCTTTCGATGTCGATATCATTACGTCTGCCCTGCGCAATGATGATGCCGCCCTGCAGTGGCTGATTAAAATTCTGCGACACCAGTTTACGGCTCTCTGACTGGCAGTTATACGGTCATAGTTATACACTACCTATACACAATGAATAGGAATGTATACCTGTGCGTATTGGCCTGATACTGGGAGACCAACTGACACCGTCGCTCGCGTCGCTGCGTGTACTCGACCCTGCCTGCGATCAGCTCATCATGGCTGAGGTGGTGGATGAAGCGACCTATGTTGGTCATCACCCCCAGAAAATCGCCCTACTCTTCAGCGCCATGCGCCATTTCGCCGACGAACTGCGTCAGGTGGGCTGGAAGGTTCATTATCACAAGTACGATCCTCAGAGTGAGTACCGCTCACTGCTGGATGTCGTGACAGAAAGAGTCAGGTCGGACGCCCCTTCAGAGCTGGTCCTCACTCAATGCGGCGAATACCGCCTGCAACATGCGATGGATATGGAGTGGCAGGACCACCTGGGCATTCCGGTAACTATTTATGGCGACGATCGTTTTTTATGCAGCACATCGCAGTTCGCCGCCTGGGCGGATGGGCGTAAACAACTGCGCATGGAGTATTTTTACCGGGAGATGCGCCGCGACACCGGATATCTGATGAAGGATGGCGAACCAGAAGGTGGCCAGTGGAATTTCGATTCCGACAACCGCAAACGCTGGGATGGGAAAACGCCCTTTCCTGAAGCGCCGGTATTCAGCCGCGACGACATCGACCGCGACGTCCTGGCGCTGGTCAGAGAACACTTTTCCCATCACACAGGCAACCTGACCCACTTCCCCTGGGCAACCCGCAGAGAGCAGGCGGAGCAGGCGCTGAGCTTCTTTATCGAAAACGCCCTGCCCGCCTTTGGTGATTTTCAGGATGCCATGGTGCGTAACGAAAAAGCGCTCTTCCACAGCCTGCTCTCACCGTATATCAACTGTGGATTACTCACCCCCAGACAAGTGTGCGACGCTGCCGAACAGGCCTGGCGGGAAGGGCTGGCACCGTTAAATGCCGTAGAAGGGTTTATCCGCCAGATCATCGGCTGGCGCGAATATGTGCGCGGTATTTACTGGCTGCACATGCCCGGATACGCGAAAGAAAACACCCTGAAAAACAGTCGCTCACTGCCGCACTATTACTGGGACGGCGACACCCGCATGGCCTGTATGGCGGATTGTTTCCGCAACACCTTTGATAATGCGTATGCCCATCACATTCAACGTCTGATGGTCACGGGTAATTTTGCTCTGCTGGCCGGCATACTTCCCGAAGAAATATGTGAGTGGTATCTGGCGGTGTATGCCGACGCATACGAGTGGGTCGAACTGCCCAACACCCTCGGCATGGTAATGCACGCCGACGGCGGTTATCTCGGCAGCAAACCGTATGCTGCGTCCGGTAATTACATTCATAAAATGTCTGACTACTGTAAACATTGCGACTATCAGGTGAAAACCCGCAGCGACAGCGACAGCTGCCCTTTCAACAGTCTTTACTGGCATTTTATTCACCGGCATGAAAAAGAATTCAGTAAAAACCCGCGCATGGCGATGATTTACCGGTCTTTCGCAAAAATGCAGGAAGACGAACGCCAGCGAACACTTGATCGCGCAGAGCACCTGTTAATTCACCTGGAGGAACTCTGATGAAAAAAGAGCATCTCCCGCAGAAATTATGTGTGGTCTGCGAACGTCCTTTTTCCTGGCGGCGGAAATGGCTTAAGTGCTGGGAAGACGTTAAGTACTGCTCTGAGCGGTGTCGCCGCTCATCCCGAAAAGCGCCGCCCAATATCTGCGCGGCGGGGTCGGTAGAGGATGAATTCTGATGGTTCAGCTGTTATGGCTACGCAATGATCTGCGTCTGCACGATCACGAAGGTTTCCGGCTGGCCTCCGGACATGGCGCACCGCTGGCGGTTATTTTTATTCTTCCTCAGCAATGGCTCACGAACGATGATGCCGGCATGAATCGCCTCGGCAGTGCAAAGTCTCATTATCTGCGCTCAGCACTGATCGACCTGCATCGCCAGCTTGAAGACCAGACCATAGACCTGCATATTTTTTCTGGCGATCCGCTGCAGATTTTTAAAGACATACAGGCGGAATTTACCGGCACCGACTTCCGCCTGCTGACCGCCGAAGCACAGGCGCCGGAAGAGTCTGACTGGATTACCGGCATACGTGATCTGGGTATGCCCGTGACCACCTACAACGCTCAGACACTTTTTACAGAAAAGAAGATACAGACGCTGGGAAGCAGCTACCCAAGCCCGTTCACCCGCTTCAGAAACATCGTAGAAGGTGACCCTAGTTTATGGCAGGTAAAAACACCGGTCGACACCCCGCTACTGGGCGTTCATGAACAACCTTTACGACTGCAATCGCCTGTCAGCTGGCCACAGTCGGCGTATCAGGTAAAACTACCGGTCAGTGGTGGAGAGCGCGGCGCACAACTCTGGTGGTCTGATTACCTGAAAAGTGATGCCGTCAGCCACTACAAGACCACCCGCAATCAGCTAATGGGAAAATACAGCAGCAGTCACCTGAGTGCCGCTCTTGCCTGGGGTTGCCTGTCAGTGCGTCAGATCTGGCACGACATTCTGCAATACGAAGCAGCCAAGGGGGCGTCAGAACATACCTACTGGCTGAGGTTCGAACTGCTCTGGCGGGAGTATTTTCACTGGTCGCTCCGCCACCACGGCAAGCAGCTCTTTCAACCCAACGGCCTTGCCAGTCGCACACCTGAGAGTCGGCCTGATCCGGCACGATGGCAGGCCTGGTGTAATGCCACTACCGGTGTTCCTATGGTAGATGCCGGGCTGCGCGAGCTTCGCCACACCGGGCATATTTCTAACCGGCTACGCCAGAATATGGCGAGTTATTTTATTCACCAGTTAAAGCTGGACTGGCGACTGGGTGCCCGCTGGTTCGAGATGTACCTAGCGGATGCAGATGTCGCCAGTAACTACGGTAACTGGGCCTATATCGCAGGGTGTGGCCACGACCCACGACCGCAGCGGCAGTTTAATCTTAACCGGCAGTTACGCCAGTATGATCCCCACGCAGAGCATATCCACTACTGGTGCCCGGAACTCAATGGCGAAAATGCCGCAGATATTATCCGTCATCAGACCGGCGAACAGAGGTTGCCCTTGTATCCTGCCCCTGTCGTACCCGCCCCGGACGGCGACTGAGCATGTTGCAGGTTGTCTGGTTCAAACGCGACCTTCGCCTGTATGATCACCGGCCATTAACCGAGGCACTCGCCCGTGGCCCGGTGATCTGTCTCTATGTCATCGAAGACGAGTACTGGGCGCTGGCCGATACCAGCCAGCGACAATGGGATTTTATCCGTGAGTGCCTTCAGGATCTTCACCTCGAACTGCAGTTCCGACAGGGCACTCTGTCGGTTGCGAGAGGCGACGTAGTTCAGATTCTCGACCGGATTTATGCGGAGTGTGGACGTTTCTGCCTGCACAGCCATGAAGAAACCGGCAACCTCTGGACGTACGAGCGTGACCAAGCGGTCGCGCAATGGTGCAGGCAGCACGACACCGTCTGGCGTGAGCATGCTCAGATGGGCGTGAGGCGCGCCGGCAATGACCGTGATACCTGGGCCTCACACTGGCAGAAATGGATGTCGCAACCCTGCCTTGGGGCACCTGAGCATATTCCGGCGTTCTCGGCGCCCGGAAGCCTCCCGCCTTCGCAATGGCCGCAACAGATGCACCCTCACAACCGCCTGCCCTGCCCAGGTCGTCAGCCAGGAGGAAGACGTCAGGGGCTCGATATCCTGCAGAGTTTTCTCAATACTCGGGGAGAGTTTTACCGGGGCTCGATCAGCTCACCGCTGACGGCGGAGGACGGCTGTTCGCGCTTAAGCCCTTATCTGGCAACAGGCTGCATCGGTATGCGTGAGCTGGTGACCTGTCTGCGGCAGGCGCGGGCGCGTTCCCGCTCAGTTCGTTGGAATACCAGTCTGTCGGCGTTTGAATCACGCCTCTGGTGGCACTGCCACTTTATCCAGAAACTGGAAGACGAACCGGAAATGGAAATACAGAATCTGCATCCGGCGACGAATCAGCTCGACCGGGAATACGACCCGGACATGATGACCGCCTGGCAAGAAGGAAAAACCGGTTGGCCGATGGTGGATGCCTGTATGCGTTACCTGATCCACCACGGATGGGTGAATTTCCGCATGCGGGCCATGCTTGTCTCGGTGGCGACCTACCCCTTATGGCAACCCTGGCAGCCCGTCGCCCACTGGCTCGCCAGTCTGTTCACCGACTACGAACCTGGCATCCATTATCCACAGATACAGATGCAGGCCGGGACCACCGGAATTAATATCCCACGGATATATAACCCGACACTTCAGGCACAGCGCCTCGATCCGGAAGGTCACTTTATCCGCCGCTGGGTACCTGAACTGAGATCCGTCAGTAATCACTGGATACATCAGCCCTGGCTCATGTCACAGAGGCAGCAACGGGAAGCACAGGTCGTGATCGGCGACGATTACCCGATGCCACTGGTCGATTTCAGTCAGGCATCCCGACAGGCAAAGGCAAGGCTGACCGCAATACGGGACGACAATTTTCGCCAACAGGCCAATGATATTGGTGAGAAGCACGGGTCGCGTAAACGTGGCAGCAGAAAGGCTGGCCCCCGCATGAAACAGGAGAATAAAAAGGCCCGCGAGGCGGGCCAGATGTCGTTATTCTGAGCTCAGGAAGGTAATTTAAAGCACATCAGTGCCTGATTCATTTCTGACGTTGTGCTCAACAGTCCATCCACTTTGCCCGTCGATGTGCTTATTTCTTCACGAATATCTGCGGCGGCGCTGCTGATGCGTGTGACATTACCGTTCACTTCATCGGCCACACTTGTCTGCTCTTCAACGGCCGATGCGATCTGCATATTCATGTCATTAATTGAACGCACTGAGTCGGTGATTTTCTGCATCTGATCGGCCGCATAACTGGAATGACGGATGGTCTCTTCACCCAGCGCGCTGCTTTTACTCATTGTAGAAACCGCCGCCTGTGAACCACTCAGAAACTGAGACACCATCCCCTCAATTTCCACAGTCGATTCCTGTGTGCGCTGCGCCAGCGTGCGTACTTCATCGGCTACGACCGCGAAGCCCCGCCCCTGTTCGCCTGCACGCGCAGCCTCAATCGCAGCATTGAGGGCCAGAAGGTTGGTCTGCTCGGCAATGCCTTTGATCACGTCGAGCACTTTAGAGATGCTGTGGCTGTTGCGCTCAAGCTCGGCCAGAGCCTCCGCAGTACTGCCCAGACTGGTCACCAGTTCCGACGTTTTACTGCTCGCCTCTCTGTTAGCTGTCTGCCCCTTGACGGCCAGCTGAACGACTTCTTCTGTGGCCTGGTGAGCACGGTTTGAATTTTCGGCCACTTCCTGGACGGCGATTGCCATTTGCTGGATGGCTGTGGCGACCTGCTGAATTTCGGTGCTCTGCAGATCAGTACACTCGCGGATCTCTCCTGCACTCTGAGACTGGGCCTGAATCACTTCGGCCACCTGGCTGCCTGACACCCGGATAATGTTCATCAGCCCTGCGAGCTGCTGGCGCATATGCTCGGTTTGTCTGAGGAGATCGCCGATTTCATCATTCACACCCGGAGTGATCACGGTTTCCATGTCTCCGCCAGCGATGCCACTGATAAAGCGCTTAGCCCGGTCCAGCGAATAACCAATGCCACGAATGGTCAGCAAACCGATACCAAAAGCCACGGCGACCGACACCAGCGCAGCGAGTGCCAGATGCATTTCTATCCGACGGATTTCAGCGCGCACCCCCGCCACGGTTTCAGCTCCTGCATCAGAGACCACGACCGTCCCATCGGCCTCCATGATACTCGTGAGATGCCCTTCGGCGACCTGAAGCTCGCGAAAAATAAATCCGGTGGCCGATAACTGGACAACGCAGACCAGCACTAACAGAAAAGTAAGACGCTTCCTGATTGAATAATTTTTCCACATATCCCGCATAGGGCCCGCCTCCAGATGCAATACTGATACACAAAAGTGTCCTCTTTGACTAAGTGTAGTCGCTCTGAAGATTTCTACATGGTTATGTGGGCCAGAAATGCCGGCGTCAGTCCGGAACGCTACCTTCTGTCGGCGGGTGAAATCCTTCCCGGCCATACAGCTCAGAAAGCAGGCGGGCCTCGCCGTTTGGCTGCACCATACGGGCATGGACGCGCTGCAGCTGCCGTGGTTCATCCACGCCACAGCTATGAGCAATGATTCCCACCTCCTGCACCAGCGAACGGGCAAAATGCGCGACGCGCTGAGCCTTGTCTTCTGGCACCAGCCCGCGCTGCAATCTGGGATCATGCGTGGTTATCCCGGTCGGGCAGGTGTTTTTATTGCACTGCAGGGCCTGAATGCAGCCCAACGCAAACATAAAGCCGCGCGCCGTCGTAATAAAATCAGCACCAACACAGATCGCCCAGGCTACGCGGTCCGGGGTAATCAGTTTTCCGGAGGCAATCACACGGATGCGCGGGCGCAGCCCGAATTCGTCCAGTGTATCCACCAGCATGGGCAATGCCTGAGCCAGCGGTAATCCCATGTAGTCAATCAATGACTGGGGAGCTGCACCTGTGCCACCTTCGGCACCATCTAACGTAATAAAGTCCGGCGCGCTGTCTATGCCGCGTTGGCGGATTTCCCGGCACAGGTCCCTGATCCAGTCACTGCTGCCCAGCACTGCCTTAAAACCAGTCGGTTTACCGGTGAGGTCACGGATATGGTTGATCATATCGAGCAGATCTTCGACCGAGCGCACTTCCGGTTGGCCATTGGGGCTGATGGAGTCTTCCCCAACGGGGATATGACGTATGCGGGCAATTTCTTCGGTCACCTTTCCACCGGGAAGAATGCCACCTTTGCCCGGCTTGGCGCCCTGACTCAGCTTCAGCTCGAACATCTTCACCTGAGGGTTATGAGCGATTTCCAGCAGCTTCTCATCATCGAGCGAACCGTCTTCCCTGCGCACACCATATTTGGCAGTGCCTATCTGGAATACGATGTCACCGCCACCTTCCAGGTGATAGGGCGAAAGACCCCCTTCCCCGGTATTCATCCAGCACCCCGCCATCGCCGCTCCCCGGGAAAGCGCCTGCACCGCCGGTTTCGACAGGGCGCCAAAACTCATGCCGGAAATATTGACCAGCGATGCAGCGGCATAGGGGTGACGACAATGCTCTCCGATCACCAGAGACTGCGATTCGCTGAGGTCTTTGCTCAGAGAGGGAAAAGGGCTGTTAACAAACATGATTGTGCCGGGAGTATCCAGTCGCCGTGTCGAGCCGAAAGCAACGGTCGTGCTCTCGTTCTTTGCTGCACGATATACCCAACTGCGCTCGGCCCGGTTAAAGGGCAACTCTTCGCGGTCCATGGCAAAAAAATACTGGCGGAAAAACTCACCAAGGTGCTCAAAGAAGTACCGGAAGCGGCCGATGACCGGAAAGTTACGCCTGACTGTGTGACGGGTCTGACGCCGGTCGATCACATAGGCAATAAGAAACCAGACCGATCCGACAACCAGTGCGGTAAGAAACAGGCCCAGCAATATCAGCACGCCCCAGGCGGCCAGGTAGAAAACGTCGTCCGTCATGACACTCCCCTCAGATCAGGCAGTCAGAGTAATGGAGTATCGGATGACATGAAAGTCAGAAAAATCCGCGTGATGCGCAACTTTTTAATGCGCCGGATGCGGGCACAAAAAAAGCAGCCCGAAGGCTGCTCTGAATAGGGTGCTGTGGCGGTTGTCTTTCTTCCCGGGCATCATGCCATGGGGGTAATGTTCTTCACATTCTTCGCCGAGAAGTAGGCAAAGCCTCCTTCGATATCCCCGACTTCCACACGATTGGGCGCCAGGGGAGAACTTTTGACTGCGGCGATATATAAGCCTTTGCTCGCAACCAGATTTTTGTCTACGTCATTAAAGTGTGGCTGCGAGAAAGCAAAGGTTTTACGTTCGCAGCCGCGCTCTAATGTCATGATCAACTGAGCATCGGCCAGCTCAGTCGCGCGGGAGAAATTGACATAGCTGACCCGATAACTGTTATCGAATTCAAATAAGTACTGATCGAGTGTTTGACGACTGATGCTCATAATGGTCGTTACCTGCAGCGGTGTTAACTGTTTACAGTTTTAGGTTTAGCTGCCGATCACTCCCTTTGCCATCGCTGATAACAGAAAACTACAGGAAACCTGCCAACGTCATTTTTCCGTGTTTTCAGCAGGTTACAGGGCGTAAAAAACGCGCTGAGTGGTACAAATGCTACCTAAGACAGGTGTCAAATATCCGTGGTCTGTACAGTCGGTACACAGACTGTTACCTGCGCAGACTACCACACACGGACGACGGCCTCTAACGCCTCGCGGGAATCACTGTAAACCCACGAGAAGCCTTCGTCTGACAACACCTTCGGAATCACGTTCTGCCCTTTTAACAGAAGTTCGCTCAACTCTCCGAACACCAGTGTGGTCACAAACGATGGCATCGGCAGACAGGCAGGTCGTGACATAGCCCCGGCAAGCTGTCTGGAAAAACGGGCGTTGGCCACGGGCTCTGGAGCAGTCATATTTATCGGCCCTGTCAGCGATGACTTGAGGATGAAATCGACCGCACGGCAATAGTCTTCGATATGTATCCAGGAAATCACCTGCTGCCCGGAACCGATTGGCCCTCCCAGACCGAGCCTGAAGGGTAACCACATCCGCGCGAGCATCCCCTGTCGTGCTCCGAGTACGACACCCGTTCGCAGATATACCAGCCGCTCTGCACGCTCGGCCAACAGTGCCGCCGCATTCTCCCAGTCGATGCAGAGATTCGCAGCGAAATCCTTACCTGCCGACGAGCTTTCTGTCAGGGCAGGCTGTGCTCCCGGAAAACCACCGTAATAACCGATCGCTGATCCGGACAGCACCACCTCAAACTGCTGGTCGGTGCTCTGAGCCCAGCGCCCAAGGCGTTCGGTCAGTGCAACACGGCTGTCGCGCAATACTTCTTTACGGCTTTCGCTCCAGCGCTGATCAGCGATACCTTCACCGGCGAGGTTAATCAGCCAGTCAAAGCGGCCCTCAAGCTCTGCAAGTTCAGAGACCGCAGTCACACGCCCTTCCCAGCGACGTGCAACTGCGTCAGGACGGCGACTGAGTATGACGATCTCATGGCCCTCAGCGAGCCAGCGTGCGGTGAGGCGACTTCCGATAAAGCCACTGCCGCCTGTTATAAGAACGCGTTTACTCATATCGCCTCCTCAGGCTCAGAACTGCTCTGCTGTCAGAGACATCAGAGAGTCTTTGCCATTCTCTATTTCTGCCATAAGCGCCAGTTGCTGCGGCAGAAGCTTGTGCATGAAGAACTCTGCAGTCTTAATTTTAGACTGATAGAAATCGATTTCTGTCGAGCCTTCGTCAAGATTCTGCTGAGCAGTCTGTGCCATGCGGCTCCAGAAGTACGCCAGCGACGTCAGAGCAAACAGACGCAGATACGGCGTGGCTGCTGCCCCCGCCTGCTCACGGTCTGCCATGCCGTTCTGGACCAGCCACATGGTCGCTTTCTGCAGACGTGTCACCGCCGCCCGCAGTTCCTCCGCATGAGGAACGCCACCATCAGTCTTCAGATAATGATCCAGCATGGCGAAGAAACGCTTGATCGCCCGACCACCGGCGTGACCGAGTTTGCGCCCGACCAGATCCAGCGCCTGGATACCGTTGGTACCCTCATAGATTCGGGTGATGCGCGAATCGCGGACAAACTGCTCGACCGGCCAGTCCTGGGTAAATCCGGAACCGCCCATCAGCTGCAGACCATCGTTAGCACAGAAGAAACCCTCGTCTGTCAGGTACGCTTTCACGACAGGCGTCAGCAGCTGCACCAGGTCGTCGGCCTGCTCGCGTTCTTCAGGAGTCTCTGCTTTGTGAGCGATATCCAGCTGCATGGCCGTGAAGTACGCCATGGCACGGCCACCTTCAATAGTGGCTTTCTGACGCAACAGCATACGACGGACATCCGGATGAACGATGATGGAATCCGCTGGTTTCTCAGGTTCTTTCGGCCCGCTGAGAGATCGTGACTGGAGACGCTCTTTGGCAAAGCCCAGGGACACCTGATACGCCGCTTCTGCGATACCCAGCCCCTGCAGACCCACCATCAGACGGGCAGAGTTCATCATCACAAACATGGCCTGCAGACCTTTGTGTGGTTCGCCGATCAGCCAGCCTTTGGCGTCTTCGAAGTTCATCACACAAGTGGCTGAGCCTTTGATACCCATTTTGTGTTCAAGACCACCACAGAACGCAGGATTGCGGCTGCCATCTTCAAGTACCTTAGGCACAAGAAACAGGGAGATACCTTTCGAACCAGACGGAGCGTCCGGCAGTTTCGCCAGAACCAGATGAACAATATTGTCAGCCAGGTCGTGCTCACCGCCGGTGATCCAGATTTTGGTACCGCTGATGGCATAGGATCCGTCGGCCTGAGGCTCGGCTTTGGTGCGGATCAGACCCAGATCTGTACCGCAATGAGGCTCAGTCAGGCACATAGTGCCTGTCCATTCACCACTGATCAGGCGAGGCAGATAAGCTTCTTTGAGTTCGTCAGAGCCGTAGCTGGTCAGTGCGTTAACAGCGCCGTGAGTCAGGCCCGGGTACATACCGAGTGACAGGTTGGCCGAGCACACCATTTCTTCTGCAAGGGTGTTCAGCGTGTGCGGGAGGCCCTGACCGCCGTAGTTCACATCGCCGGTGAGAGAGGTCCAGCCAGCTTCAGCGAACTGACGATATGCCTCACGGAAGCCCTTTGGTGTCGTAACAGTTTTGGCTTCAGGGTCGTACTGGCACCCTTCGCGGTCGCCGGAGGTATTCAGCGGCGCCAATACATTTTCAGCCAGTTTTGCACCTTCCGTCAGCATGGCATCCATGATTTCACGGGTGGCGTCTTCAAAACCCGGCAGCGCAGGCAGGACGGTGTCACCATTCAACACTTCATATAATACAAACTGCATGTCGCGCAGAGGGGCTTTGTAACTCATGGGTATCTCCTATCGGGGATTGGGTTGCTAAAAACTATACATTAGTTATACAGCACAAGGTTTTTCTGTACAATAGTTTTGCATATGCCGGATCAATCAGCGTACACTCAGCACGAACTTCTTATACAAAGCACTCACTATGAAGAAGATAGCGATCATCGGAGCCGGAGTGGCCGGGCTTACCGCTCTTCAGCGCCTGCAAGATCAGGCCGAAGTCACAGTATTTGATAAAGCCAGAGGGCCTGGCGGCCGCCTGTCCAGCAAGCGGGTCGGTGAAGACTCCTGGGACATGGGAGCACAGTTTCTGCGCGCACACTCGCTCGAGTTCCGCCACGCGCTTGAGCAGTGGCAGAATGAAGATCTGATTCAGGAGTGGCAGGTGAACCCCTGGCTGATCACCTCAGAGCATCGGGGGCCATCCCCGGATAACACCCGTAGATACGTGCCCGCGCCGAGAATGACAGCGCTGAGCCGCCAGTTAATCGGAGCGGCTCATCACTTTGAGGCATCCTGCAGAATCGTACGCACCCACTATGACGAAGCCTGGACGCTCTGGGATGAAAACGACCGGGCATTCGGCCCCTTTGACGGCCTGATTATTAATGTACCGCCGGAGCAGTCCCTGCCGCTGCTGCCGCCAGCAACAGCCCTGGCTGACACGGTCGGGTCACTCGACATGCTGCCCTGCTGGACCTTATTGATGAGCTTCACCAGCCCGCTCGACGTTCCTTTTGATGCCGCCTTTGTTCGCGACAGTAAACTGGGGTGGGTTGCCCGCAACAACAGCAAGCCGGGCCGGGAAGATACGGATGCCTGGGTGATTCAGGCAAGCCACGCCTGGAGCGCACTGCATAAGGACGCTCCCCGGGATCAGATACAGAATGCTATGATCGCCAGCTTTACAGAACTCTGCAGCTCCCCACTCCCGGAGGTGCGTTCACAGTGGCTGCATCGCTGGTTGTTTGCGGTGCCCGCCCAGTCTCCCGGGCTGGGCTCGCTGAGCGATCCGGAGTGCAGACTGGTTCTCGCGGGCGACTGGTGTCAGCACGGCTCTGTGGAAGGCGCCTGGATCAGCGGTAATCATGCCGCACAACAACTTCTGGAGATGTTTGCATGACCGCACAGAAAAACGCCACCGTCCTGCTCGCCCATGGCAGCAGCGACGCCAACTGGCTGGCTCCCTTCAACGATCTGCTTATCCGGATCCGCTCAGGTCTGGATACACAGCGTGTCGAGCTGGCCTACATGGAGCTGGCACACCCCTCGATGGAAGATCAGATCCGCCAACTGGCGACAGAAGGATTCAGCAAAATTGATATCCTGCCGTTGTTTTTTGCTGCCGGCCGCCACCTGCGCAAGGACGTTCCGGGGCAGCTGGACACCCTGAAAGCGGCATTGGCGGACAGTGGCACCCAGGTCGAACTGATCCTGCACCCGCCGGTCGGTCTTGAGCCGGAGGTTTCTTCGGCGATCAGTAACATCGTTATACGCCAGGTGTCAGCTGAGTCCTGATTTTTTGTACAGAAAATAAAATTCTTGTACAACTTTTATTGACTTGTACAAGAAGGTACTGCCAGAATGAACCTATACAGCATTCTATTCAGGAGTTGTACAAATGGCTCAGGCAGTATCTTCAGACAAAATTCCGGTGGGCATCAGTGCCTGCCTCATGGGGCAGACCGTACGCTTTAACGGTGGTCACAAACGCTCCCGCTTCTGCACTGACACACTCAGCCGCTACTTTGAATTCAGAGCTGTGTGCCCTGAAGTCGCCATCGGCATGTCAGTACCACGCGAACCTATACGTCTTGTATCAGAAACGCCGGAGGACTCTGTCATCCGTGCGGTCGGCACAGACTCGCCTGAACTCGATGTCACTCATCAGCTCACTGACTACGCGCACACCGTCTCGCAACAGTTCGACGATCTGTGCGGATTTATTTTCATGCAGAAGAGTCCCAGCTGTGGCTTGTTCGGGGTAAAACGCTACCTGCCGAATGGTCACCCGGAAGGCAAAGCCCAGGGGCTGTTTGCGGCCGAGTTTTCCCGCCTGAATCCATTGCTTCCTGTTGAAGAAGCCGGCCGACTGAACGACGCGGCTCTGCTCGAAAACTTTATGGTGAGAGTTTACGCCTACCGCGACTGGAAAAACTTCGTCCGGGAAGGTGTCACCGCGAAGGGGCTGATCAACTTCCACTCCCGCTACAAATACCTGGTGATGGCGCACAGTCTGGTGGAATACAAAGCCATCGGCCGTTTGCTCGCCAACCTGAGCAACGACGCCGACAGGATCGCCGACGAGTATATTCAGCATCTGATGACCGCGCTGCGCAAACCCGCAAGTCGCAAAATGCATACGAACACGCTGATGCACCTGCAGGGCTATCTGAAAAACTGGATGTCACCAGCAGACAAACGCGAGCTGGAGAATCTGATTCACGAATATCGCAACGGCATCATTCCTCTCGTGGTCCCTCTGACGCTCCTGAAACATCATCTCAATCACCACGACGGCGTACACGATTATGCCCGTCAGCAGGTGTACCTGAATCCACACCCCTACGAGCTTGGCCTGAGGAACGCGCTGTGAGCGATACCCCTGACGGTTATCCGATCCGCGAGTTTTCCCGGCTCACTGGTGTGAACCCGGTGACTCTCCGGGCCTGGGAGCGACGCTACGGCATCATCAGGCCCCTGCGCACCCCCAAAGGTCATCGCTTCTATAACGATGATCACGTCGAGCTTGTGCGCAATATCCTTTACTGGCTGGAGCAGGGTTATCCGATACGCCAGGTAAAACTTCTGCTGCAGACCCCAGCCTCCAGCCATCAGGACGATGCCGATGACTGGCATACGCAGCAGGATCAGATTCTGCGCGCCTGTTCACGCTTCAGCGCACGCGGTCTTGATGACCTGCTGCAGCAGGGCCTCGCCAGTTATCCGATGGCGGTGTACTGGGAACGCTGCCTGCAACCTGTGCTGGAACATCTGCGCGCCGACAGCCACAGCGGCCCAGTTCTGAAAAGCTTTGAATACCTGCTGAAACGGAAGCTGAACAGCCTGATTGCCCTGCAGCAGAAACACAGCGAAGGGCGGACCTTGTTAATGGCGACCAATCACAGCGATGCCGAGCTACAGGTTCTGGCGATCACCTATGCTTTGGGTGCAGCGGGGTTTCGGGTTGAGTACTTCGGCAGCGAATTACAGCCCGAAGACATCCGGATTCTCGCGCCGGTCGTATCTGTGTCATGGATATGGCTGCATCTGCACCCGGCGGGCGCCGGCGAGAGCAGAGCCTGGCACAGCATAGGCAACGACGGACAGATTCCTGTGTTTCTGTCCGGAGACAGTAACGGTGCTCCGGGCGAACTTTATGTGATGCCAGAACGTACCGGCGCAATGATCACACAATTTATTACTACGTCTGGAGAACCTGTATGACACGGCTGGTATGGTTCCGGAATGATTTCCGGGTACATGATAACCCTGCTCTGATGCATGCCCGTCGTGACAACGAGGAAGATTGTCTGGCTATTACGTTTGTCTGCGAGAGCCAATGGCGTCGACATGGCCTCGGTGACCGACGCATAAATCTGATCAAACAGGCAATCAACGGCCTTCATCGGTCGCTGGAGAAACTCGGCATCCCGCTTCTGGTCATTCAGTCTGACCTGTTCAAAGACTCTGAGAATGACCTCAGGCACGTGCTGGGTGCGCTGGATGTTTCTGAACTTAATTACAACATTGAATACGAAATCAACGAACGCCACCGGGATATCAGCGTATGCCGTCTGTGTCAGGAATATGAGGTCAGCACAAACAAATTTCACGATCAGTGCCTGTTAGCACCTGGAGAAGTACGGACTCAGAATAATGACCCCTACCGGGTGTATTCACCGTTTCGCCGCAGTTGGCTGAGTCTGATGCAGGACTACTGCCCTGCGCCTCTGGGTGCTCCGGCTCCCCAGGCCAGTGACATTATTTCTGCCGCCGTCAGCGACCTGATTAATGACAGACATGCTCTGCCGGAGTCTGTTTCAGACCCGCTATGGAGCACAGACGAGAATACGGCGCACCAGCGTCTGTCAGAGTTTCTCGACAGCGATGTATTGCGCTATCACGATCTCCGCGACCTGCCCGATGCAGAAGGCACCAGTCGTCTGTCTTTTCATCTCGCGCTCGGCATCCTGTCCCCAAGACAATGTATTCACACCGCGTGGCAACGTAATAACTGCATGCTGAGCGGCGGCGAACAGGGCATCGACACCTGGATCAACGAATTGATCTGGCGCGAATTCTACCGCCATTTACTCGTCGCTTACCCTCAGCTCTGCAAACACAAAGCGTTCAAGCCGGAAACGGAAGGCGTGCCATGGCGCAATAACAAAAGCGATTTCGATCGCTGGTGCCGGGGCGAAACCGGTTACCCCATTGTGGACGCCGCCATGAAACAGCTGCTCGACCAGGGCTGGATGCACAATCGGCTGCGGATGATCACCGCCATGTTTCTTACCAAGCATCTGCTCATCGACTGGCGTTGGGGAGAAGCCTGGTTCTTCGAACAACTGGTCGATGCAGATCTTGCATCCAACAATGGTGGCTGGCAGTGGAGCGCATCGACCGGTGCAGATGGTGCTCCTTATTTCCGGATTTTTAACCCGACCACGCAATCGGAAAAATTCGATAAACAAGGCCTGTTTATTTCACGTTATCTGCCCGAACTGGCAAAACTCAGTGCTAAATCGAAACATTTTCCAAGCGCTGGTGAGCGCTCGCTGTATGGATACTGCGACCCGATTGTAGAACATAAGTCAGCGCGCGAACGCGCACTGACAGCCTTTAAACAGACTCTGGAGGCGTAAGGGAACCAACCCTGCGAAATCCTATGGCAACAGTCCTGCGTAAGCCCCTGCTTAACATCGTACGCTGGTTCGATTCTTACGCGGGTGCGGAAGAAAACATGACCAGCACAGAGTTTAACTGGGTACGAGTCGTGCCATTTATTCTGCTGCACCTGGCGTGTGCCGGGGTACTGATTACCGGCACCAGTGCCACAGCGGTGGTGGTTTGCCTGGCACTCTTCTGGGTGCGGATGTTCGCAATTACCGCCTTTTACCACCGGTATTTTGCGCACCGCAGTTATAAGACCAACCGCTTCTGGCAATTTATCTTCGCGCTACTCGGAAATATGTCAGCACAGCGTGGTCCGCTCTGGTGGGCTGCGCACCATCGCGCGCACCACCAGCACTCGGACACTGAGGAAGACCTGCACTCTCCGGTCCAGCGCGGTTTCTGGTGGAGCCATATGGGCTGGTTTACCTGCGATGCCAGCTTCCGTACTCAACTGCACCGTATAAAAGACTTCGCCCGTTTTCCTGAGCTGCGGTTTCTGGACCGCTATGACAGCTTCGCGCCCCTGCTACTGATCGTTCTGCTGTTTGTATCCGGCGAAGCACTGGCAGTCTGGGCACCTCAGCTGGAGACCAGCGGCCTTCAACTCGTCGTCTGGGGTTTCGTAATTTCCACGGTATTTCTGTTTCATGCCACGGTGACGATTAATTCTCTGGGCCATATCTGGGGTTCCCGGCGCTTCAACACGAAAGATCACAGCCGCAATAACGCGCTGCTCGCCTTACTGACGCTTGGCGAAGGCTGGCACAATAACCATCACCGCTGGGCTGTCTCAGCCCGACAGGGATTTTACTGGTGGGAAATCGATATTTCTTACATGGTGCTGAAAGCCATGAGCTGGGTCGGCATTGTTTATGATCTCAGCCCGGTGCCCCGCCATGTTCTGGAGGAAGGACGCAAACAAAAGGACAGTTCGCTATGAATACCACAGCGCCGCTGTCACCCTCGGAACGGTTTATTGCCCTTTATGAGCAGTTGCAGCCCGGCCCGGTAACCCGGGCTCAGCTTGAGTCTGTGTATGCACCCCACATTGTGTTCTCCGACCCGCTGCATAGCGTGAGAGGGCTGGACCAGCTGACACAGTATTTTGATGGGTTGTACCGCAATATTTCCGATATTGAGTTCGAATTTCACCGCACCCTGAATAAGGACTCAGAGACCATCGCGCACTGGACGATGCATTTCCGTCACCCCCGCATTTTACGGGGTAAAAAACGTATTTCGGTGGAAGGCACCAGCATTCTTCGCTGGCAGGACGATCTGATTATCGCGCATCAGGATATTTTCGACGCCGGCGCACTGCTGTACGAGCACCTTCCGGTACTGGGCTGGGTAATACGCAAGCTGAAGGAAAGAATGCAATGAGCAGAACATTACCATTGTCGCAACAGGTAATCTGGCTGACCGGTGCGTCGTCCGGCATAGGTGAGGCACTGACCCGTCACCTGGCACCCTTGTGCAGGCATCTTTATATTTCGGCACGCAGCACCGATAAACTCAACGCACTGGCGGCCGGATTTAATAACGTCACTGCGCTGCCTGCAGACATTACCGATGAGACGTCTCTGGCCAAGGCTTCAGAAATCATCAGAGAAAACCACCAGCGCCTGGACACCCTGATCGCCAACGCCGGCACCTGTGAATACGTGGATGTTGAGGCGTTTGAGCCCGCTATGTTCCGCCGTGTGCATGAAACAAACCTTTTCGGTCTCGTCAACACAGTCGGCGCCGCCCTGCCACTGCTGCGCAACAGCCCCAGAGGTTACATAGTCGGAGTCAGTAGCAGTGTGGCCATGCTGGCCATGCCACGTGCCGAAGCCTATGGCAGCAGTAAAGCCGCCGTCACTCACTTTCTGGAGAGCCTGAAGGCCGATGTCGCAGCCTTAAACATCGACGTATCTGTCGTCAGCCCCGGGTTTGTTAAAACCCCGCTGACCGACGTCAACGACTTTCCCATGCCGATGAGGATTACCGCTGATGAAGCGGCGGTCGCGACGATTAAAGGGCTCGAACGACGCAGCTGGCATATCCATTTTCCGAAACGCTTTACTTTTGTCCTTTGGTGTCTTGGACAGCTTCCGGCATTTCTACGCCACCGCCTTACCCGGGCAATGTCCCGGACCGGAACATCAGCTCAGGAGACTGAACAATGAAAGAAAAAATTGCGGTCATAGGTGCGGGAATCTCTGGGCTGACGTCTGCCTGGCTTCTGCGCGAAAAATATGAGGTTCACCTCTATGAAGAGAACGATTATGCAGGTGGGCACACACAGACCACTGATGTAGCTATCGGCGATCGTACCTGGCCTGTGAATACCGGTTTTATTGTATTCAATGACTGGACCTACCCGAATTTCATCCGTCTGATGGAACTACTCGGTGTGGCCAGTGAAGACTCGGATATGAGCTTCAGTGTGAAATGCGAAAAAACCGGGCTGGAATACAACGGTCATACGCTCAATTCTCTGTTCGCCCAGCGAAGCAATATTTTCCGGCCGTCTTTCTGGGGCATGATCCGCGATATTCTCAGATTCAATAAAGAGACCCGGAAAGCGCTGTCTGACGACACTCTCGATCGCAGTGAGACCCTCGGAAGTTACCTTAACCGCCGGGGCTATGGCCGCGCATTCCGGGACAATTATATTATTCCGATGGGCGCTGCGGTCTGGTCTGCAAGCGAAGAAATGATGATGGAATTTCCACTGTATTTCTTTGTGCGATTCTTTAATAACCACGGCATGCTGAGTGTTGATGACCGTCCACAATGGAAAGTGATTTCCGGAGGTTCGCGCACCTATGTCGAGCGCATCCTGCAGGATCTACCGGAAGATCAGGTTTATATTAAAACTCCGGTTGAAAAAGTCGTCCGTTCAGCCGACAAGGTCGATGTATATTCGATGCGCGGCTGCGAGTCGTATGATCAGGTGATATTTGCCTGCCACAGCGACCAGGCCCTGAAGATGCTTGACGCTCCAAGTATGGATGAGCAGGAAATTCTTGGCGCTATTCCCTACAAGATGAACGATGTCGTGCTTCATACCGACAGCCGGATTTTACCTGAACGCGAACTGGCCCGCGCCGCCTGGAATTACCACATAGGCATGGAAACTCAGGACTGTGTTGCAGTGACCTACTACATGAACCGGCTTCAGAACTTTGATGATGCTCCGGTCGATTTCTGTGTCACCCTGAATAAAACCGAAGATATCGACAAAAACACAATTCTGCGTCGCTTCCGCTACGCTCATCCCGTATTTACCCGCGAAGGTATGGCCGCGCAACAACGCCACGGAGACATCAGTGGAATCAACCGCACCCATTTCTGCGGCGCCTACTGGTTTAATGGCTTTCATGAAGACGGCGTTGTCAGCGCATTACGTGTGACCGAAGCGCTCGGAGTGCCTCTGCCATGACATCGCTGCCGGCAGATCAGGTGATGGAGAGCGCAATATTCACCGGACAGGTCCGCCACCGGCGTTTCCTGCCCGTTGAACATACCCTGTGCTACCGGGCATTTATGGTGTGGCTGAATCTCGATGACGCTGAGGATATATTTGCGCGTCACCCGTTCTGGGGCAAGTCCCGCTGGTCGCCTGTCTGTTTCCGTCGCCAGGACTATTTTTGCCCGCAAGGCATGGCAGCCAGTAAAGACTTCTCTGATCTCAAATCTCAGGTCTGCGACAGCTTTGAAGAAGATTGCGGTCAGCGTCCGGACACTGTGTGCATGATGACCAATCTGCGCTACTTCGGTTACCTGATCAACCCTGTCACTTTTTATTACGGTTACCGACATGACGGTCAGTTACTCGGCATTATTGCCGAAATTACCAATACGCCGTGGAATGAACGTTTCCATTATACGCTCAGCACTGGTTTCAGACGGTCTGCCCGGGCAATCAATCCTGAGCATATTCACAGAAACACATCGGGCCTGAAACGTTTCCGCTTCCGTTTTCCGAAGGTATTCCATGTCTCTCCGTTCAACCCACTTGATATGGAGTATGTCTGGAGCATGCCTGAGATTCATGAGCAGTGTCTGATTCATATGCAGACTCTGAACCAGGGCAATCTCGATTTCGATGCCACCATGACGATGAAACGCGAGCCCCTGACGGCGTTCACCATGAGTACTGTGCTCTGGAGATTTCCACTGATGACTATGAAGGTCTTGTGGGGCATCTACAGCAATGCCGCGCGACTGTGGTTCAAGCGGGCACCTTTTTACGACCATCCTCAGAATCTGCCGGAGCAGACTCTCAGAGATTCACTTAAAGCACGACAGGAGTAACTCCCATGAAAACGTTAACCGTACGTTCTGATTCCATGCCATGGATTGACCGCTTCTGTCGCAGCGGCCTGTTTTCTACCCTGCAGAAGCTTCATACCGGCTCATTAACAGTGGTTGAAGGTGACGAAACGTATCAGTTCGGCAATACCCACAGCGAACTCAATGCGCAACTTCATATCCACGACAGTGAGGCCTACCGTAGTATCGCGCTGAGCGGCAGTGTCGGCGCGGGCGAATCCTACATGACCGGCGACTGGAGCAGCCCAGACCTGCCACTCCTGATCCGCCTGCTGGCTCGTAATAAAGACGTCGTCGATAACATTGATGGCGGGCTCGCGAACCTGGGGAAAGCTGCACTGAAAGTATTCCACGGGCTGAACCGCAACACGGAAAAAGGCTCACGCCGGAATATCGCGGCGCATTACGATCTCGGTAATGACATGTTCGCACTGTTTCTCGACCCGACCATGATGTATTCGAGCGGAATCTTTCCAGCCGAAGACGCCACGATGGAAGAAGCATCAATCTGCAAGATGGATCGTATCTGCCAGAAACTGCAACTCTGTGAAGATGATCACCTGGTGGAGATAGGCACGGGCTGGGGCTCGATGGCAATCCACGCCGCCAAGCACTATGGCTGTCAGGTGACCACCACCACAATTTCAGAACAGCAATACGAATGGGCAGAGCGACGCATCCGTGAAGAAGGCCTGGAAAAACGCATCACTCTGCTGAAAAAAGATTACCGCGCGCTGGAAGGTAAATTCGACAAACTGGTGTCAATCGAAATGATTGAAGCCGTGGGTTGGCAATACCTTGATACCTACACCGCCACCATCAACCGCCTGTTAAAAGACGATGGTGTTGCGCTTATTCAGGCCATCACGATTGATGATCAGCGCTATGAGCAGGCGAAAAATGAAGTGGACTTTATCAAGCGTTATATTTTTCCGGGCAGTTTTATTCCCTGCATTACGGCAATTCAGAATTCAGTCACCCGCACGTCAGATATGAAAATGACGCACATGGAAGACATCACGCCGCACTACGCCAGAACACTGGCGGAATGGCGCAAGGAATTCCTGAGCAAAGCCGAAGACATTAAGTCACAGGGCTACAGTGACGACTTTATCCGGCTCTGGGATTTCTACTTTGCCTATTGTGAGGGTGGCTTTGCAGAACGGGTGATCGGCGACGTTCAGCTGATGTTCTCCAAGCCTCTTAACCGTCGTAATCCGGTATTGGGAATGCTCTGATGACCAGACCACAGGTAATCAATGCTGTTGGCTTTCAGCTGTGCTGGTTTGCCTGTGTTGTCGGAGGAAGCGCTGTCGCGCTTCCTGCCGTCAGTATCTTTCTGCTCTGGCACCTGCGCCAGAGTCAGAAGAATGAGTGGTGGCTGATCGGACTCTTGTCTGTCGGCGGAATTCTGCTCGATTCAGCCTGGCTGAATATCGGCCTGATCACCTTCGCTGATCTGACTCTGCCGGTTATCCCTCTGTGGCTGGCCCTGCTGTGGTGCGCCTTTTCTGCGACCCTGCTGCATTCGCTCCGCTGGCTGACTGCCCGGCCGGCACTGCTTGCTCTTGCGGCCGCCGTCAGCGCGCCCATCAGTTACTTCGCCGGTAGCCGTCTCGGGGCGCTGGAGATTTCGGAGTCAGGTTATGTGGTCATTGCGATCAGCTGGGCGCTCCTGATGTTTATTGCTGCGACGGTCTGGAAAAAGGTAACACTATGAGATCCTTCATCGCCCGCTGCACAGCGCCTGTGTGGCTGTTTCTGTGTCTTTTTTCTTCAGAAAGTATGAGTGCTGAGACACTGATCTACAGCGGCACCGCCGTATCTCTCGACGGCGAAAAATTACTTTATCGCGAAGAACACGAACTGCGGACAGAAGGTCAGAAACCCATCTCACGCGAAGTACGCTATTTCGACAGCGACGGCGCGCTGTTTGCCACCAAATCGAACCGCTATCAGGCAACTCCGACCACTCCGGATTTTGTACTCGACGATAGCCGGTCAGACTACCGTGAGTCGGTGTCCGCACAAGGTAATCGCTGGACATTCGGTTTCAGAGAAGCGGGTACATCCGACCAGCGAACGGTGGGCAAACCTGACTATACCCCAGTGATCGATGCTGGTTTCGACGAGTTTGTCCGGGCAAGCTGGCCACGTCTTATAGCAGGAAAAACCGCCAGTTTTTCGTTTGCTGTGGCCTCCCGCCTGGAATGGATAGACTTCCGTCTTATTCCTTTGCAACAAAGCGGCAATACACTTGACGTAGAAATGCGTCTGAAGTCCCGCCTTCTGTCATGGCTGCTTGATCCTGTGCAACTGACCTACGATCTGAAAACGCAGCGTCTGTTGCGCTACCGGGGTTTAACCAATATCCGGACAGAAAGCGGCGAGGGTATTTATGCTGAGATCCGGTACACTTATCCGGATCTGTCTCACAAGGAGTCTCCGCAGTGAAACGCAGTACTACTTTTCTGTTTCTGTCTTCCACAATAGTAACGTTTGCCACGGCTTCTCAGGCAGAAGAAATCGAGCTCGATAAAGTCACCACACAAGCGCCTGCTGTTACGGAATCACAACCCGAGACCCGCAAATTACTGGTCGTACCCGGGGCAGGAAATGATCCGCTGCGGGCACTTGAGTCATTGCCTGGGGTTGTGTTCGGGAAGGGGAATGATGCCCGCCCCGCTGTGCGCGGCTCTTCACCCGACGATAACGCCTACTACCTGGATTTTCTTCCGGTTGGGTATCTTTTTCATAACGACGGCTCCAGCATTCTCAGCGATTCTCTGACCGACGAATTTCAGCTTTATCCGGCGGCGTTCGGCCCTGAGTTTAACGGTGCCACGGGTGCCGTCATTACCGCAGAGTCGCGCAGCCCATTACGTGACAGCCAACAGATTATTGACCTGAGCCTTCTCCGCGCCGGCTTTCTGATTGATCAGCCTGTGTCTGACGATCAGGGGTTTTATCTCAGTGGCAGAATGAGCCTGTTTCAGTATTACCTGAAAAATATTGTCGACTCAGACGATTTTGAATTCACGACGGTACCGGAGTTTTACGATTACCAGGGCAGCTACGAATATCGCCCCAGTGACCTGACCAGCGTTCGTTTTCAGTTTGTCGGCGCGCGCGATAAAGCCGGTCTGGATTTCACTGAAGAGTCTGACTTTACAGCCCAGGACCCAGCTCTGACTGGTGGTCTGGAAGCTCAACAGATGTTTAACAGTCAGGGCGTGGTGATTGATTCAGTATCACCGTCGGGGCTGAGTTCACGCATTGGCATTTCTCATCTCGAACAGGCGTTCGATTTCACACTGGGTCAGGGCAACTATATTGATGCCAACAGTCACCGCTACGGCATCCGCAGCGAATTCAGCTATCCACTGGAATTGGATCACGAAGTGTCATGGGGCCTGGAATACTCTGAACGACTGGTGGATTACCGGGGCCTTTTCAAAGCACCTCCCTGTGATGAATTTACCGCCGACTGCCGCCTGGTGCGCGCCACAGAAACCCTGCAGGGCAGCGGTACACTGCGCATCCGTCAGACAGATCTGTTTATTAAAGACACCTGGAGCGTGACCGCGCGCTGGCAGCTGATCCCGGGGCTCCATCTCAGTGACGACTCTTACACCGGTAATCAGTATGTCGAACCCCGTATCAGCCAGGGATATCAGCTGACTGACGCGCTGCGCTGGACACTTGGGTATGGCCGCTACCACTCCATGCCTGCAAACCCGGGTCAGTACACACCAGAGTTCGGTAATCCGGATCTGGATGAAACCCGCGCTACTCATTACGTCACGGGGCTCGAAGCGCAACTGCGTGACGGCCTGATGCTGACCACCGAGCTGTACTACAAAGATATCACCGACATTATTGTGGCCCGGCCAGCGGATACCAGCGATGGCGTCAGATACAACAATGATGCAAGCGGTCGTGCCTTTGGCATTGAGATGCTTCTCAATGCCGACTTCAGCGAACGTTGGTATGGCTGGACCTCTGTCACTCTGTCACGGACAGAGCGCAGTAACGACCGCACCGGCGAAGACTTCCGCTACAGCTACGATCAGCCTCTGGTGATTAATATGGTTGCCAGCTATCGCGCTTCCGATATCTGGACTCTGGGCCTTAAATGGCGCTATCAGAGTGGGCAGCTGGTCACACCTCTCGAGGGCGCTGAAGAAGATCCGGACACTGCGGGACTGTACAACCCGATCTACGGAGATCCCTTCTCTGAGCGCCTGCCGTCCTATCATCGACTCGATTTCCGTGCGGACCGGAGTTTCCGCTTCAGCAATGCCGATATGGATCTCTACTTTGAAGTGATTAATCTTTACGCCCGCGAGAACGTCGTCGGCTACCGCTATCTGAATGCAGACTACAGTGAGCGGGAAGATGTGACTGACCTGCCGCCGCTGGCGTCGGTGGGTGTGCGCCTGCTTTTCTGACGTGACAAATGGGCGAATGGCGTTTCTTTACATATGATTGTCTCATTTATGTTCCAAATAGAAGCAATCAGGGGCATACTGTCCCCACAAACACGATGAGAGAGCACCGGCATGCAGATAGGTAAGCGGGAAGAATTTGACCTGAATGAAATGGCGATTTTCGTTCATGTGGTGGAAGCTGGCAGCTTTACCGGCGCCGCCCGTAACCTGGGCCTGCCTAAATCGACCGTCAGTCGCAAAATCACCCAGCTTGAAGAACGCCTCGGGGTGCGCCTGATTCAGCGAACAACACGTAGCCTGCGTCTGACCGATACTGGTAATGCTTACTACAGCCAGTGCGCGCGCATTCTGGGCGAAATTGAAGAAGCCAACGTCGCTGTGACCCGCATGCAGAGCACCCCAACCGGTACTCTGAGAATTACGGCTCCGGTGCTTTTTGGCTCTACTGTACTGTCTGGCATGGTCGCCGATTACCTTGAGCAACACCCACAGGTAAGCGTCGACATGGTGCTCACTGATCAGAACCTTGATCTGGTTCAGGACGGTATCGACGTCGCCTTCCGCGTCGGACAGCTCGAAGATTCGTCCCTTATCGGCCGCCACCTCGGAGATGTCCGCGCTATCCTATGTGCCAGCCCGGACTACATCAAAAGCCGCGGCATACCTGAGCATCCGGATTCACTGCATGAGCACGCGCTGATGGTTCTGTCCCAGTGGCCTTCCTGGCAGCTGAGCGGCCCGGATAACGACACGTACAACCTGAATGTCAAAGCCCGTATTCAGGTGAATGATTTCGCCAGTCTCTACACATTGGCGCTGTCGGGCAGTGGTATTGCTCCTCTTCCGACTATGATTGCAGCCCCCGCTATCCGCAGTGGCAAACTGGTCCCGGTTTTGCCGGAATGGCCTTTTGAAGCCAGTCCTCTGCACGCTCTGTACCCGAGTAACCGCCACTTATCGGCCAAAGTACGGAGTTTTGTGGATTTTGTTATCGAAGCAGTACGCCCGACACCACCATGGCAGGTAGAATTAGGCGACACTCCTTCAGACTGAAACATGGGATGGCACAGGGATGATCCGCACACTTCTGATAGTCATGCTGGCGGCAATTCCGCTCAGCGGTTGTGAAAAAAGCGACAACAACCAGACGGTCACAGACGTCGTCGCTCCCAAAGCGCCCAGCTACCCTGCACGTACTGCAGCTGAGCGCGCCCGGGATAAGTACCGCCACCCTGCCGAAACCCTGATGTATTTCGAAGTACAGCCTGACCATACGGTCGTCGAGATCTGGCCGGGCTCAGGTTGGTATTCTGCGGTACTGGGCCCATATCTGAAGCGTGAAGGCCAACTGATCGCGGCACACTTTTCCGCGTCGACCGAGGTTCCGTTTTTTCAGAAGACCCGGCGGAGCTACATAGACAGATTTATAAATAATCCCGATGTCTACGGTAAAATTCAGCTCACGGAACTTATGCCACCAGAAAAACTGAGCATCGCATCGCCGGGAGAAGCAGACCGGGTTCTGACCTTCCGTAATGTCCATAACTGGATGCGGAATGATCAGGAACAGGCAGTTTTTGACGCCGCCTACCTTGCCCTGAGATCGGGTGGCATTTTCGGAGTCGTTGAGCACCGTGCCCCCCCGGATTTTGGTCGCGAACAGATGATCGAAACCGGCTATGTCACCGAGGCCTACGTGACCCAACTGGCGATCAACGCAGGCTTTGAACCTGCAGGACATTCCGAGATAAACGCCAACCCCAAAGATACCCGGATTCATCCCCACGGCGTCTGGTCACTGCCCCCGACATTACGTGGCGGCAATACAGACCTGACCTACTTTGAAAGCATCGGCGAGAGCGATCGTATGACGCTGAAGTTCCGCAAACCCTGACCTCAGAGATGGTCCAGAGAGGCGCCATCTAAGGTCTCAAGCGTGACAAAGCGTTGCCCATCCGACACCTCGTCAATGCGGAAGCGAAGAAGCCCGGCATAAGGAATGGACAACCGGCTCATGGCCTCCGGGGCAAGTCCGAGAAGGTGCTGAGCCAGCACCCTCATTACCCCGCCGTGACTCACTACCAGCAGGCTTTCGCCCGTGTGGTTATCCAGCAGATCATCCCAGGCAGCCAACACCCGCTGCTGCAGCCGTGTAACCGGTTCTCCGTTCGGAGCGCAGAAATTCAGAGGGTCCTGCCACAACTGCTGGGCAATTTCGGCGTCGTCAGTCATCACCTCAGCCACAGGACGATTCTCCCAATCGCCATAGTGAATTTCTGCCCACCGCTGGTCCGCCTCATGAGTAAGCGCACACTCACCTGCCAGCCATGATGCGCTGTAATAGCAACGCTGTAACGGAGAGGATATCACCCGCTGATAGCGGGCCGGATTGCGCTGCAGGCGATGTTCAAACTGACGGCGCCCGCGCTCGGTCAGTTCGTGGTCAGTATGACCCCTGAACACATCCCCACCTTCGGGCTCGCCATGGCGGATAACATCAATTCTGGTGACTCTTGTACTCATTTTACTCTCTCGGCAGGCGAAGCTTCGCAGGCGGTCTACACTTCACGAGTATATCCCACGGAATCAGGAACAGAACAAAGGCTACCCGTTATGAGTGCACAATCCTTTGCAGAAATGCGTATGGAGCCACGTTGGCAACTCAAAAGTACTGTCAGCGTTTTTATTCAGGGCAACAAAGAATGCATTGGCCTGCTGGTCAACTGGTCAGAAAATGGCCTGATGCTTTCCGGTTATCAGCCGCTGAAACTGGGCGAGAAACTGAGCATAGAGCTGGTCGATATTATCAAGGATAAAGACCGCCGCACCGCGCCCTGCGAAGTCGAAGTTGTCTGGAGCCAGGAGTTGACCCCCAGCCTGTTCGGCAACGGCTGCAGAATCATCTCTGGCTCTGAGATGCTGGATGTGATGATGAAAGACTACCGCCACGACAGCTGACACCAACCTGGTCAGCCGTTAACATGATTCCGGTGACCATCTTAGGAAACCGGTATCATGTTGCAGTTCGGAATTGACCTTGGCGGAACCAAAACCGAAATCATTGTCCTGAACGATAAGGGCGACGAACTTCTGCGTGAGCGCGCGCCAACTCCGAGCACCAGTTACCCGGCAATCGTCGACACTATCTGTACCCTGGTCGAGCAAGCCCGCGACAGATTCTCTCAGCCCTACACTCTTGGCATTGGTATTCCCGGCGCCCTTTCCTACCAGACCGGTCTGGTTAAAAACGCAAACACCGTCTGCCTGATCGGCAACGACCTGAAAGGTGACATCGAGCGCCGCCTGAATCACCCGATCGTGATTGCCAACGATGCCGACTGTCTGGCGTTATCAGAAGCAACCGATGGCGCTGGCGCAGACTATCCGACGGTCTTTGCCGTCATCATAGGCACAGGTTGCGGCGGAGGCTGGGTCGTCAACGGTCAGCTGATCTCTGGCCCTAACGCCATTGCCGGAGAATGGGGGCATAACCCGCTGCCCTGGCGGGATGACGAAGACTCAGAGGCTGAGTGTTACTGCGGTCAGAAAGGATGTCTGGAGACGCTTCTGTCCGGCACCGGATTCCGCCGACAGGCACTCGTTGAAACCGGTATAGACAGAACATCGGTAGAATGGGACCGCCTTTACGAAGCGGGCGATCCAGTAGCCATCCGTGTGTTTGAACGCTATCACTCCCGCATTGCCAGAGCACTGGCGTCGGTCATCAACCTCATGGACCCCCATGCGATTGTGCTGGGCGGTGGAGCCTCCAATATGACCTCAATCTATCAGAAAGTCCCCGCACTGCTCCCTCAGTGGGTGTTCTCTGATACGGTGGAAACCCCCTTGCTCAGATCGGTGCATGGAGATTCCAGTGGTGTCCGCGGTGCCGCATGGCTGGGGAGCCAGCAGGCATCAAAGCAGTAATCCTCCCACGGTCGCCGCGGCAATAATCACCATCCAGACAGACAGCGAGCGGATGTGCAGGCGCTGCCACTCATCCAGCTCGGCCGCAGCCACCTCACTGTTTTCCCTGACAGAATGCCAGCGCCGTTCTTTCGCACTGGACTCCAGTGATTCTTCGGCGACCCGGTACAGCACCTCAGAGCTGTTGGCGCTGCGATTCCACAGATAACTGTGCCAGACCGGAAACGCATGCAGAAAATTACCCGCCAGCCCGTACGTCAGGCCAAGCAGACGCACCGGAATCCATTCGATCCAGTGCAGATATCTCCAGCCTTCAGCATCGCAACGCGTCGCCCTGGCGTACTGAAGACTGAACCAGGCCAGCAGAATACCGGCGACGTCTGCCACCATGTACCAGAACACCATAAGGAAAAAATATTCGAACCAGCGGTGCAGAAGTGCTCGTATCACCTGATGATTCATTGCTTCAAGATCATCAGTCACATTCACTTCGGGCACCGCCAGATACTGTTCTGCACAGTGATACGCGCCCTGGGTATCGCCGCGCCGCAGATCGCTGCGATAGGCCTGCAGATGTTTGCCGATGCTCATATGAGACAGAACGTACAGCAGCAACAGGATTTTTAACGCAACACTGAGCAGACCGAACGCATAAGGATCGGCCAGTAACATCGTCAGCGTAATAACGACGGTGGGCAGAACAACCACCAGGGCGTAACGCATGTGCCGGGGAAAACGATAAAAGCCCGGAAGTTTCTCCAGTGCACCCAGCCAGCGGGCAAACGTCCGGCTACTGGTGCTGCGGTGCGGCAGCGGAAAACGGATCTGCCAGAGTAAAACGACAAACAGGACTAAAAACTTCATACATTAAACTCCCTGCTGATATGACCGTCGGTACCTCGACCAGTCAAAGGCTTCACCCGGGTCGGTTTTTCTGCCGGGAGCAATATGCTCGTGCCCGGTAATTCTGTCACTGGAAATCCCGGGATAGGCCTGCTGTAACGCAGAAGTGACGTCAGCAAGTGCCTGATACTGCGCATCGGTGTATGGATCGGTGTCAGTACCTTCCAGCTCAATACCTACAGAATAGTCGTTACAGTTTTCTCTGCCGCCAAACGTGGACACCCCAGCGTGCCATGCCCTCTGATCAAACCGGACGAACTGCAGCACCCGGCCGTCACGTTCGATCAGAAGGTGACTCGATACCTGCATCCCTTCTATTTCGCGGAAATACGGATGCTCTTCACAATCCAGCGTGTTGCAGAAAAAGCGAGGGATACACCCGGTACCGTATTGCCCGGGTGGCAGACTGATGTTGTGGATCACCAGCAGAGAGATATCAGCCGGGTCCGGGCGCGGACCAAAATTCGGCGAAGGTATCCAGACTGCGTCAGTGAGACGTCCATCTTCGACGTGCATAAGTTTCCATAGTGTACGATTCGCGAGCCTGCAGTTTGGCATAAACAGGGCATCCCGATATAGTCCGTAGTCAATACAGAGAACAATACAGATAAGACGGATACTTCATGGACTTTATCAACATCCTCAACAGCTGGGCATGGGGGCCGCCTATGCTGGCTCTGATTGCACTGACGGGCCTGTATCTGACCATCGGCCTGAAAGCCTACCCTGTGCGCCACCTGAAAAACGGCTTTACCGAACTCTGGCGCGGCCGTCATCGTCAGGGAGAGGGAGAAATTTCAGGCTTTAATGCACTGATGACCTCCCTGTCAGCCACCATAGGTACCGGTAACATTGCGGGGGTTGCGACTGCGGTTGCCATGGGAGGCCCGGGCGCTATTTTCTGGATGTGGGTCATTGCCCTGGTCGGGATGGCGACCAAATACTCAGAAGCAGTACTCGCAGTTCGCTTCCGTGAAAAAAATGCGCAGGGACATTTCGTTGGTGGCCCTATGTACTACATCCGCAATGGCCTGGGCCCGAAATTTAAATGGCTGGCCGGTACCTTCGCCTTCTTCGGTATGCTCGCCGGCTTCGGCATTGGTAACGGTGTGCAGGCCAACTCGGTCGCTGACGCGATGCATCATATTGAGATTGGGGGTCAGGGCATTCCGGAGTGGGTAACAGGGCTGGCCGTTGCAGCACTTGTCGCCCTGGTTCTCATCGGCGGTATCCGCCGCATCGCAGAAGTCGCAGGTAAGCTGGTGCCTTTTATGGCGATTTCTTATCTGATTGCCGGGGTTGTTCTGCTGATAATTTACGCAGACCGTCTGCCTGAAGCATTTTCAGTCATCGTTACGCACGCCTTTACGCCTGTTTCGGCGGCGGGCGGATTCGCCGGTGCAACGGTCTGGGCCGCCATCCGATATGGCGTTGCCCGCGGTGTATTTTCCAACGAAGCCGGACTCGGCAGTGCGCCAATTGCTCATGCAACCGCCACGACAGACAGCCCTGTCCGTCAGGGCACCATCGCCATGCTGGGCACCTTTATAGACACCATCATTATCTGTTCTATTACTGGCCTGGTCATTGTGGCGTCCGGTGAATGGCAGTCCGGTGCGTCTGGTGCGACGCTGACCACTGCTGCCTTTAATTCGGGACTGCCGGTCATCGGCCAATATATTGTCACGCTCGGTCTGGCAGTGTTTGCCTTTACCACTATTATCGGCTGGTCCTTTTATGGGGAGCGCTGCACGGAATACCTGTTTGGCCTTAAGGCAGTTCCTGTTTTCCGCTTTATCTGGGTCATCGCGATTCCGGTGGGAGCCACTCAGCAACTTGATCTGGTGTGGCTTATCGCCGATACCCTGAATGCGTTGATGGCACTCCCCAATCTGATTGCACTTATTCTGCTCAGCCCTGTGGTATTCCGGCTGACTCAGGAATACCTGAAAAAACAATAAGTGCTCTCCCTCTCTGCACCGTCTTCGCTGCGTCCCTGACGGTGCAAGATGAGGGACGCCTCCAGCGCTGTTTTCATGTAAAATCACCGCCCTTGTTGTTTATCAGAAAGAACCCGACACCATGGACCTTCAACAGTACCAAGACGACATCCGGACCTCTGTCAGCCGCGCCATCGCCGAAGACATAGGCACCGGCGATATCACCGCGATGCTGATTCCCGCCGATCAACGCAGCCATGCCCGTATTATTTCCCGCGAGCAGGCCGTCATTGCCGGACAAGCCTGGGTCAACGAAGTATTTCGTCAGGTCGACCCCGAAGTTGACGTTATCTGGAAGGTCACAGAGGGCGAACTCGTCGCTCCAAATACTGTGCTGTTCGAACTGAAGGGCCTGTCGCGTTCGCTACTCACGGGCGAGCGTTGTGCGCTGAATTTTCTCCAGAGTCTGTCCGGCACTGCGACGCTGTGTCACCACTACGCGACTCTGGTGAAGGGGACGGATGTCCGCCTGCTGGATACCCGCAAGACAATTCCGGGCCTGCGCGTAGCTCAGAAGTATGCTGTCACCGTAGGAGGTTGCTACAACCACCGCATCGGTCTGTATGACGCCTTTCTGATTAAAGAGAATCACATCATGGCCGCAGGCAGCATATCTGCCGCCGTGCAGCAGGCTCATGAGATTGCTCCCGGTAAGCCCGTCGAAGTTGAAGTTGAAACGATGGAACAACTCGACGAAGCCATTACTGCTGGAGCAGACACAATCATGCTGGATAACTTCAGCACCGATACTATGCGTCGTGCTGTCGAACACACCCGTCAACGCAGCGAAGGCCGCATAAAACTGGAAGCATCGGGTGGTATCACAAAAGACACTCTGCGCCAGTATGCGGAAACCGGCGTAGATTTCATTTCCATTGGCGCACTGACCAAAGACTGCAAAGCCATCGACCTGTCGATGAGAATGATTGGCTGACAGCCTCATGGAGAATGAGAAGCGCTGCAAAAGTGACCAGTTTTGTCAGTCTTTGACCACAATTTGTTCATAATCTGAACACGAAAAAAAATCGCCTGAAAAAATGTGACCCAAGCCCGATTCAAGGGCTTGCAGGGTGTCAGGAAGCTTGGCAAACTGCCCTCACAGTCATGAAACATGACAGGTAAGACCGCCGGAAGGATCTTCGCTACTCACACTGTTTAGCGGCCAGAAAGCAGTCAGCCCAATAACAAAATCTCGAAAGAGAGTGGAGAACCCCCTATGAAAAAGATGAATGCACAGCAAGGTTTTACCCTGATCGAACTGATGATCGTTATCGCGATCATCGGTATACTGGCTTCTGTTGCAGTACCTCAGTACCAGAACTATGTACTGCGTACTGATGCCACTAACACTCTGGCAGTAGCACGTCCACTGCAGCTGGCAGTTGGTGAATACGCTGCCCGTTATTCCAGCCTGCCTGGCTCAACAGCTGAACTGGAATCCTACACCGGTATCGATACCACTGCAGTAAGCCACGCTGCCGGTAAAGTTGCTTCTATTACTACCTCCGCAACAGGTGAGCTGGAAGTTCTGTTTGCTTCTACCGCTGATGTACCTGCTGAGCTGGCTGGTAAAACGTACCTGCTGACGCCTAACATCAACTCTAACGGTGTTGTAATCTGGACAAGCAGCGTAGGTGGTGCTGACCCAATCGATTCAATCTACCTGCCTAAGCTGAAATAAAATCAGCCAGTAAGGTAAAAGGCCGGCATATGCCGGCCTTTCTTTTGTGGCCGCTATGAAAATACTGACATCACGACTCGCCTTTTTTCTTTCCCTCTATGGTCTGATCTATTACATAGGATTTAAAGATATCCGCTTCCCTGAGCGGGTGGATAACATCTCACTGGATCAGTATGTAAACGGCGCTGTTCTCTTCGACCTGATCCACTTTCTGATAGCGCACCTGATCTGCCTGGCCTTACTGTTTGTCTCGACACACCTTATCGCCAACTCATACCACGTCAGTAACCGCTATAAGACTTATCTGTTTGCGCTGGCGACCGGTGGACTAAGCTACTACATCATGGCCTATACCTGGGTCGCTTATCCGGAACTGGAAACGTCACTGATATCCTATGGGTTGGATGCAGAACTGATCGGCGCCCTGTCTCTTTCTGTACTGGCACTGTTAGGTATTCCAGCACTCATCTTACGTATGAAAGCCGGACAGTATGGAAACGCCGCGGTTATCCTGGTCTCGGGAATGACCGTACTGAGCGCAGAGAAACCAGCCTTTCTGACATTCGACGACCGTCAGGTAGCCACCGAACCGAATCAACATATTCTTTTACTGGGTATCGATTCCGTTTCTTATGACCAGCTGTACGCCAACCTTGAGCATCTTCCGGCCATCAGAGGCCTGGTCACCTCTGGCGTCAGTTACTCGGATGCCTATACCCCTCTGGCAAGAACATTTCCTGCCTGGAATTCGATATTAACCGGGCAGTATCCCTTTGAAAGTGGAGCAAGATTCAATTTAACGCCCTTTCCGGAAAAATCTCTTTCAGATAACCTGGTCACTGACCTCAAGAAGGCAGGATACTTTGCCGTCTACGCACAGGATGAGCGCCGGTTTAACAACATCAACGAGCAATACGGGTTTGATCAGATCGTAGGGCCTGGTATTGGTTTCTCCGATTTCATTATCCCGCAGTTCAAGGACAATACGGTTTCTGCGTTTTTCTCCGATACTATTGTGGGCCAGCTGCTATTCCCATCACTGAGAATCAACCGTGTTGCAGCAACGGTATACTCCCCCGAGATTTTTACCCGCGCCGTTCAGTCGACTATCTTCGAAAATCGCGAGAAGCCCCTGTTTCTTGCAGTCCATCACTGCCTGGCGCATTTTCCTTACTCATGGGGAGATTCACCCACTGCCTCAACAAACGAAATTGAGATGCACCAGCTCGCTCTGAGAAAAGTCGATCAACAGATTGAGGGCGTTCTATCTGCAGCAAAAGCCGCCGGGATCTACGATCAGATGACGATCATTCTGCTCTCTGATCACGGTGAAGGGCTAGGATCTGCGCCTGCGACTGCCTTCGAGGCACAGGACAATGAAGCCAAGCAATTTTTCCGGGTCCGTAGAGGGCATGGCAACAGCCTCGCAACCACTGATCAGAATCACGTCATTCTCCATATTTCTACCCCAGAATTGCGAGCAAGCAATACCCTGAAGAGGGTGACAGAAACCGTGTCTCTGATCGACATCAGGCCAACAATCACTCATTTCCTGTCCATGACCAGCAACTACAAGGGCTCTGGGGTAGATCTGCTGAGCAATAACCTCACCACACAGAACCGACCGGTGTACATGGAAACTGGTGTTCAGCTGACGTTGCCCCATCCTGATCAGAACATGAAAGAAGTCCTCGAAGAAAATCAGGCCCTGGCGAAGTCCTATGCTATAAATCAGGAAGGTATGCTCCGTATCCGCGAAAATTTCTATCAGAGCCAACTCTCTGAGAAACAATATGGATACGTAAGCAACGCCAGGTTCGTGATCTATGATCAGACTCTGGGGACAAACAACACACTGGTTTTTGATCGGTCGGAGCAGTCTTATCGGGTACTCCCGATCACAGAAAATGTGGAGATCTATCAGGAGCTCTGTGAAATCACGCCTCTCAGTTGCCAGCTTGATGCAACTGATACCCCCATCACAAAACGTCAGTGATTTTACAATATGCAGCTGGCCCCGATCTGACTATCATATTGATTCACGCAAATTCAGGTAACCAGGATGATTAGTTTAACAGGCCTCCCCCGTCGACTCGTGGAACAGAATCTGATTTCCCAGGGGCAGGCCGAAGAGATAATCAAAAAAGCGAAAGCCGATCACCTGTCGTTCGTCTCCTCTGTTGTCGCCAGTAAAATCGCCAGAGCGAGAGACATTGCCAATCTGGCCTCAGAAGAATTCGGTCTTCCATTGCTGGATCTCAGTAGCTTTGACCTAGAGCTTCTGCCGAAGGATCTGGTGTCGCCGGCACTGATTGAAAAACACAGAATTCTGCCTCTGTTTGCGCGCGGGAACCGCTTGTTTATCGCACAAAGCGACCCATCCCAGATGATGGCGATCGACGAGATCAAGTTTAATACCGGCATGTCAGTCGAAAGCATTCTGGTTGAAGAAGACAAACTCAGCATCGCTGTCGACAAACTTATCAGTGCCTCAGACACCTCTCTCGACAGTCTCGGCGAGCTGGACAGCGCCCTGGATGAAGTCGACCTGCAGGATCCGAATGCAGACAGGAAAGAAGACGACGATAAAGGCGCTGATGACGCACCTATTGTACGCTTCGTAAATAAGATACTTCTGGATGCTATCCGGATCGGCGCCTCGGATATTCACTTTGAGCCCTATGAAAAACGCTATCGCGTACGTTACCGGACGGACGGCGTGCTGCAGGAGGTCGCACAGCCACCTGCAAATCTGTCAGGTAAGATTGCTGCACGTCTGAAGGTTATGTCGCAGATGGATATTTCTGAGCGACGTATCCCTCAGGATGGCCGGATCAAAATGAAGATATCCAAGAATAAATCCATCGACTTCCGGGTAAACACTTTACCTACTCTGTGGGGTGAAAAAGTCGTTCTGCGTATTCTTGATCCGGGCTCAGCAAAGCTGGGGATCGATGCACTTGGCTACGAAGAAGACCAGAAGAAAATGTATCTGAATGCCCTGTCAAAACCGCAGGGGATGATACTGGTCACAGGACCTACGGGCTCAGGTAAAACGGTGTCTCTTTATACCGGCCTGAATATTCTCAACGTAGAAGGCACCAATATTTCGACGGCAGAAGATCCGGTGGAAATCAACCTGGAAGGCATCAACCAGGTTAACGTGAACAACAAAGTCGGGCTCGATTTTGCTTCCGCACTACGGTCCTTTCTACGTCAGGACCCGGATGTCGTGATGGTGGGTGAAATCCGGGACCTCGAAACGGCACAGATTGCCATTAAAGCAGCCCAGACCGGGCACCTGGTACTCTCGACACTGCACACCAACAGTGCCGCAGAGACCCTCACCCGTCTGGCCAATATGGGCGTTCCTGCATTTAACATTGCGACCTCAGTGTCGCTGATTATCGCTCAACGTCTGGCCCGGCGCCTGTGTGCCCAATGCAAAGAGCCTGCGGACATCCCTCATGAAACTCTGCTTGAGGCAGGCTTCACCGACAGTATGTTGGCAGATGCAGAGATTTTTCACCCAGTGGGCTGCGAGCACTGCAACAAAGGCTATAAAGGCCGTGTGGGCATTTACGAAGTCGTCGAAATTACCGATTCAATTTCCCGCATCATCATGGAAGGCGGCAACTCCATTCAGATTTCAGACGCGGCACGCCAGGCTGGCTTCCACGACCTTCGCACCTCTGCACTGATGAAGGTGGCACAGGGAGTCACCAGTCTTGAAGAGGCAAACCGTGTGACAACAGATTAAGGCTCTGTCACTATAGAGCCGGAATTACGGAATCCGAAAGACTATGGCAAAAGCAACAAAAACAAGCATGTTCGTATGGGAAGGCGTTAACCGTCGCGGTCAGGCCGTTAAGGGTGAGATGTCATCGGCGAATTCTGCTCTGGTTAAAGCACAGTTGCGGAAACAGGGCATTGATCCGAAAAAGGTTAAGAAGGCTCCTCAACCTCTTTTTGGTATCGGTGGAGGGCCGAAAAAGAAGCGTATCAAGTCTTCGGATATCACCTTCTTTACCCGCCAGATGGCCACTATGGTTAAGTCTGGCGTGCCGCTCGTACAGTCTTTCGATATTGTTGCCGATGGTGTCGATAACCTCAGCCTGAAGCAGGTAATCTTTGAGATACGCGATTCAGTCGCCTCAGGTAACGACTTTGCAGCAGCACTGAAACAACACCCGAATCTGTTCGATGAACTCACCTGTAACCTCGTAGAGTCCGGTGAACAGGCCGGCACCCTGGAAAGCATGCTGGAAAAGGTGGCTGTTTATAAAGAGAAGACGGAAGCACTGAAGGCAAAAATCAAAAAAGCCATGATGTACCCTGCCATTACACTACTGGTGGCGTTTGCGGTAACTGTCATCCTTCTGGTTAAAGTCGTACCGTCCTTTGATGCTATGTTTCAGAGTTTTGGTTCGGAACTGCCTGCTCCGACACAGTTTGTAGTTAACCTGTCCGAATTTGCGCAGGAATATTATCTTTACGTCATTGGTGCGATCGTCATTATCGGCGTTATTTTTAACCAGGCATTGTCTAAGTCTCCAAACTTCCGGGATAACTTTGAACGCGCGCTCCTTCAGGTTCCTGTTGTAGGCAACCTGATCAAACAGGCGGCTGTTGCCCGTTATGCCAGGGTACTTTCCACTACCTTCGCAGCCGGTGTGCCACTAGTGGATGCACTGGATTCGGTCGCCGGCGCAGTGGGCAATTCTGTCTACCGGGACGCGGTACTGGACATTCGCGATGAAGTCGCTTCTGGCCAACAGATGCATCTGGCTATGCGCTCCGTAAAGATCTTCCCTAATATGGTCGTACAGATGACCAGTATCGGCGAAGAGTCCGGCGCACTGGATACCATGCTGGGTAAAGCCGCTAACTACTACGAAGATGAAGTAGATAATGCTGTGGATAGCCTTACAGCGATGATTGAGCCTATGATTATGGTCTTTCTGGGTGTGGTCATCGGCGGCCTTATCGTTGCGATGTATCTTCCTATCTTCCAGATCGGTGATGCAATCTGATGCAGGAAATCATGCAACTGATCGCCGCCGAGCCGGTTCTGCAGTATTCCCTGATTGCGATACTGGGATTGCTTATTGGCAGCTTTCTTAACGTTGTCATTCTGCGCTTCCCGATTATGTTGTACCGCAACTGGAAGCAGGAGTGCGAAGGTATGGCAGAAGAACTGCCAGACCACCCTGCCGTTAAAGATCTCAGCAAACCCTACAACCTGGTGACACCTGCCTCTCATTGCCCGGGATGTGGTTCACCGGTGAGGGCCTGGCAGAATATTCCTGTCATCAGCTATCTGTTTCTGCGCGGAAAGTGTGGGAGCTGTAAAACCCGCATCAGTCCACGTTATCCTGTTGTAGAACTGGTGACGGCAGCGATGAGTGCCGTGCTGGTTCTGAAATTTGGCTGGGGCTGGCCACTGGCGGCAATGCTGATCTTTACCTGGTTATTGATCGCTATGTCGGTCATTGATATCGACCACCAGATACTCCCTGACGGAATGACTCTGGGCCTCCTCTGGCTGGGATTATTGATCAACTCACAGGGACTGTTCACCGATCTCGAATCAGCGGTGTTCGGAGCAGCTCTGGGGTATGGAGTGCTCTGGAGTTTCTTCTGGATATTTAAGTTACTGACCGGCAAAGATGGTATGGGCTACGGGGATTTTAAGCTCCTGGCTGCGTTGGGCGCATGGCTGGGCTTTCAACAACTGTTGACCATTATTATTCTCTCAAGCGTTGTTGGTGCTGTGGTTGGTGTTATCGGCATCGCGATCCTTGGCCGTGATCGTCAGTTACCTATTCCGTTCGGCCCCTATCTGGCCGCAGCAGGCTGGATAGCCGCACTCTGGGGTGATGATATAACCCGCTGGTATTTCTCAACGATCTGACAGGCCTCACTTACCGAGCGTCTGTCATCAGCACTCATAACAGATTCGCCATGCTTATTATTGGACTGACAGGTGGTATTGGCAGCGGTAAAACGGCCGCCAGTGATTTTTTTGCAGACGCGGGTATTCAGGTCGTCGATGCAGATATTGTCGCGCGGGAAGTCGTCGAACCGGGCGAGCCTGCCTGGCAGGCCATCAAACATCGTTATGGCCAATCTGCTCTGCTGGAAGACGACACGCTTAATCGCGCATGGCTGCGTCAGAAAGTGTTTTCCGATCCTGCTGAGCGACAATGGCTCGAAGGCGAAACACACCCCAGAATCCGCGAAAGTCTGATTCGTCAGCTATCTGAAGCCAGCTCACCCTACGCTATTCTGGTGTCGCCTCTGCTGTTTGAAAGCGGTCAGAGCGAACTGGTCAGCCGCACATTAGTCGTTGATGTACCCGTGGAAACTCAGGTTGAAAGGGCCTGTGCCCGTGATGCCAACGCCGAAGACCAGATCCGCCGGATAATCGCTGCGCAGATCCCCCGGGAAGAGCGCTTGAGCAAAGCGACAGAGGTCGTTGATAATAGCGGCTCACCCGATGACCTGTATAAGCAGCTGCTAGCTCTGCACGAGAAGTATCTGACGCTGTCACAGGCTTAATCTGTTACGACGCTATCCGGAGATCCCTGTGGAAGTAAAATGCCCGACCTGCCAGAACTCAGTCGCATGGACACCAGAGAGCAAATATCGCCCTTTCTGCAGCGAGCGCTGTAAGCTGATTGATCTTGGCGAGTGGGCCAGCGGCGGCCACGCAATTCCTGGCAAACCACTGGAAGATGAACTGATGTCAGGAGATGTCGATCGTCTGCACATTGAACGCCCGGCAAACGACCCTTTCGATTCGCACTGAGATGACTCAGTGTGGCTGACTGATTCCGGGCAGGTGATCCACCAACTGCAATAACGCCTGGGTATCTACATGCTCCTGACTGACTGCAGTCCCGAGCTTACCCAGAACATCCTTCAGATCGGTGTCCATGCGGAGCCCTTCATTAAACACACGGTTAGCTGCAACGATACCTTCTTCCATAATTTTCTGGATAGCCCGTTCCTGAGACTCATCCATACCCAGAAACTGAATTTCGCGTTCAATGCCATCAGCGATGTCTTCAACGACATCTGCAATCCGGGTCATGACTTCGTGATAGCCATGATCCACCTTGTCCATCAGATCCGTCATAGAAGCGGTAAGACGGCATACCAACTGACTCTCCAGCTTCAGTGATTCGATGTCATCAAGTGCGGTGACGCGGGCATCAAGCCCCTGGAGCAGCGAAAAGACATTATCTTTGATCGCCCCATACTTTTTCTCGTCCCCGACGGGCATGTTCTTAACCAACAGGGAGACATTGCCGTAGTTCATGATTGAGCGGCGACCAAAATCGACATATCGCCCCTGATCCTTACATTCTTCCATCAGGGTGGATTCAAGGTCTTTAGCCATTCCGTTAGGTTCCATATTCTTGTTACCAAAACGGCTACGCATCTGCAGAGAACAGTTGATGTGATAGCTCTTCAGTGCCTGAAACAGGCGCATTCCTGCTTCATCCAGGTTATTGCACTTATTGATATCGAGCAGAAACTGAATATTTACGCCAAGGTCGGAGGTATCTGACATGGCGATAAAAGCCATCTCATTAGCTTTATTCAGCTGGATCTTCAGCTGATCGTTCGCCACTTTGTTGAAAATCACGCGCATCAGTCTGGCCTGAAGCTCGCCCTCAGCCTCAGACTGAATAAGGTCATCAACGCCCGCATCGTAAAATGCCATGCGTTCGTTCAGAGTGTGCTCACCGTGTGCCAGAACGACCACAGGAACGGGCGCTGTTTCTTCGTCATCTTTGAAGGTAGATACACAAGCCAGGGCTTCATCTGTGGACATACCCCGTTCTATTACAAGCAAAAGCTTCACATCGCCTGCCTGGTAGTCCTGGCGCGCTTCGTCGAAGGTTGTAACCGGATTGATATCGTATGCCGTTCCCAGCTGGCGGGCCAGTGACTCGTGATCACTACTGCCCAATACCACTACTCTGTGTTTCATGCCCAGTTTCCCGAGGTTTTTATACAGGTTTAGCTGAGGCTACAGATTTTTACCAACGTAAGTTACACAGCTTATACGAAAGTCAGATGGCCTGATCAGATAATCATCAGTTCTTTAGCTTTGTGGATAGCCTGCGTGCGGCTGCGTGTTCCCAGCTTCACATTGACCTTCCGGGCGTGCGTCTTGACCGTATGCAGAGAAATATAGAGTTTGTCAGCGATATCCTGATTTGAGTGCCCTTGGGCCATCAGCTGCAGTACGTCCTTTTCGCGGTCGCTCAGAGCAGCCATAGGGCCGGTGGCTGGCGACTGGGTTATTTCCGGAACATTCAGAAACGACGCGAGATCCGGAAGCCAGTTATGCAGCTGCTGGTTCAGCCCCTCTGCTCGGAAAGTTTTACGCACAATTTCAATCTGACGCATGCTCTCAGCGTGTTGCTGAGTCATGACCAGTGCACCTGAGCGGATCAGCCGGATGAACGTCGACATAAAGCCCTGAGGGGTGTGACGAAGCCAGTGCTCTGTTAACTGCAGACATTCTTCCAACTGCCCACTCATCAGAAGCAGGCGGGCCCGCGTCAACAGAGCAAAGCCGGGAAGAAGGGAGCCGTACTCGCAACGCGCAACTCCAGCGCTGTCTGCATCGGTCAGCAAAGCCTCCAGGCATTCGTGGGCTCTGCGATACTTGGCCTGTGATATCCAGATGTTTGCGCGTACGGTATGCAACCAGGCGTAACCGGTAATTTCCACCTGTTGTTCCTGCAGATGACGCTCGCCCTCATCAAGCACACTCAGGGCCAGGCCATGACTCCCCTGCCCCATAAAATTCAGTGCTCTGATAGCGTAACCATAGGCCGCAGCGGGGTCACTGCGCTGTTCACAGGTATACAGAGCCTGAGACATAAGCTCATCAAACGTATCGGCACCTGAGCCCGTAATCCAGCTTACCGCTCCCTGCAGCACCAGAAGACGGCCGTGTGCCATAGACGCTTCGCTTTCGGCGGAGCTTCTCGCAACACTCAGCCCCTGACTGAGTACATCCAGACAACGGTTCACGTGTCCGCGGTTAAATTCGATACGACCATGATCAAGATGAGCCATAGCCTCCAGTGCTTTTTCACGGGTTTTCCGGGCAATATCGAGAGAAAAACGATTCCACAACCGGGCGCCGTCGGCATCACGATGCGCGAGTGCAACCCCCGATAACATGGATGCGCAGAGAAAACGGGTGCTGAAACGCTCAGCAGGGAGCTGTTCTAAGGCCATACGACAGAGACGCTCAGCCCGCGAGAGCTGACCACTCATCCCCGCCAGGTAGCCCTGCAGCGCATTAATATCGCCATCCTGAATCTGTGGCAAAGCTGCAAAACGCTCAATCAGGGCTTCTGCACTGGTCAGACGATACGAGAGTAAATGAGTCCAGCAGGCGACGCGCAGCAGATCGGTTGAGGCGAACAGCTGATCATCATTCAGTTGAATAAACCAATCAAGAAGCCCCCGGATATCCAGCCCGGCGAGAATAGATTCTGACTGGCCTTCCAGCCAACCGACGGATTCATCACTGATGTCGCCCTGGCAGGCGTGATACAGCGCCGCCATAGGCTCATCGCGATCACGAAACCAGTCATACGCGGCGGAATGAATCTGTGCCCGTTGAGACTGAGGGAAGGTTCGCGACAGGCATTGTGAAATCATCGGCGACATCCGGTACCATTCCGGCCGCCCCGGGACCTCCGTCAGGTACAGTTCAGATCTGAGGAGTACCCGAAGATCATCATGTACCCCACCACCAACAACATGCCCGGCAAGTGTTTCGTTGAACGTACCGAGTAACGCAACGGAACGGAGCAACAACTGCTGTTCTGAGGTCAGACGATTGATCACCTCACCGGCGAGATAATCGCTCATCTCAGCCATCCCCAGCTCATCACTCCAGTGTTCAGGCATTCCTGCACAACGCCAGGCCAGCAGCCATAGCGCGAGTCCGGCAGCCCAGCCCTCGGTACGCCTAAGCAAAGATGCCTGCTGATCTGCTCGTAACATCACCTGTTGACGGTTCAGCCACTCGCTCAGTTCAGTCGCCTGAAACGCGAGGTCGTTTGCACGACACCATGAAACACCGGGATCAAGCAGCAGATGCCCTGCTGGAAAAGGCAGAGTCCGCCCTCCCAGTACAAGCTGCATATTCACCGGGCGATAGCGGATCAACAGACGCAGAATGTCATGGCTGTCAGCGCTCTGCAGACCTTCGATATCATCAATAAATAATGTGCAGGCGTGTCCGTTGTTGCCGATAGTATCGAGCATCATCAGCAGTTGCTGCTCGTCGTTCGCAGTGGCTGCATCAGGAGAAAATGACGTAAGGGCCGCACTGATGCCCTGAATCATCATGTGCGCATCACCATCAAACCGATCGCACTGATACCATGCAACCTGACGGCTTTCCGCCATAAACCGGGCAGAAGCCGCCATCAATGCAGTTTTTCCATATCCAGCAGGCGCAGTAATCACAACCGTCGCGCTGTCGGACAGCTTCTCCAGCAAGCGATCCGATCTGTCGATATAACCGGACGAAATCACCGGCACGGTGAGCTTGTGCGACAGTGTGTGCGGGGGGATATCTGCAGATAACGTGCGGGGCTGACTACTGGCTTCCATAACCCGTTCTTCTTATATCGTTCCGGAAATGACCTGTACGAATAAGAACAGATCGCTCAACGCCCGGCAATGCGGCAAATGTTACAGTCTGTTGCGCTGCCTCGACCACCATAACCAGAAACCTGACAATGACAGCATGATCAGCATCAAGGCCGCTGCATCCACGACCCATATACCGACGCTGCCAAACCAGCGACCGCTGTGCATATCCTGCATCAGCCGCTGCCAGCTGATCACGCGATTGGTCCCAGGCGAGCGTTCAGGCTGCGTCAACTCACCCGAGGCCACAGAATCCCCCAGTAGCAGAGCGTCTGAATCAAAACGATACCAGGCATCATTCTGGTGAATCGCAAGGCCACCATCACTCACACCCGGTAGAGCCTCAGGCGCCAGAGACGCCAGTGCGGGATCAAAGGATTCGATCAGAACCCAATCTTCAGCAAAGAGGTGCCACACGTCGTCACAGGCAACCAACTTTTCGTCTCCGGAAACCGCATATCCAATCAACTGATTACAGCCCGACAGCTGTCGGGGACCGAGAAACAGAATGGAGTCATGAGCCACTAACTGGCCGTCGGGGGTGAAAAATAACTGCTCATCCGGAATAAGGTCGCGGTAAGGCAGTAACAGCACCGGGCTCTGAGGATAAGTGCCCCCCAGATTCAGGCCACCGGTATGATTCAGAGCAACTCCCGTGACAGCGACAAAGATAATCACCAGAGCAGACGCCAGCCCGATTCGACGATGCCAGCGGTGAAAGAAGAAGCGTAACTGACGCCTACGTTGCGGATGCATGTTCCTCGCTTGCCCAACGCTGAAGAAGTAGCGCGAGTTTAGCGATTTTCTGCATGGTACGCACGGAATAGGTAGCACCGGATATGCCATCAACATGACCGGAGAGCTGGCCATCCTCCGTCAGTGAAAGGCCCTGGTACTGAGCGGTATATTGAGGCAGACGTATCTCATCGCCCCTGACTTCACGGAAGACCATCACTTCGATCCGTTCAATCCGGTCCGGCGTAGTGACCACCGCAAAGGTAATCGGTTTTTCTTTACCGATTTCACTGAGCGTCCAGAGATAGCGCCCATCTGAATACTTATATCTGATGCGGGCCTGCATCAGGTTCTTTCCGAGTAGAGCTTCCGCTTCAGAGCGACGCTCTGGAGTAATCCAGAGCGTGCCTGAACTGGGAAGAACTTCGTTGTACACCTCTTTCTGAATCTGGTCGGGGGTAAAATACGTTCCCCCGGCCAGCACCGGCATAACCGAAAACAAAGAAGCGAGAACAAAAGTCCGGATCACCAGAACAACCTCAGAAGCTGAAACCAACACCAAGATTGTAACCAGCCGCGCTGAATTCACCAGCGCTTTCCTGACGGAAGTAATCCGCTTTCAGGACTGCCGTTTCAGCCAACCAGTAGTTCACACCGATGTCATTCTGAGTTTTCTCAGAATCACTGCTGCTACCAGCCGCGTTGTCCCACATACTGTTACGGTAGAACACGCCAACTTTCTCGTTAATACGGTAAGACGGCTCGATGTAGAAGCCTTTCTGCTCGGAAGCACCAGCGATGACATCATCAACGTCAGAGTCGATGTTCCACTGCGCATAAAGCGCACGGACACCAAAACCGTTGTTTTCATAGACTGCGTGAGCTTCTACCAGACTTGCGCCAAGTTCGTCGTTGCCCGCGCCCTGCAACAGGTCATCCTGATACTGAGCTGTCAAAGCCAGCTCCAGGCCAGGAACAGCGGTGTACTTAACGCGAGCCGTATAAGCTGCTTTGTTAGCAGTCGCTTCTGCCACCTTCTGACGGCTTGAGCGCAGAGACTTAACACCGTCGAGAACGCCGTCATCCAGATCTGCCGCATTCAGACCAGAATGCATTGCCAGATCTACGGTCAGGCCATCAGCAGCCTTGGCAGTAACCATCACACCACCTTCCCACCAGGTCGTCGGAATGATATTTTTCTCGACGTTGTTACGCTCAACACCGTAGAAAGTATCTGGCTCGTGTGTTTCATTCAGAATACCCACAGGCATCAGGAACAGACCGGTTTTCACCTGAGTGGTGTCGTTCACATCTACTTCAACGTAGGCCTGCTCCAGCTCAACTTCACCCGGCTTACCATCACCCGCCAGACTGTGCTCCAGCTCGAGTTCAGAGAAGAAGCGAACACGATCGGTAAAATCTTTACCGAAGAACAGCACAAAACGGTGGTAGTCAATCTGGTTATCTGTGCCCTGATTCATATTCAGGTGCATTTCACCATAGCCGCCGATATACACCGGGTTGGCCGGAGCTGCGCTCTGCTGCTCCAGTGAATCTGCCAGCGCAGCAATCTGAGATTTCAGCTCATTAATCTGAGCCTGAGTCTCTGCATCAGCTGCGTTTACAGCATTGGACAGCGCGATAGCCGCGCCCAGAACTGCGATCTTTCTCATCGGGATTCTCCCTGTTTTTTTGGTTGCTTCGAGCGCGAGCCAGACTAACGAATGACAAATGTAAAGGCAAACAGAAGGAATTAGCATTTAAAATAATAATACTCGTAGTAAATGCCCTCGCGTGGAGGCCGTCTCCCTAGGCTGGCCGCGACCATTCAGGTAAACTCCTGACTCAGAAAACTGCGAATCCACGCCACCATCCGGCAAGGCCCAATAACAGCAAAGGCCCAGAAAAGCACATGACCATGCAAGACACTTATCAGCCCCAATCCATTGAATCTGCGGTACAGACGCAATGGGAAGAAAACCAGGTATTCAAAGCCGTTGTCGACAGCAACAAAGAGAAGTTTTACTGCCTGTCGATGTTCCCGTACCCAAGCGGCCGTCTACACATGGGGCATGTGCGTAACTACACCATCGGTGACGTGATCTCCCGTTATCAGCGCATGCAGGGCAAAAACGTCATGCAGCCAATGGGCTGGGACGCGTTCGGTCTGCCCGCTGAAAATGCCGCGATCAAGCATCAGGTCGCTCCGGCGAAGTGGACCAAAGAAAACATCGCTTACATGAAAGGCCAGCTGAAATCACTGGGTTTTGGTTACGACTGGGACCGTGAACTGGCCACCTGTGATCCTGAATACTATCGCTGGGAGCAGTGGTTCTTCACCACTCTGATCGAAAAGGGTCTGGCGTATAAAAAAGTCTCGGCGGTGAACTGGTGCCCGAACGATCAGACCGTTCTGGCAAACGAACAGGTGATTGATGGCTGCTGCTGGCGCTGTGACTCAGAGGTAGAGCGCAAAGAAATTCCACAGTGGTTTATCCGTATTACCGACTATGCCGAAGAACTGCTGAATGATCTCGACCAGCTGGATGGCTGGCCAGATCAGGTGAAGGCGATGCAGCGCAACTGGATTGGAAAGTCCCGTGGCATTCAGATGACATTCGGACTTAAAGACCGAGAAGACAATCTTGAGATCTATACCACCCGTCCAGACACCCTGATGGGCGTAAGCTATGTTGCCGTAGCCGCCGGTCACCCACTGGCAAAAGAAGCTGCTGCCAACAATGCCGACCTCGCCGCCTTTATCGATGAATGCAGCAAGTCAGGCACCGCAGAAGCCGACATGGCCACCGCCGAGAAAAAAGGCATGGCCACGGGCTTCACTGCGATACACCCGATCTCTGGCAAAGAAGTGCCTGTCTGGGTTGCTAACTTCGTACTGATGGAGTTCGGCACCGGTGCGGTGATGGCCGTGCCGGCACATGACCAGCGCGACTGGGAGTTTGCAACCAAGTATGGCATTGACATCCAACAGGTCATCGAGCCTGCCAATGGTGAAGAAATTGATCTGAGCAAAGAAGCCTTTACCGAAAAAGGCACCCTGATTAATTCTGGCGACTTCGATGGTCTTGGGTTTGATGCGGCTTTTGATGCCATTGCAGAGAAACTCAAAAGCGAAGGCAAAGGCGAGATCAAAGTAAATTACCGCCTGCGCGACTGGGGTGTCAGCCGCCAGCGTTACTGGGGCGCGCCTATTCCGGTCATCCGCACTCAGAACGGTGACACCATTGCGGCACCGGAAAGCCACCAGCCTGTGATTCTGCCAACTGACGTGGTGATGGACGGCGTCAACTCGCCAATCAAAAACAATCCTGAATTCGAGAACATCGAACTTGACGGTCAGCCGGCATTCCGCGAAACCGACACCTTCGATACCTTTATGGAATCGTCCTGGTACTACGCACGTTACTGCTCGCCGCAGGACGACACCCAGATGCTGGACCCGAAAGAAGCCAACTACTGGCTGCCTGTGGACCAGTACATCGGTGGTATTGAGCACGCGATTCTGCACCTGCTGTATGCGCGCTTCTTCCACAAGTTGCTGCGCGATGCCGGTCTGGTGAACTGCGACGAGCCATTTAAGAACCTGCTCACTCAGGGCATGGTACTGGCCGAAGCCTTCTCCTACACCACTGAAAACGGCGCCAAAGAGTGGGTTAACCCACTTGATGTGACTGTGGAACGTGACGAGAAAGGCCGCGTCATCGGTGCCAAGCGCACAGCAGACGGTCTGGAGCTCAAAGCCGCGGGCATGAGCAAGATGTCCAAATCGAAAAACAACGGTGTCGACCCTCAGGAAGCCATCAAGCAGTACGGTGCAGACACCGTACGCCTGTACACCATGTTCGCAGCGCCACCAGAGCAGACACTGGAATGGTCTGATTCCGGTGTTCAGGGTGCCCAGCGCTTCCTGCAGCGTGTATGGCGCTTAAGCTACGAACTGCTGCAACAGGCAGACCGTGGCAACCTCTCTGATCTGAACAAAGACGAAAAAGACGCGCGCCGCAAAGTACACGAAACCATTCAGAAAGTGAGTGATGACGTCGGCCGTCGCTACAGCTTCAACACCGGCATCGCCGCTGTGATGGAGCTGATTAATACATTGCAGAAGCAGAACCTTGAAAGCGCCGGTGCTCGTGCCGTCGTCGCCGAAGGTCTGGACGCTGTGGTGCGCATGCTGTCACCAATTGCTCCGCACATTGCGCAGTCTCTGTGGGAAGCCTTTGGCAATGACGGCCTGGTTCTTGATGCAGCCTGGCCAGTCGTTGATAAAAAGGCGCTGGAAAAAGACAGCATCCTGCTCATCGTTCAGGTCAACGGTAAGGTGCGTGCCAAGCTGGAAGCACCGGCAACCGCCAGTAAAGACGAACTGGAGGCCATGGCGATGGCGGACGACAGTGTAAAAGCCCAGATTGATGGCAAGACAGTGCGAAAAGTGATTGTCGTCCCGGGTAAGCTCGTTAACATCGTAGCAAATTAATATGCGCCACCTGATTACCGCTCTAACGCTTACACTGATCGCCAGCTGCGGCTGGCATCTGCGTGGCGTAACACCGCTTCCTGAGGGGTATCGCATAGTGCACCTGTCCGGGTACGAGAACACCGACCTGCACCAGACGCTGGCCGGGCAGCTGCGCTTCAACGGGGCCGTTGTGACTTCCTCTGCCGGGGATGCACCTGTCCTGATCGTCTTATCGGAGTACGACGTCGAGAAACGTACACTGTCAGTGAACAGCCTCGGGCAGGTCTCAGAATATGAACTGAACGGTTACCTCACGGCAGACATCGAGCGACAGCTCGACGGCCAGAAGCATCAGATCACAGTACACGCACGTCGCACCCTGCAGAACGATGTGAACAACGTCGTGGCAACTCAGCAGGAAGAACAGGCACTGCGCGCAGACCTGGACAGCGACCTGCGCACCCGGCTGCTACGACGCCTGCAGAAACTGGAACAGCCATGAAGATCCGTCTGGATCAGCTCACTCAGACGCTTTCCAGAGGACTGGTACCTGCTTACCTGGTCAGCGGTGACGACCCCCTGCTACAGATGGAAGCCTGCGACGAGATTCGTCAGGCTGTCAGAAACGCCGGGGTAGAAGAGCGGGAACTGTTCCACGCAGAAGCAGGGTTTGAATGGCGCAACCTGCTTGAAGAAGCCAACGCGATGTCGCTGTTCGCCAGCCGGCGTCTGCTTGAAGTGCGAATTCCGAATGGTAAACCGTCAGACAAAGGCGCAGCCCTTAAGTCGCTGCTGGAAAACCCCTCGGAAGACAACGTCCTGTTAATTATCTGCCCCCGCCTGGACGCAGCCGCTCAGAAAACTGCCTGGTACAAAGCCGTCGACAAGCAAGGCGTCGTACTCCCGGTCTGGCCCATCGAGCGAAATCAGTACCCGGGCTGGCTGAAGCGCAGACTCCAGATGGCTGGGCTACAGGCCGACCCTGCAGCCGTCGCGGCGCTTGCCCACCAGACAGAAGGCAATCTGCTTGCCGCCGTACAGGAAATTGAAAAGCTGCGCTTGTCGGGAGCTGACAGAATTACCGAGGAGCTGGTCAATGAGGCAACCGGTGACAGTTCCCGGTTTGATGCGTTCGGTCTCGCCGATACCTGCCTGAATGGCAACCTTGGTGAATCTAACCGTATGCTTGGCCACCTGCGTGCTGAGGGAAATGAGCCCATCATGGTACTCGGCGCCATGACCCGGAAAATCCGTCAGCTGATTGCGTTAAAGAACTGTTCCGGACAACAGCTGTCTGAAGGGTTCAAGCAGCAGAATATCTGGCCGAAGCAGCAACCCCCCTATAAGTCGGCGTTGCAGCGCCTTAGCCTGGATGATCTTCATCTGGCGCTGAGAACCGCTGAAGCAGCGGATGCCGCCGCAAAAGGCAGTGGAAATGACCCCTGGCTGCTACTGGCTCAGCTGGTCGTTATCCTCTCGGGACAGCATGACAGACTATTTACATTCAGCCTCAGCTAAACGTTAGATGAGTCACACTTTTTTCTGATGCCGGTGCCATACTTCATTGGCTAACAGGTGCTTTATTGCGTCGGCCCTTTGCCGCTTGGCAGTGCCAGAATGGCGGGAACAGACCAGAAATACGCCGTATTTTTGTCAGGGAGTGACAATTTTGGGCACCTGGGTGTAGTCAATCCTGATAAAGGATTCAATAATGCGCTTCCAAGCTCAGCACAAACCGCTGAACCGGAAAGGAGGATACGATGAACACAGCAGCACGCCAACAGAACAGTGATCTGGTCTGGGATCTCGAAAAGATCAACCAGCACCGACGCGCCATGAGTTTTGTGAAACAGTTTGAAAACCGTTTCTGCGTGTTCTCGTCGTCTGTCCGTCAGCTATACACCAACTACAGTATCTTCTTCCCGGAAGAAGCCCATCGCCAGATGGTGATTCTGCCTGACCCGTATGCATTTCACGACACCTTCAGCCATCTGAACCCGGATTCCGTCAGTGCGACGGGCCTGCACGTGATTCCAGGTAATCTGATCGGTAAACAGGGGCTGTATCTGGTGATCTCGCACAAAGACAAAAAAGTGCGCTCGGTGCCGATTCCCTTCCAGGAAGGTATGCGTCAGATCCTGCGCCGTACCAACAGCGAAGACCCATTCCTGCCAGTGCTGATGAAAGGCGATCTCAGAGAATTCAATGACAAGTTGCCTTGCCTTCATCTCCACCGCCTGCGCCTGAAAGATCTGAGTGGCCTGTCATCGCTGGAGCGTGAAAGTATCCGCAGTGTTATTACCGACAAGCTGATGGAACTGTATCAGCAGTCAACGACCTTCAACGCTGGTTGATTGAGAGTCATCGGCGCGATAGTAGCGCCGTACCGCACGTGCAAGCCCCTTCCTCCAGGCCTTCTGTTTAATCCCGAACGTGTGAAATAACTTCTGATGATCCGCAACTGGTGTCCAGAGCTCAGGCATAAGTGCGCCAGACTCCGTCGAAAGAGTAGCACCCGACAGGTCCTCAAACTGCCCCGCCTCTGACAATAGCGCTTCAGCAAAGCTATAGGCATTGACTGCCTCAACACCTGAAAAGTGATAGAGCCCCCACAACCCGTCGCTGAGGTTAATCTGACGCAGAACCGCCAGGATCACCTCTGCGACATCTTCTGCGGGCGTCGGCTCAAACAGGCGCTGCATATCCAGCGCTGCGCCATTCTCTGTTCTCAGTTTATTAAGGACAAGCCCGGCAAAATCGTCCGCAGCCAGAGAAAATAACTGCCCAGCACGCAGAATCACATGCTGAGGATTGGACGCTGCAACACGTTCGAGGTCCAGAAAGTATTCGCTCATTTCAGAGTCGGTAAAGTCCGCACAATCCTCATTCACTGTCCCCGTTGCTCCTGCTTTACAGACAGCAAGCGTTGACAGAAGAATGACCACAGCATCTTCTTCTTTGGCGCGCTCCAGCCAGAACCTGGCATCTGCAAAGTCAGACGGATGATTAAATGACGGAGTCAGCACATACACGGGGCGCGCGCTTGACTGCAGCATTGGCCGCTCACGACTTTCAAGACTGATTCCACGATGTATAAGATTCTGTTTAGCCAGAAGACGCGACAGATATTGTCCGACCTGACGGTCGGCACCAATCACATAGGTATGGAAACTGCTGATAGCCAAAGGGAGGTTCCTGCGGTACAAAGATTGAAAAGTCGTCAGGTTATCACCACAGACGTACTGACGTACACTTTTGACACAACCAACTGCGTAACAAGGAGAGCTCATGAAAAACGCACTAATCGCCCTGACCCTGGTTTCCGGTCTGGCGCAGGCAGAGATGTCACTGAAAAGTACCGATATCAGTCACGGCGAGGCGATGCCTAAAGCACAGGAATTTGCCGGGTTCGGCTGTGACGGCGACAACCTGTCTCCTCAACTGAGCTGGTCAGGTGCGCCCGAAGGAACAAAAAGCTTTGCCGTGACCGCTTACGATCCGGATGCACCGACAGGCAGTGGCTGGTGGCACTGGGTCGTGTTCAATATTCCGGCAACGACGTCTGTGCTCGCAAGCGGAGCAGGATCGGAAGGCGGTACGCTTCCTGAGGGGGCTGTCCAGAGCAGAACAGATTACGGCGTGCCGGGATTTGGTGGGGCCTGTCCACCGCGCGGCGATAAGGCACACAGATATCAGTTCACTGTATTTGCGCTGGACACAGAAACACTGGATCTGGAGCCCGACAGCTCAGGGGCTCTGGTCGGTTACTTTCTGAACAGCCATGTCATCGAAAAAGTGACACTGGAAGCAACCTACCAGCGTCCGTAATCCCATCAATCGCCCAGCGCCAGCCGTAACAGCTCGTTATGGTTGCGCAGGGCATCTTCCCGCCCAAAGAAGAGACGGACGTCATTCAGTCCTATCAGCAGAACGTATCCACCTGCCAGACCGGCGTACCCAGCCCGATGCTCAGTCAGTAAGTTCCCGGAGTCAGGCAATGTATGTCCGGCAGGAAACCCGGCAGAACGGATAAACCCCTTGCCCAGCGCATCTGTACAGTCACCCGGTCGGCGGTACAGCGACAGACTGTCGCGGCCAATCACCAACGCATGCCCGTTGATCAGCTCAGCTTCCTCTGCGCAGACGCCACTAGGGAGTTCAACACGGGAGTGCCGACGGATCAGGTCTGAAGAATTCTGGATTATCATGGGTTAGCCACCGGGTCGTCAGGAATACGACGGGCAGTGTAATCAAGACAGGAGTCAGGTGCGAGCCTCAGAACAGCTCAACATCACCATTAGAGCCCGGGTCAGCTTGTTTCCGGCGCCGGTCATTGTCTTCCGCCAGCACCAGATCCCGCAGGTCGGCAAGCTCATCATCAGAAAGAGCACCAATATCAAGACGCTGAAAAGTGCGCTTCAGAGCAGAATGCGCCTGATAACAGGTCTGATGCGCCGGGCCCATAGAGGGCACAGTGACACCGGTTTTACCGAAAACGAGTTTGTGGCAGAAGACACAATTAAGAGACATGGCGCTCCCCGGAGGTCATCCTGGCCCGTAAGACCAAAGCTGTATTTGTTTTCTCAGTATAGCCAGTGTTTTCTGCTGCGCCGCTCTTTACTCACCTTTGAATGAGAACTTTTCTGTCGCCCGGTTTCCACGCTTATCTTCAATGATCAGCGTCCATTCGGTGCTGTTCCGTAACGTCGGACAAGGCACCATAAAATGGCCGGAGTACTGGCTGAATCCGGGGCATACATCACCTGCCGGACTTTCAAGGCGAATCGTCCGGATTCCAAGACCGTCGTCATACGCCATACCGGATAACGCCTGCTGTTCCTTCAGCCACTCCGTTTTACCGATCACGGGCGGCTCATGGTCAGGATAATCTGCTTTGTTCCAGGGGTCTGTTTTCTCTCGGATCTCTTCGACGTTAGTAAAGCCGTCACCGTCGGTGTCCGGATCGCTGTTATCACCGATGCCGTCTCCGTCAAAGTCCGCCCACTCGGCAGGATCATCCGGGAAGACATCACGGCTATTGGTATACCCGTCGTTGTCCCGATCGTCATCGAGTGCATCCGGCACACCGTCACCATCACTGTCGGGTGGCACACTCGAAGCATCGAACGGATCGAAGTTCAGCAATATCTCGTAGTTATTGATGATACCGTCACCATCGATATCCTGGTCAGAGTTGTCACCGCGGCCATCATTATCTGTGTCTGCCCATTCGCGGGGGTTACGTGGAAACCTGTCCCGGTCATTCGGGATTTCATCCCCGTCAATATCGCTGTCGAGTGCATCCGGGATAGCATCTCCGTCCATGTCAGGTGGCGTACTCGCCGCATCCCGTGGGTCGGTTCCCAGACGGAGTTCATATTCGTTACTGATGCCATCGCCATCGACATCCAGGTCCGTATTATCGCCGATGCCATCTCCATCCATGTCAGCCCATTCTGATGGGTTCATAGGGAAGGCATCGTTCTCATTCAGATAACCGTCACCATCCATGTCATCATCGATTTTGTCCGGAATTCCATCGCGGTCCAGGTCAAGCGGTACCGAACGCTTATCGGAAGGGTCCGTGCCTACCTGAACCTCGTAATCGTTGCGGATGCCATCGCCATCCCGGTCAATATCACTGTTGTCACCAATACCGTCGCCATCAATGTCATACCATTCGGTCGGATCACGAGGAAACAGATCCAGATCATTCCCAATGGTATCGCCGTCCATATCGCTGTCGAGTGCGTCCGGGATACCGTCTTTATCCATATCATCCGGCACACTGCTGGCGTCATAGGGGTCGTAGCTCAGCGTACGTTCGAATTCATTATTGATGCCATCATTATCAAGGTCTGGATCGGTGTTATCGCCGATACCGTCGCCATCGAAGTCTTCCCACTCTGACGCGTCACGCGGAAATACGTCTGCCGTGTTCAGGTGACCATCGCCATCGACGTCGTCGTCCAGCACGTCGATGATGCCATCACCATCAAGGTCAGCAGGGATACTCAGCGCATCCAGATCGTCTGTACCGGCGAGTTCTTCGATGTCCCGGGTAAAGCCATCGTTATCCCGGTCGGGGTCCTTGTTATCGCCGATACCATCGCCATCGGTGTCCGCCCATTCACTGCCATCCGCCGGAAACAGGTCGGCACTGTTATCAACACCATCGCCGTCGCGGTCTGAATCGAAATAATCCGGCATACCGTCACCATCCGTATCCTCAGGCTTGCTGTCCGGATCGGTGGGGCTGGTACCCAGGTGCAGTTCGAATACATTCGCGATACCGTCGTTGTCGGCATCAGGGTCTTCGTTATCAGGAATGCCATCCCCGTCAGTGTCGGCCCAGGCGGCGATGTTGTCCGGATAGAGGTCTTCATCATTCGGCACGCCATCACCATCACGATCGTCGTCGAGCTGATCAGGTATACCATCACGGTCGGTGTCTTTCGGCGCAGAGAAGCGATCATCAGGATCACTGCCGATTTTTATCTCGTAATCGTTAGCAACACCGTCGCCGTCGCGGTCAGTGTCGGCGTTGTCGCCGGTGCCATCACGATCGAGGTCGCTCCATTCTTTCGGGTTGAGAGGAAAGGCATCCTCACGGTTCGGCACACCGTCGTTATCCATGTCCGGATCAGCGAGGTCAGGAATACCATCTTTGTCGGTATCGCGCGGACGCGAGCGGATATCTCTCGGGTCATAACCCAGACGTTCTTCATACTCGTTGGCAATGCCATCACCATCAATATCGCGGTCACGGTTATCGCCCACACCATCCGCATCCATATCAGCCCAGTCACGGGCATCGCGCGGGAATACATCTTTCTGATTCGGGACGCCATCGTTGTCCATATCATCGTCGATGGAATCGGGGATACCATCCCCATCCGTATCCGTCTGATCGGCGACATCAGGATCGAAACCGGCAGCAGATTCCAGATAATTGGGCAGGCCGTCTCCATCGCGGTCAGCATCCAGATGATCAGCGATACCATCGCCATCAAGGTCATTCAGTGCCGCAGCAGCAGGCAGTGAAAGCGCCGCAACAACTGCCAGAAAGAGTGGTGAAAAACGCATAGGTTATTATTATTCCTCAGCGCCGGACGCACTCAGCGCCGGCTGACAGGCTATCGCCCTGTTTTTACTGTCGACAAGAATACCAGCAACCTGCTTGTCATTCTGTGGTCTGAGTAACAGATAGCCCGATTCACAGAAGGCTTCCTTACCCGACGATTTCGGAGACACTCTGACGTCATAGTCCGGGTCCAGCGTCATCAGCCGGAACTCTGCCACCACAGGAACGCCCTCCGGGTCAGACAGTTTCAGATATCCGTAATACTGCAACGCCAGAACACTGACGATCACCCCGGCGATAAAACCACCGATCACCCACAATGTATGGTCCTGGGTTTCTGGGGTCTGTTCAGTCATTACTTGTCTCCGCTTGTTCTCCCCAGCCAGGCATCAGCGTCTGGGGTAATTTCAGTTGATTCAGTATTCTGGCCACGATGAACTTCACCAGATCATCAATGCTCTGAGGCGAGTGATAAAAACCCGGGCTTGCCGGCAGTATGACGGCGCCCATCCGGGTCAGTGTCAGCATATTGTTCAGGTGGACTTCCGAGTACGGCGTTTCTCTGGGGACCAGAATCAGTTGGCGACGCTCTTTCAGAGCGACATCGGCGGCCCGTTCGATGAGATTGTTACTGGCGCCTGTCGCCACTGCAGACAGGGTTCCGGTACTGCATGGACAGATAACCACCGGACCCGGCTGGCCGGAGCCTGACGCCCACGGAGCCATCCAGTCTTCGCGCCCGAAAACTCGGATCTGCCCTTCTGTTGCCGAAAAATAGTCGGTAAGGAACCCGGCCTGAGCCCTCGGTTTCGGGGGTAACGTCAGTTCGGTTTCAGTGGCCAGAACAAGCAGCGCGGCCTTGGAGATAATAAAATCCACACCGACCTGTTGCGCCAGTAGCGCCCGGGCCAGCCCCAGAGCATAGGCAGAACCCGATGCTCCTGTGACCGCAATCAGAACACGTTCGCTCACGCTGCACCTCCGGTTTTCTGCTGCAGTGCAGACGCCAGCCGGCGCGGAAAATTGTGGAATCCGCCGTTCGACATCACCACAACGCGATCTCCCGGCGCGACCGCAGTGCAGACCTGTTGAAGCAGGGCCTCAATATCGTCGGCAACAACTGCAGGCGCAGAACACTGATCAGCAACCTCCTGTAGAGACCAGTCGATGCCCGCAGGCTGAAACCAGAAGGTCTGATCTGCATCGACGACCGAGTCAGCAAGCTCATGCTTGTGACGACCGAGCTTCATGGTATTTGATCTGGGCTCCAGCACAGCAATCAAACGCCCCTTGCCGTCAGCATCCAGTTGCGCACGGGCGCCCTGCAAGGTGGTTCTGATCGCAGTCGGATGATGCGCAAAATCGTCATACACAGGGACATCAGCCCCTGGGTTAACACATTCCATCCGTCGTTTTACAGAACGGAAGCCGGACAATGCCTCTGCGGCAATCGCAGGGGTCACGCCCATGTGCCGGGCCGCAGCCATGGCAGCAACGGCATTAGAAATATTGTGCAGCCCCGTCAGGCCCCACTGAACAGCAACCTGGTGCCCCTCAAAGTTCACTTCATAGGCACTGCCATCCGCCTTCAGCGCGCGCCATTGCCAATCCCCGTCCGCACCACAGGTCTGAACGGGCGTCCAGCAACCCTGCTCCATCACCCGGCCCAGGGCGGGGTCATTATGTGGAGACACAATCAACCCGGTTCCCGGTACCGTGCGCACCAGGTGATGGAACTGGCGCTCAATCGCCGCGAGATCCGGAAAGATATCCGCATGATCAAATTCCAGGTTATTCATAATCAGCGTACGCGGCTGATAATGAACAAACTTGGAGCGCTTATCGAAGAACGCCGTGTCGTACTCATCCGCTTCAATCACAAAGAACGGTGAATCTCCCAGGCGGGCCGACACACTGAAATTTTCCGGGACGCCACCAATCAGATAGCCCGGAGACATCCCGGCAGACTCAAGTATCCAGGCCAGCATACTTGAGGTCGTTGTCTTTCCATGGGTACCCGATACCGCAGCCACCCAGCGACCTCTGAGCACATACTGGCCCAGCCACTGCGGTCCGGAGGTATAAGGAATACCGCGATCAAGCACATACTCTACCGACGGGTTTCCCCGTGACATCGCATTACCAATAATGACCAGATCGCAGTCTGCCGGAATACCTGAGGGATCGAATCCTTCAGTGAGAGTAATACCCGCCGCTTCCAGCTGGTCACTCATGGGGGGATAGACCCCGGCATCCGAGCCGGAAACATCGTGTCCCTGTGCTTTGGCAAGCTGCGCCAGTGAGCCCATAAAGGTACCGCAGATGCCGAGAATATGGAGTTTCATAGAATCGCCAGTGATACTTATAGCGGCTAGTTTACACGGGCTGTCATTCCTGCCCAACTCTGGAATCGCCCGACTTTCGGACCAACTCGGTCCATATGGAAAGAGTGGCGCATGATTTTTCGCAGGCAATCGGGCCTGCCACTGAATTTCCGCGCCGATTCAGGTAGTATGCGCCCATATTCAACTATGACCGGAACACACCGAGGATTACACCATGCTGCGTCTGCGCCACTTCCTGGATGAACACTGCGACAACGCCGATATCTCTGGCATTATCGATGGCCTGATGGTCGCCTGTAAGGACATCGCTTATCGCCTGCACATGGGCTCGCTGGCCGGAGTTCTCGGAAGCGCTGAACAGGAAAACGTTCAGGGCGAGTGCCAGAAGAAGCTGGATGTTATCTCTAACGACCTTATCAAAGCCTGCCTGAAAGGCATGCCGCAAGTGAAAGGCCTGGCCAGTGAAGAAGAGCCTGACCCAGTAGCATGCAACGAAAGTGGTCGTTACCTCGTTCTGTTTGATCCTCTGGATGGTTCCTCAAACATCGACGTAAACGTCACAGTCGGCACCATCTTCTCCGTGCTGGAAGCGGCCGAAGGTGCTGATGGCGCACATGAGCAGAGCTATCTTCAGGCTGGCCAGCGCCAGGTTGCGGCAGGCTACGTTCTATATGGTCCATCGACCCTGCTGGTATTCAGTACTGGCAACGGTGTACACGCTTTCACGCTCGACCCACGTATCGGCGAATTCGTACTGCAACGCCGCGACATCCAGGTACCTGCGACAACCAAAGAGTTTGCCATTAACATGTCGAACCAGCGTTTCTGGCTACCGGAAATGCAGGCCTATGTCGCTGACCTTCTGAAAGGCGAAGAAGGCCCGCTGGGCAAGCGTTACAACATGCGCTGGATTGCTTCCATGGTCGCAGAAATTCATCGCATTCTGACCCGTGGCGGGATATTCATGTACCCCTACGACAGTCGCGAGCCTAACAAGCCTGGCAAACTGCGCCTTATGTACGAGGGCAACCCAATGAGCATGCTGATCGAGCAGGCCGGTGGTAAGGCCAGTACAGCGTTTGAGAATATTATGGAGATAGAGCCCACGGCGATTCACCAGCGGGTATCTGTCGTGATGGGCTCTGCCGAAGAGGTTGATAACGCCCTGCGCTACCACGCCTGATCTCAGAGTGGGTCTTCAGTTATCTGCTGAAGGCCCATTTCCTGCCAGTCGCCCCATCCACTGCCCTAACATCTGTTTGACGCCATCCAGACGGATAGGTTTAGACATATAGTCATTCATCCCGGACTCCAGACAGCGGCTTTCTATTCGGTCGGTCGTGTTAGCAGTACAGGCGACGATAATTCCGTCATAACCGGATTCCCGCAGTCTCTGTGCCGTTTCGAAGCCATCCATTCCCGGCATCTGACAATCCAGCATAATCAGGTCGAACGTTTCACGCGCCATCAGACTCAGGCAGGCTTCCCCCGAGCCCACAGAACTTATTTCCAGTTCGGGCCCCACCTTGCGCAGCATCTTTTCAGCGACCTTCAGATTGATTTCGTTATCTTCAACAATCAGGATGCGTCCGTGGCCTGCTTCGTTACTCTCATCCCCGTCTTTATTGGGTGCCAGTACTAACTCCGGCAAAGAAATTCTGACAACGGTGCCTCCCCCGGACTGTGCAGCAAAAGACATACTGCCACCCAGAATCCGGACAATGTGGGCGCTGATCGTCAACCCGAGACCTACCCCCCCAAACTCGCGATTAGACTCAGCAGCAAGCTGAGTAAAGGGTTCCAGCACCTGATCGTATTTGTCTTCAGGTATGCCGATGCCGGTATCTGTCACAGTGACCTGTAAGCCACCATGATGCGCTGGGGTGATGCTGACAGAGACCAGACCGTGACGCGTGAACTTCAGCGCATTGTCAGTCAGGTGACGCAGCAGCTGACGCAGCATCGCGGGTTGAGTCACGACTGCCTCGCGTCGCAACGCCGGAGCGACTTCAGCAATAAAGGAAAGGCCTTTACTCATCGCGCGCAGGCGAAGGTCTTCAAACAAAGGTTCGAGATACGTACCAAGCTGACAGGGCTCGGCACTCACCGGCGATGCGGGCTGGTCGGTATCGGCGACAATCATGATGTCATCAAGCAACTGCGTCAGATGTTCGAGACTTTCCTGTGCCTGATTTTTCTGGGTCGTGAATTCGTCTCCGGGCTGCTCCTGATCAAGCAGTTGCAGCATTCCCAGCGCACCGTTCAGTGGTGTCCGTAATTCATGACTCATCATGGCCAGAAACTTGGATTTGGAGGCGCTCGCTTTACGGGCGACGCTTTGCTCGGCCATCAGGCGCTCGGTAAATTTCTTCTGTTCCTGGCGCGCCAACTCGAGGGTTTCTGCCAGGCGATTGCTATTTTCCTGCAGGCGCCCGACCTCTGCGCCATCATCCACCTGGGTACGGTGCCAGAATTCGCCTTCCGCCAGGCGAGAGATAAAACGACCGACGCTTTCGATCGGCCCCGCAATCATCAGCGAGCTGTAGCGTGCCGTCACGCCGGCGAGCAGAACAACAAGAAAGCCGGTCAACAGCGACTGGTACAGAATGGCCAGATCCCGGCCCCGGGTGAAGTAGTCGGTCATACCGACTTCCACCACCGCCAGTTCCTGAGTCATCACCATCAGCTCACCGAATTCCGAAAAGCCGTCCAGCTCTACGACATCCCTGAGCAGGGTACGCCGCAGTACCTGCACCGACTCTGGATTGATATCCCCGAACTCTGCCGTTTTCTCCTCAATTAAGGTCTCCCCCTGAGGCGACACAATTCGTACGTAAGCAATTTCCGGCTCATTCAGGGCGGCCTTAATCAAGGGCAACAGCAGATCGTAGTTGCCTGATATCACCGGGTATTCTGCAGACGCGCTGATACTCTCAATCATCAGCTTTACCGTGCTCTCACTGCTACGGTTTGCATCAGACCAGCGCTCCATCATGTGCAGCGTTGTCAGCAACACAACGGTAATCAACGCAGGCAGGGTAGCCAGAGCCACAGCCCTGAGCCTGATTGGCCAGTTCCTGATTCTCATTCGAGACCCTCCTGACGACGCAGGGTCCGCTCAACGTCACTCGCTTTGGGCAGAATAAGATTCAGGGAGCGGCCGACCTGTTCATTAAAGCCGACTCTGAAATACGGATTGTAATCCGGCGGTGGCCAGCCAGTGCCACTGAGCCCACTGATCAGGATTTCACTAAGCCGTTTCACAACGTCATCAATGCTGCTGTAGGTCGTCGCCAGTGCTCCCGCTCTCAGGTAAGCGGCCGACGGGCCGATCAGAGGACGATTGTGACGGTAGGCAGTAATCAGGATGTTTTTAATATTGTCGGGGCTGTACAGCGCCGGGTCGTAGACACCGATCAGCGCCTGGTGCTCGCTCAGCAGACGGATCAGCGCCTGGTTCAGCGAATCGTACTTATCAAGAGAATAGAGACTGACATCGGGTATTGAGATAACCCCGTTCACCTCAGCTGAGTGATCATCGGCCACCAGCGCGCCAAAACTGGACTGACTGCCATAGATAGCCCGCCCGAGGCGCGCCTGCCGGGCAAAAGGAGGCTCGACGAACAGTCCTGTAGTAAACGAGGAAGCATTGCCGAGGTAGTCTTTCCTGCTCAGGAAGATACCGACAACGGGTACAGAATCAGGAAGTGACAGGTCTTTCAGCGCACTGCTGCCCATGACGACCACCGCCCGGAAGCGTCCGGGATTTTCACTGGCCTCACGCGCCGTTGTGAGAACGACAGGCTCCATCATAGAGGCCGCCGTCAGGGTACGGAGCTTTTCAGCGACAGGCGACACACTGTCGGAAATCAGGGCAATATCTGCTCTCACTGTTGTCGCGAATAGCAACAACAGCAACACCAGATACATTCTGATCACTGCTTCCATGCACTCTCTCTCAGATAACTTTTACCCTCAGCCCTAAGTGGAGTTTAGACATGAAGGAAGGTTTCTGCAGTTTACCCCCTGGCAATTAAGTGGGGACAGTTTTGTTTTGTTAAGGAGGGAGTATGACTCAGGATGATGCCTCAACGGCCCGAAATGTCTTATTTCTTCAACTCCGAGACCACCTCCATTTCAGTCTCGGGGAGCATTACATTAAGCGAACGGGCCACCTGTTCGTTGAAAGCAACACTAAAGTAGGGGTTATAAGAAAACTCCTGAAACTGCCCGGGCTTCAGCATATCGGCCATTCTCCGGGCGATGTCATCCAGGGAACTGTACGTCGAGGCAATCGCGCCTGCACGTATGTAAGCTCTTGCGGGCCCTACCAGAGGAATGTTCTGGCGGTACGCAGAAATCAGAATGTTTTTGATGCTCTGCGGGTTGTATACCCCGCTGTCGCTGATGCCAAGAAGCACATCGCTGCCACGCAGAGCATCTTTTAGGGCGTAGTTCAGGCTCTGACCTGGCTGATAGCGCACCAGCCTGACCCCCTGCTCTTCCAGCGCGCTCAGCTCAGGCCAGGCCCATGGCAATACATCCTGAGTGTAAATCAGTGACGTTCTTGCATCACCGAACATATAGCGTACCAGTGAATATTGCCTTGCCAGCGGAGGCTCAAGATAGACAGCCCCCACCAGGTGACTGCGATTCGCTTCTATCGCACTGCGGGAGGTCAACACAGCGACCGCCGCTGTACCCTCAGGCCAGGCACGAATGACGTCTTCACCTACAAGAAAATAGTGATCATCCGCGTTGCCCGGAATCCCCCCGGTAAACAGACTGACCGTCACTTCTGTAGGGGTATGTACTTTCAGAGCCGCGGCGAGTCGTTCAAGCACCGGAGAGGTTTCCGAAGCCACAATGAATACCTCAGCCCATACGGGCTGAGTAAACAGCAGCAACAAAAAGACGCTCTGGCGCAGAAGCGACATCAGAACTCCAGACCCACCTGCAGATACCAGAGGTCATTCACCGAATAAACCTCATTGATGTAAATCACCCGACCATCATCAATCAGATGGTGCCAGAAGAGGCCGGTATTCACAGTATATCCGTCCATTTTCCAGTCTTTGGTCAGATTGGCTTCGTAACGGCGATAATGACGGGGATTCCTGTTCTCACGGTTATAAGCGTTGTGCCAGAAATAAGACTGCGTCAGGCCCCAGTCGCCACGACGATAAGCCCAGCTCAGATTATTACTGTATTCCGCGCTCAGTCGGGTTTCGACCCGCAACAATGAGGTCAGCGTCTCTTCGTCAATGGCACTGTCTTCACCGATTTCGACGTCAGTATTCACATACGCACCAGACCACCAGAAGCTGTGATGCTGCGCCGGATTCCAGCTGAACTGCCAGTCGACGCCCTTAATCACCATTTCAGTATCGGAATACACGTCCGGGTTGGTCAGGTTTATCGGATTCGAAATCAGCTGAGTCAGATAATCGCGATACACCTTAATATCAGCCATAAAATTGTATTCAGGCACATTGAGGAAATACCCCAATTCGACACTCTGAATCTTTTCGTGATCCAACTGACCGTAGGTCCCGGTCTGCTGCTCGAAGTAATCGCCTTCGGTCAGCCCCAGGTAGTTATCGTCAAGATTGCCGATGGTGTAGTAATAGTTCGGCTCCTGTTCAAGTAAATCCGGCGAACGGACGGCCGTCGACCACACCAGGCGGATACTCTGCTGTGGTGAGAGCATAAAGTTCGCGGCGACACGGGGAGAAAACGCGGAATCGTTGGTATCTTCCGTCTCGTACATACCGCCGACATGCAGCAGCAGAGGGTCAAACGGGCGCCACTCCACGTTACCGAATACACGGAAAATATCGTTTCGCACCGTACCGTGGAAATACGTTTCGGAATACACCTGGTCGCGTCGGAAACTGACCCCGGAAACCGTACGCAGACGATCGTTCCAGTGAACGGTATCCTGCCACTCCAGATCGACACGCTGTTCTTCGAAATCAATCGACGTACTGCCGCAGATGACTTCACCTAACTGTTCAAAATCACTGCCATTAAACGCCCGGCCAAATATTCCCTGCGCCGCGTCGAGATCCGACTGACTGATATCGTAATCACGCTCCAGGGTCGTCTCCAGAGCCAGTTCAACGGTCTCAGGAGTCAGCTCTCCCGCTGCAATTCTCTGAACCAGCCCATTCACCTGAGCGTAGAGCGCCGGGTCTTCCTCCTGATTCAGGTATGCTCCCGGAATCAGTCGTCCGACCACCGCCGCCCAGTAGGGGTCTTCCCGGTAAAGGCTGGTAAGCTCTGAATCCAGAGAGACGGTAGGAACGCATCCACGAGCAGGATGGCGACGATTCTCTATCTGCCAGTATGCCTGGAGCTTGCGGGAATGGCGGGCGGACACATCCTGAGTCAGGCGGCCATAGAGAAATCCGTTGCGGGTGTAATCTTCCGGCGGCTCTCCATCAAACTCACCCGGTGGAATTTCAGTCTCACCCCATTTATAAGCAGATTCGAGCAAGAGCTGATCACCATTATCCAGACGCTCGGCGTAGGTCAGGTTAATAAACTGATCGCGGCCACCATCGTGGTAGTCATCTTCACCGTCGCGTGCATACTGCCCATCAAAGCCGTCGTCACTCTTACGTGACGCAGTAATGCGGATGGCACCATCACCCAGCTCAGACGAGTGACTGATGTAGGCATCACGTGTGGCCTGATTCCCGCCACGGATGTAGCCGCGACTGCCAAGCGTATCCTGAGGGTGCAGGGTCACGATGTTAACCACGGCCATAAAAGCGTTTGCGCCATAACTCGACGCATTGGGCCCACGAAAGACTTCGATACGCTGAATATCTTCCAGCGCCAGCGGGATATCATCCCAGACAACAGAGGCAATGCCCGCGCGATACACTGACCGGCCGTCGATCAGTACCTGCATACGGCGCATCAGATTGGGGTTAGAAGCATGATAAGCGACGGCGTCTGCAGCCCCATGCTTCACAAACATTCCCGGCACGAAACGCATCAGTTCCGGCAGAGTGCGGACGCCCCATTGGCGGATCTGCTCCGCGTCAATCACCGTCACACTTCCGGGCACTTCACTGCGCGGCTGCTTCAGTCGGGTGGCAGTCAGTACTTCCGGTACTTCAAATCCACCGCCAAGAGTCTCATCCGTGACGACATCCAGAAATTCCTCCTCAAAAGCCGCTGCCTGGCTGCTCATCAGCACCAGCGCCGCCAGGGCAGTTATTCTGTTCAGTTTCATGATTGCTCTCTGTTGTTGTTTTCAATTCAGGCCAGTTAAGCCTGTATTATAGACGCGGGATTATAGTGTCTTTAGTCACACCTTAATATGGCAGTGCAAATGTGGATATTCTGCTTTAGGGCAACCTGCACGGCGAACGTCGCACCCCTGACGGGTTTCAGGGGCTGAGCGTTACGTCTATAATCCCGTCGTCCTGTTCAAATCCATCATGACTTTACGGAACTCACTATGAGCTACAACTCAATCCCTGCGGGCAAAGAACTGCCAAACGACGTCTATGTGGTCATCGAAATCCCGGCCAACCATTCTCCGATCAAATACGAGATCGACAAAGATATGGATGCCCTGATGGTCGACCGTTTTATGGCGACTCCTATGTTCTACCCAGCGAACTATGGCTACATCTCTAATACTCTGGCGGACGATGGTGACCCACTCGACGTTCTGGTCATCACTCCTTACCCGGTAGCTCCTGGTTCTGTTATCCGTGCACGTCCTGTTGGCGTTCTGAACATGGAAGACGAAGCAGGTGAAGACGCAAAACTGGTTGCTGTCCCACACCAGAAGCTGACCCAGCTGTATAACGACGTCAACGACATTGACGATGTTCCACAACTGCTGCGTGATCAGATTGGTCATTTCTTCGAGAACTACAAGGATCTCGAAAAAGGCAAATGGGTTAAGGTGAAAGGCTGGGGTAACGCTGATGAAGCACGCCAGATGATCATCGACTCTGCAGAAGCTTACAAAAAAGCCTGATCTGCCGGGTATTTAAAAAGGGAGCCAGTGGCTCCCTTTTTTATATCTGACAAACACTCTACTCACCGGCGAGCTGGCGCCTGAGGGCAGCGAGTTCTTTTTCTGCCGCATCCGCTCTGTTTTCCGCTTCAACCTGCGCTGTGACATCTTTCTGGATGCCAATGTAATACGTCAGCTGATCCTGATCGTTATACACAGGCGACAGACTGAGCTCATTCCAGAACTGACTGCCGTCCTTACGGTAGTTGCGCAGAATCGCCCGGGCACTGCGTCCTTCGTTTATCGCGCTACGGATCAACGCCAGGCCTTCCTGATCACGATCACCTGTCTGCAGGAAACGACAATCCTGATACAGAATTTCGTCTGCACTGTAGCCGGTCAGTCTTTCAAACGCCTTGTTTACATAGATCAGGATATTATCGTCGCCCTCCTGCTCTGCGATCACAATGCCATCGTTTGATGCATCTACGGCTTTTTTCAACAACTCGAGGCTGATCGGCCCCTGTTCATCGTGCAGGTCTGTGACCATGAAAAATCTCCGTGTCGGATACCAGTAATACGGCGATAGTCTGCCAATGGGATAGGATGATGGTACTTTCTTTTACATTATGTACAACTACTTATAGAATTTGGACTGTTTTGTACACATCCGGGATAAGAATTGCCCATGTCCTCCTCGCCTGCTGAACCGCAAGCCGCGTATTTTCCCATCAGAGTCGTATCCAATGAGACCGGTGTAAACGCAATTACACTGCGTGCATGGGAACGACGTTACGGCCTGATCACCCCAAAGAGGACCGCCAAAGGGCATCGCCTCTACACTGAGGCCGATATTCATCTGATCCGCAAGGTCGTCTCGCTGCTTGAGCGCGGAATCCCCATCTCGCAGGCAAAATCGATGCTGGAAAACGGCACGCCAGAGGCGGAACCCCTGGCAAGCATGCCAGCGCAACCCTCTCAGTGGCACCAGTACCGGGCGCGCCTCAATCAGGCAGTGAGCGAATTTGACGATGCCGCGCTTGCCAGTGTGATGGATGAAGTGACCAGTTTCTTCCCTGCCGATATCACCCTCAGGTTTCTGCTACTGCCACTGCATCAGCAACTGCATGAGCAGATGAGCACCCCACTGGGTGGAGCACGCTTCGCATTTTTCGCCGGTTTTCTGGAAGGACGACTTACCTCTCGTCTGGCAGAAGCTCCGGAAGGCCAGACGAAAGGCACACTGGTACTGGCGAACACCACTCAGGAAGACGCCCTTGAACTGCTTCTGCTCGGCATCATGCTGCGTCCACTGGGTGTTCGCATACTTCGCCTGGGCGGGTTGGTTCCACCGGCAGATATCTCAGCCATGGTGAATGAACTGACCTTACAGGGTGCAATTATCCGGATTACCGGCCAACCCAATGATCAGCAGTTACAACAGCTGCAGAACCTTGCTGCAGAGACGGGCCAGCTGATTTTTGCCATAGGACACAATCAGGATCAGACCGACCTGCTGCGCCGCAAAGGCATAGTGACTCTGTCTGGTGATCTGCAGCAGGACGCACTGACCGTGCGCGATGTGCTCACAGGGATACAGTCATGAGCAAAGTCTATGAAGCTCTGCTGCGCCATCCGGAACTTCTGACCGGAGCAACGACTGTCCTCGGGGCCGAAGCCGATCTGCCGGGTGCATGGGCATCCGCCGTCAAAGAAAAACATATCAGCCTGCAGACCTGGAATCTGCAGACGGCCGAGGCCTGGAAGGCCGCAGGCGTCAGTGAACAACAGTTACACTTTGGCCTGCCCGAGCCCGCAGCACTGAAGGACAGAAATATCATCCTGCTCTGGCCGAAGGCGAAAGACTTTGCACGTGCTCTGATACAGATGCTTTCTCAGGTGACCTCGCAGTGCTACATAGTGGCGGCTAACGACACCGGAGGTAAAAGCGTAAACACGGCCATCAAGGCTCAGAGTGACAGCTGCATCAAAACAGACAGCGCCCGTCACTGCACGCTGTGGCAGGTCACACTGACATCCTCTGGCGAAGCGATTAACTGGCTGAAACTGGCCCGCTCCGTGCGCTTTGAAGAACGCGACTTCATGACCTTGCCCGGCGTTTTCGGGCACGGCAAGCTGGATGCCGGCACGGCTCAGCTACTTGAGCATGTTCCGGCTCCCGGGCATGGCAGGATTCTGGACCTGGGGTGCGGCTCAGGCATCATAGGTCTCACCATGAAAGGCCGTAACCCCTCCCTGAAGGCCACCCTCTCGGATGTCGACGCATTTGCATTGCGGAGCGCCCAGCTGAACAGCGTCCGTATGGGGCTAGAGGCTGATATTCTCCCCAGCGATGGCCTGAAAGATATCGAAGGTCGCTTCGATATTATCTACAGCAACCCGCCGTTTCATCAGGGTAAGCAGACAGACTATGACTTCGCACGCCGCTTATTCAGCGACGCCAGAAAGCACCTGACCCGGGACGGGCAATTGTGGATCGTAGCGAATCGTCACCTCGCCTATGAGGAATGGGCAAAAGAGGCCTTCCGCCAGGCCGAAATCATGGTGCAGGCAAACGGCTTCAAAGTGATCTGCGTCAGCGAGCCAACCTGACTTTCCTCTTACGGACGTCAGAGCGCCCGGCAAACTTCACCTCAGGGTCTACACTTAATGGGTTATCCTGAGGAGTCGCTTTATGCTTCTTTCATACCTGATACTGTCTTTCTTTATTGTCGGCGGCGGAATCGCCACCTGCTGCATGAAGGAAGCACGTAAACTTCAGGCCCCTTGCAATAGCCTGAACGTACAGCCTTATCCGACCAAGCGCCGGTGATCTGATCAAAAAAAACGGGAGCCAGTGGCTCCCGTTTTTAATCCGAAGCAAGGCTCAGGGCATATTGCGGGAGTAAAAGATCTCCAGCATTTCCTTACGTACCTTGGCTTCTACTTCTTTGCGTTCTTCCGGCGACATGTCTTTTGAGCCTTCACCGAACAGATAGTTATCCAGATCAAACTCTTTCAGAATCATCTTAGTGTGGAAGAGATTTTCCTGATACACGTTCACGTCGATCATTTCGTAAGCGTCACGGGTATCTTCACTCAGATAGTTCTGAATGGAGTTAATATCGTGGTCGATGTAGTGCTTAACTCCGTCAACATCGCGGGTAAAACCACGCACGCGGTAGTCCATAGTCACAATGTCAGAATCAAAGGCATGAATCAGATAGTTGAGTGCCTTCAACGGTGAGATCAGACCGCAGGTAGATACATCGATGTCACAACGGAAGGTTGAGATACCGCCATCCGGATGACTCTCTGGATAGGTGTGAACAGTCACATGGGACTTATCAAGGTGAGCAACCACGGTATCACGCAGCGGGCCTGGCTTCTCTTCCACCATATCGTCGCTCGGTGGAACCTCATGTTCAGCAATCAGAATAGTGACACTGGCACCCTGAGGGTCATAATCCTGACGGGCAACATTGAGAATATGCGCACCGATGATATCAACGACGTCAGACAGAATTTTTGTCAGACGGTCGGCATTATATAGCTCGTCGATATACTCGATATATTCCTGACGCTCTTTTTCAGTCTTGGTGTAACAGACATCGTAGATGTTGAAGCTCAGAGACTTCGTCAGGTTATTGAAGCCGTGAAGCCGCAATTTTTCGTTCAATGGATTATCCTCGTCAGGTGGCCCGTGAGGGCCTGTCACTCAAAGTCGATTACAGCGTGGCTGTGGGTGATGTTTACACCACCCTGCTCCAGCATGATGGAGGCAGAGCAATATTTTTCAGCAGATAGCTTAACTGCACGTTCAACCGCAGATTCCTTCAGGTTGCGGCCAGTCACCTTGAAATGAACGTGGATTTTCGTGAAAACAGCAGGTACGGCATCAGCGCGTTCGGCCTCAATTTCAGCAACGCAGTCGAGAACATCCAGACGCTGCTTCTTGAGAATGCTCATAACGTCAAAGCTGGTACAACCGCCCAGACCGATCAGCAGCATTTCCATTGGGCGGATGCCCATATTGCGACCACCGTGGTCCTCAGGACCGTCCATCACTACGGTATGACCGCTGCCAGACTCACCCAGGAACATGGCATTGTCGACCCACTTCACCGTCGTCTTCATTCACGAAACTCCGCTGATTTAAGAAAACGCGGAGCTTACCACAGTGAACCCGGGCGTGGGATCAAAAAACCACCAGCCGTGTCAAAATCCGGACGTAAAAGCCAAATTGGCCCCGTTCCCCGGTTCAACTCTGCCATGGGATGAGTAATAATCAGGTCAGGAGCTGTCAGGGCCTGTTATCACTAAGGACTAGAACAATGATTATCCCGCGTATTCCTTCTATGCACGCCCCACTGGAGAACTTTCTCAGCCAGTGTCATAAAAAGCGTTACCCGGCACGGACCACACTGATCCATGCAGGAGAAGAAAGTGACACCCTCTATTACCTGATGAAAGGCTCAGTCAGCGTCAGCATCGAAGACGATGAAGGCCGCGAGATGATCATGGCCTATCTCAATGAAGGTGATTTCTTTGGAGAGATGGGCTTATTCGATGACGAAAACAGCCCTCGTACCGCCTGCGTGCGTGCCAAGAGCGCCTGCGAAGTTGCAGAGATTTCCTACTCACGCTTCCGCGAACTGGCAGCCTCAGACTCTGAGCTGGTTTTCCGTATCTTCCGCCAGATGGCAGAGCGCCTGACCCGCACCACCCGCAAAGCCGGCGACCTCGCCTTCCTTGATGTGACGGGCCGTGTTGCTGGTACCCTGCTGGATCTGTGTAAGCAGCCAGACGCCATGACCCACCCGGATGGCATGCAGATCAAAATCACCCGTCAGGAAATCGGCCGCATCGTCGGCTGCTCCCGCGAAATGGCGGGGCGCGTACTCAAGTCTCTGGAAGAACAGGGGCTGATCAGTGTGTCTGGTAAGACGATTGTGGTGTTTGGTACTCGCTGAGTACCTTTACTGCTGAAAGCGCCCGGTTTTGACCGGGCGTTTTTGTATGTGTGGGAAGTTGCCACCTTCGGTGGGTGGGCTTCTTTGGCTGGCGCCGGGTTCTATTGCCCTTATTGGCAGTAGCTGCCTTCGGCAGAGAGGTTCTTCTGGCTGCCGCCAAGCCTTTGTTTTTTCTGCAAGGGGCGGGCCCCTTCCGATCCCCCTTTCCGGCGTGATGCCCTGATCCTTGTCTCTTGATACCGATTGGGGCACGCCTGCAGCGGCCATCCATGGCCGCGGGCAGGCTTAACCGGCGTCCTGCCGGTTAGCTCCCATCGTTATCTGCGATCCCGCGGGGTCATCACAAGCCGGGTTTTATCAGCGCTTCGCGGTGACATCGTTTTTAATTTTGTGAGAGGGTTTCGCGGGATGGAAATGCGCCTCTGGGGCCGCCGGGATTTACGCCAGCTTTGCAGGCAACGTGAGGCAGGATGCCGAACGAGGCTCCATACGGGCATGGATGCCCGCCGGAGCCGGTTGCCGGAAAAGCCAGTAAATATCGGATCACGGCCCAGACAATGCTGCGAAGCAGCTTTGAACAGCCTCTGGCTGGCCCGAAGGGCGCAGAGCAGAATGCTCAAGTCACGCGCGAAAGCAGGGGGATGGGCCGCCCGCCCGGGGGACAAGGTCCCCCAACAAGGGCAATGGAACCCGGCGGCAGCCGAAGAAGCTAGCCCACCGAAAGTGGCTAAAAGAAAGGCGGCTAATCAGCCGCCTCAACAAAACATCAGAAAAACAGCTTAGCGAGCTCCTCGCCCGGATCCTCCGCCCGCATAAAGGCTTCGCCAACCAGAAACGCATTCACATCACGTTCCCGCATCGCGGCAACATCCTCACGACCAAGAATACCGCTCTCCGTCACCAGCAGACGGTCGGAGGGTACCTTGTCGAGCAGACCAAACGTCGTCTCTAACGTCAGGTCAAAGGTGTGCAGGTTGCGGTTATTAATACCCACCAGAGGTGTCTGCATAGTGAGTGCAGTTTCCAGCTCTTCGCCATCGTGCACTTCGACCAGTACGTCCATGCCCAGTTCGTGGGCAATGCCCTCAAGATCCTGCAGCTGCATTCTGCTCAGCGCAGATACGATCAGAAGCACGCAATCGGCATTAATCGCACGGGCTTCGTAGATCTGATACGGGTCTACCAGAAAGTCTTTACGGATCACTGGCAGGCTGCAGGCTGCACGGGCAGCCTTAAGAAAATCTTCATGACCCTGAAAGTAGTCGTGGTCTGTCAGTACTGACAGACAGGCTGCACCGGCTTTTTCGTAGGATTCTGCAATTTCCTGAGGGATAAAGTTTTCACGCAGTACACCTTTGGATGGTGAGGCTTTTTTGATTTCGGCGATGACCGCTGGCAGGCCGGCATCAACTTTCGCTTTCATTGAGCGGTAGAAGCCACGCAGCGCGTCTTTATCCATGTCCAGCGCCTGAGCTTTCAGCTCATTCAGTGGCAGGGACGCACTGCGCTGAGCGACTTCTACGGCTTTGGTATCAATGATTTTTTTGAGAATGGTCGGAGTGTTCATAGTCATTCGTCTGTTCCGCTCAGCGGTCGTTGTCTTCCGCCAGCAGTCCGGAGAAGCTGACCAGTTCATTCAGTTTTTCCAGTGCCAGACCAGAGCAGATCGCATCATCGGCCATCGCAACACCTTCTTTCAGTGAGCTAGCCAGGTTCGCGGCGTAAATGGCTGCACCGGCATTTAATGCAAGAATATCAGCGGCTTTCTTACCGGCAGGCGTCTCGCGTTTGCCTAAGGCATCTTTGATCAGGGCAAGGGATTCTTCGGCACTGTCGACACTCAGGCCCGTCAGTGACTGAGACTCGATACCCAGATCTTCAGGCGTGATCACGAACTCACGCAGGTCTCCATCTTTCAGCTCACAGGCATACGTTTCCGATGCCAGGCTGATTTCATCGAGCCCATCTTTAGAATGCACTACCAGAATGTGACCGCCGCCCATGCGTTGCAGCACTTCGGCAATCGGACGAACCAGCGCTTTCGAGAAAACGCCGATCACCTGATTAGACACACCCGCCGGGTTCGTCATCGGGCCCAGAATATTAAAAATAGTGCGCAACCCCAGCGACTTACGCGGGCCAATTGCATGCTTCATTGCACTGTGATGCGACGGCGCAAACATAAAGCCCACCCCCAGCTCGTCGATACAACGGGCAACCTGTTCGGCGTTTAAAGCGAGGTTCACGCCGGCCGCTTCGAGCAGATCAGCACTGCCTGATTTTGACGACACACCACGGTTGCCGTGCTTGGCAACGGTACCACCTGCAGCTGCCACCACAAACGAAGACGCCGTCGAGACGTTAAACAAATTAGCGCCATCACCGCCAGTACCGACGATATCAACTGCGTTCTCTGCCTTAACCTTTACACCGGTTGCCAGCTCACGCATCACAGTGACAGCACCAACGATCTCGTCGATGCTTTCGCTTTTCATCCGTAGCGCAACTAAGAAAGCACCGATCTGAGCATCGTCACACTGCCCTGTCATAATCTGGCGCATGACATCAATCATTTCTTCAGTACTGAGATCCTGTCGCTCAACCACACGCCCGAGCGCTGTTTTGATATCCATAGTAATTCCTTAATCGCGGTTCAGTGGCGTATCGAGAAAGTTCTTTAGCAGCTCATGTCCATATTCCGTGAGAATGGACTCAGGGTGGAACTGAACACCTTCGACAGCGAGTGTTTTATGGCGAACACCCATAATCTCTTCCATGCTGCCGTCCGGGTTTTCTGTCCAGGCAGTAACTTCGAGACACTCTGGCAGATTGTGCTTATCAATGACCAGTGAGTGGTAGCGCGTCGCCTTATATGGATTCGGCAACCCGGCAAACACTCCGACGCCCGCATGGTGAATGTCAGACGTTTTACCGTGCATCACCTGACCGGCCCGAACAATACTGCCACCGTAAACCTGTCCAAGACTCTGATGACCGAGACAGATGCCCAGCACAGGGATTCTGCCAGCAAAATGCTCAATGGCAGCCATTGAGATGCCTGCCTCGTTCGGAGTACAGGGGCCGGGAGAAATCACCAGACGCTCTGGGTTCAGGGCTTCAATTTCTTCAATCGTAATTTCGTCGTTCCGGAATACTCTGACGTCCGCGCCCAGCTCAGTGAGATACTGGACAACGTTGTAGGTAAACGAATCGTAGTTATCAATCATCACTAACATAGCGGTTATCCTTACTGGTCCAGACCTGCGGCCGCCATTGCGACTGCACGGAACATTGCACGGCCTTTGTTCATGGTTTCTTTCCATTCAAGACGCGGAACCGAGTCAGCAACAACGCCGGCACCCGCCTGAATATTCAGAACACCATCTTTAATAACAGCGGTTCGGATCGCTATTGCGGTATCCATGTTGCCGTTCCAGCTCAGATAACCCACCGCACCGCCATAGACGCCGCGCTTGGTTGATTCGAATTCATCAATAATTTCCATCGCCCGGATTTTAGGCGCACCACTCAGGGTACCCGCCGGGTGAACGGCCCGCAGTACGTCCATCGCCGTAATCTCTTCTTTCACCTTACCGGTGACATTCGAGACGATGTGCATCACGTGGCTGTATCTTTCGACAACCATCTGATCTGTTACCTGAACCTGGCCCGTTTCAGAGATACGGCCAACATCGTTGCGGCCCAGATCAATCAGCATCAGATGTTCCGCGATTTCTTTCGGATCTGACAGCAGCTCTTCTTCCAGAGCTTTGTCTTCTTCCGGCGTCTGGCCACGGTAACGGGTGCCGGCAATCGGACGTACAGTCACTTCACCGTCCTCAAGCCGCGCCAGAATTTCAGGCGACGAACCCACCACATGAAAGTCGCCCAGATTCAGGCAGTACATGTAAGGAGACGGGTTGAGAGTGCGCAGTGCCCGGTAGACATCGACAGGATTGCCGTCATAAGGCACCTGCATACGTTGAGAAATGACGCACTGCATAATATCGCCGGAGAGCACGTACTCTTTGATCTGTTCCACCGCATTCATAAATTCCTGCTCACCGAAACAGGAGCGGAAGTCTTCTTCATGAATGGTTTTAGCCTCGCGCAGCTTCCCGACTTCCCCCTGATAGGGTGCCCGAAGCTGTTCGCGCAGCTCATCCAGGCGGGCCTCTGCGTTACTCAGTGCGCTGTCCTGTGATGGATCGGCCATAACAATGAGGTGCAGCTTACCGCTGAGGTTATCGAACACCACCACTTCTTCAGAGACCATCAACAGGATGTCAGGTGTGCCAAGCTCATCGGGTGGGCAACTCTGCTTCAGGCGTGGCTCGATATAGCGGATGGTGTCATAGCCAAAATAGCCCACCAGGCCACCATCAAACTTTGGCAAACCGTCCAGTTCAGGCACCTTAAAGCGCGACTGAAAATGTTCGATATATTCCAGTGGATCGGCAACCGTCTCCTGAGAGATCACTTGGCCATCACGGGTCAGGGTCACCTGATCCCCACTCACCGATAGCACTTCGCGTGCCGGCAGGCCAATCATGGAATAGCGGCCCCACTTTTCACCCCCATGCACGGATTCAAACAGGTAGGTAAAAGGCTGGTCGGCCAGTTTAAGATACGTTGATAACGGAGTATCCAGGTCAGCGAGGACCTGACGGGCAACCGGAATACGGTTGTAACCCTGCTCTGCGAGAGCAGCAAATTCTTGCGGAGTCATAAGAAACCTTCAGATTGTTAAGCGCAATAGTACCAGATGGCGAATCAGAGTCTGTCGCTTAACACCATCGACGGGTCAGATGCTGACCCTGCTGCAGGGGGCGGTTATATTGGAAAAACACCGCTTGGCTCCATGGAAGAAAGGTGAATCTGTAGAGACTATAACGGGATGCACGAAGAGCGGCAAGTCGGAGCGCTAATCTGCGGGGGTTGCGTCGTGTCGCCAGTCGAGTACGGGCCAGTTTCTGACCCCCGCCGCTGCTCTTAACTGCGGATTAGGATTAAGAACAACCGGGCAGCCAACCGCTTCAAGTAGGGGCAGGTCGGCGTGACTGTCACTGTAAAACGCGGTCTCCGCCAGAGTCAGATTCAGCCCCGTAAGATAATTGCCCGCCAGCGCGACTTTGCCCGGACCGTAACAGAGTGGTTCTTCCAGCCCTTTGATGCGCTGACCTTCCAGCTTCAACCGATTGCTGATGACGTCATTAATCCCAAGCGCCCGGCCATACGCCTTAGCCACCACTTCATCGGCGCCGGTAATCATAACAATGCGCGTCCCCTGCCGCTGATAAGCAAACAGGAGTGAGGCCGCCTGCGGATAAATGTGCAACTGTCCGCGCTCATCAAAAAAGCGCTGAACTGACATTTCATAGTCAGCCAACGACATTCCCCGGGTACGTGTCCGGTAATAATTAGAAAGTCGCCAGTGGGTAACTTTGCCTTTTTTGTACGCCCGGTATAACGACAGCATCGCCAGTGTTGCTTCCACCATCGCCCAGCGGTCCTGGCGGAAACGCCAACGGATCCAGAGGCTGTTCGCATCCTTGTTGATCAGCGAATCATCCAGATCAAAAAACACCACAGGGACATCGTATACCCGCATACCCACCTCATTCAGGCCAGTTCTCAGGCTACCACAAGCACGGCCCATGCCCCATAGCATGCTCACAAATCGAGCCGAAACACCCCGCCCTGACATATGTGACAGAGTTGTGAAAATTGACGGTCACTTACATTACCGCACGTGAAAATCGTTGACCTGTGACATGGCAGGAGTAACGTGAATAGTCCATCCTGAGAAGTGAGGGGCAACGGAGCCTCTCAGTCAGGCACTGAAATAAGGAGTAGCTATGAAAGGTTTGGAAATCTCTTTCCGTGATATCGAACACTCAGACGCCATCGAATTTCAGATCCGCGAGAAGGCAGAGAAACTGACTTCCCGCTATGAGGAGATCACGGGCATTCGTGCAGTTGTTGGCTTACCTCACAATCACAGTCACAAGGGGAACATTGCTCATATATCCCTTGAGGTTGGCCTTCCGGGTGAGACCGTGGCCATCACACATGATCATCACGACAAGACTGAGCACGAAAACATGTACGTGGCTCTGCGTGACGCCTTTGAAAAGGCCCAGCGCAAAATCGGCAAGATTCATAACAAGCGCATCGACAGCAAGCGCAGGATACATTGACCAGTCAAACGAAAAAGGGGCCTGACGGCCCCTTTTTTTGTACCTGACTCTTACAGTTTGCCGCTGAGAAGCACCTGCAGCAGACCCGGACGGGACAGGTCTGCATAGAGTCCCGCCAGTTCTTCCGGAGACTCAGTGAAGTCTTCCCTGATCCAGCGCACAATCACCGCAAACGACGCCCCGGCAAGGTAATCGATCACGTAATGGATACGGCTGTTGCCGCTGATGCGCAGCTTATGCGCCTCAATATAACGCTCGATCGTGCGGCCGACATAGGTCTTGAATTCGTTCAGCAGAATCGCCTCAACATCCTCTGCCACCAGCAGACGGGCGACGTCGGCGTGAATCTGCCACTGACGGAACATCAGCACCGCGATCTCAGGATCAACGTTCGGCGAGCGGGTCAGAATCGGGTCAATCTGCTCGGCAAACTCCAGGAACATCTGCTCGATGTAATAGCGCAGCAGATCGTCTTTAGAGCGGAAATGCAGATAGAAGGTCGGGCGGGCAACGCCGCTGTGTTCGCAGATGTTCGCTACAGAAATTTTTGAATAAGGCTGCTCAGCCATCAGCTCCAGCAGCGTATTCACTAGCAAACGGCGGGAACGCTCTACGCGTTTATCCAGTTCTTTAGCAGCAGCCACAGTGTCTTCCTGTCGTGTGTAAATATACAAATTGGCGTAAGTGTACATGAACATAACACAACAAAGAATGGTCTGAACGTACCAATAGGTCGCAAACAGCCAAAAAACACAAAAGCCGCCCGAAGGCGGCTTGAGTTATTCACTCAGAAAGTGAATCAGGCTGTTTCGAACATCTCGTCAGTCAGACCATAGAGTGATTCAGAACCACCCTTAACGGTTGCTGTCAGACCAATGTAACGAGGCAGCAGACGCTTAACGTAGAAACGTGCAGTTTCAACTTTCGCCTTATAGAAGCTGTCGTCCTGCTTAGGCAGAGCAATCACAGCCATCTTCGCCCACATATAGGCATAAGCGGCATAACCGAAGGTGTGCAGGTATTCAACAGACGCCGCACCGATCTCGTTCGGGTTGCTCTGGGCCTGATCGATCACCCACTGAGTCAGATCAGCCAGGTTTTCCATCGCTGCTTTCAGAGGCTCGATAAACTCAGCTGCCGCCTCGTTACCCGCCTGGGCCGCAACAAAATCGTTAACATCCTGCTCAAACAGCTTGAACAGAGAACCGTTAGTACCAACGATCTTACGGCCCATCAGGTCAAGTGCCTGAATACCGTTAGTGCCTTCGTAGATCTGGGTGATACGCAGGTCACGTACGTGCTGCTCCTGGCCCCACTCACGGATAAAGCCGTGACCACCAAATACCTGCTGACCCGCAATGGCGCTCTCGAGAGCAACGTCGGTCATGAAGGCTTTAGTGACTGGTGTCAGCAGTGCCACCATCTGCTCAGCGTGTTTCGCCTGCTCTGCATCATCGCTGTACTTAGAAGTATCGAGGAATGACGCCACGTAGGTTGAGAACGCACGACCACCTTCGTTGAAGGCACGCATGGTCATCAGCATACGACGCACATCAGGGTGTACGATGATCGGGTCAGCCGCTTTGTCTTTCGCTACCGCACCGGTCGGCGCACGGCTCTGGATACGGTCGCGCGCGTAAGCAACGGCGTTCTGATAAGAGTTCTCGGCTACGCCCAGACCCTGGATACCCACACCCAGACGCTCGTAGTTCATCATAGTGAACATACACGCCAGACCTTTGTTCTCTTCACCTACGAGCCAGCCTTTAGCACCGTCGTAGTTCATCACACAGGTCGCAGAACCTTTGATACCCATCTTGTGTTCGATAGAACCACAGGAAGCAGCATTACGCTCGCCCAGAGAACCGTCTTCGTTCACCAGGAACTTAGGCACCAGGAACAGAGAGATGCCCTTAGGGCCAGCAGGTGCGTCTGGCAGCTTCGCCAGCACGAGGTGGATAATGTTCTCCGCCATGTCGTGCTCGCCCCAAGTGATAAAGATCTTGGTGCCAGTAATATCGTAAGAACCGTCAGCGTTTGGCTCTGCTTTGGTACGGATGATACCTAGGTCAGTACCCGCGTGTGGTTCGGTCAGGTCCATCGCGCCAGACCAGACACCTGAGTACATGTTCGGCAGGTACTTTTCTTTCAGTTCCTGTGAACCGTGAGCGTTCAGAGACAGACACGCACCGGCAGTCAGCATTGGCGCCAGACCGAAAGCCATGTTCGAGCCCTGAACCATCTCTTCAACCTGAGCAACCAGTGTCTTAGGCATGCCCATACCGCCGAAGTCCGGATTACCGCCCAGACCGTTCAGACCCGCTTCAACGTAAGTCTGGTAAGCGTCTTTAAATCCAGGAGCGGCAGTCACTTCACCGTTCTCCCAGGTGGATGAATTCTCATCACCGTCACGGTTGATAGGTGCGAGTACCTGGCTGGCGATCTTGCCACACTCTTCCAGGATGGCTTCAGCGGTTTCCATATCCACCGCGCCTTGCAGACCGGCCAGAGACGACCACAACTTATCTGCTTCAAATACTTCATTCAGAACAAAGCGCATATCGCGTAACGGAGCTTTATATTCTGGCATGACTCACCTCATTTAAATTGGTACAGAACGCACATCCGGAGCGTTCAGAAATTCGATCAAAATAGCTTTGTATATAACGCAGAAAAACCGCGCCGTGGCGCGGTTCTTCTTAGTCAGACACATCAGAACGCGAAGTGTTCGGCGTCCAGATCCATCATGCTGTCAGCACCGGCCAGCATGGCAGCGGCGTGACCTTTAGCGCGTGGCAGTACACGTGCGAAGTAGAACTTAGCAGTCTGAATCTTCGCTTTGTAGAAGTCTTCTTCAGTGGTACCAGCCGCCAGAGCGTCCTGAGCAACCTTAGCCATACGAGCCCACAGGAATGCCAGAGTCGCGTAGCCAGAGTACATCAGGTAGTCAACGGAAGCCGCGCCAACTTCTTCGCGGTTCTTCATAGCAGACATACCGATCTTCATGGTCAGGTCGCCCCACTCTTTGTTCACTTCAGCCAGAGGTGCTGCGAACTGAGCCATCTGCTCGTCACCTTCCAGTGACTGGCAGAACTTGTGAACGATCTTAGTGAAGTTACGCAGAGACGCACCCTGAGTCATCAGTACTTTACGACCCAGCAGGTCGAGTGCCTGAATACCGGTAGTACCTTCATAGATACAAGCGATCTTAGTATCACGTACCAGCTGCTCCATACCCCACTCAGCGATAAAGCCGTGACCACCGAATACCTGAACACCCAGGTTAGTGGCTTCGTAGCCAGCTTCAGTCAGGAAGGCTTTTGCGATCGGAGTCAGGAAGCCCAGCAGTTCGTCTGCCTCCTTACGCGCTTCTTCGGTCTCGCCTTTCTTAACGATGTCGTTCTGCTGCGCAGCCAGGTAAACCAGTGCACGGCCACCTTCTGCGAAACACTTCTGAGTCAGCAGCATACGACGTACGTCCGGGTGAACGATGATTGGGTCAGCGGCTTTCTCTGGCGCCTTAGGACCAGTCAGAGAGCGCATAGCCAGACGATCTTTCGCGTACGCCAGAGCGCCCTGGAAAGACGCTTCAGCAGCAGATGCACCCTGCAGAGCAGTACCGATACGGGCAGTGTTCATGAAGGTGAACATGCAGTTCAGACCTTTGTTTTCAGGTCCGATCAGCCAGCCTTTCGCGCTGTCAAAGTTCATCACACAGGTCGCGTTGCCGTGGATACCCATTTTGTGTTCGATAGAACCACACACAACGCCGTTACGCTCGCCTGGAGTACCGTCTGCGTTTGGCAGGAACTTAGGAACGATGAACAGAGAGATACCTTTAGTACCTTCCGGAGCGCCTGGCAGACGTGCCAGAACGATGTGTACGATGTTCTCTGCCATGTCGTGCTCGCCAGCAGAGATAAAGATTTTAGAACCTGTGATGGCGTAAGAACCGTCAGCGTTTGGCTCAGCTTTGGTCTTCAGGATACCCAGGTCAGAACCACAGTGTGATTCGGTCAGACACATAGTACCGGTCCACTCACCTGACACCAGCTTGCTCAGGTAGGTGTGTTTCTGCTCGTCAGTACCGTGCAGATCCAGAGTGTTCATTGCGCCGTGTGACAGACCTGGGTACATACCCCAGGACCAGTTAGAAGAACCAACCATCTCAGAGATAACAGTACCCAGAGATTCTGGCAGGCCCTGGCCGCCGTGATCTTCTTCGTGTGCCAGTGAAGGCCAGCCGCCTTCAACGTACTTAGCGTAAGCTTCTTTAAAGCCAGTTGGCGTGGTAACAGAACCATCGTCGTGACGGGTACAACCTTCGATGTCACCGGTACGGTTCAGAGGAGCCAGCTCCTGCTCACAGAATTTCGCACCTTCAGTCAGGATCGCGTCGATCATGTCCGGGGTGGCTACCTCAGCGTATGCAGGAAGGTTTGCATAGTGGCCTGGCATATCCAGCAGTTCATTCATTACGAACTGAATATCACGAAGGGGAGCTTTATACTCTGGCATGGGGATGACCTCGTTGCCGTTGATTGTTACTGCAGCATAGCTGCGGATAATTATTCCGGCAGGACATACCACCGGCGCTCAATATTCCGACCAGTCTGACTGATACAGATTCAAACAAGTGTTTGAAACATACGTTCGCATGCAACAATTGTCAAGCCCATACCACTTTTCAGGACACGAGAATGGGGATTGTCAGAAAGGTTGAAGATCAGGCTTCATCGTCCAGTAGAGAACCTACTTCCGGACCGGGTGGCATACTGATGCGCAGTAGTGTTTCATTAATCTGGCGCAGGCGTGCGTTGTATTCTGCAAAGCGTTCAGCAACCGAGACAAAGGCTTCGTCAGTATCATCATCTTCTGCCTGGGATTGAGCACTTCGCGCTTCTTCAAGCTCACGCTGCCGCGACTCCTGCTCAATCGTCGCGAGATCCGACTCCGCCTGCAAAGCTTCGCGCTGCTGCACCGCCAGCTCCGCCCGGGCTTCCGTCATTTTCTGTGCCGCCTGAGCTGCGACCTGACGATCCTGCGCGGATGGCTCGGCTGGCGCCAGGGCTGCCCGACGGACACGGGACATCTTCTCAATCGTTGCAGCAGGGTCTCCCGGAACATCGCTGATGTCGATGCTTACCTCACCTGAAACCGCATAACGTTTGCCATCCGGCCCCTGCGCATAGCTGTAGCTCGGGGCACCTGCCAACTCTCCACCAACGGCTTTGTGGGCCTGCTCGTGCGTGCGTACCTCCAGATCCCGTTGCTCAAGTGAGCGCAGCAGATCTGCGGTGTCATCATCGACGATTGACTCAGAAGAGGATTCTTCCCGGGAGCGCTGAACACCCTCAGGCGAGAGCGTAACGCTGTCAGTATCGACAACATCAGCGGTTTTGAAAGGATCAGATACCCTTGCCGTGCCTTCGCGGACGGCTGGACCGGTAACTACCGGTGTGGCGGACGTGGCTGTACTGATCTCCATACGCCCTCACCGGTTCAGATCAGGCCTGGACGTCGATCAGAGAGCCCAGTTGCTTGTCGGCAGCCTGAAGCACTTTGGCATTAGCGTCGACCGCCTGCTGCCCCTGCTTCGCATCAGTCATTGACGATGCAAGATCTGCCGTGCCCTCTACAGGACGGGCAGTGGTAGCATCGACAACATCCTGCGCTGCGCGCTGAACCTGATCAACGCCCTGAGAAACGCCATAAGATGCTGTGGTAAACGCGGAACCCGCTGTGGACCCAATGTTCATACTCACCTCAGACAATACATGAATCTGGCTAATATTTAACCAACACTCAAAAAAAAACACCACCCTCAGAAGGGCGGTGTTTAGACCGATTTGCTATATCACTGTTCAGTGTTGAGCGGCTGAGGCTGATGCGTCATAAAACAGATCATTGTCCGCACTGGTCGACGCCAGAATATCGTCGAGTTCCTGAGGAGCCTTAGTCACACGATGCTCAGAGTTGATGCCCAGCTTGCGGAACAGTGCCTGGTCTTTGTTCGCTGCAGGGTTAGGCGTCGTCAGCAGACATTCGCCGTAGAAAATAGAGTTAGCACCGGCAAAGAAACACATCGCCTGCATTTCTTCCGACATTTCTTCTCGACCGGCACTCAGGCGCACATGCGACGCCGGCATCATGATACGGGCAACGGCGATCGTGCGGATAAAATCGAGAGGATCCAGCTCACCCTGTTCTTCAAGTGGCGTTCCTGCAACTTTAACTAACTGGTTAATCGGCACAGAATCCGGGTGAGCAGGCAGGTTAGCCAGCTGCACCAGCAATCCTGCGCGATCTTTGTGGGTTTCACCCATACCAAGAATGCCACCCGAACAGACTTTCATGCCGGCACTACGCACATTCGCAAGTGTATTCAGACGGTCAGAATAGGTACGGGTCGTGATGATCTCTCCATAGAACTCCGGAGAGGTATCCAGGTTGTGGTTGTAGTAATCCAGTCCGGCTTCAGCCAGTGCATTGGCCTTACCTTCATCAAGCATACCCAGGGTCATGCAGGTTTCCAGACCGAGTTCTTTCACGCCCTTCACCATCGCCAGGACGTATGGCATATCTTTCTCACGTGGAGAACGCCAGGCCGCGCCCATACAGAAGCGGTCTGAGCCTGCAGCTTTCGCCGCTTTCGCTTTTTCAATCACCGCCTCAACTTCCATCAGTCGCTCGCGCTCAAGACCGGTATCGTAGCGGGCACTCTGAGGACAATACTTACAATCTTCCGGACAGGCGCCGGTCTTGATCGACAGAAGTGTACTGACCTGAACCGCATTCGGATCATGGTACAGGCGGTGAACCGTCTGAGCCCGGAACAACAGGTCATTGAACGGCAGATTGAGAAGCGCCTCGGCTTCCTCAACAGACCAGTCGTGCCGGATGCTTTCGCCGTTGTTTACATGGCTGTTCATGGTTTATAACCTCAGTACGGTATCGTTAATCAAGGATGATAAGGATGCGAGGCAAGTGGTCAACCCTGCATAAATTCAGGGATAACTGCAGTTCATTTTTTAATCAGCTATTTACCTGCGAGCTGTGTCTGGATGCCTGCGAGCCGGGGTCGTTTCTCTGTGGCAGATGCTTCAATGACCTTCCCTTTCCAGCTCTCACATGTCCACAATGCAGCGAGCCCAGCACTACCGGTCACCGCTGCGGCCGTTGTCAGGCCAGTCCACCGGCATTCGATTACAGCTTCTGCAGTTTCCAGTACTACCACCCCCTGAACCATTGGATGCATCGCTGCAAAGAAGGCCACGACATCCGGATGGCAAAACGCTTTGCCAGCCTGATGCTGACCTCCAGACCACTGAGCGATCATCCTCCCGATACACTCGTATTTATCCCGGCAAGCCGACGGCGCTTACTTCAGCGCGGGTTTAATCTGAGTGAAGAACTTTGTCACCACCTCAGTAAAGCGCTGAAGATTCCAGTTGCTCCAAACGCACTGCGAAGGACCAGCCATAGTGAGCAACGCCGGTTTTCCGCGGCCGCCAGACGCCAGAGCAACATTGGACTCGACAGTGGTCACATAGACCTGACGGGACGCCACGTTATGATCATCGACGATGTGATGACAACCGGCTCGACACTCGAACAGGCGGCACGCCTTCTCAAATCACAGGGAGCATCCATTGTCGGCGCCTGGTGTTTTGCACGGACAGTCCGCGCTGTCTGAATGACTCATGGCGGTGCATAATAGCGGCCCGATTATTTGCAGGAACACCCCATGTCAGAACATCCGTATTCCGCACTCACGCAGGAAATGGTTATGGACGCCGTCGAGTCTCTTGGTTACTACAGCGACGCGCGGGTATTCCCACTCAACAGCTATGAAAACCGCGTCTACCAGGTCGGTATCGAAGACGGGTCTCCCCTGATTGCGAAGTTCTACCGCCCACAACGCTGGACTGAAGACGGCATTCAGGAGGAACACGACTTTCTGCATGACGCTGAAGAAGAAGGCATTCCGGTGATCAGCCCAATTAAAAAAGATGGAAGCACTCTGTTCCGCCATGAAGAATTCTACTTTGCACTCTTTCAGAGGCGCGGCGGACACGCGCCTGAGCTCAGCAGCGATGACGATCTGGAATTAATTGGTCGCTGGCTCGGACGCCTGCACAATACCGGCAGCACCCGAACATTTAAGCATCGCCCACATATTAAAGGCAGTGACGATATCAAGGCAGCCGCTGAAACCATACTGTCTTCAGGCCTGCTACCCGACGATTATCGCCCCGCGTACGAATCCCTCATCCGCGATATCTGTGCCCATACCGACCAGCAATATTCAGGGGAGCTGACAACCCTGCGAATTCATGGAGATATGCACACCGGTAATCTGCTACTGCGTGACGAAGACCTGTACCTTGTCGATTTCGACGACTGCGCACAAGGGCCCGCCATGCAGGATATCTGGATGTTGCTCAGTGGCAGTCGGGAGGAACACCGCCAGCAATTGATGGTCATAGCAGAAGGCTACAGCATGTTCCGGCCATTTCCTGCGGACGAATTAAAGCTGATAGAAACGCTCTGCACGCGACGCATTGTGCGCCACGCAGCCTGGCTCAGTCAGCGCTGGAGCGACCCGGCGTTTCCCCAGGCATTTCCCTGGTTCGCCAGTCACCGCTATTGGTCGGAGCACCTGCTCGCATTGCGCGAGCAACTGGCTGCCCTGCAGGAAGAGCCGCTGAGTCTGCCCGTATTCTGATAAAGGAGAAGTTAATGAAGTATGTACTCCCACTTGCGTTTGCTCTGGCCTCGACCACCGCAATCGCCGACGACCATGCAAGCTCAGGCAACGTAAAAGACCGGATTTATCTCGGTGCCAATATCAGCCACAACACCATTGACTCGCCTTTCAGTGGCGGTGACCTCGATGCTGCAGGTTACTCCATTTTTGGTGGTCTGAAATTCCCTAACAATACTGCCGGACTGACCACCTCCGCGGAGTTCGGTTACAGCGACACTGAAGATTTTTTCAATGGCAATGGCGACACCGATATCAACGGTTTCTGGTTGGCGGGTGTGGCCGAGAAATCACTACCGGAGCTTGATCCACGCCTGTCAGCCATCGGACGTCTCGGGCTGGACTTCGGTGATGATGATGGCATTTTCCTCGGTGCCGGCATTGGCTTCAAAGCCAGCGAAGTATTAGGGCTGCGTGCTGAATTTATTAACAAAGACGCATCGGGTGTTTATCAGGTCGGTGCGCTGTTTAATTTCTGAAACAGCCACCAGAAATATTAATTCTGATGACATAAAAAAAGGCCGCGAAAGCGGCCTTTTCTTTTACTGATCAAAGATCAGCGCACACCCTGACGGCGAAGTGCCGCTGGCGTGTAATCCGAGTAGGTACGTTTGAAGTCGTACTCGTAACCACCCTTCTCTTCGTTATCAAGACCCAGGGCCAGGTAACGACCAGAGTTCAGGTCGTAAAGTACTTCGATGGCGTACCAGGGAACTTTACGATCGTAGTAGTAAACGTTGTGAGACTCAGCAACGCGCCACAGTTCACCACGGCCATCGTAGTGATCAATCTCAGTGGCCTGCCAGGTATCTTCGTCAATGTAGAATACCCGCTTCGCATAAATGTGACGCTTGCCTTCTTTCAGAGTCGCAGTCACTTTCCACACACGGTGCAGTTCGTAACGGGTCAGATCCTGATTAATGTGGCCAGCCTGCACGATTTCATCGTACTTCAGTTTGCCATCCTTCAGCTGGTAAGAGTTGTAAGGAATATAAACTTCCTGCTTACCTTCCAGCTTCCAGTCGTAACGGTCTGGTGAACCGTTGAACATATCGAAGTTATCTGACGTACGCAGACCATCAGACGCGGTACCCGGGCCGTCATAAGCGACCTGAGGTGCACGACGTACACGACGCTGACCTGCGTTATATACCCACGCTTTACGAGGCTCTTTTACCTGATCCAGTGTTTCATGAACCAGAAGTACGTTACCGGCAAGACGCGCTGGCGAGAGAACATCCTGTTTGAAGTAAAACAGCACGTTGTCATCGGTCGCTGGGTCAAAGTCAGTCAGCTCATTACGGAAGGTAAACTCATCCTGGAAACGGACGAGCGTGTAGTCACCATTTACCTGAGGAGTTACCTGACCAACAACACGGGTCACCGAACCACCACGATAGCGCGTGATATGGTTCCAGATCACCTCAACACCCGTCTGTGGGAATGGGAACGGCGTGCCTTCAGTGAAGTTAGCAATACCGTTACCGTCATTCAGCAACTCAGACGCTGTCGCGTTCTTTTTCGTTGCGTCATAAATTTCCTGAGGGTAACCAGCAGTACGACGCGTTTCGTACACAGGCATACGGTACGTATCAGGATATTTCGCAAACATCGCTTTCTGACCATCAGTCAGATTAGCGGCGTAATCCTTATAGTTTGCAGCAGTGATCACAAACTTCGGCTTATCACCCGCAAACGGGTTAAGCAGTTTGCCATCAGGACCGACACCGCCTTTACCGGCAGGAACGTCCCCTTCCCAGGCAGGAATGTTGCCCTGCGCTGCTTTAACTGCGCCCATCGGAGTGAACTCAGTACCCAGTTTTGCAGCCTGTTCAGCAGACACTGCTGCATAAGAACCACTTGCCGCAACTGAGAGCGCCAGTGCGGCGCCCCAGATTTGATAAGTTTTTTTCAACATATTCGGACCTCAATAAATCGTTACTGACCGTGTCGGCTCAGAATGAATATTTAGCTGACAGACTGATGTTGTCGCGGTCTTTCAGCTGGTTGTATTTACCACCTGAGAAGTTTGTGTACGACACATCAACCGACGTCTGGTTCAGATACAGGAAAGATACGCCCACACCGACAGTCAGACGATCATCAATAAACTGTGAACCTGGCTCTGGTCCGTTGCCCTTATCGTAAGCAACCGACAGATTAGGAGACATATTCACACCCGCAAACGCGTTGTTGAAATCAAGCGATGACTTCAGACGAATACCACCAGACAGCTCAGTAACGTAGCCATCGTCAGTACAGTATTCGGTGTTCACGTTGCCTGCAGGGCCGGTTTCACAATAGTTTGTGTCATCGATAACACCATCGTTGTTACCGATACCGTACGCACCGGAACGGCCATAACGAGCATCGTCGGTATCTGGCAGATCAGGGATATAGTTCATGCCCACTTCAGCTACCAGTGCCATACGGTCTGCACCGAATACACGGTCGAAGAACTTAATGTAGGTCATCTGTGCCTGCCAGACGTCGAATTCATCGAAGCTGACAGAGTAAGCACCATAGGCCTGTTCATATGCTTCCGATTCAGTCAGGCCAGAATCAATCAGTGACTGATAGTTCTGGTTAAACAGACGGCTGAACTTATAACCGTTACCACCGACGATCTGCTCAAAGGCGTTCCACTGGATTGGCAGATCAGGCTTATAGCTCACCTCACCACTAATAGAAGCGCCATCTTCGGTGCTTCGGGCGAAGCTGATACCCATGATCTGGATGTCTTCCGGATACACGATCTGATACAGCGGATAGCGGGTATCAATATATGGATCTGGATTTACAGGGGCATTCGTGTCTGCTGCATCTGGATCGTAGTTAGTAACTACACCATTCAGATAAGGTGTGCGGCTGTGAATGTTCATGTAATAGAAACCAAATTCAGTATCACCCAGGGCTTCCGCATACCAGCGGAATGCCAGACCGTACTGACCGGAATCTTTCGGCTCGTCATCTTCCAGACGCTCGGTTGTTGGCGCGAGGCGCTCGTTCAGAGGCACACCTTCGTCGATTTCTTCCTGACGCAGATCCAGATAGACCTGTTCTGCTTCAGTACCGGCAAGAATCACCGGACCACAACCGTCTGCAGCGAAATCAGAGGTGGAGAAGAAAGTACCACAAGGGTCAATGCGGGTTTTTTCCCACTCCAGCTGATAGAAGGCTTCCATCGTGATATCGCCAGTCAGACCAATAGAGGTGTAGACCATGTTGACTGGCAACAGACCTTCTTTCACCTCAGCACCAGGCTTACGGAAAGCCGATGCATCGACTGGGTTAATGCTGTTGATACCACCCTGGATGAAGGTACTTTCACCCCAGCTCACGACCTGACGACCCAGACGCACAGTAACCGGCACCTGGCCAACATCGTAATCAGCCCAGACAAACGCATCCAGAAGCTCCGCTCCCAGGCCCGCAGCATCTTTAGCTTCGTCATTCAGAGGCTTAAATTCGGTTTCCTGATCCATGATCGCGTGATCATAGTAAGCACGCGCACGGAAGAAGCCACCGTAGTTGCGGTAGCTCAGTTCCAGATCTGCACTCCACTTCAGTACGTTGGTGTAGATATCACCTTTATCGTAATTCAGTGTGCCATCGTCGTAGTTGTAGGAAGAGCCTGTTCCAGTGAAACCAAACTCCTGCGCGTTACCATCCATGATCTGACTGCGATCACGATCAGCAACACGCACACCGATACCATAGCTCACGGTGTTATCAAGCTGGCCTTCCAGTTCACCGAAGTTGAACTGCAGTGCATGGGCAGGAGCCATTGCACTGAGAGAGACCGCAACGGCCAGTGGCAATTTCTTAATCATACCTGCGCTCCGCAGCGATTTTTCAGGGAAAGTATTGTTATTCATTGTTGCTCTCCTTATTCGCTTACCGGTTCAACAATGTCGAGACCACTGCCGCCATCGGTCAGAACACCAGCGCCGCTGAAGAAGCTGATAATGTGCTGAGCCAGCAGCCCGAAGGTCGCAGTTGTTTCAGGCGTTGTGGCGTCCGTGTCTGGCACAGCCATCGAAGCATGATTACTGTATTCATCAGCCAGTTTCAGGTAGACCTGCTCTGTTGCCGAGAAGGTAGATGAAGTATCAATCTGAGTAGCACCCGTTACCGCAATCAGAGGATCGGTACCCGCCAGTGGCGCAGACGCTACATTGTTAGGGATTACAGTATCGCCAACAGATTCAATGAGAGTGAACGGAGTCGCAGTCGCTTTCAGCTGAGCTGCAAAGTTAATAGCGTCAGCAGAATCAACCGTCGCCTGATAGACGTACTGCAGAGACTCGTAGCTCTCACCACCCTGAGTCAGGTTGAAGCTATCTGGGTTGGTAAGCGCTCCAACGATAGTCGGGCCAAAGGTCTGAGAATTCTCAAGCAGCTTTGGCAGGCCACCGCCTGGCACACCGAATACGGCTTTCTGGATCGGATTCAGCACGCTGTTGTTAGCAACGTTGGCGTTATTCACAGCTACGAACTGCATACCTGTGATAGAGCCCAGCGAGATGCCCGCGAAGTAGACCTTCGACGTATCAAAGTCGGTGGTGCCTGAATCGTTATCGATGTCCATTGAGCTCAATGACGCATTCAGATTCAGTAGATCCATCACTGCCTGACGGTTATTGTCACGGGTTGTCTGGAAATGCAGGAACGAGATATACAGAGAACCTGATTTATCAGTCGCTGCACCAGCTACTGCCGTTGGAGTTGCACCGTCCGCACCCGCTGTCAACGCGAAATGACGTTGTTTCAGCGTCTCCAATGAGATAAGGCCCGCCTGTTGTTCAGGCGTCAAACTACCACCAAAGGTAGTCACATCGACACCTCCAGCACTTTCAATTACCGCAGCCATCATGGGCACAGTACCGCTGCCGCCATAGGCACCAGACGTCACCAGGTCGGTTGGCATCAGACCGTGCATTGGCAGGTCAATGGCAACAGTCGCGAAACAGTTATATGCCAGCTGTTCCGCCAAGGGAATGATAGACATGCGGTTTGAGGTGATACCGTGCTGGTAAATCACAACCGGCCATCCGCTACCCGGTTTGGTACAGGTATTAGTACCAGACGGGTTAGGCTCAACAACCATCACAGGAACCTCTACCAGCCCCTGTTCTTTTGCAAACGGGAACAGATTGGTAACGTTCTCTGAAGGTGCCAGGAAAGCTTCAGCCTCAGCCTCAGACGCTCCACCAGCAAGCTGGAAGTCGTAAATCAGCTCTTCGTCAGCTTCCCACTGGCCAGCAACAACGCCTGCAGCACTGCCTTTTGACGTCAGACATTCAACTGTAGAAGTCGTACAGGTGTAGGCACTGTCTGGAGTGGCGGATGGGTCGATACCATCATCAGCAAATGCACCTGCCGGTGCCTGAGAGTAGTACGGTAGTTTGATAGTACCGGTCAGGAAAGTAGACTCTGGCGTCGTTGTACCTGACAGAATCTTAGCCATGGCCGTAGGCACTGCCGCAGAGAAATCAGACTCACGCGGTGACGGTGACGGCAGTGTACCGTACAGGACTGCAGCCTGTGCATTTGCAAGCGGAAGGTTAAAAGGTGCTGCCGTGAGGATGCCCACAGCAGTCGCCGCATCGTTAGAATTCACTACCAGTTGAACACTCGCCGGGAATGGGTTTTCCAGAGCGTCATCAGCGTTCTTAGCGGCAGCCATCACATTCAGCACTTCAGTCGTACCACCGGTAGTGAAGGTGTACGCCAGAGTCACATTGGCAGATGCATCTGCGCTGGCCAGGAAGCCGGTCGCCAGCTGATACCATCCCTTCATTGCCGCGCGCGCAGGCGCAAGAGCAGGGTTAAGCAGATCATCATCACTAATCAGGTACTTGTACTGGTTTGGAAGCTTCGTTGCTTCACCGTCAGAGTCCTTCAGTCGGTCTGTCAGAACCACCAGATAGCGGGTGTCATTCTGCAGTGGCGTCGTTGGACTGATGCGCAGAACGTTGTCGGTTTTGGTGCTGTCGGTGTAGGAAATCACCTCAGCTTTGACAGCAGCAATATTCGCCAGATCAAACGGATTGGCAGTATCCAGCGTCCCAAGCTTAGGGCCATCTGTGTAATTCATTGGAATCAGGTAAACCGAACCGGCCGGTGCCGTTCCCGCTGCCAGCTCACCGCTGAACTTCAGGTAAAGAGGAGCAACAGTGGAGAAACCATCCAGATCGCTGATCGCATCGAAGACTGGGTTGTAATCAGGGTTACGCGTACCGTCCGCCAGGAAGATTTCCACATCACCGGATGCATAGACAACCGTGCCATCTGTTGAACCACTGAACAGGAAGTCTGTTGCCAATGGCAGATTTCTACGAGCGACGTTAAATACGGGAGTTACTGTTTCAGGGTTGGTGCTGCCTGCGGTAATCGCAGTCTGATCGACGGATGAGTCACCGCCAGTCTTACAGCCACTGAGACCTACTGCTGATGCAGCGATGGCCAGGCCGAGGAGGGTCTTCTTCACCATACTGTTACCTGTTATGAGTTGTTATGGTTATCAAGTCAGTCACTTGTGCGCGGGCGTCCCGCCCCACACAGAGAGATGACCCGACTATAATCCGGCCTGATCTCACCCTCATCACTCGAAAGTATGATTCCGTCAGGTTCCCGGCGTCATTTTGTATCTGATCGTAAGCAAGCCTAGTTCAGATCTGCCAACCTACCAAACCGCCGTACTGTGATTTACATACTCCTTGGCTTAGAATAGCCGGCCTTATTAACCAACCTCTTTCACAGGAGATCCGCATGTCTAATCAGGATTCTGTTGTTATCGTCGCTGGCGCCCGTACCCCTATGGGTGGCTTCCAGGGCAGCCTGAGCAGCGTATCCGCGCCTGAACTGGGTGCAGTCGCCATTGCTGAAGCCGTTAAGCGTGCGGGAATTGCCGCTACTGACGTTCAGGAAGTCATCATGGGCAACGTATTGTCTGCGGGTCTGCGTCAGGGGCCTGCCCGCCAGGCGATGCGTAAGGCTGGTCTGCCAGACAACACCGGCGCGACCACGATTAACAAACTGTGCGGCTCCGGCATGAAAGCCACCATGATGGCGCACGACGCGATCAAAGCAGGGTCTGTAGACATTGCTGTTGCTGGCGGTATGGAGTCAATGTCTAAGGCGCCTTACATCCTCGAAAACGCTCGTGGTGGCTACCGCATGGGCCATGGGGATCAGGCAAAAGACCATATGTTCTTCGACGGTCTGGAAGACGCGGAAACCGGTAAGCTGATGGGGGCATTCGCTCAGGAAACTGCTGATGGCAAAGGCTACAGCCGTGAGCAGATGGACGAATACGCTATCCGCTCTCTGAACCGTGCCAAGGCGGCTATCGAAGCTGGCCACAACACGGCTGAAATCGTTCCTGTCACTGTGACTTCACGTCGTGGTGACACAGTTGTTGATCAGGATGAGCAGCCGTTCAACGCTAACATCGAGAAGATCCCAAGCCTGCGCCCTGCGTTCCGTAAAGACGGCACCATCACGGCAGCAAACGCTTCGTCAATCTCTGACGGCGCTTCTGCTCTGGTTCTGGCTCGTGAATCAGTTGCGGCAGCAAAAGGCCTGACGCCAGTTGCGCGCATCGTTGCACACAGCACTCACTCTCAGCACCCTTCTGAGTTCACCATCGCGCCATGTGGTGCCATCGAAACTCTGCTGGCGAAAACTGGCTGGAACAAAGACGAAGTGGATCTGTGGGAAATCAACGAAGCCTTCGCCATGGTGGCCATGATGCCTATCGACGCATTCAATCTGGATGCTGAGAAAGTAAACATCTACGGCGGCGCGTGTGCGCAGGGCCACCCAGTGGGTTCTACTGGTTCACGCCTGATCGTGACCCTGATGAACGCTCTGAAAAACACCGGTGGTAAGAAAGGTATCGCTGCACTGTGTATCGGTGGCGGCGAAGCCGTTGCTGTCGCGATCGAAATGATCTGATCACAGCAACGCACATAAAGAAGCCGGCATAACGCCGGCTTTTTTATTGCCTTAAAACCGAGCTATCCAATCGGTTAAAGCGTCAGCTAGGCAGCTAGCTTTAACACTGAGCCGTCGGCGAAGAAGTCATAGCGAGGCAAACATCGGCCAAAGAAACAGAGCCATCCAATCGGTTAAAGCGTCAGCGAGGCCGTCACAGCAAGGCAAAAACCTTCGAGAAAGCGGAGTTTACAGTTGTAAATGAGCATTTCGAGAAGGTTTTTAACACCGCTGTGACAACGCAGCTAGCTTTAAAATACGATGGTCTTGTTACCGTGAAGTAACACTCTATCTTCCAGGTGACTCCGCACCCCACGCGCCAGCACCATCTTCTCTACGTCTTTCCCCAGACGCACCATATCGTCAACGGTATCGTTATGACTGATGCGGATGACGTCCTGATCAATGATCGGACCGGCATCCAGCTCCTGGGTTACATAATGACAGGTCGCACCAATCAGTTTTACGCCACGCTCTGCCGCCTGATGGTAGGGTTTCGCGCCAACAAACGACGGCAGGAAACTGTGATGGATATTGATCACCTGACCCAGGTATTGCTCACATAACTCTGGAGGGAGAATTTGCATATATCGCGCCAGAACAATGGTATCGGCGTTATGCTCCTCTACAATCGCGGTGACGCGACGGAAGTGCTCTGCTTTGTTCTGAGCATCAACGGGCACGTGGAAAAACGGGATGCCATGCCACTCGACCAGCGAGCGCAGATCATCGTGGTTTGAGATCACACAAGGAATATCACAAGCCAGCTCTTTGCTGTGCCAGCGGTGCAGAAGATCGACCAGGCAATGGCTCTGCTTACTGGCCATAAGGATGACCTTCTTGGGCTGACCACTGTCTGACACCTGCCAGTCCATACCAAACTCTTCGGCAATCGGAGCAAAAGCTTCTTTAAGGCCATCAACATCGAAAGGCAGCGAATCGGCACGGATGCAGTGACGCATAAAGAAGCGTCCACTGACGGGATCTGAGTAGTGGTTTGCCTGCACAATCCAGCCACCATGGCCGGAGAAAAACTGGCCTACTTTAGCAACGATTCCGACCCGATCGGGGCAAGAGATCGTTAAACGATAAACACGTTCCATAATTTAACAAACACTCAATAAAGGCTTGGCAGGACCTTGCACCACTTGGCTTTACATGGTCAACTGCTTTGCAGAAAATCCTATGTCTAAGAGCATTGACAGAGAAGGACCTATGTTACTCTTCAGAGCTATTTTACTCACCCTGTTTGTCTCCCTGCCGGCTCACGCGTCAGTTATCGCGCTTGAGGACAGTGTGTTTGAACTCTCGGTAGACGTCAAAACCCTTCTGTTGAAGTATTACCATGTACAGGCTGACGAGGGGAACACACAACGCATCGCTGAACTGCTGCAGAAGCGTGAAGAAGTCGCCCGTGATCAGGCCAGACTGACGGCACAGCTTGATCAGCGCTATTCGGCCTATCGCCAGAACATTGGCGAACACTGGACCAGCTTCGATGCGCTCCTTGATCAGAACATCAACGAGATCCGTGAGAGCAACTACCCTGAACTTCAGGTCGTGACTCTGATGCGCGAAGCCCAGCGTGGAATGCTGTCAGAGCTTGAGCGCCTCTCAGACGCCATTCTTTCGGACAACGAAACTCACATCTCCCAGTTTGAAGACTGGCAGCGCACTCAGAAGAATCTGATGCTGACTGTGGTCGAGCGCTATATCGAGCGCGCCGCATCCTCCATGGGGGCCCCGCTCACCATTGATGAGGTGGATATTGGCGTTCTGTGTAAGCAGTTTGACCGTGGTATTGAAGAACTGACAGGTAAGCTGGCAGCGCCTGAAGCCCGCACGATTCTTAACAAAATCCGCAGTCAGTGGCTGTTCATCGAAACGGCTGCAACCAACGATGAAGCGCGTCTGGTGCCCTTCCTGGTCATGCGCTACACCGACACCATTCTGGGACGTATTGACCAGCTCGAAACCTTCATCTGATCCCGGGTGTTGCTATACTGATCTGTAACAGGAGCTGTATAGGTACCCCACAGGAATGGGACTGATCGTATTCGACATGGGGCGCAGGATTGAAACTCCGGTCACTCCGCCCCGTCTGAGAACCCGCAAGGCTACCCCGGCCTCCGCGAGCAGCAAAGTTACGGCTGAACACAGCGAGGCTCTGCTGGCAGACAGCTACGGTTCTTTTTCCGGCACGTCGCAACAGGAACATGCGCCCCAGAGCGTCGCCTTCGCCCGGGATATCATGTCGACACCCGTGCGCAGCCTGCCACTGAACGAAACTCCCGAGAAGGCCTACGAGACGATGCTGTCTCACGGAATACATCACCTGCCTCTGGTGACAGATCAGGGGGACCTCAGCGCCATCATATCTGACCGTGATTTACTGAAAGCACTTGCCGGGCTGAGAACACCGGCCAGACAAGTGATCAACCTGGCCAGCCGGCCGGTGTTTTGTGTGCAGGAGAGCACAGACATCCGCCAGACCGCCAGACTACTCTGTGATTACCACATAGGCGCATTGCCGGTTCTTAATGAACATCAGGCACTTACCGGCATTATTACCAAAGCTGATCTTCTGCAACTGATCAGCCACTACGGCCCACTTGAACTCTGGGCTTAGGAGCTATTTGTGAAGCAATATGAACTGATTCACCCGAAAACTCACCTGCGGGTACTCTCCCGTCAGGAAATCAAACAACTGACGGATATTGGTACCGCTACGCACGAACTTCTCAGACGCTGCGCCTTTGCCGTCATGTCCGCGGGAAGCCAGGAAGACGATTACACCCGGCTGGAAGAAGGCTATCGTGGCTTTAATATTTCCGTCGAGCAGGAAGATCGCGGCCTGGTATTACAACTGACCGGCGCCCCCGCGTCTGCTTTTGTCGATAATGAAATTATCCGCGGTGTCCGCGAACAGCTTTTCTCAGTACTGAGAGACATTCTATATTCGCAGGAGAGCATACTTGCCGCTCACCGGTTCGATCTGAGCAACACCGACGGCATTACCAATGCGGTATTTCACCTGCTGCGCAACGCCAATATTCTGCAACCCGATCTGCCCCCCAACCTGATTGTCTGCTGGGGTGGACATTCAATCCCACCTCATGAGTATCAATACACCAAAGAAGTGGGTTATCAGCTCGGACTGCGCGGACTGGATATCGGCACGGGCTGCGGCCCGGGAGCGATGAAAGGTCCGATGAAGGGAGCAACCATCGGACACGCCAAACAACATATCCGCAATGGTCGCTACATCGGCATTACCGAACCTGGCATTATTGCAGCCGAAGCTCCGAATCCTATCGTTAATGAGCTGGTGATATTGCCGGACATTGAAAAACGACTGGAAGCATTCGTACGCCTGGCGCATGGCATCATTATCTTCCCGGGCGGACCCGGCACGGCCGAAGAGCTGTTGTACATTCTCGGTGTGCTGTCACACCCGGACAACAAGGCCCTGCCCTTCCCACTGGTCATTACCGGCCCGAAAGAATCTGAAGCCTACCTGCGTGATCTGGATCGTTTTATCGGTGACACGCTTGGCAGCGACGCTCAGCGCAAGTACGAGCTGGTCATTGAAGATCCGGTGGCAGTGGCAAAACTGATGAAAGACGGTATGCGCAAAGTAGAAAAATTCCGTCGCCAGCATAACGATGCGTTTTTCTTCAACTGGTCGCTGAAAATTGACCACGATTTTCAGATGCCTTTCGATCCCACGCACGAAAATATGAAGCAGCTGTCCATTTCACGTGCGCTTCCGGGCCACGAACTGGCGGCCAATCTGCGTCGCGCATTTTCCGGTATTGTCGCTGGCAACGTCAAAGCAGACGGTGTTCAGCGGGTACGGAAACATGGTCCATACGAGATCCATGGCGACAAAGATATTCTCGCCGGTATGGACCGTCTCCTGCGGGCTATGGTGGAGCATGGCCGGATGAAAATCAGCGGCGAATACCAGCCCTGCTATCAGATTATTACTGACTGATGTCCGTTCGCGGAGGAAGTCTTGCTGAGGCTTTCTCCGTTAACCGGAGACTGGCATTAATTATATGAAAAATATCGTTCTGCTCGTGTACGCCAGTCACGAATTCTGAGCCCGGCCCATTTCCGTAGATTGCGACATCCTCACCGCTGTGGGTTTCTGAATACAGCGGTACAAGTGCTTCCTGGTGATAGTGCGGCGATTCTGTATCCATCTCCGAAATATCATGACGGCCGGTATTCAGCGCCAGATTATACCGGTTATCCGGGTCATCACTGTCTGTTTCTGACATCCCCATACCGTTTGCGTAACTGAGCGTAGTGTAAGGAAGACCATCAGCCGCTTCCGCCAGAGTTTCTTCTCCCGGACTGATCACTTTTCCGAGAATAGGATTACCCCGCTTAGGATAGCCTGCGAAGGTCATCACATGACCGTGATCAGAAGTCACGATGATCAGGGTGTCCTGCGGATTCGTCAACTCCTGCGCCCGGCGTACCGCCTCTGACAGCATGACAGTTTCGTTCAGTGCGTTATAAGCATTTCCCGCATGATGTGCGTGATCTATGCGCCCTGCTTCAATCATCAGGAAAAAACCTTTTTCGTTACGGCTCAGCAGCTGAATCGCCTTCTCAGTCATTGCGATCAGATCAGGTTCACCCGAGGGGTCATTCGGGCGGTCAGACTCATATCGCATGTGCGATTCAGAAAACAGTCCAAGTACCGGCGTGCCAGATTTAGCAGAAACAGACGCAAATCCTGCCGTATCCATCACATAGGTTCCTGATGGGTAAGCAAGCTTCCATTCGTCAATGAGGTGGCGACCATCGGTTCTGTCGCCTTCAATGCTGCTTTGTGCATCTGGCGAATTAAATTGAGAATCCGCCGGTAGGAAGTGGCGACGCCCACCACCAAAGGCGACTTCAGGGCCATCAACCGAGACGCCGTATTTCTTGCTGATATTGTCGGCAAAACCAACAAACTGAGCGGCGATATCACGGCAACCGGCGGCCACTGCCTCTTCCGGAAGATCAGAAATATCTTCCCAGTTTCTGTCTGGGGCATGGGCATACGTTGCAGCCGGAGTCGCATGCGTTAACCGCGCCGTTGTCACTATCCCTGAAGACAGCCCCGCAATTTCCGCAAGCTCCAGCAACGTCGGCACATCCGCCTTGCCTGCGGCATCGCAGACACCACGCACGGCAGCTTCCGTCTGAGCAACGATCCCCATGTCAGTCTTAACGCCGGTCGTCATCGCCGTCATCGTGCCTGAAGAATCGGGCGTCTGAGCATCGACGTTGTACGTCTTGGATAATCCGGTAAAAGGAAACTGTTCAAAACTGAGCTGATGCTCTTCGCCAGTCATTCCCTGTCGCTGCCCATCGAGAATCCGGGCGGCAGCGATCGTTCCCAGGCTCATTCCATCACCCACAAAGAGGATGACATTTTTTGCCTGCGATGGCCTGACTCCTGTCTGCGCCAGGTAGGCCTGCTGATCACGAATACTCCGCTCGCCTTCGCTGTACCAGGCATTACCGGACGGAATAAAACGGCCATCGCTTGAAACAGGGGTATATTCAGACTGGCAGGCGACAATCGAAAGACTGACGCAAAGAGCACCGAAGTAGCGATACATGTCAGGACATCTAAACAGAAAGTGAAGTTGGATAATGCATGGAGTAATAGGCAGATACAATGGCATGCGTTATAAAGTGCAGTCACATGCCACTATCTCCAACTGTTGACTCAGTGCGAATGACCGTGCCCTTGAATCGCATGACCATGCTCGTCGTAAAATCCGCTGGCACCATGTTCAACAAAGCCCCATCGGATCATTTTTTTAACAAATGGATCTTCTTCCGAATCACCAATATCTGCATAATCAATCAGGATATAGTTGTCACGAACGGCAAGGCGCTCTTTAAATACCGACTCGTTCTGATCTTTAATCTGCCATGAAACACCAGGGGCTTTGTAGCTGATCAGGATATTCTTCTCCGGGAGCCATACAAGCTCTTTACCACCCTCAGAAGTGTATATTTCCTTCACATCACAACCGCTTCCCTCTTCCGACATCAGGGTCATGGTTTTCATGCTGTCTGTTGGCACTGCCAGAGTGATGTCTTTCCAGACTTCGCTTTCATTACCACGAAAATCTTCTGCCTGGTATTCAATGCCGTGCTTTTCTGAATCGACGTAACGAATCAATTTCAGTGGGCCAGCTGGTGAGTGATACCAGTATTCGACAACGCCAGTCTGAAGATTTTCACGAAGCATTTCGCGGCCATTACGGTGAATGGCAATCTGTCCCTTTTTCTCCTTCAACGACACATCATAGGTAAGAGAAACGGGCTGAACGCAGGATTCGGCAAAAGCTGTATGAACCGCAAATGCGGAGAACAATGCAATAGTGTACGAAGTCAGTTTTTTCATAATACTCAATCTTTTAATTTCATCGCAAAACAAACGACAAAAGGGGCCTCTTCAGGCCCCTTTATCAGTCGGACTAATCAGTCTGGGTTAACAACGGAATTTGCACGAGCTGCAAGATCACCCGCGTGATTCATCACGTGGAAAATAATGCTCTGCTCGTTGGTACCAGTCACCAGGTGTGCGCCCGGGCCCTTCGCGTAGATACCCACATCTTCACCTGAGTGGGTTTCAGAACTCAGGGGGACCAATGCTTCCTGGTGGAAGCCAGGTGCCGTGGTATCAACACTTGTCAGATCAACACGGCCAGTGTTGATAGCGGCACTGTAGCCCGCATCTGCGTCTGTTTCAGAAGGGTCAACAGCAACATGGCCACGACCATTCATGTAGTTAACAGTGGTGTATGGCATACCATCAGAAGCCAATGAAGGTTCATCTGCCCCCACAGCAACAACTTTACCCAGGATTGGGTTACCGCGTTTCGGATAGCCCGCGATCGTGAATACATGACCGTGGTCAGCAGTCACGATAATCAGGGTATCGCGGTTATTAGTCAGCTCATCAGCGATAGCAACAGCTTCAGACAGCTCAATGGTGTCCTGCAGAGCATTGTATGCATTACCTGCATGGTGAGCGTGGTCGATACGACCTGATTCAACCATCAGGAAGAAACCGTTTTCATTGTTATCGAGGATTTTAATCGCTTTCTCTGTCATTTCGGCCAGAGAAGGTTCACCCGCGATATCGTTAGCACGGTCAGCTTCATACTGCATATGTGATTCGTTGAAAAGACCGAACAGATGGGTGGTCGCTTCAGTATCAATAGCGTCGAAACCAGCCTGGTCGTAAACATAGAAGTCGCTCTCTGTTGAATAAGTGGTTGTCCACTCAGTCACGAGGTTACGACCGTCAGTACGATCACCTTCCGTGCTGCTTACAGCATCAGGAGAATTCGCTGCAGCGTCTTTCGGCAGGAAGTGACGACGACCACCACCCATTACCACTTCGATACCGTCAACATCCAGAGTGGCACCAGCGTGGCGAGCTTCCAGGTTGGCTTCGAAGTTAACAAGCTGAGAAGCGATATCTTCACACGCGTCTGCACCCGTCTCAGGCATATCGGAGTTATCTTCCCAGTTACGGTCTGCTGACTTGGCATAAGTTGCAGCAGGCGTCGCGTGAGTGATACGAGCAGTAGAAATAATACCGGTAGACATACCAGCAATTTCAGCCAGTTCCAACGCAGTCGCCAGTTCATTGCCAGCGACAGATGCGCAGTCACCGCGAGCGATATCTTCATCAACACCGATGGTGCCTACGTCAGTCTTCGCACCAGACATCATGGCAGTCATTGTGCCCGCAGAGTCGGGAGTCTGTGCATCAACGTTGTAGGTTTTAGACAAACCAGCGAATGGGAACTTATCGAAGCTCAGGCTGTTTTCCTCGCCGCTCATCCCCCTGGTCTGGCCTTCCAGAATACGGGATGCAGTTACGGTAGAAACACCCATACCATCGCCAACAAACAGGATGATATTTTTCGCTGATCCCGCTTCTGCAATTATGCTGTCAACTGCTTTCTGGGTATCAGCAACTTTCTCAGACGCCTGAATAAACCAATCGTTATTTTTAGTATTGCTCAGGACATCCGAGAGTTTTACAGCAGGGGCCGGAGCATCCAGACCCGGCGCACCTTCCGCACCGTTACTGCCATCTATCCCATTGGTACCGTTCGTGCCGTCAGTACCATTGACGCCATCCTTGCCGTTTTTACCATCTTCACCACCGCAGCCTGCGAGGGTCATAGTCGCCGCCAGTACTGCGGTATAAATAATATTCAGTTTCATGAGTTTTCCCTCAGTATTAATCGGCCAGCAGATTCAGTGAACGACCAATAATCTGGAAGATCAGGTTCTGTTCGATAACACCCTGTGCCAGTTGCGCGCCAGGACCGGTCGCGTGGAGAGTAATGTCTTCACCTGCATGGGTTTCGGAAGACATTGGAACCAGAGCTTCCTGGTGGTAACCCGGTGTGGTTGTATCAATACCGCTTGTGTCGTGACGACCCGCACTAATCGCTTCGTTGTAGCCAGCGTCTGAGTCAGTTTCGGCGCCAAGGTCCATGAAGCCTCGACCGTTGGTGTAACCAACAGTGGTGTATGGCATGCCATCAGATGCCAGCGTTGGCTCAGTGCCACCAACGGGAACCACTTTGCCCAGAATCGGATTACCACGCTTCGGATAACCAGCGATAGTAAATACATGGCTGTGGTCAGCGGTGACCAGAATCAGAGTTTCATCTGGGTTCGTATTATCCACTGCAGCCTGAACTGCTTCTGCGAATGCCAGAGTGTCTTCCAGAGCGCCCGCAGCGTTGCCAGCGTGGTGAGCATGGTCAATACGACCGGATTCAACCATCAGGAAGAAGCCTTTCTCGTTGTTATCGAGGATATCGATTGCTTTCTCAGTCATTTCAGCAATGGAAGGCTCACCCGCGATATCATTTGCGCGATCCGCTTCGTATTGCATATGAGACTCGTTGAAAAGACCCAGCACACGTTCGGTTGATTCAGTGTCGATCGCATCAAAACCAGCCTGATCCGTAACGTAGACACCATTTGGATAGGTAGTTGACCACTCGGCAGTCAGGTCGCGACCATCAGTGCGATCGCCTTCAATACTGCTTACTGCGTCAGCAGAGTTGAATGCCGCATCTTTTGGCAGGAAGTGTCGACGACCGCCTCCCATTGCGACTTCAATACCGTCAACGTCTGCACCCGGATAACGATCTTCCAGATTGCTTTCAAGATTTACCAGCTGAGAAGCGATGTCTTCACATGCTGAAGCAGAAGCTGGCATATCAGAATTATCTTCCCAGTTACGATCTGCTGCATGCGCGTATGTAGCTGCAGGGGTCGCATGAGTGATACGCGCCGTTGAAACAACACCAGTAGAAAGGCCTTTAATTTCTGCCAGTTCCAACGCAGTAACAACTTCGTTGCCAGCAACGCTGTAACAGTCGTTACGAATCACATCTTCATCGACACCGATGGTACCGACGTCGGTTTTAACACCAGACATCATCGCCGTCATGGTACCTGCGGAGTCCGGAGTCTGAGCATCGACGTTGTATGTCTTAACGAGCGCAGAATAAGGAAAGGTTTCGAAGGAAAGAAAGCCTTCCTCTCCATCCATGCCTTCTTTCTGCCCCTGGAGAATCCGTGCTGCGGTTAACGTAGAGATTCCCATCCCATCACCAACAAAAAGAATTACATTCTTAGCGTTTGCTGAAGGAGTAACCAAAGCAGCTTTATCATTGATAGAGGTCTGTGCACCAGTGAACCAGGCGTTAGAGGCCTGATGCTCTGGAACAGCCGGAGCAGCTAACGCTGCAGAGCTGACTGCAGCGGAAGCAATCGCAGCAGCGAGTAGTTTAATGTTAGTGGTCATAGCTCACCTGTCGTTATTCAGATTGTGAAATCCGGGAATTAATCGAGGGGTGAGACTAGGAGTAAAAAATGACAGTTATCTTAAGGATACATGTCAATTACGTTTGTGAATTGTTATATCATTACAAAAAAGATAACAATTTAAAGTGACAATAAGATGAATATTCCAGTGCATTTAAAATACAGATAGAAACTAAAAAACAATTTAAAATCATATACTTAAGTATTAATCATAAAATCAGATGGCAGATACCCCATGCTCACAGGGTTCATTCAGGCCAAGACAAAAAGTAGTAATTTATATCGATATTCAGTACCGCCGCACACTCACAACAACACGCCGGTTAGCTTCGCGCTGCTCTTTCACCGGCAGTTCCGCAATATCTTCTTTCGGGCGGCTGTCGGCATAACCAGACGCTTTGAGACGTTCTTTTTCGATGCCGGAATCCAGCAGATACTTCACTATGCCGGTTGCCCGTGCCGCCGACAGCTCCCAGTTAGAGGGAAACTTTTCATTGTGAATTGGCAGATCATCAGTGTGTCCTTCCACTTCAATCATGTGAGCACCGTTACTGACATCGCGGATAACGCGTGACAGCTCCTGAAGGAGTGGTGTCGATTCCGGCTTAAGATCCGCAGAGCCGGAATCGTAGAGAGCAACATTTGCAAATTCGACAGAGATCCCCTTAGGGTCCAGTGTCACAGACACCTGATTCTGTAAGCCATGCTGTTCGACGTAGTCGTCGAGGCCCTGCTTGATATCAGTGAACGGCGTTGATGGACGCTCTGAAGAGATCACTTCCGCGAGCCCTTCTTTTAACGATTCGATTTTGCCCTGATTGAGATCAGACACAGACAGAATCATCACAAAAAACGCCAGCAACAGGGTAATAGCGTCTGAATAGGTGACCAGCCAGGAGCTGGAGGAGTCATCGTAGTTGGGACGGCGACGACGTATCCCCCGGGTGCGGACGGTATGAGTCATCAGATTTCCTCCGACAACATCTGCTCGCGTGCCGATGGCTTGAGGAAGGCATTCAGACGGTCCTGCATATACAGGGCATCGCACTTCTCAGCGAGTAATACAAACCCTTCCGAAATCAGCTGATGGCGGAAATACATGGTTTCCTGTTTCTCTGTCACCTGGTTTGCAGCCGGTTTAAAAAACAGATTGGATAATACAACACCGTAGAGCGTGGTAATTAACGCGAGTGCCAGCCCTTTACCCAGGCCTGCCATGTCACCGTTGAGGTTATCCAGCATAATGATCAGACCAACAATCGTACCGACCATACCGAACCCCGGCGAGTAGATCGCCATCGTATTCAGCACTTTCGACTCAAGTGTGTGACGTTGCCAGGTCGCATCCATCTGGTCGGTGAGCATAATCCGGATATCCTGCCCCTTATATCCCGAGCTGATCAGTTCAACGCCCGCGCGGAAAAACTCATCCTTTTTTTCTTCCGCCGTCATGTTTTCTTCCAGTGCCGCAATGCCTCCCTGACGATACAGTGCGGTCCAGTCTGTGAAACGGCGCACCAGTGTTTTCAGATGGCGCTGAGACGTCGGCGGATGAAGAAATGTATGCACCATACTGCGCACTGCGCGCAGAACATCCATCGTGTTGTAGCTGATCAGAGAAGCAGCCAGCGTGCTGCCAAACACCAGAGCAAAACTTGAAAGGCTGATAAAAATTGCGTGATTCTCTGTCGAGCTGACAATCGCAAAAGCGAACAGACCAATACCGGCACAGAAGCCAATCAACGTACTGAACGAAAAGCGGAACATAGACAACTTACCCCTGCTTGATTTCTGTCAGTTCATCCATTGAAAAGCGTCCCGCACGGATCACTTCGCGCATGGTCTGTATAACCTTCCTTCGCGCTTCTTCTACCTGATCAACCGAAACATCGGCCTCTGTCACCTTGAGTTCGCTGATGATACCCGCACGCAGTTTCTGCGGCAGGGCACTCAGTATATAGCGCTTGAATTCAATGGCTGTGTTACTCAATGCGCATACCAGTACCTGACGATCAAGTTCACGCAGTTCGTTTGAGATAATACGCTCCGGCGTTCGCATAAGATCTGCGAAGGTAAAATACACCTGGCGTAACCGGTAATAGGTCTCGGGTTTTTCTGCCTTGAGTGTCTTCAGCATCCGTGTCTCTTCACTGGTGGTCATCCGGTCGAGCATACGTATCAGAACCGACAGACCGTCGGCTGAAATATTTTCGAAGGAGGGTACAGTCAGGGACGCACGAGCCAGCCGGTCTGCCACATCTTTAAATGCTGACACCGGGAGACTCTCAAACTGACCGATTTCATAGGCAATTTCAGCGAGTTCTTTTTCATCCAGGCGAAGAATAATGTCGGCTGAACGCTGTGCAGGTAACTGCGACATCACAAGCGCTTTGATACGGATGTCTTCATCTTTGATCAGATAGAGAACCTGTGAATCGTTGAGCTTATTCAGGAAAGCAAAAGGCGCCGTATTGCTGGCGTCATCCTGTTGTTTTTCCAGACGCTGGGAAAACTGTTCCATCCCTTCAAACAGCTGAGCTTCGTCCCACTGACCTTCACGCAGAAGGTCATCAATCTGCTGCCAGTCAGCAGGAGTCAGGTGTGGTGCCAGGCTGGCAAACAGGCTTTTGCCCATCGTGGCCGACAAAGCAGCCACCTCAAAGGCCTGAGCGCTGCCCAGAGCCTGTGATACCGCCTGTTGAAAACGGCGAGGTTGAGACAGGCCGCGACTGACCAGTTTCTGTCGGGATTCATTAATACGGAAGCGAAGTGCTGCCTGCTCACTCTCGGCCAGGTTATGGGACACGCTACTGCTGCCACCATCCACTGCAGCGCTCTTCATGGATGTCTCAGCAGGAGCCGCAGCCTGATTGAGGCGACGCCACAAAGCCACAAACGCAAGAATAATTACCAGGCAGATCAGTAGCAGGGAGAGTAACCATAACCATGGGCTATATTCATCCCAGAAGGTAAGCGGTGTCTCTTTGTCTTTGAGATGACTGAACTCGGTGCGGACGATACTCAGGGTATCTCCCCGAAGTTCATTAATCTGCGCTTTTCGGGTCACCAGATTACGGAGAAATTCTGTCTGCTCATCCTTAAGGGTTTTATCCACGACCAACGTGATGGACAATTTCTTAATGATGTTCCGGTAGCCGATCGTTTTTTCGACCGGATCTTTCGCCGCACTTCCGCCCTGCTGCTGTTGCTGCTGGGCAACGTTTTTTAATTCATCGGCGTAAGTGATAATCGCCTGACGTTCCTGCTCCAGCTGACGCATCTGTGATTGCAGGAGTCTGAGCTTTTCCTGATTTTCTTTCAGCAATGGCAGTTCACTGACCGGCAGGCCAGGCAATTCTTCAAAACCATCCAGCTCTGTCTGCGCAAGTTCGGGCACCTGAATCCGGGAGCTGACCTGTGGAGCCTGAGGGAGACTGGCAGGCTTCTGCGCCGGGGCAGCAGGCTTACCTTCTTCACGAACGACTGTACGGGCACGCTCAATTTCTGCGTCGACCTGGATAATAAAGCGATTATTACCCAGATAAGATTCGATATCCTGTCGCAGTCGCGCTTCAATATCGCTTTTGAATCTGGCTTCTTCAACTTCGTCCTTTTTCACAGGAACTTCAAACGTCTCCTGTGCCTGCGCAAACGCCGCAAGTAAAGAGAGTAACAACACTGTCCACTTCATAGTCATCTCCCTCAACGCAGGCGTGCCAGGCTGGCTTTCACCTGATCCAACTCGGGATCAAGACGTAAGGCTTCTTCCCAGCTCGCTTTAGCTTCCGGTAACAGCCCCATTTTGTAGTAGATACTGCCTTTAAGAGCATGTGCCTGAGCACTGTCCGGAACTTTGAGAATGGCTTCATTCGTTTCGTCCAGAGCCTCCCAGTATTGCTTTTTATAGAACAGACTCTGAGCGTTCAGAACATGCTTGGTCATGCTTTCGACTTTCCCCAGTTTCGCGACCTCTTTATCAGAAATACGACCACTGGCTTCGCCCTGTTCCTCTGCTGCTACGTCTTCAGCGGAGGGACCTTCCTCAGACACAGGCTGTGCATCGTCCGCCTGTTCTGCTGCACTGCGGGGGAGGTCCATTACAAACTGAACATCACTGTCACCGGCATCCAGAGTCAACAGGATGTCGTAGCCTTCCCCGTAGCGGTGGATATGCATCAGGCCATGCTGCTTCTTAGCCTGCTCAGCAATCCGCTCGAGGGGAGACTCTGTAACATCAGGAATGTCATCGGCCACTTTGGGAGTGCCCGGATCGACCCATGCGCTGCCGTTATAGCCTTTGACCATGCGGTTCTCTCTGACATGACTGCAGCCAGTAGTGACGACCATCGCTGCGAGAACTGAAATAAGTACGATACGCTGCTTCATAACCACTCCTAGAAACGCAGACCAAGTGTCAGGTCATAGCTCGACCCACCGAATTTACCGGTATTTTCATACCCTTCAGCGTCCAGCCAGCGCGCTGTACTCTCAGGAATATATGTGACGCCGTAATCCACAAAGCCGTCTTTAAAGAATGGAAATTCAAAACCGAAACGGAAAATTAAAGAGTTGGTGTCGTTGTAAAACGCCTGACCAAGCCCGAGATAGACCTTGGTATCAATCAACTTATCCATGCTTGGGATGTCAGCAATAATCCGCCCTTCGAGATTTACCCCGGATACGTCAAAATAATCGCGATTCGAAAAGTTCGTGAAGTACTCAAATGCCAGGGTGTATTCAATGCTGTCATCCAGGCTGGTCGTCTCGCGACGGCGAAGGCCAAAGACGGTAATTCCCCGGACATCTTCATCTGCAGCTTCGGTGGTGCTTGCCCGCTCTGCGCTAACGCCCCAGGCGCCGACAGTAAGTTCGTACGTCACACTGTCAAAGCCTTCAACTTCTTCTTCAAGCGTCGTGCGTTTCGAATACTCTTTCAGCCAGAGAAGTTTGTTGTCTTTTGCATCAACGAGCTGAAGATTAATTGTGAATTTATTCTGGTGTACTGAAGCATTCCAGAACAGAAAGGCGTCAGCCCGGACTTTCTTGCCCAGAGAGCGCAACGCCTGGTTGTCTTCCGCGACGTGAGATATTTTCAGCTGATCAGCCTTCATCGCTACCTGAGTTTTACGGCATTCCAGACATTGAATGACCTCAAAGCGCCCGCTCTCAAGTATCCGGTTCATGATCTTGTTCTCGATCATCATATGAACCTGCTTAGGTATCTGACGATGCAGACGATCACCGTTGTGATAAAGCGCAAGGCGGCTGATTTCTTCAGGAAGATCAATCAACTCTTCTTTCACCAGGGTTTTATCGTCATCCAGTAGCTGAGTGAAGCCGGTATACATGGATGAGCGCTCTTCCGGCGCCTGCAGCCCTGGAAGCTCTTCATCACCACTCGCCTGTACGCTCGAGGCAAAAATCGAAAATAAAATCAGCAAACGCCGCATGTGAAAAACCCTGTAATGACGATAAAAATCAATACACAGAGCATAGATCAGCCAGCGCCCTTTACCCGGCGACGGGATAACTGAGAAGCGGAATCAGGAAGAGTAAAAGAGAGCGGCGAAAGGAGACGTCAAAAATATTTCGTTTATAAGAAAATAAATGCCAGCAAGCTGACACAAAAAGGAATGAATCGGGACAAAAAATAAAATGAACGTTTGATCTCAGTATTAATGACGCTAAACACTACGTGGAGCGTCAGAGAGGCGGTTTTTTGTGTCAGATAGTAATATCCTCCCAAATCAAAACTTGTCGCATTTTGCCGCCATTGCGATATCAGCCTGCGTGACTCCTCCCTCAGAGTGGGTCCACCAGGAAACAGAGAGGCTACCCCAAGCCACCTCAATCAGAGGGTGGTGATCATTCGCTTCAGACAACAATGCTATACGGGTCGCCAGAGCGAACGCTGAACTGAAATCCTTAAAGCTCCACTGCCTCTGCAAGGCGTCGCAGCCGTCAACCTGAACAGGTTTCCAGTCGGAATGTAACGACGCCAGCGCCCCCGTTAAACTATCACCAGTCAAAACAGCCATGTCTTCTCCCCCAGATAACGGATGGTCAGAAACAACCTACCGACACAAAAAAAGGGGCCTGAGCCCCTTTCTGTTCAATCGATCACACTTCAGTCGCGTTGATCTTAGCGTACCAGGTCTGCGGCCCCGTCTTGTGGACTGATTCGCCTTTGGTATCCACGGCCACGGTAACAGGCATATCCTCAACTTCGAACTCGTAGATCGCTTCCATACCGAGATCATCAAAGCCGACAACTTTCGCACCTTTGATCGCCTGCGACACCAGATAAGCCGCGCCACCAACTGCCATCAGGTAAACAGCTTCGTTGTCCTTGATCGCTTCAATCGCAATGTCTCCGCGCTCGGACTTACCAATCATGCCAAGCAGACCAGTTTCTTCCAGTACCGTACGGGTGAACTTATCCATACGGGTAGCGGTGGTCGGACCTGCCGGACCCACAACCTCTTCACGTACCGGATCTACCGGACCTACGTAGTAGATAAAGCGCCCTTTGAGATCCACCGGCAGCTCTTCGCCCTTGGAAATCATATCGACCATACGCTTGTGTGCGGCGTCACGGCCCGTCAGCATTTTGCCTGACAGCAGGATGGTTTCACCGGTCTTCCAGTCTTTAACGTCTTCTGGCGTTACGGTATCCAGATTCACGCGACGTACACTGTCTCCCACTTCCCAGGTAATCTCTGGCCAGTCTTCAACCTTCGGCGCTTTCAACGCTGCTGGACCAGAACCATCCAGCACAAAGTGCGTATGACGGGTCGCGGCACAGTTAGGGATGATAGCCACAGGTTTATTGGCCGCGTGAGTTGGGTAATCAGCGACTTTAATGTCAAGCACAGTAGTCAGACCACCCAGGCCCTGGGCACCGATACCCAGCTTATTGACCTTTTCGAACAGCTCAAGACGCAGTTCTTCAGAACGATTCTGAGCACCGCGTTCCTGCAGTTCCTGAATGTTGATCGGCTCGAGCAGTGCTTCTTTAGCCAGCATCATCGCTTTTTCTGCGGTACCGCCGATGCCTATACCCAGCATGCCTGGTGGGCACCATCCAGCACCCATCTTAGGCACCTGCTCAAGTACCCAGTCGACGATGGAGTCGGATGGGTTCAGCATCGCGAATTTCGACTTCGCTTCAGAGCCACCACCTTTTGCAGCCACGTGAACATCCACTGTGTTCCCCGGAACCAGTTTCATATGAATAATGGCAGGTGTGTTGTCTTTGGTGTTGGCCCGTTTACCGTCCGGGTCTGCGAGAACAGAGGCACGCAGAACGTTGTCAGGATGAGTGTATGCGCGACGAACACCTTCGTTACACATGTCTTCGACACTCATATCGCCTTCAAACTTCACATCCATACCGATGGTCAGGAAGACAGTCACGATCCCGGTGTCCTGACAGATAGGACGGTGGCCCATGGCACACATACGGGAGTTGATCAGAATCTGAGCCATGGCGTCTTTCGCTGCCTTAGATTCTTCACGCTGGTAAGCGTCGTGAACGGCATCGATAAAGTCTTTTGGGTGATAGTACGAAATGTACTGCAACGCATCAGCGACGCTCTGGATAAGATCGTCTTGCTTGATCACGGTCATGGTGGTTTCTCTCTGTGAATTCGCCTGCAGCGGTTGTAAAAACGCCCACATCAGTGGGCGTTGACGGTATAACCGGATTGTAGCGCAAGCGGGCGGCTTGTTAAAACGGCCACCACTCTTCTTCGCGGGAACGAGGCTTGGCTTTCAGGCCATCCGGAGCCTCTGTCGCCTCTGCTTCGTCTGCAGGCACGTAAAAGACTTCAGGTACAGGCTCTTTCTCAGAAGCCTGAGTGTTACTGCTGGCCTTAGTAGCCACAACAGTCTCATCGTCCTGCTTATCTTTCTTCTTCTCTTTGCGGGCATGGATCAGTTCACGACCGTGGTGATGCAGTTTGGTGTCTGTCATTTCGCTCACGGCAAGACTGTGCCCAACCAGCTGCAAAGGACCATCGCCTGCGGTACTGCCATCAGAGTTAACAATCATGCTCTGAGGATCCACTTCGGAGTAACGAAGGTAGTACACCTTGCCAGCCTCGACATTCAGGCTGAAATCGCTGTACTTACGGATCACGAAGTCGCCGATACCCTCAAGACCAAAGATGCCCCGGCGCACAACGATATCGTAGGTACCCGGCTCCATTTCGTACCAGGTGTACGCACCGCCTTTGAAGTTAAACAGACGCTCACCGTTGACGTTGAAGCTCGGTGCTTCGACTTCATCCATGGACCACTCTGTCGCTGGACGGTAAACGTAGATAAGGGCATATTTTTCGTAATCCCAGCGGTAGCCTACAGACTTGTAGTACTGTCCCTTAGGAGCAAACAGCCACTTAGGGTACGAACCGAAGTTATCGAAAGTTGAGATATGCAGACTGCTGCACCCTGCAATCACTGCAGCGGCTGCAACACCAGTCAGAATTTTGATCGCTCTTTTTATCATTATTATGGTCCTGCCACCCAGAGATGGATATCGGGAAAACGCCGGATCGTTAATGTTACTACTGACAGCCTCAGGCGCAAGGCCCTGAGCGGGCTAAAGTGTACAGAAAGTATCCATCGTGCTATCTTTATTCTACACATAATAACAAAAAGAAACAGTAACAGAGGATGAGTAACATGAAGAGCAGTCTGTACCTGATTCCTTTCATTGCTGCAGTGCTGTCAGCACCGGCGGTTGCGGCCGACTATCTGAGTCAGGAAGAAGCCAATCGCGCCTATATGTCTCCCGAAATCGATACAGCGGTGGAGGCTGCGAAGCGCTTTCCTAGTCAGGCGGAATACGTCGGCTACGAGTGGTATAACCGTACTACATCAAAAAGTTTCCCTTTACCGAAAATGCTCAACACTGAGATGAACAATCTGATCATCGAAGGAGCGATGGGACCAACCGCAGCCGGTGAAGCGGCAGCTGAGGAAGCCAGCCGTCCTGTACGCCAGGTAGCACTCGGCAACCAGACTGAAGATGAAGAAGTCGTTGAAACCGACGAAAACCTTCAGCCTTCTGCACCTGAGAAGGTTAAGGAAAAGCGATCATTCTTTGTCAGCGAATCCCGCAGCGTCACGAGCAATGGCGAGACAGTCAGCCGGAATGTGCGTGGCAACAACATTACTGTGACGACCAAATTTAATAACTGAGGTCCACATGAAGGAATGGATTCTTCCTGTCACTCTGCTGTTCTCCGTTAACTGTCTTGCTAACGATGGCAAGGCAGCGACCGGGTCTGAGCTGCAGAAGCGCAATGACAACTACTACTCTGAAGATCTGGATGCGGCCGTTGAGGAAGCACGGGCACGGACTCATCATTACGATTACAGCAATTCTCTCCGTTATGAACGGACGACCTCACAGAGCATACAGTTTCCCCGGCTCCAGAATGATGAACTGGAAAGCACGGCCATCGAAACTCTCTCTCTCGGTGCAACTGCTGCAGGAAAGCCTGAAGAGTTACAACCAGACAATGAATCTGGTGAGGAACTACCGAAAGAGAATGACTTCGGACTGATACTGAATGATCGCCTGCGCGGAAACAGCTTCACGCCGATTGAGTCTGCCCCGCGGGAAGAAGTGACTTACAACGGCGTCAACATTACGATTCAGAGTCGCTGATATCAGGAAACAGGCGCGGGCGCAGCACAGCTCTCGCCTTCTCCCCCATCACCAGTAACACCCGGTCGCGTTGCCACTGTAACGCAGCTTCTCCTGCCAGAAACTTTGCTGCACCAGTAATTGCAGCAGCCAGCGCATCAAACATAGTCATCAACTCTGCGGTATAACCACAAGCCCTCGCAGGGTACAGCGCTTTTGCGTCACTCAGAGTAGCAACAAGGTGTCTTACCGCTTCCGTTTCCCGATTGACGACCTGACGCAACATCCACCCCCCAATAGCAAGGGCACACAGGTAGTCTTCGTGAAAACGGAACGGCTTGTTCAGGCTGTTGTGCGCATCATCAACGAGAAACGCATCATCAGCACGAACCTGCCCGAAACTGACACTATTATGAGGAACCTCAGGTACAAATGCCTGATTAACCGGATCCGGACCGGCTTCAGTTCCCTGAGCGTCGCGGCGGCAACGTACACATACCAGATCGCCGGAAGCGCTGTCTCTGGCAACCACATAGAACCAGTCAATCACCGATCTGGCGAGCATCGCATGGCTTTTAACACCGGTAATCAATGACGTTTCACGATCGTAGGTTGTCTGCATATTACTCAGGGAACCCAGCCCTTTTTCAGATACACAGAAAGCCCCCCACTGTTCCGGTTCGAGTGCCGGATCTATAAAGCGCATAGCACACTGATATCCCGCCAGAAAGGCAGTGGCCGGCGTGTCGGCGCGCAGGCCGGTCTGAATTGCCGCGCCGGCAGACTGGGAAGAGCGAATCAGGCGCGCCAGAGTGAGGCGCAAGGTAAAGGGTGAAGTCACTGAAAGCGCTGGCTGCGCAATCGCCTGCAGCCAGCTATCAGGCATTGTCATGGAGCAGAGCCACCCATCGCATTCTGGATACGATCAAGCCGGATCTGAATATCTTCAAGCTCTAGTTTCATATCCGCCAGATCACCGTAACCGCCTGTAGAACGCATGCTCTCTACCGTCTGACGAAGAGACTGAACACTGCCATCGAGTAGTTCAATCGACTCTTTATTCTGTGCAATAGCTAACTCAGTCTGAGCAGGAATTGAATCCACCGCCGACTGAAGCTCTGTAATCTGACCTTTCAGAGTGGTATCAGTACTTTTAAGCGCGCTCACCGTGGCAGAGAGAGCTGCGGCTTCGTCCGCTTTCGCACTGACCGACTTCACGCTGGCATTCAGTTTGCCAATCTGACTGCTGTTCTTATCAATATCCGAACGATTCTTTTTATTAGCCAGATCCCAGAGCTTACGAATTTCGTTGTCCTGTTCCCGCAGAAGCACTTTCAGAGCATCCACCGACAGGTTGGCATTCTCACCATTTACAGAGAGTTTGTCAGTCAGTGCGTTAATCTGTGTTTCCTGTTGCTGAAGCTGTGTCTGAGCCTGGGCTAACGCCTGTCCTGATTTCTGCAGCTCAGTATACATATATCCGGCACCACCCAAGCCGGTCAGTGCTGCGACTAAGGCAAGAATTCCGAGCGTATTGTTTGCTCCACCTGCAGGTTTTGCCGGGGCTGGCTGATACTGAGTCTGTGGCGGCACCGACTGAGCGCCCTGAGTCGCCTTCTGTGCAGCTCCGGCCTGTGCCAGACGCTGCTGAGCCTGACGGCGCAACTGCTGCTGGCGCATCGCGATGTCTTCTTCAGATGGCTTCATCTTTGGTAATTGCTGGTCCTGTTCCATAATCCCCCCGGAAAACTGATTCTGCCTGCCTTAATTGTTTTTAATCTGCACTCGCTATGGTTCAGCGAAATGGCGCTTTTGGCAAGCTCGCGCGCCTGAAAGTAACGCACCCAGGCGCAGACAGGGAACCACTGCCGTCACAAAATGTCTACCAGTTAGCACTTTTGTATGATTTGTTAATAGAAAAATCCCGATAAAACATGAGGTTATGGAGCAATAGCCCACCGGGACCACCAGTGCTATTATCCCCGGCATACCGGGCGCTTATTTCACCCTGTATATGACATTTGTGGCTTGAAATTCTGATCAACGGCCGCATATCAGTGCCCAGGGGTTGAAAACAACCCGCACTCTGAAACCGAAGCACACCGACCAAAAAATGGAGAGAGACCATGGCATTTGAACTTCCTGCACTGCCTTACGAAAAGAATGCACTGGAACCACATATTTCTGCAGAAACTCTGGATTTCCACCACGGCAAGCACCACAACACCTACGTTCAGAAACTGAACGGCCTGATCGGCGGTACCGAATTTGAAGGTAAGAGCCTGGAAGACATCATCAAGACTTCTTCCGGCGGTGTGTTCAACAACGCGGCGCAGATCTGGAACCACACTTTCTACTGGAACAGCCTGAGCCCTAACGGCGGTGGCGAGCCTACTGGTGCTGTTGCAGATGCCATCAACGCTGCTTTCGGTTCTTTCGCTGACTTCCAGGCCAAGTTCAATGACATGGCAGTGAACAACTTCGGTTCAAGCTGGACCTGGTTGGTTAAGAAAGCTGACGGTACTCTCGATATCGTAAACACGTCCAACGCTGCGACTCCAATCACTGAAGGCCTGACTCCTCTGATCACTGTGGATCTGTGGGAGCACGCTTACTACATCGATTACCGCAACGTACGTCCAGACTACCTGAAAGGTTTCTGGGCACTGGTTAACTGGGACTTCGCAAACGAAAACTTCGCTAAGTAAGTTCAGACCAGTTCAGTCAGAAAAAGGGGCTCCGGCCCCTTTTTTTATGGATACAGATTATGACGCTTCCACTTGTACTCGCATCAGGTTCGCGATATCGCGCGGCCCTGTTAAAGCAACTCCAGCTGGAGTTTTCTCAGGCCTCGCCGGACATTGACGAAACCCCACTCAGGGAAGAAACCGCCGAAGACTACGTGAACCGGCTCGCCGCTGAAAAAGCCCGGGCACTATCGACTGTTTATCCCAGTCACTGGATCATCGGAAGTGACCAGACCTGTCTGCTCGATGGCAAAATCACAGGAAAACCCGGCACCAGCGAAAAAGCGTTAGAGCAACTCAGATCCGTTCAGGGAAGGCGTGTTACGTTTCTGACAGGCCTGTGCCTGTACAACAGCCAGACAGGTGCACAATACCAGATGGTGGAGCCTTTTCATGTGCATTTCAGAACGCTGACGGATGAAGAACTGAGACACTACATAAACATTGAACAGCCGTTAGATTGCGCTGGTAGTTTCAAAGTCGAAGGATTGGGGATCAATCTGTTTTCTGCATTGGAAGGTAGAGACGCCAACAGCCTTATCGGGCTTCCACTGATCGGGCTGTGCGATCTGATGAGACAAGCGGGCCTGAATCCGTTGCTTCTGGCCCGCTAAGCAGAGCTTATCGTTTAAGAGGCAGTCCCTTAAACAGGTTGTTCATCTGTACGGATTTATCTTCTTCAGCCAGCTCGCCCGAGAGAGTGAATTCCCAGATACCGTCAAACTTTTCCTGCGTCAGATTACGTGCAACACCAGCATCACTGACGATCGTCGGACGCAGGAATACCATCAGGTTGCTCTTAACCGACTCCACGCTCTTGGAACGGAACAGCCAGCCCAGCAGTGGAATATCTCCCAGCAGAGGCACCTTAGAAACGACTTCACGAACGTCATCCCGGATCAGACCACCCAGAACAATCGTTTCTTCGTTTTCAGACAGAATCATCGTTTTGATCGAACGCTTGTTGGTGATGAGGTCAGCACTTCCGGACACTGTCGTCGATGACACAGATTCAGCGGTTGCCTCCACCTCAAGGCGGATCGCCTCACCGTCATGAATGTGAGGAATCACTTTCAGTGTCACACCGACGTCTTCACGGGTAATGGTGGTGAAGGGGTTGCTGTTACTGCTGGACGCGGTGGAGCCCGTAACAAAAGGTACGTTCTGACCCACAATAATCTCAGCTTCCTGGTTATCAAGCGTCATGATACTTGGCGTTGATAACAGATTCGTCGCCGTGTTGCTTTTCAGAGCCTGGATAACGACGCCGAAATCGACGTCACCGCCGGATTCTGCGAAACCACCAAGGGTGAGACCGCTCCCTACTGCGCTGCTGTAATCACCACTGGCAACGCCAGTTGCAATACTCGCTAACGACGGGCCAGCATTACTGAAATTCGTGCCTGCAACCGGCGCATCCAGGTCACCCTTCGCCCACTGAACCCCCAGGGCCTGCGTCACATCACCCGTCACTTCGACAATGGCCGACTCAATCAGCACCTGTGCACGACGTACATCCAGTGAGCCAACAAGCTCCTGAATCTCTTTCATGACGGAAGGCTCGGCGCGAACTACCAGCGCATTCAGCTCGGTATCCGCATGGATGCCTACATTGCCTTTCACCTGCGCTTCATCTTTGCCCGCAGTCCCTTCGCTCATAAGACTCTTCAGCATCTCGGCAAGTTTTTCTGCGTTGGCATACTGCAGACGGATCACCTGAGCGCTGCCACTGAAGTAGGAAGGCTGATCGAGCTGCTCAATCAGTTTACGGATACGTTCCCGGGCGGTCTTTTCGCCTTTGATAATCAGTCGGTTACTGCGCTCGTCAGCGACCACACGGATACTGCCTGAGGTAGCGTTATCATCGGCATTGCCCTGCGACACCTTTGAAGGGTCGAGGCTCTGAAGCATAGTTACTACATTACCAACCCAGGCTTCTTTCAGTTGCACGACCTCAAGCTCTTCTGAGCCAGAGCGGTCCAAGCGATCAATGATTTCTTCGATTCGGTTAATGTTGATGCTGTGATCAGAGATGATCAGCGCATTAGCAGACTTCACACCGGCCAGATGACCGTACTTAGCCACCAGAGGACGCAGAATAGGCACCAGATCCAGCGCTGGCGTATTCTTGATCATGATGACCTTGGTCAGCAGCTCCTGACTGTCAATCGCCGCCTTGTCGTCGAGACTACGCCCCGCCTGCTTAACATCGTTCTGCTGAATGATCAGAGTGACATCGCCCGCCGGGACCGCTGCCAGACCGTGAATCTGCAACACGGACAGGAAGAGTTCATACACTCCTTCCTGATTCATTGGCTCGCTCGACAGTACGCTGACCTTTCCTTTTACGCGGGGATCCAGTACGAAACTCTTACCCGTGATGTCAGCCACCTGACTGATAAACGCCTCAATATCTGCGTCTTTCAGGTTAATCTGCCAACTGTCTTCAGCGTGCAGCGGCGCTACCGTACTGAAAGTCAGTACCAGCGCCAGTATCCAACGTCTGAACAACATTAATTCTGTGCTCCAAAACTCTGATTAATCATAAAGCGGCTGTTACCACGCTGTACTTCGATCTGTGCCCGGCCTTCTGACATGACCTGCTGCAGAAGCGCCTGATCACTGCCTGAATCCCCCAGCGACTGTCCGTTCACTGACAGCAGCACGTCACCGGGCTTCATTCCTGCCTGTAGCAGAACGGACCCCGGGGTCACGGCATAACCTTCACCAACACCAATGGGCTCAAGCCCCAATCCCATGATGACCTCTTCCGGATTCTGCTGAGCGGCGTCACTGGCGATGCTCATAAAATCAGACGGTCTGCGGATGCGGCTGAACCTGTCGCGCAGGCTCGAAACTTTTGCATCCCGGACATCCCGTGGGTCGGGCTCATCTCTTGCTGACGCAGACACGCCGACTCCGCGACTGGAAAACTCCTCAAACTTCAGTGTTTCCAGCTTACCTGCGGTATCCAGTAACACTTTATCGACAAACACACTGGCAAGCTTAGTACGCCCCTGAATCACATCACCGACGCGGTAAAACTCGCCTGTACCACCTTTCTGAGCGATGATCGCACTCGACACCTCAGGAATACTCGCCTGCATAACCCCCAGCAGTTCCAGGCGCAGCCGGGTATCTGGCGCATCAACTTCCTGAACGGCCTGTACGGGTTCGACCCCCACCTCACCAAACAGATGAACGCTGGCGGAGCTCAGAGTAGCCACGGCCGCAGGCTGATTACCGCCACGCGCCGGTTCGGGCAGGTAAACAGGCTCTGGAGCCACCAGCATCCAGACGATGTGGGCAAGCAGCCACGCTACCACCAGCGTCAATACAACGCGGCCTAAACGTAGTGTCCACTTCTGCCAGGGCAGGATTACCGGGGTCTGCTCACTCACTTAATAGTCCTGATAAAAAACGCTCAGATTATAGAATCTTCTGTGACACTTCAAAGACAACGGTATCCGCCGTAGCCTGCTTATCCGGCCAAGGCTGGCCTACGACATCCAGTGCACGCTTAAGAACGCTGACGCCACCCCATCCATCGTTCTGCAGGAACAACTCGCCCAGGGGCTGGCCTTCTTCCGTTTTAACGGGTACCAGAAATCTGTCACCTTCGGTCACGACATCAGCGATCAACATAGGCAGATCTGTCGATATCCGTTGACGCTGAACCGGCGCTTCAAGACGCCCACCTGAATACACCAGCTGGCCCGAGGCTGAATTCAGCGATTTGTCTGCCAGCGAGAAATCCGCATTCACGCCACTCAGCGTAAAGTCGCCTGTCAGAGTCGTCTGGACAGACATCAGGTAAGGAGACAACCCCTCACCATCAAGGAACCCGGAGAGGCCTGATACGGCGATTGTTTCGGGCAGCCCCCCTGAGAAGATCCCACCTGCGCGGGCTTCACCTTCCAGGTTCAGATGTTCTCCACTCGCAACCAGATTCAGAGCAGCCGTGCCGGTCAGAAGAGACAAAGGAGATAACGTCCAGTGAACATCAATATTTCCGGACTGAGGAGTCATCAGACGGGCCTGTCCATCCCAGAGAGTACCCGCGGGTTGTGAAATGCGCACAGGCAGCCCGGACGCCGAACGTTCAACGTACTGCCAGACAAAATGAATCGGAGTATTCACCAGCAGAATAATCAGAAAGGCCAGCAGCCCCAGTATGAGGTACCACTTCGCAGCCCATGTAGCGCGCAACATATTATTAGTATCTGTCCGTGTATCGGTGGACCATCATACCTGCAGCCCGGATAAATTTTAATCGCAGATGCCGCCAGTGGCGTAAATAATGGTCAATCTGTGACGTTAGTAAGACAGTAATGTGACAGGGAATTGTTACAGTTCAGGTCATGTGGCCTGAATTTTCCTTAAAATGGCCACATCACCGCGAATCAGCCGGTCTTTCTCTCTCCGTGTCAGGCGCTTTACCCGAATCTCTGCGCGCAGTGCTGTGCTCTTATCTCCCAGCTCCAGTGAAAAGCGGAGATTCAACGGACTCTTCCCCCGGAGAAACTTTGCCCCCCGCCCGGCGCTATGCTCTGCCAGCCGGCGCTCAACATCCGTCGTAATGCCACAGTAGAGCTGGCCAAGCCGGGTCTCAATCAGATACAGCCACCAGCGGGTCACCGCCCGCTCCTGAACTGAGGTTTCTTCTGTATCAAGCATAGCGTAAGGTATTGTTTTATCTGTGTGGTGTCCGACGTGCACTCAGTTTTCCGTGACCCCGTCAGTGGCCTCAGCCACCTGGCTGGCGCTCTGTTCGCTATCGTAGCCCTTTGCATACTGGTCGCTCAGGCCGCCGTGCACGGTGATATCTGGCATATGGTGGCCTTCAGCATCTTTGGTACAACACTGCTGCTGATGTTCTCTGCCAGCAGCCTGTATCACCTGATTCATGCTCCTGAGCCGGTCATTCTCTGGCTGAAACGCATCGATCACATTGCAATTTTTCTTCTGATCGCAGGCACTTATACGCCATTCTGCCTGATTCCTCTCCATGGTACGACCGGCTGGATTTTATTTGCCAGCGTCTGGAGTCTGGCCCTGGCAGGTGTGGCTCTGAAGGTGTTCTGGATAACCGCTCCTCGATGGTTATCCACTGTTATCTATCTCGGGATGGGCTGGCTGATTGTGTTTGCCTACAGCCCGGCCATGGAACACGTACCGTATGGCGCACTTAAGTGGGTTTTCTATGGCGGTGTCGCCTACAGCGCTGGCGCGGTCGTCTACGCGCTCAAATGGCCCAACCCCTGGCCTCGCTGGGTGGGTTTTCATGAGATCTGGCACGTATTTGTAATTGCCGGTGCATACTGCCATTTTCACGCAATTGCCTTCTACCTGGCAGATGTTAAGGTAGCCTCATGATGAATGAAGCAGGACTCAGGATCAGCAACCAACTGATCATCCCATGGCAATACATTGAGCTGAAAGCGATCCGGGCTCAGGGCGCCGGTGGCCAGAACGTCAACAAGGTATCGTCGGCCATTCACCTCCGTTTTAACCTTAACTGCCCCCAGATTTCTGACGAGTTACGGGAAAGGCTGCTCGCCAGCGACGACCAGCGTCTGACAAAAGACGGCTGCCTGGTAATAAAAGCCCAACAGTTCAGGACTCAGGAGAAGAACCGCGAGGATGCACTGCTGCGTCTGGCTCGCTTTATCCGACAGGGACTGCATCGCGATAAGCCCCGGGTAGCTACGCGCCCGACCCGTGCGTCTCAGAAGCGACGGGTGGATACAAAGACCCAACGCGGTCAGATCAAGTCGCTACGTGGCCGGGTTAACGACCACTAGCACGCTGTTTGCGGATCAGGTTGTAGGCGTTCTGGATCTGCTGAGCCTTTTCTTTCGCACTCTTCATTTCTGCTTCAGAAGCCCTCCGCGCCTGAAGCTTGTCGGGGTGATATTCACTCATCAGACGACGATATGCCTTTTTCAGCTCGTCATCAGTGGCTTCCGGCTGAAGCCCAAGAACAGAATACGCCCGTCTGAGATCCCGACTGATGATAGGCATCCTGACCTTCTGCTTCCGGGCTTTTTCCGTTTTTGGCGCCAGCCCACTCCAGCCTTTCTCTCCCTTAACCCTCTGCTTCAGCCAGAAGAACCGATAAGGGGGGATATCAAACGCATCAGTCAGAGCCCGCAGGATCTTTTTCTCTGCACGCTGCAGCTTTCCGTCTGCATAGGCAACCTGGAGCAGCAGCTCAATAAAACCCTCATGCTGCGCTACCGGCAAGGTAGCTTCAAGGCGATCGACATCAGGTTTCAGCCGATAGTCGGCCTGCTTTCCCTGACCAAACAACGCAATGGCCATCTGACGGCGCTCACCGTTCAGGTTCAGGCCATCCATTATTTTCCCGGCCGCCTCGATTTCGGCTTCCGAGATCCGCCCGTCGGCTTTCGCCAGATGCCCCATGATCCGGAAAAGCGCACTGATATGCTCCTGCGCCAGACTGCCACGTTCACCCTGCCGACTTTTTTCAATGACTCTGTCGAACAGGTGTCCGGCAATAGCTCCAACGATTAGCCCGAATGGCCCGCCCCCGAGAAAACCAAGGCCGGCTCCAACCGCTTTACCCGTCCACTGACGGTTAGAATCTGACAAGGGTTTCATCTTCAGCCTGCCTGTAACCGCACCTCAAGCGCCGCCAGACGCTGAGGCGTACCAACATCAACCCAGTCCGCATTCAGCGGCTCGCCGGTCACCCGTTCTTGTGCCATGGCCTGACGCAGCATAGGCGCCAGAGGATACGCTCCGGCAGACGCCCCTTTCCAGAGCTCCGGACTGAGTACACTGATGCCACTGAACGTCATTGCCCGGCGATCAACAACCTGCCCGGCTTCGAGGGCAAAATCCCCCTCTGGATTATGATCCGGATTATCCGCTAACCAGAGGTGTGCCAGTGCGTGTCCGAGCTCAGTATTGAGTGCTGACTGATAATCCCAGTCCGTCCAGACATCACCGTTAATAAGAAGAAAGGGAGCATCACCCAGCAGAGGTAACGCTTTATGCACTCCCCCGCCGGTCTCCAGAGCTTCCGTTTCGGCCGAATAACATATTCTGAGCCCCCAGGTACTGCCGTCGCCGAGCGCCTCTTCGATCTGTTCTCCGAGCCAAGCATGATTGATCACAACCTCGCGAAAGCCAGCTGCGCTGAGTTTCTCCAGGTGATGAATAATCAAAGGCTTACCAGAGAGTGGGATCAGTGGTTTAGGACAATGATCTGTCAGGGGAGCCATCCGGGTACCGCGACCGGCAGCAAGAATCATTGCTTTCATTGATTCAGGCCCGGGAGCGCAGGAGCAAAACGTTGATCGTACCAGCGCACAAACTCGTCCAGTTCCGGATAACGCCCTGCCACGTCGCGCAGGTACTGACAGGTGTTAGGTATGCTATCAAGATACACCGGCTTGCCATCGCGCAGATTCAGTCGCGCGAAAATGCCCGCCGCTTTCATGTGCCTCTGCATCCCCATGAAATCAAATGCACGGTGAAAATCTTCCCAATCGCCCGGCCAGATACCGAGCTTTCTTGCCTGTTTCCAATAGCGGACAGCCAACTCTTCAACCAGATGGGCAGGCCAACGGACGTAACAGTCACGCAACAAAGACACCAGATCGTAAGTCGCCGGACCTTTCACAGCGTCCTGAAAATCAATGACCCCGATACGTCCATCGTCACACAACATAAGATTGCGGGAGTGATAATCGCGGTGCACAGCAACCTGAGGCTGCGACAGGGCGTTAGCCACCAGCACTTCCCGGAAACCTTCCAGCACACGACGGTCGTCTGCCTTGAGATCAAGCGACAGCTGTTTATCGCATAACCAGTCGATAAAGAGGTTACATTCCTGCTCCAGCAGAGCCCGGTCGTACAGTGGGAGATCTCCGCCGTTCAGCGACTGGATACTGAACAGTTCCTGAATGGCTCGCTGGTAGAGCTCGGCAACTGTCGCTTCGCTGCTCTCATCGGCGTGTAAGGCGGGCCACAGAAGGCAATCACCAAAGTCTTCCAGCAACATAAAGCCCTGCGCGTAGTCCGTAGCCAGAACCTCAGGAACGTGTACACCACCCGAGCGCCAGGCCTGTGCGATGCGCACAAACCTTGGGTTATCTTCTTTGTCTGCCGGGGCATCAACACAGATCCAGTGCCTGTCCTGATGACGTAAGCGGAAATAGCGGCGGAAGCTGGCGTCACCCGATACCACTTCCAGTTGATTGCCGGCTTCAATACCGGTCAGGCGCAGGATATTTTCTGCGGCCCAAAGCGCGAGGGACTCCCGTCGCTGATCCATGCTGGCCTCTCAGTGTCAGTCGTTCTAGAATTGTGCGCCCATGCGCACCTTTCAGCAGGTATAATGCGCGTTACAATATCACAATCACAATTCAGACCGGATACGCGCTTGCCGCTGCTCATGAAAGCACTCCCGATTATCAGCCTGAGAAGCGGGCCAATGCTACTGATTTCAGGGCTGGCCTTTTTCAGCCCTGTGACTACCGCTGCGGGCTTCAACTATGAAGCTCTGGGCTGGACCCCTCGCGATCAGTTGCCTCCTGAACACCAGGAAAGGCTGCCTGCGTTCTGCCGGGGTGACTACCTGTCGCCAGTCATCACGCCTTTAGACAGCGATCGCATCGAAGCAACCGCCGACGAAGGCGAACTGGTGCTGAACGGCGGAATGACTTTGTCCGGGAATGTCGAGTTCCAGCAGAAGCAGCAGCTTCTGACCAGTGACGAAGCCTTCTGGGAAGCGGAAAGCCGGCGCGCGAATTTCCGCGGCAATGTGGTCGTCCGCACTCCGGACCTGACTCTGAGCGGAGATCAGGCAGATTTCGATGAGGCCGGCGGCGAGCTGAATATACGCGACAGCGCCTACGTGATTGCAGAGCGTCACCTCCGCGGTACGGCAGCCGCGATACAGACCCCCGCCGAAGGCAGGCTGGAGCTACAACAGGCCACTCTGACATTCTGTGAGCCAGGAAAAAACGACTGGGACATTGCGGCCAGTGAGCTGACTCTGGACCAGGATTCCGGGTTTGGCACCGCCTGGCACACCCGTCTGCGCATACGTGAAGTACCGGTGTTTTATATTCCGTACTACCGGTTCCCGATTGATGATCGCCGCCTGACCGGCTTCCTAGACCCGACCATTGCGATCAATGGCATGGGACAGGCCGAAGACATTCAGCTGCCGTTCTATCTGAATCTTGCACCCAATCTGGACGCAACCATCACTCCCCACCACGTACTGGATCACGGATTGCTCTGGGAGAATCAGCTGCGACACAAAACCCGCCTGCTTGGCGAGGGCGAGCTGAATTACGGTTATCTGGGTAATGACGAAGAGCTGGAGGATGAGCGCTGGCTGATCAACTACCAGCAGGCAGGCACCTTCGGCAGCCGCTGGAGCCATAGCTGGGTCTATAACCGGGTGTCAGACGAGGACTACTTCAGTGATATGAATCCTTCGGCTGCGGTTGACCGCACCACGCATCTGCCCAGTCGCGCACAGATAAACTACAAGGCGTCACAGGTCAGCTTTACCGCGCTCGCGGAAAGCTATCAGACGATTGATGAAACCATCGCGCTAGTGAACCGACCCTACCGCCGCCTGCCCCAGGCCACCATTAGCCTGACACCAGACACAGGCGACTCCTGGACATTCAGCCAAACGCTACAGACCACCCGCTTTGCCCGCAAGAGCGAAGAAACGATCAATGGTTCAACACAAACTCTCAGCGGCTTTGAGGCACTGAACGGCGACCGGCTGCTGTCTGACACCGCTATCGCCTACCCTATGACCTGGCCGTTCGGGAATCTGACGCCGAAAGCGGAATACCGCTACCGCAGTTACCGGCTCTACGACGAAGACGTCGACAGCGTCGACCTCGCACCCGACTTTGGCGCCGCACGGCTGAGCCTTGATGGCACACTGGTGTTCGAACGGGAGTTCACAGCACTGCAGCAAGGCTATACCCAGACACTGGAACCCCGGCTGTTTTACGTGCACAGCCCCTACGTTAGCGGCCAGAACGATGTACCAGGCTTCGACACCAAGGCAACCAGCGTCACCTTCTCCAGTCTGTTCACTGGTGATCGTTTTACCGGAGGGGACAGACTGGCCGACCTGAATCAGATCAGTGCCGGGGTAACTACCCGCTTCATCCGGGACGACGGTCTGGAGCAGTTCCGGGCCTCGGCGGGCCGTATCTGGTATTTCGAAGACCGCCGCGTCACACTGAACGAAACGGAAACAGAATTCCTCAGCAGGGCCACGTCCAGCACCCTCGCCGAAGCAGAGTGGAACCCAATGGCCGACTGGTCTGTCTTCTCTTTTATTGAGTGGGACCCATATCAGGACTATGCACGACAACAGCGCTACGGTGTGCGCTACGGCGATGACAGCAATCACATGCTGAGCATCAGCAGTACTGAGGTAAACTATCGCGATAGTGACTCCGATGTTGACTACAACACCAAGCAGCTGGATGCCGGTGCATTCTGGGCACTCAATGACCACTGGGCCCTGTTCGGTCGTCAGCTGCGGGATCTGAAATCCTACAGTGATGATGAGCCCCAGCCGGAGGACCAGGTACTGGAATTGCTCGCAGGGCTCGAATATCAGAGCTGCTGCTGGCGCGCTCAGTTTATGTATCGGGAAACCTCACCGCGCAGCAGTGGTGAGTTCACAACAGAAAAACGCTTCGGTTGGATGCTCAGTATTCAGCTGAAAGGCCTGACAACACTCGGCAGTGGCACCGACCAACTGCTGGGCGAAAGCATCTATGGATATACAAGACGCCGTTACCATGATTTTTAAACGACTGATGACCCTGACCACCGCCATGCTCCTGACGGGTATGGTAAATGCCGCTCCCCAACTGCTCGACCGGGTGGTTGCCATCGTTGACGATGACATCATCATGGAGAGCGAACTGAGCCAGCGGATGGAAAGCGTCCGGGTACAGAACCGCGATAAAGACATGCCCGACAGTGCCGCGCTGCGTGAGCAGGTGCTGGAGCGCATGATCACAGAGAGTGTTCAGTTACAGATGGCTGACCGCGCCGGTATACGCATCAGCGAATCGCAGCTGAACGACGCTATGTCCCGCATCGCCGGTCAGAACAACATGACGCTGGGCGAGTTTCAGCAGGCGATGGTGAAAGAAGGCGTCTCATTCAACTTTGCCCGTGAACAGATCCGTAACGAAATGCGCATCAGCCGGGTACAACAATACCAGGTCGGCGAGCGCATTCAGATCACGGACCAGGACGTCGACTACTTTCTCGCTTCGGACATCGGCCGTATGGCCTCGGCTGCAGAATATCGTCTGCGTCACATTCTGATAACCGTCCCGTCAGGAGCCAGCGCTGATGACTATCAGGCGGCGGAAAAGAAATCCCGTGACCTGGTTGCAGAGCTGCGCAAAGGCGCTGAGTTCAGCCGGGTAGCCATGGCAGAATCCAGTGGCCGCACCGCACTGAATGGTGGCGATATGGGCTGGAGAAAAGAAGGTCAGTTGCCCTCGATTTTTGCCGAGGTGACCCCAAAAATGGCCATCGGTGATATATCTGAGCCAATCCGCACCGCCAGTGGATTCCACATTATCAAACTGGAAGATAAACGCGGCGGCAGCACACAGATGATTGAGCAGGCGAAGGTACGTCATATTCTGGTTCAGCCGAACGAAGTCCGCGACGAAGAACAGACCAAAGCCCTGATCGACCAGCTGTACGAACAGCTGTCAGCGGGAGCGGATTTCACCGCCCTTGCAAAAGAATACAGCGATGACCCTGGCAGCGGTGCCAGTGGTGGCGATCTCGGCTGGGTATCTCCGGGCGAGATGGTGCCTGAATTTGAAGATGCGATGCAGACGACGGCAACCGGAGATATCAGTTCTCCGATCCGCAGCCAGTTCGGCTGGCACGTGCTTCAGGTAACAGAACGCCGTGACGCAGACATTGGCGAAGAAGTGCAACGAAATCAGGTGCGCCAGATGTTGTATGCGCGTCGTTTCGATGAAGAACTGCCTATCTGGCTGCGTAAGATCCGCTCAGAAGCCTACGTCGATCTCAAGGAAAGCCTGTGACCCTGCGGCTGGCGATTACTGCCGGAGAACCTGCAGGCATCGGCCCGGACCTGTGTGTTGCCATTGCGCAACAGGCACAGACTTCTGAACTCGTTGTGATAGCCGACCCGGATCTGCTGTCGGCGCGGGCTGAGCAGTTGGGACTGCCCCTGACACTGCGCACCTATGACCAGGCTCGTACCAGCACACCTTCCCCAGCAGGCACGCTCACCGTGATGCCAGTCGCTCTGGAAGCTCCCGCCCTAGCAGGCCAGCTGAATACAGCAAATGGCCGCTACGTACTGGAAACCCTGCGCATTGCTGCCGAGGGCGCGCTGGACGGTCGCTGGGATGCCATTGTCACGGCGCCAGTGCATAAGGGCGTTATTAACGACGCCGGAGTTCCCTTCAGTGGTCATACCGAATACTTCCGCGACCATTGCGGCGTAGAGGAAGTCGTGATGATGCTGGCGACGGAAGATCTCCGGGTGGCTCTGGTGACAACGCACCTGCCGTTACGCGACGTTGCAGACGCCTGCAGCGCCGACCGGATCAAGCGGGTCAGCCGTATTCTGAACAACGACCTGAAACAGTACTTCGGCGTCGCTCAGCCACACATTCTGGTAGCCGGGCTCAACCCTCACGCCGGTGAAGACGGCCACCTCGGGCGGGAAGAAATCGACACGATTATTCCAGCGCTGGAAGAACTGAGAGCAGAGGGGCTCAATCTCAGTGGTCCTCTGCCTGCAGACACCCTGTTCACCCCCAAACACCTGCAGCACGCCGATGCGGCTCTGGCCATGTATCATGACCAGGGGCTGCCCGTTCTTAAGTTTCATGGCTTCGGGCGCGCTGCAAACATCACCCTGGGCATGCCTGTGATCCGCACGTCGGTCGACCACGGTACTGCGCTGGATCTTGCGGGATCGGGAAAAGCCGACAGTGGCAGTCTGATCACCGCTATCCGGGTGGCCGAACAGATGGCCAGCCACAGACAGAAGACATCCGCATGAGTAAACACACGCCTAAGGCACATGGGCACAAAGCCCGTAAACGTTTTGGTCAGAACTTCCTGCACGATCAGTACGTGATCGGCAAAATCGTGAAAGCCATCTCCCCTAAGCCAACCGACTGTCTCGTGGAGATCGGCCCGGGTATGGGTGCCATCACCGAACCCCTGCTGGAAGCGAGCGGCAAACTGGACGTTGTAGAACTCGACCGGGACCTCATCCCTATCCTGCGCACCAAGTTCTTCAACTATCCCGACTTCCGTATTCATGAAGGCGATGCTCTGAAGTTCGATTTCAGTACGATACTCGAGCCAGGTCAGCAACTGCGGATTGTCGGTAACCTGCCTTACAACATCTCGACCCCTCTGATTTTTCATTTTCTCAGCCATTACGCCATGGTGCAGGACATGCACTTTATGCTGCAGAAAGAGGTAGTAGAACGACTGGCAGCAACGCCGGGCAGCGGTGACTATGGCCGCCTGAGTATCATGGCGCAGTACTTCTGTAAGGTCGAACCTCTGTTTATCGTCGGCCCGGGGTCTTTCAATCCACCTCCGAAAGTTGATTCTGCGATCGTCCGCCTGGTGCCCTACAATGAGTTACCGCACCCGGCCAAAGATCACAAAACCCTTGAGCGCGTCGTCCGGGAAGCGTTTAACATGAGACGGAAGACGATCCGCAATACCCTGAAAAACCTCATCAGCGCTGAGCTATTGCAGGAAATTGGTATTGATACCGGTCTGCGCCCCGAAAATCTGACGCTGGCAGACTACGTGCGTATTGCCGACAAGGTCGTCGATCTGAACCTGGCGGAGAACCGGAATGAGTCTTGATGACAGCATCGTAGTCAGCGTCGATACCGAATACCTTGACGAGCAGTCAATTCCCGAAGAAGACCGCTTCGTTTTTGCTTACCACATCCGCATTCGTAACGACGGCGATCAGGCAGCAACACTGCGCAGCCGTCACTGGTTTATTGCGAACGGCAACGCCGACGTCCAGGAAGTAAAAGGCGAAGGCGTGGTTGGTGAACAACCCACCATAGAGCCCGGTGAAACCTATCGATATTCCTCCGGATCAGTGCTCAGCACCCGGGTTGGCAGCATGCGCGGTTACTACGTGATGGAGGCTGACGATGGCACTCTTTTTCACGCCACCATACCGGTCTTCACGTTAGCTGCACCCAACGCGCTGAACTGACATGGCCACGTATGCGATCGGAGACCTGCAGGGCTGCTATGAACCTCTGCAGCGCCTGCTCAGTAAACTGAAGTTTGATCCGACGCAGGATCATCTCTGGTTCTGTGGCGATCTCGTTAACCGTGGCCCGCAATCCCTCGAATGCCTCCGTTTCGTCCGCGACCTGGGTCACCGTGGCCAGACAGTGCTTGGTAACCATGACCTGCACCTGCTGGCGATCCATTTCGGCCACGCCAGTCCCCGGGGGAGTGACACCATTTCAGACATACTGGAAGCGCCTGACCGCGACTCATTGATGGACTGGCTCAGACATCAGCCTCTGGTTCACTATGACGCCGCCCTCAATTGGTGCATGAGCCATGCCGGTGTGCCCCCAATGTGGAGCGCCCGCAAAGCCCGCAAGCTCGCCCAGGAGGTCGAAGCTGTCCTGCAGAACGACTGCCAGTCATTTTTCGAACACATGTACGGTAATCAGCCAGACGTCTGGGATAACACCCTTACCGGCCCTGACAGGCTGCGGGTTATCGTCAACTATCTGACCCGGATGCGCTTTATCGATGCCTCTGGCCGGCTTGATCTGGTCACCAAGGAGGGAGCGGGAGCCGCACCGGAAGGCTTCTTCCCCTGGTTCCGTCACCCGTCGCGCAAAACACGCCATAAACGCCTGCTGTTCGGACATTGGGCAGCTCTGGAAGGTGAGACCGATACCGAAAACGTCTGGGCGCTGGACACAGGTTGCGTCTGGGGCGCTAAATTAACCGCACTACGACTTGAAGACGGCCAGCGCTTTCAGGTCGACGCACGTGAATAACGAGGACTCAGCATGCAGTTTCAGAGAATCAACATAGCCGAAGCGAAAACCCTGCTCGATAACCCGGCCACCCGTATCGCAGACATCCGTGATGCCATGAGTTTTCAGGCAGGACGTATGCGGGGCGCCCTCAACGTTGATAACGACACTGTGGGCAGTTTTATTAATGAATCTCAGAAAGATGCCCCCCTGATCGTATGTTGTTATCACGGCAACTCCAGCCAACAGGCGGCACAGTTCTTTGCCGCTCAGGGCTTTACCGAGGTTTACAGCCTCGATGGGGGTTATGAAATGTGGAAAATGGCAGTACCTGAGCTTTGTGAATCCTGAGCGCGTCTGCCCCCATGAAAAGCCCGCACTGTGCGGGCTTTTTTATTTTCAGAAACGCGGATTTGATCACATTGGACAGCGACTGTGAGTGCAAGCAGGCACGACCCGTGCATACTGTTAAACAGGCGTCAGAATTTCAGCTAAATTGAAACTATCTGGTCAACAGCAACCATTAGGGGCCATACTGGTCATACAGAACAGAAGAATTTCACAGGGTTTTATGTAGTCAGGAACGATCACCGGAACTATCGATAAGGGGTGCACCATGAGCGTATTCAGCCGTTTTCAGGACCGCTACCGCCAGACACAGGAAGAGGTAATGAGCCTTCAGGATTACCTTGATCTGTGCAAACAGGATCCCACCGTCTATGCCTCGGCAGCAGAACGCATGCTGACGGCCATCGGCGAACCAGAAATCATCGACACATCGAAAGACCTGCGTCTCAGCAGAATTTTCTCCAACAAGGTCATTAAACGCTATCCAGCCTTCTCCGAGTTTTACGGCATGGAGGAAGCGGTCGAAAATATCGTGGCCTACTTCCGTCACGCCGCTCAGGGACTGGAAGAGCGCAAGCAGATACTGTATCTGCTGGGGCCCGTGGGTGGTGGTAAATCATCATTGGCCGAACGCCTTAAGCTGCTGATACAGGCCGTTCCTTTCTACGCCATCAAGGGCTCACCGGTCTTTGAATCGCCCCTGGGTCTGTTCGACCCGACCGAAGATGGTGAGATTCTTGAAGAAGACTATGGAATCCCACGCCGCTATCTCGGACGCGTGATGTCCCCCTGGGCGGTAAAACGCCTGCATGAACTGGGCGGCGATATCAGCAAGTTTGAAGTCGTGAAGCTTTATCCATCGGTACTTGATCAGATAGGCGTTGCCAAAACGGAGCCGGGCGACGAAAACAACCAGGATATTTCCTCGCTGGTCGGTAAAGTCGATATCCGCAAGCTTGAAGACTTTGCTCAGGATGATCCCGACGCCTATTCCTATTCCGGAGCCCTCTGCCGTGCAAACCAGGGCCTGATGGAATTCGTGGAAATGTTCAAAGCCCCTATCAAGGTATTGCACCCACTCCTGACCGCCACACAGGAAGGAAACTACAACGGCACAGAAGGGATGGGCGCCATGCCATTCGAAGGCGTCATTCTTGCGCACTCTAACGAATCGGAGTGGCAGGCCTTCCGCAACAACAAAAACAACGAGGCATTCCTCGACCGGGTATATATCGTTAAAGTACCTTATTGTCTGCGGGTGAATGAAGAAGTCAGCATTTACGAAAAACTGCTGCAAGGCAGCTCATTATCCGAAGCGCCCTGTGCACCGGATACGCTTTCCATGCTGGCGAAATTCACCGTGCTTTCTCGCCTGAAGGTCCCTGAAAACTCCAGCGTTTATTCAAAAATGCGGGTATACAACGGCGAAAACCTGAAAGACACCGATCCGAAGGCCAAGTCGATTCAGGAGTACCGTGACAGTGCCGGCGTAGATGAAGGGATGAATGGTATTTCTACCCGCTTTGCCTTCAAGATTCTGTCCAAGGTATTCAACTTCGACTCGACGGAGGTCGCGGCCAATCCCGTGCACCTGCTTTATGTACTGGAACAGGCTATTGAGCAGGAACAATACCCGGAAGAAACACAGAACCGCTATCTCAATTATCTGAAGGAGTATCTGGCAGCAGAGTACGTCGACTTTATCGGCAAAGAAATTCAGACCGCTTACCTCGAGTCCTATGCCGAGTACGGCCAGAATATCTTTGATCGCTATGTGACGTACGCTGATTTCTGGATTCAGGATCAGGAATACCGTGATCCGGAAACCGGAGAAATGCTGGATCGTGCTTCCATCAACGAAGAACTGGAAAAAATCGAAAAATCAGCGGGCATCAGTAATCCGAAAGACTTCCGCAACGAAATTGTTAATTTCGTTCTGCGCGCCCGCGCGAACAATAATGGTAATAACCCCAGCTGGCAGTCGTACGAAAAGATGCGCTCTGTCATCGAGAAGAAAATGTTCTCGAATACGGAAGACCTTCTGCCGGTCATTTCCTTCTCGGCCAAGTCGTCCAACGAAGATCAGAAAAAACACGATGATTTCGTTGCCCGCATGACCGAGCGTGGATATACCGAGAAGCAGGTCCGACTGCTTTCCGAGTGGTATCTGCGCGTACGTAAATCGCAGTAATACGATGCAGTGGCGGGCAACCGCCACTGCCCTGCGCAGCGTTCCGGATTCAACAAGGGGGATTTAGATGTCATATATCATAGATCGACGTCTGAACGGCAAAAACAAGAGCATGGTCAATCGCCAGCGCTTTCTCCGTCGTTATCGCTCGCATATCAAAGAAGCGGTAGCCGATGCAGTAAACCGTCGCTCCATCACAGATATGGACAGAGGCGAACAGATCAGTATTCCCACCAAAAACACTCACGAGCCACGGATCAGCCACGGCTCTGGCGGTAAACAGACCCGCGTATATCCTGGTAATAAGCAATTTGATACCGGCGATGAACTGGAAAAACCTCAACAGGGTGGCGGTGGTCAGGGCAGCGGACAAGCCAGTAATCAGGGAGAGGGGGAAGAAGACTTTTCTTTCTATATCACCAAAGACGAGTTTCTGAATTATATTTTTGATGACCTCGCACTTCCTAACATGGTGAAGAAGTCTCTGGCACAGACTAAGAATTTCAAGACACGGCGGGCAGGCTTTGTCTCAGAGGGCACACCGAACAACCTTTCCGTAGTCAAATCCATGCGCAATGCTCATGCCCGGAGAATCGGCATGGGTGCAGGAAAGCGACGCAAACTCAAAGAACTTCAGGCGCAGCTGGCAGACGCAGAAGCGGCGGGAAACGCCAGTCTGATCAGCGAGCTGCAGGAGAGCATCGCCGATATTGAACGCCGCCTGAAACTGATTCCGTTTCTGGATGACATTGACCTGCGCTACCGTAATCAGGTTAAAGTCCCGACCCCCACCAGCAAAGCGGTGATGTTCTGTTTAATGGATGTATCCGGCTCCATGACGCAGGATGTTAAGGACATTGCGAAACGCTTCTATCTGCTGCTGTATCTGTTTCTTGAAAAGAACTACGAACATATTGAAATTGTGTTTATCCGCCATCACACCAGCGCTAAAGAAGTGGACGAGCAGGAATTCTTTTATTCGCGTGAAACCGGCGGAACCATAGTATCCAGTGCACTTAAACTCATGCATCAGATCGTTACGGAACGCTACAACCAAGGAGACTGGAACATTTACGCAGCTCAGGCTTCCGACGGTGATAACTGGGATGACGACTCACCTTTGTGCTCAAAAATTCTGACCGAGGAATTACTGCCACTGGTTCAGTACTTCTCCTACATCGAAATTACCCCGAACCAACATCAGGCACTCTGGGAGGCTTACCAGACCGTCAGAAGCAGTTATAAAAAGCAATTTGCGATGGCTCAGATCCGTGGACCTGAGGATATCTTCCCTGTCTTCCGCGAACTCTTTGCGAAAGAGCAGTATGAGGAGGCTGTATGAGTCAGTATATCTCCACCGATTCCGACTGGACGTTCGAACTTCTGCAGGAGTATGACCAGGAAATCGCAAGAGTCGCAGCCCACTACGGGCTGGATACCTACCCCAACCAGATTGAGGTCATCAGCGCAGAGCAGATGATGGATGCGTATTCATCCGTAGGGATGCCTATCGGTTATAACCACTGGTCATACGGTAAACAGTTTCTGGCAACTCAGAAGGGCTACCAACGCGGTCAGATGGGGCTGGCCTATGAGATCGTCATTAATTCGAACCCCTGTATTGCTTACCTGATGGAAGAAAACACGCTGCCGATGCAGGCGCTGGTGATTGCTCATGCCTGCTACGGACACAATTCCTTCTTCAAGAACAACTACCTGTTCAGAACCTGGACAGATGCCGGATCAATCATCGATTACCTGGTGTTCGCCAAAAACTATGTCCGCAAATGCGAAGAGCGTTACGGTCAGGACGAAGTCGAACAGGTACTCGACGCCTGTCACGCCCTGCAGAACTTTGGCGTTGACCGCTATCGCCGGCCGAAGCCTATTTCTGCAGCAGAAGAACGTATGCGACAGGAAGAGCGAGAAGAAATCCGCCAGCAGCAGCTGAACGACCTGTGGCGCACCCTACCCGTCAAGAAAAAGGATCAGGCCCCGAAACGACGTCGCCAGTTTCCGTCGGAGCCTCAGGAAAACCTGCTCTACTTCATCGAGAAAAATGCGCCCCTGCTAGAACCCTGGCAGCGCGAGCTGGTCAGAATCGTGCGAAAAATTTCGCAGTATTTTTATCCCCAGCGTCAGACACAGGTGATGAATGAAGGCTGGGCAACCTTCTGGCACTACACCCTGCTCAATCATCTGTACGATGAAGGCAAGGTCAATGAAGGTTTTATGATGGAGTTTCTGACCTCGCACACCAACGTGGTATATCAGCCGGGGTTCGACTCACCGTATTTCAGTGGCATCAATCCATACGCTCTGGGCTTTAACATGTTCAGGGATATTAAGCGTATCTGCGAAAACCCCACCGATGAAGATCGCGAATGGTTTCCCGATATCGCCGGAAAAGACTGGCTTGAAACCCTGCATTTTGCGATGCGGGATTTTAAAGACGAAAGTTTTATTCAGCAGTATCTGTCACCGAACCTGATGCGCGAATTCCATCTTTTCAGCATTTATGATGACGACGAAAAGGATCACTACCGGGTTACGGCCATCCACAACGAGCAGGGTTACCGGAAACTGCGGGAAACACTTGCACGTCAGTATGACCTGTCCGTCAGGGAGCCTAATATTCAGGTCACCTATGTCGATGTCGAAGGAGACCGCTCGATCACACTCAAGCACACTCAACAGAACAGTATGCCCTTATCACAGGATACCTACGAAGTACTGAAACATCTGCACACCCTCTGGGGCTTCGACGTCCATCTCGAAAGCTGGGATGGCGACAAAATGCTCAGTCGCATGAGTTGCCCGTCCGTCTCCGTCGATCTGTAAAAAAAAGCGCCCGGACCGGGCGCTTCTCTTTTTACTTGTTACAGGCTGTTTTACCAGGCAATCACCATGTCATCCCGCTGAATCGCCAGATACTCAACCGGCTTTTTCAGGTCAGCAATAATAAACTGTGGCTGCACCTGACGGACCACTGCCTCAGCAGCCATATCAGTAAGTTCGGTGCGTGGCTCCAGATCCAGATTATAGAGTGTCCCTGTGCGGTAGACTTTAAACGTATCTCCCGGACGGATTCCGGCACCTGCACTCGCCTCAATGTGCAGCCGGTTGCCACGGGCCTTCACAATGCGCGCCATAAATGGCTGGCAACGCAGCGCTTCGTTCACGTCGCCCGCCGCTCTGGCTAAGACTTTCTGTACCTGTGCACCATAGCTGGTGTCCCAGAAATCCGGCGTCGCGAATCCGACTTTCTGCGTGCGACCGGCGTCCCATTCACCTTCTGTGCGATAAGTGCGCTGAAATAACATCGCGCCACTCAGCCCATCATGAACAAACACATCCATCACGAAATCCCGGGCCTGCCCCTTGCGGCTCAGCCCACTGAGGCGGGCCAGCGAAAACCCGTCATCTGCCTTATGCACTGCCATGTCACGAACCACGCCCGAGACAACATACTGCGCACCCAACTGCGTTGCCAGAGCCACCGACGTGGTCAATCGCTGCTGTGCGGTTTCTGCTGAGGGCGCACGGCGGGGGTCCTGATAAAGGCTGATGCGTGTCGCATCAAGAGCATGTACCTGGCCCTGCCCATTCAACTGCGATGCTAGCCAGCGTGGTAATTCCTGCTCGACATTTTCAAGGCGTCCATACGTTGCCTGCTCAGGGCGAGCCAGACCGAACCCGGCGACGGCGATTGCCTTACGGTACGCCTGAGTCTGGCCCGGACACATATCAGCTTCCTGCACATCAGCCCTGATGGCGACCTCGTACACGCCGTCATGGATATCTTCATGGAGAACTTCTACGTCACTGACGCTGGCGCGGGTCTGAACCGATAGCTGTTCTTCGGTGATAACACCATCAGTCATCAGCTGCATACCACTCACCTGAGCTGTCGCCTGCAGGCTTGCCTGATGCAGTGCATCTTTCATGGCCTCTTCACGGGCAAGAGACGGCGCACCAGAGATTGCGGCGCGACCGGTGACTTCAACAACCGCTGCCTGTACCGGCAGAGTTATGGCGCAGAAAATAGCTAGCCAGCGCATAGCAACCTCCATCACTCAATAAAGTAGAATCCGCTCTCAGGCATGGCCGCTTCGCCTTTCACACGGTTGCGCTGCGACGCGGCAAAATGACGGGTGCTCTGTCCACCCAGCGGCACCCGGCAGTCAACATTAAACCGCTGGTTATCCTGGGTCTGAAGACAGTTGCGGAAGCCCTGGTCGATAATCATTTCCAACACAGTTTCAACACTGCCGTCCGGCATAACATCCGTCGATACAACGCGGGCACCGTGCATATAGGTTTCGACATAGCTGCGGAAACGGTCATTCTGAACCACCATATCGCGAACGGTGGTGCTGCCCTGCACTGAGGTGCCGTAGACACGCTCAGCCATGGCCCGGAAAGCATCCATCTTAGAGGCGCGGATGGCCATCAGGCGCTTCTGCACCTCCGGCTTTTTACTTTCAACATCGACGGCACCATAACCCACGACGCGCAGAACCATAGGGGCAACAGGATCAATTTCCTGCTCGACGGGCTGAAAAAATGCCTCGGGGGACTCGGCCGCATTCTGCTCTTCCAGTACCGGGCCGGCACAACCGGTCAGCAATCCTGCTGACAGCAGGCTGACACCCGCAAACGTTACTCTGAATTTCATATCTGAACTCCGACAGACAGGGATATAACCTGTCTATCGGCAGATACTGTGAAAATTTAAGGGCACTCTGTCGTAGATTTTTGTTCTTTCTTTGTAACGCCACGGGCAATTTTCCGCAGAAACCGGTCAAACCCATGGTGCCACTGATACATCGCCAGGCCAGAAAGCAACACCAGCGCACCAGCAAAGGTAGACAGCTGGAGCCGCTCGTCTTTCAGAATATAGCCCCACAACATTGCCAGTGCCGGTGCCATCAGAGTAATCAGTGTCACCCGGGACGTTGGCAAGTGCCGGAGAATGTAGAAATAAAGAACAAATGCCAGCAGTGATCCACAGATCACCAGATAACTGATGGCACCGACGGCCTGCGGCTGCCAGGTCTCTGGCCAGTGAAAACCAAAGACAGGGACGGTAATAAGATACATCAGGGATGAAACCCACAAGGTCCCGCTGGTCTGAACGACCGGATGCAGTCCGGCATTCGCCTGTTTGACCCATACCGCGCTGACAGCAAAAAAGATCACGGACAGTAAAGCACCGGCAATCCCACGCCAGGCCAGCCCGTCCAGAGAAGTGCGTGCAGAAACCACCACCGCCAGCCCGCATAGCGCGATCAGTAAGGCGATAATTCTGGCAGGTGTCAGTTCACGCTCTTTCAGCCATACGTAACCCAGAGCGCCCGCCAGCATAGGTGCCAGACCATAGATGACCGAAATCAGTCCGGAAGGAATGTAAGCCGCTCCCCAGTACACCGCCATCATGGCACCGTAGATGCCCACACTGCCCGCGACATAACTGACAAGCGCCTGCCGGCTGAGCGTCAGGCGCTGACGGAAAGCGGCCACCAGCAACAGAGAGAGAACTGCACTGGCCCACATACGCAGACTGAGGGCAGTGAAGAACTCCAGCCCTGTCAGGCTGAACTGAATAGCGACAGGTGTTGATGACCATATCAACACCACCATTAAATACGCTGAAATAAGTTGCATTGTCCGCTCCATGTTTACCGCGGGCGGCCAATAAAAAAGGCCGCTGTTGCGGCCTTTTCCTGAGAATTCTGTAATTGATTATCTCATTCTTCTGGCCGCATAGAGATGCGAATCGCACGGGCACGCACGACACAACGAACGGCTGCCGGGGCAGTCGCCATCATCATGTTCATGGGTTTACGTTGTGCGTTTTGCATTAGTTCCAGCGTTCAGAATATGTGAGTTAAATGACATTACATGTGGTTGCAGGTTTTTACAACAAACAAAAAAAACCCGACTACGCTTAGTTACATCTTCCTATGGTGTTTCAAAGGATTCCCCACATGTTAAAACGTTCTCTTCTGGCAGCGACCGTCTCTGCCCTCTGTGCCCAGTCGTACGCAACCCCTTACATGCCGATGGATGCCCGCGGTCTGGCAATGGGGAACACCGGTGTTGCAAGCGCCAGGCTGGCCCACGCTCCAGCTTACAACCCATCTCTGCTGTCGCAGGCACGTAAGGGTGATAACTTCGCTCTGTTGTTTCCGCAGCTTGGCGTCAACCTGGCAGACGAGGCAGGCCTGGAAGACGAGGCCACAAAGCTGGATGAAGATATTATTCCGCGTATTGACGCTGCCTTCGAAGACCGCGGCGCATCAGAGCCCGTCAACTTCAACAAGGCCGTAGAAAATATGACGGCGGCCGCCGAACAACTGGGCGCTCAGATTGAAAGTATGGACGACGTCGATGGCCGGACCAACTCCCAAAAGGCCGCAGACCTGCGTGCTGACAATGCCACTTTCGGCGACAGCATCAGCACAGCAAATACCGAACTCCAGGAAGTTAATTCAGCCACAGACGACATGATCGACAGCCTGAAGAGTATTTCAGGTAACCCGTTGCGGGCGCGCCTGGGACTGGGCGGTGCAGTCGCACTTCCGGGTAAACAGCTGGCTGCTGCTGTCAGCTTCCGCGCCGATGTTAATGCTTCAGGGCGTATTCTGTTCAGCGGCAATGATGCCAACCTTCTGAGCGCATACGGCACTGCAGCATCAGGTTACCTCGACACCTCAAATGGTATTACTGACAGCGTTGATGAACTGGCAGACAAAGTAGACGCCGGGTCAGCCACTGCAGCCGACCTCAGTGACACCAAAGCTGCCGTAGATGAAGTAAACACCTACACCTCAGATCCGGTACAGACGGCGGCTGGTAACATCAGCATCTTTGAAAACGGTGAGATCTCGAACGACGCTTCCGAGCCAGTCTTTGATTCTCAGTATGAGATCGTCGCAATCGGCATTGCCGAAGTCGGGCTGAGCCTGTCACGTGAATTCCAGGTATCAGGCAAAACCTTTGCAGTGGGTGTTACTCCGAAACTGCAGCAGGTCGCGACATACCACTACGTTGGCCAGGTGAATGAAGAGGACAATGCCGAGGAAGTTGAGCTGGAAGATTCTGAACTGACCGAGAACCACATCAATATGGACATCGGCACCTCCTTCTACATCGACGCCGCGCATAAAATGCGCGTTGGCGTCGTCATTCAGGATCTGATCAGCAAAGATTTTGAATACGCCGCCGTTGCAGTTGACGGTGATGCTGATGGCCAGATTGCTGAAGGCGGTAAAGTAAGTATCAAACCGAAACTCCGCGCAGGTATCGCCTATGAAGGCGGTTGGTATAACGTCGCGGCTGACCTCGACCTGACAGAAAACGAGGCTCTGGCCTTTGAAGATCCGACTCAGTACCTCTCAGTCGGTGGTGAAATGGACGCCTTTGGTTGGGCACAGGTCCGCGCGGGTCTGCGTACTAACCTCGCGGCAGACAGCAATGTTGTTTCGCTGGGCGCGGGTGTGTCACCGTTTGGCATCCATTTTGATCTTGCCGCCATGATGGATATTTCCAAGCCCGAGAAAGAACTGGGCATCGCGCTGGAGACAGGCTTCTACTTCTAAGCCTCTGCCCTGGCAGGTACACTGAAGCCGCAGCGTCTGAAGAGGCGCTGCGGCTTTTTTCGTTGGAGAAACAGACATGCAGGTATATCTCGTTGGTGGCGCAGTCCGCGATCACTTGCTCGGCCGCCCCGTCAAAGATAATGACTGGGTCGTCACCGGTGCCACCCCCGAAGACATGATCAAACTCGGCTACGAGCAGGTCGGGGCAGATTTTCCTGTGTTCCTCCACCCGGAAACGCACGAAGAATATGCACTGGCCCGGACAGAAAGAAAAAGCGGAAAAGGCTACCAGGGATTTGTCTGCGATTTTTCATCCGGGGTGACGCTCGAAGACGATCTGCTGCGTCGTGATCTGACCATCAATGCTATGGCTCAGGCGGATGACGGAAGCATTATCGATCCGCATAACGGCCAGGCCGACCTTGACGCCCGCCTGCTCAGGCATGTATCCCCTGCATTTCAGGAAGACCCTCTCCGGGTACTCAGGGTAGCCCGCTTTGCCGCCCGCTTTGCCGACGCGGGCTTCAGCGTCGCTCCTGAAACCCTCACACTGATGAAAACCATGGTTGAGGCCGGAGAACTTGAGCATCTGGTCGCAGAACGGGTATGGACCGAGACCCAACGGGCGCTGCTGGAAGATCAGCCTGCGGTCTATTTTCAGGTATTGAGGGAATGCGGTGCACTGGCGGCCTGGTTTCCTGAACTGGATGCCCTGTTTGGCGTCCCTCAACCAGAGAAATACCATCCCGAGATCGACTGCGGTCGCCACGCCCTCCTGTCGCTGGAGGCCTCTGTCCCGATGAGCTCTGCTCTCAGCGTGCGTTGGGCCGCACTGATTCACGATCTTGGCAAAGCCCTGACGCCCGACAGCGAGTGGCCGAGACATTTTGGCCACGAAAAAAAGGGAATAAAGCCCATCAGGCAACTGTGTCAGCGCCTGAAGTGTCCGAACGAACCGACCAGTCTCGCGCTGCTCAGCAGTGAGTTTCACACGCATATCCACCGCGCGTTTGAACTGAGACCCGAGACCTTACTGAAGGTTTTTGACCAACTGGATGTGTGGCGCAAACCTGAGCGCTTTGAGGAGTTTCTGTTGGTCTGTATCGCGGACGCACGGGGGCGCACAGGCTTTGAAGACTGCGCGTATCCTCAGGCAGATTATGTCCGTGAGGCACTGACAGAAGCCCAGAAAATAACCGCGCGGAATGTCATCGCTGAGGGAGTTCAGGGGCCAGCGATCCGGGCCGCGCTGGCAGAAAAGCGAACGGCCAGCCTGACCACATGGAAGAAAGAAGCGTTAATCCGCTTTCAGTAATCCGTCGGGCAACACCAGCCAGTCCCCCTGACACACGGACAACGCCTGGCTGGAAACCGCAGGCAGGTAGTGTGTAAGCGGTTGCTTATGAAGCGGGCACTCACCATCCGGCAGAAGATCCAGCAAAGGCCGGAGCACAAAAGCAAAGCGCCAGATATCCGCACGGGGCAGCTCAATACTGTCCACCACGCCAGTCAGCTCGTCGACCATCAGAATATCGATATCCAGCGCGCGGGAAGAATATTTCACCGCATCGGGTGAGCGACCAAACTCCTGCTCAAGCGCCTTCAGACTGGCAGACAACTCGCCGACCGACTTATCCGTGCGCACCTCAGCAACCAGATTGATAAAGTCAGGGCCATCAAAGCCAATGGCGGGAGAACGATAACAGGGGGAAAGCCGCAGTAGCGTGACGTCCTGCGCAAGGCGCTGCAGGCCGTTTGATATGTTCTGTTCCGGAGCCAGGTTTGCACCTATGCCCAGATACACGAGCGCCATCAGTTATCCCCACGCTCGATGCAAAGCCCAACGGCTCTTGCCTGAGGAACCACCGCAGGCTTCTCAACCTGGATTTTCAGCCATGGCATGCCGAACTCTTTACGCAGCCCCTCGGCAAGGCGCTCCAGCAGAGACTCCAGTAACTGAAAGTGCTGCTCACGGACGAAACGCTCGATGTACTCAGTGACTGCCTGATAATCCAGCGCATGCATGAGATCGTCTGTGTGCGCTGCGACACGGATATCCCAGGCCATTTCGAGATCAAATACCAGAGGCTGACGCACCTGCTTTTCCCAGTCATAGACACCAATGACCGCATCGACTCTGAGTCCCCGGATAAAGACTTTATCCATGCGGCTGCACCGGCGAGAGTTCAGTCATCGGCCAGCGCGGCACACAGGAAACAGCCAACTCGGAGCTTTCCCCCGCAAGCAACCGCTGAGCACCGGCATACGCAATCATGGCGCCGTTGTCTGTGCAGAGCTCGGGACGTGGGTAATACACCCGCCCGCCCAGCTCTTCGGCCATCGCCTTCAGACGCGCCCTCAGTGAGGCGTTAGCCCCTACACCGCCAGCAATAATCAGTCGCTTAACGCCTGTCTGCTTCATCGCACGCTTGCATTTGATCGCCAGCGTATCCACGACAGCGGCCTGAAAACCTGCCGCAATGTCTTTTTTATCCTGTTCAGACAGCACACCATCTTCTGCACAATTCAGAATCGTTGTACGGGTAAAGGTCTTAAGACCACTGAAGCTGAAATCCAGACCGGGGCGATCAGTCATGGGACGCGGGAAGGAAAAGCGACCAGGGTCGCCTTCTGCCGCCATGCGGCTGAGTTCCGGACCTCCGGGGTACGGCAGTCCCATCATTTTGGCAGCTTTATCGAAGGCTTCACCGGCGGCGTCATCGAGTGACTCTCCCAGAAGGTGATATTCACCGATCGCATCCACTTCAACCAGCTGGGTATGACCACCGGAGACCAACAGAGCCAGGAATGGAAAGTCAGGTGCTTCTTCTTCGAGCATAGGCGCGAGCAGGTGGCCTTCCATATGATGGACCCCCACTCCGGGAATCTGCAGAGACCAGGCCAGTGTCCGCCCCAGACATGCGCCTACGAGCAGGGCGCCGACCAGACCCGGGCCCCTGGTATACGCAATACCATCGAGATCGCTGAGTTGCTTACCTGCTTCAGCCATCACCTCACGGATCAGCGGCAGGCTCTTTCTTACGTGATCCCGAGAAGCCAGCTCAGGAACAACACCACCGTACTCCGCATGTACTGCAATCTGCGAATACACCCGGTGGGCCAACAGCCCAGCCTCTGTGTCGTACAATGCGATTCCTGTTTCGTCACAGGAGGTTTCGAGTCCCAGAACCAGCATATCTACCTCTGTCGTTATATCTTCCCGATGAAACACCGGGATACCGCTCTATTGGCGAATGATACTGCCGTGACCCCAGCCTGACCAGCGCAGTCTCAGGGGCTCAGCGCCGCGGTTTCTGGCAGCCAATGGTGTGCGCTATTAAGTTTTGCATTTCAGGATCAAAGACTATAGAATGCCCGCCCTCTGAGTGGGGCTGTGATTTCCCCTGAAACGAATTGACTAAAAAGTAGGTGATTGGATGCCAGCTGTAAAAGTTAAAGAAAACGAACCATTTGACGTTGCTCTGCGTCGCTTCAAGCGCGCTTGTGAAAAGGCCGGTGTACTGTCTGAAGTACGTCGTCGTGAACACTACGAGAAGCCAACCTGGGTTCGTAAGCGTAAAGCCGCTGCTGCTGTTAAGCGCCACCTGAAAAAGGTACAGCGTGAACAGCGTAAGATGACCCGCCTGTACTGATACAGCGATTCATCTGAGAGGATAGTACTATGAGCCTGACCGCCACCATCAAAGAAGCCGTTAAGGCTGCGATGCGTGCAAAAGAGAAGGAACGCCTCGGCACCCTTCGTCTGATTACGGCAGAGTTCAAGAAAGTCGAAGTGGATGAGCGCATCGAGATCGATGACGCACGTGCACTCGTGATCCTCGACAAAATGTGCAAGCAACGCCGCGATTCCATTACACAGTATATGGATGCCGGGCGTGAGGAGCTGGCAGCAAAAGAACAGGCTGAGATTGATGTCATCAGCGAGTTCCTGCCGGCAGCCCTGAGTGAGGAAGAGTTAGCCAGACTGGTGGCTGATGCCATTGCACAGTCCGGTGCCGCAGGCATGCAGGACATGGGTAAAGTAATGGGCATCCTCAAACCACAGGTGCAAGGTCGTGCCGACATGGCACAAATCAGTCAACTGGTGAAATCACAACTCGGCTGATACCTCCCCAGGGTAGTTGCAACAGAGCGCCAATAATGAAAGTTATTGGCGCTTTTGTCGTTTCTGGCGACAATAGATCCGAATTCAGACTGGATAACAGATGGCTGGCCGCATTCCACAGAGCTTTATTGATGAACTGCTCGCCCGTGTCGATGTGATCGACGTGGTGGATAGCCGTGTAAAACTGAAGAAAACCGGCAAAAACTATTCCGCCTGCTGTCCCTTCCACAACGAGAACACCCCCTCTTTTACCGTCAGCCCTGACAAGCAGTTCTATTACTGCTTCGGCTGCGGCGCGTCCGGTACTGCACTCAAATTCGTAATGGAGTTCGACGGACTCAGCTTTCCCGATGCCGTTGAGAAGCTCGCCGATCAGGTCAACCTGGACGTGCCCCGCGAAGCAGCCAGTCAACGTGAGATCCAGCAGGAACAGCAGCACCAGGCGCTGTTCAGGCGAATGGAAGCCTCCAGCCGCTTTTTCGAAACGCAACTGCGCGAGCACGAGCAGAAAGACAAGGCCATCCGCTACCTGAAAAAACGCGGACTTTCCGGCAAAGCAGCGAAGTTCTTCGGTATTGGCTACGCCCCACCCGGCTGGGATGGCTTACAGCAGACACTGGGCCAGGATAAAGACGCCATCAAAGAGCTGGTCAGCTGCGGCATGCTGATTGAAAAAGAAGATGGCCGCACCTACGACCGTTTCCGTGACCGCATCATGTTTCCGATCCGTGATGCCCGCGGCCGTTATATTGCGTTCGGAGGTCGGGTGTTGGGTGATGAAAAGCCTAAGTACCTGAACTCTCCGGAAACGCCTATATTCCAGAAAAACCGCGAACTGTACGGCCTCTACGAGGCCCGCAAGATCCGCCAGAAACTGACTCGCTTCGTCATCGTCGAAGGTTATATGGACGTCGTCGCACTGGCTGAGTTCGGCATTCACTACGCGGTTGCCACCCTGGGCACAGCGACCAGCGAACACCATCTGCGACGCCTCTTCAAAATCGTCCCGGAAGTGATTTTCTGCTTTGACGGAGACGACGCTGGCCGCACAGCAGCGGCACGAGCCATGGAGACCGTTCTGCCCGTACTGAGCGATGGCGTACAGGCGCGCTTCCTGTTTCTGCCTGACGGCGAAGACCCCGACACCCTGGTGCGTCAGGAAGGCAAAGCAGGATTTGAAAAGCGCCTGAATGAATCGCTGCACCTGCCGGAGTTTCTGTTTGAGCACCTGAAACAACAGGTCGACTTTGACACCATCGATGGCAAAGCGCGCCTTGATAAACTGGCCGCCCCGCTCATCGGACGTCTGCCCTCCGGAACCCTGCGCAAC
>NZ_CATMFB010000007.1 GCF_950066645.1 uncultured Thalassolituus sp. | reverse complement strand
CAAGCGCGAGCCCAATAGCGATCTGTTTCATGATGTTTCACCCTAAAATAAATACCAATTGTTCGCTGTAACCCAAGTCTACAGCGACTGATGACGTGCTTTTGAGGCGCGATCAGGCGATTGGAGGGCGAAACAGAGAGGGGGGAATACCAGAGGTGAGGTTGGCCTGATAGTCGGCTTGTCCGTTTTCTGAGAATAAATTGGCCAAGTGTGAAGCGGCTCCGGTCAGAACGACAGAGCCGTGGCCATGACAATGGCAGCAATGGTGGCAGTCATATACAGACTGTCCGGGCTGATCGGGTGTCTGCTTGGCGAGCAGATTGTCGTTTTGAGTATCAGTGGCACTGGATTGGTGCGAATGGTCGAATTCCAAGTGCTCCGTCCCGAATTGATGAAGCTGGTGAACGTCCGCCATGGCAGCCACGGATTGCAGGGCAATCAGTAGAGCCAGTAGACAAGTTAAATGATGGCGGATGTTCATGTGAAATGTGGAGCCCTTATGTTGTCAGGTTCAAAACACTAGCTGCCATAGACTATCATATTATAGAAAAGTTCACCAAAACCGTTTCCGGTCAGGATTTCAGCTGCAAAATACGTCGTGCACCGTTTAGGACAACGACGCCAATAATGAGACCAATCACCAGATCCGGATAGCGGGAACCGGTCCAGGCGACCAGGCCACCAGCCAGGATAACCCCCAGATTGGCAATCACGTCGTTGGCGGAGAATATCCAGCTGGCTTTCATATGCGCTCCACGATTCCTGCTTTTGGCGATCAGCACAAGGCACAACACATTGGCCGCCAAAGCAGCCAGGCCCATACTCATCATCAGGACGGACGCTGGCTCGCTGCCAAACATAAACCGCCGCACAACTTCACTCAAAGCGCCAAACGCCAACATCAGTTGCAACCAGCCAGAAAAATGTGCCGAGCGCAGTTTCAACCGAGTGCTGCGCCCAACGGCATAGAGCGCCACGCCATAAACGGCGGCATCAGCGAACATGTCCAGGGAATCGGCGATCAAGCCAGTGGATTGCGCCCACCAGCCGATGGTGATTTCAATGACAAACATGATGCCGTTGATGGCGAGTAGCCATTTCAGAATACCCGATTCTTTTTGTGCCTCCTGTTGTGCATCTTCATGTGCTTGGGCGATGGCATCACTGTCTACGGGTGATGTGATTTCAAGCGTAGCGCCCAAACCAACAGAGTGCATCCGTTCCTCAATCACATCGGCATTATCCCCATGAAAGATACGCACTATGCGATTGGGGGTATCAAATTCCAGCGTTACTTTGGGTTCCACACTATCCAATGCCATGCGGATCACGCCTTCCTCCGAAGGGCAGTCCATCCTGGAGACATGATACTCGCTAACATAGCCGCCTTGGACGACGCTTGTGCCATCGGAAATCTGTGGTGTGTTGTCTCGTGCATCGCTGTTACAGCTAGCACAGCATTGCTCAGTCATATTAAAACGCTCTTGTTTTTTCCTGGTTATGCAGTTTAAATTCTATAGTCACTATAGAATCAAGAGTGAAATTGGTGGTTATGAAAATAGGAGAATTGGCGAGCGTTACCGGCTGCTCAATACAGACGATCCGTTATTATGAAAAAGAAAATCTGCTGCCCTCAACCCAACGCACCGAGGGAAATTTTCGCTTGTATGACAAAGCGGCCGTCGACCTGTTGCTGTTCATTAAACACTGCCGCAGTCTGGATCTCAGCTTGAAGGAAATCCGTCAACTATTGGCGCTCAAACGCTCGCCTGGCGCGCAATGTGATAAGGTGAATCGGATGATGGACGCCCATATTCAACAAGTGGAAGACCGCATTGCCGAGCTGACGCAATTGCGTAGGCAACTCAAAGCGTTGCGCCGCAGTTGCTCAAGCGACCGCACGGTGGAGCAGTGCGGCATACTGCAAAATCTGACCACCTAGTCAGAATCCGAAGCGGTAACATTGGTTTTCTGATCATTGGAAGTCACACGTCTACCCTGGATATCCCATTCCACCTTGTTCGGCGATTTTTCACTGAGGTCGGGCTCATGGCGCAGTTTCTGGCCAGTTACAGGGAAAGCCTCTGATGACATTGCCGACATTTTTATCCGTATCGTCCAGAATCTGATCAATCACGCCAATGAAGCCCTTAAACAGCATCAGCTCTCACAAACTCAGCAGGTTGACGCTCTAATCGCGGCATTACGGGATGTTATCCAGGCGTATCAGATTCCCGGTACCGAGATAGAGCGCCTCGACGCGATTGCCCAGGCATTTCAGGGAGAACCCGACGAACTTAAAAAGCGCTGTGACGAGCAGTTGGCCTATGCCAACAATAATTATCTGCCCTTTATGCTGTCACTCTACCGGAGCAAGCGGGCTCTGTTGTTCGATTGCGTTGCCCACATGGATTTACAATCGACGACTCAGGATCAATCGACGCTCGATGCTCTGGCCTTAATCATGGGGCATCGTCGTAGTCGTAAGCCGACTCTGGATGCCGTGAATGCCAAGGGCGAGCCGCTTGATCTGTCGTGGATACCCGATAAATGGTTAAAACTGGTCACTGGAAAAACGACCCGCAACAGAAACAACACGGAAGTGCATCGAAAATATTTCGAACTCTGCTTGTTAACAACGCTGGCCCAGGAGTTGAAGTCTGGCGACGTGGTGATCATGGGCAGTGATAAATATGGCGATTTTAGAGACCAGTTGGTGAGCTGGGAGGAGTATCACGAACAGATCGCCGAGTACGGTGAACTGGCCGGCATCATTACCGACCCCAAAGCGCTTGTTGCCGAACTTAAACGTTGGTTGAGAAAGTCATCGAATGAAACCGATAAAAAATTTCCGGGCAATGATCAGGTCAGAATTGAAAAAGGTGAGTTGGTCATTCAGCGCGTTAAACGCAACCCCATTCCCGCCGCACTGGAAAGAATCAATCGTGCATTGGATGACCGGCTGTCGGAAACCAGCATCCTCGACGTATTAATTGATATGGAAAAATGGCTGGGATTAAGCAAGGGTTTCAAGCCATTATCGGGGCATGAAACCAAACTCACCGATCATCAGCGTCGCTTTATCGTTACCTTATTTTGTTTCGGCTGCAACCTGGGGCCCACACAAACCTCCCGTTCCATTGAGGGCATTAACCGTCGCCAGATTGCGTGGTTGAACCTGCGTCATTCGACAGAGGAGAAGATCGATGAGGCCATTACCAAGGTCATCAATGCCTACAATCGATTCTCCCTACCGAAGATTTGGGGTACCGGCAAGACGGCGTCAGCCGACGGCACCAAATGGGATCTTTACGAGCAAAATCTTTTGAGTGAACACCATTTGCGGTATTTGGGTACCGGTGGCCTCGGCTACTATCATTTGTCTGATACCTATATTGCGTTATTCAGCCACTTCATTCCCTGTGGTGTTTATGAGGCCGTGTATATCCTCGATGGATTATTGAAAAATCAGTCAGACATTCAGCCCGATACCATACATGGAGATACCCAATCCCAGAGTGAAGCGGTGTTCGGGCTCGCTTACCTGCTGGGCATCAAGCTGATGCCCAGGATTAGAGGCATTAAACATCTGAAGCTCTACCGGATCAGCAAAGAGGATCACTTTAAGCATATCGATACCTTGTTCAAGGACACCATAAAGTGGGAGCTGATCGAATCGTGTCTGCCCGATATGCTACGCATTGCGTTATCAGTGAAAGCCGGAAGAATCAACGCATCGACCATTCTGCGACGATTGGGAACCTATTCCAGAAAAAACAAGCTTTACCTGGCTTTGCGAGAGCTCGGTCGAGTCGTTCGGACCGTTTTCCTGCTGCAATACATTGCGGAGGCTGAAATCAGGGAAATGATCCAGGCCGCGACGTGCAAAAGTGAGGAATTTAACGATTTCTTGCAGTGGGTGATGTTTGGCAATGATGGCTTGATCGCGGAGAACGTTCGGCACGAACAGCAAAAAATCATCAAATATAATCATCTTGTCGCCAACATGATTATTCTTTACAACGTGGTGACAATGACAAAGGCGCTTGGGGAGTTGGCAGAAGAGGGCTATCCGATTGACCCCGAAGTGCTTGCCGGGACATCACCTTTTCGCAGGGGCAATATCAATCGTTTTGGAACGTACTCAATGAATATGGACCGGGAAGTCCCCAACATCGAGTTTAACATACCAATCCCAATACCAGACAAAGACACCGGGTTGATCATTAATTAATCTTGTGGCTGTTTATTTAAGGAATCGTTGCCGACCCTCATCACTGCCCTGCCAGTTGTCAAAACTTACCAAAGGTGTTCGCTATGCCCTTCTGGGAACGGCTGTTGGCATCACTGCCACTGCGCAATCAGAAGAAGTAATGCAGCTGGATGCACTTTCGGTAACCGCTGAAACATCCGGGGACAAGCGCGACGCAGAGGCGTACCAGGCTGACATTTCCCGCTCGGCGTCAGGTCTGACTCTGGAAGCACGAGAAACCCCTCAGACAGTCAGCGTGTTCAGTACACAACGTATTCAGGACCAGAAGCTCAACACCCTGAATGACGTACTCAGCCAGACGTCAGGTGTCTCGGTAAAAGAGTATGACAGTGCCCGTCAGTACTATTATTCCCGTGGATTTGAAATCAACACCATCATGATTGATGGCGTACCAACCCTGTTCGATCCGGGCTGGGGCACTGGCGAAAACTCCGCCAACACCGCAATTTACGACCAGGTAGAAGTCATCAAAGGATCTACGGGTCTGACCACCGGCAGTGGTAACCCTTCTGCAGCCGTAAACCTGATCCGTAAACGTGCGGATAACACTGAATTCGAAGGCACCGCAGAACTGACACTGGGTAGCCGTAATGAACGCAATGCAGAAGTTGACGTCTCTTCGGGCCTGAACCAGTCAGGCAGCCTGCGTGGCCGTGCGGTCGTTGCGCACAATGAAGAAGACTCCTTCCGTGAAATCGGCGACAGTGAACAGAATGTTGTCTATGTAACGGCGGAAGCAGACCTCAACGAAAATACCCTGCTGACAGTCGGCGCCAGCTACCAGGACAACACCAACAATGCCCCTACGTGGGGTGGTATCCCTGGCTGGTACAGCGACGGCACCCGCAGCGATTACAGCCGCTCTAAAACAACCTCTGCAGACTGGGCGTACTGGAACACCCAGCACACCAACGTGTTCGCTGAACTGAAGTACAACCTGGACGATACCTGGACACTCAACGGACGCCTGAATTACGGTAGCAATACCGGCGATTCCCGTCTGCTCTACGTTTACGGTAACCCGGATAAAGAAACAGGTGCCGGGATCTTCCCTTATGCTGGAGGGAACTTCAGCACGGATACCAGCTACTCTATGGTCGACCTGTTTATATCCGGGACCTACGAGCTTTTCGGCTATAACCAGCCGCTGTCTTTTGGTATTTCCAGCTCCGTTCGTGACTTCACCTCTGACTCCGCGTTTGCTACTTCTGTTGAGCCTATTGATGACTTTAATGCGTGGGATGGCAAAGACTACCCGGAACATGTCTGGGGTGAATCTTTCCTGTATGAAGAGTTCACCGACACTCAGGTGGCTGCCTACGGTTCTACCCGTATCCAGTTTAGCGACAGCTTCTCAACCGTTGCAGGCATCCGTATTACCGATCAGGAAGTTGATCGCAAAGAAGCAGCATATAACGACGCTGAAGTGATCGAACACACAGGCATCGTTACCCCATATCTGGGTCTGCTTTATAACCTCACAGAAGACCTCACGGGTTACGCAAGCTACACCGAGATTTTCACACCTCAGGAGGAGCGTAACAGGAACGGTAGTCACCTTGACCCAATTGTTGGCCGTAGCGCAGAGCTGGGCATGAAAGCGGGCTTCAATGACGACCGTATGATTGCGTCTTTTGCCCTGTTCCGCACTGTTCAGGACAACCTGGCGGTTGCTGATGGCACCAACGTGGTGGCCGGCACCACAGATCAGGCTTACAAAGAATCCGAAGGCGCGACCTCCCGCGGCTACGAAATTGAAGTGACCGGTGAGGTCATGGAAAACTGGGAAGCACAGGTCGGTTTTACTTCTTACGAAGTTAAAGATGCCGACGGTGAGAAAATCAACACTGAACAGCCACGTAAGATCCTGAAAACCTACACCCGCTATCAACTGCCAGGTGAGCTGAGTGCCTTCACTGTCGGTGGTGGTGTCAACTGGGAAGGTGACAGTTACGCAACGGCAACTAACCCAGTCAGTGGTGCCAGCGAGCGCGTAGAACAGGAAGCCTTTGCTCTGGTCAGCCTGATGGCGAAATATCAGGTCACGCCTGAATTCACAACTCAGCTGAACATCGACAACCTGACGGATGAAACCTACTACACCAATATCGGTACTTTCGGTCAGATTGCGTACGGCTCGCCTCGCACTGTGTCCTTAACAGCGACTTATGAGTTCTGATCCGGACAACAAACTTAAATGAAACACATAATCAGTCACCCACTGAGTAATGTGCTGGCCGCCCTTCTGGGCGGCTATCTGTTTACCTGGGGTTTTATTTCTCTGGCGATCACAGGATCTGTATTCAGCGGTGTGGATTTTCACACTGCTGAACACGGGGCACTGCTGATCGCTTTTCCTTTATATCTGCTGATGTTTTTCTGGATAGCTGTGAGCCAGCGCTTCTGGCTGAGCCGGGCGGTCTCATTTATCGGTGGGACTTTAATGACCCTGTCTGCCTGGTACCTGCAGGCCACAATTGTTCAGGCGGGAGTTTAATATGCAGACAGGAAACACTCGCCAGGCAATGGCCTGGCTCCACACCTGGCTGGGGCTCCTGGCCGGTTTCGTATTAATGGTCTGCTTTTTCTTTGGCAGCCTGTCAGTGTTTGACCGCGAGATAGATCGCTGGGCGATTCCGGAAACACGCTTTGATCCTCAGCCTATGCCCTCATACGACAACATGCTTAAGGGTATTTTTGAGAAAAGTGAACCGGATGTCGCGGAATACAATCAGCTGATGCCGATCTATCACGATCCGGCTGCCGGTGATATGACACCACGAACAGAGCTCCCACCAGACGAATACTGGGCCTATACCACCCACCGCGATCCGGTGCTGCGGATGGGTGTCGGCTTCCGGGTTCCCCACCCTGCAGAAGCTGACGAACATAACCATATTCATGGCAACCTGACGATTGATCCGCGGGATGGAAGCCTGGTGCCGGACGACCACCTGAAGATTGGTAGCGACTGGTTTTACCCTTTGCACTACAGCCTGAATCTTGAGTGGAAGTTTATCGGCTACTACATCGTCGGTCTTGCGGCGTTTTTTATGTTAGTTGCTCTGATTTCTGGCATCTGGATTCATCGGCGGATATTCCGTGAATTCTTCACATTCCGGCCGGCAAAACGTGCCCAGAGAAAAACACTGGATATACATAATATGTCGGGTGTGATTGCGTTACCGTTTCACTTTTTCTTCGCCATCACTGGTCTGATTATCTTTGCGTCATTTTTCTATTTCCCGGTCAACAGCACTATGCTGAAGCCGCTGCATGAATTGTCAGAGGAAATCGAAGCATCTCACAAGGGCCTGCCACATGATCGGGCTGGCATTGACGCTGACATCGCATCTGTTGATGCCATGATCGCAGATGCAAAGCATCGCTGGTCTGAGCGGGGTATGCCAGGAGAAGTCGGTTTTCTGATGGTCACTCATGTCGGTGATCTCAACAGTTATGTGAGCATCTATCGGGCCGGCAGCGACCGCGTCGCTCTGGTGGGCGAAGGCATCCACTACAAAGCGGCAACAGGTGAACTGCTGCGCGAAGATCCACCGCATTCTTTTGCAGAGGGGGCCGCCGAATTTCTCACCGGACTTCATCTGCAACATTTTGAGCACTGGTTTCTGCGCTGGCTGTATGTTTTCGGTGGGCTGCTTGGTTGTGTCTGCATCGCTACCGGTTTTATTTTTTATGTAGAAAAACGCAAGTCCCAGCACGCACGGGCAGGTTCACAGGGAAGCCGGCTGACCGATGCATTTGCAGTAGCCACTGTCACCGGTATTGTGGTTGCTGCCTGCGCTATGCTGTTGAGTAACCGTCTGATTCCAACGGATACAAGTGGAAAAGGCGACTGGGAAAAAATTGTGTTCTGTTCCGTATGGGGATTAACGCTGCTGCATGCTCTCTGGCGAAGCAGCCCGGTAGCACGCGCAATGAGCAATCCAGCATGGCGCGAACAGGCACTGACCATCACAGTACTGGCGGTTGCCGCAGTGATTGCCAACTGGCTGACCACCGGAGACCACCTGATTAAAACGCTTTTCACCGAGCGCTATCTCGCGGTTGCCGGAACAGATATCAGCCTGTTGATTACGGCTGCGATTGCCTGGGTAAGTGCCCGTAAGCTGGCCCCGAAACCGGATAAATCACTGACCAGAAATTTATCCACTGATACCGCAACCAGAGAGGTAGGTTATGAGTAATGCACTTCTGTTTGTGGTGGCAACTGCGGTGATGTTTCTCGGTATGGGATGGCTGGCTCTGTCTCTTCCGAGTCATTGGCGGCAGGTTCACAAAGGTCAGCCTGCGTCCGGAAAACTCCGTATCACCGGCTACCTGGCAGTGTTTGTTTCTGGGGGGATATGCCTTGTTGCGGACCATCCGTCGATGGCGGTACTGGTGTGGTTTATGCTGATTGCACTCTGCGCATTTCTGACCGCAATGACACTGAGTTACCGCCCTGCTTTATTACGGTTTATTCCGGTATTTACCGCCGCATAAGCGGCGGTAAATAGCGCCTGATTATTCAGTATCACTCAGGCGCTGTGCAGCTTCCTTCGTTTCTTCTGCGGCATCCGCAGCTTCGTCCGCGACTTCTTCGCCAGCATCGGCCACTTCATCAACCGCATTCTCAGCGGGGCTCTGCCCGGACTGCAATAATTCTTCGGTGGCTTCGCCCGCTTCTTCAGTCATTTCTTCAGCAGCATCGGCGGCATCGCGGGCTGCTTTTTTCACCGCGTCAACGCTGTTTTCTGTTGCTTCCTCGACGGTAGCTGCTGCGTTCTGGGCTGTTTCTTTTGCGTCGTCGCAACCCGCGAGGGCGAACGCAGAGAGGATCAGTGCAAATGGGAACATTAACTTTTTCATGATGTTTCTCCTGAGTGATTAAACCTGTTCCATAGACACTTCATTACACAAGTGGTTCAGCGTTTTAAAAAATTCACCGCGTTTTTGCCAGCAAGGTGAGACGGTCAGACGCACAACGTTTCTGGCTTACTGCGACTTCGGGAGAAACGAGTTCACCGCGATATGTGCTCAGGCCATTTAAAAGATTGTGATTATTCAACAGTGCTTCTCTTGTCCCCTGCCTGGCGATCTCAAGAACAAAAGGCAAGGTCGCGTTGTTCAGTGCAAGGGTTGAACTTCGGGCAACGGCTCCCGGCATGTTTGCCACACAGTAATGAACAACGCCTTCTTCAACAAACAAAGGCTGAGTGTGCGTAGTCGCGCGCGACGTTTCAGCACACCCGCCCTGATCAATTGCCACATCGACAATAACCGAACCCCGCTTCATTGTTTCCAGATGCGAACGCGTAATAAGTTTCGGGGCAGACTCTCCGGGAACGAGCACAGCACCAATCACCAGATCGGCGTGCCGCAGCTGCTCATCAAGTGCTGTACGCGTCGAATACAAGGTCTGTATCTGATTTCCGAACAACAGATCCAGTTCACGCAGCCGCGCCATAGATTTATCCATAACCGTCACTTTAGCGCCCATACCAATGGCGATAGTCATCGCATTGGTACCCACCACGCCGGCTCCGATTACCAGAACGTCGGCGGCAGGCACTCCCGGCGCTCCAGCCAGCAGAACACCCCGTCCACCACAGGCCATTTCGAGACTACGGGCACCAGCCTGTACAGCCATGCGCCCGGCAATTTCAGACATGGGAGCCAACAGCGGCAGGCGCCCCTGATGGTCGGTTACGGTTTCATAGGCAATGGACGTCGCGCCACTTGCGATTAAAAGATCAGTCAGTTCCGGAACGGGCGCCAGATGGAGGTAGGTAAAAAGAGTGTGCTCAGGGGTCAGCAACGCGACTTCCTGCGGCTGAGGCTCCTTCACTTTGACAATCAGTTCGGCGGCACCGAAGACCTCTGCGGCATCTGCGAGCACTTCCGCACCGCTACTGAGGTAATGCTCATCATTAAAACCGATCGCATGTCCGGCCTGAGTTTCGACAAAGACCTCGTGGCCATGATGGACCAGCTCTCTGACGCTGTCGGGCGTCAGCCCGACCCGGTATTCCTGATCCTTGATCTCTTTCGGTACACCAATACGCATCGCCGCTCTCCTGCTTCGCCTCAGATCAGAATAGCAGTGAGCGGCGTTAGCTTCCTAGTCAGCGTTACCAGCCGTTACAGAATCCCTGCTGTACCACCAGCGGTATAACGCCGGGAGCACGAACAAGGTCAGTAGCGTCGATGACAGTATGCCGCCAATCACAACGGTCGCGAGCGGTCGCTGCACCTCCGCACCGGCAGTGGTGTTCAGGGCCATCGGCACAAAGCCAAGGCTGGCCACCAGCGCCGTCATCAGTACCGGCCGCAGGCGGGTCAGTGCTCCCTGCGTGACGGCCTCAACCAGTCCCAGCCCCTGAGCACGTAACTCGCGGATAAAACTGAGCATCACCAGACCGTTAAGCACCGCAATGCCCGACAGAGCAATAAAGCCCACCCCTGCAGCAATGGACAACGGCATATCACGGAGCCAGAGCGCGAGCACTCCGCCGGTCAGCGCCAGTGGCACCCCAGTAAAGATGATCAGTGCGTCACGAAGACTACCGAACGCGACCACCAGCAAGGCAAGCACCGCGGCCAACGTCGCGGGCACCACCCAGCTGAGACGCGCCGATGCAGATTCGAGCTGCTCAAAGGTGCCTCCGTATTCCAGCCAGTAGCCGGGCGGTAAGGTCAGTTCGCGCGTCAGACGTTGCTGAACCTCGTCCACAAAGCCACCCAGATCCCGGGCTCTTACATTGGCACTGACGACCACCCGACGTTTGCCATTCTCGCGGCTGATCTGAGCAGGCGCTGAGGTGAACTCAATGTCTGCCAGCTCGGAAAGCGGCAGATAACCGCCCTCAGGCAGAGGCATGGGCAAACGCTCCAGGGCGTCGATATCGGTACGGCGGTCTTCAGGCAGACGCACCACCACCGGAAAACGCCGGTCACCTTCATACAGAGTGGCCGCCTCCCGGCCGCCAATACTGGTACTCACAAACGCCTGCAGATCAGCCACGCCCAGTCCATAACGCGACAGGGCATTCTGGTCAGGTATCAGGTTGACCACCGGCAGGCCACTGACCTGCTCGACCCGCACGTCGGCCGCCCCGGGAATCGTCGCGACAATCGCCTGAATACGGGCAGCGCTCTGCGCCAGCACCTGGTGATCATCACCGAAGACTTTAATTCCAAGGTCGGAACGCACCCCCGACAGCAGCTCATTGAACCGCATTTCAATGGGCTGACTGAATTCGTAGTTATTGCCGGGCAGGCGTGCCAGAGCCTGCTGGAGGTTTTGAATCAACGCCTCTTTGCTTAACTCTGGGTCTGGCCAATCAGCCTTCGGCCGGAGCATCACAAAGGTATCGCTGACATTCGGTGGCATGGGGTCCGTGGCGACTTCCGGCGTACCCGTTTTTGAGTACACCCGGGCGACCTGTGGAAAGGCCAGCAGAGTCTCTTCCACCAGGGTCTGCATCTGCACAGACTGCTCCAGGCCGGTCCCTGGTATGCGCATGGCGTGTAAGGCGATGTCTCCTTCGTCAAGCTGCGGAATAAACTCCTGGCCCATGCGACTGGCCAGCCACACGCACACCAACGTCAGCGCAAGTGCCGGCAGGAAAACCCGTGAGGGCTGCCTCAACACGGCCTCGAGTGCCGGTTGGTAGAGTGACCTGATCCGTTTTACGGAGGCGTTCTCATGTTCAGCAACGCCCCCCTTAACACACACGGCGACCGCAGCGGGCACAAAAGTGAGACAGAGCAGCATGGCGGCCACGAGCGCCATGACCACCGTAATCGCCATCGGATGGAACATTTTTCCTTCAACCCCACTGAGGCTGAACAGCGGGATATAAACCAGCGTGATGATGGCAACGCCAAACAGACTCGGGCGGATGACTTCGGCGGTGGCCTGATACACGATCCGGAGTCGGGTCTCCAATGCCAGGGGCTGTCTCTGGCCCTGCTGGCGTTGATGTTCTCCTAACCGGCGCAAACAGTTTTCAACAATGATGACCGCACCATCCACAATTAAGCCAAAATCCAGCGCCCCCAGACTCATCAGGTTGGCAGACACACCGGTACGCACCATGCCTGTGATGGTTGCCAGCATCGCCAGAGGAATCACCAGTGCGGTAATCAGCGCCGCACGCAGATTCCCCAGCAACCAGAAAAGCACCGCGATGACCAGAATCGCTCCTTCGAGCAGATTGTTGCGCACCGTCGCAATCGTGCGGTCGACCAGTGCGGTGCGGTCGTACACGACCTCCGCGATCACCCCGGGAGGAAGTGACCTGCGCGCAGCATCAAGTCGGTCGGCCAGCGCTGCCGCCACCGCTGCAGGGTTCTCGCCGACCTGCATCATGGCGGTACCGAGGACAGTTTCCTGACCATTCATGGTCGCAGCGCCGGTGCGCAGCTCTTTACCCTCAATCACGTCGGCCACATGGCGCAATGCGAGCGGGGTGTTACCAACACGCCCTACCGGTGTTTCGGCAATGGCGGCGACATCGGCAAACTGCCCCTGCGTCCTGACCAGCCACTGTTGCCCCTGGCGCTCAATATAGCCGGCCCCCAGGTTACGGCTGGCGGACGCCAGAGCGGCGATGATGTCATCATGGCGGACACCGGTTTCAAGCAGTTTCAGCGGATCAGGCAGGACGTGAATCTGACGCTCGTAGCCGCCCATTGTGTTGATTTCGACCACCCCTTTCACCTGTGCCAGCTGCGGTCGCAACACCCAGTCCTGCAGTTCACGTAATCGCATGGGGGTATAAGGCCGCCCCTGCTCATCACGCGCATCCGGAGTGGCACTGAGGGCGTAAACAAAGATCTCGCCCAGACCAGTCGCCATAGGGCCCATCACGGGTTCTGACCCCAGCGGCAACTGACTGCGGATGACACTCAGGCGCTCGTTGATCAGCGTCCGGGCCTGCAACAGATCGGTGCCCTCCTCAAACACCACAGTGACCTGCGATAACCCATAACGTGACAACGAGCGCGTATAATCCAGCCCGGGCACACCGTACAGCGCGGTTTCAACCGGCCAGGTAATCTGTTGCTCAACTTCGGCGGGGGGTGTAGCCCGGCGCCTCCGTATTTATCTGAACCTGCACATTGGTGATATCGGGCACGGCATCGACCGGCAGTGACTGCGTACTCCAGAGCCCAATGGCCGTCACCACCAGCATCAGCCCCAGCACCAGATATCGCTGCCCGACCGAGAAGCGTAAAAGGACATTCAACATACCGCCTCCTCAGTGCTGATGCGCCGCACCGGATTTCTCCAGATCAGCACGTAGCAGATAGCTGCTGCCGGAAACGTAAGTCTCACCAGCTTCAATACCATCGAGAATCTCGACCTGAGCGGCTCCTCGACGTCCTATCGAGACAGCCCGCGGAACATAGCGACTCTCGCCCTCACGGATAAAAACGACAGTCTTTCCTTCCGCCCATTGCAGGGCTTCAAGCTCTACCGCGAGCGCTACCGGCGTTTCTGAAATTGCCACCGCCGCATCGACCATATCGCCGGGCTGCATATCACTGCTGGTATTGGTCAGACCAACGCGGGCGACCCGATATGGAACAGGGCCAGCGCCCGGACCAACGGAAAGGATGTGACCGGCATGATGGTGGCCACGATGACGGACCGTAACCGGCTGCCCTTGGCGAACGTGATCGCGGTCAGCAGAAAAGATCTTCAACTCAGCCCAGAGAGACGAGTCGGAAACGATCGTGAATAAGCCTTCGGCGCCAGTCAGCTCACCGACGTTGGCCGAGCGCAGCTGAATCAGCCCAGAGACCGGGGCGTTAATTTCATATTCGCCCAGACTGATGTCAGACTCGACGACGGCCAGCCGTTCCCCCTCCTCGACCTGATCACCCTCTTTCGCAAAAAGACGCTTCACCACACCGGGAAAGCGCGCCCGCACTTCGGCGGAATGACCCGGCGGTGACACCAGCTCACCTAACAACGTGACCTGACGTACCAGCGTCGCGGGACCAGCCTGATCGAGCTGAATACCGAGCCGCTCTGCAATATCGGGTGAGATATTGACCTGGTCTTCGTGGTCTTCGTGGTCTTCGTGATCACTCGCATGCTCATCATGTTCAGATGCGTGAGCCTCTTCCTGATGAGCGTTGCTATGGGGCCCTGCGTCGTTCTCTGCCAGGCTGGCACGACACAACATCAGGCCAAAGACGCACGCCAGAAGCCCTGTATACCGGACAGCAGTTTTTGCTCCGGTGGATAGAATGGACATAAAAAATTTCCTGTATCAGTCAGTGAATAAAATAAATTCAGGACGGATCAGGCAATCGGAGGGCGATGGATTCCGGGGCGGTAGAGCGAATAGTAACCCGTCACGCGCTTGTGCGGACACTCGCTGAACAGCGCGGGACTGACGGTATCGTAAGGAAATCCGGGTAATGTGATGTGGCTGCCATGATTATGGCACTGGCAGCAGTGATCACACTCTGTATCGGTGTCGCAACCGACAGAGTGCTCACCAGAGGCGTCACTGACATGGTGCTCGTCCGACACAGTGACGACCAGAGAAGACTCCAGGTCATCCGTAATAAGCGCAGACCACTGCACCGCAAAAAGCAGCAGCAGAAAACTGGCGAAACAACGGGAATGTGCGCGGAAAATATCAGACATGACACTGATAGTAGCCGGCCGGTCTCACCCCTGCAATTCTGAGGGATGAAAACCGACACTTGCTTACAGACAGATCAGCGACGACGCTTTGGTCCGGACGACTTTTTAACAGCGCCAGACTTACCTGGGGGCTTGAATCCGGGGCGCGCCCCCTGACGACGACCGGTATATTCTTCCGCTGGGATCAGAGCATTGGGGCCGCTTCCGATGAGGTCCTGACGACCAATACGCTTAAGCTCGGTACGCAGTGCAGGCCAGCCTTTCGGGTCGTGATAACGCAGGAAGGCTTTCTGCAGGCGACGCTCTTCCAGATTCCGCGGAATATGCATCTTCTTCGCTTTATAGCTCATGCGGTGGAGTGGGTCCCGCTCTGAATGGTACATGGCCGTAGCCAGCGCCATCGGTGATGGATAGAAGGTCTGAACCTGATCCACCCGGAACTTATTGCGCTTAAGCCACAGGGCCAGATTCATCATGTCTTTCGTTTCAGTGCCCGGATGCGCTGCAATAAAGTACGGGATCAGATACTGTTCTTTGCCCGCCTCTTTAGAGAACTTATCAAACATGCGCTTAAAGGCATCGTAGGTACCCATGCCCGGCTTCATCATTTTACTGAGCACGTTCATTTCTGTGTGCTCTGGGGCAATCTTCAGATATCCCCCCACATGGTGAGTGACCAGTTCACGTACATATTCAGGGTCTTTCACCGCGAGGTCATAGCGCAGGCCCGAGGCGATAGCGATGCGTTTGATACCCGGCAGCGCCCGCGCGGCCCTGTACAGCTGAGTCGTGGCGCTGTGGTCGGTTTTCAGGTTCTTACAGATACCCGGGTAGACACAGCTCAGGCGACGGCAGTTATTCAGAATCTCCTGACTCTTACAGGTCAGGTGGTACATATTGGCTGTGGGGCCACCCAGATCTGAAATCGTGCCGGTAAAGCCCGGCACCTTGTCGCGTATTTCTTCGATTTCAGAAATGACAGATTCCTGCGAGCGGCTCTGAATGATGCGCCCTTCGTGTTCCGTAATAGAACAGAAGGTACAGCCACCAAAGCAACCGCGCATGATGTTGACCGAGAAACGTATCATCTCGTACGCCGGGATCTTTGCATCACCGTAGCTTGGATGAGGTACACGCTGATACGGGCGTCCGAATACGCCATCCATTTCATCGGTTTCAAGCGGAATCGGAGGCGGATTCACCCAGATCTCTTTGGTGCCATGGCGCTGTACCAGCGGCCGCGCGTTGTAGGGGTTCGACTCCTGATGCAGTACGCGGGAGGCGTGGGCGTAAAGCACACTGTCGTTACGTACCTTCTCAAACGACGGCAAACGGATCGCCGTCTTGTCAGGATCCAGGTCTGCCTTACGGTGCAGCGGCATAGGTACGATCTTCACCGGCATGACGTCACTGTCTTCTGCTGCGCCCTCTTCCTCAGAACCATTGGTGCTGCAGGACATGTTCTCGGTGTCCTTCATCTCGTACGGATTCGGAATCTGATCAATCTGCCCCGGCCAGTCAACGCGGGTAGAATCAATCTCGGTCCAGCCGTCAGGCGTAGCATCGCGCACTACTGTGGTACCACGCAGATCCGCCATGTCTTCGATAGAGCGCCCCTGCGCAAGTCCGTGGGTCAGCTCGACAATGGCACGCTCAGCATTACCGTACAGAAGTATGTCTGCACCTGAATCGATCAGTACCGAGCGACGCACCTGATCGCTCCAGTAATCGTACTGGGCAATACGCCGCAGCGAGGCCTCAATGCCACCGATCACAATAGGGACATCTTTGTAGGCCTCCCGGCACTTCTGAGAATAAACGATCACCGCCCGGTCGGGGCGCTTACCGGGCTCACCATGTGGCGTGTATGCATCATCCGAACGCACCTTAAGGTCGGCGGTATACCGGTTGATCATAGAATCCATGTTGCCAGCGGTGATACCAAAGTAGAAATTCGGCTTACCCAGGCGGGTGAACTCTTCAGGGTTGTTCCAGTCAGGCTGGGCGATGATTCCGACCCGGAAGCCCTGAGCCTCCAGCATGCGCCCCATTACGGCCATGCCAAAGCTTGGGTGGTCAACATAAGCATCGCCCGTGACCAGAATGATATCGCAGGAGTCCCAGCCCAGCTGGTCCATCTCATCCCGGGTCATAGGAAGAAACGGCGCCGTGCCGAAGCATTCTGCCCAGTAGGGATAGTAAGAGAAGAGGTGTGGAGCTGGCTGATTCATGGGAAACCGCAAAGACCTGGCTGGAAAGTCGGGTATTGTCTCAAAAACGCCCTCCTGGCAAAAGAGCCAGGCTGTCAGGCGAGTCCTGACAGGCATATCCGGCCGCCATCTATGCTTCTGCCCCGTTTTGAGCCAATGCACATCCATTGTGCACTTTCCCGCACCAGCAACGGGCACACCGGGTTCCCGGTCACCCTCAACCCCTCCCCACCAGAAGTGCACCAGAAAAAAGCAGGTTGTTTTTCAACCAGATTTTTTGACACCACTTTTGGTGCAAAACCTCGAAAAATACCCCTGTTTTTTAAATTTTTATTGAATTTCCGGGTTTTGGCACAGGGCTTGTATTAACCATTTCAGAGTTTCAACGGCGAAGCTCGGACTTTTAATTCAGACATAAGCAAAGGCGCTTTCGACACCACAGAACCGTGGATGTCGGGCGCCTTTTTTTTGTGCTTCAGAAAAGGGGAAAGAACATGCGAGGAATCAAGACGCTGCGTCGCACTTTTGTTAAGAGCGCGCTCGTACTGGCCGCAGGTATGGCAACGATGTCAGCACCGCTTACCAACGCTGCAGAATATGCAGAAAAAGAAGAGCTTAAATTCGGTTTTATTAAACTGACCGACATGGCTCCTCTGGCAGTGGCATACGAAAAAGGTTACTTCGAAGATGAAGGCCTGTACGTCACACTGGAAGCGCAGGCAAACTGGAAAGTTCTTCTCGACCGGGTTATTGATGGACAACTCGATGGTGCACACATGCTGGCGGGTCAACCGCTGGGTGCGACCATCGGCTTCGGTACTCAGGCACACATCATCACCGCATTCAGCATGGACCTGAACGGTAACGGCATCACAGTTTCCAATGATATCTGGGAACAGATGAAGCCAAACATTCCTAAGCAGGCAGACGGTAAACCAGTACACCCGATCAAAGCCGATGCGCTGAAGCCTGTGATCGACAAATACAAAGCGGAAGGCAAGCCTTTCAATATGGGCATGGTATTCCCGGTATCTACCCATAACTACGAACTGCGTTACTGGCTGGCAGCCGGTGGAATTAACCCAGGTTACTACGCACCACACAAAGGCGACAGTTCTGGTCAGATTTCAGCTGACGCCCTGCTCTCTGTAACTCCACCACCACAGATGCCAGCGACAATGGAAGCCGGCACTATTTACGGCTACTGCGTAGGCGAACCATGGAACCAGCAGGCTGTATTTAAAGGCATCGGTGTTCCTGTGATCACTGACTACGAAATCTGGAAAAACAACCCAGAAAAAGTATTTGGTGTAAGCAAAGAGTGGGCTGACAAGTATCCGATCACCCACAAAAAAGTAGTTAAAGCGATGATCCGCGCAGCGGAATGGCTTGATGCAAACAACAACGCGAACCGCCCTGAAGCTGTGAAGATTCTTTCCAAGCCTCAGTACGTTGGTGCCGACTACGACGTTATCGCTAACTCAATGACAGGTACCTTCGAATACGAGAAAGGCGACAAGCGTGAAGTGCCTGACTTCAACGTATTCTTCCGTCACAACGCGACCTACCCGTACTACTCAGATGCTATCTGGTACCTGAGCCAGATGCGCCGCTGGGGTCAGATTGCAGAGCCTAAGTCTGATGACTGGTTCATGGAAACTGCGAAGAAAGTTTATCGCCCTGACATCTACGCAGAAGCTGCAAAAGAGCTGATCAAAGAAGGCAAGATGAAAGCATCTGACTTCCCTGATTTCGCTACCGAGACTGGCTTCAAGCCACCTCAGACTGAATTTATCGACGGTATTACCTACGACGGTACTAAACCAAATGACTACCTCAAGAAGTTCAAAATCGGCCTGAAAGGCAACGACAAGATCTGATCTGAAGAAGTAGTTAACAAAGAGCGGGGGCAACCCCGCTCCGCGAGGAAAAAATTATGAGTATTGCTCTGTCAAACATTGCCTGGTTAGAACCAGTTGTAAAAATCGCCAAGGGCGAAAACGTCGCCGAAAATGCTCAGCTGATTATCAAATCAGTGGGTCTACCGCTTGCTGGCATTCTGGTCTTCCTTCTGGTCTGGCATGCAGCTGCAAGCAATATCAACACATCACTGGGACAATTCCCTGGCCCTGCCGACGTTGTCGAACAAAGCCAGAGCCTGTGGACTGAACACCTCACTGAGCGCGAAAAAGCCGAAGCTTTTTACGAACGCCAGGAAAAGCGAAATGCCGATCGTGTTGCTAACGATCCAAGCTACGTTCCTAAAATCCGCGAATATACTGGTAAGCCCACCTACATCGATCAGATCGGAACCTCGCTGGTGACCGTACTGAGTGGCTTCCTGCTGGCCTCTGCAATCGCAATTCCATTCGGTATTGTGATCGGTCTGAGCGCCAACCTTTACAGTGCATTTAATCCGGTTATTCAGATTTTCAAACCGGTATCACCACTGGCATGGCTGCCACTGGTCACCATGGTGGTCTCAGCTCTGTATGTGAGCGATGATCCAATGGTTGCAAAATCTTTCGTGACATCAATGATTACCGTCATGCTGTGCTGCTTGTGGCCAACCGTGATTAATACCGCAGTGGGTGTAGCATCTATTCCTAAAGATCTGATTAATGTCAGTCAGGTACTGCGCCTCAGCTACCTGGAACACGTAAGAAAGATCGTTCTTCCATCCTCTATTCCAATGGTATTTACCGGCCTGCGTCTGTCGCTGGGTATTGCCTGGATGGTACTCATCGCCGCAGAAATGCTGGCTCAGAACCCTGGTCTCGGTAAATTCGTCTGGGACGAATTCCAGAACGGTTCATCCGACTCACTCGGCCGTATCATGGTAGCAGTCATCACCATCGGTATTATCGGCTTCCTCCTCGACCGCATCATGCTGATGATTCAGCGTCGTGTGTCCTGGGATAAATCTGCAGCTCTGCGCTAAGAGGAGAATTAATTATGAATCCATTACTTGAATTAACTGATGTTGGTATTGAGTTCCCTACTCCAAACGGTCCTTTCTGCGCGCTGCAGAATGTGAACCTGAAAATCAAAAAGGGTGAATTTATTTCTCTGATCGGCCACTCAGGTTGCGGTAAATCCACCGTTCTGAATATCGTTGCTGGCCTGTATCAGGCAACTCAGGGCGGTGTCGTGCTGGGCGGTAAAGAGGTCAACGAACCGGGCCCAGAGCGTGCAGTTGTGTTTCAGAACCACTCTCTGCTGCCGTGGCTGACCGCCTACGAAAACGTAGAGCTGGCAGTAAAACGTGTATTCAAAGGTAAGAAATCCAAAGCCGAAATGAAGGAATGGATTGAACATAACCTTGAGCTGGTACACATGAGCCACGCACTTCATAAACGTCCGGACGAAATTTCTGGTGGTATGAAACAGCGCGTCGGTATTGCCCGCGCCCTGTCTATGGAGCCACAGGTTCTGCTGATGGATGAACCGTTTGGTGCCCTGGATGCACTGACCCGTGCTCACCTGCAGGACTCTCTGATGGAAATTCAGAAAGAACTTAACAACACCGTGATCATGATTACACACGATGTGGATGAAGCCGTATTGCTGTCCGATCGCATTGTGATGATGACCAATGGCCCATCAGCCACGATCGGTGAAATTCTTGACGTGGAGCTTGAGCGTCCACGCAACCGTATTCAGCTTGCTGACGATCCGACTTACAACAAGTATCGCCAGCAGGTGCTCAGTTTCCTGTATGAGAAACAGCGAAAGCCAGATGTCGAAGCGCCCGCCAAGAAGGCTGCAACATCTGAATCTAAAACTGAAAAAGTCGCTTAATTTTTTTGATCTATCAGGCTTCGATTAAGGAGAATGCCATGCAAGCTAAGAAAACGTTACTGGCGATCGCACTGGGGGTTGCTGCACAGGGCGCATACGCAGATTTCATCAGTGAAGGTGATCTTTACGCAGACACAAAGCTGCGCTTTGAATCCGCAGATGTAGATGACCAGAATGATGCGAGAACTGCCAATGCACTGATTGCCGATGTGGCGATCGGTTATGAAACAAAAGAATTCAGCGGCTTTAAAATCCTGGCGGAATACGAAGTTGTAGAAGCAATGGTTAATCACTACCAACAAGAGACTGCAGGCTACGATGGCATTGCAGATCCAGAAGTACGTGAATGGAACCGCGCTCAGATCAGTTATGCAAAAGACGGACTGTCTGCAGTCGTAGGTCGTCAACGCATCATTCTGGATAACGCTCGCTTTGTTGGTAACGTAGGCTGGCGCGCAAACGAACAGACCTTTGATGCAGTCACTCTGGGATACAAAATCGGTGACGTGACCGCCCAGTACTCCTATATCGATCAGGTGAACGGTATTGTCCGTAAATTTGACGCTGACGTCACGGATCACCTGCTGAATATCAGCTACGGTACCGCGGTAGGTAAGGCAACTGCCTATGCCTACCTGCTTGAAGACGATGACAGCGAAAAGACCGACGATACTGTTGGCGCCCGTTTCTCTGGAAAAACTAAAGTCTCTGACGGTGTCAGCGTGCTGTATACCGGTGAGTATGCGATTCAGAGCGTAGAAACAGCCGATGGTGAAGAGAATGAAGCAGCATATATGCTGCTCGAAGCTGGTGCCTCTTTCAGCGGTGTCACTCTGGCTCTGGGTAATGAAACCCTGGGTAGTGACGATGGTGAATATGGCTTCCAGACCAGCCTGGCAACCAAACACGCATTCAATGGTTGGGCAGATCAGTTTCTGGTAACCCCAGCGCAAGGCCTGAACGATATGTATGTGAAGGCTGCCGGTACGATCAGCGGTGTTAAAGTAGCGGCTTTCTATCACAAGTATGATTCAGTCGAAGACAGCCTGGATCTGGGCTCAGAATTCAACATTGTTGCAACAACTAAGGTAGCTAAGAAGTTTACCGTAGGTGCGAAGGCAGCAATGTATTCTGCGACTGATGACTCAGAAGACCTGAAGAAGTTCGATACTACAAAGTTCTGGCTCTGGGCCGGTACCAAGTTCTGATCTCAGCTCAGAACGTTACACAAAACGGCCGGATTATCCGGCCGTTTTTCGTTATACTCGAACCATGTTTTTACAGGGCCAGCGGATGACAGATAACACCCTCATCATTATCGGTAACGGTATGGCGGCTAACCGCGTGCTCGAAGAGCTCGGTACAGGCCATCCTTATGATGAAATTCTGGTACTTGGTGATGAAAATATTCCTCACTACAACCGGATTATGCTGTCGCCTCTGCTCGCCGATGAAACGACCCTGGAAGCCATCACTCCTCATGATGACAGCTGGTACAGCGAACACAAAGTTCGTATTCTGCTCGGCTCAGGGGTTGCCTCAGTTGATAAAGAAAGACGCGTAGTGACCACCAGTCAGGGTGAAAGCTACCCCTACCGGGATCTGGTGTTTGCTACCGGAAGCCGCTCTTTTATTCCCGATATTCCGGGCAAAGACCACCCAGCAGTCATCGGTTTCAGAACCATGTCTGATGTCGATACGATGCTTGAACATCTGCCCAGCCTGCGACAGGCAACCGTGATTGGTGCCGGGCTGCTTGGTGTTGAAGCGGCTGTTGGTCTCAAGCTTCGCGGCGTAGAGGTCACGCTGTTGCATCGTAATCCCGTTTTAATGAATCGCCAGCTTGACCAGGTCGCCTCCGGAATACTGGAGAACGCCCTCGCCGCCCGTGGCATTGAAGTACGGACCGGCACCAGCCCCAGCGAAATTATCACCGAAGGTGATCAGATCAGCGCCGTCCGGGTAAGCAATGCCGAAGGAACAAGCGATATCCCCAGCCAGCTGGTTGTATTTGCAACGGGTATCACCCCCAATAAAGAGCTGGCAGAACAAGCCGGAGTCAGGACACACCGGGGAATTCAGGTCGACAACCAGATGCACACCTCAGTGCACAATGTGTATGCAATTGGTGAATGCTGTGAATTCGAAGGTCAGACGTATGGCCTCGTAGCCCCTATCTGGGATCAGGCAAAAGTGCTCGCTGATCGTCTGAAAAAGTCAGCAAAAACGACGTACTGTGAACGCACCCATCTGACCAAACTGAAGGTCTCCGGGCTTGACGTACACAGCATCGGTGAATTCGATGCCACCGAGAACTGCGAAAGCCTGGCGATGGAAGACCTGGATACGGGTTTTTATCGCAAGCTGGTGTTGAGAGGCAACCGGATTATCGGGGTTCTCTGTGTCGGGGATGTTGCCGACAGTCACTGGTACTACGAGCTGATGCAGGCGAACACAGACATTTCCCCGTTCAGGGAGAGCGTATTAATGGGTAAGGCATTCTGTGAGCTTGGCGATCAATAAGTGATGGGCCGGTAGATCCCCGCGTTCGCGAGGATGACACAGCTAATAGCTCCTTCAGGATGACACACCCAATAGCACTTGCAGGATGACAACGTCTCTGTCATTTCCACGAACGTGGAAATCCAGCGTAATGAATGTGCTTTGTTATGGATCCCCGCGTTCGCGAAGATGACACAGCTAATAGCTCCTTCAGGGTGTCAGCAGTAATAACACTCTCAGGATGACGGCTGAAATTCAGTGATCTGACCAGACAGCAAATTCATTTCCACTGGGCTCGGCAAAGTGAAATCTGCGGCCTCCCGGGAAGGTAAAGACCGGACGTATCACCTCACCACCTGCAGCGATAATTTTTGCCATCGTACTTTCAAGATCGCGGCTGTAGAACACCAGCAGAGCACCACCCCGTTCTGATCTCGAGGTCAGCTCTGCCTGATAAAACCCACCATTCAACCCCTGATGATCAAACGCGGTATACGCCTCACCATAATCGGTAAACTTCCAGCGGAAGACCGTCGAAAAAAATACTTTTGTCGCCTCAATATCGCGTGCAGCAAACTCAACGTAATCCATTTTTTCATGCTGCATCCGATTCTCCCGGTGTTCGCAGTATCAGTTCTGTATTCCACTGTATACGATATATAAGGCTTCCATCAATGCGATTGCAGCCAGAGCAATCGCAGCGCCTTTCCAGAAATTCAGCCCCTGCCGAGCCAGCAAAGGCTTGCTTTCATACCGGCTGATAAGTGCGCTGTTGGGCTTTTTAAGATCTGCCCAGAATTCAGAATACGCCTGGTGCCGATCATTGAGATCCGGGTCACAGCCCTTCTCCAACGCGAGATCGACCCACTTTGGAATATCCGGCCGGTGTTCAGACAACGGGTGATATCGCCATTCAGAAGTCGAGCTCGCGCCTTTACGGTGCACCTTATCCATCCGGTATGGCTGATGCCCACTCAGCATTTCATAAACCATCACCGCGAGAGAAAAAAGATCACTGCGATTATCCGCGACCCGGTCAATGACATATTCTGGCGCAATGTAGTTAACTGAGCCGACCGGAATATCTTCTTCAAGCGATTTTGGCAGCTCAGCTAATCCACGGACATAGACAGTACCAAAATCAATAATTTTGACCTGGCCCTTACGATTAATCATGACATTCTCAGGCTTCATATCCCTGTGAACCATTCCCAGACGCTGCATAGCACGCAGCCCATGAATAATCTGTTCGGTAAGGTCACGTACTTCAGCCAGAGACGGTGAAGGATGATCATCGATCCATTGTCGTAGCGACTGACCTTCTATCAACTCACAGACATGGTAGAGAAAGCGCCCCCCAGCTAATGGAGGTTCAACCTTCATTACATTAGGATGATCAAGACGGTTACCAATCCACTGCTCGCGGACAAAACCTTCCAGATAGATCAGATCTTCTTCAAAGTTGAGTGAGGGGACCTTAAGAGCATATTGCTTCTGATTACGCAGATTGGTGACACGGTACAGATGACTGCGTGTTCCCGAAAAGATCACACCTTCAACTTCGTAATGATCAATTTTATCTCCGGGCTTCAGTACGGGAGGAATCGCCCGTGCTGTCAGGGCCCGGTGGGTTTCTTCGATATCGGGCTTGGGTACCGAGTTAATGCGGATAACAAGCGCAGTCAGGTTGTCATCCGATTGATTTTCTAATGCGGTATGGACCAGCTGAGTCGCAAGTTTTTCAACCTCATGCTGACCCGGTTTTTTTTCTGCCAGGGGCGCCAGCAATTCGTGTAACTGCTTATCCTGAACAAACCCGTGAACACCATCAGATGTCAGTAACAGAATATCTCCCGGTTCAAGGTCATCGTTCAGATAATCCATTTCCACCCGGATATCCATGCCAAGTGCACGACTGAGATACTCGCGGTTTTTTCCGATACGGTGCGTATGATCGCGTGTCAGGCATTCAAAATTGCCATTACGTAACCGGTAAATACGGCTGTCCCCGGCATGGAACAGATGCATAGTATTCGACTTGAAAATCAAGCCAGAAAACGTCGTCACCAGAGAGTTATGCCGGGCCGTGGCCTGTTGCCCCTGATGGTATAACCAGGAATTCAGAGAACTCAGAACTTTTCCTGCGGCCGTCTTCACATCCCACGAATCGGGGGTACTGTAATAGTCATTCAGAAAATGAGTCACCGCGGTGACACTGGCCTGCTGCGCGTTCTCACTGCAACTGACGCCATCTGCCAGACAGCATCCGATACCTTTGTACTGCGCGATCGCCGAGGTCGGTTGCCAGACAGCAAACGCATCCTGGTTTTCAGGTTTACGCCCTTCCGTACTGTAACCGCCGAAGGTGATATCCAATTGTTCTGCCATCAGGCTCTGCCCCGGTAATTATGTTTCAACTGTGCACAAAAAAAGTGGCCGTAGCCACTTTTTTTGTCAGACCCAGGAAAGATCAGCTCACACTGATCATTTCAACTGAGCCATCTTCATTAACTTCAACCATGTGACCTTTCGGCTCTTCCATAAACAGCAGAGCGATAAAGCCAACAACGGCAGTACCCGCAATCACCAGGAAGAAGGTTGAGTAATCAACAAATGAAAGTACAGTCAGGTAAGTTACCGCACCGACGTTGCCGTAGGCTCCGGTCATACCTGCGATCTGGCCTGTCAGGCGACGTTTAATCAGCGGCACAACTGCAAATACTGCACCTTCACCGGCCTGAACAAAGAACGAACACGCCATCGCAGCAACCACAGCAAGCCACAGCGGCCAGCTGCTACCCACCATCGACATAACGAAGTAACCAACAGCAAGACCAGCCGTAAGAATCAGGAGTGTTGATTTACGGCCGAAACGGTCAGAGATCCAACCGCCGCCAGGGCGCGACATCAGGTTCATAAATGCATAGGCAGAAGCCACCATACCCGCCATTACCGGATCAAGAGTGAACGTCTCTGCAAAGAAGAGTGGCAGCATAGATACCACAGCCAGCTCAGATCCGAATGTTGCAAAGTACAGAATATTCAGAACAGCCACCTGCTTGAATTTGTACTGGTGCATTTCAGGCACCGGCTTTTCAAAGATGCCTTTGTTCACTTTCCAGACATGGCTGACTTCGTAAACAAACAAGAGTGCCAGACCGATATAGCAGAACAGCGCCGTTGTTTCAGACAGAAGCTTTACACCTTCCGGAGACAGTTTCCAGGTCAGCAGGGCGAGCGCTGCATACATAGGAATTTTCATAATCAGCAGGAAGTAAAAATCACCTTTCGAGGTTACTTCCATAGCGCCGATATGTTTTGGCTTGAAGTAAGTAGAGCCCTTAGGTGTATCAGATACGTTCATGTAGTAGATAACACTGAACAGCAGGCTCAGAATACCAGTCACACCCACGGCATAACGCCAGCCATCATCGCCACCAAACCACAGAGCGACAACAGGCAGAGAAAAGGCCGCGGCAGCCGAACCAAAGTTACCCCAGCCGCCATAAATGCCTTCTGCGGTACCCAGCTCGTTGGCAGGGAACCATTCGCTGACCATACGGATACCGATAACAAAACCAGCACCGATAAAGCCAAGCATGAAGCGGGCAATCGCGGCCTGCTCAAAGCTATCTGCCATGGCAAACATAAAGCAAGGAACAGAACACACCGCCAGGAGTGACGAGTACACAATTCTTGGACCGAAGCGGTCGGTCAGCATGCCGATCACAACCCGGGCAGGAATGGTCAGTGCCACGTTCAGGATCAGAAGTGTCTTAACTTCGGAAGGTTCGAGCCCGAGGCTTTTGGCAATCGCCATCAGTAATGGTGCATGGTTAAACCAGACAACAAATGTAATGAAGAAGGCAATCCAGCTCAGGTGTAATACCTTCATTTTCCCTGTAAACGACAACAGGTTGAACTTTTCGGAAGACATAACGCGTCCTATCTTTTTCTTAGCTTATGTTTTATCAGAATCCGGGCGGCAGCCCTGCCCTCAGGCAGAAGCTGCGACTTCGACGACACCATTTTCAATACGGACCGCAAAACTTTCGATTGCTTTGTCCGCATCTTCAAGGCATTCGCCACTGCTCAGATCAAAGTGCTGTTTATACAGCGGGGAAGCCACCACAGGGCGCTCACCGATAGAGCCTACGATCCCCCGGGATAACACATTCGCTTTACCGAAAGGGTCGTAGTTACTGATGGCATACACTGTCTCACCCGCACCATAGCGGAATACAGCAACCTGTTTTCCACCCACCAGTGCACAGACACCAGTATCCGGAGTGAGATCAGTAAGAGGGCAAACAGAAGTCCAGTTAGTCATAACAATATCTCCAGTAATAATCTTTAAGCGTTAAATTAGCGTCTGATGCGGGCCGGGTTACTCGGCCACAGTCACGTCGGTAAGCGCAATACGCTCATCCTCTGTTGCAGGGCGACGCTGCCCACGCTCGCGGACATACAGGAGGTTGTTATCTTCCTGGTCTGCGTTAACGAAGTGCTTGAAGCGCTTCAGTTTCTCTGGGTTTTCAATAGTGGTTTTCCATTCACACTGGAAGGTAGAAACAATCTTCGTCATTTCATCTTCAAGCTCACTACAGATACCCAGTTTGTCGTTAATCACGACGTCTTTCAGGTAATCAAGACCACCTTCAAGGTTCTCAAGCCATACCGAAGTACGCTGCAGACGATCGGCGGTACGTACGTAGAACATCAGTACGCGGTCGATATACTTGATCAGTGTCTCGTCATCAAGATCGGTGGCAAACAGATCGGCATGACGTGGACGCATACCACCGTTACCACACACATACAGGTTCCAGCCGGTTTCTGTCGCAATAACACCGATGTCTTTTGACTGCGCTTCCGCACATTCGCGGGTACAGCCTGACACTGCAAATTTCAGTTTGTGTGGTGAACGCATGCCCTTGTAACGCTCTTCGATGGCCACTGCCATTGAGACAGAGTCGAGAACGCCATAACGGCACCAGGTGCTACCCACACAGGATTTTACGGTACGGACTGACTTACCGTAGGCCTGACCGGTTTCCAGACCAGCATCAATCAGCTTCTTCCAGATAGCCGGCAGCTCGTGCAGCTGCGCACCAAACAGGTCGATACGCTGGCCACCGGTAATTTTGGTGTACAGGTCATATTCTTTAGCAACTTCGCCGATCGCGATCAGTTTATCAGGAGTAATCTCACCACCCGGTACGCGCGGAACGATAGAGTAAGTACCGTCTTTCTGCATGTTACCCAGGAAGATATCGTTGGTATCCTGCAGTGGCATCAGATGATCTTTCAGAACGTATTCGTTCTGGTAGGACGCCAGAATAGAACCGATGGTTGGCTTACAGATCTCACAGCCGTGGCCCTTACCATGAGATTCCATGATCTCTTCGAACGTGGTGTAACCCTTAACGCGAACGATGTCGGCAAGTTCGGTACGGGTGTAGGCAAAGTGCTCACAGAGGCTGTGGTCAACTTCAACCCCCATGGCCTCAAGCTCTGCTTCCATCACCTGTTTTACCAGTGCGGCACAACCACCGCAGCCAGTCGAGGCTTTAGTCGCATCTTTAATATCACCCATAGTGCAGCAACCGCCCTGCACCGCACCTGAAATATCACCTTTGGTGACATCGAAGCACGAACAGATCTGAGCAGTTTCAGGCAGAGCACTTACGCCCAAACCCACTGGTTCAGCGTCCCCCATAGCCGGCAGAATAAGAGCGGCCGGATTGCCCGGAATATCCATGTCATTCAGCATCAGCTGGAGCAGCGTACCGTAACTTTCGGTGTCACCAACAAGAACAGCACCGATGAGTTTCTTGCCATCTGCAGAAACAATCAGGCGCTTATAAACTTCTTCGAGATCATCACTGAAGACGAAAGACTGCGCCCCAGCGGTGTGCCCGTGCGCATCACCAATCGAAGCAACATCAACACCCAACAGCTTCAGCTTGGTGCTCATGTCCGCTCCCTGGAAGGCCATCTTTGGCTCTTCGAGAGTCAGCAGAGTATTGACGATGTGATCAGCGGTCACTTTTGCCATCTGATAGCCCGGTGCTACCAGACCAAAAATTTTGTTATCCCATAGAGCACATTCACCGATGGCATAGATGTTTTCATCAGAGGTCTGACAGAAATCATTAATGACAATGCCGCCCCGCTCACCCAGATCAAGGCCAAACTGACGGGCCAGTTCATCCTGCGGGCGGATACCTGCAGAGAACAGAATCATGTCTGTTTCCAGGTAGGAGCCATCAGCGAAATTCATGCGGTAACGACATTCTTCACCAGCAACAATTTCTTTAGTGTTCTTTTCAGTATGAACAGAAACACCCAGTGATTCGATTTTGTGGCGCAGCAGCTTACCGCCGCCTTCATCCAGCTGCACAGCCATCAGGCGAGGGGCAAACTCAACAACATGAGTATCCAGACCGGCCGCTTTCAGAGCGTTGGCAGCTTCCAGACCCAGCAGACCACCACCGACAACAACACCTGTTTTAGACACGGCGGCAGAGGCATTAATCGCTTCGAGATCTTCAATAGTACGGTAGACCAGACAGTGGTCCTGATCCTTACCCGGAATCGGTGGAACAAATGGGTAAGAACCGGTAGCCAGAACCAGCTTGTCATAGCCCTCTACGCGGCCATTTGCTGTGGTAATGGTTTTATTATCTGCATCAATACCGACAACTTTATCGCTCATGATGTAGTTGACACCGAGGTCGTCGTATTCGGCAGTAGTCGTCAGTGCGAGATCTTCAGCGGTTGCGCCTGAAAAATACTTACTCAGCTGCACACGGTCGTATGCAAGACGTGGTTCTTCGGAAAAGGTGATCAGCTCCAGCTGGGAAGCGTAATCGGAAGTAGCGAGCGTGTTGATGAAGTTGTGGCCAACCATTCCGTTGCCGACAACGATGATGCGCTTTTTGCTCATGATGAACTCTCTCTATTAATTAATCATTAACCAGTTCTCCTAGTAGATGCGCCGTTGCCCTACCTCATCACTACGCCGTTGTAGTGAGAAATATCGAAATTACCTTAGCAATAGAAGTGCCAACTATTCAGACCCCAGTATTTACGCGGCTTTTCTCGCCTGTTTCGTTGTTAACAGTAAATAACCACGTTCAATGACGGGGCTTTTTGCACCATAAAAAGGCATCGTGACGCAAAATCGCACACCGTTAGCCCAATTTTTTTATTTTTGCCCATAGTATTTTCTTAGGTGCGATCATCCCTTACACTCCGCAACCTATGAATCGCAGGGGATTGAGGGCCATTCCAGAAAGTTGGCACTGATATTGAATATCAATCCTCAGACGTTGTGCATGGGCAGGAGCCCACTCATCGCTCTCAGGCACCAATGCTGGTGCCGTCGTTTTTGTGTTGTGTTTATGAGCATTGGCGCTCGCAGTTTTACTGCGGGCGTTTTTTTTTGGCTGAAAAGAGGTTTCTTATGACTCCAGTGACCACCCATACCACTTGCCCATACTGTGGCGTAGGCTGTGGCGTCGAGGTGAAATCACAGGACCTGGACGTCGCTCCCGTTGCAGGACTGCAAGCACATCCTGCGAATTTCGGCCGCCTGTGTGTTAAAGGCTCTGCCCTGCATGAAACAACAGATCACACTGACCGTCTGTTGCACCCTACGCTGAATGGTAAAGAAACCACGTGGGACAAAGCGATTGGGCTGGTCGCAGATAAAATGCGACAGGTCATTTCTACGCACGGCCCTGACGCCGTTGCTTTCTATGGTTCGGGTCAACTGCTGACCGAAGATTACTACGTTGCCAATAAGCTGATGAAGGGCTTTGTTGGCAGCGCCAATATGGATACAAACTCGCGACTGTGCATGGCGTCTGCTGTGGCAGCGTATAAACGGGCGCTCGGCTCCGATACCGTGCCCGGTAGTTACCAGGATCTGGAAGAAGCCGACCTCATGGTGATGGTCGGCAGTAACGCCGCCTGGGCGCACCCTATTCTGTTCCAGCGTATTACGGCAGCAAAGAAAGCTAACCCTGATATGAAAGTTGTGGTCATTGATCCACGCTTTACCGCGACCTGTGATATTGCAGATCTGCATCTGCCTGTCCGTCCGGGATCGGACACCACATTGTTCAACGCTCTGCTCACTTACATGCATGATCAGAACTGCCTGGACAACGACTTTATCGCGGAACACTGTGAGGGCATTACGGATGCTCTTGATGCTGCCCGCGCAGCAGCAGATGACTTTGCCGACCTCGAACAGAAGACAGGCGTTGACGCCAGCGAGCTCGAAACCTTTTTCAGCTGGTTCCGCGACACAGAGAAAACCGTCACTTTCTACTCTCAGGGCGTGAACCAGAGTGTTGACGGAACGGACAAGGCCAATGCGATTATCAACCTCCACCTGGCAACTGGACGCATCGGTAAGCCCGGCGCCTGCCCTTTCTCTATCACCGGACAACCTAACGCAATGGGCGGACGGGAAGTAGGAGGTCTGGCCAATCAGCTCGCAGCTCATATGGATTTCGCGGCGGAAGACAGAGAGCGCATAAAGCGCTTCTGGAACGCACCTTCGGTGGCTGAGAAGCCAGGCTATAAAGCGGTCGACCTGTTTAATGCGGTTAAAGACGGGAAAATCAAATTCCTCTGGATCATGTCCACCAATCCATTGGTCAGCATGCCGGATGCCGATGCTGTTAAGGAAGCCCTGAAGCAGTGTGAGCTGGTTGTCGTCTCAGACTGCATGGCCAATACAGACACGACTGCCGCCGCTCACGTGCTGCTCCCCGCCGCAAGCTGGGGCGAGAAAAACGGCACTGTCACTAACTCAGAGCGACGCATTTCGCGCCAGCGCGGTTTCCTGCCGCCTCCGGGAGACGCCCGCCCAGACTGGTGGATCATCACCCAGGTGGCGCGTCATATGGGGTTTGAAGACGCTTTCCCTTACGAACATCCCAGCGAAATTTTCGACGAACACGCCCGACTGTCAGCGTTCGAGAACAACGGTCGCCGCGACTTCGATCTCTCGGGTCTCACCGGTATGACCCGCGAACAATACGACGCCCTGGCGCCAGTCCAATGGCCGGTTAATGACACTTACCCTGAAGGGCGGGCTCGCTTCTTCGATGATGGCCGCTTTTATACACCGTCGGGCAAAGCCCGCTTTGTCCCGATCAATGCCCAGTTACCTGAGCAGGACGACGCCACCCTGATCATGAATACCGGTCGGGTTCGCGATCACTGGCATACGATGACGCGTACCGCTAAATCTTCCCGCCTGGCACGCCACATCGCCGAGCCCTATGCCGACTTCCATATCAGAGATGCTTCTCAGCGTGGCATCAGAGATGGCGCTCTCGTGGAACTGCATAACGACCGCGGACAGATCATTGTGCGGGCAAAAGTATCTGATGATAAACGCCAGCGCCCCGGCGAAGTGTTTGTTCCTATGCACTGGACCAGCCGCTATGCCAGCAGTGCGCGCATGGGCGTGCTGATTAATCAGGATAATGACCCGGTCTCTGGGCAGCCTGCGCTGAAGATTTCCAGAGTGGAAGCACGCCCCTTCGACATCGAATGGCAAGGCTTCGTCCTGAGCCGCACCGACCTTGGGCCATTAGACGCCGACTACTGGGCCTACAACCTGACCGATACAGGGCATATGTACGAAGTTGCGCACCGCGATAGCCCTGAAGCATTCCTGCAGAAGATCGAACAATCGGAAGGAGAAGGCAGCTGGTTACGCTTCAGCGACGAAGCCAACCATCACTATCGCCTGGCACGCGTTGTCGATGGCCGCCTGGACCTGGTGGTCTTTATACATCGCGATTACGACTTTGGCACACGCCAGTGGCTGATCGATCGCTTCGGTGACGAAGAGCTCGACAGAAATGATCGTCGTGCGCTGCTTGCAGGCCGCGCTCCGGGAGCACAGGTCGATAAAGGCGCCATCATCTGCTCCTGCTTCCAGGTTGGCGAAAACGCCATTAAAGAAGCCATTGCTCAGGGGGCAGATACGGCCGAAGCCCTGGGTAAGGCGCTCTTGTGCGGCACTAACTGTGGTTCCTGTATTCCGGAACTTAAAACCATCATTCAGAAAAGCAGCGTCGAATTTACAGATGCAGCTAAGGCAGGGTAACAAGATGTCCGAGCGTACATTGTCTTTAAAGAAAGAGCGTAACTACGGCAAAGTCTGGCTGGTTGGCGGTGGCCCCGGCGACCCGGAACTGCTCACCCTGAAAGCAATGCGGGTACTGAATGAAGCTGACATCGTGCTGTACGACAGCCTGATTTCAGAAGAAATACTGGCAATGCTGCCGCGTAAATGCACCCGTATTCACGTTGGCAAGCGTTGTGGTGCTCACAAGATGACCCAGGTGGATATTCAGAAGCTGCTGGTCACCAGTGCCTCCAGATATCAGCGCGTAGTCCGCCTGAAAGGTGGCGATCCGTTTATTTTCGGACGCGGTGGCGAAGAACTCGAATATCTGCAGAAATTCGGAATTGACGTCGAGATTATTCCAGGCATTACCGCGGCCGGCGGCTGCGCGGCAGCGGCCAGAATTCCCCTGACACACCGTCACTATGGTAATGCACTGATGCTTGATAGCGGTCATAGCCAGTTCGGTGAATATGAACCCAGTCAGAACCCGACCCGTGTTTTCTATATGGGCGTCAAACAGGCTGGAATGATTACCGCGCGCCTTCTCGGAGATGGCCTGCATGAATCAACGCCGGTGGCTCTGATCATTAATGGCACACTCCCGGATCAGGAAGTGCTGACCGGAGTTCTGATGGATCTGCCAAACATGGCACAGCGACATACGGGTTCGGGCCCAGCGCTGATGATAGTCGGTGAAGTGGCGAAGTTCGCTTCACGAAACCAGGTTCAGGCTCACAGCGAAGCTGTAGCGTGACACTCCCCGGAAGTTATCCGTCTGGACTACGGGTAATAACCGGGTTATCCCAAGTAAGCTGTTGGTCCGTTTCTGCATAAGGCCGAAAATTCTGGGAACATTCAGATATTTTCTATGCGATTGTTTGGACTGCCCCACACCCTTTTGGGTGTGGGGCTTTTTTTTTCAGAACGACGTACCAAATCTCAGCCAGGTAATCCCACCTGAAAGACCATACCCCGTATTCTCAATCAGCGCACCGGTTCCGTAACCAGCCAACCCAAATAAAGCCTTGTCGCCAAGATTGCCATCTGCAATAGCAACTGCCACTCCGGCGTACAGGAAAGGAATCAACTTCTGAGCGCGGGTCTGAAAGACAAATTTCTTAAAGTTGAGATTAATCTGCTCGTACTTAGCATTCAGTTCTCCCTGAAGCTCGCGGCTGAGAAGTATCTTCTCTTCCAGTGCTTCAGCATCGCTCAATGCTCTCTCGATATCAATTTCCTTTCTGTCGACCAGACTCTGAAGCCGGCTCAGCTCATCTCTCATGCGCAAACGATTGGATTCAAAATCGGTGGCGATGAACTCCAGGCTTTCACCATAGTCAATCAAGCGCGCGCCCAGAGCCTGAAAATCCTGCTCGGATTCATCGGCTCTCAGGGAGGAACTACTGATCAGTCCCAGCAGTAAGACGAAGACCAATACTCCTGAGAGTCTGACCGATTTCCAGGATTTTCTGTTCATTAGATACTCCTCTTGCGCTGATGTCAGCAATGTTTGATATCCCTGTCGTCAGTGCCTCATTCAACGCCTTCTGACTCTCAAGATTTTCCTTGAGTCCCTCAACAATATTAAGGTTCTCCTGGCTGATCTGATCAATCTGTTCCCGTAACTGGCGGGCCTCCTCCATCAGTCGCTCGTTCTCTGCAACCACGCCGGAATCACACATGCCGTATATTTCACATGGAAAATATCCGTTAAGAAATGCCGCGCCCGTTGAGCCTGAAAAGCCAATGGCGAGGGCCAGAACTGAGTATATGTAGCGTTTTTTCATACCGCCTCCACTGCGTTACCTGTTTCTGCCATCCGCTTCTTAATGCGATCAGCCCAGTCAACATTCATGTTGTCGAGACAGAACAGATAAAAGTTATCTTCTTTCTTCCGCAGAAAATTGGTCTCTTTGATCTTTCCGGCCATCACTTCAGACAACTGAGTATTCGTGATCGTGTCCGGGCTGTAGCCCTCGGCGATTGCTTCGCGGGCGCAGGCATCAAGAATGCCATCCCAGTTCTTATCGAGAATGTTGTTCACTACTTTAAAAAGTATTTCGAAAATCTGTACTTGCAGGCTCATTCCATTTCTCCTTATCAGGCGATTACACCGTCCGTTGAAAACAAAGACTCAATGACATGTCTGTTCACTTCGAGCAGACGTTCTGCCTCTGCTTCCAACAGCCGGATGTTACCTTTAGAGGCGTTATCCATATCGTCGGCTGCATCTTCCAGAGCAACCTGAAGACGGATGTAGTTCTCACCCAGGAACTGCTCCATCTGATAATCTGCAGCGTTACTGACGCCATCGAAAACGCAATCCAGCACAGGCAGCATCCAACCAGCTTTTCCCCAGTCACACGCCTCCCCATGATCAATCGGTCGGATAAGTTCGCCCGTGCCTATGGATAAGACACGGATGTCTTCGCCTGGAAACAGCTTCAACGCCTCGGCATAGGCAGATACAGCGGGGTTATTAATAAACACACCGCCATCTATCAGCGCTGCCAGAGAGCCACACGTAGGAATAAGCGCAGGTTCGAAATACGTAGGAGCCGCAGACGTTGCGCGCGCGACATGACGCATTTCAGTCTGATAGAAACTCGTTTTCCAACTCTTAAAAAACAGTGGTTTACGATTTCCGAGATCGTAACTTGTGATCATTACATTATTTAATGCGGCCCCCAGGGGTTCGTGTCCCAGATATTCTTCGAGGACCTTCTCAATCCCATCAGTCGGGTATTTCTCATCCATGAGCCCGGCCACCGAAGACATTCCTTTCCAGAACGATCGGGAAAATATGTCCCGGCCTCGCTGTCGATAAATATCAATCAGCTCTTTCGCAGAGAACTGAGGCTCCCCACTTCCGCTATCTTTCACCAGGCCCAGGGCAAGAATGCCGCCAGTCGACGTACCGGTGATCAGATCAAACAGTTGACAGATGGGCTTGCCAGTAACACGTTCTATTTCCGCCAACACAATGGCAGGAATGATGCCGCGTATACCACCGCCATCAATGGATAAAATATTCTTCATGGGACAGCTCCTTGGTCAGCGAGAAACCACCAACAGACTTAATGCGCCAAAACACAAAAAGTGATGGTTAACTTCCACAATGGCGAGGAACCAATATTCTGGGCCGAAAAACGGGAACTGCGCTCGAATACAGCATCGGGACAGACTTCAATATCGGCGAAGCAACGCCGTATTCTCGTTAAGTCTTTGATCTGTATGCAGAAAACTGGCTTTCTGCATGGCGTATTTTCAGCGCCAGAAACTGTCGCTTACGGACAGTATCCATGCGCGACAAACTACAGACGCTCTGACGCTAACACCGGCGAAGATAATGAGGCAAGGGCTAACTAAGGCCAGCTCTGGGGCTGCGGCGAACAGTGTCGCCAAAGATTATTTGCGAAATGGGCACAAGGAGCCGAGAAGATTAAGACTTATTGTCTATGAATTCTCGGAGACTAACATCGGGGATCTTTTTCCAGTTGTGACGTTTTGCATTTGAAACGGCTATTTCTGTTTCTTCAATATCATCCAGGTCAACAGCTTCAAGTCGCTGTCGAATAAGCTTTCGATAAGAGCCGTTCACCCACTTCTTTCTACGGGAAATCGCCCTGTGCGCAATACTGCGGGATTCTGCCACGGCGTTTCGACGGTCCTTCTGGTAGCTCAACGCTTTCTTTTCCTGGGGAGTGCGCCTGCGATTCATTCCGGAAGCACACCAGTTATATTATCTGGATGGCACGGACAGGAAGTCAGATGGTCATTCACCATGCCCATGCTTTGCATAAAAGCATAACAAGTGGTGGGCCCCACGAACCCGAAGCCCATTTTCTTAAGTGCTTTACTCATGGCCGCCGAGGCATCGGTCTGCGCCGGAGCATCACTGAGTGTTGCCAGGCGGTTAATGACGGGCTTCCCTCCAACATAGCTCCACAACCATTCCACCCAGTTGTGGCCCTTCTGCTCTGCTGCAACCCAGGCTCTGGCATTCTTGCGAATCGCCTCCAGCTTGCCACGATGACGGATCAACCCGGCGTCTGACAGGCAGTCATCAATGTCACTGTCGGTCATGGCAGCCACCCGCTGCGGGTCAAAGTTGTGGAATCGCTGACGGTAACAGGGGCGCTTTTTCAGAACAGTAATCCAGCTGAGACCGGCCTGCTGCCCCTCAAGGCAGAGTTTTTCAAAAAGCCTGTCAGGCTGATAACAGGGAACGCCCCATTCAGTATCATGATATTCGAGGTAGAGGTCGCCCTTTGCCCAGGAGCAGGGAGTCAGTTCCATCAGGAGATCTCAGCCTTCTGAAAAATAAGTGTTCGATTATTGGCAGGCATTTCTTCGTCAGCACGCAGAAACAGGTCATGGCTACGTCCGAGTAACACAATCTGCTCGAAGTCTTTTATTCCACTGTCCGGGTTACGTTCACGCAACCACTGATCCAGCGCGATATTTCCCTCGCTGGTAAACTGGCCATCATAGTTGTAGGGGCCGTACAGGATCAGCAGTCCACCGGTGCGTAAGGCCCGCTGTGCTCCCCGGAACAGGCTTTCCACTTCTGCCCAGCTGACAAAATGAACGACATTAGCGCTGAACACAGCGTCGGCTTCGCGAGTGGGCCAGATATCCTGACGCACATCCAGTTCAAGCGGGGCCAGAAAGCCATCACGTTGACAATGTGTCTGCCACAGACGGATATCATTGAGGCGCTCCCGCACTTCAGTCGGCTGCCAACGCACCCCAGGCAGGTGTTCTGTCATATAGGCAGCATGTTGACCCGTGCCGCTACCGACTTCCAGCACGTAACTCGAGGCAGGCAGGTACTTCCCCAGCACGTCAAGGATCGGACGTTGATTCCGCAGGCACGCTTCTGCGACCGGCAGATGTTCGGAAGAGACAAGATCGTTATTAACCACGTGTTGCCCTCTCAGGGAAGCTCGTTCTTGTTATTCAGAGAGGTGTCCAGTATCTCACACCCTGTCATCTTGGCAATCGAACCCGTGCCGAATACGCCAAAATACTGAGTTATTATTGAACCTGTTCACAATTTGACCAGTGCATTTTCTGCCATCTTTAAGCATGGAAATTGCTGGCTGGAGGGTCAGGCTTTAGAATATGGCACTTTGAAATTGCTAACGGCCAATAAGTCACTATGCGCGCTACTGAATTCCTGATCGCTACAGAAAAAGAAACCCCTGCTGACGCGGTGGTCATCAGTCACAAGCTGATGCTCCGCTCCGGCATGATCCGCAAACTCGCTGCAGGCCTGTATACCTGGATGCCTCTGGGTCTGCGGACGCTGCGCAAGGTCGAAAAGATTGTCCGTGAAGAGATGGACCGTGCGGGTGCACAGGAAGTGCTGATGCCGACCGTCCAGCCCGCAGAGCTATGGGAAGAAACCGGCCGCTGGTACCAGTACGGTGGTGAACTCCTGCGCCTGAAAGACCGCCACAACCGTGACTTCTGCTACGGCCCGACCGCAGAAGAAGTGATCACCGATCTGGCCCGCAATAACATCAGCAGCTATAAGCAATTGCCGATGAATCTGTATCAGATTCAGACCAAGTTCCGTGACGAGACCCGTCCTCGTTTTGGTGTCATGCGGGCACGTGAATTTGTGATGAAAGATGCCTACTCATTCCATGCCAGCGAAGAAAGTCTGCAGGACACGTATGACCGCATGCATGCTGCGTACTGCGCGATCTTCAACCGTCTGGGGCTTGATTTCCGTCCGGTACTGGCAGACACAGGCTCCATCGGTGGCGCGTCTTCTCATGAGTTCCACGTACTGGCAGACTCCGGCGAAGATGACATCGCGTTTTCAACCGAGAGCGATTATGCCGCCAACGTCGAACTCGCAGAGGCACTCGCCCCCGCTGGTGAACGTGCAGCACCTTCCGCGGAGCTGCAGAAAGTATCCACACCGGATGTCAGCAGTGTTGAAGACGTTGCAGCTCTGCTGGGAACCGAGACATCCCGCGTGCTGAAGGCCATCGTCGTCCGCGGCGCGTCGGAAGACCCGGACGCAGAAGAAGGCGCCGCGGGTGAACCGGTTGTGCTCTTCCTGCGGGGTGATCATCAGCTCAATGAAATCAAAGCCGAGAAACTGCCAGGTGTGCTGAGCCCGCTGCAGTTCGCGAGCGAAGACGAAGTCCAGAAAATCGGTGCAGTGGCTGGCTTTACTGGCCCACGCAATCTTTCTGCACGCATTTACGTAGACCGCAGCGCCGCTCACATGGCGGACTTCTTCTGCGGTGCAAACGAGAAAGATGCTCACTTCTCTGGTGCAAACTGGGAACGTGATTTTGAAGCTGGCAGCGTCGTTGATATCCGCAACGTCGTGGCAGGCGACCCAAGTCCATGTGGCAAGGGAACTCTCGACATAAAACGTGGTATCGAGGTAGGCCATATTTTCCAGCTCGGCACCAAGTATTCCGCAGCGATGAATGCCAACGTTCTTGATGAAAACGGCAAAGCCCGCACCATGATAATGGGGTGCTACGGCATCGGCGTCAGCCGAGTAGTCGCGTCGGCTATTGAGCAGAACAATGACGACAACGGTATTATCTGGCCAGATGCCATTGCACCTTTCCATATCGGTATTGTGCCTATGAACATGCACAAATCTGAGCTGGTAAAAGAAACGGCTGAGAAGATTTACGCCGAGCTCAAGGCTGCTGGATTCGACGTTTACATGGACGACCGTGACAAGAAAACAAGCCCGGGAGTAAAGTTTGCTGATATGGAACTTATGGGGCTTCCGCACCGCATCGTGATCAGTGACCGGGGTCTTGAAGACGGGACGATTGAGTACAAAAACCGTCGCGCCGAAGATAAAGAGAATATCCCGGCCGGCGATATTATTTCCTTCCTGAAAGAGAAGATCAGCCTGTGATCGTCCGGCAGCGGGTAACAGGTTTACTTTCCGCTTCACTGCGGAAGGGACTGTTGCTCGCTGCCCTTGCACTGCCCGCTCATACTGCATACGCAAACGTCGACAACGAACCCGATCCGCAACTGCGGGCCGCGCTTCTCAATGCGGTCTCTGCCGCAGATTCATTTGGAGACGAGTTCGACGCCCAGGTATGGTTGGTTGATATGTCCAGCCGCCTGAAGCGCTACCGCAGTATGCGCCACGACGAAACCCGGCTGGACCTGCTTCGTATGGTGCATCAGGAAGCCACCAGAGCCGGACTTCAACCAGAACTTGTACTTTCTGTGATTCAGATTGAAAGTGCCTTCGATCGCTTTGCGCTCAGCTATGTTGGTGCGCAGGGATATATGCAGGTGATGCCATTCTGGAAAAAAGAGATTGGACGCGAAGAAGACAACCTGATGGATACCCGTACTAATCTTCGTTACGGCTGTACCATTCTTAAACACTACCTCGACCGCGAAAAAGGCAATCTTACCCGCGCTCTGGCACGCTATAACGGCAGCCTTGGGAGAGTAAAATACCCAGAGAAAGTCCTGATGGCCTGGGACAAACATTGGTTTGTAAATTACTGATTTACCCCTGACGCTCCCTTGGCAGCAATCTTACGCATAAAGGAAATGACCGCGATTTCTTCTCTGCTCAGGGCGGTGCCGCCTATTTCCATGGCCTCATAATTTTCACTTAACGCCAGCTCATAAAGCTCCAGCTCCCGCTCATCCAGATCTGCCCAATAACCATCCCGATTACTATCGATCCGACATTTGCGAGGTAAGCCCTCCTCCAGATGAATAGCCCCGGGGGAGAAAAACAGATTTTCGTAAAGACAACCGTATATCTTTCCGCGATCCAGCACTAAATCCCACGGAAAATCGCCATTGACTTTCTTGCCTTCAATCAGGTTTTCACCAGACCAGCAAAATGAATTAACTACTATTAATGCGACAAAACCAGCGCGTTTGAACGGCATACAGAACCTCCCTTTCTCGTGATATCGGATACTAAACACCTGTCTGTTACAAGGGAAGGACCTGGCTCACAACACGACCACAGAAGAGTAACGGGAGGTAATTCCGGCCTGAAGACTTTCAGGCCTTAATATCAGGAAGATTCAGTAGTCGTTGGCGATCAGTGCGTCGGCGTTCTGCATACAACGCTGAATAGGGCTACGACATACAAAGCGCTCGGTGGGTGCCTGTCGCGCCCATTCAGTCAGGGCCCTTTCATAGGCCTGTCGATCTGGCACACCGATTTCAATGGCCTGCCCTATGCTGTTCAGAAGCGCTTCTTTCTCAATGGCCATATGATCAACAAGACGTTCGTAAAACTCTTCCAGATCGCCATTCTCACGGCGATAGACATCAATATGGTAAATCTGATCCTTGCCCTGGCGCGCGAACTCGCGGATCTGAACCCAACGGGTTTCACCGGCATCACTGCGGATATTCCACAGCGCGTGATCGTTGATGGTCTGGGCGTTTCCAGACATTGAGATTAGCGCCAGCCCCAAAGCCAACGCAGCACGATAAGACGTCATACCTGAACCACTCCCTCAGACACATCCCTGCAGACAGCCACGACAATAAACACAGTCAGCACTGAAGGCAACGGCTTTTGCGGGCCGGTACCCCTGCATCGGGGACCGGCCCTCGCCTTCAGTCGGAAGTCGCGTAAAACAGCTGCCCTTTTTCTGTCAGCGCCCAGACCGTCGAAGCATCTCTGACGGCAATGCGCACCGTGCCCTCAGGCACCTTCGCGCCTTCTGTCCATTTAGACGCCGACGAATGCCAGAGATACAGGCGGTTGTCAGTACCAAGCACCACAACCGCACCGTCAACACCAACGTCTATATCCAGTGCTTTTCCGGGTATTTTCTGCATTTTACTGGACATCAGACGTGAGGCGTCAGAGTCTTCTGAACGGTAGATATTTCCGTTACCATCCACTGCCCATAAGTACCCGCCCTGCTGCGCAATAGCGCGGGCTTTCAGGCCAACTTTCTTCTGCCAGCGGTGATTCTGACGCAGCCAGACTTCGCCTCCAGTGCTGTCCAGTCGTTCGCTGACGACCCAGAGTTCACCCTGAGCATCAGACGTCAGCGCCGACGCCGTGCCGTCAACAGAGATTACTCTGTCGTCCGACCCCGCACTGTAGACCAGTTTATCGTCGTTTTTCAGATACCAGAGACCACCATCGTGTGCCGAGGCAACATCGACATAATCATTGCCAAGGTTTTCCCAGGTCCCACCAGATTTCGAAGGCTTAAAACGCTGCAGAGTTACACGCCCCCGGTTCTCAATAACGCGGAAGGCATCACCTCGTGTCGTGACGATTACGTTACTGACATCGTCACCTGCCGTTGCGAATCGCAATGCGCGGATCTGTTTCTGCATGGCAGCTCCCCCTGATGTTGCCACCATACGCGCCGCCTGCACCTCTTTCACCGCAGCCTGAATCTGTCTTTTGTCCTGCGGCAACGTTTCTGCGCCAAGAACGGTACTCCACTGGCCTTCGACCTCCTGACTTCCTTCGCCAGTAGCCAGAAGACGGGGAACATCAAAAGGACGACGCGCCTCAGCCAGCAGCGCATTCAGGGTTGGCTCCGCATTTGCGCGCTCGATCTGCATTTCTACCCAGGCAATCACAGTCTCTATTGCCAGATCGACAATGATCTGCGGACCTGCTTTGGCGACTGCAGACATCACCATTTTCGAGGTCAGTGTTGCCCCTTTTGCTGCGGCTTTTTCTGCAGCTTTCTTTGACAGAGTCTGTAGCGCATAACGGGCAACCGCCTGCTCTGCTTTTTCTGCGCCTTTAGTGAGGGTTTTACGGATGGTTTTCGCAGCAGTTTCCGGGAAGAGTTTATTAAGAACAGGCTTCGACAACAGTACTTTGCCATAGACAAAGCCAACGGCTTCGCCTTTTACCTGATCCATCAGCACACTTTCGAGGGTGATATCGGTGAAATCCGGCAGTGGCCACAGCTCGTTACGCACCGCTTCGACTCCCATACCCGCCAGAGCCGCCGTCGTACCGAAGGTGGTGGCCGCGGCAGCAACAGTGACACCAGCTACCATCACAGTGCTGTACACTTCGTTTTTCTTTCTGTCGGCTTTATCCCAGGCCTGATAAGCCTGCAGAGACTGCTCTGCCAGGAATGTGCGGAAGTGAACAACGGCCTCGGCAAAACTTTTCAGCAGTTTTTTATCCGCCTCGCTGGCTTCCTGCGGGCGCATCGCTGCGACTTCCAACCGGGACATCACGGCAAGCGCCAGAATTGCGCTGGTATGGGGAGCGTCATGAATCTCCTGCCAGGCCGCATCAATGGATTCTTCTTCCGTCATTTTTACCGAGGAAGCCACATCTGCGGCGATGGTCTCAATCGTCGTACGATTGCTGATTAACTCCAGTACGACCGTTTCTGCACCATCAAGACCGAACAGACCGGGCTGCTGGTATTCCGGAGCCTTCCAGGAAATACCATTCGATTCACAGGCTGCTCTGTCCCAGACTGCAAGCACCGTACGGCGGTACCCCACGGGGCAACTCCAGCAGCTGCCACCACCACTTTTACCAACCTGCGCAGGAAAACTACCGTTGTATTTTTTCTTAACCTGATTACGCACCCGGGTGTCTCTGGCATTAACGAAGTCGAACATCTGGCCGACCGGACAGGTCAGTGCAGACGTCTGAGTTGCCCGGGCAAAATCGAATCCGCCGCCTATTTCACAGGCTTTGGCGCCATTGATCGGATAGACGGTACGATCAGCCGACTGAGGACACGTCCAACACTCGCCTCCATTGCGGATATCAAAAATCTCACCGACCTGACATTTGGCTTGACCAGTGAGTGTCGCTTTCGATTGTTGTGCCTGAACAACCTGAGAGCAGGCACGCGCGTGATCCACTGCGTAACCTGTACGGTTGTATCCTCCCGGACATGAATAGCAATGTCCGTCTTTAGGGTCCCAGAACTGACCTGAAGGACAATCAGTACCCAACAAACCGGTGGCCCGTCCGTGCCGGCTGATGCGCTTAAATTTTTCTTCCGCTGGCTTTACACACGCATCTGCCCATTCCACCGGAGCAGCAGAACGATTAAAGCCTGAAGGACAGCTCCAGCATTCGCCCCCACGTGTCGGATCGAAGAAACTTCCATCCGGGCAGATTCCGCCCTGTAACGTTGCCCGGACAAACTGCCCTCGCCTGGACGGGTTGGGTTTGGCACACGCCCGGTCTGAATCTACTGCGGCGGCCGATCTGTCATACCCTTGCGGGCACGACCAGCAGCTCCATAACCCAACATCAAAGAAGCTACCGGCCGGACATTCGCCCACCGCATCGCCTTCGAAAATTGCTTCTTTTACCGAACACGGTGGCTGCAATGAGCCGTCAGATTTCAGGCCACCGCATTCGGTGTGGCCTGCAGTTCCTGCGGCGCCGTAGTCACCGGCGGAGAGTCCGGACGCGCAGATCGCCGACGAGAAAAGACATGCGCTCAGAATGACCATCGCGCGTAAAATTACAGACATGCTCACACTCCTTGTCGCCGGCCTCGGACAGTGTCAGAACACAGATTCAGGGAGGCAGCTGAGATAGATTCAGGGAGCGGAAAATATAAAAAAGTCAGATGGCAGGAACCACCATCTGAAAGTATGAAGATTCGTAAAGTATTTACTGACGCACGGCCTGCGAGGCCAGTCGGCAACGCTCAGCGGGGACAAACAGCTGCGTCATCAGATATTTTTTAAAGCCCTCTTCGTAGGGCACCTGTTTCAGCGCTTCGTCCATGCAGGTCAGCCAGGCATCCCGCTCAGCCTCCTGAATATCCAGGTGTGCGTGCGCTCTGGGAATCGCAATCGGTCCGTATTTTTCGCGGTACAGACGCGGGCCGCCCAACCAACCACAAAGAAAGCGGGTCAGTTTATCGCGCGATTCACTGAGATCCACCGGGTGCATCTCCCGGATCTTTTTTGCCTCAGGGAGAGTCTCCATCGCATCGTAAAATGCGTCGACCAGCGCGCGGATTCCGTCGAACTGACCGGCAGCCTGATAGGAGGCGTCTCCGACGCCCCAGACGGCTTCCGGCTGACCCGAGTCGGCCATCAGGCGAACTCTTCCATAAAGTCAAGTGAGGCCTGATGACGGATCGTGCGACGGTGGTTAGCCCACAGTTCTTTGACTTTTTCCTGGTTGCACTGCTGCCGGTCGACCAGAACACGGGTCTGCAGCTCACCTTTACTCTGTCCGCCCGTCAGCGGCACTTTCGAGAAGACAAACTGGTTAGACACCAGATCCATAAACGGACCAGATTTACTGGTCGGCATAATAAACAGCAATTGCAGACCGAGACTTTCCGTGAGGTAGTTAATAACCTCTTTCGATCGGGTTTCATCCATTTTCGAGAAGGCTTCATCCACGAGTACAACTCGCAGGTGTGTATCACCTTCATTAAAGCGGAAGGCCGAAGTAATCGCCGCAGACCGGATAATATATGCCGGAGTTTCAAGCTGACCACCCGAGCCCGTACCGTACTGGCTCAGCGCAATCGGATCTTTATTCGCCGGCTGCTTATAAATCTCGTAAGAGCGGTAATTACGGTAATCTGAAATACGCTCCAGCTCGCGCATGGCCTTCTGCTCGTCGTCTTCCAGCAGCATGGTCATCAGGTGATCACGCACGCGTTTGGAGGCTGCAGACAGGTCAGCGGTAAAGAGTGTCGCACCGTCGCCCAGTGATGGGTTTTTAATGACCTCATCAAAGAACTGCCAGTATTCCTTGTATTCAGGCACCCACTCCCAGTCGAACCAGTAGGTTTCGCGGTCTGCACCAAACTGGTGGTGTGCAAGCTCTTTATTCAGGTCTTCAAGGATGCGCTTACCATCATTAATTGCCTGATATATTGAGTGACAGAGGTTTGTCACAAACACGTTATTAAAGCTTTCACGCAACTGATGCAGCTTATCCTGCTTCTCTACCAGAATATTATTTTTCAGGCGGTTGTGAACACGCTCAACTTCGCGCTGAAGACCGCACACTGAAGTGAAGAATTCCGCGCCATGCTCATCCCGGTAATCCGGGGTGTAGACGATTGAGTCGATGGTCTGACAACGCTGGTTATGCTCGGTGATATTGCGCTCAATCTCGTACGCCGTGGAGTTAAGCTCCTGAGACACACTTTTGCGCAGATTTTCGATGGCATCTACCGGGCTTTCTTCAGCTTCTTTGTCGGCCTGTGCCAGACGGGCTTCAAGATCGAAGTCTGGCCAGATGCTGACGATGGAACGTAACGCCGCCTCTTTGGTTTCGGCCACATCGGAGGTCTGCTCCTGATGCTCACTCAGAGCCTTAACGGCTTTTTCGGCATCGTTCAGCTGCTGTTGCAGGCGTCCGAGTTCACCATCCAGCTCTTTGATCTGAGCATCCAGATCATCTGCTTTTTCTTTCAGAGCGGTGAATTCGTGTTCAATGTCCCCGAAGCTGGTGACATCTACCCCGTTAAGGGAGTTTTCGGCCTGTTGCATCTGATACTGCGTATCCAGCATAGCCTGCATCTGATCTGCGAACGTCACATGACGCAGGAGATTAACGGCATCCAGCAGCTGCTGCGCCTGACGTAGCTGGTAGTTCGCTTCGTTCGCCTGGTCTGAGAGTGCATTCAGTTCACTGCGCTTAGCCGCCAGAGCACGCTCACGCGCACCAAGACCAAATACCAGCTCAGTATCTTCGAGGTCACAACGGTAGATAGAGTACGCACCGGAACCCAGACCCTGACGGGTAACACCACGCCGGGTCATCCGCAACGCCTGCAGGTCTGGTACCTGCTCTACTGAGCCATAACTGGCTTCGAGATAAAAACGCGCGGTCGCGTGTTCGAAATCCATCAGATGAATGATGGAGTTTTCCGGAATCCGCATCCGCTCGCTGTCTTTTTTGGCCTTTTCGCCCTGAATAACACGAGCGCGGCTTCCGCCCGGAATCTGGCGCAGAATATGTGCGGCTTCCGCTTCGAACGCGGGCTCAACAATAATGCTGAAACGGGCACCGCCGATGTAACCTTCGATAGCGCTCTGCCATTCCGGATCGGTGACCTCGACATAATCTGCAAGCACCCGTGGGTCTGCCTGTGGGCACTCGCGCATAATGACTTCGATCGCCTGACGGACATATCCCGGATAGTTAAGCTGACGGGCTTCCAGGCTGGCGATATCGTTCTGCTTCTGCGTCATACGATGCTGCGCCTGCTGCAGCTTCTGCTCGCGGCGATCGGCAACCCGGGCGATCTGGTCACGCAGAGAAATACCCGAGCTTTCCAGTTCTGTATCATGAAAACGCTCACGCCACTGATTCACCAGTGACTGCTGCTGACGGGCCTCATCGAGGTGCGCTTCAAGAGGAGAAAGATCGACCCAGTCTTTGCCAAGCAGTTTGCGGAAGTCAACCGCGCCCTGATCTTTAATGGCGAGAACTTCGCGAGCCTGCTCAGCGATACGCTTACTGCCCAACGAAGGAATTTCAGCCGCGACATTGGTTTTCTGTAACGCGCCATAAAGCAACTCAGTCGCGCGCAGAGAAGCCTGCAGCATCTGATCCTGCTCGAGGAGAGGAATGGCCTGCTGCTGAAGTTTCTTTTTGCCTTCGGCAATGGCTTCTTCGGCAGCGTCTTTGTCCTGCAGGGCAGAAATGCCCTGCCGGCGGGCCTCCATCGTAATCAGTTGCTCGCGCACCTGTTTCCGACGATCCTGAGCAACGTCACGTTCTTTCTGAGTTTTACTCAGTGCCTCACGGACCTGCTGCTGAATTTCCTTAGCATTAAGATAATTAGCCTGATCATTCAGGTAGCGGCTACGCGCCCCTGTGTATTCCAGAACGTTGTAGTCGATCCATTGATCAATATAGCGCCCGGCGGCACCACGCGTTGTGCTGAGCATGGAAATGGTTTCAGCCAGGGTATCGGCTTCAGATTCCATCGCATAAATGGTTTTCATCAGATCAGAGACGCTGCGGATCGCATCGCCCATATCTTTGGCTTCGAGGATTTCGTTGGCCACAAAACCATTAATACTTTTCACCGGTTTGTATGCCATAAAACGCGAGAACGTCCGGGCAGCGTTCATTGCCTCCCGTTCTGTCACAGCATCGTGACGGCCACGCAACGCACCATAAAGGCGGCGAAGATATTGTTTTTTGGTGTCGTACTTTTCGATGTTATCGGCATTAACCCGACGGGCCAGATTACGGGAAAGCTTATTCAGCGGGATCACTTCTTTCTGGTCATCACCCACCGTAATCAGAAAATCATCCTGAACCAGCTCTTCACCTGCAACAATAAAAAACTGCAGATCGTTCTGACGCGCTACTGGCTGACTACCGGCACGGTCAATGGACGCGCTGACACCTATAATTGCGGTAAACGGCTCACCGCTTTCGCCCTGAGTCGGATGAAATACTGCACCAAGATACCCGACAGCACCATTAGGACGAGCGTAGCTGCCGTCATCACAACCCAGCACGTAAGACGCCAGCGTCCGGACGTTTTTCCCACGACCACGCTGGGTCGCTTCATCCTGACCGGGGTTGTAATGAAACAGAGTATCGTGCGCGGCGGTCATAATGGTCTGAATCGCATCCGCTGCGGTTGTCTTGCCCGAGCCGTTACCGCCGGAGAGCAGATTAATCGGACCAAACTCAAATTCTGTCGCTGGGATGTTGCCCCAGTTAACGTAAATAAATTTTTTCAGAAACATCGTTTTTATTCTCCGAACAGGCTGACCGGCTGCTTGTTATCTGTTGCCTGCTCTGGCGCGTCTTCGTCTTCCGACGCCTCGGCAGAGTCAGTCTCTTCTTCATCAGCGACCTCTGCGGTCACTGCAGGCGACTCCGGCAATTCCTCAGAAGCAGTGTCCTGAATCTCAGCGGCATCGCTATTATTTTCACCGTCATTATTTTCTGAGTCATCATCACTCTCAGAAGATTCATCCTCTGCAGTCGGTTCACCCGGGACGTCTGTCGTCATCTCAGCTGTTCCAGCATCGGCTTCGGCAACAGCCTCGCCCTCAGCGTTTTTTTCCTGAGTCTCTGCCATCAGCTCCGACAACACCTGATCACTGACGTAAGACATAATCATCGGACGGATACGAAGCCACAGGTCACCATCTTCAACACTGTCTTCATTCTGCAGTTGAATCAAACGCAGCTGACGCAGTTTTCTGAAGAGAGCTTTCCGGTCTGTCACGTTCTCCGGCAGGCTGCGCTTCAGCAGATTTTTCATCGCGATACTCAGGCCTTCAAACGAGACCATGACACAACCCTGCTCATCCACCGCACCTTCGCGCAGGGCTTTGTCGTACTGCGCACGCAATACAAGAATTAATGCCACTTCGTTCTGATTCAGACGCTGACGGAAAGATGGGCTGCCAGTATTCTGCTGATCCTCTTCCATTCCCGGAACCTGCGCACCTGGCGGGAACAAGCGGACAAACTGAAAACGGCGATCATGCTGAATACGGATACCAAGCAGCGACAGATAATCACCCACCAGTTCCTCAAGACGCACATAACGGTCATACAGAGTCTGTTCGATCTGTGACTCATCCCGGCAGATAACGCCATAATCCAGCAGGCGGACCAGTAACTCTGAATATTCCTTCTGGCTCAGGCCTTCTTTTTCCAGGTCTTTTTCAATCTCGTGCAACATAATCAGGACTCTTTCTGAACCAGTTCGAAGGTGAAGTGGTCTTTTTTGATGAAGTAACCGTCGCCATTTTCTTCACGAGGGTTTTCATCATAATCAATGCGGAATTCAAACTCTGATGACAGCCCATCAGCCGCGCCAAGGCCAATCGCATGAGCAACGGCAAGAAAATCTTTAGCGCTTTCAATCGGAATATCGCGGGTAGAAACGCGGCGTCCGGAACTCAGACGTGAGGCCATAAACTGACGCAATGCCTGCTGGTTAACCAGAAACGCCTGATCAAGTACCTGCTGAACATAGATTTCGCGGCGGGCATCGACATCGAAGTCCCCTTTTCCATCGTCCAGAGAGGCTTCAATTTTCTGACGCTGACGCGGCCCGGCCAGACGCACCTGTGCGGGGTCAACAAGACGTACCTGAGGCACCGACATCAGCTCGCCAGCACGCTCGAGCATACTGGCCTGCTCTTCTTCCGGCAGATCGGCCAGATGACGACAGACAGCCAGTACATCGTTGTGTTGCTGCGATGCCAGATAGCTCATCTGACGAATGATAATATCGGCCCGCTTGGTAAAGCTCTGCAAGGCCCGGCGCAATGCCGGCAGCATAATGTCACTGGCGTTGCGGAGACGCAGTTCAATGCCATCCAGCAGGCTCCAGAGGACGGACTGACCTTCCTGAGTCAGATCTGGCAGAAGCTCCCGCAGGCGGCGCTCGGCGGTCGCTTTGAAGGCGACATCTTTCTTGCGGATGCCGGTGATCAGCCCCTGAATCTGATCCCGGTGCTTTTCAACGTTGTCTGCAGAAAGACGCACAGAGAGATCGGGCTGAAAACGGTTTTCCATAAAATCAAAGAAGGCTTCACTGGCACGTTGCACCAGCATCTGATCTTCCATTTCACGGACCAGATCACGCTTACGCTCTTCCAGCTCGGCGATGACATCGGTGAAGTCGCTGATAATCCGCTCAGAGTACTCATAAGCATCCAGAAGATCGTAGATATCACCGCGATCCAGGAACGATTCGAGCGAGTTACGGGTGTTGCGGGTGTTGCGATGACGGGTCCGCGCAATCGCACGGGTCTCACTGATGAACGGCTCGGTAAACTGCCGGCCGTACCGGGTAAACGCAAAGGTGCTCTGCAGATTGGCTTCATCCACCTGCTTTTCCAGCCAGCCGTGATCCAGCAGCTGGTTCAGTACCCAGCCTGCCTGCTCGCGACTGCTGCGGAAGCGTGATTCGCTGCCATCGTCTTCACTGTCATAGCCGTCAGCCAGCACAGGTGCACGGACCAGCGCTTCCTGAAATATCTCAACGACAGTATCCCGCTGAATCGACTGGCCATAGTCAGCACTGCTGGAGCTGTATAGCCGCTGATACAGCTCGCGCAGGCACTCCATTACCTGAGCCCGGTACTTACCGGTCAGGGGGCGGAAAAACTGGCCCCTCTCCTGATCAAAAAACATACGATTTCTTATTGTGACAGCGCGATTCAAAGGCCGTAGATTACTGAAACCCAGTGTGCTTTGCCAGCCTCATGAGACCTTCCTCACAGTGTCGCCGCCGGAGGCTGCATATCTGATCCGCTTATGCCTATACTGGCCTTGTAGAACAAAGGATGGGCCTATGTCTAAACCCAGGGAAACTCGCGAACAGGCAGTATTCTTTCAGATCAGCAGCGAAAAGCTCATTGAGCTGTCGCTCGCTACTTTCGGGCTGTTTGGCATTTACTGGATCTGGCGCCACTGGCATCAGCTGGCTTACCGTGGTGAGCGACTTTCACCGGCGCTGCGAACACTGATCTTTCCCGTTACCCAACTCGACCTTTACCGCCGGGTCTGGAATGGCGTCGACGCAGATGACGAGCGCCCCCGCTGGCACCCGATGCGGTTTTTTATCCTCCACCTGCTGTTCACTCTGTTGCCCATCTACATGATCGCGACAGATCACGCCTGGGGTGCCCTCACTTTTATGCTGACATTGCTGCCCAATCTGCTCGTCAATCAGACGGTCAACCGGATTCATGACCGCCACCTGCGGTCATTTGCCCGTAACTCGGATCTCGACGCCGTTGAGTGGACCATTCTTGTGGCTGGTCTGGTCGCCTGGCTGACATTACTGGCGTATGGACTTCAGAGTTAGTCAGGCACTCGCGCTCGTTATCATGATGCTCTGGGGCTCATTTAGCGCACGGGCAGAGATACTGGTGCTGGACAGCAAAGGCAGTTACACCACAGGCCCATACTGGCAATATCAGGTCGTGCCCCAGACGGATTCCGACCTGCTGCCAGCCTCACTCTCCCGTGTGATGCACAGCCAGTCCTGGTACCAGAGTACCGAAGACTCCATCAATTTTGGTTTCCAGCGGCACGCCTACTGGCTGAAGCTCCGGCTGACCAACCAGGCTCCGGGGCCCTGGTTTCTGTGGAATCACTACTCACTGCTCGATACGGTTGTCCTGTATCAATGCCCGTCCGGGAGCATCAGCGTTCACGAGTGCACGCGCAGCACCGGCGGCGATCTGCGAGCCTACAGTGAGCGGGCCATCGATCACCCTAATCTGATTCTGCCCCTGGGCCTGAGCACTGGTCAGAGTTACGACCTGTACCTGTACGTCTCAACACAGGGGGCCTATCAGCTCCCGGTTGAAATTCTGGATCAGGAGGCACTGCAGCAGAAATTGCTGAACAACAATATTCTGCGCGGCGGTTACTACGCCATGATGCTGATTATGGGGCTCTACAACCTCATGCTCTTCTTTGCCATCAGAGACCGGACGTACCTCTGGTACTCGTGCTTTGTTCTGAGCTTCCTGTTCTTCCATATGAACTTCGAGGGCTCTGCGTTCGGCTATTTCTGGCCGGAATCCCCAGATCTGAACAAAGTGATGATGCCGCTGGCCTTTGCGATAACTCAGTTCTTTTTCTGTCTGTTCCTGCCCAGCCTGCTTAATCTGAAAGAACTCAGCCCGGCAGCACTGCGCCTGTACCGGGCCTATATCCCGGTGACCCTACTGTTCGGCTTGCTGTCTCTGATCGCACCCTATCAGTTGTCCGTGTCACTGCAGAATCTTGTGAATGCACTTGTGGCGCTTTACAGCCTGATGCTGGGTATCCGCCTGTGGCGACTTGGCTATGCGCCCGCGCGTATGTTTACTATCGCCTGGATCCCTTTCATCATCGGGACCGTCGTCGGCAATATGTCGTCCCTGGGGCTTCTTCCCGGAAATACCCTGAGCCTCCACGGCTACCAGATCGGCTCAGTCATTGATGTTCTCCTGTTGTCGCTGGCCCTGGGGTCGCGCATCCGCTTACTGCAGCAGGAACGCGACCGCAGCCAGCAACACCTGCAGCACAGTCAGCAGGAAGCCATTGATCACCTTAAAAATTACGAAGACCTCTACCAGAACTCGCTATCGGGCCGGTTCCGCCTTGATGGTAAAGGTATGATCACTGGAGGAAACCCTGCACTGTCCCGTATGCTGGGTTTCGCCTCTGTCGACGATCTCGTTAAACAGAACGTCCATTTCGATCAGTTCATCAAGCACCCACAGACCGCTCTTCAGCTTTGGGAAACACTGGACAGGCAACAGAAAGTTCAGGGACTGCGGGTCTCCATGATGCCTCGTCGCGGCGACCGGCTTGAGGGGCTTCTTACGATGAGACGGGAGTTCACTGCGCCTGACCGGCACTGGGTGGGTGCCATCACGGATATCTCAGAGGCGCACCGCAAAGAGCAGGAGCTGAAGCAACTGCAGACCCACCGGGATCAGTCGATGCGTCAGCTGGTGATGGGCATTTCTCATGAAATGAATACCCCCCTCGGAAATATCCGTCTCGCGGGTACTCATCTGGAAAGTCAGATGTCGGCGCTTTCTCCTGCAGAAATCAAAGACCAGTTTGCAGCAGGTCTCACACACATTAATCAGAATACTGAGCGTCTCGCTGACCTGAATGAGTTAATTCAATCCTCCCTGATCGACAATTCAGAACGCACACCAGAAGCAATTCAGATGAAATACTGGTTAAGAGACTGGAAGATCAGAGCGCAGGAAACGTTCGGGCAGGTCGACATTGAAGTGTATTCCACACCAGAGCACGCCGGGTGGTATGGGTACCCAGAAGCATTAGACAAAGTATTGATGCAATTGCTGGATAACACCCTGTTCCACAACCCTGAAAAAGTTTCGCAGCTGTCTGTGAGAGTTGTGGCCCATTGTGCTGACCGTCGGCTATCAATCCGCTATCAGGACAACGGAAAAGGCATCAGTAAGCCGGATCAGGAGCGGGTATTTCTGCCGTTCTATACTACCCAACGGACAAAGGCGAAAAAGAAAGGGCTGGGCCTCTACGAAGTCCATAACCTGGTAACGGGACACATGCAGGGAAGCATTGACTGGCCGGGTGTATCAGAGGGGTTTGCAATCACTCTGCACCTGCCGGATATTCATCCGGAGGATGCAGAGAGACGCACGTCAGACGCTGACTGATCTCAGAGTGAGGCAGCCAGTTCACTGGCCTTACGGATCGCGCGTTTGGCATCCAGCTCGCCGGCAAATTCAGCACCGCCCACCAGATGGGTACGGAACGCTGTATTTTCTTTCAGCGCTTCGAACAGCCCATTCACAGACTCCTGACCCGCACATACCACGATGTTATCGACATCCAGCACACGCTGTTCAGACTGCTCACCTTTGGTGATGGTGATGTGCAGGCCCTGATCATCGACTTTGTCGTAGTTCACGCCACCAATCATTTCAACGCGCTTCATTTTGAGAACAGCACGGTGAACCCAGCCGGTGGTTTTATTCAGACCCTTGCCATGTGCACTCGCCTTACGCTGCAGCAGATAAAGTTTGCGATGAGATACTTCCATCTCGCCTTTTACCAGACCGCCGCGTTCCTTATTTGAAACATCCACGCCCCATTCTTTCATCCAGGCCTGAGTATTAAGCGTGGTAGATTCGCCTTCATGAGCAAGATACTCACCCACGTCGAAACCGATACCGCCAGCGCCCATAATGGCTACTTTTTCACCCAGTTTGAGTTCTTTTGACAGGAGGTCCTGATACGACACTACTTTCGGGTGATCAATGCCAGGCATGGAAGGGATACGCGGTGCCACACCGGTTGCCACAACAACATCATCAAAGCCTGCGGCAGCCAGCTCTTCACTGCTCACCTGATGATTCAGTTTCAGATCAATACCAAGGCGCTCAATCATGGTGCTGAAATAACGGATGGTCTCTTTAAACTCTTCTTTACCCGGAATTTTTGACGCGTAAGTAAACTGACCCCCGATTTCGCTACGACCTTCAAACAGAGTCACCTTATGTCCACGTTCTGCGGCAACAGTGGCAGCAGCCAGACCAGCCGGACCCGCACCAATCACAGCGACTTTACGAGCCTGGGTGACTTTCGTGTAAACCAGTTCAGTTTCGTGACAGGCACGTGGGTTAACCAGACAGCTGGCGCGCTTGTTTTCGAATGTATGATCCAGACAGGCCTGGTTACACGCGATACAGGTATTAATTTCATCAGCCCGGCCTTCTTCGGCTTTCTTAACCCAGAATGGATCTGCCAGCAGAGGACGCGCCATCGACACCATATCGGCCTTACCGGAGGAGATAATATCTTCGGCCACATCCGGCATATTGATACGGTTCGATGCAACCACCGGAATTTTCACCGCGGCTTTAACCTGCGCCGTCGCATCGACGAACGCAGCGCGAGGCACGGAGGTCACAATGGTCGGTACACGGGCTTCGTGCCAGCCAATACCTGTGTTAATGAGAGTGACACCGGTTTCTTCCAGGGCTTTTGCTAACATGATGACTTCTTCCATTGTCGACGCATCTTCTACCAGGTCGAGCATTGAAAGACGGAACATCAGAATAAAGTCGGGCCCCACGGCTTTGCGGACAGCGCGAACCACTTCCAGTGGGAAGCGCATGCGGTTTTCATATGAACCACCCCACTCATCCGTACGTTTATTCGTTCGGGCATTCAGCATCTGGGTAATGAAGTAACCTTCAGACCCCATGATTTCGATACCGTCGTAATTCGCTTTCTGCGCCAGTTTAGCCGCACGGGCGTAGTGACCGATCGTCTTATAGATCTGCTTAGTCGTCAGTTCACGAGGCTTAAACGGAGTAATCGGTGACTTTATCGCTGTCGGGGCGACATTAAAAGGCGTGTAGCCATAGCGCCCGGCGTGCAGGACCTGAAGCAGGATTTTACTGCCCGCGTCATGAACAGCGGTGGTCACTTTCTTGTGAAACGGTACCTGCCAGCCACTGATCAGCTTGGAACCAAAGGGCAGCAGATCGCCTGACCGGTTAGGAGAGAACCCACCAGTGACCAGCAGACCTACGCCACCACGGGCGCGCTCTGCAAAGTATTCTGCCAGCTCAGTAAAGTGCCATGGACGATCTTCCAGGCCCGTATGCATAGAGCCCATCATGACGCGGTTTTTCAGCGTGGTAAAACCCAGGTCCAGAGGCTGAAGCATGTGAGGATACTGACTCATAGTGTTCTCTCATAAATTGTTATTTGCTAATCACTGGAGTCAGTTTAGCCAGTTGGCCAACAAATGAAATGTCTGCAGATAACACATAAGATACTTTATATAACAAACGATACATCAAGCACCACGCCAATTCGCTCTCTACGCCTTGAGAGTCTCCAACCATGGTCTAGGCTTAAACCAATATCCGTTCCTCAACCAAGATTCTTTGAAAGAAAGGTGTATCCCATGTTCTTCTCCCGCAAAAGTGCCCCGAGCCAAACGAAAGAAGATCACCGAACTGCCCTGCTTGATGCAATTTACAACAGCCAGGCCGTTGCGGAGTTCAGTACAGACGGCGTCATCCTGTACGCAAACAGTCTGTATCACGAACTGATGGGTTACCGCGAAGGTGAGTTACTGAACAGACAACACTCCAGCCTGTGTGATGAGCGTGATATTTCTGGTTCTGAGTACCGCGATTTCTGGAACAGGCTGAAGAACGGTGAGCGCATGAATGGACAGTTCCGACGCAAGAGCGCGGATGGCCGCTTACTCTGGCTGGATGGGTCCTATGCTCCGGTAAAAGACGCGTCCGGGCGCGTAGAAAAAATCGTGAAGATCGCCCACGATGTCAGTGACCTTATGGCAGACAATCATAAGTATTCTGATATCAACGCGGCGGTGGAACGCTCGATGGCAGTGATCGAGTTCGATGCCACCGGAAATATCAAACGCGCGAATGCCAACTTTCTCGGGGCAACCGGCTACACAGAAGCCGAGGTAATCGGTAAACACCACCGCATGTTTGTCACAGCCGAGAATGCTGAAAGCCAGGACTACCGGGATTTCTGGAAAAAGCTGGGTTCAGGGCAGTTTATCAGCAGCCGTTTCCATCGCGTGAAAAAAGACGGCAGCGATCTCTGGCTGGAAGCCTCCTATTCACCGCTGATCAACGCCGACGGTGACGTCTATGGCGTGATTAAATTCGCAACCGACATCACCGAAAGTGTAGAGAAAACGAACCGGGAAATTGAACGCGCCACCAGCGCCTATCACATTACAACAGCCACCGAGCAGACGGCCGAAAAAGGGACTGAAATTATTCAGGAAGCCGCGCGGGAAATGACACTGATCTCGGAAGCTGTCTCAGAAACATCGTCGGTAATTTCAGAACTCGATAAACAATCCGATGCCATCACCTCGATCGTAAACACCATCCGGGGGATCGCGGATCAGACTAACCTGCTGGCGCTGAACGCGGCGATTGAAGCTGCCCGCGCTGGCGAACAAGGACGCGGTTTTGCGGTCGTCGCTGACGAAGTCCGCCAGTTGGCCGCAAGAACCAGCACTTCAACCGAAGAAATTTCTGCCATGATCGGCAAAATGCAGGCGGGAACGGTGAAAGCCGTAGACAGCATGGAAGCCTGCAGAGAACAGGCTGGCCACGGTATGGCTCTGGCCAACAAGGCCGGTGAAGTCATCCTCGAGATCCGGGATGGCACTCGCAAAGCAGTAAGCGCAGTCAGCATTTTTGCCGACGCGCTTCGCTGATTAAGGCCCGTCAGTCTTCGCTGATCTGAATATCCGGGATGGCGCCAGAGGTTTCCTTGCCAGCCAGGGCAACCGCGAGGCGTCGGGCCGTATGACGGTACATCATTGATACTTCGCAGCAATCATCTTCTGCAACGACCGGTGTCCCCTCATCGGCTTTCTCACGGATAAACTTCGACAGTGGCAGAGAACCCAGTACGTTAGTCTCATAGCGTTCTGCCAGGGTATCCGCACCATGTTCACCGAAGATGTGCTCGGCGTGCCCACACTGAGAGCAGATATGAATGCTCATGTTCTCAACCAGACCAAGCACAGGGATATTCACTTTATTGAACATCTCTATGCCCTTTTTAGCGTCCGCCAGAGCGATGTCCTGTGGGGTCGTTACGATCACGGCGCCTGAGACCGGAAACTTCTGACTCAACGTCAGCTGAATATCGCCTGTGCCGGGCGGCATGTCGATCAGCAGATAATCCAGTTCACCCCATTTGGTCTGGGTCAGAATCTGCATCAAAGCGCCTGACACCATTGGACCCCGCCACACCATCGGCGTGCTTTCCGTCACCAGATAAGCCATGGACATACTCTTGATGCCATGGGCTTCGATGGGAATAAACCAGCGGTTATCTTCTGTCTCCGGGCGGGTACCGTCTTCAATACCCAGCATGATCCCCTGACTCGGCCCGTAGATATCTGCATCAAGAAGGCCAACTCTGGCTCCGTCTTTTGCCAGGGCAATCGCGAGGTTCACAGCCGTGGTGGACTTGCCTACCCCGCCTTTGCCTGAGGCAATCGCGATGATGTTCTTCACCCCGGTAATGGCTTCAAGGTTATTCTGAGACTTATGCGCCTGGACTTCCCAGCTAATGTTGACCCGGGCGCCGGTGCAACCATCAAGGTTCTCAAGGGCAACCTGAAGCATCTGAGCAATCCCGTCTTTCAGAAACTCGGATGGATAATCCAGATGAATATCAACCTCGATAACACCGGCATCCACACGTATGTCGCGTACGCAGCCCGCGCTGATAAGATCGGATTCAAGGTAAGGATCGATATAACCGGCCAGCGCCGCTTCAATCCGGGAGTGAGTTAACTCTGACACAATCTGCTCCGGCAGGAAGTTTAAACCGGGGCAGATTGTACGCTGAAGGCCTGCCGAAGTCAGGCCGCAGAAGAGAACAGTCTGTTATCTCTTTCAGAGTTTCAGTGAACTACGCCAAAGCGTTGAGTGACGTTGGTGACACCTTCCTCAATATCAGGCTGGAATAAGGTACCACTGAAGTACACATCACCATTAGCGCTCATAAACACATCTTCTACTCTGTAACCCGGTGTCGAGCCGCGCAGTGTCACGTACTTGCTCCAGAACCAATGCAACTTGCGTATAGAGCGTCTCTCGTGGAACTGAAAATGTGCATACATGGACAGATCTGCATTCAGAATAAGAATGTCATTCGCGTAGGTTTCGTCCTGCTCGGCATCCCACGGGGTACTGATTCCGGTACTGTCACGCGAACTACCAATAATGACACCCAGACGACCTGCTGGCAGTGGCTTCATTTTGACAATGTAGCCCGGAAAAGAATCCGACCTGGCGGGCAACCGATACTCTGCCAATACATTGTCGTCTTCATCCCGGTGCTGAATCACATGCACTTTAGGGTCCCGTTCGCTGCCAATAACGGCTCCGTAGTAATTATTGTTGTCTTCAATCCAGTCAACACTAAAATTACAGCCGATTTTTTTCCGTTGCCAGACACCCTGATCGTTATACTTGAGAAGCGTTCCAGTACAGCCATTTTCATCGGACCAAGTATTGATAAAAACGCCCTCATCATTCACAACAAAGTCATGGCCATTAATGACATCAGCAGTGGGGTCGATTGAAGAATGCCATAAGGCAACCGGGTTACCAATTTCATACATACTTAAGTAGGCAGCGATATAACCATCGGAACCCGAGTTATTGCCCTCGTAGACGTAATACAGCCGAAACATGTGTTTTCCAAGACGCTCTGCAAACCACGTGGTGTTCTGACCGGTATTGTGGGAAGGCCCTTCATAGGAGAAAGAATAGTCATTGACTGGAACGGTATCGGCAGCCACAACGGAATCAGACGTAATCGCCCAGCCCCCCTGACGGGTAGTCAGATAAACTACGCCATTTTTATCTACTGGTTCTATACGATTCAAAGCATCATAGGTGATCCCTTTGTCGGTGAGATCTTTGCTGAAACGGTGATGACTCTGGTCAGTGACCAGATAATAGTCCCCTACCACAGTATGAAAATTTCCGTCGGGATTTCCTGCGACTACGGAAGCTGCCACACCTTCATTGACGGTTCCGGGATTAGCGAGTTTTACGCTTTTAAATGAACTGGCCGGCACTGCAATCTCGCCAGACAGGTCGGATATTCCATCATGATTAATACGTTCTATCTGGTATTCGAGACCACCCTGAGAATCTGATTGTAGATTAATCAGATAACTACCTGTTAGCGGGCTGAATATATCGTCACTAAGCACGCCCGGTTGGTACCAACGAATGAGCCCTCCATCACTGTCAACATCAAAGTCATCCTCTGTCGTACCACCACAAGCCACTAATGTCGCCGATACCGTCAGCAGCGATAGATATTTCCACATAGATAAGTCCTGTTCATTAAGAAATCCATTTCCTGAGAACAGCGCTCTCGCAGGAAAGAGGCCTTATCTAACTGTGTTGTGAGCGCACGAACAAGACGCAACACACGCCAATCAGTTAACTGATCAGGCGTGCTGCGGAATCACAGGCACTGCAGCCAGCAGGTGCTGAGTATATTCATGTTGCGGAGCCGTCATCAGCGAACGGGTGTCTCCCTGCTCAACAATCACGCCCTGTCGCATCACCGCCACGCGATGCGCCAGGTGAGGAATAATCGAAAGATCATGCGTGATAAACAGGTATGACAGGCCCATTTCATTCTGCAATTCCTGCAGCAATTCGAGAACCTGCCCTCGTATCGACACATCCAGTGCGCTGGTAGGCTCATCGCAGATGATCAGTTCAGGCTCAACCGCGATGGCTCTGGCAATCGCGATCCTCTGGCGCTGACCACCGGAAAACTCATGTGGGAAACGGTCAAGATGACCAGCTTCAAGCCCAACCCGCTCAATCAGGCGACGTATTTTCTGCTCTCTTTCCTGAGCGGCTGAACGGATCCCCAGACTTTCCATTCCTTCTTCAATAATCTCCCGCACTGTCATACGCGGATTCATTGACGAAAAAGGGTCCTGAAAGATTACCTGGATACGTTTCCGCAGTGGATGAAACGCTCCCTGACTGAGGTGATCAATCCGATTTCCAGCAAACCAGATTTCACCACCAGCAATATCCTCAAGGCGCAATATCGCGCGCCCGGCAGTGCTTTTCCCTGATCCGGATTCGCCCACCAGTGCCAGCGTTTCACCACGACCAATGCTCAGCGTAATCCCATCCACCGCTTTGGTATAACCAGCGATTCGCTGCAGTATCCCTTTGCGCTGCGCGAACCAGACACGCACATCCTTCAGCTCCAGAAGCGGATCATGCCCGGACTCCTGCAGGTACTCCCCCGGCTGAGGCAGAGAATGAATCAGCTGCAGGCTGTACTCATGAGAAGGCTGACGGAAAAAATCTTCACAACTTGCCTGCTCCAGAATTCTGCCATGACGCATAACCGCAACACGGTCAGCCATCTCAGCAACGACACCCATGTCATGGGTGATCAGCAGGATGGCCAGATCACGGGACTTTCGCAGGGTATTCATCAGATCCAGAATCTGTTTCTGAATGGTCACATCCAATGCTGTTGTAGGCTCATCAGCAATCAGTACATCGGGCTCACAGGCAAGCGCCATCGCGATCATCACCCGCTGTTTCTGGCCCCCTGACAACTGGTGTGGATACCAGTCGACACGATCACCAGGGTCTGGAATGCCGACTTCACTCAGCAGCTGTACGATATCCTGCCGCTTCGCCTGCCCCCTGTGCAGCTTCAGTACTTCGCCAATCTGCTGCCCGATCGTATGCACCGGGTTCAGTGAACTCTGAGGTTCCTGAAACACCATCGCGATCCGTCGACCGCGAATACCATTCATCTGAGTTTCCGTCAGAGCGAACAGTGAGTCCGAGCCCAGGCGGACATCTCCCCCGGTAATCTGCAGCGCATCAGCAAGCAGGCGCATTACTGCAAGGCTTGTCAGAGATTTACCCGAGCCACTTTCACCGACCAGTGCAAATACTTCGCCGGGAAAAAGATCAAAACTGATGCCATCAACCAGCCTCGTACCCGCCGCTTCAATACGGAGGTCTGTCACGCTTAATAATGGTTTCATTTCTGCTCTCCACTACCACTCATGCGTGGATCAAAGGCATCGCGCACGCGATCAGAAAACAGGTTCGCCGCCAGCACCAGAACAAACATCAGAATAAATGCGGCGGTGACAGACCACCAGACAACGGGATCTCTCGCTAACTCTGCACGGGCCTCATTAATCATGTTGCCCCAGCTCTTCATCGACGGATCAACCCCCACCCCGATGTAGCTGAGAACCGCTTCTGCCAGCACAAAGCCACTGAAGTCGAGTACCAGTGCAATCAGGATAATATGCGTGGTATTCGGCAGAATATGCCGCATCAGCACCCGCCAGTGGCTGACTCCGAAGGCGTGGGCAGCCTGCACATATTCGAGTTGACTGAGCTTCAGTGTCTCAGCACGCAGCAGACGACATAATCCTGTCCAGCTGGTCATCCCCAGGATGAAACAGAGCGCAATAAACTTGAAGTCAGCTCTGTCACTGAGCAGTTTGAACTGTTCCGGATGGGTTTCGATATAGACATCAATCAGAAGCACAGACGCCGCGATCAGAAGAATACCCGGAATGGAATTAAGCGTGGTGTAGATATACTGAACGACATCATCGACCCACCCCCGGAAATAGCCTGCGGATATCCCCAGCAGCACGGCAAGGGGCAGCGTGACAAGAGTGGCCAGGGTTCCGATCAGAACACCGGTCCGGACGGCTTTCAGACTCTGATACAGCACGTCCTGTCCGACTTTATCGGTACCCAGAACGTGATAATAGCGACTCATCTCCAAGGCCCAGGCGCAGACCAGAACGATGGTGGTAAGCGTCACATAAATAACCGGCCATGGCAGTCGCGAGGCGGCGTTGCGCACAAATACATGATGCAGGCTGATGAGTACCAGACAGGGAATCAACCACCAGCCAATCACGCTGAGGCTTTTCACCACAATATCTGCCGTGTGCTCACTGGTGTTCTCCAGATGTGCACCTCCATGTTTCAGTCGCGGATACACCCGCGCGATCGTGCCATCTGCCATTTCTTCGGTTTCTTTGGCAAAGGAATAAATCGCAAAGGGGGCTGAGTAAGTTCGTTCATCGTTGCCCTGCATAGGCGCCAGCGCGACATCCAGAACACTGCGTACTTCCGGCGAATAATGCTCTGCTCCGCTCCCTGTCGTATCTTCCAGGCGAGTCTGGAAATGCAGAGAGTCGAGAAGAGCAATCACGACATAAAAGCCGATAATCAGAAATGAGGAGGCACCGATACGGGAGCGGAACACCTGAGACCAGCGGGCACGCGCAAGAGGGTTTCTCACCACCGACACAACAAATGCGACCAGTGCCAGCACCAGTGCAAAAATCAGGTAATCGCTCCAGAGGAAGGCGAGACGGATATCATTAAACATCAGGACAACCTCACCCGCGGATCAACCAGCGTGTACGAAATATCGGTCAACAGCAGCCCCAGAATGTATAGAACAGAGCCGAGAAACACCATGCTGCGGACAATAGCAAAATCCTGCGCCTGAATGGCATCCAGGGTATAACTTCCCAGACCGGGAATGCCGAAGAAAGATTCGATCAACAGGCTCCCCATAAAGAGCGACGGAATCACAACCACGACACTGGTCAGGATTGGAATAAGACCGTTCGGCATAATATGCCGGAACAGCACCGTCAGTTCAGAAACCCCTTTGGCCCGGGCTGTACGCGCGTAATCTTTACTGGCCTCTTCGAGGAACAGCGTACGGTATAAACGGGTGCCGCCCCCTATGCCGGAAATCACACCAATGACGACCGGCAATACCAGAAAACGCCAGGCATCTGCGCCGGGAAGGTAGCCGGAAATTGGAACAAGATTCCACTCACGGGCAAAGAAGAACTGGCCGGCAATCACGTAGAAAACCCCCGATATCGACATCAGTGCAACACAGAGAATCATCGCCGACGTATCAAAAATACTGGCCCGGAACATAACGATAAACAGTGCGAAGGCAATGTTCACGCTGATGCCAATGATAAAAGTAGGCAGAGCAACAGCCAGACTTGGCCACATCCTCTGTTCAATATCGGCGGCAATACTGCGTCCGGCATCCGACTTGCCGAAATCAAACGCAAACAGACGCAGTGACTTTTCGTAAAAGATAGTGTCTGTGACAACGTCAAGGCCACTGGCCTCTGAATTCAGTACCAGAGGTTTATCATAGCCCCTCTGCACCTTCCATTCGGTCACCGCTTCTTCAGTCACGTGTTTGTCGCCCAACTGAACGCGCGCCATCTGGTCAGGGGTATTTACGACGAAAAATAAAGCGAACGTCAGCAGGTTCACCCCAATCAGGATAGGCACCGCATAGAGCAGACGACGAATAATATAAGCGAGCATATCAGTGGCCCCCATCCGGTCGGATCCGCTGCTGCAGACGACGGCGATAGGCAATATATCCCGGAGTTGCAAAGCCGATAAGAATGAACAACACCACCAGCAGAGGCCAGGTCACAGGCGTATTCCACTGGTCCTGCATATCAAGACGCTGCTGCGGGTCAATACGCAGGTATTTGAGTAAGGCCTTTGAAATTCCATGAGGTTTGGAGTTATACACCCAGGCATTATTCAGGGTATAGCCGTGGGGATGAAACGCCGAAGCCCAGGGAGTATCTTCGTGGATAATGTCCAGCATCCGGCGGATGATTTCCATACGCTCTGGGGTGTTTTCCATCAGTTTCATTTCTTCAAACAGACGGTTGTATTCGGCATTGTTATAGTTGCTCGAATTCACTCCGGCACCTTTCGTGACTACCTGGCCATTGGGGCCGTATAGCAGAAACAGAAAATTCTCAGCATCCGGGTAATCGGCCATCCAGCCCCACTGGAACATCTGCGCGTTGCCTGAACTCATTTTTTCTTTAAAGCGGTTGTAGTCTGTTCCGCGGAAATTCAGCTGGATACCAAGTTTTCTAAACTGTTTCATCAACCAGTTCTGAGTAGCGCCCGCGCCTGCACCAACCGTATCGAGATTCAGAATCAGCGGCTCGCCGGTCTTTTCGTGGCGCCCTTCAGGGTATCCGGCTTCTGCCAAAAGTTGACGCGCCTCTTCAACCGACTTACGTACGGGCTTACCATCCACCCAATCAAAAGCAACCGGGTTAATCCCCTCTTCGCCCTGCTGGTATCCGAAAATACCCGGCGGTACCGGACTCATTCCGGTTTCGCCACGACCATTCTGGAAAATAGAAATGTATTCCTCCTGATCGTAAGCAATTGCAATGGCCTGACGTAACTTACGCTTTTTCAATCGCTCAGCGGCGGTACCGGTATCACCGACGACCGGATCGAGCATGTTAAAACCAAAATAGAAGGTCCCGGGAACGACAGTCCGCTCGAGTGTTATCCCGCGCTCGCGCATCTCATCACTGAGACCGATCCCTTCTGAACCGACTTTGATTGCCTGATCAAAACTGTCGCTGGAAATGCCTGAACGGTCGTAATAGCCCTGCAGAAATTTACTCCAGAGGGGAATAGACTCTTTCTCAAGGCGATAGACCACCTTATCGATAAACGGCAGTGGTTTACCGGCGTCAGCCAACAGGCCTGCCTCAGAATCTCCGATATCGCCTTCTGAGGGATAGAGGTCTTCGCGATAGTTCGGGTTGCGCTCAAGGATGATGACCTCGTTCGGATCATTTCTGGTCATCATGTAGGGGCCGGTCCCCACCGGATACCAGTCGAGCGTCAAGTTACGGTCTGCCATGCCCGGCATGCTGTAAAAGCGATCAGCCTCCCAGGGCACAGGCGCAAAGAAGTGGAAAGCCAGCCAGTAACTGAACTGTGGGTACTTACCTTTCAGACGCACTCTGAGGCGATAGTCAGAAACCACCTCGACACCCTCGAAAGGCAGTGTCCGGAGGTCCAGCCACTCGCCGTCCTTCAGTCCGGCCCGCGCCTCTTTCGCAAGCGCGCCAAATTCATTCATGCCAAGAATGTACTCTGACAACAGTCCCCGGATCGGCGACAGAAGCGTCGGATCGGCCAACCTGCGGATCTGGTAGGCATAGTCTTCAGCGGTAAGCTCACGACTGCCCGTCTCTGCGAAATCACTGAGTACGGTATAAGGGGCTGCTTCTGCCGCCTCATCGAAAAGATAAACCGGGGAGCCGTCTGTCTGTGTCGCAAACGCTGGGTGCGGCTGATAACGGATACCCGGGCGTATATCAAGGAAGTAATCGCTGAAGGCAGGTTCGCCGCTGTCATCAGTCATCACCTCACCGTCCTGATTGAGATAAACAATCTCCGGCATCCGGATCAGGGTGGCAGGCTCCAGCTGAAACGGTCGCTTAAGATAGTGGTACTGCAACGGTGGATCGTAGATCTGATCGATAAACCGGCCTTCATCAGAGCTGTACGAGATCACAGGGTCCAGATGCTTCGGCCGTTCAGAAAAGCTCGAATAAAGAATATTGCTGCCTGTCTCATCGGCATGATGCGGGTTATTCCAGGCATCCTTCCCACAGGCGCTCAGAAGCGTCGCCAGTAGTATTCCCCCGATAAGTTTTCCTGCTGTTCTCATCGTTTCCCCTGTTATGCGGCCCGTTTTCTTGTTGTTGCCGCGAGTCTGAGTCTGCCACTTTTTTCCGGACACGCAAGTCGTGTTACTGCCCAGAGTGGTAACAATAGCTTCTCTTATTCCAAACGGCTATTACTACTAGTGACTTATGTTCTTGTAAGAAATAACGCTATTTTGGGATAATGCGCGCCCCAAAATGCCGAACCCTCCCGTATTTCCTGATGTTCAGTGAGGGTATTATCGCTGCGGAGCCGTTAATGACAGAGTACCTGCTGATTCTGGTAAGCACTATCCTGGTGAACAACTTTGTACTTGTTCAGTTTCTGGGCCTGTGCCCGTTTATGGGCGTTTCCAACAAACTGGAGACCGCCATTGGTATGGGTGCAGCCACCACCTTTGTACTGACTCTGGCATCCGTCTGCAGCTACCTGCTGTATACCTATCTGCTGGTGCCCTTTGATCTGACCTATCTGAAGACCATCAGTTTCATCGTGGTTATCGCGGTAGTCGTCGGTTTCACGGAGCTGGCTATCCGTAAGACCAGCCCGCTGCTCTACCGGGTACTGGGTATTTTTCTTCCGCTGATCACAACAAACTGCGCAGTTCTTGGTGTCGCCCTGCTGAACATCAAGCGTGAAAATACCTTCGTTGAGTCGATCCTGTATGGCTTCGGTGCCGCGGTAGGCTTTTCTCTGGTGATGGTTCTGTTTGCTGCCATGCGGGAAAGAATTGCAGTGGCGGATGTTCCGGTACCGTTTCAGGGCTCGGCCATTGCGATGATCACCGCAGGCCTGATGGCTCTGGCATTCCTCGGTTTTACCGGTCTGGTGAGCATCTGAGGAGTATGACATGAGCAGTATCCTGATCGCCGTTATCGTCCTCGCCGCTCTGGCTCTTCTGTTTGGTGCACTGCTTGGCTTTGCTGCCGTGCGCTTTAAGGTGGATGGCAATCCGATCGTCGACCAGATCAACGACCTCCTGCCGCAGACCCAGTGCGGCCAGTGTGGCTACCCTGGCTGCAAGCCGTATGCAGAAGCCATCGCGGATGGCGATAAAATCAACAAGTGTCCGCCCGGCGGCGAAAGCACCATCGATGCGCTTGCAGATCTTCTTGGCGTAGAACCTGAGCCTCTCGACGCAGAGCACGGTGCTGAGAAAGCCGTCCCAACCGTCGCTTATATTCGTGAAGACGAGTGTATCGGCTGTACCAAATGTATTCAGGCCTGCCCTGTGGACGCCATTCTCGGTGCCGCAAAACAGATGCACACCGTCATCACCGACGAATGTACCGGGTGCGACCTGTGTGTTGAACCATGTCCAGTGGATTGTATTGATATGATTCCTGTCGCTACAGACCGGAGCAACTGGTACTGGGAAGCTCCCACCGCCGGTGTTGAACTGATTGCGACTGACCGTCGTCCAGCAACGGCAGGAGGTCACGCATGACGCACCTGATTCAGCTGCATGAGTTCGACGGTGGCATCCATCCGCCTGAAAACAAACATCAGTCGACTGGCCGGGCAATCAGAACTGCCCCCCTGCCCGACGAACTTGTCCTGCCCCTGCATCAGCATATCGGCGCGCCTTCCCGTCCGGTTGTCAGTGCCGGCGACAGCGTCCTGAAAGGTCAGGTGATTGCAGAGCCGCACGGCTTTGTTTCTGCACCGTTGCACGCGCCAACCTCGGGTGTCGTCGCAGCCATTGAAGACCGTCAGGTGCCGCACGCTTCCGGCATGAGCGAACTCTGTATCGTCATTACGCCAGATGGCAAGGACGAGTGGCAGCCTCATCAGAGCCTGTGCGCCGAACTCGGAGTGGATGACTGCGACGACATCAGTGCCGCAGATCTTGTCCGCCGGATCCGTGAGTGCGGCATTGCCGGAATGGGCGGCGCAGGCTTCCCGACCTCGGTTAAGTTATCGGTCGGTGACAACAGGATCGACACCCTGATTCTGAATGGCGCCGAGTGCGAACCTTACATTACTGCAGACGATATGCTGATGCGTGAGCGCGCACGCGATATCGTGCGCGGCGCTCAGATCCTGCTGCAGATCACCGCCGCAGAACGCTGCCTGATCGGTGTGGAAGACAACAAACCCGAAGCGATTGCCGCACTGGAAGACGCTCTGCTTGCGCTGCATGAAGAGCATCATATCGATGTCGTGACCATCCCCACGAAATACCCGTCGGGTGGAGAAAAGCAACTCATCCAGATCCTTACCGGACGCGAAGTTCCCAGCGGTGGAATACCGGCGCATATCGGCATCGTCTGCCAGAACGTCGGAACAGCGGCGGCCATTGCCGACGCCGTCGATATCGGCCGACCTCTGATCAGCCGTATTACCACGGTCACCGGAGACGCAGTGTCTGACAAAGGTAACTGGGATGTCCTGTTGGGCACACCGGTCAGCCATCTGCTGGCGGTGTCAGGCTATCAGCCTCAGAAGCGTGAGCGCGTAATTATGGGTGGACCCATGATGGGCTTTGCCCTGCCGACCACCGCACTTCCGGTTGTAAAAACGACCAACTGCCTGCTTGCTCCCACTGAAAAAGAACTGCCGACCAACAAGCCATCGATGGCCTGTATCCGCTGTGGTCTTTGTGCCCAGGCCTGTCCGGCAGAACTGTTACCGCAGCAGCTCTACTGGTTCAGTAAGGCTGAAGAATTCGACAAAGCCGAGCAGCACAACATCTTCGACTGCATCGAATGTGGCGCCTGTTCATACGTCTGCCCGAGTGAGATCCCACTGGTGCAGTACTACCGCTTTGCCAAAGGGGCTATCCGCGAAGAACAGGCGGCCCAGGAAAAGGCCGAGCAGGCCCGTGAGCGTTTCGAAGCCCGTATCGCCCGTCAGGAGCGTGAGCAGGCGGAGAAAGAAGCTAAGCGTAAGGCCCGGGCAGCAGCGGCAGAAGCCGCTCAGAAAGCGAAAAAGGCCGCTCCGGCTGCTGCCACAGATGCGCCGGCAAAAACTGCTGCAACCAGCTCTCCTGAACTGGAAAAACTTCAGAAACAACTGGACGGCGCTCAGGCTGCGCTGACTAAAACCAAAGAAAAACTTGAAGCAGCGAAAGCCGATCCTGCGATGGCGGAAAAAGTGCCGGTATTCGAAGCGGCCCTCACCAAGACCCAGGATAAAATCAAGACGCTGGCAAAAGACATCGCCGCTGCGAAAAAAGCAGCCAAAGCCGCACCGGCTGCAGCTGATGACAAAGGCGACCCGAACAGTCCTGAGCGTCTCAAGAAAAAATGGGAAATGGCTCAGGGGCGTCTGGACACCGCGATCAAGCGTCTGGAACAGGCAGAAGCTGAAGGCTCAGACAAAGTCGAGGCATTGCGCGATGGTCTCGAGAAGCAGAAGGTCCGCGTTGAAGAGGCACGCCAGGCCTGGGAAGCCGCGACCATCGGGCAACCTGCAGCGAATGCCGCTGCCCAGGGGACACCCGAGCCGGCCAACGATGACCTTAAGCGCAAAATACTGGCGCAGAAGGATCGGGTCGACAAAGCACGGGAGCGATTAAGCATGGCTCAGGCCGAAGGCCTCGATACGGTTGAAGCCCTCACCACGGCGCTCAGCAAACAACAGGATAAACTGAAACAGCTTGAACAACAGGCTGATGCGGCGGGAGAAGTATAACTATGGCATTGTTAACCCTATCCTCACCGCACGCGCATGGTCCGAATGCCACCAGTCGCATCATGCTGACGGTCGCGCTGGCGACTCTGCCAGGCCTTGCGGTCATGACCTGGTTCTTTGGCCCGGGCACTCTGATCAACGTTATCCTGGCCGGGCTGACGGCAGTCGTTTGTGAAGCCCTGGTACTGAAAGCCCGGAAGTATCCGGTCGGTTTTTTCCTGAAAGACAACACTGCGCTGGTCACCGGTGTTCTGCTGGGTCTGGCACTGCCGCCTCTGGCACCCTGGTGGATCACAGTGATTGCCACGGCCTTCGCCATCATATTCGCCAAGCAGATCTATGGTGGAATGGGCAACAACCCGTTTAACCCTGCCATGATCGGCTACGCGCTTGTGCTCGTTTCATTTCCGGTACAGATGACGACGAACTGGGCTGTCTCATTTCAGATGAGTGGTTCCGAGGTCGCGGGACTCACTGATACCTTACGTGCTATTTTTGCCGGTTCAGCCGATGTTGCAGATGTGTATACAGGTGCCACACCTCTCGATGATTACAAGCATCTGATCAGCAAAGAGACCTCTGATGAGCTTCTCACCCGCGCTACCTTCAATGGCTGGCTGAATGGGGGCTGGGAGTGGATGAACCTCGCCTTCCTCGCGGGCGGCGTATTCCTGATGTTGAAGAGAATCATTACCTGGCACATCCCGGTGTCTATGCTCGCGGCGCTGACTCTATGTTCGCTGGTCTTCGGCTGGGATCACGATCTCTATACCCCAACCTGGCTCCACCTGTTCAGTGGCGCGACGATGCTGGGCGCTTTCTTTATCGCTACAGACCCGGTGTCCGCTTCAACGACGCCCAAAGGCAAACTGATCTATGGCGCAGGCATCGGCATTCTCCTTTTTGTTATCCGTACCTGGGGGGCCTATCCCGACGCCGTGGCGTTCGCCGTGCTGCTGATGAACTTTGCAGCGCCCTTCATCGATGCCTACACACAGCCGCGTACGTACGGTCACAGCAAGGCCCGTCGTGGCCTGAAGACGGGGAAGTAACCGATGCATGAACTGATTTCGTCTATCCGTCGTAACGCCGTCGGCCTGGCAATCTTTGCCACAGTGACCGCCGGGGCCATCGCCACTGCTCAGATGCTCACGGCTGAGCGGATTAAACAGAACATCCGCATGGCGGAGTCCCGCGCGCTGAACCAGCTCGTGCCGACCAGTAGCTACGACAATGACCTGCTGAATGACACCCTGACCGTCGACTCCCGGTTTAATCAGCAGTTGCTCGGCCCCCTGCCGGAAAATGCGCTGATTTACCGCGCCCGCAATGACGGCGAAGTCAGCGCAGTCATCCTTCCTGCGGTAGCGCCGGATGGTTACACCACTAGCATTGATCTGATTGTGGGTGTTAACCGTGATGGTACTCTGGCTGGCGTCCGGGTAGTTGCGCACCGGGAAACCCCCGGGCTTGGCGATAAAATTGAAGCCCGCAAGTCTGACTGGATCACGTCCTTTACCGGTAAATCGCTGCAGAACCCCGTCGCTGAACAATGGGCAGTCCGCAAAGATGGTGGAGAATTTGATCAGTTTACCGGCGCCACGATTACGCCCCGGGCCGTTGTCAGAGCGGTTAAACGTGCTCTGCTCTTTTTTGACATGCACCGCGATCTGCTGCTGAATGGCCGTGCACCTTACCAAGGAGACTCCAATGGCAACTAAGTCACTGAGTGAAATTTCTCTTGATGGTCTCTGGAAGAATAACCCGGCGCTGGTTCAGCTGCTGGGCCTCTGCCCACTGCTAGCCGTGACCGGCTCAGTCGTCAACGCCCTGGGACTGGGCCTTGCCACTATGATGGTTCTGGTGGGTTCTAACCTGTCAGTATCGTTGATCCGGAACCATGTCTCCGATGCCGTGCGTCTCCCGGCGTTCGTCATGATCATCGCGTCCTTCGTCACCGTCGCCGAGCTGGTAATGCAGGCGTTTACTTACGAGTTATACGAAGTTCTGGGCATTTTTATCCCATTGATCGTTACCAACTGCGCCATTCTGGGGCGTGCAGATGCCTTCGCCTGCAAAAACCCTGTGCTGCCTTCTGTCGTTGACGGCGTCATGATGGCGATTGGTTTTACTGTGGTTCTGGTTGCACTCGGTGCCATGCGCGAAATTCTGGGGCAAGGAGTAATCTTCGGAAATATGGATCTGCTGTTTGGCCCGGCCGCGGCGGACTGGAAGATCACCCTGTTCAGCAACTACCCTGACTTCCTGTTTGCGATTCTGCCGCCAGGCGCATTCGTCTGCATGGGTCTGTTAATCGCGGTGAAAAACCTGATTGATGCGGACATCAAAAAACGCGCCGATGCCCGTAAGGCCCCGGTTGAAACCGGCAGTAAGCGCGTACGGGTGACGGGTAAGATCAGCTGATGACCTCAGCCGTCGTAAGCGACGGCCTGAGTATCAAACGTCTGCGCTGAAACATGCACCATCTCCAGCGGTTGCTGCACTGCGCGATCTGCGTAGATGGTAACGAATGCCCCAAGCATGCTGATAAAAAAGAGTTCAGCAAACATCTTATGGTTGCGTAAACCGTCGCGCATAAAGCGCAGCAGAACAACCGCCAACGCAACCGACACCAATCCGCCAAACATGATGGCCTGAAGCAGAACTTCCTGCGACATCATAGGCGTACCTGCGTTGATCCATTCAATGATCCCTTTGCTGAAGAAGCCCAGCGCAATCAACAGCATCGCCACAGCAGGGACGGCATATCGGTCGGTACGCTGCTCACTCAGAACGCCCTGAAACCGCGTCATCGCCTCGGCAAACTCGGCCATCACCGGTAACGCATTATCTGCAAGCTCCCGCATGTGTGCACCATCCTGTGCGTGATCCTCTACCAGAGCCCACAGGCGTCCACGGCGGCACACGATCTTTTCTACCCGGGCGCCGGAATCATCACCCATATCAAAGACACGCAGAATTTTATCACTCAGCCCCGGCGTACCAGCCAGCACCTGGGAAGCAAGGAAGTCATCAGAGAGGATCAAAAGAGAAGAGTCAAACGCCTGATTACAGATTACCTTATCACTGACCAGGCCAATGTGTTCGAGTGATCTGTCGACTTTACTGTATCGGCGGATGACAAAGTCGTAGCGTCGGGAAGTTGGCATTCCCACTTTGATCTGTCGGCCGCCTGACGCGGAATAGACACGGTATTCATAAGAAATATCACCGTGAGTCGCTTTACTGCCCCGCCACTCTGCTGAGTAGCGATGAAAGATCATGATCGCTGAAAAGCCGATCAGAGCAACAAAACCGATAGTCATCCACATAAACGAACATCCTTATCATAGAGTTGTTTATCTCAGGTCTGACTTCATTCTAGACCCGCCTGTCATTCAGGGAGTTACATGCAAGTAGTTTGCCGTAATAAACTCCCCTCCGTGCCGTAAAAGCTACATTCCTGTATCATTTACGCCGGTACGATGCCTTCCTGGCCTCGTAATACACCCAAAACTGCCCCGGATTTACGCTCCGGAAAGCAAGGTATGCATATGAAACATGAATCTCAGTACGTTGTCTGCGCAATGTACAAGTTTGTCACATTAGACAATTTCCAGGACATCCGCCAGCCACTGTTTGAAACCATGGATCGCCTCGGCGTGAAGGGTACTCTGCTGCTCGCCAGTGAGGGGATCAACGGTACCGTTGCCGGAACCCGCGAAGGAATCGACGGCTTACTCGAATGGCTGCGCAAAGATGAACGCCTCAGCGACATCAGTTACAAAGAGTCATACGAAAGCGAGATCCCTTTCTATAGGACTAAAGTCAAACTCAAGAAAGAAATCGTCACTATGGGGGTCGAGGGCATTGATCCTCTCAAGGTGGTCGGCACTTATGTCAAACCGAAAGACTGGAATGCGCTTATCTCCGATCCGGATGTCGTTCTGGTCGATACCCGCAACGATTATGAGGTCAACATCGGGACCTTTGAGGGCGCGCTTGACCCCAACACCCAGACTTTCCGCGAATTTCCGGACTACGTTCAGAAAAAACTGAATCCGGAGAAACATAAAAAAGTTGCCATGTTCTGTACCGGTGGTATCCGCTGCGAGAAATCGACCGCCTATCTTAAAGAACAGGGCTTTGATGAGGTCTACCATCTTGAGGGCGGTATTCTGAAATATCTCGAAGAGGTGCCCGAAGAAGAGTCAATGTGGAAAGGCGAATGCTACGTCTTCGATGGTCGGGTCACCGTCGATCACCAGCTGAACAAAGGGACGTTTGATCTTTGTCATGCCTGCCGCCGCCCTATCGTCGAGGCCGACAAAGCCCATAAAGACTACGAAGCCGGTGTCAGCTGCCATCAGTGCATTAACGAATACACTGAAGAGCGTCGTGAGCGCTTCCGTGCCCGCGAGCGTCAGATGGAGCTGGCACGAGAACGTGGTGAGGAACACCTGGGCTCGCGCCAGGCGGAAATCCGCAAAGAGCGCCGCGAAGAGAAACTACGCAAGCGCGAAGAAGACCGTCGGTTCTCGAAAAAGCAGGGATAACCTGCGGCGCACTTCTGATGCAGTGAAACAGGACGACGTTATCGGACGTCGTCCTGTTTTTTCTCAGACAGCGGTTGTGTTTCGCCATGCTGGAAAACCACAAAACTGTCCAGTGGCAGTTCCTCACGACGCATTGCAGCGCGAAGACGTTCCGGTGGCGCCGTCATTTCTTCGTCGGTCAGAATAAAAGTCCCCCAATGCATTCCTATCGCCCGCGTAGCCTTCAGGTCTTTGAAAACCTGAACAGCTTCATCCGGGTCCATATGGGCGTCCTTCATAAACCAGCGGGGGTCGTAAGCACCCACCGGAATCAACGCCAGATCAATCCCGGGAAAGCGCTCAGCAATGGCGGGAAAATCTGCGCTGTATCCGCTGTCTCCGACATGCACAATCCGCTGACGGGGAAAGTCGAGAACCCAACCCGCCCACAACGAGGTATTGCGGTCAAACAGTCCGCGGGCTGACCAATGCCTGACCGGGACCGCATGAATCTTCAGGTTGCCAAGTCCGGCACTCTGCCACCAGTCGAGTTCAACCACGCTCTCTACCCCCAGATCCCGGAACCACTCACCCAGTTTCAGAGGAACGAAAAACCGGGGAGGATGATCGGGCTGCCGGGCAACCAGCTGGCGTACCGTCTGCTCATCCAGGTGGTCATAATGGTTGTGCGATATCACGACGGCATGAATATCCGGCAGATCGTCCAGGGCAACCGCCGGAGGTACAACGCGCAACGGCCCAGCGAACGAAAAAGGCGAGGCACGCTCACTGAAGTGCGGATCTGTCAGCACATTAAAACCTCCGGACTGTATCAGGAACGTACTGTGCCCAATCCAGGTAATCTGGTGCAGTTCCTCTCCTCTGAGCGATTCCGGCTCTGGGAAACGCACCGGAAATTCTGATCGCTCGGGCTCAGTGCGTTCCCAGTTCCAGCGAATAAGATCGCTGAAACTTTTATTGATGGCCACACCGTCGGTATTCACAAAGGTGCCGTCTTCCAGATGGTGCGCGGGACGACTTCCCTCCAGCGGCAGTGCAGCACAGCCCGAGGCCAGCAGAGTGGCAGTAAAAAATATCAGAAGGTGTTTCAAGATAGTTTCCAACCAGAGATGACAGCATTCCAGAATCAGTGAATTCACTCCGGATTTCAATACTGCCCCGCCACCAGAGTGTTGCGGATATGCAACAGTCGTCCGGATATTGGCATCGGATGGCATTGTGGCTTGGCGCCCCGACGTGGGACACTCGGCTGATAACAATAACAAAGTGATATTCTGCATGACTCCACATCTGCGCCTGCTCGCCACCCTGACAGCCTCAATGACGCTCTCCGGATGTATTCTTGACGATATTCCCATTGGCACCGGCTATGCAGCCAAATACATGTGTTCAGGGCTCTGGGTCAGTGGCCTGAATGAAGCGCGGTTGCGCGATGATTTTATTGCGCCGCAGATCAGCCCTCTGCCGTTAATCTGGAAAATTGAAATCGATGAACGACAGCAAACGGTGACCGTTCGCGATCGCCTGTTCGGGTCGCGCAACGCAAAGACTGCCTATTACCGCGAAGGAATTGGCTGCACTCTGACTCACGACACCAGCCTTGCCGATCTTGATCGCCAGGCCCCTGTGAACCTGATCACCCCTCAGACGGACTATCACGCCCCCTGGCCAGCCGGCGAAGCCAGTATTGACCGCCTCAGGTCCGATATTGATTACCCACTTCTCGACGAAAGCATCGGACTGGCTTTTGCAGAACCGGAGAGCAGTGTCCGCAACACTCTGTCGGTTGCGGTTGCTTATCAGGGCGAACTTATTGCTGAGCGTTATGACGACGACGTAAATGCAGCCAGCCCGCTGTTGAGCTGGTCAATGGCGAAAACCATTACCTCGACCGCGGCGGGCCTGATTTATGACCGCGGTGATCTGCATCCTGACGATACGGCGCCGGTCAGCGCATGGGCCGGCACAGACAAAGCCACGGTGACACTCCGACATCTGCTACAGATGAGCGCCGGCCTCGACTGGAACGAAGCCGCTCAGGGCAACGACCCGGATCAGGGCTTTGGTCTGTTCGAAGTTCCGGATATGGCGGGCTATTATGCCAGTCAGTCCCTCACCGCAGAGCCAGGTACCGTGTTCAATTATTCGACCGGTGCCAGCAATCTGATCGCCAGCATGGTGCAGGACAAGGTGGGAGGCTCTCTTGAAGACTATTACCGGTTTATTCAGCAGGCATTGTTTCTGCCTCTGAATATTCACAGCGCCGTGATCGAATTCGATACCACCGGCCAGCCTGTCGGCGGTGCATTTCATTATCTGACCACACGTGACTGGGCGCGCCTTGGACAGCTTTATCTGAACAGGGGTAACTGGAACGGTGAGCAGTTGTTGTCTGAAGACTGGATCAACCAGACGCTCACACCTTCAGCGGCGAACCCGCTTTATGGTTACCAGATCTGGCTGAACACCGATCAGGGCTTCTGGCCGCAACTTCCGGCGTCGACCTATGCCTTCCGTGGCTTTCAGGGACAGATTGTAATGATGATCCCCGAGCATGAACTGGTACTGGTGCGCACAGGTGTCACCTTCAACAACGAAGGAGCATCGTCCACCTCAGACCCTGCTGGCATTGAAGCCCTGGCCCTGGGGGTCATCAGTGCTCTGCCAGCTGAATAATATCCGGACGAGCACTGCCGAACAGAATCGTCAGCATCTCTTCCTGAGCCCGGCGGCCCCGCCGGGCTAACCAGTCACGCCCACCGGGGAAAAGCCGGATAACGCTCTGAGCCAGAAAGTTGCAGGGAGTAAATACCATCGGATACCAGGGCACTACCCAGCCCGGAAGCCCCAGAGCCCTCATGCCTTCGGAACCGATAAACAGACGGATAATACTCAGATGAACCTGCTTGTCCCAATGACTCCGTAACCACTGAAAATCACCGTAGTAACGCTGCAGCGGTTCATCCATCAGTGCCCGGGCGAGCTGTATTGAGGTACCATCGGCCTGTGCCTGGCTGAGCAGATTCCGGTACAGCGCCACCCGCCCTTCCTGCTCTGACCCGCACAACAGACTCTCATCAACCCCCATCAGCCAGCCAATGTAGCGCCAGAGCGCCATGACATCTGCCGCCTCAGATTGAGTGACAGGCACACCGAGTACCCGCTGCCCGAGCAGGAACATGACAGAGAAAGCCAGCCAGGTGACCTGCATATCGAGCTGGTTAACCGGCAGCCCCAGATAATGAGCATCCCAGTCTTCGCGCTGACGCAGACGCTCCCGGACCATCGCGTGAATCACCCTGACTCTGAGTGTGGTATTGAACCCCGCCGCTCCCGGCGTCAGACCGCCTTCGGCCGTACAGTCCATCCACCACTTGGTCGTTTCCGCTACCCGGCGCTGTGCCCCCTTTTCCAGAGCACCGGTTTTCACCAGCGTCTGGTTAATGGCACTGGCCTGATACCCCGCCATCAGGCCAAAATCGCGCAGAATCCGCATGCCGGTTTTCCCCGAACGGGCAACCACCTTAGCTCCCCTAGCCATCGCGTCTTCATCGACCCAGCCGGGGGCGTGCGTACAATGTGAAAACAAGGTCCGGACAGCGCTGTCTGGGGCCAGCTCGTGCCAGCGCCCCTGGGCGGCAATCTCCATTTCACCCCATCCTTCGCGATGCCCGACCTGTGAAAAATAATCCACGACACGATCTGCCAGAGGGTCGCCTTTCAGCAACGCCAGTCCCATGCGGGTCCATTCGGCGGCATCCGGTTCTGCGCGGCGTTTATCGCGGATCAGCCACAACAGAGGAGATGCGATTCTGCGCGCCACCGGAAGGTCAATTCCGTGTCTTTCGGGGTAATCGGGAGCCATAGTGAATTCTCATTGGTACCAGTCAGTACCAAAATTAATCAGCCACACTGGTACTGTCAAGTACCAAATGCTAAGCTGATGTCATCAAGAAAGGAGAAGTTGAATGGTAAAAGCAGCAACGGACCATCGTGAACGCCTGCTGGAGGGGTTGACCGACAGCCTCGGCCGCAAACCGTACCGGGAAGTCACACTGACGGATATCACCGCGGCAGCACGGGTATCCCGACGTACCTTTTACCAACACTTCGCCAACAAGGATGAATGCCTGCTCGCCCTGGCTGCTGACACCAGTGTCCGTATGATGCGGGTGGTGCTGACAGCGGTTCAGAATTCGTCAGACTGGCAGGAGACCGTCGAGAGGGTCACGGATGCGTACCTGAGCTTTATCCACTCACAACCCCCGCTGATGAAAGCCCTCTATATTGAAACCAGCTCAATGGGGCTTGAAGGACTGAAAGCGCGCCGCCAGATCGCCGAGACATTTGCCGCGTTTCTGGTGCAACAGGTCGATGATCGGCGCCGGCATGGCGAGAGTCTTCAGGCAATAGATCAGAACTGTGCAATCGTTATGGTTGCTGGTATCAACGAACTGATTCTTCACACTCTGATTGACGACAGAGCGCACACCCTGATGGAACTTGCTCCCGTTGCGGTGGGCATAATCAATCGCTTTGTTATGCCGCCAGCCCGATAGTCACTACAAACCAAATCAGAGACAGGAATGCGATTCTGGCACCTTGCGCATCACCAGTAAGATCTGGCCCACATGCAGACCAAACTTGGACATACGGGTTTCATTAACGACTACCCCGTCCGCCACCTGAAACATCCAGTCATCCATATGCAGATCGATGGTGTCTCCCGGTTCGCCGTAGCGCAGTGTGTAGCTCATGGAAATTGCGTTACCTGCCCAACGCATCAGAGTAGGTTCAGGGACATCACCCGCGCTCGCCTGCAGTGCTGGCCCCTCTTCCGTGGTGACAGGTGAGAACGTCCAGATCCGGGTTTCTTCGACAGGCGCTGCCCCGGGCTCATCGTAAAAATAGAACACCTCATCAAGGGTTCCTTCACCCAGATCATTCCAGCTGCCGTACAGAACCGCATTAAAGTGGCGTATTTCGGCGCCTGAACGGTCCCGCACAACGCCGTCGGCACAAAGCTTCCCGTTGAAGAACTCCTGCGGGATTAATGCGGGCTCGCGACCATCAGCATGATTGACATCCAGGGAGCTGCATGAAGCGATGATCACCGACGAGGCGAGTAAAGACAGGGACGTTTTTATCGACATGTTACACCCGGAATATTAAACACAAGTTATTCAAAACCTATACAGAATATCCCGAGCGTAAAACCTATAGCAAGTTAAAGGCCGTAAGTATTCATCAACCAACCGATAAGAAGCACTTGCGGTACCGTTACCAACGGCAGAAACAGGGCAATCTTCCAGCTGCGGGTCGTTTCTTTGAGAGCCATGATCTCAGTGTAATCGGTGGCCGCCCCTGCCATCAGAAAGGTAAAGGCGTTACCCGGAGCACCCGCACGATTGAACAGGTCTGCTGCAATCGGGCTTGAGCCTTCCGAACAGACCTCAATCAGAGTGGTTGCCAACAGAGTCAACAGCAGCCCTGTCATACTGGCCCCGAACCACACACCAAAGCTCTCGGGGGGAACAAACGCACGAATAAGCGCCACCAGCACAACGCCAAACACCACCCAACGCAGCACCATCTTAGATTCCTTCAGGCCCTGCCAGAACATCAACAGCAACGCACGCGGAGACCAGTCGTTGGCACCCCAGGTGTCCTTCAAAGTCGGCCAGAAAGCGACCTGAGTAAAATCTGCACTGTTTGGGTTTTCGGGCAGTGTTCCGCGATCGACCAGTCGGTCAAAAATCCAGCCACTCACCCAGGCAATCACCATGGATGCTGCGATAAAGAGCAAGGTCCATTGCAAGCCGATCAGGCCCACCAGAATGAGTGTCAGTGTCAGTGAATTCCAGGGGCTTGCGATCAGAAATGCCATCACCTGACCGATACTTGCGCCCCGTTCGTACAGTTTCATGCCAACCATCAGAATGCCGTGATTACACAGGTCCAGCATCAGGCCAGCGACGGTTGCCCGGAAGACCCCCCGCTTACTTCCGCCCTTACCCAGCACAGACATGACCAGCTCGCGGGGAATCCTGCCAAGAATACCGACGAAAAACGCAGCCGAGAGAATGCCCCACCACATGGCGTTGACCATCTCGTAACTGGTGTGAAACATGGTGCCCAACCAATCCGGAACCGTACCGTCATGACCGACCAGCAGATAGCCGGCGTAACCAAGAATCACGGCTGGCAGACAGCTCCACATGATCCAGTCGCGTGATTGCTTACCCTCTGGGGCGCAGCAGCCTCCAGCATCTTCCTGCGTTGCAGCAGAGCCACAACAACTGCCTGCTGCCGAGGGTTGAGTGGTCGCACAGTGAGAGGATTCAACCGGCTCAGTGCTGCAGCAACTGCTCTTCGTCACTGGCTTCTCTGCACAACAGCCTGTGGTTTCCTGCGTTGTACTGCTTTTATCCTTTGTACCGCTTTCGCTCCCACCGCCGCAGCAGGAGGGTTTCTGATCATGACTCATGTTGTGCTCCTTCAATCAGGTGGCAGATATGTTCGCCGCAGGGCTCACAGTCCGGCATGCCCTCCCAGGCACGGGTGGCGTCTTCCATGCGCCGCACCAGAGATTCAAGCGACGCAAGCTTCTGCCGGGCCTGTGACAGCCGCAGTTCAATTAACTCACGGGCGTGTGGGCACGGAGATTCTCCCCGTCCGGCGTCATCGAGAAGCTGTCGGATGTCATCAAGCGTGAAACCCAACTCCCGGGCGTTCAGAATAAATCCCAGTACTTTCAGATCTTCGTCATTAAATCTGTGATACCCCGAATCATCTTTACCTGGCTGAACCAGGCCGATCCGCACATAGTGACGGACAGTATCGGCATTGACCGAAAAGCGGGTCGCAACCTGCTGTACACGCAAACTTGCAGACATAATACTTACCCTATCCCGTTGATCTGTGAGCCAGAATAAACCTTTGAGTTACTCGCAGGTCAAGAGGCCTGTTAAATATAAGTGTTTCAGCCATCAGGTCTGCTCACCCCGTCTACACTGAAAGAGAACGTTTTACAGGCATTTTCATGAAAGGATTTCTACTTTTCCTGCTGGTTCTGGCCATGCCCGCACTTTCCAGCGTCATTGAAGTCCCTGCTCAGGTGCATTCGTTGCGCCTGGCAGAAGGGCTCCAGTACCTGCATGTCAGGCGCGACAGCCATACTCTGCCTGACGCCAGCGAGTCATGGGAAGTGTCCGGAGGCACGCTCGCCTTTGGTTTCGATAAGACACCTCTCTGGGTTCGTTTCGAACTGAAAAACACCGCACCGCAGGCCCGTCACCTGGTACTCGAAATTGCCAATCCTCTGCTGGATCAGGTGGACGTCTGGACGGGCACCGCAGAACACAGCAGCCTGCTGGCATCTGCAGGTGATCAACGCCCACTGAACGGCCAGACGCTGCTGGCACCCAACATTGCGATTCCCCTGGATCTGGCCGCAGGAGAAACGCTTCCTGTTCTGCTTCGGGTAGAAACCTCCGGTAGCCTCAATGTGCCTCTGGCAATCATGGATGTCTCCCACTACACCGGCCAGACCACGGCACTGATTGCCTTTCAGGTGCTGCTGTTGGGCGCGTTACTCGGCATAGGTATTTATCAGTTCATGGTGTTTCTGCAGCTGCGGGAACGGGGCTTCCTGCTTTATTCGCTGTTTATTCTGTTCTCGACACTGACGCTCGCGGGACTACAGGGACTGCCCCATACCTACTTCGGGTCGACCTACCGCCTGTACGCCGACACTATGATTCTGGTCAGCTACGCACTGGCACTGATGTCTGCGTTGTCGTTTATCCTGACCGCCCTGAGCGTCAGAGCATCGCGTCCGGGATATGCCATGGCAGCTCAGGGTCTCACGTTCGCCTGTGCCACCGCACTCTGCCTGATCTCAGTACTTGATTACGGCTTTATGATTCGTCTGATGACCGTACTGTCCTCATCGACGGTAATCGTGGTGATCACCATCCAGGTACGCCGGATGCTCGATCATTATGAACCCGCCTATTACAGCGGGGGCGCTACCATCTTTGCAGGTATTGGCGTCATTCTGTATATCGCAGGCAAAAGCGGCTGGATAGAGCCCAGCCTGCTGACTCACCATGCTGCAGACATTGGTATCCTGCTCATGGCAGTCTTCTATGCGCTGGCACTGTCTCAGCGCATTGATCGGGAACAGAAGCTGCGCATTCAGGCTCAGCGGGCGACGATGAATGCGCAGAAGCAGTTACTGACCACCGAGAAGACCCTCAACAAAGAGCTGGACAATCTCGTTCAGGAGCGCACCCGGGATCTGGAAGAAGCGAACGATAAACTGCGGCACATGAGCCTGACCGACCCACTGACAGGCCTGAGTAACCGCAGACACCTTGATCAGCGACTGGAAAACAGCCTGATTCAGTCACGGAACACAGCCACGCCACTATCGTTGATGATTGCCGATATCGACCACTTCAAACAGATCAACGATACCTATGGACACCCGTTCGGAGATGCGTGTCTGGTCGAAGTAGCCAGAAGAATACAGGCAGAGATCCCGGAGACCTCCAGCACCGCAGCTCGCCTTGGCGGCGAAGAGTTTGTGATTCTGCTGGAAGACACACCACATGAAAAAGCACTGCTTACGGCGGAGGCGATTGCAACAGCTCTGAGGAATACCCCCGTCACCAGTGATGGCCACGAAACCAGACTCACCGCCAGTTTTGGTTTGATAACGACGATTCCTGAATCAGGTACGTCAGGGCTAGACCTCATCAATCGCGCGGACGCGTTGCTCTACCGCGCGAAACAGAATGGCAGAGACCGGATAGAAACCGAGCCGTCCCAGTTGGAGAACTCTCATTCTGTGAACTAATCTGAAAGCTGTAGCGATATGGCTGACTGGTGAGATTGTTCCGATGATTTTCTCTTCTCATGACCGAGATGTGTTTAACGCCCTGTGGCAGGGCAGCGCGATGGCTGAATTGACCCCTGAAGGCAGGATTATCAAGGCCAGCCCCATGTTTTCGGGCAAGTTCGGCGATACAGATCTCAACAACAAAACAGTGAATGATCTGTTTACCGCAGAATCAGACGAACCGCTTAACAAACTGATACGTCGCCAGGAAGCCTTCAGACACACAGGCCTTATCGCCATTGGCAATGACCGCGTCGAACTCGTGGCTACGCCCGTACACAAGCCAGGCCAGGGCCTCAGGCAATGGATAATACAACTACACGCCCGCAAACCCGATGCGGGTGAAACGGCTACCGGGGCGTTGAAAGCGATCAACCAAACGGCGGCAATGATCGAATTTTCACCTGACGGCACAATTATTTCAGCCAACGAGCTCTTTCAGAAAGCCATGGGCTACAGTCTTGCCGAAGTCGCTGGCAAACATCACCGGATGTTCGTCGACGAAACAGAAGCGCAACAACCCGGCTACAAAGAATTCTGGGAACAGCTGGCCAAAGGTAAAGCCAGCGATGGTGAGTTCCGCCGCTTCCGTCGCGACGGCAGCGAGATCTGGCTCAGGGCGACCTACACGCCAATCAAAGATGACCGCGGAAACGTGGTCAAAGTGATCAAGATCGCGCTCGACATCACCGCTAGCATAAAGACTCAGAAAAAAGTACAGATGATCTCTATGGTCAGTGATTGCAGCAGCAACTCCATCGTCATCACCGACTCCGAAGGGAAGATCGTCTATGCAAACAACGCCTTCCTGAATAAAACAGGCTATAGCCGCGAAGAAATCACAGGTAAATCTCCCGGCAGTTTTCTTCAGGGAAAACACACCAACCCGGAAACCGTTGCTTTTATCCGCGAAAAACTTCGCAACGAGGAAGGCTTCTACACAGAAATCCTCAACTACCACAGAGATGGCACGCCCTACTGGACCGCTCTCTCTGTCGACCCTGTCTTCGACAGCTCAGGATGGATAAAAAACTTTGTGTCCGTGCAGGTAGACATCACTGACACAAAAAGTCGTTCGCTCGAATTCACCAAACGGGTTGAGGGCATTGAGGCAACAACGGCTGTCAGTGAGTGGAGCCCCAACGGCCACCTTCAGACGCTTAACCCTCTGATGACCCAGATTCTGGGCTACGGTAAACCAGAAGAAGCCGCGGAGCGATTAGGTAAACTCAGTGCCATTATAGGTGAGCGTGAATTTGGTCGCGTGCTGCGAGGCGAACAGGTAAACGGTGAGTATTCTCTGAATGCCGCCGGTGATAAAAAATGCTGGATGAATCTGTCTGTCTGCCCAATTAAAAACAGCGTGAACGAAGTCAAACAGATCGTGATTTATGGCCTGGATGTTACCTCGAAAGTTGAAGCATCCCGGGTAACCGATCAGGAAATGAGCCAGGTACTGGCGTCCAGCGAGAAAATTTCTGAAATCATTAAAGTGATTAATGACATTTCTGCCCAGACCAACCTGCTGGCACTCAACGCTGCGATCGAAGCTGCCCGGGCAGGAGAAGCAGGTCGCGGATTCGCTGTAGTTGCAGATGAAGTACGCAACCTTGCGACCCGGACGGGAGAATCCGCAACACAGATCCAGACGCTGGTGCAGGAAACCGGAGAACGGGTCAGTGTGCTGGCCCGCTCTCTGAAAAAACTCAGTACCAGCTGACTCAGCGAATCGCCTGACGCCGGACCGCCGTTGGTGAGAAATCGCGCTCTTTCAGATTTTTACTGAAATCCAGAGTGCGATTCCGTTCATTATCCAGACCTTCTGCATAGTAGCGACCGTCCTTCAGGTCATACGTTACCTCAAGGGTCGAATACATCAGCGGAACATCATAATAATTAATCATATGCGCTTCTGAGACCTGCCAGAGCTGCCCATCTTCATCGTATTCTTCCGCGTAAATAATGGCCCAGGTATCTTCGTCGAAATAATACCGGCGCTTGTTATAGCGGTGAGAGAACCCGACCCGGAGTGTTGCTTCAACCACCCAGACACGATGAGCTTCATAACGCAGCAAAGACGGACTGATATGCTGCGCACCCAGGATACTGTCTAAAGACAGACTGCCCTGATGCAGGCGATAAGCATTGTATGGGATATACATTTCACGCTTACCGATCAACGCCCAGTCATAATAATCTGGTGCGCCATTAAACATGTCGACCTGGTCGATGGTCCGTATACCGTTGGTGTTCACATCGGTTGTGTCGTAACCCAGATCTGGTGTCCGGCGCAGGCGTCTCTGCCCTGGCAGATACACCCATGATTTACGTGGCGAGCGGATCTGGTCCAGCGTTTCATGCACCAGAGAAATAGCACCGGCTACCTGTGCAGGCGCCAGGGTTTTAAACATCAGCAGAAAAATGGTGTTATCGATATCTTTCGCGGTTGCACCGGGTTCGCTGTACTTGAAGTAATAGTTATAGTCGCGGAGGGTCTCCATCCGCTGACCATCACGATTGACCGCTGCCGCAACGGCCGAGTACTGGCTGGAATGCCCCCGGAACCTCAGTGTGTGGTTCCAAAGAACCTCAAGGCCATTCTGAGGCACAGGAAAAGGTGAAGACATAGTTGCGTTACGCACGCCCGAGCCGTACTTGATCAGCTCCGCGTTGTTGGCGTTATCTGCAATCGCCCGGTAGACATAATCAGGATACGACGCAGATCTGCGCGTCTGATACACCTCAAGGTAATAATCGGGAAAGGTTTTTAACAGCGCAACCTGGCCTTCCGTCAGACGGTCGCGATGCTGATCAATATTCGCGCCGGTTATGCGAAACAGAGGCTGATCCGCGATAAAAGGATCGGCATGGAAAGCACCGGGCTCGTGACTGTCTGATTTTGGCAGTCCACCCGTCCAGGCGGGAATATCACGACCATTGCCACCCAGCTGCGCTCCTGTGGGCGTCAGATCAGCAGAAGGAAACTGACGCCCCGTCGTATCAGCCATCACAGGCAGAGTGGTCGCCAGGAGAATTGGAAGGATCAGTCGTGTCAGCATTCTCTCGCCCCATTGCGGATTAATGGGCCGGCAGAGTACTTAGTCGTATCAGGCCAAACAAGAAGGCGTTACAAAAATGCTACAAACCGGAGCCCCGTGCAGACTCCGGTCGGCCTTCGTGCGATCAGAGCGTCACTGAGATATCAGAGATAACGGCATTGGCGATTTCACGCGCGCTTTCGATATCCGTGCTTCTGGACAGAGCAACGCCAAGACGGCGTTTGCCTTTCACTTCCGGCTTACCGAACAGGCGAAGTTGGGTATCCGGGCGTCTGAGTGCCTGAAGCAGATTGCCGTACTGCATACTACTGGAATCACCTGCCACCAGCAGAACCGACGAAGCAGACGGGCCGGTCTGAACGATGTTAGGTATGGGCAATCCGAGAATCGCGCGGGCGTGCAGAGCGAACTCAGAGAGATCCTGAGAAATCAGGGTGACCAGGCCGGTATCGTGTGGGCGGGGAGAAACCTCACTGAAGATAACCTCATCGCCTTTAACAAACAGTTCAACACCAAACAGGCCGCGACCACCCAGCTCATCAGTGACTTTGCGGGCGATGTCCTGAGCTGCGGCCAACGCATCGGCTGTCATTGCCTGAGGCTGCCACGACTCCTGGTAATCCCCATCTTCCTGGCGATGTCCTATCGGGTCGCAGAAGCTGGTCACTATGTTGCCATCGCAATCGTTGTGGCGGATCGTCAGGAGGGTAATTTCGAAATCAAAATCCACAAAGCCTTCAACAATGACCTTGCCTTTCCCTGCCCTGCCGCCTTCCTGCGCATACGACCACGCAGCCGCCACCTGATCCTGGTTACGAACAAAACTCTGGCCCTTGCCTGAAGAACTCATGATCGGTTTCACCAGGCACGGCAGGCCGATCTCTCTGACCGCCGCCAGATATTCGTCTTCGGTGGCCGCAAAGCGATAGGTCGAGGTCGGCACTTTCAGGGTTTCTGCCGCCAGACGACGGATGCCTTCCCGGTTCATCGTTAACTGGGTAGCACGCGCAGTCGGAACAACATTGAATCCCTCAGACTCAAGCGCCGCCAGCGTATCCGTCGCAATCGCTTCGATTTCAGGCACGATCAGATGCGGCTGCTCCTGTTCGATCACAGCACGCAGAGCGTCGCCATCCAGCATTGAAATCACATGACTGCGATCGGCCACCTGCATCGCGGGAGCGTTATCGTAGCGATCAACGGCAATAACTTCGCAACCCAGTCGCTGCAGTTCAATCACAACTTCTTTGCCGAGTTCACCGGATCCACACAGCAGAACGCGAGTCGCCACAGGCGAAAAAGGGGTACCAATCGTGGTCATAAAAAAATCCGTGAGAGGCCGTCAGGAACTGACGGGTATAAAATTCATGGCGGCCTGCTCGCGCTCGGCAACCTTCTTCATCACTGTCTGACGTTCGTCTTCTGACATACCGCCCCAGCGGGAAATTTCTTCGCCTGTGCGGTAACAGCCAATACAGACGTCATCACCATCAAGGGCACAGATACTGACACAGGGAGAGCGAACTGCTTGCTGGCTCATACCGACCTCAGAGCTCCACTGCTTCAAGCTGATCAAGGTAGCGCGATGCGTTGTGAACATAGTGCGCAGCGCTACCTTCCAGCATTTTTTTCTGCATATCGTTCAACTGACGTTTAATCACCGCCGGGGCACCAACAACCAGAGAACCATCGGGTATTTCCATCCCTTCGGGCACCAGTGCATTTGCTCCGATGATGCAGTGCTTGCCGATTTTCGCACCATTCAGAATCACCGCATGAATGCCAACCAGAGAGTAGTCTCCAACCTCACAGCCGTGCAGCATCGCCTGATGCCCCACCGTCACCCCCTGCCCCAGGGTCAGTTTAATGCCCGGGTCTGTGTGCAGAACCGCGCCGTCCTGGACATTCGACTGTCGGCCAATCGTGATCGTATCGTTATCGCCACGGAGGATGGCGCCAAACCAGATACTGCACTGATCTTCCAGTACAACATCGCCAATCACACGTGCATTGTCCGCCACGAAGACCGCGTCGCCTTTTTTTGGAACTCGTTGTCCGAGTCGGTAAAACATAGAATTCTCCAATTGCATCAGAACCGGTAGCTGATGTCGCAATCCCAGAAATTGTTCATCATTTCTGCAATCATCATGGCTGTCAGTCCCCAGATATGAAAATTCTCATAGTCGTAGCTGGGAATGCGGATGTTACCACGTTCGAAATAGCGACTGGGCGTCTGACGGAAATGCGACAACGGCACTTCAAACACCGCCTCAAGCTCTCCCGGGTTAGCCACATGATTAAGGCCCGGCGGAATGATTCCCAGCACAGGCGTCACCAGATAACCGAATCGTGAAACGACCTGATCGAGCTCCCCCAGAACGGTGACCTGATCAGGACGCAGACCCACCTCTTCTTCCGCCTCGCGGAGTGCCGTCATCACGATATTATGATCAGTCGCGTCGCGCTTACCGCCCGGAAACGCGACCTCTCCCTGATGAGAAGACAGATTAGATCCGCGCAGCGTCAACAGGACCCGTGGCTCTGCCTCTGCAGTGATCGCTACCAATACTCCCGCCTCCGCGAGATCGGGCTGTGGAACCCTGCGGGGAGAGTGCGTAGCCAGGCGGCTGCTCAGATACTGGTGAAGTTCATGTTCTGTCATGGGCCTATTGTAAGGTCTGTCGATAAAGTGAGCCAGCGTCAGAAAAAACGACACCGCACACCTCAAAATTGGCGATATATGACCATCAATAAGAACTTGTTATTATTAAACCTGTCATTCTGATCGCTAAATGATCTCAACTTTCCGTGAAACCTTTCTCTGAACACTTGATTAACTATCTGTTTTTAAAGGACTTTTTCAGTTAACACAAAGTTACAGTCACATTTTTTTGTTTATATTTCAGTTAGTTAGACAGGTTAAACAATCGCCAGGATGGATGTTTGGGCCAATTTATCTGGGGTAGACTAAATTCCGAACTTTGCAAATTACGCGACATTCCACTGACGTGGTCACAGAACGAGGTATTTAACGTGGAAATGCCATCTTTTGACGAAATGGTCCGCCTGGCGAAAACAGATCCGGAAGCACTTGAGCGCATCCGTCTGCAACTGATCGAAGATACCATTGCAGAAGCACCTGAAGCCTGTCACCGCCGCCTGCGGGGCCTGCAGTTTCAGATAGATATGGAGCGCCGCCGCGCAGGCAATCCAATGGGGGCCTGTGTACGCATCTCTAAGATGATGCACGACTCACTCTACACCCTGCGCCAGACCCTGAACTCAGCCATCGGTGAACCCGTGGATGCTGCGCTTGAAACCTTCGAGCCAGCAAAACCGGCGACCATCGTTGCCTTCCCTATGCAGGCGAACAGCTGATTCTTTATACTCTCCCGGGTCATTCACCCGGGGGAGCCCGATGAAATACTGCAGTTTCTGCCGCGCCGATATTGAATGGCGCATTCCTGATGGCGACAACCGCCCGCGCTACGTCTGCTCCAGCTGTGACAGTATCTTTTATGATAATCCGCGGATTGTTGCAGGCACCCTGCCCGTGTATGAGGGACGCATACTCCTCTGCAAACGCGCTATTTCTCCCCGCAAAGGCTACTGGACTCTGCCGGCCGGCTTTATGGAGAACGGTGAATCTACCGAAGAAGCCGCCATCCGGGAAACTCTGGAAGAAGCCAGCGCCCCGGTCGAACTGGGTGCCCTGTTCAGCATGATCACAGTTCCACATATCAGCCAGGTGCACATATTCTTTCTTGCGCAGATGCCACGGGAAGAGTTCAGTGCCGGAGAAGAAAGTCTGGAGGTCAGGTTATTTTCCCCGGAAGACATTCCCTGGGATGAGCTGGCTTTCCCGACGGTGGGGGAAACCCTGAAACTGTTTCTTAATCAGGCCGCAGGGCCTCACGTTTTCGACATCCGCCCCGATCAGGCAATTCATGCCGGAGACGACTGACTGCCGCTGCGGATCTTCGAGCAGTCAGATGTCCTCAAGGCGCCAGACGTCATACGCTGGCTCTTCATAAGGATGAGCCAGCTTCATCGCACTCACCGCCGAACGGATCAGCGAATCTTCGCAGACCAGCTCAATCCGGTACTCATGTACGGTTTCTAATGATCCCACTTCACCCAGATGAGGCTGAGCCCCAGCTAAAGGGCGGAACTGGCCGGTACCCAATACCTGCCAGCAACAGGAGTCGTAATCACCTATGCGCCCTGCACCCGTTGCAAACACAGCTTGCTTAACAGTCTCGGCATGGCTCTCAGGCACAAAAAATACGAACTTATACATTGGAGATCACTGCGTCAGGTTTTCGAGAAAGATCAGATTCTGCAGAGCGTCATCATCGGAATCACCGCACACTTCTGAGTCAGCCTGAAAACGCAGACAGACCTGAGGGCGCTCCGGTTGACCAAAAATCATGCAGAGATTATCGGCGCCCAACTGCACACAGCGGACACCGGCAGGCTTGCCCTGGGGCATACCGGGGATAGGTGATGTGATAGAGGGTGCGATGCAGCAGGCGCCACACCCGACTCGGCATTCCATCAGAATTCAGCACAGGTCAGTATCGGTACTTCATTCTATCCTGATACTCCTGACGCTTCAGCAACTGCAACATTTTCAGGTTGTAACGCAGCGCGTAACCCCTTGTCCGGAACAGCAGTGATGGATGCTGTTGTATGTCCACCTGCCGATGCCAGTCTCTGTTCAGCATCCGCACGGGCATATCGCGTGAACCTGCCTGATCACGGGCAGGCACTTCTTCCCCATCAGCAACAATGAATCCCACTAAGCCGATGCGACCTTCCTGATAGTCTGCCATCGCCTGATGCTGCGCTGATTTCAGGTGAGTGTCGGCCCATTTCTCAGCATCAAATGCCGCAGAAACCGGTACCAGTGCGACAGAAATCAGTGTAAAGATGGCTCTTAACATAGTTTTCACTCCCTTCAGGCCGGATTCGATGCCCAGTGAAACAGTGTAGCTCTGTTACCCCGGCTTGCCTGTCTGCCCGCACTGGGATAGCCTTGCGCGACGATTTATCCTGGAAACATCCAATGCGTGTTTTACTGTCCCTTGCGCTCTCTGCCCTGATCACATTGCCCGCCGTTGCAGAACCCACTAACTTCAGGGTCGGCCTGGGTATGCTCCGCTATGATGTTCACCCTGCTCCTGACTATATGCCGGACGGAAAACATACAGGGGTGACTCTGATGGCGGAGTTCCCTCAGGATAACTACCACGGTTCACGATTTATTCTCTACAGCCAGGACGACGGCGACGTCTCCCTCTGGGGCTATGAAACCCAGATGATGCTGGGTTACGGACTGGCGCAGCCGGGTTTCCGTATCTACACCGGCCCGGCCTGGCATCGCGAAGTCATCCGTATCGAACGCGATGGCCGCAAGAACCCCGAGATATTCAATGGTTGGGGATGGCAGTTGGGTACGGGCTGGCAGGTTGGCCCTGTAACGCTGGATATCGCCGCCACCTACCGGGATACCCGCGACTACCGTATGGAAAACAAGTTTGCCACGGGCGAGAACACTCCCCCGGCACCTGTGTTAGGCAACCTGTTTTTTAGCTACCGTTTCTGAAGACAAGGATAAAAGCATGACCAATCCGGTGACTGTGAAATATATGTCACGCTCCGAAATCGAGAGTCTGATGTACAGCATGACGGCAGAATCCGGCAACCGCCAGGCTGAACTCTTTGAAGCCCTGGTTCGCCGCCTGCTTGAACTGATGGAACAGGAAGGCCGTTGAGCCGTCAGTTCCGGGTCATCGCCCGGGGTGATGGCTGGCTCGCTGCCGAAAAACCTGCCGGGATCAGCTTTCACAGCGAAGATGGCAGTGCCGGTTTTGTCGCTCAGCTGGAAGCTCAGCTGCAGCACCCTCTCTGGCCTGTCCACCGGTTGGATAAAGTAACTTCCGGTATTCTGCTGTTTGCTACCCGGGCAGACACCGCCGCCTTTCTTTCAGAAGAATTCGCTCAGCGCCGCGCAGAAAAGTTCTATCTCGCCGTGGGCTCAGGCAAACCATCCAAAAAACAGGGTTGGATCAAAGGCGATATGGCGAAAAGCCGCAACGGCAGTTACAAGCTGCTGCGCCAGACCGACAATCCAGCCATCACCCGGTTTCTCAGTCACTTTGACGAAAGCTCAGGCAAACGCCTCTTTCTTCTCAGCCCCAAGACCGGACGCACCCATCAACTGAGAGTCGCGATGAAAAGTCTGGGCACGCCCATCCTCGGCGATCAGAGATATGGCGGCGAAAAAGCCGAACGTACGTATCTGCACGCCTGGATGCTCAGAATTACTGCACCTGATGGCCCTGTTACGCTGACATCTGCCCCCGCGGAATGCTGGCCGGAGCTACCGGCTGACTGGCAGACCCCTTTTAACCTGAACCTCTGACATCTCTGCGGGTTTGACTTGCGTATCGGATCGTCTTTAATTAGCATATTACCAAATAGTAATATTGTTATATTGACAGTCTACTCAACCCGACACGGAGGAACAGAGAATGCAGGCACGTGGTTTACTGATAGGTGCAGCCCTGGGCGTATTTTTCACACCGCAGGCAATGGCAGCCGACCTGCTGTTGGCAGACGTCGCCATTCCCTCCGTGTACGCGCTTGAAGCCAGAGTCGAGCCAGTAAACTCTGGAACGATTTCAGCGCAGACGTCCGGCGTCATCCGTGCGGTGCATGGCGATGTTAACGATCGGGTCAATCAAGGGGATCTGTTGATCGAGATTGATGATACTCAGGCCCGTGCAGAGGTTGCTCAGGCCGACGCCGCGTTGGCCCAGGCCCGGGCCCTGAACGATGATGCCCAGGCGCTGCTGAAGCGCAATACCCGACTGCAGAAACAAGGCACGCTGTCTGAGGGTGAATACGACCGGAGTGTCGCGCAGGCAGGCAGTACGGCCGCCAGTGTTGCCGCAGCCAGAGCCGCTCTGACGCAGGCGCAGGCCCAGCTTTCGTACACCCGGGTGAGTGCTCCCTACGCTGGCATCATCACCGCCCGCCACGTCGAAGTGGGCGAACTGATTAATCCCGGCCAGCCACTGATGAGCGGCTATTCCCCCACAAAACTCCGCGTCGTGACTGATCTGCCGCAACGGCTCGCGAGCCAGTTTAACGACGTTTCACAACTCAGCATCTCTGGCCCCAGCGATATCGCACCCGAGTCCGCTACACTCTTTCCCTATGCAGATCCGCAGCAGCACAGTGTGCGTCTGCGGGCGACCATTCCGGCAGACGCATCAGATCAACTGATGCCCGGACAATGGCTGAAGCTTACATTCCGCACCGGAGAACGCCAGGGTGTCGCCATCCCCGAGTCTGCGCTCCTGACCCGTGGCGAGATGACTGCGGTCTACGTGCATGATCAGGGGAAATACAGCCTGCGTCAGGTGCGCGCAGGCCAGCGCTTCCAGCAGGAGGGCGCCTCCTACATTGAGATTCTCGCGGGTCTGAGGTCCGGTGAGACTATTTCAGATGACGCACTCATGACTCTGCAAGACATCGCCACTGCCGGAGAATAAGTGATGACACAACCATTGGGCATTTCGGGCAGAACCGCAAAAGCATTCCAGAACTCCGCGATTACTCCCTTGCTGGCACTGGTTGGCCTTCTGCTCGGCTTCTTTGCCATCATGGTCACGCCCAAGGAGGAAGAGCCGCAGATTGATGTGACCTTTGCGAATGTCTTCATCGGGTTTGCGGGCGCCAGTGCACGCGAGGTCGAGCAACTCGTATCTGTGCCTGCAGAACAGGTGCTGTCTGAGATCAAAGGCGTCGATGAAATTTTTTCCATCAGTCAGCCGGGTCAGGCCATTATCACAGTGGCGTTCGAAGTCGGCATTCCGCGTGAAGAGGCCATACTGAATCTCTATAACCAGGTGCACAGCAATAACGACTGGTTTCCAGCCAATCTTGGGGTGTCAGAGCCCCTGATCAAACCCATGGGCATCGACGATGTGCCCATCATGAGCCTGACGCTGCGCAGCGTCGACACCGACGTCAGCGCCGCGGATCTGACGGCACTCGCGCATACACTTGAATCGGACCTCAAGCAGATTCCCGGAACGCGGGATATCTATACTCTGGGTGCCCGCAATGCGGTGGTTGAAGTCCGTCTCGACCCCGCCAGAATGAACGGCCACGCACTGGCGTTCAATGATGTCCGCCATGCCCTGCTCAGTGCCAATGCCGGAGGTTATCGCCAGAACCTGATTCAGAATAACGAGGTGATTCAGATCCAGGCGGGGGCATTTCTGCAGAACACCGATGAGATCGGCCAGTTGATTGTTGGCCGCTCTCAGAATGGTGTTGTCTATCTGGCTGACGTGGCTGACATCCGCCTTGGCACTGACACGCCAGAAAACTTCGTCAGATATCTTGCCCCCGGTATGGAGCAGAGCCAGCCAGCGGTCACCCTTGCCATTGCCAAACAACCCGGCATGAACGCCGTCGATATCACACGCGCGATCGAGGCACGTATCAGTGCGCAGAAAAATCGCCTGATTCCTGACAATATCCAGATCGAAATTACCCGCGATTACGGCACGACTGCGAAAGATAAGTCCGATAAGCTGATTGCTAAGCTCCTGTTTGCAACCGCCGCGGTAGTCATTCTGGTATTAGTCACCATGAGCTGGCGAGAAGCCCTGATTGTCGGCGGCGCTATTTTTATTACCCTCGCCATCACACTGTTTGCAAGCTGGGTATGGGGCTTCACGCTGAATCGTGTCTCGTTGTTCGCACTTATTTTCTCCATCGGTATTCTCGTCGATGATGCCATTGTTGTGGTCGAAAACATCCACCGCCACCTTCAGAAAGGCGCGAAGAACCTGCTGGAGGTCATTCCTGCTGCAGTCGACGAAGTGGGCGGCCCCACCATACTCGCGACCTTCACGGTGATTGCTGCACTGATGCCAATGGCGTTTGTATCAGGACTGATGGGGCCGTACATGAGCCCGATCCCGATCAATGCGTCCACCGGCATGCTTATTTCTCTGGTGGTTGCGTTTGTTGTCACGCCCTGGCTGTCGTACCGGCTTCTGCAGCGCTCAGGCCATCATCAGTCTGATATCCACAAAGAAGAAGGTGACTCGCGCCTGCAGGCTGTCTTTGAGAAGACAATGCGTCCGTTTCTGGAGGGAAAAAACGCAGGCAAAAAACGCGGCATGCTGTTCGGGGGGATCACACTTATGATTGCCCTGGCCGTCTCCTTACCTGTGTTCACTGCGGTGGTAATGAAGATGCTGCCGTTCGATAACAAATCCGAGTTCCAGATCATCGTCGATATGCCCGAAGGCACCCCCGCCGAGCAGACACTTGTCGTGCTGGAAGCATTATCCGAAGAGCTGCTCGCGGTTCCTGAAGTCAAAGACCTTCAGCTCTACGCTGCGTCAGCGGCACCTATTAATTTTAACGGCCTGGTTCGCCAGTACTACCTGCGCAGCCTGCCTCATCAGGGCGATATTCAGGTCAACCTGGTTGATAAGCATCTGCGTGGCCGGCAGTCACACGCGATCGCCCTGTCAGTACGGGAGCCACTTCAGGCGATCGGTGAGCGACTGAACGCGAACGTGAAAATCGTTGAAGTTCCTCCCGGACCACCGGTGATGGCTCCGATTGTGGCGGAAGTCTATGGCCCGGATTACGAAGGTCAGATCAGTGCAGCCCAGACACTCAGACAACTCTTTGAGAGCACCCCGGACATTGTCGATAGCGACGATATGGTAGAGCAGGATCAGAAAAAATGGCTGATCCGGATCGACCGTCAGCGGGCCTCTCAGGCGGGCGTTGCACAGGCTGAGATTGTTCAGGCAATCAATACGGCACTTGGAGGGGAAGATGTCAGTTACCTGCACACCGGGCAACACAAATACCCTACCCCGGTGCGCCTGGAAATGCACGAGGCCGGAAAAACCGACCTCAATAATCTGCTGACTCTGAAAGTGCGGGCAGCGGACGGGCAATTTGTCGCGCTGGCCGATCTCATCAATATCGAAGAAAGCCTGGTTGAAAAAACAATTTACCGGAAAAACCTGAAACCCGTGGTGTTCGTAACTGCCGACATGGCCGGCGAACTCGACAGCCCACTGTACGGTCTCTTCAGCATGGCGATGGATATGCCAGACCATGGGATGGACTGGCCCCAATGGTTTATTCAGCAACCTCCGATGGCTGACCGTACCGAAATCAAATGGGATGGCGAATGGCAGATTACCTACGAAACCTTCCGGGACATGGGAATCGCCTACGCCATCGGTATGATCCTGATATACCTGCTGGTCGTCGCTCAGTTCCGCTCCTATCTGGTGCCGCTGGTCATCATGGCCCCGATTCCACTGACAGTGATTGGCGTGATGCCGGGGCACGCACTCTTCGGTGCTCAGTTCACCGCGACCTCAATGATCGGCATGATCGCCCTCGCCGGCATTATTGTGCGTAACTCGATTCTTCTGGTGGACTTCATCAACCAGAAACTCGACGAAGGTATGCGCTTTGAAGACGCAGTCGTCACCTCGGCGGCGGTACGTTCCAAACCGATCGTACTGACCGGCGTCGCGGCAATGACCGGTGCTTTCTTTATTCTTGACGACCCGATCTTTAACGGTCTGGCGATATCTCTGATCTTCGGCATTCTGGTATCGACCGTGCTGACGCTCATTGTCATACCTCTGCTCTACTTCACAGCCTTGAAATCCCGCCTGACGGACAAGTAAAAACAGATAAGCGACAGTGTCAGGCACTGTCGCCTCCTTCCATTGCGCTGACAGAACGATCAGGTAAGATGCCTTCTGCCCCATTGGGATAACAGGGGAGCCAGTGCGCTCGTACATCAGACACAGGATAGCCCGCCTCAACAGCTGTCTAATCCGCCGGACGTTCATTTATTTCACGCTGACATCACTTATTATCGGTGGTATCGCGGCTGCTCTGCTGATCGTCTGGACTTACCAGGTCCAGAGTCACTATTTCGAACAGCGCAGCGACGAAATTCGCGAGGGTTTTACCGAGTCAGTCGCGCATGCGCTCTGGCAGTATGACCGCGAACAGCTGGAGTTTCTGCTTCAGGGCATCCTCTCACAGTCAGACATTGGCTATGCGCGCGCCAGCGACACCATATCGCTGAACGTTGAACACGGTACCCGCCCCTACCACAGCAACATTGCACGCATTCCGCTGAATTACCGCGACCAGAACATCGGAGAGCTGGAGCTGGGCTTCAATGAGCGCCAGATTCTGATTGATACCCTGACCAGCCTGATTCCATATGCAATCACCACCCTGATTCTGCTTCTGGCGCTGGCTGCGACCCTGGTGCTTGTGATGCACAGAGTCGTCGCGCGGCGAATATCGCGGATGGCCGACGAAGCCGAAGCCCGACTGAATCATGGTCTGCATGACCCTCTTGCAGTCGAAACCGGCCCATACGGCGATGAAATCGACCGGCTGATTTCGTCATTTAATGCTCTTAATGACCGGCTGCTCAGCGAGCTGATGCGCAATACCCGCTCGCAACAACAGCTGACGGTCATTAACGCTGAACTGGAAGGACGCGTCGAAGAGCGGACACAGCATCTGAGCGACACCATCTCTCGCCTGAATCAGACATTGGATGACCTGCATACGACTCAGGGCAAGCTCATCGAAGCCGAGAAACTGTCGGCACTGGGTGGGATGATTGCCGCCATTGGCCACGAAGTCGAAACGCCACTCGGGCTCTGCCTTACCATGGAATCCTGCCTGCGCAACGATGTGCGAATGCTGGAAGATACCCTCGGTGACAAGGCCGACGACCGTACGCGTCAGGATCTCGGAGCCGTCACCGAAAGCCTGGATATGCTGCGCGAAAATCTACGTCGGGCCAGTGAGCTGATGGCGAGCTTTAAGGCGGTCAGCGCCGGACAGATCGCAGATGACAGCGACTGGATAAAAATGCGCGACACCATCGAAGAGCTGTTACAGGCCCTCGCCCCGAACCTGCGCGACACTCACCATAAAATTACCGTCGACTGCCCTGCGCATCTGACGATGCAGGTATCTCCGGTTGCGATTCAGCAGATTCTTACCAATCTTATTATGAACTCGCTGACTCACGGGCTTCAGAACCGTGCTGATGGTGAAATTCATATCCGCGTGGGGGAAGACAAGGATAACGTCGTCATTCTCTACACAGATAACGGCACGGGGCTGAGTGAAGAAGCGAAGACCAAGATTTTTGAGCCGCTGTTTACCACACGTCGCGGTAAAGGCGGCACCGGTCTGGGGATGCATCTGGTATACAACATCATCCGCCAGCGCATGAAGGGGGATATCGTCCTCGAGCCTACCGAGAGAGGCGTCGCTTTCCGGATCTCAATGCCAAAACAGAAAGCGCGCCGCCGCAGTATAGCCCGGGACGCTGTTTACTGACCCGCAGCAGCCTGCTGCTGTTGTTCTTCCTCATTCTCAAATAAGCCAAGGAAGTTACTCAGCAGCAGATACAGTGCCGGGAGAACCAGCAGACAAACAAAGGTCGTGAAGAGGATTCCGAAGCCCAGTGATACCGCCATGGGGGTAATAAACTGTGCCTGACGTGAGGTCTCGAACACCATCGGCGCCAGCCCCCCGAAGGTGGTCAGAGTCGTCAGCAGAATCGGCCGGAAACGTCGCACACCCGCCCTGACGATTGCTTCGTATGGCGCCAGCTTATCTCTCCGGTTCAGGCGGTTGGCGTAATCGACCAGAATCAGGCTGTCATTCACCACTACCCCGGCCAACGCGACTACACCCATGATGCTCATAATACTCAGGCCATAGCCAAGCATTATGTGCCCCAACATCGCACCACCGGCGCCGAAGGGAATCACGGCCATGATCAGCAACGGCTGGAAATAGCTGCGGAACGGAATCGCCAGCAACACATAGATCAGCATCAGAGAGAACGCGCCGTATAACATCAGTGACGACATGCTCTCCTGCGTATCGGCCTGACGCCCCCGGAAACCAAAATCAACCGACGGATAGCGGGCTTCCAGATCCGGAAACACTTCAGTACGCAGCAGATTCATGACGGCCGGGATCTGCTCTCTCGGCTCAACTTCTGCGGTTACGTTAACGATCTGTCGTCCGTCTCGGCGCGAGATACTGGCGGGGGAATTTCCCTTCACCAACTCTGCAACTTCAGAAAGTGGTACATAGGCACCGGAAGGCGTCAGTATTTTTAACTGCTCAATATCAGCACTGCGGCTGCGCTCACTTTCCGGCAGGCGCACCAGCACTGTCACTTCACTGGTATTACGCTGCTGACGCAAGGCCCGTGATCCGTACAGTGCCGCACGCACCTGACCGGCAACGTCATCGGCCTCCAGACCCAGGCTGCGGCCTTTTTCTGTCAGTTCGATATCCCACTGAGGCTTACCACTGGTGAACCCGTTGGCAACGTCTTTGACTCCACCAAATCCAGCCAGCTGAACGGCCATATCGGCGCTCGCCTGCTCAAGAATTTCGGTGCGACTGCCGCGCAGTTCGACGGTCAGGCCGGCCCCCCCAGACGGACCACCGCCGCGCTCTGAGTCAAAGGTCAGACTGCGGATCCCCGATATCTCGCCAATTTCGGCGCGCCACAGATTGACCAGCGCTGACGCACTGACCGGACGCTCGCCCGAGTCGACTAGCTTGCCCTGCACTTCGACGGTTGTGCCGTCGATGTCCCCTTCAATACTGACCACCAGCGGGCGACCACGACTCTCAATCTCGTCGTTCACTGCCGTCAGTCGGTCTTCCAGCAACGTTCGGACGGCCAGAGCCTGCGCCATCGGCGCGTTCGAAGGCAGCTCTGCCGTGGCCACCACGAATTCACCTTCAATACGCGGAAACATACTGAAGCCCATCCGCCCGCTCATCGGCCACGCCATCACGATCAGAAGACAGAAAACGGCGACTGCCACCGTCAGTGACGGATATTTCAGGCAACGCTCAAGGACAGGCTGATAGGTGCCGGTAATAAATTGCGTCAGACGTTTATCTGCACGTCGCTGAATCCGCTCGAGCAGGTTAAGAGGAGCATCCGGGCTTTTCTTTTTCAGATGCGCCAGGTGCGTCGGTAGTATAAACAGCGCTTCGATCCAGGAAATCAGGAAGCAGCTGATCACCACAATCGGAATGGCAATAAACAGCTTGCCCATCATGCCCGGTAGCGCCAGCAGAGGTAAGAAGGCGGCAACGTTGGTGAGAATCGCAAAGGCCAGCGGCATGGCCACTTCGCGTGCGCCCTGCACGGCTGCGTCCTGAAAATTCATCCCCTGCTGCATATGTTCGAATATATTTTCACCGGCGATAATGGCGTCATCCACCACGATGCCCAGCGCAATAATAAAGGCGAACATAGAAATCATATTGATGGATACATCCATCGAAGGCAGTAACAGCAATGCGCCCAGAAAAGCCGTCGGAATTCCCATGGTGACCCAGAATGCCAGGCGGTATTCGAGGAAAATACTGAGTAGCACCAACACCAGAATCAGACCGATCGACGCATTTTTCAGCAGCAGGCCAACCCGTTCGTTGTAGGTTTTTCCATCATCGTCAGTCACAATAATTTCGACGCCCGGTGGCAGTGTCGGGATAATTTCTTCGAGCTGTCGGTACGCTGCCTGAGTCACGGTTAACGGTGTCTGATTTTCTGTACGATAGATATCCAGACCAATCGACGTTTTACCGTTATATGTCACCAGACGGTTACTGTCGCTGAAGCCCTCAGTCACAGTCGCAATGTCGCCAAGACGCAGGTGCACCCCGCTTTCGCCGCTGACGACAGGCAGGTCCCGGAATTCTTCCGCCCAGTACAGACGATTATCAAGAGTCACCAGAATATCGCCGCCGTCGGTACGCACGGTACCTGCACTCTGCTCAATCGCATTATTGCCAACGACAGAGGCAACGCTCTGCAGTGTCAGACCATAACTTTCGAGCACTGACTGAGATATTTCGATATGAACTTCTTCGTCTGGCGTGCCTTTCAGCTCAACCTTAGAAATTTCCGGCGCATCCAGAAATTTCTCACGGATCTGCTCTGCCAGTTTTTTCAGTTCGAACTTATCGAGCGGCCCAAAGAGAGCCAATTCCATCACTTCACGACTGTGACTGGCAATCCGGACCACCGGCCGCTCAATCCCGGCAGGAAAGGTAGTGATATTATTTACCGCCTGCTGGATATCCTGATAAGCCTGCTGACGGTCAGTATCGTTGTTCAGTTCGACCGTCACGACAGCCGAACTCTGGGTAGCCGTGGACGTCACTTCGGCAAAGCCATCCAGCCCGCTGAGTTCATTCTCAATCGGCAGCACCACCCCCTGTTCCATTTCTGACGGGGTCGCGCCCGGGTAGGCCACAGACACAATGACCATGTCGGCATCAGTGCTCGGGATAAACTCTTTACGGATCATAAGCGACATCACGAGGCCGCCAATGATCAGAAATGCCATCAGCAGATTAGGCGCAACACCGTGCCGGGTCATCCACGAGACAGGACCTCCACGACGACTCATTCAGACTCTCCTGCAATACGAACCGGCATACCAGGCACCGCGCCGTCCACCTGACTGAGCAGCAGCTGGTCTCCCGCTTCAAAACCTTCTTTAATCCAGACGCTGTCGCGGCCGATGTACTCAGGTGTGACTTCGCGCTTCGCCAGTCGCCCATCACTGACCACCCACACGGTATTGCCGTTATTCAGAGTACGGCGCGGGATCACGAACGTCTCTTTCAGTTGTTTTCCAACCAGGGTGACATTAACGAAATCATTCACCAGCACCAGCGGGCCGGCGCTTTCATCCAGAGGCTTGCTGAGACGCAGAACGACTTTCGCCTGGCGATCTGTGCTGTCAACATCAGGCAATACATTCAACAGATCGGCAGAGCGGACCCGAGTCCCCCAGCCTGATTGAGAAACCTGTGACGGCTGAGAGTGATCGAGCAGCAGCAGGAAGGCGCGCGGAATTTTGACTTCAATCCAGAACTCCGCCGACGCCACAACGCTGAACAGCTCGGTCGAGGCTGATGCCTGACTTCCCGGGCTCACACTCCGGGAAACAATCTGACCATCAAACGGCATGCGGATTTCTGTACGTTTCAGATCGGCTTCTGCCTGCTCGACAGCAGCCTGTGCCGTTGCAACGCTGGCTTCTGCCGCTAATAACTGAGGTTCGCGCAGCACCAGTGCACGATCATCGTCACCTAACTGAGCACCCGAAAGACGGTATTCCTCTTCTGCCAGAGCAACCTGACCTTTCTCAACCGCGAGGTCAGCTTTGGCCTGAGCCAGCGTTGCCCGCGCCTGCTTCAGCGCCAGCCGGTAATCCACATCATCAATGGCCGCCAGCAGAGTCCCCGCTTTCAGGGTCGCCCCGGGTACCGCTTCCGGAGTCACACTGTGAACACGGCCACTGACCTGCGGCATCAGAGACACCATATCCGCTGCAACAACGGTACCGCCAGCCTGCCACTGCGGCCGCACGGAACCTCGCTCCAGAGGCTGTACATCAACCAGCCGGGCAACTTCTTCCGGCGCTTTACGCTGAGGGACGGGCGCAGAATTTTTAATGGCCTGAAAACCGACAATGCCCAACATGATAATCAGGATAGCGATCGCGGCGATCAGCAGAGTCTTTTTAGACGACGGTGTCATTCGGTGTCTCCGAACTGTCCATGACTGACAGATTTATAAACTTGTATGCGTGCCTGCACGTGATTCCAGCGCGCAGCAAGGTACTGGGATTCGAGGTTCAGCAGTTCCTGCTGGGCGTTTAGTAGCTCAAGAAAGTCGAGCTGCCCCCGCGCGTAGTAGTAGTCCTGCAGTTCGAGGGTACGGCGGGCCAGATCGAGCTGCCCATAAAGGCTGGCTGCGGTGCGCGCATAACGGGATTCCTGCACCAGGGCCTCCTGAACTTCCTGCGCAGCCTCCAGCAGAGTACGGGAATACTCTGCAACGGCTTCTGTCTCCAGAGCGCGCTGTCGCTGAACTTCCGCCCGACGCTGTCCACCGTCAATCAATGGCAGTACGAGTGATCCCGCCAGATTGGCAACCCAGTTATCAAAGATCTGACTGAACTCCGGATCTTCCCCACTATATGAAGCGCTGAGCGTCAGGCGCGGGTAGCGGTTGGACTCCGCAATAGCGACGCCAGCAGAGGCAGCCTGTAACGCAAACCACGCCTGCTCAACATCCGGGCGTGCCTGAATAACAGCGACAGGCAGAGCGGTAATCTCACCCGAGATTTCGGGCAGTTTACCGAGCGCTGCGACTTTCTCCGGGGTCAGGTCTGAACGCCCCTGTCCGGTCCAGACGGCCAGTTGCTGAATATAGATATCGCGTTGAGCCTCAGCACTGAGAATATCGACCTGCAGCGACTCAAGCAGTTTCTGTTGTTGCCAGACATCACTCAGTTTGGCCTGACCGCGTTTCTTGCGGCCTTCAATCACTTCCAGTGCGGTCTGCAGACGCTGACGCTGGTCATTCAGTAACGCCAGATTTTCCGCCTGCATCCGCAGCCCCAGCCAGGCGGTGGTGACGTCGCCTGCGATGGTATTGGCTACCGTACGGTACGCAGCAGAGCTGGCCTGAAGATTCATAAACGACTGATTTGATGCCGCGCGGATGCTTCCCCAGATATCAATCTCGTAGCTGGTTGAGAGACCACCAGACCAGGCGGTTGCGGTCGTATCGTCAGCATTCCAGCTGCGTTTTTTACCCAGGGAGGCTTCCAGTGAGGGATAGTAATCACTGCGACTGCCCCGCAGGCCGGCCCGGGCCTGATCCAGTCGCGCCTGCGCTGCCTGCAGACTGAAATTACGCTCAAGCGCGAGCACCATCCACGCGTTCAGCTCGGCATCAGAAAACTGAGTCCACCAATCCACAGGCATTGCTTCGCTGGCGCTTTCCGCCTGGAACACATCATTAAATTCAAACTGGGAGGGCTGTGAAGGAATCACCGTTGTGCAGGCACTGAGCATGCCGACACACATAGCCAAAGGTAATAGAATTGCCGGCTTAGTTGCCGGCTTTTCTGACAGAAATTTCAAAGGACAGACTCCGGATGTCTTAAGTCGTCATATTAGTAACTGAGACTCAGTCGCGAAATCCGGTTTACCCTTCTTTACCGCCTACGATGCACACAGGCGACAAATCAGAAATAGAAGTTCAGAGCTGCTTCAATGCTGTCATCCTGACGGAATGCCAGCAAAGGGGCTTCTTCGTCTGACGCCGTTACGACAATGGCTGTGACATCAATCGTCGTCGAAGGATTCAGACGGGTGCTGGCCTCCAACAGAAAAAAGCGACTGTCAGCGCGCTCCAGATCCTGAGTAAACCCCGCAAGAATTTCACTCGATGACATGTCGTTAAAGGCATAACGCACGCCGGTAAAAAGATCATTCTGCGCGATAGCGACGTCTTTGCCGCGGCTATCACTCTGGTATTCCATCAACACACCAAGATCAGCGGCCGAATCAAATGGCCCGACAAAAGTGTACTCAAACCCGGTGACAGCTGCCGTCTGATCCTTCAGCGCTTCGCCGTTCAGGGTGTCTTTCAGAATGTCCCGGTACAGCACCTCGGCTTTCAGCAGCCAACCTTCCAGTGCATATTGCAGTGTTGCACCAACCTGATTCTGCAGCGGATAGTAAGGCGTCAGCCCTGATACGACAGGACCGGCCTCCGTGACTGTCACTTGTGGCTCGAACAATGGCTCGCGGCTGGTGCCGTGGAACAGCGACGCAGAAACATCCAGTGGATACCCATTAAGTTCCAGCGAGTTGCTCCAGCGCAGAGCCAGGTCGGTGTGCCACTCTTCTTCCTCTGCCTGATATCTGGCCTCGTCAGATACCTCCAGAGGGAAACGGAAACGTCCGGACTCACCGGCAAAGGTCCGCTCACGGAACCCCGGCAGAATAAAGGCCTCCCAGGTGCCTGCTTCCGACAACCAGATGCCCTGAACCATTGGCTGGCCCAGCTTTTCTTCACCATCGAGAGCCTCGACGAGATCTGTCTGGTTAATCACATCCACCAGATGCAGTGACTCAGTGACACCCCAGAACACCTTCCCGATACCTGCCCGCAACTCCCAACTGCCACCCCAGGTCATGTACATGGCTTCGCGCAGGTCCGCGTGGGTGCGCTCATCGTCGGCAAAGTCATGACGGTAAAACGGTGTCAGCGTGAAGCGTCCGTTAGAATCTTCACTGTCCCACACCAGTTCGGGTTGCAGGCGAACAGACCACTGGTCATCCACCTGCCCGGGATACGCTCCCTCGTTAAAGAAGCGCCGCCCTTCGACACCGGCCTCCAGAGACCAGTCCATTGCCCACGCCGGCGCACTGATCAGCGCTGGAATAAGTAAGAACTTTTTCATAGCCCCTCCGGATTAACGTGCGCGCTTCAACGCTGCCTGGCTGAAATCAGCATCCGTCAGCTCTGTATCGAACGTAATATTGTGAGACAACAGAGTGGTGCTTTTACCGTTCTGGTGATTTTTCATTTCCAGACGGTCTGCGCGCCAGTATTGCTCTTTGTATACTTTCCACTCACTCATCGTCAGAGTTTTCAGCAGCGTATTCTTACGGTCGTAGTATTCGGTTTTCACCGGACGCAGGTGCTCAGTATCAAGCCAGGTAATCTGGCGGGTGTAGCCTGAGAACTTGTCTGTCGGATCACTTTCAATCACGTGGCAGGTCATGCTTTCTGCACAGGGCTCATCACGCAGATAGGTGAACTCGTATTTTTCTGGTTCGAATGAGCCCATATCTTCGTAGGCAAACTCACTGCCCATAAATGGGCCGGATTTATTACGCGAAGAAATACGTTTCACACGTTTCAGTGCAGGCAGATAAAGCCACTGATCGTCGGGCTTATCAATGTGCGAAAAGCTGAGGAATGCCGTACCACTGACATCTTTTGGTTCGTCAAATATCGTCAGGCCTTTATCACCATCATCCAGCACTTCCAGATTTTTCAGGCGCATTTTCCGCTGTGATTCCTCGCCCTGGGAGTTGCGAAGAATCATGGTCATTTCTGCTTCCGAGGTTCCCCAGCCAGTATCGCGCGCTTTCCGGTCTTTCGCGATTTCCAGCCCACGGCCGCCATCGTCCGCCATCGCGACCGGTGCAACAAATATCAGAGCGCTGAACAGGGTTGTTATCAGTTTCATGCGTGTTCTCCTTTCAGGGATGAGCCTTCGGCGGTATCTGCCGCGGGTTTATCTTTATCCAGCCACAACAGCATGGGTGGCAGGATAAGAAAATCAATAATCAGGGCGATCAGGATGATCATGGACGTTGCAATCCCCATGTCTGAGTTCAGACGGAACGCTGAGAACGACAACATAGAGAAGCCCAGTACCAGAACAAGTGTCGTGATCAGAAGCGCGCGGCCCACATTCACAAATGAGTAGCGTACGGCGGCTTCTGTCGTCATGCCTTCAGAGCGGGCGCGCTGATACTTGCTCAGGAAGTGCACCGTATCATCGACAATAATCCCGAGTGTCATAGAGCTGACGATCGACAGCCCCAGGTTGATTTCACCAGAAATAAAGGTCCAGAATCCAAAGCCCACCAGCGCCGGAGTAATATTCGGAAACAGGCTGATCACCCCCAGGCGCAATGAGCGCAGAGCAAAGATCAGAATGCCCGAGATAATAAACAGTGCCATGATCATGCTCAGAATCATGCTCTTCATATTGGTCTCACCAATATGCGAGAACATCACTGCAGGGCTGGCCGCAGTCAGGCGGATGTCCGGAGCATTTTCTTCAAACCATGCTTTGGCACGATTTTCGAGTGATACGATTTCAACACTGCCCAGATTTTTCAGGACCGAGGTCATACGGGCTGCGGACTTATCAACATTAATCTGGTTATTCAGATCGAGACCGTAAGGCAACGACATTTCGTAGAGCAACAGATACTGCGCTGCCAGCTCACGATCATCCGGGATGCGGTACCAGGTTGCATCATCACCATGCATATTCTTATTCAGACGCATAAAAGTGTCAGACAGGCCACTGATATGATCAATCTCCGGCTGCTGCTCGAGCCATTCAGTAAACTCATGCATGACGGCAATAAACTCGGGATTACTGATACCGCCCTCTTCGCTTGAGTACATCGCCCAGTCGATCGACTGCGACCCGGACAGGGTCTCGGCCTGCTTATCAACCGACTGACGATACGCCGTCGACTCTGCAAAATATTCGGTGGCGACATCATTAATTTCGTTACGCATCGCCAGCGCACTCAGCACAGCGACGACCAGTACCCCACCCCAGAGCAGGCCCGTCTGATGACGGATCACAAAATCACCGAAATGAGCCATGGCCGGTGCCTTGTCATCACTGCGTCCACCCGCACTCACCGGCATCACAGAAAGCAGTGCAGGGAAAAGGGTTACCGACATAGCGTATGCCAGCATCACGCCCATCGCACACAGGAAACCGAAGTCAGCAAATACCGGAGACTCTGACATCATCAGGGTCATAAAACCGACGGCCGTCGTCGCACTGGTAATAAAAATAGGCATCCAGTTCAGTTCAAGACTGTAACGCACGGCCTCACGACGGGTTTTGCCCTGCTTCATGCCGTACTGCATGGTCGCGACGACGTGCACGCAGTCGGCGACCGCAATGGTCAGAACAACAATAGGAACGTTAATCGTGCCCGTCGAAAGGAAGAAGCCCATCCAACCGGCAAGCCCCATCGTCGCCATGATGGTCAGGACGAGGACGATCACCGTTGCCAGCATCGCCGACACGCTACGCAGCAGAACCGCCAGTAGAACAACAATCAGCAGCAGCATGGCAGGTACCAGCGTTGACATGTCTTTCTGACCTTCCGTCGCGAAGCTGTAATTCATTGGGATAATGCCAGTATGGTAGAACGCAATATCCGGATAGCGCTCTGCAAACTGGGCGCTCAGATCACGTACAAAATCCATCACGCTGGCAACGTTCGCGGTGTTGTCAGTGATATCGGGCAACTGCAGTGTGATGTTAATAAGACTTACGCGGCTGTCAGGCGAGATAATCCGACCGTTCAGAGACGGTTCTGCCATGGCAGTCGCGCGGATGCGGTCGAGATCTTCCTGTGTCAGTTCGTCAGGATAGAGCACCATATCTTCAACGATCATGTCGTCGCCTTCTGCCCAGGTATTCTGGTAATTCGTCAACGAATCCACCCGGCTTGAGAAAGGCGTCTGCCAGGCTTCTTCTGTATATTCCTGAATCAGGGTGAGCACTTCCGCATCCACCACATCGCCGGATTCAGGGACGATCAGAACGGCAATACTGTCGCTTTTGTTAAATACCTTCTGCATTTCTTCAAAGTCACTCAGGGGGCCGTACCCCTCTTCGAAAAAGACTTTGTAATCGCCACGGAAATACAGATTTTGGGCACCAGCGGCGGCAACCAGGCTGGCGATAATGATCAGAGCGATCACCAGCCACGGTTTTTCTGTCGCCAATCGTTCAGTTAAACGACGCATGCTTCAGGCTCCTGCGTTTATGGACTATGTGGGGAAAGCTCTGACTCAGAAACTTCCCTGTTGTAATTGTTGTACTTCTTCCGGGAAGATTTCGTTACCGATCCGCTCCCAGGTCGCGCTGTAGTCCCATTCGGTCGACAGCGGTTTCATCCCCAGACCATCCATCAGCACATTGGCACCGATCAGGGCAATATTCTTATCGCCAAGGTGATCACTGATGGAATGCTCAAATCCTGTATCTGCCAGCATATTGATGCCGTACGAGACCGCCCAGTTAAGAAAGGCCATCACCACACGGTCCATATTTTCAGCAAGCTTCAGGTCGCCCTCAGCCACAGCCCGATCAATCACGCTGTAGGCCAGGGTAAACAGTTCAGTATCCATGCGGTGCAATAAGGCCGCCCGCTCCGGCGATGTTTTTTCTGAAAACCCGGCGGTGCGCACTGTAATGAGCGACATTGAGAACGTGGGATTCATGCGGAGGTGGAGGCTGTAGGCATAGTGGATAGCGAGGGCCACTTCCCGCGGGGTACCTTTGAAGGTCAGAGCCCGACGGAACATTCCGGCAGTCTCTTCCATGCACCTGACGCACAGACCCGACAGACAATCTTCTTTGCCCGAGAAATGGTTGTATATCGTGCCCTTCGATACACCACTGGCTTTTACCAGCCGATCCATATTGAAGAAGGCAAAACCATGTTCCTCGATCAGTTCCTGCGTGATATCAAGCAGTTTCTGTTCGCGCGCCTGCCATTTTTCTTCCTGTCGGGGGCTGCGCCCACCTGAAGACGGCGACGTATCTTCCATATACATCAGAGTCGCTTCCGGGCATCCGGCTAACTGCCAGTGACGGGAAGGACACGCCTTGGGAAGCGAGCCCCAGGCGGATTGAATAATTCTGTTTATTGTCCGGATAAATACCATTTTTGACGATCCGTCATTTTTGACGAATCGTCATACTAACTGGTAAGGGGATTTCTGCAAGTAGAAAAAAACCGGGAGTTCCCGGTTTTCACTGTTCCATTTTCAAGCAGTATCTAAGACTGCCTTCCGTAGCTTGTTGCATATCGCAACTTCGATAAAGAAAGGTCCGGCTTTAGTATTAAAAGGAATCACCAACACAGGCCCATTCACTGAGTGCTGTACGTCGGCCTCCCCTTCAACCATCTCTGGCTTGGCCATTTCAAAGTTGTAGCCCTTTTCCCACAAGAGCTTACGCGCGCCACCCGACAGCATGTTGGTCAGCTCACCGGTCAGGTCTTTGCAGGTATCGTCAAGTTCAGCAACATCTTCGCCCAGCATGCTGCTACTGATCTTACAGATCGCTCCTTCCGAGAAACTGATCGCTAAAGATCCGTGAACAGCATCCCCTTCCATAGGAATCAGTCCGGTAACTACACCCAATGGCGCAATACCGTCCTTCAGATAGGGCTTTCCATGCTCGCACGTCATCGACGCCATGGTTGCCAGGATATTATCGATCGTCTCGATGAAGGGATTGATGAAATCAACATTCATAGAATCGGCCACCTCTGATAGAAAAGTGTAGCTGACAGAAGCGGCCCCTGCGGAATAATTGCTCAGACGAAAAAAGGGGGCTGAGCCCCCTTTTTATAACCCACGGTTATTTGAAACACTCCCGCGGAAACCCAGTGCGATCGCACTGTGGCGCCTTAGTCTCTCACAAACCACTGGGTACCAGAAAAACTACGGATACCATTTTCATACCACAGGTTGCCCTCTTCAAAGTGAAGGTCACCGTGAGGGCCTGCGCAGCCGTTGTCTTCATCCCAACCCGACAGTACGGTTCCACTGTTCAGCGAACCAACATAGGTTAATGCTGACGAAGCGTCAGGGATTGGCAGTACGTCCATAAAATCGACGCCTTTGGTTTCCGGGTTATACATAAGTAGCTCGCGACCCGAATATTCGGTGCGCCCCGCCGCGATCATATGATAATCAGAAACGATAAAATCATCGCCGAACGCAGCGTTATCTTCACCAAAGTGATAATCGGTACTGATCAGGTTAAAGGACGAATCAGGGCCATCTGCTACATAGAAATAGCTGACGGCTTCGCCATCGACGTAAGACTGAAGATGGAAAGCGGTTACACCATCCAGTGCCGCAGCGTCATACTGATACATGGCAAAAAACGGGAATCGCTGGGTTTCGGCCAGCTCATTTCCTTCCAGTCGGATCGCGATCATTTCATTCTGATAGGAAGAGCTAGGATATTCGTTGCGATAGAGAATACGGTTGCCGTCATCAAAATACTCCGGTACCCCGACCTCATGCGGCTCTGGCGAGAGGGCCTTAGCCGTACCCATCACAGTGTCGACCAGATAGAGTTCTTCCTGATTCGGATTATCCCTGTTTTGTGTACTGAAGAAATACTGAGACATGTTGTCGCGGCGCTGTTGAAAACGAACATAATCTGGAAAGCTCTCTGCATAGGTCAGAGCAAAATCATTCTCAGCACTGAGATGAGAAAAAGTAATCGACGCATCGCGGTCGGACTGCCGATAGAGAGCCCGCACCAGGTCTACCCCGCTGTCGGTGGGATAGATTTGCCCGTATACCCCCTCTGGGATACTGGTCACTTCCTCAAATTCGCCGCTGGCAAAATTGTAATCCCACAACCAGGTCGCGCCTGTGACTTTCTCTTCCAGCAACAACGCGCGATCACCCCGACGGAAATGACTCAAGAAATCTCCGGCAATAAGATCATCAGGAATCGCAACCTCCGCAGTGACTCCAGACACAAAATCATAGGTCCAGATCTGACTGTCTTCTCCCTCGCTGCTTTTCAGCATCAGGAGGTCACCGAAGCGATTCACGGTGACAAATACGTACGGAAACAAGCGGGTCAATGAAACCTCATCGGAGTCATCATAGATACGCGCAGCAGAGATAAAGCTGTCGCTGGTTTCAGTGTCAGCCTCCTGAGCAATCAGGAGCAGACCACCAGCTATCTTTTCAACGGCATATAACGACCCAACCAGCCCCGGAGCATCCAGTGTCGTCTCGTTACCGGTATAAATATCGCGCCTGACGAGTGTGCCTTCATTGTATATGTACAGGTATTCATCACTCAGTATCTCGCGATACGAAAATCCGGGGTTTTCTGGTTGCTCAGGCACCACAACGCCCGTATCCACCAGCTCACCCTCTGGTGTTAGTACAAAGTACTTTGGCTCCAGTCCCGGCAAGCGATGCCCGGTGCCGTTTTCTAAACAGGAGCCAAGCTTGTACCCATCACTCTCAAGGTACATACGATAAGGGGATTTACTGTACAACTCACCGGTGTCCACACGAAGGCGGTAAGTCGCACCCGCATAGTCTTCAGCGACGTAGAAATCATCTTTGAGGTTGTTCCAGAGGCCCGCGATGTCGCTGTCATCGTCTTTCCGGAAGGTGCCGACAACTAACTGATCATCCGTGCAGTAGGCGTACTGATCAGACGACTTGAGTTCCATCGACTCAACATTGGGATAACTGCGGTTAAAGTCATTCTTAGCGCCATTCGCTGACCAGATAGAATGTCCGAATGAGCGGGAAGCAGGCAGGTTCATAGTCACCACACCGGTTTCGTCATCAGCCGTCCAGGTGCCCTGTGTATGAAAGTAGCCTTCGACATAGAATGGCCCGAGAATCTGCAGGAGCATGATGATGTCGAGTGAAATACCCGGAAGTACTTCCATATCGTAATCGGTATTCTCGATACCGTTGAGATACTCGTAAGTCGAGATATTGTCGACGTGGCTGCGCTGAATAAACGTGCCGTCTTCCAGAAATTCATAGGTCAGCTCTACATTGGCGCCGCTCGCCGGGGCACTGGCTCGTGTCCAGGTATCCTGCAGACAGCCGGTAAATGTAGACATATCGACATCGCCAGGTGGCTCTTCGTCCACGCCTCCGCAAGCGATCAGTGAAGAAATCAGGGGTATCAGGAATATCGAACGAAAGTTCATATCCGCGCCTCATCCATAAGTTGTGGGAAAGGCGCAGACTAGGCGCAGGTGACCATATGCAACAGGACACCCAGTGCCAACCGGATGTTATTCAGCCAGTTGGCTCAGAAAGGTAACTTACAGACCTTTCACTGCGTAGATACCTGGCGCATTACGCCAGAATCCGCGGTAATCCATGCCGTAGCCAAAGACGTAACGGTCTTCGACTTCCAGCCCTGCAAAATCCACCGTCATACCCGGCGCTTTACGGTCATGCTGTTTATCGACCAGAACCGCAGTCAGTACCTCGGTGGCTCCCTGGGCTTTGCAGGCCTCAACCACGGCCTGCAGGGTGTAACCCTCATCGAAGATATCGTCGACAATCAGAACGGTACGCCCTTCCATCGGAACCGTCGGCATCGCCTGCCACTGCAGATCAGCCTGAGCAGTGACCTCGCCCCGGTAACGGGTCGCGTGCATATAGCCCTGCTCCAGCGGAAAATTGAGACGAGTAAGCAGCTGACCGGCAACCACCAGTCCACCATTCATAATGCTGAACACAACCGGCATGCTGTCGGCGAGTTTCTCAGTGATGGCCGCTGCCATGGAGTCCAGAGCTGCTTCAACTTCGTCACGGGATTTCAGCAGGTCTGCTTCCTGCAGGACAACTTTCAGCTGCTCAGGGGTCAGGCTTGGGGTCATAAATAATAATTCCAGTTAAACCAATACGTTATCTGTGATGTCACTTTCTGCATGGTATGACCGCACCGGCCACATCGCAACCCGCCCAGCGTGTTTCAGCCAGTGCCTGTGATATGATTCACGCTCTGTTTCAAACCGTTAATTACAGGATTCACCATGACCCCGACGCTGCAACTGGCCGCCGACCTCATTGCCCGCCCTTCCGTAACGCCTGAAGATGAAGGCTGCCAGGCACTGATGATGGAACGCCTCGCGGCCATTGGCTTTAAAAACGAGCCCTTGCGTTTTGGTGACACCGATAACTTCTGGTCCCGTAAAGGCGACAGTAAGCCTGTGGTCTGCTTTGCCGGTCACACCGACGTCGTTCCAACCGGCCCAGAAGCCAACTGGGATAACCCTCCGTTTGAGCCGAAGATCATCGACGGTATGCTGCACGGCCGTGGCGCCGCCGATATGAAAGGTTCACTGGCTGCATTTCTGGTAGCAACAGAGCGCTTCGTTGAAAAGCACCCGAATCACAAAGGCTCCATTGCGTATCTGATTACCTCCGATGAAGAAGGCCCGGCCCATAACGGTACGGTAAAGGTTATCGAAACGCTGGAAGCCCGGAACGAGAAAATCGACATGTGCGTTGTCGGTGAGCCTTCCTCCACTACACTCGTGGGTGACGTTATCAAGAACGGCCGTCGTGGTTCTCTCGGTTGTGTGCTCACTGTTAAGGGCAAACAAGGTCACGTGGCCTACCCTCATCTTGCCAAAAACCCGGTGCATATCGCAGCCCCGGCACTGGCGGAACTGGCCGCTGAAAAATGGGACGACGGCAATGACTTCTTCCCGGCCACCAGCTTCCAGATTTCCAACATCAACGCCGGCACTGGTGCAACGAACGTGATTCCGGGTACCTGTGAGGTGGTATTTAACTTCCGCTTTTCGACCGAGCTGACAGCCGAGATCCTGAAAGAGCGCACCGAGGCCATCCTGAAGAAGCATGGCCTTGAGTACGACATTGACTGGAAACTCAGTGGGCAGCCATTCCTGACCGACAAGGGTGCTCTGGTCGAGGCGGCGGTCAAAGCCATTAAAGATGTGACGGGCCGGGACACCGAGTTGTCGACCTCCGGCGGTACGTCCGATGGCCGCTTTATCGCACCAACCGGTGCACAGGTTGTGGAGCTGGGTCCGATCAATGCGACCATCCACCAGGTGAACGAACACGTGAGTGCCGACGACCTGAACACCCTGACCGACATCTACGAAGCGATGCTGGTTGAGTTGCTGGCCTGATGATTGAGGCGGTAACCGGGCTGATCTGCCCTAAGTGTGAAGCTCCACTCAGCACCAGTGACAAGCAGTGGCGCTGTCAGGAAAACCACACCTATGATCAGGCAAAGCAGGGCTATCTGAACCTGCTGCTGGTCAACCACAAAAAATCTAAGAATCCGGGCGATGACGCGGACATGGTCCGCGCCCGCACTGAGTTTCTGGATGCCGGGCATTATCAGCCGATATCTGATGCACTGAACAGTATGGTGAGCCCTGGCCGGATTCTCGATATTGGTTGTGGTGAAGGGTATTACACCGAGCGTCTGCGTGAATCCCTGGGTGTCTCCGCAGACATAACGGGCCTTGATATCTCACGCGAGGCCGTCCGTGCCGCATGTCGACGCAGCAGGCTGATTCGCTGGCTGGTAGCGAGTGGCGCACGGCCTCCGGTAGAGAAACACAGCATTAACACTGTGGTATCGCTCTTTACTCCGCTGATGCCCCAGGGTCTTGATCACGCCTTAGTTACAGACGGTGACATTATTACTGCGCATACCGGCCCATATCATCTGTACGAGTTGCGTCAGCAGATTTATGATGACGTTCGTCTGGATGCATTTTCGCCGGTTGAGTCGATGAATCAGGCAGGTTTCAGCTGCGTAGAGGAAGTCCCGGTAGCGTTCCGGTTCCAACTCAACGACAGCACTATGATCAACAACCTGCTGCTGATGACACCGCACCGCTGGAAGGTTACTCCGGACAAAGCCAGTGCGTTGCAACAGTTACATCATCTGGACGTACGTGCCGATGTGATCCTGCAGCGCTTCCGCCGGACGGACAGTATCTGATATGACGCAGGCCGATTTTTACATTCTTGGCGGACAGACCCAGCACGAGCAGTGGTTTTTTGCCTGTCGTCTGGTCGAACAGGTAAGACAGAAAGACCGCAGTGTTCTTCTGCAGGTCGCTAACGAACAGGACGCCCGGGCACTGGATGACATGCTCTGGCAGTTCAGAGAAGATGCCTTTGTACCGCATGCTCTTCTGAACGCAGAAGACGCACCGGCAGATTGCCCGGTGAGTATCGGCTGGCATCCGGAATCAGGACATCATCACGATGTCATTATTAATCTGAGTCCGGAGTTACCGGCTTTTTTCAGCCGTTTTGAACGTCTGGTAGAAGTAGTAGTGCAGAATGATGACGTACTGGATTACACTCGTCAGCACTTCCGCTTCCTCAAAGATCGCGGCTATCCTATTGAACACAAAGATATGAGAATGCGCTGATGAGCAACAGGGACGAACCCAAAGATCTGCTGGCAGAGCTAGAGATGCTGCAACGGGTCCTCGACAACGAATCTTCCGACTCACCGGAGCACGCTGCTATTCCGGTGCTGGATGATCTGTTTGAAGAAAAAGCATCTGCTCCCGCCACGCCGCTGCGTGCTGTGCCTGTTCTGAAGCCAACCGCGCCAGCTCAGGTCGCACCAGTACCCGAGCGGGTATCAAGTGTCAGCTCACTCAGTCAGGTCCTTGACCATATCAGCAAGCGCACCGCTGCAAATGTTGACGAACCGACCCCTCGCCCTTCGGTCAATTCACCACTTAACCCAGCAATGCAGAAGCGTGCCGAAATCGACCAGACCATGAGCGAAACCAGCGCATCACTGGTAAATCTGCTGAAGCGTGAGCGCATGGTAGATGAGCTGGTTGAAGAAATGATGCCCCTGCTGAAAGGCCGCCTGCGCTCGCGTATCCGCGATCTGCTCGAGAAAGGCGAATAAGCCTCACGCATCAGACCACCTCCTCCTGAAGCGCCCGGCAATTGCCGGGCGCTTTGTTTCAGTCTCTGCGACTGCCCACCGGCTCCCGAATCCGGTATACTCCTGCACGTTTTTTTCACGTCCAAAACGAGTAGCAGCCAGCAATGGATAAGACATACCAACCCAGCGCAATCGAACAAACCTGGTACAAAGAGTGGGAAGAGAAAGGCTACTTCAAGCCTTACCAAGACGGACTGACCGGCGAAGGTTATTCCATCATGATCCCGCCGCCGAACGTCACCGGTTCACTGCACATGGGTCATGCCTTCCAGCACACCATCCAGGACGCCCTCACCCGCTATAAGCGTATGCAGGGTAAAAAAGCCCTGTGGCAGGTTGGTACCGACCACGCCGGTATTGCGACCCAGATGGTTGTTGAGCGCAAACTCGCCGCTGAAAACCAGCCAGACCGCCACGAGCTTGGCCGTGAAAAGTTCCTCGAGAAAGTCTGGGAATGGAAAGAACACTCCGGTGGCACCATCACCAAACAGATGCGTCGACTCGGTAACTCTGTGGACTGGGACACCGAACGCTTCACCATGGACGATGGCTTTTATAAAGCCGTTCAGGAAGTCTTTATCCGCCTGTACAAAGACGGCCTGATTTACCGCGGTAAGCGCCTGGTAAACTGGGACCCGAAACTGCACACCGCTATCTCTGACCTCGAAGTCGAAAACAAAGACAAGAAAGGTCACATGTGGCACCTGCGCTACCCGCTGGCCGACGGTCTGAAAACCTCTGAAGGCAAAGACTACATCGTTGTTGCGACCACCCGTCCGGAAACCATGCTGGGCGACACCGGTGTAGCCGTTAACCCGGAAGATCCGCGCTACAAAGATCTGATCGGTAAAGACATCGTGCTGCCGTTAGTCGACCGTCGTATTCCGATTGTGGGCGACGAACACGCCGACATGGACAAAGGCACCGGTGCCGTTAAGGTCACCCCAGCGCACGACTTCAATGACTATGAAGTCGGCAAACGCTGCAGCCTGCCAATGATCAACATCTTCACTTTCAACGCCGACGTGCGTGACGTGCCACAAGTGTTCAACACCGACGGCAGCGTAAACGAAGATGTAAAAGCCAGCATTCCAGAAAAGTACCGTGGCATGGAGCGCTTCGCCGCGCGTAAAGCCATCGTCGCTGATTTTGAAGCCGCTGGCCTGCTCGACGAAATCAAAGACCACGACCTCACTGTGCCATACGGCGACCGTGGCGGCGTTGTCATCGAGCCAATGCTCACCGACCAATGGTACGTTGACGCCAAGACACTGGCGAAGCCTGCGATTGAAGCGGTAGAGAACGGCGACATTCAGTTCGTACCAAAGAACTACGAAAACATGTACTTCAGCTGGATGCGCGACATTCAGGACTGGTGTATCTCCCGTCAGCTGTGGTGGGGTCACCGTATCCCGGCCTGGTACGACGAAGAAGGTAACGTCTACGTTGGCCACGACGAAGCCGAAGTACGCGCAGCCAACAACCTGGCTGACGACGTGAAGCTCTCACAGGACGAAGACGTACTGGATACCTGGTTCTCCTCTGCTCTGTGGACCTTCGGTACGCTGGGCTGGCCAAACCTGGACGATCCGGAAGTCGCCAAGCGTATGCTCGACTTCCACCCGACCGACGTACTGGTTACCGGTTTCGACATCATCTTCTTCTGGGTTGCGCGCATGATCATGATGACCATGCACTTCTGCAAAGATGACGATGGCAAACCACAGGTACCGTTTAAAACCGTGTACGTGACCGGCCTGATCCGTGACGAAGTCGGCCAGAAGATGTCCAAATCGAAAGGTAACGTCCTCGATCCGCTGGATATGATCGACGGTATCTCACTGAACGACCTGCTCGAGAAGCGCACCGGCAACATGATGCAGCCACAACTGGCTGAGAAAATCGGCAAGCGCACTCAGAAAGAATTCCCGGAAGGCATCGCGCCACACGGCACCGACGCCCTGCGCTTCACCCTCGCTGCCATGGCCTCGACCGGCCGTGACATCAACTGGGACATGAAGCGCCTCGAAGGCTACCGTAACTTCTGCAACAAGCTGTGGAACGCCTCACGCTACGTGATGTTGTCTGTGGCCGGCGAAGAGGCCGTTGAGAATGCAGATGGCGGCTTGATCGAAATCACCGACGCCATGAAAGCCGCCTGTGGTGTGAACGGAGAAGACGCTGCCCTGTCACTGGCAGACCGCTGGATCATCTCCCGCCTGCAACGCGCTGAAAGCGAAGTACGCCGCCATATGGATCAGTACCGCTTCGACATGGCCGCACAGACGCTGTACGAATTCATCTGGAACGAATACTGCGACTGGTACCTCGAGCTGTCTAAGCCAGTTCTGTGGGACGAAAACGCCACCGAAGAAGAGAAGCGCGGCACTCGCGGTACGCTGGTACGCGTACTCGAAGCTATTCTGCGACTGGCACACCCGATCATCCCGTTCATCACCGAGTCTATCTGGCATCAGGTGAAAGACCTCGCGGGTAAATCCGGCGATACCATCATGCTCGCCGCTTACCCAGAAGCTCAGGACGCCCTGATCGACGCCGAAGCCGAAGCCGACATCGAATGGCTGCAGAACGTGATTACCGCCGTACGTAACGTCCGCGCCGAGAAGAACATCGCCCCAGGCTTCGAACTGGAACTGCTGTTCAAAAACGGCGGTGACGAAGACTTCCGCCGTGCCGAAGAAAACCAGGCCTTCCTGATGAAACTCGCCAAGCTCAACAAACTGACCTGGCTGAACGAAGGCGACGAAGAACCTATGTCTGTTACCCAACTGGTGGGCGACATGGAAGTACTCGTACCCATGGCTGGCTTCATCGACAAAGACGCAGAAGTAGCGCGTCTGAGCAAGTCGATTGAAAAACTCGGCAAAGAACTGGAGCGAGTACAGAACAAACTGGGTAACCCAGGGTTCGTCGACAAAGCACCAGAAGCCGTGATCGAAAAAGAGAAAGAAAAAGCCGCCGGCTTCGAGCGTGACATCGCCAAACTCAACGACCAGATCGAAAAGATCAAAGCGTTGTAATCAGCGACATTGCTCGGAAAACAAAAACGCCAGCTCTGCAAAGACCTGGCGTTTTTTTATATCTCGCTTATTTCAGGCTGCTGCCATTCCATGTAGGAGCCAAACGCGAAGCTTTGGCGATCCGGGTTGGAACAACCCGCCTACGGCCTACCCTATCTAAAGCCCTATTTTGCGAACACCGGCCTCTCGGTTAAACTGATCAAAACACGCACACCGGCCAAATATATGAACCGCGAACAGGCACTCGACATATTGTCCCGCTGCAAGCCCGTCCTTCAGGAACGGTACGGCCTGACCACGCTCGCGCTTTTTGGCTCAACAGCGCGTGACGACGCCCGCGAAGACAGCGATATCGACATCCTCGTTGGCTTCGATGGCAAAGCCACCTCCAAGCAATTCTTCGGCGTACAGTTCTACCTAGAAGAAGCCCTGGGCAGCCCCGTAGACCTGGTTACAGAGAAAGCAGTCCGCGAAGAGCTAAAGCCATACATCACACAGGACCGTGTTGATGTCGCCTAAGACTAAACGTGAGTGGCGGTTCTACATCAAAGATATGCTGGAGTGCTGTGAGAAAGTCCTTTCCTACACCAATGGCATGACCCAAGAAGCCTTTGAAGCCAGTAATCTGACATACGATGCGACGTTGCGAAATATCGAACTGATTGGGGAAGCTGCAACCCACATCCCGACAGATATCCGTGAAGAGCACTCCGATATTCCATGGCGAATGATCATCGCCACCAGAAATCAGCTGATACACGGATATCTGGGCATTGATAACGACGTTGTCTGGAGCATCATCCAGACTGAAATCCCGGTATTAATAAACCGGCTGCACCGCGTTCAATAATCGCCCGTAGGAGCCGTTCAGCGCATTTTGCTCACGGCGGTATCCCTGAAACCACCCTCACAACAACCGATAATAATCATCCAGCCCCTGCAAAATCAGCGAACGAGCCCGCGGTCTGAACGCCTCACCCGCAAGCTTCACCTTCTGCATCCGATCAATCCGGAACACCCGTGGCGCGTCACGCAAATGATCCCAACCCAGCAGATACCAGACCGGCCAGTTAAAGAACAAATACTGAGGTTCGATCCGGCGCTCAGTCACCGCGCCAGTGCCCGCAACATACTCAATATCCAGCATCTCCAACTCAAAGAACCCCGTCGTTACCTGCCTGGTAATGGCTGCGCTGGGCTGGCTGTAGGTCTGCGTGACCTGCCCTGACGCCGGATCACCCACCAGAATACGCTTACGTAACTGATTAACCACCTGACGCTGATGCTCAGGTAAACCCAACGTCATCTTCTGGCGAACACTGCGTACAGGCTCTGCCAATAAGGGGCTTTGCAGCGTCTCTGTAATCGCCAGCGACACCAGCATACTGATCACCTCTTCGTGGTTGAGCCGCAGCTTATCGACACCCCAGCGACGACTCAGGCTGACACCACCACCAGGACCGCGCTCAGCTTCGATAGGAACGCCCTGCTCACGCAGTTCATTGATATCACGCAGCAGCGTACGGTCACTCACCTCAAGCTGATCCGCGAGGCGCTTCATCGTCCAGACCTCATCCTGCCGTAATAACCCGACAAGACGATCCAGACGATTCTGCTTATTCAATAAGCTACCTTTTGCCACGCGTATCTTTCTCCTGAAACAGCCTGCTTTCGTTAGATTTTCACAGCCTAACAAAATAACCGACATTTAATGTCGGTTATAAGATTACTCTGAATCTGTGCCAAGACAAAGGCGCACACACAACTCGGGAACAACCCCAGACAATTGACTTGAATTGAATAGAACAGACCGGAGAAACGGATATGCAAACTTCAGCTCTTAACCCAGCAATCAACACAACTTCTATCCCACCCCTTCATGCCACTGCTGCCAACCTGAACAACAGCTTCGAAATCATCGCCCTGCAGTTCCGGGGAGACGTAGACTTTGCCGATCAGGAAACCGCCATGGCCAACCTCAACGCCGTAGTACTGACAGCAGAAGGCTTCAAATCACGGGATTACTACTACAGCGAAGAGAACGGTCACTGGATTGAGTTTATCGTCTGGGAAGATGACGCCTCAGCCAAAGCAGCATCGGCGGCCATGATGCAGAATGAAGACGCGCTGGCCGTGTTTGGCCTGGTCGATCAAACCACCATGCTCTTCTCACACTACCAGCACAAAGGCGGCATAGCTGCCTGATTGGCCACCACTGAACTGTAGGAGCCGTTCAGCGTATTTTGCTAACGACGACCGGGTTCTCCCCCGCAGAAACAAAGAAACCGCCAACAGGCGGTTTCTTTGTTGTCATTCCCGCGAAGGCGGGAACCCAGCGCCATGCTCAGAGACTCACTTATAAAACGCCTCAACCTCGCCCTTCAGCTTAATCAGCAGCGGGCGACCAAAGCGATCTTTGGTCGTCGGCGACGAAATCTTCACCCAACCTTCACTGATGTTGTATTCCTCGATGTCCGCACGCTCTTTGCCCTTGAAGCGGATGCCGATGTCGTGCTCAAAGCACTCTTCAACGAAGTGCGGGCTGCGCGGGTTGATGGACAGGTGATTTGGGAGTTCTGGTTTGTTATTGGACATGGTACGAACCTGAGATATGTTAACGGAGTGCTATTGTAGTTAGTGTGATCAAGGCACTCAACTACCCCCAGGCAGGTTCAATATTCACCTCGGGATTCTCGTAAGTACTTCTTCCTTTTTCGTTCCTTGTCTCTTTCGCTTTTCTCTTTTTCCAGCTTCTCCTGTCTCGCCTTTTCTAGTTCTTCCCTTATCGACCACATATCCCTACCTGCAGAGTTACGAGCTCGCCCTGCATCACACCGCTTCATTGCTTGACAAAAACCTGCACTGAAATCCTCATATTCTTTAGAGCCCGGCTCGTACGGACAAGAACGAAGATCGTCACCGGAATTTCTGTAATGCTCCATTCCCTCTTTGTATGCTTCCGAAATAGCCACAGAGTCACCGTCTAAACTCATAAAATTCTTTCACAACAAGGCCGTCTTAATGAATACCCTGTCTGTGTCGTCTAGTATTTCAAGATCTTGATAAAATCGCCGTAGATACCTAGTTACCGCATCTAAAGTAGAATTTTTAAATCGCTCGGACTCCAACTTTTCCAAAGTCTCAATAGGCACTCCAGATTCCTCTAAAGCAGAAAATACCGAGACGAGATGAGAATTTTCAAAAACATGTAGTATATGCCCCAAGTCAACCTTATCCTCAACGCCATATTCAGTTAAACGGTGATTAAGTAATTCTTCGTACAGAATCAGTGCACTTGGAACATTATATCGAAATATATTCCTTACAATTTTCAACTCTCTATCGGTCTCCTCCGATCTACTTTTCTCAGAAGAGTAATAACCGTATATATATTTCAATCTATCTTTCAGATATTCAGAGTGTGAATTTGAAAACAAATACCATGAGAACCTATTTTTAAAATCATTATTGTCATCAAAATGCAGTGACATCCGTTGTAAAGACCTAAACTCCACCTTCTTCATAAAACGAACAAAAAGGTCTATTCTAACTGAATCAAACTTTCCAAAATTAACAAATAATCGTAATTCTTCGATGCTGTATCTTTTAATTATTTCATAACCTTCATCTATATCCGTCACTAAATATCTTGAATTAGTTTGATAAATTCCTAGGGGAAGACCAGCACGTTGAACAAACCTTGATAACTCCTCTTTCCCCTGGGCAGTCAAATGCTCACTCTGGATCGACGCAATCAAGCCTAAACTCTCATCTCCTTCTTGCTGAGTAACGCCTAATTCAACAACATTTGAGGGAGTTTCATTCTTTGTATCCCCCTCCAGACTAAAAACATTACCAATAAGGTGTTGACTCATACGCCCAGCTCTACCTGAAATATTCTTCTGAGTAAATGAATCAATAGATACCGTTGCTTTTCTGTTGTCATATATCACAACATTTTCCGCTGCAGTATTTACACCTTCGATAAGTGTAGAAGTACAGATCAAAAATCGTATTTTCTTATTATTAAAAAGCTCAATAACTTTCTGCTGCAGGGCACGTGGAAGTGAACCATGGTGTATTCCTACACCTTTTTTTAACGCTTTACTGAAAACCCAATCAGAACCATAGTTGCAAATTAACCACTTTCTAAAATCGAAATCAAAATCCTCATTTAAAAATTCTTCAATACCTCCAAAAACCTTAGAGATTTCTGATTGAGACTTACAATATATGATGGTCTGACCTTCGTATTCTTTAATAATATCTAAAAGAACTCGTATTTTCTCTCCAGTATCATTAGGAGAAATATTATATTTAAAATTATTTGTCGCAACCGTTCTGAAATCTGTAGGTATGAATCTATAATCCCGCCCAAAACACTCCATACCGCGTACTAAATCAATATTTGGTCCGATCATGAAAAATTGTTTTGAAACGGACATCAATCTACTAAGGGCGATATTCAAAGCCACTACACGACTTCTATCTTCATTAGAAAAAGCAAGTTTATAGAACTCATCGATAACAAATAGATCTACACTATCAAGATCATCTCTTTCATTAACTCTTTCTTGAGTTAAAATATACACGGCTCTTTTTCGTGTTCTAACTTGGGAGCCGTGATAGATTATTTGATATTCATGCTCAAAGCGTCTAGCAATACGTTTCCTAGTTTCATCTATAAGAGCAATAGTCGGTACTACTATTACAACACAACTGTACATCTTTGAGTTGATCAAGGCATCCACAACTGCGCTCTTACCCATACTAGTAGGAGCACCTAAAATTACATTCTCACCAGAGACTATAGAATTAAAAACTTTTGCTTGCATCGAATGAAATATGAACCCATTCAAACCAGAATCGTATAGTTCTAATACGAATTTTGTTTCATCGCCTTGACCATCCGAAAAATACTTATCGAGATACGGATATAATCCTGACTTCCGAACTAAAATTTTAAACGTCTTACTGTTACTCTCGAATAAATTAATTTTATCTAGAGCCCTTATAATATATTCTCTGCCAACGTTTATCGTCTCTGGCGAAGCAAGATAATCATTCGCAATCTTCAAATAGCTGAATGGTGAAATCTCACCATCCAGAAGTTTTTTCATATCTTTACAGGCCACAGAATCCATTCACACATTCTCAATTTCACGTTTAAGACTACTAAATAGCTTTTCAAGCTCAGGCAAGGGGTAGAAAACGACGACCGCATCAATCTTCTGATAGAAGCCTCGAATAGCGATCAACGACTCTATCATTAACTTGAATTTATGAGTTACATCATCAATGATAATTTTCTTCGCCACTTCAGCTTCAAGCCCCTTGTTAGCCTCTAGAATTGGCGTTTCGTACCCGATAAAGAATACAAATGTAAATCGATCTAAATTATCGTTCAGGGATAGTCCAGACTGAAGAATCTCATTAATATCATGCTTCAACAGGTAACCATCTTCTTTTATTTCAAGCAACTTATCACCAGTATTTTCGAATTCCGGTGATGAAAGAACATTATCAAAGTCACCAATAATTTTAGCAATTTCAGAATTTAAATTATCTGCCTTAATAAAATAGCTAAAGCCCATGTAGATCTTATCTGGCAGATCATCAAAATTAACTATGTGTATATTATCAAAACCTGAACTATCGTAATCATCAAATAATATCTGAGCCGATATAGGTTGAGATGCAAAGTTCGTTCGAATGAAAGAATGCAATAAAATTCTTGAAGCCAAAATATCGAGTTCCTGGAGAGAGCCCAAGCCTTTTTTCCTAAACTCAGAATATTTCTCTATCAGGCCAGACGAGCCAACTTCAGCTAATTCACTAGCGCGAAGAAGTACCTCCGGCATCCATTTAATCATAGATCTTGAAATATTTTCATACTGATACTCATCTAGGTGATATTTACGCTCAACAGCACGGCACTCTTTTTTACCGGAGAATTCGAAATAATTAGTTTCTCTAAGAAACTCCGTAAGAATAGGTTTCATTCTGGTTACATTATTCGAGTAGACCTTAGTAAAGCTACCCGTAGATGAACCACATAAAAGTAGCTCTTCTCTATACCACGCTACAAAATCTTTTCTAAAATATGACTTCCCATCAGCGGATACCATAACCCTTGATGCTGAGCTTTTTTTCTGAATGTGCAGCATAATACCGGATAAAATACGAAGTGGATCGACTTTGGGATCTAAAATACAGCCAAATATTTCTGATGACGACTTTATAATTTCACTGAAAATAATAGCTTCTATACCATCTTCATCAGGTATAACTCGCCAGTGCGTATTATCAAGCCAGTATTCAATATTCTGCCCTCCCGGAGATTTGTATCCCTTTATTTTTCTCGAAAGAGAATTCAACAGCTTAGTTCGGGAGTCAGGATTCTCTCTATCACTGGGTAATATTCGTAAATATGCTAGATTCTCTGAAACTGACCTTGGTGTTACTATTTTAAATTTTGATTTCCCATCCTTATCGTTAGCCAGTGATTTATGTAGAATCGAGTCCGTGTTGTCCTCATATTTAATCCCATTCCTCGGACCAACGACTTTTTTTTTGGATGTTTCAGTTAGCTCTTTGATACTCCAACTCTTATCAGAAGAAGTTGTTTTTACTTGTACATACTCAATATGGTCACCGTAAACAATATCAAAGTCATCAGCGACTTCCATTCTAATACATTTAATACTTTTATCGCGAAGCATTGACAACAAATAAATTGCGGTAACTAGATCCTGATATAAGAATCCTTTTTTTGCCCCTACGCCTCCAGAATCACTCTTCTCCATGTATCTAACCGTTAACCCAATAGCTGAACTTAAAATTGCACTTTTTCTAATCCTTAAGAGAAAAGTATCTTAAGGTCGTTTCTATAGCAAACACTTAAATTCGATCGCCAATCACGCAATGGAAAATAACGACATCCTTTATCGTCAGTTTCTTCCTTTAGATATGAAAGAAGCTGATTTTCTGTGCATTCTCGCCAGCTCACATATAGGCGTAAATAGTCTAATTTATATTCATTACCATCATTCGTTATGGATACAACTAAATTTTTTTCCCAGAAACTGAATTCAATTCTTCATGAGGCATGCTGCCTCCCCCCTCACAACCAAAACAGCCGCCCAACGGCGGCTGTTTCATTACTCTAAAGGCCCTTCTTCCCTTACCGTCACTCCTCCAACCGATCAAAGTAGAAGCGCGCAGTAAAGTCGATGTCGTTATAGGTGCCGTTGTTGTGTGAGCAGGTCGCGGTGTAGTGCGCGCCTTCGACCTTGCCGTAATCCAACGGGATGCTGAGGTAGCAGTAGTTGTTATTGCCGCCGTTGGTTTGGATATAGGCCTCAACAGCCGGGAAGCCTAAGCCCGGCTGCAGGACGTTATTGCTGTCTACGGTGTATTCGCCGTAGTAGCACGGGATTGGTGTACCTGCTGGCAGTGTTGCATCGTATGTGAAGGTACCTACTGATATGCGGAAGTCGCATTCGGTAAGTGTCCGCCCTGCGTTGACATCCAGCCAGGTCGCGGCGTTGACGCGCAGGTCAAAACCGTCCAGCCAGATCTTGTATTTGATATCGCCCTGGCGTGGATTCGTGCCTGAGGTGGTTTTCTCAAAGAAATCTGAATTACCGTCTCCGTCTGAATCGCCCGCGTTCGGGTTGGTGTAGTCGAGATATTCAGTTTGATCGTTCAGGCCGTCGTTATCGGTATCGCTGATGCGCGGATTTGATACAAAGATGCCTATATCACTGCCGTTAATGGTTATCCGGCGTGGCGGCGTCGCGCCCTGTGGCAGGCCAAGTTCTTCACGGTCGTAGAGTGTGTCGGTGTCACTATCAACAGAGCTTGGGTTAGTACCAAACTGGCTTTCGGCCGCGAGTGTCGATTCGATCTGGGCGACGTTACAGGCCGGTGCGAGATTACAGGCGCGTACGAAGGCGGCGTAGTCGTTCTCCGGTACCTGATTAAAGGTAATGCATGGATTGCCGCGGACAACACAGACGTCACCGCCGTTGCGGTATTCATCGCCGTCGTTAATGCCGTCGCCGTCGGTGTCGGTGCTGCGTGGGTCGGTCTTGAGATAGAACTCAAGCAGGTCCGGCAGGCCATCTTCGTCGGTGTCGGTTTTGGTTGGGTCTGATGTCACTGTGCGGCTTGCGCCCCAGAAGGCTTCGGTCACGACCCAGCCATTGGTTTCGGCGGAGTTCACCAGGCCGTCGCCGTCGTCATCGAGGAAGTCTGCTCCGTCGACCCGGTCGTTCGGGTGGAGGCCCAGTGACAGTTCGGCGAGGTCATTAACGAAGTCGCCGTCGGTGTCTGGGTTCAGCGGATCGGTGGCGTAGCCGCCGGTGAGTTTGTCTTCGAGCATCTGCTGGCATTCTGCTGTGACCTGATGCTCTGCCCAGATTGCGCCGGTGGCCCGGTCTGCCGGAATCGGATCAGGCTCTGCGCCTAAATACGGTGTAATGGTCATGGACGGCACGCTGGAGTCATCGACGTCGATGCTAACCATAGGCGTGACGATGTTGCCATCAACGCGCTGACCGGTGACTTCTTCATAGTCGGTCAGGCCGTCGAGGTCAGTATCGCGCTGGCGCGGATCAAGCCCACAGGCCCGTTCGAGGTCGTCGGTTAAACCGTCACGATCTGAGTCGGCCTGCCCCGGATTGGAGAAGACACGGTAGCTCTGATTAGACCCTCGCAGTTGTACTATCCAGCCTTCTTTGATTTCGGTGTAGTCGGAGAGCGTATCGCACACCTCAAGAGCATTTCCCTGATCGCAGCCGTCGGTATTGATGCTCTCATCTGAACTGCCATGGAGATATTCTTCACGCGCCCAGACGCGGTCAAGGTCTTTGTCCTGCACGTAGGTGAAGTTGTATTGCTGGCCAGAGCGCAGACGCAGGTTATCGAAATCGACGTTCTCGATGTTCAGGTTGTTGGTAAACAGTACCCAGAATCGGGCTTCACCGGCGATGGCTTCCACATCGCGGAAGCGCGTCAGTACGTAATGCTCTTGCCCTGCTTCAACCAGTACGTCGTCGCCGGTCGGGATGGAATCAATCATGCCGTCGTCGCCTGCGCGTATGACCACCTGGCCGGGTTCAATCTCGGCGTTCAGGCTGCTGACTAAGTTATCGTCACCGGAGACATCAGTTTCGGCGATGCCGTTACCGCCATCAATAATCACCGCAGAGGTCGCGAACACTTCCATCGCGTAATCAGGCTCTACCAGAATATCGTCACCACCCGGTACGGTAGCGATGCCGTTGTCGTCACCAGCGGTAATAATGATGCTGCGCGGCTCGACGCTGCTACCCGCCGTTTCGAGTTGTTCGTCGTCGGAGGTTGGCGCGGCGACGGTTTCGACCACACCGTTGCCGCCGTCGCGGATAATCTGCGTGCCACGGATACCGGCAATCTCTAACGCACGTTTCATGCTAATGCCGTTGGGCGCACCAGTGGATGGGTGGTGATCGCTGGCGGTGGCAATGCGGTAGCTTTCAACCACACCGTTACCCATATCAAACGTAATCTCGGCGGTACGGTCCTGAATCTGCTGAGACGTAAAGGCGTAGTTGTTGCCGTTTTCGTCAGTGATGTCGTAGTTCGCTAACTGCACAACTAAGCCACGCGGGTTTTTCATCAGGTCTTCAATTTCTTGCGGGAAGACGTTCTCGGTACGGAAAATAAACGGCCCGCGAGCGGTTTCACCAATGGCACCGATATTCACAGAATCGAGATTCTCGTTTTCCGGTACAAGCGAGCCGATAGGAATAATGCGGCGGCGGTTATTCGGGTCTTGTGCTTGTGCAGTCAGCTCAAGGTTGCTGATTGAGAATGGAATATTGCCGGCGTTGGCCACGGTTACGTCGACACGCATCGACGCACCCAAGACTTCACGGGTAATACTCTCGCGGGTATCGCGGGCGTTTTCGGTGGTCAGTGAGTCGTGGTAGGCCTCTTCGGCGCTTTGGTTACTCTCTTCGCCAAATGAGACGGTGCTGCCCCATTCATTGGTATTGGATGAGGACGTTGTCCGGCTCGCGCTGAATTTTGTGCTGCCTTTGCCACCGCCATCGGTCACGCCGTATTTAATTTCTTTCTCTGCGCTGAGTGTGAGTGAAACGGAGTTTTCAACCGTCTCTTTGGTTGAGTTCTCATTTGCCGAGGAGTACGTCTGGTTATTACCCTGCGTCAGCGTGGCTTCACTGGTGTTGGATTCAGTAACGACCTGCCCGCTTTCATCGGTGTAGGTTAAACGGGTATCCAGCTGCAGATTCACCAGGCCCACGTCGATATCCGGGATCGGCATATCGGCCATCAGCGGATTGCGATTGCCTGACGCCACTTCGCTCGGGTCGTCCATCTGGTCGCCATCGGTGTCGGCCAGAATCGGTGAGGTTTTGAAGAAGACGTATTCAAAGCCATCCTGAATGCCGTCACCGTCGGTGTCTTGCTTGGTGCCGTCAGAATAAATGCGGTTCCATTCGGCGTCGTCATCGAGGGTGTCGCCATCGGTGTCGATACTCAGTGGATTTAAACCGCCGTGGCGTTCGTCGTTATCGGGTACGCCGTCATTGTCTGTGTCGGGGTCGAGTGGATCGGAGCTGACGTGGAATGTTTCTGTGGTGCCGTCGGTACGGGTGACGATCACCGGCCAGCCTTCGAGTTCGATGTAATCAGCGAGGCCGTCTTCGTCGCTATCGATCAGGTCATCGCCATCCGGGCGGGTACCGATGAAAGTGGCCGAATTAGGATTTACCTCGACTTCTTCTGCCGGTGGTGCAATGGCATTACCAGCAATGTCATAGGCATTAACCACAATGATGCTGTATTCAGTGTTGATCTGAGAGCCAGTTTCTAACAGCACGGCCTGCTGGCGGCTATCAACAAAGCTTGCAGCCAGTACCGGGAGGATCTGTTGGGTGTCGGTGCGGGTAATATTGAAGTTAACGACGGAGTCGACGAGATCAGCAGACATGGGCTCGTTAAACTGAACGATGACCCGGCCATTGCCGGCAGAGACGGCGCCGGATACCCGGGGCGGCTCTTCGTCTGTTTCATTAGAGGGAGCCTGCTGAGCGTCCGAGAACACCACATTGACCGTGCAGTCTGCCGAGACGTTGGCTATATAAAAAAGATTACTGGCGGCTGCCCCTCCGCAACCCGTGGCGGACACGAGATTGGCCCCTTCACCCGGTTGTAGCACCATCTGGACGCTGCTGCCCTCAACGACATCGACAGAGTCTGGAGTCACGCTTCCTGCACCGGACACCTGAGCATTTACCCGGAAGCTGTCCGGTCCTTTCAGGTTAGTGCCGTCACCACCACACGAGGCGAGCGCGAATGCCGAAAATACGGCAGCGAGTCTGAGTTGAGCCATGGTTTTTTTATCCTGTCTGGCATTCCACATTGTCAGCACATGGTGTCCATGCGTCAGTTCCGGGCCAAAAACTGGGAGTGGCCTGAACGGTGTACCCTACCAAATTCTGAGTATTTTTTGGACAGCGACTGGCAAGTCACGAAAAAGTCAGCCGGAAATGTCCTGCCTCAACAAAAATAAACAAAAACAATAATTACTTTCATTCATGACAAATTCCTTCATAATGCAAACGATTATCAAATGAGAATGAAAGGAGAACACAATGCGGAGTATCTCAGCAGCCACGCTGATCGTACTTGCGGGTACCACCACCGCGGAAGAAGTCGAGCTGGACAGTCTTATCGTCTCTGGCAGCCGAGCGGTAGAGCGTGTCGCCAGCATTCCTGCGTCGGTCAACCTCCTGGAACAGGAAGCAATTGAGGAAGGATTAAAAGTATCACCGGAGATTCAACAGCTTCTGTCTATTCAGGTACCCGGTTTTTCTCCAGCAAAAGCCAGTACGAGTAACTCCGGATTTAAACTTCGCGGTCGGAATGCGCTGATTCTGATTGACGGTGTTCCGCAGTCTACTCCGCTGCGTGACGGCTCTCTGGGCTTGCGGACCATTGATGCTGCTGCGCTGCAGCGCATTGAAGTGATCAAAGGTTCTTCTTCGCTTTATGGTCACGGTGCTTCGGGTGGCCTGGTTAACTACATCACTAAGCAGCCCGACCCGGATTCTGAATTCAGTGGTGATATTGGTGTCAGCACCCGTTTTTCAGCGGTCGAATTTGAAGACAGTCTGAGCAAACGCATCGACTCAACCGTCAGCGGGACTATTGGTCAGTTTTCTTACCTGGTCAGCGGTGCTTATGACAGCTACGGCGAACAGAAAGACTCCGACGGTGACACTATGGGCCTAGTATATGGTCTGTCAGACCTTACAACACAGAACCTGCTGACTAAACTGGGCTGGGCTTTTGACGACCAGCAACGTATACAGCTGACCTATAACTACTTTGATTCTCAACAGGATACCAACCTGATTGATGAGCGAGGCAGTTACAGTGAAGGCCAGAAAACAATTGCTGTCGACAACGACACAGGCGAAGACCGTCCGGGTGAACCTCAAGGCCCTAAAGACAACTACAACCTGATGGTTAAATACAGCCACGATCAGGTATTCCGGAACACTTCGCTTTCGGTTGATGCGTATAAGCAACGTATCGAGAACGTTTTCTTTTTCAGTACTGCCCTGGCGAACCCAGACGAAGGTTATGACGGCGGTCAATCTGTCATTCTGTCTGAGAAACAGGGTCTGCGGACCGACCTTTCAAGCGTGTTCAGCTTTTCTGATTTCGAAAACCGCGTAACTTACGGTATCGACTATCTTCAGGATGTCAGCTCTCAGCCACTGGTTGATGGTCGTATCTGGGTGCCAGAAATGGATATGAACAATACGGCTGCGTACGTTCAGAATAATCTCAACTGGAACGACAACTGGATGTTCAAAGCGGGGATCCGTTACCAGGAAACCGAAATCGATGTTAATGACTACGACACACTGAAGCTGTGCCGCAACGAAACCACCTGCTCGGTTCCCTTCGCTGTAGAAGGCGGAACGCTGAACTATGACCTGACCACCTATAACCTGGGTGTCCGCTACACGGCGATGCCAGAATTCAGCCCGTTCATTAACTACTCAGAAGGCTACGATATTTCAGATCTCGGACGCCTGCTGCGCAGCGCAACGGTAACCAGCCTGTCTCAGGTCCAGACAGAAGCATCAAAAGTTGAGCATCTCGAAATCGGTGCCAGCAGCGATATCAATAATCTGCATGTCGAAGTTGCGATCTATAAGAGTACGTCGACTCTGGGAACTTCAACGGTTGAAGATCCTAACACTGGCGTATATCTGCCGGTTCGTGAACCTCAGGATATTTACGGCGCAGAAATTCTTGCTGACTACCGTTTTTACTCTGGTGTACTGCTCGGTATGACATACAGCCATATTCAGGGTGAAAACCCGGACACTGATGATCCACTGAGTAACCGTTTTATCAGCCCGGATAAACTGACTGCGTACGTCGACTGGCCGGTCAACCACGCTATTAAAGTTAACGCCGACATTACTCATATCGGAGATCGCGATGAATTCGATGCAGATGAAGACGGCAACTACTCGAACTACGAGGGTCCGATCGAGGGTTATCAGCTGGTCAACGCGCGAATCACCTACCAGCCGGGCGACTGGCAGGTATACGCAGGGGTCGAAAACCTGCTGAATGAAGACTACTTCCCAGTAGCATCACAAAGCCTGACGACCAATGCCAGCTACTATACCGAGGGGCCGGGCCGGACCATAGTGCTGGGTAGCCGCGTGCAGTTCTGATATAACAGCACTGCAGATTAACAGGGTCCGCTCGCGGGCCCTTTTTCATTGAAGAGCTTATGTTTTTCCAAGCCAGACACAAACAGACATTCGTCATTCTGCATCGTTACCTGGGTCTTACTACGGCGATGTTTCTTTTTCTGGCGGGGCTTACCGGCAGCTTTCTTGCCTATTACCATGAAATTGATGAGTGGCTGAATCCGCACCTCTTCACTACCCCTGAAACCGGAACAGACTATCTGCCCGAAGCTCAGTTATTCGCGATTGCGTCTGAATACAGCCAGCAGTCTGGTGGCGACATCAACATGATGCCTCTAGAGTTCAGCCCTGGACGAACACTACGTTTCTACGTCAACGGATCAGACCAGTTCAATCGCCTGTTTCTGAACCCTTATACCGGTGACATTGCGGGCACCCGTGTGTGGGGTGACCTGACAGAAGATGTACGTAATTTTGCAGGCTTCATTTATAAGCTCCACTACACCCTGTGGCTGCCCGGTGTGTGGGGAATCTGGATTCTCGGGATAATCGCGCTGATCTGGACGATTGATTGCTTTATCGCACTGGCAACAACTCTGCCCGTGGTTAAAGTATTTAATCTGAAGTTATTTTTTAAACGCTGGAAGCAAAGTTATAAAATGCGCTGGAGGAGCAAAGGCTACACCTTTCATTTCCTGTTACACCGCGCTGCTGGATTATGGGTGTGGGCATTACTCCTGATATTCGCCTGGTCTTCCGTGGCCTTTAATCTTCGGGATGTGTATCAACCCGTGACCTATAGCCTTCTGGGTACTCCACCGACTGCACCTCGTACGGGCCATGAACTTCCGCCGATGGATCCTGACTCGGCTCTGCAGGCTGCGAGAACAGAAGTCCTCAGTGTCGGTCAAACTCACGGGGTCGACATTGGTTGGGAACGCTCACTAAGGTACATTGAGGCTTCAAACACTTACCAATACCGCTTTCATTCTTCACGCGATGTCGATGCGGATATCGCACGGTCTGTGATCTATATTGATGCCCACCACGGTACTCTGCTGGCGACATTCTGGCCGACGGGACAGTATGCCTCCACAACCGTGACTCAGTGGCTGTATGCCCTGCATATGGGCGAGGTGTTCTCGTGGCCCTATCAGCTTCTGGTATGCCTGCTTGGTCTGCTTGTTGCGTACTTCAGTTACAGCGGCGTGCTCATCTGGTGGAAGAAACGCAGCAAAAGAAGGTAACGCCTTCTTGTTTTCTGGCACAGACTACGCAATCCAACGTATTGCCCTGAAAATCTGCCTGAGGTTTACTGAAATCATCAACCTGATGACTGGCAGCACTTCTCATGCACAGAAAGATCGTAGGCGGCGGATTTAAGAAAGTTCTCTATACGCTGAATACTGTCCGCCGTATTGGCGTGAAAGACGCGGCAAAAGCCCTCGCTGCACATAATGCCTGTAAGGCCTGCGGACTGGGTATGGGCGGCCAGCGCGGTGGCATGATCAATGAGCTGGATGAATTTCCGTCGGTATGCAACAAAAGCGTTCAGGCACAGTCGACGGATATCCAGGGGCCAATCCCGCTGCCGGTGTTTGACCACACCATTACTGACTTCAAAGAGCTGTCGTCTTACGAAATGGAGCATCTCGGTCGGCTGGGCACACCACTGCATAAAGCCGCTGATGCGAACACTTTCAAACCGATGGCCTGGGATGACGCCATTGCACTGGTTCAGGAACGTTTTAAGGCGTCTGCGCCGGAGCGAAGCTTCTTTTATACCTCGGGTCGTTCATCAAACGAAGCCGCATTCGTGTTGCAGTTAATGGCGCGCTTATACGGCAGCAGCAATATCAATAACTGCTCATATTTTTGTCATCAGGCGTCTGGTAATGGACTGGCCACCACAATCGGTACTGGAACCTCGACAGTTGAACTCGCGGACCTGGGTCAGGCAGATCTGATATTTGTGCTCGGCGCCAATCCATCGTCCAATCACCCCCGTTTTATACATCAGCTGAAAAACTGCCGTGAACGTGGTGGGCAGGTCGTTGTGGTTAACCCAGCGAAAGAACCTGGGCTGGTGAAGTTCGCCGTGCCGAAAAGCCCGAAATCATTACTGATGGGCGGAAATGAAATCGCCTCAGCATATCTGCAGCCGAATATCGGAACAGATCTGGCGGTATTTAAAGGCATTGCCAAAAGCATCATCGACAACCACCAACACGATCAGGCCTTTATTGAGCAGTACACCCGTAACTTCGACGCCTACCTGCAGGATATTAACAAGACCTCATGGGATGAAATCGAAGCGATTACCGGGCTATCACAGGATGAAATCGCCGACGTTGCTGCATTATATGCACGTGCGGAGCGCGCAGTATTCGCCTGGGGCATGGGCATGACCCACCACCTGCACGGCGTAGAAAATGTTGAGGCGATTGCGAATCTGGCCATGCTGCGTGGCATGTTGGGTAAACCCGGCGCTGGCCTGCTGCCATTGCGTGGGCACTCTAACATTCAGGGCGTCGGCACCATGGGGGTGAAACCGGTGCTGGCCGAACAGGTTTTCAGCGCCATTGAAAGCGAGCTGAATGTGTCGTTATCGCGCCATAAAGGCATGGATACTATGGCCTGTCTGCAAGCCGCAGAACGCGGTGAAATCGACAATGCCTTAATGTTGGGTGGCAATCTATATGCTGCTGCACCGGACAGTCTGTGGGCAGAAAAGGCACTGGACCGTATTCCGTTTAAAGTCTTTCTGACAACTACGTTAAATCAGGGCCATGTGCATGGCTGTGACACCAGCGAAAGCATTATATTCCCCGTGCTCGCCCGTGACGAAGAACACGATCCGACCAGTCAGGAGTCAATGTTCAACTACGTGCGCCTGAGTGACGGCGGCATTGATCGCCTCGAAAACCTTCGCTCCGAAGTCGATATACTGGCGGATATAGGCACTGGAGTGATTGAATCCAGCCGTTTTGATTTCTCGACATTTAAGAAACACGCCACCATCCGCCAGGCCATCGCCAAATCCATTCCGGGCATGCAGGATCTTGCTGACATTGATATTGCTAAGAAAGAGTTCTTCATTCGCAACCGCATTAAGCACAGCCCTGAATTTAATATGCCGGATAACCGGGCGGTGTTTATTGTGAACAGCCACAAGCCAGAACGCACTGAACTGCCACAGCACGCCTTTACGCTGATGAGTATCCGCAGCGAAGGCCAGTTCAATAGCATCATTTATGAAGAAAGCGACAGCTATCGCGATACGAAGCATCGCCACTGTGTGCTGATGAACGAAGATGATATCGCAGAACTGGGTTTGCAGGAGAAAGACAAAGTCACCCTGCGTTCTGATACCGGTGTAATGCGTAACTTAGACGTTGTGGCCTTTGATCTGCCGCGTGGAAATATCGCCGCTTATTATCCTGAAGCGAATGTGCTGGTCGGCCAGACTGTCGACCAGCGGAGCCGGACACCTGCGTTTAAGTCAGTACCGGTGTCGGTGGAAAAGCATGCGTTGATTGATAGTGCCGGATAAACATTCCGGCACTCACTGTCCTATCTGAAATGAAGATATGTCGCTAAAGTCGATGTTCCAATAATACTTTCAGAAGGATTTGATTATGCTCAAGCGAGTAGCGTTCGCCATACCTGTTGCCTCCCTATTACTCACCGCATGCGGCGGTCAGGAACAAGTGACATTTGACACCCGCGCCACGGACATTCAGAGCTGCATTATCGGCCGCTGGCAGGAACTGTCGATCAATGACATGGATGACGTATCCGCTGGTGAGTTTGTATTTTCAGCTGATGGAAACCTTTACCAGGAAGATGTCACTGAACTTTCTTTCTTTGAAATGCTTCTTGCAAGCTTTAATGATCCGGAAGAGTTAGGAGCCACAGCAGTTCTTACTCCAAGAAAATGGATTTCCGTTGACGATCTGATATTAATCGGGGATATACCTGGTGCGTCAGTGACTGTCCGAGGGAATACAGGCGAAAGCGCTCTGGCTGACGCCTACGCGACGCTTGAACCTCAGACCTGGGATCTTTCTGCTGTCGAATATACCGGCTACAACGTCCACTGTGACAACGGCTATATGACAGAAGTTGTCGTGGATGAGATCGATAACTACAACAAAAACTTTATGCTGAATGATGACATCTCAGTATTGACGTTTGATACCGATATCCGTACCTATCAGCCGGACACCTCACGGCTAGTGCGTCAGGAAACCCAGCTGATGACGCTGAACAATGACGGAAGCTTTATCGTCACGAATGAAATCACCTATCCGGAGACCCCCAGTCAGGACTCTTCAGGCGGTATTGGTGGGGAATACGAATTCAATAACGGAAAGGTAATTCTGTCTTTCCCACACTGCGACATCTGCCCTGAGATTGAGTTTTATGATCACGGCTCTGTAATTTCTGAAACGTCGGTATATATGGAGCGCCTGTAAAATCAGTGCAGCGTAAATTAGATCGCTGATTATTCTACTCAGCGATCGTCTTTACCTAGACCCGGTCCCTGCTTATAAGCAGGTTCAGAATCCATATGCTCTGGGGTGTCTGCAATAGAAGAACCAAATATTTCAGATTTTCCGGCGGGACGAGGAAGAACTGACTCATAAACAAAAGGCAGAGCATATAACGCAAGCAGTAGTACCAAGAGAATCGGCGGATAGCCTTTCAATAGAAAATTCATCAGTAAATAGAAGCCGATAATCCCGATCGAGACTTCGAATATGATTGATGGAATATTCGATACCCAGGACGATTCCCGTAAAGTTGAATGCCTGATCAGGAATAAGCCAATACAACACAAACTGCTTAGAACAAACGCGGAACCAAGTACAGCATGGACAGCGTAATTTGAATCAGCCAGCCAATACATAGGCACGAAGAAAGCACTGACCCATGCATTCACAAGCAGCCCGAGTTCAGTCAGTGCTATTCTGCGCCAGTCTTTACGCTTACGGTTCACATGCCTGAGTTTGTAATTGCCAATTTTGGTGCGCATTGTTCTACTTCGCAGTCCTTTTACCACCAACACAGAGTGTACCTGAGCCCCCCGCAGTAGCTGAAATTTACCGTCGAATTATGCTACCTTCCCGCTTTTTTACGAGAGCTGCCCCATGATCTGCGGTTTCGACTACGGCACTTCTAACTGCGCTATCGGCGTTGCTGATAACGGCGATATCCGCCTATTGCCGGTCGATGGCGAGAAATCTTTTATGCCATCTGCCCTCTATTCACTGGCTCGCGAGCTTATCACCGAGCAGGTCAGCCACGGCATTACGTCTGGTCGCGACGACTTTATCGCCCTGCGCAAGCCGCAACTTCAGATGGCTCTGCGTGCCCGCAATGAGCTGGATCTTATGCCTGACGACGATGTGACGTTTGTTGGCCATGAAGCATTCCGTCAGTACTTTACAGACCCAGAGGAAGGCTATTTCGTTAAGTCACCCAAATCTTTTCTGGGTGCCAGTGGTCTTCGCCCTGAGTTTGTCGGCTTCTTTGAAGATATCGTCACGGCCATGATGCAGACGATTAAGCGACGTGCTGAGGCGAACCTGGGTGACTCGCTGACCCGTACAGTGATTGGCCGCCCGGTGAATTTTCAGGGTATGAATGCAGAACAGAGTAACCAGCAGGCACTGGCTATTCTGACGACCGCTGCCAAGCGCAGTGGTTTTACAGGTGTGGAGTTTCAGTATGAGCCGATCGCAGCTGGCCTGAGTTTTGAGCGTCGCCTGGACGAGAACAAAACCGTGCTGGTCGTGGATATCGGCGGTGGTACCAGTGACTGTGCCATGGTGCGTATGGGGCCGGATCACCTGAATAAAGAAGACCGCACGCCGGACTTTCTGGCACACACCGGTGAGCGTGTGGGCGGTAACGATCTGGATATCCGACTGGCTGCAGAACAACTTATGCCTTTGTTTGGTATGCGCTCGCCACTTAAAAGTGGTAAGCCGATGCCCACTAAAACGTTTCTGGATGCTGTGGCGACGAACGATGTTTCCGCCCTCACCCGCTTCAGCAGCCTTGAAACCGGGCTGTATCTGGAGCAACTTCAACGTGACTGTACTGAACCGGATGTGATCGCTCGTTTGATTAAACTACGTAAGAACAAGCAAAGCCCACAACTGGTTCGCTTTGCTGAAAATGCAAAGATCGACCTGTCGGACAACGACTCCACCCACGTTGATCTGGGTTTTGTTGAGAAAGCCCTGAGCACCGACATTTCCCGCGCTGAACTGGCCGACGCGATCGAACGACCGTTAGAACGTATCATTGCTCTGATGCAGGAAGCGATTGATCAGGCAGGGGTAACTCCTGATCTGATCTTTGTGACGGGAGGGAGCGCGAAGTCTCCGGTCATCCGTGAGGCGGTCAGCCAGGTGATTGGTGATCTTCCATTACTGGACGGCGACCACTTCGGTAGTGTGGTGTCCGGGCTGACGGAATGGGCTCAGCGGATTTACCGCTGAGACGATGATCCGCAGCTGAGACATTCGTCCCAATACGGTTCTTTCCCGAGGCGTTCAATCACGTAGTCGATGAGAGTACGAATGCGCCGGGAAAGATGACGTGAACGCGGGTACACCGCGTACAGATTCATCCCAAACCACTCGTATTCCTGCAATATGGGAATCAGGCGCCCCTCAGAAAATGCATCATGAAGTGTGAAAGTGGGCTGGCAGCCCGCTCCTAAGCCGCGCTCGGCCACCGAGATCAGCGCTTCTCCATTGTTAGAAAGTATCGTCGGGCTGAGGCGTACCTCCCCTTCTTCACCCGTCGGGCTTCGGTACGGCCAACGTCCGGGGTGACGCAGGTTGCTGTAACCCAGCGCAGGTATCCCTGTGAGATCATCGGGATGATGAAACGGCCCGTGCTTTTTCTCAAATTCCGCAGAGCAGTAAACCATGTGGCGCACACGGGTAACCCGTCGCGCAATCAGCGTCGAATCTTCCAGGTGGCCAATCCGGAACACAAGATCGAAACCGTCTTCGACCAGGTCAACACGTCGGTCAGAGAGATCAAAATTGACAGTCACCTCTGGATGCATTGCCATGAAGTCACTGATAACAGGGGCCAGATGGAGGATTCCCAGACTCAGCGGCATCGATATTCTGATGTTGCCTCGCAGTGTAGAGACAGACTGCATAACCTCCTGCTCAGCCTCGTTCCAGTCGTCCAGTAACTTACGGCAACGGTCGTAGAATAACTGGCCGTCATCCGTCAGATGCATAGTCCGGGTGGTTCGCTGAAGCAACTGAACCCCCAGGCGCTCTTCGAGTGCCTTCATCCGGCGACTGATGGCAGAGTTTGCCACACCGAGCTTCTCAGCCGCTTTCGAAGCGCTGTGGCACTCCACCAGCGTGACAAACACACGGACTTCTTCGAGCTCATTCACTCTGCTACCCACCTTATATTTCTGATTTTCAGAATAATATTTTGAATACTACGGTATTTTTCTGGAATACGTGCAGGAATATTCTGGTGTCATTCACTACTGAGACACAAGGAGTCCAGACATGACACATATTCTTCGCGTTGATGCCAGCATGAGAAACGAAGGTTCCGTAAGCCGGGTACTTGCAGACAAACTGGTCGCCAGACTCGCGACTGCGGATAGCACTATCACTGAACGCGACCTCGCAAAGGGCATCGATCTGATTAACGAAGCCTGGATCGGTGCCAACTTCACTGACCCGGCAGACCGTACCGACGCTCAGAAAGCGGCTCTCGCGAAATCTGATGCGCTGGTTCAGGAGCTGCGGGAGGCCGATACGCTGGTGATTACCGCCCCGGTCTACAACTTCCATGTGCCTGCGGCACTGAAGGCCTGGATCGATATGATTGCCCGTGCGCGTGAGACCTTCCGCTATACAGAAAACGGACCGGAAGGTCTGCTGACCGGTAAAAAGGCCTACATAGTCGTAACCTCAGGTGGCACGGTACTGGGCTCTGAGTACGACTTTATCAGTGGCTACCTGAGGCATGTTCTGGGCTTCATCGGTATTACTGATGTCAGCTTTATCGACAGTAGCGGCCTGATGCTGGACGAGACAAAAGCAGCGAAAGCAGAACAGGACATTTCAGAAGTCGCCTGAGCAAGGGTGACGGACGTGTTCTGAACCCTCCTCAAACCTGCTTCTGATGCCTGGCATCCGGCTTTATCCGGATTGTCAGGCAAACCTCCGGAAAGCGTCTACACTTAAGGTGTTAACGCGACTGCAATTCCCACACGGAGGTAATTACTATGTCTGACGCTACCGCTCAAACCCAGGACGTTTCTCAACTTCAGAGCGAAGTTGATCGCCTGGAAGAGGAGATTCAGCGTATCACCAACAAGCTTCAGAACGACGGCTTTATCGCTCGTGTTCCTGCCGCAATGATAGAGAAGGAGCAGATCAAGCTCGCCAAATATGAACAGCAGCAGAAAGCGTTAAAAGCTCAGATCAGCGAAGCAAATTAAAGTTATACGAAGGTCACACGACCTGACAGTTCAGTTCGTAGGTCGTGAATTTTCTTCCCATCAGTTCTGTTTCGCAGACAGAGTCTGCCATCCGCCTCAACGTTTTATAGACTTTGCGGGTTTCCAACAGATGAATTCTGGCGGTCTGATGCCCCAGCTCCCCCGCCCAGATCATCAGTTGCCTGAATATTGCCGGTCCGATCCCCCAGAAATCCGGGGCCAGAACCAGAGCAAGTTCACATCCCTGCTCGTCTGGCTGCACACCACACCAGCCCGCCAGCTGTCCCCCTTTCAATACGGCTTTGATCCTCCCCTTACCACTGGCTTCAAGGGCTAGTTTAGAGGCCACCCACTCCCGGGTAGTCGCTTCCGTAAATTCAGGATGATCGACAAGGTGCGTCCGCACCTGTACAGAATTCAGCAAGCGGGTCAGAGCATTGAGATCTATGCTGTTCAGATCGGTAAAGGTAAGCGACATAGCCGGGAAACATCCTGATTTAACCATTTATGCAGTAGTCGGACGGTGCGCACAGACCTTACAAAAAAAGGCCACGCATCGCGTGGCCTTTTGATTGGTTGCCTTTTCCTAGCTTAAGGCGCTGCGGTTTCCTCCGCCGGTGGGATCAGCACCTGGAGGAAGTCCAGGAAGTCCTGCAAGCCCGCCATTGGGTCTGGATTCGCGTTCGGATAGGTCTGAATGGAACCATCCACCAGACTCAGCTGCAGACCATCCTGACTGTTACCCAAGTGTGCAGTACCCACCAGAGTATCCCCGCCATAGATATAGCCGGTTGCTCCTGAGAGATAGAGCGTCATCGCATTCTCTGTCGAGTTTTCGCGGCTGACCTGAATAGAATCTCCGTTCTCTTCCAGGGTAAAGACGTAGGTCTTATCGCCGGAGGACTCTTCAATAGTACGTGTCACAGTACCAGAGTAAGTCAGCCCCGCCTGAACCTCGGCCAGCAGTGCCTCCCAATCGGGTGTTGGAGCCGCCTGAGTCGAGTCGATAAAGCTCAACGCATATTGCTTGGCCACATCAAGTATAGGCTCAAGGCCAGCCACCTCAGCATCTGTTGATGCCACTATTGGTGGGACACCAACATTATCAGTGCGGCCCAGGGTCGTCAGCGTAGTGGTGTCATCCAGTTTCAACAGGAACATTGGAGTTCCAGCAATCGAGGAGGATGTTTCACCCCAGGAGTTCGTGCGGCTCAGCGTATTCGTTTCAAATATAAAGACCGACGCATCCTCTAGTGAATTGTAATACGTAACGCCATCAGGACGCTCCTCAACCGGTGTAGCATTATTCACTTCTACCCGATCAAAGAAGAAGCTGGTATCCAGATTTGACAAAGAATACGCACCGATTGAACTGTTCTGACTGGTGAAGCTCATCGCCCCCCTCAGACTTACCTTGAGACGGATATTACCGATCAAAGCAGTCAAAGCATTATTGGCATTACTATTTTCTGTCTGAATCGCTCCATAATCAGCAAGAGTAAAGTCCGCGAAATCATCAAGTAACTCAGGTGGACTCTGAGAAACATCAAGATTCAAACACGTGTTGCTAAGCTGCAAAGTTGCAGTGCTATTGGTAATCGTTCCGCTATAGCACATAGAGAGACCGCCCTCAGGATCAAACCCGCCACCAGTGCTCCCACCAAGAAGATCACGTATATCGTATGCGTAACCCGAGACGTTAAAGGTCTGCCCCTCCGCAGTACCGGTAACACGGAACTCGCACAGGTCATTGTCCCGGTCACAGCGATTGCTAGTGAAGGACGGCTTAACAATAGCTAAACTCAGAGAAGAGAAATCAGCCGCTTCTGGATCCTCTGGTGCAGTAAAAGATACCGTGCAGTTCTGAGATATTAGGGCGTTTCGCTGTGGAACACACACGGCAACATCCAAACCTTTCCCCAGCATTGCAGAGAAGCCCGCCAACATATTCGCCGTATTCTCCTGAGCTGTCGCATCAGCATACAGCCAACCAAGGTCACGATTAGCACGATCGCCCAAGGCATTTTCAGCGGCGGTCGCATCAGCGTAGTAGCCTGCAGCTACGTTGATTGGCGCCATCGCACGGGCAAAATCAGTGGCGTTATAGCCGGTTGCTTCTGCAATCGTGGTGACGTTACGACACTCTGTGCGATCAAGCTCCGGATCGCCGCTCAGACACACAGCAGGATCAGCATCTGGTGTCCAGCTGGTCACCAGGCTATCGAAGCCAGCAATCATGCTATCAAGTTCACCAGAGTTCACATACGCGGCAACCGTCTTCGCATTCGCGACTATGGTATCGAAGCCTGTGTAGCTGACCTCGGTTGTGCCATCTTCCAGATTCAGAGAAGACACATCCACAACGCCCGATTTCAGAGGCATCTGACCACCCAGTACCCCGAAGATCAGACCGATGTTGCGTGAGACAGTATCGATCGAAACCGATTCAGTGATAGCTGTTTCCTGCAATGCAGCAGCAAACAGTGCATGACGTACGACTTCTTCGTCAGAGTTCAGCCCATAAGCGCGCTCAAAGCTGTTGGTGATGTCGACCATACGGTGATGCACCCAGCTCTCGTCGGCGAAGCCAATCAGTTTAGCCATGCGACGGAGAGCCAGCAGAACATTATTGTCGTCCAGCGCCTGAGGGAAAGACTCCAGCCAGTTCGCTGCCATGTTGGTCATAGGCGTCACCGCAACCGCACCCGCAAAGTCAGCACCCGACACAATGGTATCGAGAGTCAGACCTTCCGCTGGAGCGCCGCTGTCACCGAAGTTAGCAAATGGCGCCAGCAGACATCCGCTTGGAGTATCACACACCATAGTGGACTCAATGTTCGTTGTAACACGAACCCGCACTGGTGCTGACTGAGGTGCCAGATCGAAGCCGAAGTAACCATTAGCGTCAGTGACGGTGGTACCAATCACAGACCAGGTGTGCTCGCCATCAACCAGACCGGTATATACCGCTGCTTCAACATCAGCATTAGCCAATACGCCTTTCACTGCACGACCAGCGACCGCCGGTTCGGCAGCAACATTGATGGTAAAGCTCTGGCTATCAGCATCCACGCTATCAGACACAGCGACGACAACATCGAAGTCACCACTTGCTTCTGGCATCCAACTGATCGCACCGGTGGTACCGTCAATCTGCATACCTGCAGGCGCCGTTGTCAGGCTGAAGCTGATGGTGTCATTTTCAGCATCGCTGGCAACAACATCATAGCGGTAGGCCTGGTACTCGGTCGCTGTTGTTACCGCTTCCGAGGTAACGAAAGGTGCGTCGTTTACAGCCGTGACTGTCACATTGATCGTCGCAGATCCGGTCGCTGTTCCGTCACTCACCTGCACCGAGAAGCTGTCGTCACCATTGAAGTCGATCGCTGGGCTGTAATTGAACTGTGAGCCCTCCCAGATAATGACCCCGTTCTGAGCACCACTGAGAAGAGACCAGGTCAGGTCATCGCCATCAGCATCCGTAGCTGAGAGATTCACCTCGACTTCGCCATCTTCCGCAACTTCGACGTTAATGGAGCTACCCTGGGTGATCACAGGTACGTCGTTAATCGACGTCACCGTCACCGACACAGCAATCTCATCGGTCAGGTCACCATCCGACACTCGTACGGTAAAGCTGTCGGTACCATGGAAGTTTTCCGCAGGTACGTAGATAACAACACCGGTATCTGGGTTGACGTTAAGCCCACCGTTGGTGACGCCAGTGACAACACTCCAGGTCAGAGTATCGCCATCAGCATCGGTCGCTGTCAGGTTAAGCGTCGCGCTGTCGTCTTCATCAAGGGTCACAGTCGTACTTTCGCCCTGATCAATCACTGGCGCCGCGTTCACTGACTCAATGGTCACGTTCACCGTGATTTTGTCTTCAGCAGTGCCATCCGACACAGTGACTTCGAAGCTGTCAGTGCCAACATATCCGGTAGTTGGTGTGTAAGACACAGTCTTGCTGGTGCCCGTACCCGACACGCTTGCTGAGCCGTTGCTCGCATCGCTGCTTACAGACCACTGCAGCTCAGCTGCGCTGCTATCAACATCGGTCGCATTCAGTACCAGCGCAAACGCCTGTGGAGAGCCGTCTTCCGACATAGTCACAGCCACCGTCGCGCCCTGAGTAATTACAGGAGCATCGTTTACTGCTACAACAGAAATCGTGAAGGTCTGAGTAGTACTGCCAGACGCATCGCTGACCACCAGGTCAACGACCGCGCTGGTATCTCCATTAGCAGGGGTCCAGCTCAGAGCACCGGTATCAGGATTAACCGTCATGCTTGCCGGCGCGCGAGACACGTTCCAGCTCAGCGTATCGTTATCCGCATCCGTCGCTGCGGGTTCGTAGCTGTACGCCTCACCCTCAGTCGCCTCAGTCACGGCAGTCGTGGTGATCACTGGCAGGTCATTCACTGCAGATACGCTGACGTTCACCCGGATAGTATCCGTCAGATCACTACCATCGCTGACCCGAACAACAAAGCTGTCGTTGCCATTGAAGTTGCTGGCTGGGGTGTAACTCACGGTCTGACTGGTACCCGTGCCGGATACAGCGACCAGGCCCATTTCGGCCGGAGCCTGAATACCCCATGTCAGGGTATCGCCTGCATCTGCATCGGTGGCGTTCAGAGCAAACGTCAGAACCACATCTTCTTCAGTAGTACGGGCAGTCGTTTCACCCTCAGTGATCACTGGCGCATCAGCCACCGCGTTCACAGTGACATTCACTACAACACTGTCGCTCAGCGAACCATCGCTCACAGAAACGGTGAATGTGTCATTACCGTTGTAATCCGCTGCCGGGGTGTAACTGACTTCACCCGCAGACACGGTTGCGTTCCCGTGTGCCGCAGCGCTGCTGATGCTCCAGGTAAGCTCTTCACTATCAACGTCAGATGCGCTCAACGTCAGAGCCGCTGCAACATCTTCATCGGTAGTGATTGCGCGAGTCGCTGCACCGGCGATCACTGGTGCATCATTTTCAGCAGACACGGTAATGGTGAAGCTCTGTGTCACGCTCAGCGCGTTGTCGCTCACGACAACGGTCACTGACGCACTGCTCACACCGTTTTCCGGAGTCCAGGTAATCAGACCCGCGGTATTGATTGCCATGCCTTCCGGCGCTTCAGTCAGCTCGTAGGTCAGCTCATCATTTTCTGCATCAGTCGCCACCACGCTGTACTCATACTGAGTATCTTCCGCAGCCGCCGTCACTGGTTCAGAGGTGATTACCGGAGCATCATTCACAGCAATCACAGTAATCGTGAAGCTCTGACTTGCAGACAGTGCAGTATCCGACGCAACAACGGTCACAGCCGCAGATGTCACGCCCTCTGCTGGCGTCCAGGCGATCACGCCCTCGTCACTGATTGTCATACCGTCTGGCTTAGCAGACAGAGTGAAGGTGATGTCATCGCCATCCACATCGTTTGCCGCCACTGAGTAGCTATATGCTTCGTCTTCGGTAGCCTCAAGAAGCGCTTCCGAAGTAATGACCGGTGCGTCATTCGCCGCTGCCACGTTGACAGAAACAATCACGGTGTCAGTCAGAGAGCCATCGCTGACGCTGACGGTAAAGCTGTCTTCACCGTTGTAATCAGCCGCTGGCGTATAGGTCACACTGCTACCGCTAACTACCGCATTACCGTGGGTTGCGTTGCTTCCGATACTCCAGCTCAGATCTGCGCCTTCGGCGTCTGTCGCAGTGAGGCTCAGACTGCCGGCGTTATCTTCATCTGTCGTGATAGACAGTGGCAGGCCAGTAATAACAGGGGCATCGTTCACCGCCTCAACGTCAATGCTGTAGTCCTGGGTAACCGGTGCAATGCCATCCGTTACCTGAACCACTACTGCTGCGCCCGTCACACCTTCAAGTGGAGTCCAGGTGATCACGCCGCTGGCAGGATCAATGGTCATGCCTTCCGGAGCCGACAACAGGCTGTAGCTGAGTTCGTTACCGTCTGCGTCTGTCGCATTCACGTCATAGGTATAGGTTTCGTCTTCCCGGGCGGTTGTCACCGGAGAAGAAACAAAGACTGGCGCATCGTTAGTCGCACGTACCGTGACTTCGAAGCTCTGAGTCACCGTTTCGACATCATCAGAGACACTAACGGTCACCGCACCGCTGGAAACGCCATTCGCGGGCGTCCACTCAATCAGGCCCGCTGCAGACATCGTCATGCCTTCAGGCGCAGTAGCCAGAGTAAAGGTCAGTGCATCATTATCAACATCACTTGCGGTTACCTGGTAGCGGTACAGCTCATCTTCAGTTGCCGCAGTCACTGCCACAGAGGTAATGACAGGTGCATCGTTAGCAGCAGCAACGACAACAGTAACAGTGATCGTATCCGCAGCACTTTCATCCGCGACGCGGACAACGAAGCTGTCTTCACCGTTAAAGTTGGCAGCCGGCGTATAGCTTACTGCGCCTCCTTCAACGGTTGCGATGCCGTTTGACGGCTCAGTGCTGATGCTCCAGGTGAGGTCATCGCCATCGGCATCCGTTGCAGTCAGTGTGGTAGACGTTTCACCGTCTTCATCTGCGTTGAGAGTGATTGCTTCACCCTGAGTGATTTCAGGCGCATCGTTCGTTGCCGTCACGACCACAGTGAACTGCTGTGTTGCACTGAGGAAACCATCGCTGACAACCAGTGTTACGGCGCCACTTTCGACACCGTTTTCAGGTGTCCAGGTGATTACACCCTGCGAGTCAATCACCATACCTTCTGGCGCGTCAGTCAGTGTGTAAGTCAGGTCTTCGCTATCCACATCTGTGGCAACAACTTCATAGCGGTACTGAACATCTTCCGTCGCAGTTGTTACGGCTTCAGACGTAATCACTGGAGCATCATTCACGGCTTCAACAGTAATGGTGAAGCTCTGGCTGACGGTATCTACCTCGTCAGTCACGTTGACAGTCACATTGGCAGATGCAACGCCGTTGACAGGCGTCCAGGTGATGGCACCGGTTTCACCGTTAATGGTCATTCCTTCCGGAGCCACCTGAAGTGCGAAGCTAAGAGCATCGCCGTCGGCATCCGTTGCCGTCACGGTATATCCGTAGGCTTCATCTTCAGTAGCTGAAGTAACAGCCGCAGACGTGATTACTGGTGCGTCGTTTGTCTCATTGACCTGTACAGATACCGTGACAGAGTCGCTCAGCTCACCATCCGACACCTGAACAGTGATGTTGTCTGTCCCGCTGTAATCAGTATCTGGCGTGTACGTCAGTAACGCACCTTCGAAGCTGGCAGAACCATTGGCTGGCTCGCCAGTGATGGTCCAGGTAAGCGTTTCGCTGTCGATATCTTCCGCCACCAGAGTCACTGAACCGGCAACGTCTTCTGACGTTTCAATGGCAAATGGCTGATCACTGATGACAGGTGCATCGTTGACCGGAGTGACCGTAATCGTCCAGCTCTGATTGACTGGCTCCACACCACTCTCGCCGCCATCGGCAACACGAACGATCACATTCGCGGATTCGACACCGTTTGCTGGCGTCCACTCAATCAGGCCCATAGAGGACACGGTCATACCCTCTGGAGCACTCACCAGAGTGAAGGTCAGATCCGTACCATTATTGTCATCATCCGGATCAGTTACCTGAACCGCATATTGATATAGCACATCTTCCGTCGCTTCCGTTGGTGCCACTGAAGTAATCACCGGCGCGTCGTTCACACCACCCACAGTGATAGTCCAGCTCTGAACCGCAGGGATTGCATCGTCTTCACGACCGTCCTCTACCTGCAGACTGACGTCGGCGCTGGTCACACCATTGGCTGGCGTCCAGGTAACCACACCCGTTGAAGACACTTCCATACCTTCCGGTGCAGTCACCAGCGTAAAGATCAGATCAGTACCATTGTTTGCGTCATCCGCATCCGTTACTGCCGCAGCATAGCGATATTGCGAGCCTTCAACCGCCGAGGTCGATGCCACATTGCTGAATACCGGAGCATCATTCACGGAATTAATGGTCACTTCGACCAGGATGCTATCGCTCAGAGTTTCATCGCTTACCGTCACGGTAAACACATCAGAGCCATAAAAATTCGCTGCTGGGGTATAGCTGACCTCTCCCGCATTGACTGTCGCGGTACCATTTTCAGCGCCAACGCTGATGCTCCAGGTAAGCTCGTCGCCATCGATATCAGTAGCCGTCAGTACCATACCCGCACGATTGTCTTCATCGAGAGTCAGCGCTGTCGACTCGCCCTGATCAATGACCGGCGCATCGTTTTCTGCATTCACAGTAATGCTGAAGCTCTGACTGACGCTCAGAACCCGATCACTCACAACGACAGTGACCTCTGCAGATGTCACACCGTTTTCTGGTGTCCAGGTAATCACACCAGTGTCAGAAATCACCATGCCTTCCGGTGCCGTTTCAAGTGAGAAGATCAGCTCATCGCCATCAACATCCACCGCAGTCACGGAATAACGATATTCGGCATCTTCGCTGGCAGTCGTCACCGCCTGAGAGGTAATTTCAGGCGCGTCGTTTACCGCCGCGACTGCGATTGTGAAGCTCTGAGTTACCGTTGCCGTGCTATCGCTCACCTGCACAGTGACGGAAGCCTCAGTCATACCTTCGACTGGAGTCCAGGTGATCTGGCCTTCGGAGCTTATTGCCATGCCTTCCGGGGCCTGGGTCAGACTGAAGCTCAGATCATCACCATCAGCATCAGTTGCAGTAACTGTGTACTCGTAAAGCTCGTCTTCTGTCGCTTCCAGTAAAGCCTCAGAAGTAATCACAGGCGCATCATTAGTACCACCGACCGTGACATTCACAGTAATCACGTCAGTGAATTCACCATCACTGACAGACACAGTGAAGGAGTCTTCGCCGGTGTAATCGGTGTCCGGGGTATAGGTCACCAGACCCGCAACGACAGTCGCGCTGCCATTTGCCGGATTGCTGGCGATCGCCCATGTCAGCTCAGAGGAGTCAACATCGGTTGCATTCAGTTGCAGCTCAGCCGCAGTGTCTTCGCTGGCTGACAGTGCAATGCTTTCGCCTTCCGTGATAACAGGCGCATCATTTACCGCTGTAACAGTAATATCGAAGCTCTGAGTGGTCTGATCCAGTGAATCACTGACCGTGACAACTACCGTAGCGCCGCTCACGCCCTCGCCTGGAGTCCAGGTAATCTCACCCGTTGCAGAATTGATCTGCATGCCTTCCGGCGCAGATGTCAGCAGGTAAGTCAGAGTATTGCCTTCGGCATCTGTCGCGTTGACATCGTAGCTATAAGTTTCGTCTTCCGTTGCAGTCGTAACCGGCGTAGACGTAATCACCGGCGCATCATTGGTGGCCGTCACGGTCACGCCAAAGCTCTGAGTGACTTCAATAGCAGCATCCGCCGCAGTCACAACTACCTGAGCAGAAGTAACGCCATTTCCAGGGGTCCAGGTAATCAGGCCCTGTGCCGTCATGCTCATGCCTTCCGGCGCTGTTGTCAGGGTCAGCGTGACAGCATCACCGTCGACATCGTTGGTAGTGACCTGATAGCTGTATTCTTCGCCTTCAACCGCAGCCGTTTTCGCTGCTGAAGTAATCACAGGTGCATCATTGACCGCAGTAACATTCACCGTCACCAGAATACTGTCGCTAAGCTCTGCATCACTGACCTGAACGACGAACAGATCGCCACCGTTATAGTCAGTATCCGGGGTGTAAGTGACCACGCCATTTTCAACACTGGCGCTACCCTTGCCCGGCTGACCAGCAATCGACCAGGTGAGGTCATTGCCATCTGCGTCGGTGGCGTTGAGTGTCAGCTCCGCAGTGGTATCTTCCGCGGTGGTCAGAGAAGCTGTTTCACCTTCGGTGATTACAGGGGCGTCATTAACACCTTCTACGGTAATAGTGAACGCCTGTGACGCGGTCTTATCGTTATCGCTGACTACCAGCGTAACTGCGGCGGTGGTTACCCCATTAGCCGGCGTCCAGGTAATCAGGCCTGTCGCCGGGTCAACCGTCATACCCGCAGGCTTCTGGCTCAGGCTCCAGCTCAGGCTTTCGCTATCGACGTCCGTCGCGGTTGCCTGATAGCGATATTCCTCACCTTCTGTCGCGGACAACACAGCCACCGACGTAATAACAGGCGCATCGTTGACTGCCGTAACATTCACGGTGAATGACTGCGAAGCAGACAACTGGGTATCACTGACTGTCACCTCAACAGCAGCGCTGGTCACACCCTCTGTCGGTGTCCAGGAAATCACACCGGTCTGTGCATCAATCGTCATGCCTTCAACCACAGAGGCGAGTGCATACGTCAGCGTATCGCCGTCGGCATCCATCGCATTAACATCGTACTCGTATGCGACATCTTCAGTGGCTTCAGTTCTGGCCACGGAGATGATCACTGGTACATCGTTAACAGCAGCAACGGTTACATTGACGGTAATTTCTGCGGTGAGGTCGTTATCAGACACAACGACACTGAAGGAATCCTGCCCCGCAAAATCCGGTGCCGGCAGGTAAGAAACCTGTATGCTTGTGCCGGTTCCCGACGCAGTTACTGTGCCGTTCGCAGCCTCGCGCCCAACCGACCAGGTCAGTTCATCGCTTTCAATATCTGTAGCATTCAGTGTAATCAGAGCTTCGGTATCTTCTGTGGCAGCCAGAGCAATAGCGGCGCCTTCGGTAATTACCGGCGCATCGTTCACGGCAGCAACGGTAACAGTGAATGACTGCTCAACGGTTACCGTGTCGTCTGTCACTGCAATGATAACGTCTGCACTGGTCTCGCCTTCCGCAGGTGTCCAGGTAAGACGCCCGGACTGCGCATTCATCTGCATGCCCTCCGGCCCCTCAACCAGGCTGTAGGTCAGAGTGTCTCCGTCATCGTCTTCCGCGACTGCGCTGTAGACATACTGAGTATCTTCAGTCGCATCGGTCACCGCATCGGTAATAAATACCGGTGCGTCGTTTATCTGAGTAACAACCACGGTAAATGACTGAGTCGTGGAGGCACTGTCATCAGCGACCATCACGACTACCGATTCTGATGCGGTGTCTCCTGCCGGGATCCAGCTGATGACGCCCGTCGCCGGGTCAATCATCATGCCTTCCGGTGCGGTGCTCAGTGACCACTCAAGTACATCATTCTCAGCGTCTGTCGCTGTCAGTGTGTAGCTGTACGCTTCGTCTTCAGTCGCAGTCGTGACTGGAGAGCTGGTAATTACCGGCGCATCGTTCACTGCTGTTACGGTCACAGTGACGGCGACAGAAGCGGAAGCGATGCCGTCCGTCACTGTAATTTCAAAGCTATCTGTGCCGTTGAAGTTAGCGTTGGGCACATAACCGGCAAGACCAATGCCTGAGACGCCTGCGGTGCCATTTTCAGGCGCAACAGACACAGTCCAGGTCAGATCGTCCTCATCGGCATCGGTCGCGGTCAGACGCAATTCCACCGCAGTGTCTTCATCCGTCGTCAGACTGATGTCTGCGCCCTGAGCGATCACCGGTGGCTCATTGTTATCGTCGACCACTATGCTCCAGCTCACACTAGCAGGCACAGTACCGTCTTCACCGCCATCGGCCACCATCACTTCAGCCGTCACAGTGCCTTCGGCTACTGGTGTCCACTCAATCAGACCTGCAGCAGAGATCGTCATGCCTTCCGGACCGGAAACGACACTGAAAGTCAGATCTTCAGCCGCGTCATCGCTGTCACTGAAATCAAGCTGGGCGCGATACACGTCACCCAGCAGCGCGGTGCCTCGCGGCGTCGAGTTAATGACCGGAGCATCGTTCACTGGATTCACAGTAAGCTCATAGGTACGGCTGACAGGCTCTACACCCAGTTCAAGCCCATCCTGAACCACAACAGTGACGGTTTCGGAGTATGATTCGGAGCTGCCACTCTCACCTGGAGTCCAGGTAATTACGCCTTCCGAGGAAATGGTCATGCCTTCCGGTGCATCCGTCAGGCTGAATGAAAGATCATCATCAATCGGGGTGCCATCTTCTTCGGTACCCGCGATATCGGTAACGTCCAGAGCCACCGAGTACAACAGATCTTCCGTGGCTGCCGGCAACACCTCGGTGTTAATTACGGGTGCTTCATTGCTTTCAACGACTTTCAAATTCCAGGCGAGGGATGGCACAGCAACCAGGCTGGTCTTCCAGTCTTCCTGACCATCGGTCACCGTGACTCTGATGCGCAGGCCAGTCCAGCGCAGTAACAGATTGGGCGAGGCTGGCACCTGCCAGGTGAGAAGCCCCGTTGGAGAAATAGCCACACCATATTCTTCTGGTGTGGATGAAACGTACGGTAGCTCAACAGCGAACGTGAGGTCGGTGCCGTTATTGGCGTCGTCCGGATCTGACACATCAAACTGATAACTGAACACAGTGCCCGCAACCGCAGTCAGCGGCAGATCGTCAGCCAGAGTAATAAACTCCGGTTTGTCGTTAACCGGGTTTACCGTGAGAGTAAATGACTGGGTGTTACCGCGGATATCGGTGCCATTCACGTAGCCAACCGCTAACACAACATCGGCTGATGTGATGGTTCCATCCGGAACCCAGACAATCAGTCCATCCTCATCAATCGTCATACCCGCCGGTGCCTGCAACAGTGTGAAAGTCAGGTTATCAGACAATTCGGTTTCAACCTGATAGGTCCAGCGCAGATCCTCTGTGGCCGTCAGCTCGGGCTCTGATGTGATTGCCAGGGTCAGTGAAGGCGCTGTCCCGGGATCTTCAACGCCGGGGGTACCTGTATCATCGGTGTCATCGGACCCACCGCCACCGCCGCCCGAACAGGCAGCAATTGCGACAACAAGTGGCAACAGAAAAGCAGAACGAAGATGTGACAAAGCAGAGTCCTCCCGAACCGGGCTGTATGGCCATAACAGCGCACGGAAACTGTAAGAGACCACGGACTACATTCGCTCAGAATTGTTATGTGGTGAGAGCAGGCGAAGCAGCCGTTATCGTTATTATTATCTGGCTCACTTACTTCCCGGGGCGGCTCATGAGAGCAGGCAGGAAGAACCAGCGAGTTTTAGTTAAGTCGATAGTATTAAATTTGGCCAACCAGTACCATGAGACAGATACAACATAACGGGCCACGACGACCGAGTGTGACTAATGTCCGGAGAGGATCTGCCCCGGAATCCAGCAAGCACGGGGCTGAACAGTCATCGTCAATTGCAGGTAAAGGAAGGTCAGGCAGTCTGATTAAGGAGGTCCAGCGTGCGTACCAGCCGTTGATGGGCGCTGGGCATTTCCAACAGCTCCTGCATATATTCGGGATCAAAGCCGATGAGTCCGAATAACTGAAAACTGAAGTCATCGGGCGATTTTAGCGTCCACTCCTCACTGCTTAATAAGTCCGGGATGATCTGATTGTCTCTCGCCAGCGCCTGTAACCGGTGCATGATTTTATCTTTCAGAACGTCGTTGGCGTGACGTTCTGCTTCATCGGGAACCTGATCGGGAAATTCCTCGCATTCGGCGATGCGATAAGGCAGCGTCTGAACATCCCCAAGCAGGCGATAGCGCTTGCGCAAGCGGACATTGAGATACATACGGCCGTCATCAGTCATCTCAGCCAGTTCACAGGGCCCGCCGCTGACAATCGCTACCGGTTTGTAGGTCGAGCGGTTTGAGCTCAGCGCTTCTTCCATAGAATCTGTCGGACGGCCTTCGCTGATGGTCTTCTCGGTGTGACAGATGGCGACCTCCATCCCGGTGTCCAGGCAATGCTGCATCATTGCCCGGTACCTTGGCTCGAACACATGCAACGGGAACACAGTGCCGGGAAACGTCACACTGCCCGGAATAGGAAAAATACAGAGCTGCTTCATTCTGTGCCTCCTGACCTTCTGAGATTTCAACGCATAATTTCAACGCACTGTTTCGACGTATAGATGCAACAATCCGTTGCAGGAACACCTGACGATCGCCGGGAGTCAATATTCCATATTAGTCAGAAAACCCGGGAGGCATTATGACTGCTGATATCACTCCGTTGTTCCAACCCCTGACCATTGGTGACATGCAACTGCCAAACCGCTTTGTGATGGCACCTCTTACCCGCTGCCGGGCCATTAATCATATGCCCAATGCCCTGATGAAAGAATATTACACCCAGCGGGCGAGTGCAGGCCTGATCATCACTGAATGTACGATGGTCAGCTCTGGTACCTCTGCGTTTGCTCACGAACCGGGCATTTACAATGACGAGCAGGTCGCTGCCTGGAAAGAGATCACCGACGCGGTACATGCCCGCGGCGGGCGTATCTTCATGCAGATCTGGCACGCCGGACGAGCCGCTGTGCCAGCACTGAATAACAACCAGGCCCCAGTGTCTGCAGAGCCGACAGCCATCAATGGCACGACCCGCACTCCCGTCGGGGAATTCCCATACCAGACACCCGAAGCCCTTACTGAAGCGGGCATCCGGGAAATCATAGAGGACTTCCGTACCGGTGCAGAGAACGCCCGGAAAGCCGGCTTTGATGGTGTCGAAATTCATGCGGCAAACGGCTATCTGATCGACCAGTTTCTCCGCGACGGTAGCAATCACCGGGACGATGAGTATGGCAACCACTGGCATGGCCGGGTCAAGCTGTTAACCGACGTGCTGGAGGCCGTCCTCAGCGTCTGGGATAACCGACACGTGGGTATACGTATCTCTCCCCTGAACGGATTCAATGATATGAAAGACAGTGACCCGGTCGCCCTCGTCCGCTATTTGTGCAGCCACCTGAATCCCTACGATCTTGCATACCTGCATATCATGCGGGCCGACTTCAGAGGTGAGCAGTTTGCAGACGTTGTCTCACCCGCAACGGAGATCTACAAAGGCCAGCTGATGGTCAACATGGGCTATACCCCCGACGAAGCGGCTGAAGCCCTGGCGGATCATGTTGCTGATCTCGTGTCGTTTGGCTCTGCCTTTATCGCGAACCCTGACCTGCCCGAGCGTGTCCGGACACACGCCCCCCTGAATACGCCTGATCCGGCGACCTTTTATAGCCAGGGACCGGAAGGTTACACCGACTACCCCTCCCTGAGCGCCTGAGTTAATTGGCCCGCACCGCGGGCCAATTGGTTCGCGTAATGCAACAGCTCATCCAAAACCACCTACTTATGTTTCATCAATGCATCTAATACTCTGATCACACAAGAACAGAAACGGGAGCACCCCATGAAACAACACCAATACCGTATTCAGCTGGAACATCTGTGTGATGCGGACGGACACCCTTCCTGCCATCAGAAGAAGCTCGATTTTAAAGTCGGTAACCACGACGATATTTTTCAGATTATTGAACGAATGAAGCACCGGGATGACCTTTCTCCCGTGCACGCTACGTCTCTGGCACTGGGTCTGAAGCTATTCAGTGAAGTCATGCTGGAAAACAAGGGCCACCCACTTTTCACCGAATTCACTCCGCACTTCCTGGCCTTTATGAAAAAACTGAAGGGCAAAAGCTGACACTGGTCAGCGGATATCAGGCATTTGTCATACCTTCCGGTGCGGCAAATTGGTAAAATACACACCAGTCTAGTTTCTCCACCAGCCTGGATAGCCTTTTATGCCTGCCGTCGTCCCCACTACCGAAGACTTTCTGTTATCTGCCAAACGTGCGGAGATCGCAGCACTGAAGCAGCTTCTGATCAGTTCCAGTCTGGTCACCAAGGTCACCGAACTGATTCACGAACTGCAGCGCGAACGGGGTCTGTCGAATACCTTCCTCGTCAGTGAAGGCCAGCGTTTCGCCCTTCAGCGCGAAGAAGAAGTGGCGGCAACCGAAATTGCCGAACAGAAGTTCCGGCAAGCACTTGCTGAACTCGACCTGAATAACGTTTCTCCAAGCTCAGCCCGCCTGTTCAGCAGCATTGCCTTTGTGCTTCATTGCCTGGAAGAACTGGCGCCTCTTCGTGCCCGCATTGCCGATCAGAGCGTCAGCCCGACCGAAAATACCCAGATGTATAACCGTCTGATCGCCGGCCTGCTTGCAGTAGTCTTTGAAGCTGCCGATATCTCCAACGATCCTGATATCACCCGGGCGCTGGTCGCCATGTTTAATTTCTCTCAGGGGAAAGAGTATGCGGGTCAGGAGCGCGCGTGGGGACTGATCGGCTTCACCACAGGTACCTTTACATCGGCGACTCAGGATCGACTGCATACCATGCAGGAAGCGCAGGCCCGGTGCTTTGATATCTTTATTGAGTTTTCCCAGACCATTCCACAAGCTCAGTGGCGACAACTGGAAAGCAGTGAAGCCACGCACGAGCTCGACCGACTCCGCCAGATGGTTCAACGCTATCGCAAGGGCGATTCTCTGCCGACGGCAATCAGTGAAGTCTGGTACGAAGTTGCCACGCGTCGTATTGACGGAATGCAGGAGATCGAGCGTGAACTGGCGACGGCTCTGCTCGAACTCTGTACCAACAAAATCACCCAGGCCGAAGAAGACCTGCGTCTGCACCGGGAACACCTGAAAGAACTCGCAACGGTGGAAGAGCCTCCCATGTCTCCTCTCTCCATTCTTCCGGAAGACGCCGCGCAGTCATCGCTGAATGTCGCTCCGGGTGTCAACGTTAAACTGGCACGTTCCATCTATGAACTTGTTCAGGGGCAGGCAGAAAGGTTGCAGCGTATCAGTGAAGAGCTGGCAGAAGCACGCCAGGCACTCGAAGAACGTAAGCTGATTGATAAGGCCAAAGGCCTGTTGATCCAGTCGAAGGGAATCTCTGAAGAAGAGGCCTACCGTCAGTTGCGTCAGGCAGCAATGGATAACAACAAACGTATTGTCGATGTCGCCGCCAACGTTATCAGCGTTGCTGACATGCTGAAAAGTCGCTAAATACGGAAACGGCCCATCAGGCCCACCAGCTTTTCGGCACGCGCGACCTGAGTCGCAGCCGACGAGCTGGCTCTGGAAATCGCCACGTCATTCGCATCTGATACTTCACCAATATCAACAACAACACGGTTGATATCTGTCGCCTTCTCCAGCTGATTTTCCATCATGGCAGCAATTTCGACGTTTAGAGCTGCAATCGATGAAATGCTCTCGGAAATTGTCTTCACACCCTCTCCCGCCGCCTGACTTGTTGCCAGCGTACCTCCAATGTTTTCGGCACTGCTGGCCACGACACTGGTCGCGAGCATAGAAGCGTTCTGAAGATTGCGGATCATCTTGTCGATTTCCTCAATGGAAGACTGGGTCCGCTGCGCCAGTACACGAACCTCATCAGATACGACGGCGAAGCCTCTACCCTGCTCTCCTGCACGGGCTGCTTCAATGGCGGCATTCAGCGCCAGAAGATTCGTCTGATCTGCAATGCCTCTGATGACATCAAGGATACTACCAATGTTCTGGCTGTCGTCATTCAGCTTACCGATAACGCTGGACGCATTTTCCAGTTCGATATTGGCAATGTTGATCACCTTAATGGTTGACTGGATACTATCTACAACCTCCGTCACGCGTTTTTCGGAGTCTTCAACCATCCGTGCTGCAAGATCTGTTTTTTCTGTGGCGCTGGCAATCGTTTGTTTAATCGTCGCTGCAGAGGCGGTCACTCCCTGTGTTCGCTCCCGTTGCTCCTTCATCTGCTGTGAGCAATGACTGGTCACCTCGGCAAAGCGTCTGGACTCATCTGCCATTTCATGACCAGAACTGGCTACCTGGGTAAAAATACCGTGCAACGTCTGAAGAAACTGATTCACCCCCTGAGCAAGCATACCCAGTTCATCCTTTCTGTCGGCCTTCAGGCGAAAATTCAGATCTCCCCCAGAACCCGCAAGCTGATCAATATGACCTCGCAAGGTTTCCAATGGACGGGTAACAGAAAGACTGACGAGCACAGATGATCCGAGACTGATCCCCACCGTCGCAATAAACACACCAAGCAATATCCAAATACCTGACCCCACCTGATCCAGAACCTGCAGAAGAGAGTCTTTCGAGAGCTTTTCTATATCCTGCATAAGCACAGCATGATCATGCACTGCCTGGGCCCGCTTCTCTCCGGAAAACTGGAGTGCTTCAAGGTAGTTAATCAGCAGCTCTTTCAGGCGGAGATTCAAAGCCAGACCAGCCTCTGCCTTCTTAATAAACGGCGTTCCCTCGAGCAATACGATGTCAGCTCGTGTATTGGCGATGGTTGAGTCCAGCAGATCAACGGCCTGATCCGCGGTTCTGTCTCCCCTCGATAGCGACAGGAACATTTCCTCGATGGCGTAGTTGTTGATGGTATTTTTCAGCGCCCCCGCAATAACAGACCGCTCGATGGTCGCTACATAATAACGCTCTGATGCATCTGCCAGCCGTTCACTGACTTTGACGATGTAAGCATTGGAAAGCTCGCGGGAAGAGGATGTCAGGTTTCTGACTTCAGTCAGAATGTCGCCTTGTACCTGACGCGACGAATCATAACTACTCAGGTGATCTTCGAGCGCGCTCAATTGCGTCAGAATCTTCTGATCGAGCTCCGCATCCAGCAGACTCGTCACCCGGGACAGATCTTCTTCGAGTTTCTGCCACCCTAATTCATTAGCGAGGTAGCCTTCGATGTCTTCGCCGAGGCGGAACATCTCGTTCATCACTTCAGCCGCCTTAGAGACATCTTCACGGGCCACTGCCAGCAGGCGCCAGCCCGACAACAGAATCAGCGACACTAGAACAACCAGAGCGGCTTGTATTACCACCGGGACGTACAACTTTTTCCGGATTGGAACGTCAGACCAGGTTAACCGCGAAAACAATCCAGGCATGAAAGAGACCAGTGTTGTTTGAACTATCGTTAAGACTAGCCGAGTTTTCCAGAAAGGCTGGTTTCAGAGTCAGGAACGACCGAGTCGGTTACGACCAATCGGAACTTCCATACGATTTGTTCCCTGTCTGACTGGCTGATTCACCATCTCATCGTAGGCGCTCTCGTGCCTGAGGACCATGCTGGCAACCTGAAAGCGCTCGAACTTCGCCTCAAGCTCAAGAATATTGCGCGCGGTCATCGGCTGTCCGTTCCTATCCAGGATCCACGTTTCTTTGCCGTTCTGTTCGATACTCACCTGATACAGCGACCAGTCGAGTGAATGAATGATGACCTTATCGATGACTTGCCCGGGGGAAAGCGTTCTGAATGGAATCATGTTGCACCACACAATCTACGTACAAGTAATGTATAACTTATCAGAAAGTGTATTACCGTGAAATGCTTCAGTCCCCCTGCCTCGTCCTTTTGATGAAGCGCGCGCGACAATCCGGATCAACGAGCGTGAAGATACTGTAATGCTTGTCACCAAAGCGCACGTAACTGGCAACCTCTTTATCACGGCTGGGATGGTGCTTCTTTAACACACGGGCAACGTGAAAAATTTCGCCCTGTTTACGAAAGTAGCTCAACGCCTTTTCGTCTGACGCCACTTTGGCATCACGATCAGAGCATACGGGCAATGCTTCCGCAGAGATGGGAAGAACAAAAGACAGACAGAAAAAAACGGGAAGCAGACGCATTGTCTGAGAATAGCTCAGATAATAAAAAACCGCAGGCCACCCTCAGGCCTGCGGTACCCTCTTGAGCACAGAGAAGTTCAGGAGTGGTCCGACGATCAGTCGTCGGAGCCGAAAATTCCAAGAATCTGAAGCAGACTCAGGAACAGGTTGTAAATCGATACGTATAGACTTACAGCCGCGGAAATGTAGTTGCTCTCGCCACCGTGAACAATTGCGCTGGTCTGATAAGCGATCATCGCGCTCATCAGCACAATCATCACGCCAGAGATCGCGAGAGACATGCTAGTCAGCTGTAGGAAGAAGTTAGCAACAATCATAACGACTACAGTGATCAGGCCAGCGAACAGCATTTTGCCCCAGGAAGAAAGGTCCTTACCGGTAGACAGAACCCAACCCGACATCGCCAGGAAAATCAGACCCGTTCCGCCCATCGCTGTTGCGATCAATGAAGCACCATTAGGTAGCTGCGCATAGGCCGACAGGATCGGACCCAGTGTGTAACCCATAAAACCGGTCAGAGCGAAAGTAAGCACCAGACCCATACCACTGTTTTTGGTCTTTTCAACAGCGAACAGCAGACCATAAAAGCCAACCAGAGTAATGATCAGCCCTGGGTGCGGCGCATTAAACATCATTGACAGCGCGGCGATAACGCCACTGAACACCAGTGTCATGGAAAGCAGTGCATAGGTGTTACGCAGGACTTTCTGGGAATCAACAGGTACTGCGTAGCCTCCCTGGCGATAGCTTTCAGCAGGAATGCTCTGCGCTACTGGCTCAGATTTTTCAGAATTTAAGTAATCAGGACGTTTCATAGTCGCCTCCTTTTTTCATTGACCCTATTGTATTGAGGGCATTCCATAAATAATATTCGAATTATCTTTAGTCGATACCTCGATTTTTTCGAATGATATGCACCGTCTGAACTACAAGCACCTTCAATATTTCTACACCGTCGCCGATCTGTCCAGCATTCAGGCCGCAGCGGAGCGACTGAGCATCACACCCCAGACCATCAGCGGTCAACTTAAACTGCTCGAAGAAGACCTGGGTGAAGCGTTATTCCGCAAGGCTGGTCGGGGTCTCGAGCTGACCGACGCAGGCCATGTTGCACTGGAGTACTGCAGAGATATTTTCCGCCTGGGAGACGAGCTTCAGGAAGTCATGCAGCAGGGAGTGTCTTCCCGTCCGGTTGAACTCCGGGTGGGTATCGTTGATGCCTTACCGAAATCCATTACGCACCAGCTGTTAGCACCAGTAATCCGCAATAGCGGAAACATGAAGCTGATCTGCCGCGAAGAGCAGATGACGACACTGCTGGGCGAGCTTGCCGTTCACCGCCTGGATCTGGTTCTGGCAGACAGCCCGATGCCAGCGGGGATGAACATCCGCTGTTTTAACCATGAGCTGGGGCGCAGTCCGATGGCCTGCTTTGCCCGCCCGAACCTGATCGACAAAAACCAGACCTGGCCCCAGCAGCTCGAAGGAGCCCCTGTATTATTGCCTACTGATACATCATCTTCGATGAGAACCAATCTTCTGAGTTGGTTTCAGAGGCGGGGGTTGTCAGTGAGAATTGCAGGCGAATTTGACGATTCAGCCCTGTTAAAAGCCTTTGGTAGTGAAGGCCATGGATTCTTCTTCGCACCTGAATTTATTGCAGAAGAAGTATGTACACGCTACGGCGTCGAAGTCGCGGGAGTCATTCCCGAACTGGAGCAGACCTTTTATGCCATCGTCGCTGAACGCAGGATTACGCACAGTGCGGTAAGAGAGCTGACGGAGCAGGCATCAGATGCGGGCCTGCTCAATAAAAAAAGCAGCCCGTAGGCTGCTTTCTGTTTATTCTTTAGGGTTAGCACATTCGCTTCTGGCTGGATCAAACTTACACCGGATCTTGCGCTGCAAACGCAGCATAGCAGCGTCGTAATAGCCTTCTTCACGTAACTTCAGGCGAACATCGAGATAAATATCCTCAATGTTTTTGAGATCAGCCGCCTTATCTTCCATCCAGAAATTAGACGGAACAATCGACATTTCTTTATCTACCCGCCCTGCGTAGTTTTCAAACTTAAACAGGAAATCTTCACGTAAAATCTGCGCCAGGCCATCCGGGAATTTTTCTACCCGACCAATCAGCTGGATCGTCGATTGCGCGACCGGAGTCTTCAGAATGCCAATATTTCCGCTGATCTGACCGCTCCCCATCACCAGATACGCAATAGCAGGAGACACCATGCCAGACACTTCACCGTCTGCGTAGGTCTGAACGTTAGCCATCATATTGCCCGAAACCGGCACGGCACCAACCTGACGGATCAGCTCCCCCATAGCAGGATCAAGATCCTGGTAGGCAACCTTCTTGCCCTTAAGATCTTTCATACGGCGGGTTTTCTGATCCCCCACAAATGCATACGTACCACCAATCGTGGCCACGCCAAGCACTTTATATTTGCCATTCGACATCCGCGGCGCCATGCGCGGATTAGCCATTACCTGCATCAGCAACTGCAGATGCTGTCGGTCAGGCAAGGCACCTACCGCTTCAATGGTGCCGGCGAAACGGTTGAATTCCATCGCGGCTGCACCACGGATCAGCGCCGCATCGCACTGACTCTCATTGCGCAGAGCTTCAATCAGCTGGTTTTCATCCTGAAAAGTGATCACCGTAAGATCCATGCCGTAATGCAGTGAACGCAGTTTCTGATCATCAACGGTAGAAGAGATGGGGCCCGCTTTGCCCAGTGGATCCCAGACACAAAAGGTTCGCAGGATACGGCCATCGACCATTTCGTCTTTCTGTAGCTTCTTGAGCGCGCGGATACGCTTTTCAAGAGGAAGGTTCGGGTTCATTACCGTCGCTTCAAGCTTTGAGTTCCGGCGAGACTCCAGATCATCAGAGGTACCAGCCGCCCAGGCTGGCGACAGGAACAAAAGGCCAAACAAGCTGGCGAGAAGAATTTTGGCTTTCATTCTGCTTCCTTAATTATTTTTGTATGCCTGTCCGGGACAACTTACACACACCGGTTCGCGCCCCACGATCCCATGGTACCGGACAGCAATGCGGCAGGATACCGCGTAAATTTTTATGTGAAAGGCCTGCATAAGCGAATGTCGCGGATTGATACATTTTTTTATTGTTATGGCTCTGCAGCTGCAGAAATCCACCCGTCGGTGGCGGGTTATCACCCCCGCCTGAAATCAGTGTTATTGAGTAAATTGATACCATTGTCATGGCCTGAATTGCAACAGATCTTTGCGGCCTGGCATCAGCGGACACACATGACTGTTTTAAACAGACGTCTGATTCTGGCCCTTATCTCATTCACCAACAACATCTTCGCTGACCCAGCATCCCTGCTCCGACAATCTGGCTGCCAGGTCTGGCAGCAGGACATCCATTTCAGCCTTCAGCGTATAGGGAGGGTTCACCACAATCATTCCGGATGACGTCATGCCACGCCCCTCAGTATCAGGCGACAACCCCAGCTCGAAACGCTGCACCCTGCGGATTCCACTCTGCTGAATCTGCGTGAGCATATCGGAGATGCGAGCACGATCCACCACGGGGTACCAGATCATAAACGTGCCCGTTGCAAAGCGCCGATGGGCCTTCACCAGTGCCTCAACGACAGCCTGATAATCTGTTTTTATTTCATAAGGCGGATCCATCAGAACAACACCACGTCGCGAGGCCGGTGGCATATGTGCCAGCAGACCTGCGAACCCGTCGCTCTGGTCAGTCCGGAAGCGGCGATCGCCAGAAAAGTGGTCGGCCAGAATCGCCGAATCCGAAGGGTGCAGCTCGTACAGGAAGCCCCTGTCCTGCTCCCGCAGAAGCTGACGGGCCACTTCAGGAGACCCCGGATAAAGGTCTTCTCCAAAACGCTCGCATGCGGTGACCACCTGAAGATAATCATCCAGTGCGGAAGGGGCGTTCTTCAGCAGGCGCCCTATTCCATTTTCATATTCCCGGTTCTTACCAGCACTCTCTGATCGCAGAGAATACAGGCCTGCGCCCGAGTGCGTATCAACGTAGGTATAGGGCTTATCTTTGCGCGCCATATAATTCAGCACATGAACCAGCACATGATGTTTCAGTACATCGGCGAAATTTCCCGCATGAAATGCGTGGCGGTAACTCAGCAAGACAGCAACTCCCTATCCGGATACAGGAACAACACGGGGGCCTGCTGGCCCCCGGTGTTTATACAGACTTCACAGTGACCACCCTTAAGGCATGTCATCCACTTCTTCCACTTCAGGTGGCAGCAGATCTTCACGGCTGATGTTGAACATCAGCAACAGATTTGCCGCAATGTAGATGGATGAATAGGTACCCACACCAATACCAATGGTCAGCGCGAGAGCAAAGTTGTGAATGATGTCGCCACCCAGGAAGAAGAGCGCAACCAGCACCAGCAAGGTCGTAATCGAGGTCATCAGGGTGCGCCCCAGCGTCTGGCTGAGTGATTCGTTGATGATCTCTATCGGTCCACCGACCCGGCTGATACGGAAGTTCTCACGGATCCGGTCTGCCACAACGATGGTATCGTTCAGCGAGTAACCAATAACCGCCAGCAGTGCCGCGAGCACATTGAGATCAAACTCCCACTGAAACAGTGCGAACATGCCGATCACGATGATCACGTCGTGGAACAAAGCCAGGACGGCCCCCAGCGAGAATTTCCACTGAAAGCGGAAAGCAACATAAGCCATCACCACGAACAGGGCGATCAGCATGGCAATCCCGCCCTGGTCACGCAGCTCTTCACCAACGCTTGCCCCAACAAACTCGCTGCGCAGAAGAGTCAGCTTGTTATCGGTTGCACTTTCCTGCAGCAGCCCCAGTACTTCGTTGCCCAGATCATCACGGAAGGCTTCAGACATACGGACGAGAATATCTGTCTCAGAACCGAAGTTCTGCACAACAACGTCGCGATAACCCGCATCATCGAGGATCCGCTTCACACCATCCAGAGGCTCAGGAGTTTCATACTCCACCTCAAGCAGCGTACCGCCCGTGAAGTCCAGACCGAAGTTCAGGCCACGAACAGCGATGGATGCCACAGACACCACAATCAGAATTAACGAAAGCGCACTCGCGACATGGCGGAAACGCATAAAATCTACAGTTTTCATACTTTTCCTCCGATTGACAGGCTGCTAACACGGCGGCCGCCATAGATCATATTGGTCAACGCTCGTGTCACCATAATCGCTGTGAACATCGACGTCAGAATGCCGAAAGACAGAGTAACAGCGAAGCCCTTAACCGGACCGGTGCCGACGGCAAACAGAATCACGGCAACAATCAGGGTTGTCAGGTTGGCATCAAAGATGGTCAGGAAGGCACGATCATAACCTTCATGAATTGCCTGTTGCGGCGAACGGCCATTCCTCAGCTCTTCTCTGATCCGCGAGAAGATCAGTACATTGGCGTCTACCGCCATACCGACGGTCAGTACGATACCGGCGATACCCGGCAGTGTCAGGGTGGCACCAATGATGGACATTAACGCCACCAGCAGAACGAGGTTAACGGTCAGCGCGATGTTCGCCAGTAACCCGAAGGTGCGGTAGAACACCAGCATGGCAACCAGAACCAGAATCAGGCCCGCAACCACTGAGCGTGCGCCCATTTCGATGTTTTCTTTACCCAGGCTTGGACCAACGGTGCGTTCTTCAACAAAATCCATCGGAGCAGCCAGTGCACCGGAGCGCAGCAGCAGTGCCAGCTCTGAAGCTTCAGCAGCTTCAAGGCCGGTGATACGGAAGCTGGAGCCCAACACAGACTGAATCGTCGCCAGAGAGATGATCGATTTTTCAACAACCTGAACAGTCTTGGCCTGCTCTACCCCGTCCACCATTTCATAGGTCGTGCGAGGCTTACGCTCGACAAACAGTACCGCCATGCGACGCTGTACCGCTTTCTTGGTGACCTGCGTCATCATCGCACCGCCTTTGGCGTCGAGGCTGATGTTGACCTGAGGGAAGCTGTTCTCATCAAAGCCGGAAATAGCGTTTGTTACGCTGTCGCCCGTGGTGATGACTTTCTTCTCAAGGCGCGCGGTACGCCCTTCGTTGTTCCGGAACGGATATTCTTCAGTAGAGAACCGGCTCGCACCAGGTTCGGCCTCAAGGCGGAATTCAAGATTCGCCTGTTTACCCAGAATCTTTTTGGCTTCTGCCGTATCCTGCACACCCGGCAGCTCAACCACAATACGGTTGCGGCCCTGACGCTGGACCAATGGCTCAGCCACACCCAGTTCGTTCACCCGGTTACGCAAGGTCAGGAGGTTCTGTTTTACCGCATAGTCTTCAAAATCGCGGATTTTCTGTTCAGTAATCCGCAGCAGCAGATCAGAGTTACCATCGACATCGGTCTCTTCAGTGATCAGAAACTCATTGTTGTAGGCGCGATTGATAAAGGCACGGGCTTCCGAGCGTTTTTCTTCTTCCCGGAAACTCAAACGTACGGTATCCCCTTCCACAATGATGCGGCGATAGCGGATATCTTCTTCACGCAGACGGTTACGGAAGTCTTCGCGGTAATTGCTGATCCGGCTTTTAACGTACTCTTCCATGTCAACTTCCATCAGGAAGTGCACACCACCACTGAGGTCCAGACCGAGAGTCATAGGGCCAGCACCCAGATTTACGAGCCATTCCGGAGTCGTTGGTGCCAGATTCAGAGCCACAATAAACTCGTCACCCACACGACGCTGAATCACCGCCTTGGCGGGCAGCTGATCGTCAGTTTTCTCAAGGCGCAGCAATGCAGTACTGCCCTTCACTTCCTCGCCAAAATAACCAATGCCAGCACTGTCCAGTGCGGCCCTGACTTCTCTGAGGGTGGATTCTGACATTTCTGCACCAGCCTGCGCCGGTGTCACCTGAATCGCCGGGTCAGGTGGATACAGGTTCGGAGCGGCGTATATAAACGCCATAGCGATCACAACGATGATCAGCAGGTTTTTCCAGAGAGGATATTTATTGAGCATACGACAGCCCTTGTTCCTTCAGATAAAAAAACGGCCTCTGTAAAGAGACCGTCCGGATCAGCGCTGACTTACGCTTTTACTTCTTTGATTGTGCCCTTCGGCAGAACCGCAGTCACGGCGACTTTCTGTACCGGGAACTGAACACCGTCAGCAACTTCGATGACAACAAACTCATCCGTTACTTTGATGACTTTACCGAGCATACCGCCCGCGGTGACGACTTCATCGTTCTTTGCCAGGGCTGCGATCAGGTTTTTGTGTTCTTTCTGACGCTTGGACTGTGGACGCCACAGCAGGAAGTAGAAAATCAGCAGGAAACCACCCAGGAAAATCAGCTGACCAGTTGCCCCCATAGGATCTCCACTCACAGGTGCACCTTCAGCAAGAGCCAGAGAAGGAGTGGCAGCAGCCATCAGGGTCAGTAATGCTTTCATTTATTGTGTCTCCCAATGTCGGGCAACGCCCGTCTTTAATAGTAAAAAGTTAATCGTTTTCCGGTGCATCCAGCGGCGGAGTCGTGCGTCCGCGGCGGGCATAGAAGTCGTCGACGAAAGCGGCAAATGTACCTTCTTCCAGAGCACGGCGCAAACCAGCCATCAAGGTCTGGTAGTAGTGCAGATTGTGAATGGTGTTCAGTGACGCCCCCAGCATTTCCCCACATTTATCAAGGTGATGCAGGTACGCGCGGCTGTAATTCTTACAGGTATAACAATCGCAATACGAATCAATTGGCCCGGTATCAGTCTTATTGGCGGCATTCCGCAGTTTTACAACCCCAGAGTGTGTAAAAAGATGGCCGTTGCGTGCGTTGCGGGTTGGCATGACGCAGTCGAACATATCCACACCTCTACGCACTCCTTCCACCAGATCCTCTGGTTTACCAACACCCATCAGGTAGCGTGGCTTATCCTGAGGCATTCTCGGCGCGGTATGACGCAGTACGCGCATCATGTCATCTTTCGGCTCGCCGACACTCAGACCACCAATGGCATAACCATCAAATCCGATGTCGAGGAGCCCCTGCAGGGATTCTTCGCGCAGGTCTTCGTACATTCCGCCCTGTATGATTCCGAACAGCGCCGACGGGTTCTCCCCATGGGCGTTTTTAGAACGCTCTGCCCAACGCAGAGAAAGACGCATTGAATCCGCCGCCTCCTGATGAGTCGCCGGATATGGCGTGCACTCGTCGAAGATCATAACGACGTCTGAGCCCAGGTCACGCTGCACTTCCATGGAGCTTTCGGGGGTCATCAACACTTTGTCGCCGTTAACTGGCGATGCGAACGTCACACCTTCTTCAGTGATTTTGCGCATATCGCCAAGACTGAAGACCTGGAAGCCACCCGAGTCCGTCAGGATTGGTTTGTCCCAACCGATAAAATCATGCAAATCGCCGTGCGCCTTGACGATGTCAGTCCCGGGGCGAAGCATCAGATGGAAGGTATTCCCGAGAATAATATGGGCTCCCAGTGCTTCGATCTGCTCTGGATTCAGCCCCTTAACTGAGCCATAAGTTCCGACAGGCATAAACGCCGGTGTTTCGACCTTGCCACGCGGGAAGGTAATAGTGCCGCGACGGGCAAAGCTCCCGTCCTTATCGGCCTGGTGCAGTTCGAACTGCATAAAACATTCACGGGACATCAGAAGTTCTCCTGTGGTGCAGCACACGGAAGGAACATAGCGTCTCCATAGCTGTAAAAACGATAGTTAGCCTTCACCGCATGATCGTATGCCGCGAGGGTATTATCACGCCCGGCGAACGCTGAGATAAGCATAATCAGGGTGGATTCTGGCAGGTGAAAGTTAGTGACAATCGCGTCCACACTGCGGAAGCGATAACCCGGGTAAATAAAAATCTCACTGTCACCCGCGAACGGAGCAATCTCACCCGACTGACTGGCACTTTCGAGACTGCGCACCGACGTTGTACCAACCGCAACAACCCTCTTCCCTGCTGCGCGGGTCGCATTCACGGCTTCAACGACGTCATCACCGACTTCAATGTACTCTGAGTGCATGACATGCTTGGTCACATCCTCGACTTTCACTGGCTGAAAGGTACCCGCACCGACGTGAAGGGTGACGAATGCAAAGCGCACTCCTTTCTCTTTCAGGCGAGCCATCAGAGGCTCATCAAAGTGCAGCCCTGCGGTAGGTGCAGCAACCGCGCCCGGCTTCTCGGCGTATACCGTCTGGTAGCGCTCTTTATCTTCGTCGGCGTCTTCACGCTCCATATAGGGCGGGAGCGGCATGTGTCCTATGTCGTCGAGGATGTCAAAGACAGAGCGGGAATCATTGAAGCGCAACCGGAAAAGCGCACCTTCACGATCAATAACGTCGACAAGGACGTCTCCCAGACGAATCTGCTGCCCCGGCTTCGGCGAACGCGAACTGCGCAGATGAGCCAATACTTCGTGCTCGCCCGTCACACGCTCGATCAGCGCTTCAAGCTTCCCACCAGAGAGTTTCTCGCCATAGAGTCGCGCAGGTATCACCCGCGTGTTGTTGAACACCAGCAGATCACCGGGGTCCAGCATGGCTTCAATGTCTCTGAAAATATGATCCGACGTGTCACCCGATACCGGATTCAGCACCAGCAGGCGCGATGCGCTGCGCTCAGCTACGGGATAACGCGCAATCTGTTCATCCGGCAGATCAAAAGAAAAATCACTGGTTTTCATAACAGCTAACAGGTCTGACTGATCACAAAAAGATCAGTGTTTGAAAGATGCGCAGAGTTTACGGGAGATACCCTGCTAAGTTAAGGAAATACTTAGAAAAAATTATTGACGCGACAAAAATACTGAGTATCATACGCCGCCACTGACCGATGCTGTTTTGCCAGAGTGGCGAAATTGGTAGACGCAGGGGATTCAAAATCCCCCGCCTTCGGGTGTGCCGGTTCGAGTCCGGCCTCTGGTACCAAGAATTCAGCATTCTACGGAGATCAGGTCAGTAGTTAAGTGCCTTGCACTGACAGACGCCCAGGTGGTGGAATTGGTAGACACGCTGTGTTCAGGTCGCAGTGAGCTTACGCTCGTGGGAGTTCGAGTCTCCCCCTGGGCACCATCCTTCTGAATGAAGATGGTGCAATTCTACGTCAGTCAGCAACAACACTTACACCGCGCCCAGGTGGTGGAATTGGTAGACACGCTGTGTTCAGGTCGCAGTGAGCTTACGCTCGTGGGAGTTCGAGTCTCCCCCTGGGCACCATTAATATCCTATCGTTTTAATGGTGTAGCTTGTAAACGACTCAGGTCGTTACACCCTTTTGCCGAAGTGGTGGAATTGGTAGACACGCTGTGTTCAGGTCGCAGTGGGCTAACGCCCGTGAGAGTTCGAGTCTCTCCTTCGGCACCATCTACTTATACCTCCCTCAGTATCTTCTCTGGCTTCGACTTTCTACGATCTTATGTCTGATCTGCGTTATAACTTTCTGTTGCCTCAAAGTGACTTTTAAGAATCTTTCTCTGCCAGTGTCATGAGACGGGTCAATATTCAGTATTTTTTACGACCATCCTCCTACCCAACTGGCCTGATTGGCTATTCTGTCTGTATATTCGAAGGAGTGTACAGGATGCAGAACCTACCACGTCTTATTGCCATACCCGCGGTATCGGCCGCCATTGGCGGTGCAGCTGCTGCCGCGTTGACGACCACAGTGACGGCCAGCCCTGCAGCCGCCGCAATTGCCACCGCCCTGGGCGCCGGCATATGTGCCGCTGTCGCTACCCAGTTTTTTGTGGTCAAACCGATTGCGCTCTTCATCCGGCAGACTCTGCATTCACTCCGGACTCACCAGCCTGACCTCAGCACTCCGCCCTCCTGGCTGAAAGCCGAGCGCAACGATGTAAATCAGTACCTGGACAAAGTGCATTCAACCCAACAGGAGCTGTCCGCGAATGGCAGTCGTATCGCCATTGCTGCCGCCGAGATGTCGTTTGCCGCCGACCAGCTGAAAAATCGGATCCACGAGGAAGCCAAAGACAGTAATCAGATTGTCTCGAGTACCAGCAGCATCTCAGGCACGATTGAAGAAATGGTGCGCCAGACGCAGTCCGTGGCTAATGCAGCAAACGAAGCCATGTCGATCAATCACAAAGGCTCTGAAGCCATCAACAAGACCATTCCACAGATGGAAGGCACACGGGACCTGGTTAAAAACAACGCAGATATGATCGCGCAGCTGGAAGCAAAATCAGAAGAGATTAAAACCGTCACCAGCATCATCAGCGATATCGCTGAACAGACGAACCTTCTGGCCCTGAACGCAGCGATAGAAGCCGCACGCGCTGGTGAGCAGGGGCGAGGATTTGCCGTCGTTGCGGACGAAGTCCGTGCTCTGGCCGCCAAAACATCGAACGCCACCGAGCAGATTGGCAAGACAGTGGCCGAAATCAATACCGAAATTAAACATGCGGTATCCAACAGTCAGTCCCTGATCTCAACAATCGACCAGGGTGTTCATCTGACGCAGGCGGTGGGTCAGCATCTCTCGGAAATCAACTCCCGCTCTGAAGCCATTCAGACCGAAGTGAATGCACTGGTCGGCAATGTAAACAGTAACAGCGAGTACATACGGGACATTACCTCCATCGTGACTCAGACCAACACCCGCCTGGAAAGCACAGAAAAAGAAGTATCTTCCATCGCAGAGCGCTCCATGGCCCTTTCTGAAACAGCAGAAAAGATTTACGAATCGTTTGGTGAAAGCAGCATGGGAGACCCCCACGATGTGGTGCGCCACGAAGCTGAACAGGCTGCGCAACAGATAGGCGCCATTTTCGAAGAGGCCATCGCCAGTGGGCGCATAAGTCAGTCTGATCTGTTCTCACGCGACTATAAAGAAATTCCCAATACCGTCCCGAAAAAATACAGCACGACGTTCGACACCTTTACCGATCAGGTACTCCCTGCGGTGCAGGAACCAATCCTCGAGCGAAACCCATTTATCGCCTACGCGGGTGCTGTGGACGACAAAGGTTATTTCCCGACCCACAACAAACGCTATTCACAGCCACTCACCGGCAACTACAAAACCGATCTGGTTAATAACCGGACGAAGCGAATATTCACCGACCGGACCGGTTCCCGCTGTGGAAGCAACACCCGTCCATTCCTGCTTCAGACCTATAAAAGAGATACCGGCGAGGTTATGCACGACCTGTCCGTTCCCATCTATGTTAACGGAAAACACTGGGGCGGCTTCAGGGTCGGCTACCAGAGCAAAACCGACGCATAAAAAACGCCCCGGAAAAGGGGCGTTTTTTTTATGCAGGACTAAGCAACCGGATGATGAAGCGTTACCTGGTTGCGTCCATTTTCCTTGGAGGCATACAACGCCTCATCCGAATCCCGGACCCATTGATCCTGACTGCCCTCTGGCGAGGGCACTCCTGCGTTGACACCAATACTGATGGTGACGTGGAGATCGGTTGAAATCCTCTCGAAATTGAGCCCGGCTATCGCCTCACGAATATCCTCCGCAATCTTCATCGCGGACTCTGTTGAAACACCCGGCAGAGTCACAACAAATTCTTCACCACCATAACGCGCAACCAGGTCATCGTTACCGACCTCTTCACGGATAGCACCGGAGACACACCTCAGAATTTCATCGCCCGCCTGATGTCCATAGCGATCGTTTATCTGCTTAAAGTGGTCAATATCAAGCAGAAGCACCGCAAGCTCAGAGCTGTCGTGCACCGCCAGCGCAAATTCCTTCGCCATATGCTCATCGAAGAAGCGACGGTTGCGAACATTAGTAAGCGCATCCGTGGTACTCATTTTTTCCAATTGACGGTTGACGCTCTCTAATTCAAGCGTCCGCTCTTTAACTCGCAATTCGAGAGTCTCTGTCGCCCGCTTCTGAATATCCAGAGCCTTTGCCTGAGCTTCCCGGGCTGCGCGTTCATGTTCCAATGCCTTTTCCTGTGCCAGGCGCGCATTTCTTTCCTGATCCAGTGCTTCAGTCTGAGCACGACGGGCCAATTTCTCATGTTCCAGTGCGCTGATCTGGGCTTCGTAGCGTTCACGCTTTTCCTGATTCAGTCGGTCAGCAAGCGCGAATGACAACAGAATCACTTCCAGTGCCGATCCGATCTGCAGCGAGTTCTCGGTGACAAAGTTTCTGGGAATAATATTGAATTTATTCAACGCCAGAATAATTCCACCGAACAGGAAACTCGTCCACGCAACGGTGTAATAACGGGCTGCAGTAAAGCCCTTGCTCCAGTTCACAATACCCAGATAAATTGCACAGGTCATCGCTACCATCGCGATAACAATCAGCAAGCGGATCAGCGTGTGATACGGCACAAGGTTGCTCAGAAATACAATGCCGACACACGAGGCTATCAGCAACGTTAATAAGCGGTTAAGGATTGGCGCACTGCTCGGTAGCGAGAGAAAGTTTCGCGTGAAAGTACCTGCAAATATGACGACACCCGCAAGTAGCACGACAATGCTCTGATCATTCCATTGCGTCGCTTCCGGCCAGAGATACTGGAAATTGATCCCCTGAAGGCTGCCGAGAAAACCGGCCATACAGCCAACATAAAGTACATAAAACAGATAATTTGCTTCACGAACCGAGAAAAAGACGAACAGATTATAAAACACCATGATCAGCATGATGCCGTAGTACAGCCCCAGTCCGAGCAGCTGATTCTGATCATGCACAAAGAAGCTCCGCTCCTCCCAGAGATTCAGCGGAAATTGCATAGAGCTCGAGGTGTCGACCCGAAAAATCCATTCCTGAGTTTCTCCCGCTTTCAGATCCAGCGGAACGATAAAATGACGATGAGAAATCAGGCGGTTCTGGAAGCGCTGCTTATCGCCCAGACTGATGACGTCCCAGGAATCCTCTGAACCCGAGCGCCGGTACAGCTCAATGTAATCAAGCACGGGATAGGAAATACCAACCAGTCGGTGCTGAGATATGGTCGAAGGGTTCTCTAACTCCAACCGGAACCAGTATACAGAGTCGGTATAACCGAAAGACAGGCCATCGCCAGTGTACGTCCAGTCCATTGCTTCCACATCGGCAATAACCAGATCGCCACCCGCATCTTCAATAAAACCAGTTACTGGGTCCAGGCTAAAACCAGAATCAAGATCAAGAATATTAACCGGCTCATCGTGTGAGGCAGAACCAACGTGATTGGCGTGCGCCATACAGGCCATGCCGGCAAACAGGCACAACATCAGGTAACGGACAAGATCCATCATAATCCCCTGCGTAAATCGTACCTTGAGTGTAGTTCAGGCCTGCGGAAATGCCTGACTTTCGGCGATTCGATGTCAGACCGACATCACAATGTGAATAACTGGCCAGACTCCGGACGGAATCTGGCCGGAACCTTACTCTGGGCGGTGTTCCCGGACAAGATAGTCGTGCGACTGCATTTCCAGCATTCGGGATGTAGTGCGCTGGAATTCAAATTCCAGCTTACCTTTGCCATAGATATCCGGAATCGCTGCCTCCGCGGACATAATGACTTTTACACCGCGGTCGTAAAATTCATCAATCAGGTTAATGAAGCGACGCGCCAGATCATCGTTCTTCAGCCCCATAACAGGCACATCCGAGATAATCACGGCGTGAAACAGCTTACCCATTTCGATGTAGTCGTTCTGTGACCGCGGACCATCGCACAGTGCTTTGAAATCAAACCAGGCAATGTCATCACATACCGCGCGCGCCGGAATGTTGCGACCAAGAATCTCGATACTGGTATTTGTTTCAATGTGCCGGTCGTCTGCAATCAGACTGTCGAAGCTACGCTGAAGACTCTCATTGGCCCCACTATCGAGGGGGAAATGATACAACTCGGCCTGTTCGAGTGTACGCAGGCGATAGTCGACCCCCGAATCAACGTTCACAACTTCTGTGAATTCATTGAGCAGGCGGATGGCTGGCATAAAGCGGGCACGCTGCAGACCGTCTTTATAAAGACCATCCGGAACAATATTGGACGTCGCGACCAGAGTGACCCCACGACCAAAAAGCTCTTCCATCAGACTGCCCAGGATCATGGCATCGCCGATATCAGATACAAAGAACTCATCGAAGCAGATCACCACCGCCTCAGAAGAAATCCGGTCGGCCACAATCTTAAGTGGATTTTTCTCACCGGAAAGCTGAGTAAGATCCTGATGAACCCGCTGCATAAAGCGATGGAAGTGCGTGCGCATCTTACGCTTGATTGGCAAAGCGTCGTAGAAGGTATCGACCAGGTAAGTCTTTCCACGGCCAACCCCGCCCCAGAAGTAAAGACCTCTTTCTGGCACAGGTTTCTTCCTCGAAAAACGGGCACTCAGGCGACTGAGCGCACTCAGTTCCGTGCGACGCTTTTCAGCCGCAAGAAGGTCATCGTACAGTCGCTGAAGATGCTGAACAGCCATCTCCTGCGCTGCATCATAAGAGAAGTCATCACGCTGAAGATCAGCCTGGTACAGTTCCCATGGGGTGGACACGCGCTTTCTCCATCACAGGATTTTCGGGCTGCGAAATGTACAGCGGCCCCCGCAAAAGTGCAAACCTATGCGGCGCAGAATGCCCGACTATCTGATGAAACCCGACAATTCTTCCTTAATACTGTCGCGCAGGTCGCCCAGACGACCATGAAAGAAATGCCCGGTGTCACGGAACGTATGCCAGTGTGGCTGCGGAACTACCCTTTCAACCCAATCGCTGACTTCGTCGAACGGCACGACTTCATCCTCCTCGCCCATCAGAACCCAGGTCTCAAACTCGTATGGAAGGCTGTTCGGAGCATCGAAATGGTGAACCGCCGGCGCAATAAGAATCAGGCCCTGGAGAGACTCAGCCACGTCAGGAGCCGCAAGACAGGCCATACCGGCGCCGAATGAAAATCCTGCCAGAATGACTTTATCCCAACCCAGTTCTTCCTGCGCAAAGCGCACAGCAGCAAGGACATCCTCCACTTCACCGCGGCCGTCATCATGCTGCCCTTCGCTTTCCCCGACACCCCGGAAATTAAAACGCAGCGTGCTCAGACCCAGATCCCGGGCAGCCCGGGTCACGGTAGTGACCACCTTATTATCCATGGTGCCACTGAATAGAGGATGCGGGTGACACATCAGCAGACCACAGGAAGATCCCTGCAGTTGCACGCGGGCCTCCAGTGCGCCGGCCGGCCCGTGAATCACCTGCTTTGTTTCACCAGACATAGGAACCACTCCCCGGGGATGTCATCTACAGAAATTAGTCGAATGTAAGACCATATTGATATAGCCAAATGTTATTGAAACATCCTTTTTATATACCTGCCACCTTGGTATATTGCCGCAAATTTTAATTTGCCGGTTTTACACCTTCCGGGAGCATTCAGGCCGACTATGACCGACTACAACCTTACCCATCTGAAGCAGCTGGAAGCGGAGAGTATTCACATCATCCGCGAAGTGGCTGCCGAGTTCGATAACCCCGTCATGCTTTACTCTATCGGTAAGGACTCTGCGGTTATGCTGCACCTTGCGCGCAAAGCATTCTACCCTGGCAAGCCACCTTTCCCTCTGATGCATGTGGATACAACGTGGAAATTCCGCGAGATGATCGAGTTCCGCGACAAGATGGCGAAAGAAATTGGCATGGAGCTGATCGTCCACACGAACCAGGAAGGTGTTGAACAGGGCATCGGCCCATTCACGCACGGTTCATCGAAGCACACTGACGTGATGAAAACTCAGGCGCTGAAACAGGCCCTCGACAAATACAAGTTCGATGCCGCTTTCGGTGGAGCACGTCGTGACGAAGAGAAATCCCGTGCCAAAGAGCGCGTGTACTCGTTCCGTGACAGCAAGCACCGCTGGGACCCGAAAAATCAGCGTCCTGAACTTTGGAACATCTACAACGGTAAAGTAAACAAGGGCGAAAGCATCCGTGTATTCCCTCTGTCTAACTGGACCGAACTTGATATCTGGCAGTACATCTACCTGGAGAGCATTCCACTGGTACCGCTCTACTTTGCTGACAAGCGCCCTGTGGTTGAGCGCGATGGCATGCTGATTATGGTCGACGATGACCGTATGCCTCTGAAAGAAGGCGAAGTGCCTGAAATGAAATCCGTCCGTTTCCGTACCCTGGGCTGCTACCCGTTGACCGGTGCAGTAGAGTCGGAAGCTGCGACACTGCCTGAAATCATTCAGGAAATGCTCCTGACCACCACATCTGAACGTCAGGGCCGGGCAATTGACCATGATTCCTCCGGCTCAATGGAGAAGAAGAAGCAAGAGGGGTACTTCTGATATGTCACACCAATCTGATCTGATTGCTTCCGATATTCTCGAATACCTGAAGCAACACGAAAACAAAGAACTGCTGCGTTTCCTGACCTGCGGTAACGTCGACGACGGTAAATCAACCCTGATCGGCCGACTGCTGCATGACTCTAAAATGATCTACGAAGATCAACTGGCAGCGATTGAAAAAGACAGCGCGAAATCCGGTACCACCGGCGAGAAAATTGACCTTGCCCTGCTGGTAGATGGACTTCAGGCGGAACGCGAACAGGGCATCACCATCGACGTTGCCTATCGCTACTTCTCTACGGCCAAGCGTAAATTCATCATCGCTGACACCCCGGGACACGAGCAGTACACCCGCAACATGGCGACAGGCGCGTCTACCTGCGACCTGGCGATCATTCTGATTGATGCCCGCTACGGCGTTCAGACTCAGACCAAGCGTCACAGCTTTATTGCGTCACTGCTGGGTATCAAGCACGTCGTCGTTGCAGTGAATAAGATGGACCTGCTGGATTTTGATGAAGAAACCTTCAACAGAATTCAGGCGGACTACCTTGAGTTCTCTAAGAAGCTCCACCTCGACAATATCTACTTTGTGCCTATGTCTGCCCTCGAGGGTGACAACGTCGTAGAAAAGTCTGCCCGTTCGTCCTGGTACCAGGGACAGACTCTGATGGAGATTCTGGAAACCGTTGAAGTTGCCAAAGACAAGAACCTCGACAACTTCCGTCTTCCTGTGCAGTACGTTAACCGTCCAAACCTCGATTTCCGTGGTTTCTGCGGTACTGTCGCAGCGGGCACCATCAAGCCCGGCGAAACCATCATGGCACTGCCATCACAGAAGACGTCTAAAGTCGAAAGCATTGTTACTTATGACGGCAATCTGGAAGAAGCCTTCGTGGGTCAGGCAATTACCCTGACTCTGGAAGACGAAATTGATATCAGCCGCGGCGACGTCATCGTTAAAGTCGATGACCGCCCGGAAGTAGGTAACCGTCTGAACGCGAACATCGTTTGGATGACTGAGAACCCAATGGTTCCGGGTAAGCCATACGACCTTAAGTTCGCCTCCAGTGCTACCACAGGTACTGTCAGCCAGGTTCATCACCTGATTGACGTTAACACTCTTGAACAGAGTGCAGCCGACCAGGTGAAACTGAACGAAATTGCTCTGGTAGAAGTTGCACTGGATAAGTCGGTACCGTTTGATACCTACAGCAAGATTCCGGGCACTGGCGCCTTCATCATCATCGACCGACTGACTAACGTCACCATCGGTGCCGGTATGATTGTTGGCAGTGCATCAGCATCTGCTGGCAACTCAGCGCCAGTAAGCGCTGTTGAAAAAGCACGTCGTTTCAACCAGAAACCAGCGATCGTCGCAGTCAATGCTGAAGATCCGGTAAGCGTAGTTAACGCGCTGGACCGTCGTCTGTATGAAATGGGACGTGTAGCTGGTATCGCCACTGCCGATACTGCTCAGATCCTGAAAGACAACGGTCTGGTGGCTCTGGTGGCTGGCGGCGCCGACGGTGCAGACATCAGCCTGGCGGCGGATCAGGAGTCTCTGGACAACCTGATTGCTGACCTGCAGGAGCAAGGCATTATCTGATAACGCCCCGCTCTGGTATCAGAAAGCCCCGCACTGCTGAAACAGTCCGGGGCTTTTTTATTTCTGGCTGAAAGTTTTCTAACTCTTTGAAAATAGTAACTAAAAATTGTTGACAGCTTTCAGGATGCTGGCATAATACGCGCCACTTGAGACGCACAAGCGGCCAAGTATGAAGTGGCTATGTAGCTCAGCTGGTTAGAGCACAGCATTCATAATGCTGGGGTCACTGGTTCAAGTCCAGTCATAGCTACCACTGATTCTGAAAGCCCCGGTTCTGAAAAGAACCGGGGCTTTTTTATGTCCGTCTTTTTTTGTATCCCACACCCGCCTTTCCAGACCCACAGGTCGTACATACGGCCCTGAAGGATAACTTCTTCCGCCGGTTTTCATATACTGACAGTAAGATACTCACCGGTTACACAATGCCGGCAATGGTTACTCTAAGCTGTGATGCAGGTTCAATTTATTCTGATGTCAGAGAATATACTGATCAGATGTTCACCTGAGGACTGAAACATGGCTCTACATAAGCTCAGCGGCCAGTCTGCCGAATACGTGCTGACTCGCATCCTGGCCGACGCGATTGATCAGGGGTGGGTTCCCCCTGACGCCTGTTCGGTGACCAGGTTTTCACAACATCTGGATTCAGAAGCACAGCAACAGTATTCCGTGATTACGGAAGCAGGCGAATACTTTATAAAACGTATTCCTGATCAGCCGGGAGCGCGTGACCGGTTTGCAGCAGAAATGAAGTCACTGTTAAAAATCATAGGAACACGCTCGGTGGATACCGCAATTCCGTTCGGGACTGGTATTGTCGACGGCTACTGCTATCTGCTCCTTAACCATCTTCCTCTGGCCGTTCACGGTGACTGGTATCTCGCAGGTCAGCGCATTGCACACCTGCACAACCACACCAGCGAAGAAGGCTATGGCTTTCAGCATACGACTTACTGCGGTACGACAGCCCTGAATAATCAGTGGCACTCCAGCTGGGCAGACTTCTTTGTGCGTCAGCGACTGGAGCCGTTGTTTAAAGCACTGGAGGCGAAAGGAGAGAAATTCACCCGCGCGTCTGTAACCGCAGAAAAATGTTATGACATGCTGTCAGGTCACCAACCGGCACCCGCCCTGCTTCACGGTGATCTCTGGTCAGGAAATATTGGTTTTGTACCAGACCTGGAAAGCAGTAGAACAGTCGTGTTTGATCCAGCCAGCTACTTTGGTGATGCCGAGGCCGACCTGGCAATGACCGAGCTGTTCGGACGTTTTCCTCAGGCCTTTTATATGGGATACCAGAAATATCACGATATTCCGGCCGGGTATCAGGAGCGGCGCGAAATTTATCAGCTGTTTCATCTGCTGAACCACGCACTGATGTTTGGTGGGCACTACGTGCAGCAGTGCCGCGAGCTGATGAAAAGGCTCTGACAGCAGAGCCTTCTCGGCAGTGATCAGGGGTTAAGGCGCTGCTTGTGCCACCCCTGCCCCTCAACAACATATTCCAGACGGTCATGCAGTCGGGCTTCCCCTCCCTGCCAGAATTCCAGACGATGCGGTGACAGGCGATATCCCCCCCAGTGATCCGGCACCGGAATCTCCTTCCCTTCATATTCTTCTTTGAGCTGGGCGAAGCGTGCTTCGAGTGTCGCCCTGTCAGCCAGAGGCTGGCTCTGATGGGACGCCCACGCCCCCAACTGACTTTCTCTCGGGCGGGAATGAAAATATGCCGCTGTTTCTTCACGGCTGATCTTAGAAACCACGCCCTGCACCATGACCTGACGTTCCTGCACCAGCCATGAAAAATGGAGCGAAGCACGGGGATTCATCTCCAGATGACGACCTTTATTGCTGGTGTAGTTGGTGAAGAATACAAATCCCTGATCGTCGTATGACTTGAGCAGCACGATACGCTGCCAGGGCTGCCCCTCGGCGTCACACGATGCCAATGTCATAACCGTTGGCTCGTCAGGCAGCTCAGCCTTCTGAGCCTCAAACCAGGCGTGAAACTGAGTCATAGGATTATCGGCAGCGGTCGTTTCATCCAGACGCCCCTGTGTATATTCACGACGAATTTCATAAAGATTGGCCATCGACGGCTCCTGTGAATCATGACTTCGGCTTATGGTAACATTGCCGCCCGAAAGCGTCCTGACCGAGTGCATGGACGTATCTGTTTCTACGACGAGGCTCATCATGTCATTACAGAACTACCCAACCGCCGGTCTGCTACGCCGCCTGATAGCAATGGCTTACGATGCACTGGTATTGCTGGCGCTTTATCTGGTTACAGGGTTTGTTCTGGTCGGAATCCTCAAAGCGACAACCGGTAACTGGCCGGGACAATTCCCGGCATCAGTCAGCTTCTCGCTCTTCTACAGCATCTGTTTCCTGTACTACATGCACTCGTGGCGTCGTGGGGGGCAAACAATAGGTATGAAATCCTGGGGGCTCTACCTGATCACTGAAGACGAAAAGCCCGTACGCCTGAGCCATTGCATCCTGCGCAGTGCAGCAGGCTTCTTTTCACTGGTTATCTTCGGTCTGGGGTTCTTCTGGATGCTGATCGACGGTAAACAGCGCACCTGGCACGATATCGCGTCACTGACCCGCATCGTCTACAAACCGAAAAACACCGACTGATGAGGAGCAGGCTCAGCCTGCCCGCCGCAACAGATAGATTCCCAGACCTCCGCTCAGGACGATAGGAATCAGACTGGCAAGGATAGGTTCAAACCCGAACACGATGCTGGCGGGAGCGAGCATCTCTTCCAGATACTTATAGATCAGCCCCACCAGAATGCCGGAGAATATCCGTGAGCCTGCAGTGACCTGACGCAGCGGCCCGAAGATAAACGAAGCCCCCAGAAGAACGAGCGCAAAGGTTCCCAGCGGTTGAGTCACCTTCTTCCAGAAAGACAGCATGTAGTTGTCGGTATTCAGGCCCTGACGGCTGAGATAGTCGGCATACCGGTAGAGACCTGAAATAGACATGTCCCGGGGCTCCACCATCACCACACTCAGGCTCTGAGGTGTCAGCTCCGAATCCCAGTGACGGGATCGCTCTTCCGTCACACGGGTCTGAAGTTCACTGATTTCCATATCGCGGATATTCTGCATCTGCCACTCACCGCGCTGATAGATCGCCCGCTCGGCCTCAATCACACGGGTCAGATTCATATCGTCATCGAAAGAGAAAATTGAAATACCGTGCAGCACGCCGTTAGGTTCAACGGCGGTAAAGCGCATAAACTGATCACCTTCGCGATGCCAGTAACCGCGCTCCCGATCACTCAGAACGTTCCCTTGCCCCTGGGCAACGGCTTTCTGGGCCTGCGCGATACGCTCCAGCACCGGAATCGCATACTCGGCCACTAACAACCCAGCCAGCATAAGTACCGCGATCGGTTTCAATACTGCCCAGATGATCCGCCCGACCGACAATCCTGCAGCACGCATTACCGTCAGCTCACTGTTTGCTGCCATGCTCCCCAGGCCCGCAAGGCAGCCAATCAGGGCAGCTAACGGCATGTATTCGTAGGCACGGCGTGGCAGACGCAGCGCCATAAACTGAAGCGCCTCAGTAAAGCCATAACCGCCCTTCAGCTGATCCAGCTCATCGACCAGAGTAAAAATGGCATCAAGGCCAACGATAACCAGAATAACAACCAGAGTTGCCATCAGAATATTGCGGCCAACGTAGCGGTCGAGTCTGTTCATTTCATCGCCCTCAGACGCAGTCTGCGCAGCACTCCCGGCCCGGTAAGCAGTGCCAGAGCGATCGCCAGATAAATCAGATGCAGCGCCCAGAGTCCGGCCTCAGGAAAGCCCTTCTTCTCAATCATGCCACGCATTGCGATCAGCAGTGAGATATACACCATAAAGAGCACAATCGCGGGGAACATTCGGGCAAAACGCCCCTGACGCGGATTCACTTTAGACAGAGGGAAAGCGATCAGAATCAGCACAGGCACCATAATGACGAGGGAAATCCGCCAGAGCAGCTGCGCGCGGAACTTGGGGTGCTCAGAATCAAACAGCTCTGATGTCGGGATCGCTTCCCGGCGGAGTTTCTTCCGCTCCTCAGGCTCGTCGGCTATTTTCACACCGTATTTCTCGAAATCCAGCACGCTGTACTGCAACGAATCCGGCGTAATGTCGAAGCGACGCCCGCCATGAAGTTCGAGAAAGCGCGAGCCCGTCTCGTCACTGACATACTGGCTGCCGCGTTCAGCAACCAGAAGGGTATTTCCATCAGCGATGAAGACGTGATTCATCTCTGTTTTATCCGCAGACAGGGATTCGGTATATGTGACGCGACTGCCCTTTTTGGTGCTCTGAAAACGTCCGGGCACGAGCAGTTCGAACTCCGTCAGTTCAGCCTGTTTACGGTACAGGTCTTCCATTTTCTGCGCGCCGGTCGGGCTCAGATACAAGGAAAAAAAGCCCACGACAACCATCACCGCGAAGGTAGGAATCAGGGTGTAGCCCAGCAGACGATTCTCGGAAAAGCCAGTGGCACTGAGGACAGTCATTTCGTTTTCGGCGTACATCCGCCCGTAAGCAAGCAGAACGGAAATAAACAACGCCATCGGCAATATCATTTCCAGAAAAGACGGCATACGCAGCAGCAGAGTGAAGAACACAATTTCGAGTGACACTTCTCCGGCCGCCGCCGAGGCCAGCTGCTGAATCAGGCGGCCACTCATCATGATCATAAGCAGCACGAGTGTCACAGCCGCCATTGTCGACAGCACATCGCGCGCAAGGTATCGGAACAGAATCAAATCAAAGCCTCAGTGGTCACAGTCGGCACCACAGAATCGGATAAAACACAGGCGCCATTGTACCGGTTTTTTTCAACTCCGTTAGTCAGCCACTTGTTTTTTATCGTTCCGCCCACACACTATAAAAGTTATCCATCCACAATGTGCACAGGTCACTCAGGAGACATCATGGAGTTTTCGGTTTTCACAGGTCAGGCAAACGAAGTAGCAGCAGATTGCCTGGTCGTCACACTCGATCAGAGCGGCGCTCTGTCTGCCAGCGCGGCCGCGGTAGACAGCGCCAGCAATGGTTTCATCAAAGCGCGCGTCGACGAGGGTGATATCAAAGGTGCACCGGGCAAGACACTGCTTCTTCCCGCAGTCTCAGGAATCGCAGCCCGCCGTGTGCTGCTCGTTGGCAGTGGCGAGGGCGAAGTATCAACAGTAACCGCTGGCAAAATCGTGCAGGCAGTTGCCGCGTCAGTGGCATCAATTAAAGGTCGTATCGCCGTGGATCTGACGGCCCTGGCGAGCGAGAAGTTTCCTCAGGCCTGGTGGGCCGAACAACTGGTTCTGGCCATTCATGCCGCACAATATCGCTTTACGGCCACCAAACCCGAAAAAGAAGCAGCGCCAAAAGCAGACGCGCTGACCTGGATCGGTGAAGACGTCACGACAGCCCTGACAATTGCGGATGCAAAAGGTCTGGGAACCTCGTGGGCCAAAGATCTGGGCAATATGCCACCAAATATCTGTACCCCGACGTATCTGGCAGAAGAAGCTGAGCGTCTGAGCGATGAAGCCGGATTCAGCTGCCGCGTGTACGACGAAAGCGAGCTGGACGCGATGGGCGCCGGTGCTTTTGTCTCCGTATCAAAGGGCTCGGTTGAACCCGGAAAAATTATCATCATGGAATACAAAGGTGCGGGCGATGAAGCTCCACATATGATCGTAGGTAAAGGCATTACCTTCGACACCGGCGGCATCAGCCTGAAGCCTGGTGCCAAGATGGATGAAATGAAGTACGACATGTGTGGTGCTGCCTCCATCCTCGGCACAATGAAAACCATTGCCGAGCTGAAACCAGCAATCAACATCGTGGCTGTCATCACCAGTGCTGAAAATATGCCAGCGGGCAACGCCAGTAAGCCGGGGGATGTTGTCACTACCCTGTCGGGTCAGACCGTCGAGATTCTCAATACAGATGCCGAAGGTCGCCTGGTGCTCTGTGATGCCCTCACCCTTGCTATCGGTGAATACAAGCCTCAGACCTGCGTAGACGTTGCAACCCTGACAGGCGCCTGTATGGCTGCGCTCGGAAAAGTAAACTCCGGCCTATTCACCGAAGATGAGGCGCTGGCGACTGAGCTGCTGAGCGCGGGTCAGTACTCTGGCGACCGGGTATGGCGTCTGCCACTTGAGGAAGACTATCAGGCCGGTCTGGATTCAAACTTTGCCGATATGGCAAATATTGGCGGGCCTCTGGCGGGCGCCACAACGGCGGCCTGTTTCCTGTCACGCTATACCAAAGACACGCGTTGGGCGCATGTTGATATTGCTGGCCCGGCATGGGGTGGCGACGGCACCTCGAAAAACTCAACCGGGCGCCCTGTTCCCCTGCTGACAACCTACCTGCTCAATAAGGCCAGCTGATTACTCTGGCAGTACAAAACAAAAAAGGTGGCTCTGCCACCTTTTTTATTGCCGGTACGAAACTAACGACCGAAGAACACGCCCACAGAATCAGTATCACGTTGTTCACAAGAGTTGTTCAGCCCACAGTGAATACGCACGATCCGGTCTGAGGGCACCCCACGTTGATTGAGGTAGGTTTCGACATTATCAGAACGCCGCTTAGCCAACAGCCCGGCTTTTTCTTCCTCATCATCCTGTCCCGCCACCAGAACCACAGTGACGCCTTTGCAACGGAAGAAATCGTCGATGACCCGGTCCAGACCGGATGATTCACTCTCACGTAATTTCGAAGATCCCTCACGGAAACCGACATCCAGCCGCATTCCCACAGCACACTCAGGATTAGCGCGTTGCTTCACTTCCGGATCGGAGGCACGGGACGGACGATAAATCGGAATCGCCCGGACTTCTTCTGTTCTTGGCGCGTACGACACCCGCTCACTGGTTTCTTTTGCAAACGGATACCAGACCAGACTCAGGCCGAACGTCGTGACGTCACCGGCCACCCGCTCAACTGAACCCCGTGCCTGCAACTGACGGGTAAGACCGTAGGTGACACCCGCGCCGACCATAAAATTGAGCTGATTTTCTGTTTCGGTTGCCGCAGAGCCAGAAACAAAGATCCGGCTGAGACCGCCGGAGATATACCAGTTCAGTTTTCGTGGCCAGTCATCGTCATATCGTCGGTTTGCGTACCAGAGATCGGGATACCACTTGGCTGTGAAGGTCGACACGCCGTAACTGAGAGCAACATGCTCTTCATTCTGAGTCGCCGTGACTTCTCCACGATCGGAATAGTCCAGCTCAATCGCAAAGGCATCCAGCATGTCGTACCCGATCCCGAGACCGTATCCGGTATCCTCCAGCTGGTTAAAAGAGACGCCAGTCTCTGGCTCTTCCGGGCTGAACAGGGTGTAATCCAGACGGCCGCTGGTGTAGAAGCGCCCTTCAGAGACTTCGAGCGCCTGAGCCGGAAAAACCATCAGCGCAGGCAGCAGGGCCACCCAGTGGCGACGACGCACAAGCAACAGCGCCAGCAGAGCCCAGGCCGCAGAGAAGCTCCCGAGGCTGGTCGACACGCCAATGTCAGCATCCGCGCCAACCAACGCCGGTGCTTCAGAAACAGGATCGCAGTTTTCAGTACACTCAACCGGTGCAGCCGGCTCGCCAGCCAGCTCTCCCGCTTCCATGTAATCAGGAATGCCATCAAAGTCAGTATCGGTGCACAACGGATATCCCTGCGGACACTCCGCCAGATCGGTCAGGCCATCGCCGTCGCTGTCACCGCCGTCGACACCCGACACCGGATCAACGTGATCAGGAATCCCGTCACTGTCTTCGTCTGCGTAAATAAATGATCCGTAAGTTGTCTCCTCAGCATCGCTGAGACCGTCGTTATCGGAGTCGGTATCGCGATAATCCGGCAGGCCGTCACCATCAGTATCCAGAGGCACCCAGGTATCCCGACGACCATCGTTGTCCGCATCCGGACCATTGTCTGTTTCACCGTCACCATTCACGTCGGCATCGTAAGTATCGTCATAACCATCAAGGTCAGTGTCGTTGCCCGAGAGGCCGGCCTCAAAGGTGTCACTCAACCAGTCATTGTCGGAATCGGTTTCGTTATAGTCAGGGCGACCGTCATAGTCGGCGTCACCGCAGCACTCGTACGCATCTGGCAGAAAATCACCATCGACGTCACCACCACCGCTGACGGTTACCGCATCACGTACGTTCGCTATGCCATCGCCATCGCTGTCGAGCATCAGTTCGACGCTGTCGGCAAGACCATCATCATCGCTGTCAGCGTCAAGCAGGTCCGCGACACCATCGCCATCGGTATCCCACAGTGCGGCATCAGCAATACCGTCACCATTGCGATCAGGAAGCATCATGACCGAGCTATCGATACCATCATCAATGCCGTCACCATCAGAGTCTGCTCCCCGTAGTGCAAGGCCCAGCTCTTCGTTATCACGATAGTCGTCGCCATCAGAGTCCCGCGACAGAGGGTCTGAGCCAATACGGTATTCCACCAGGTTTGACAGACCATCCGAATCACTGTCGTTATCGGTATCAAAAACATCTGGCGTACCATCACCATCTGAATCGACCGGTGCTGCAACATCGCCACCGACCTCTATTCCGTCTGCAACACCATCGCTGTCAGTATCTTCATTAAATGGATCACTGCCGAGAAGCCCTTCTTCCGTATCTGTCAGACCATCATTGTCGTCGTCGGTATCGTTAAGGTCTGAGATAAAATCGCCGTCATTGTCATCTGGCACTGAGCCCGCATCCATCGGGTCACTGCCCGCAGAAGTTTCATCGGTATCTGTGTAGCCATCACCGTCGTCATCCGTGTCTGCGTTGTCGCCAATGCCGTCGCCGTCAAAGTCAGAGGTCTCTGAAGGATCGTCCGGGAAAGCATCATCAGCATCCACCACACCATCGCCATCGGTATCCATCAGAATAAACAGAGTCAGGTAGTCGCCGTCCTCAAGGCTGACGCCGTTAACCACACCCGTCGCGGTATCAACTTCACCTTTCAGAGTGTATCCGGCAGAAAAATTGTCCGAGCCATTTCTGGCGGCCAGAAACACCTGCGAGGCGCCCGGCAGCACCGGCAGCTCGAAGTGCATAGACACTGTCTGAGAAAAACCACTGCGCTGGACCAGCCAGGCCGCGTCGGTACGCTTACCGTAAGGGTCTGTGCCAACCGTGTCGGACAGGCTCATGCCAGAACCGTTATGACCAAACAGGAGGTAACCTTCATCGGTCGCAATCGTAGCGGTACGGGATGCATCTGCATTCGCAGAGGTAAAATCATTCTGGAGTGCCACGGTCAGCAGAGAAGACGACACCGGGCGGGACACCTTCTGATGCATGCCTGACGCATCGTCGCGCCCCAGACCAAAAACTGCAGAGTTGTAATCGGTATCAACCAGGCGACTCCAGATAAGCTGGCCGCTGGCTCCGAGATAATCCTGCTCAAGGTGAATACCATACTTCACCGCCAGATAAGAAAGTACCCGGTTCAGGTCAGCGCCTGAGAGATCCGTCGGATACCAGATGATCTCCATGATATCGCCGCTGAATGCATCGCCCGAAGAGTTCGTTCCGAAGCCCACCGACATGACGTCGCCCGTCGTAAAAGACGGTTCATCCAGAGTCCGTGTAGCGGAATAACTGTTGATGCCCAGTGTGACTTGGTCCACCGAGGCACCACCGATCACACCATAACTGATGGCAGACTGGTTGAGTGGCATCTGAGCGCCGGCAAGGTACGTCAGATCCGCCGCAACGAAACCACTTTCCGCTTCACTGCGCAGCTGCAGTTGTCCGGCGTTGGCGCTGGTCGCGCCCATGACAGAAAGCGCCGGTTCACCCGCATAGTTGTTACTGAACGTCGCTGAATAGTCGTTCGGGTCCAGGGCAGTAATCCGGCCGGCTGCGTCGTCGCTGTTATAGGCAGACTGACGAGTCACCGCAATAAAGGTCAGGCGTGATGCTGTCGCAACGCCATCCGGGACCAGGCCAGAGGAAGGGCTCTGAAAAAGGCGATCTTCGGTGTATCCGGTCGTATATGGGTGAAAGTTGTGCAATGCATCGGCGCTGCTGAGCGCCCACGCAGGTGCAGCGTTGTTGGTAATCGCATTAACAGCGACTCCATTGGCAGACTGGTCCTGCCAGCCAGTAGAGATATCTCCGGCGGCATCAGAACGCAACCAGACTCCCGGTGAAGCAAGATTGCCAGGATAAGCCTGAACTGAAAGCGAAGAACATATAAACACAGCTGCCGACAGCGGACGAAGGCCGTGAATCTTTTTCATATGTTTAGCTCCGTACCCAAAGGGCATGACGAGTGGCGAGCAAACACAATCCGTTGTTTATTTTTATTCCGGATCTGAGATCAGGGAGTGAAGACTGCACCTGATCACTGAGACTATATGAGCCATCCTAGAGATCGCTCGTTAAATTTACAATATGTAACGGCAGCTATTACCGATCACTTACATTAGTGATCATCAGGGAGTGAGCCACTACCCACCCCCCCTGTCGTCCTTTACTGGCCGCGCTTCGAAGACTGATCACCGAAATACACTTCTACACGGCGTTTTTCAAACTCCTGCAGATTACGTGAGTCGTCTATCCCCCGGGAGATGACAACAATGCGGTTAGAAGGCACTCCACGCTCCAGCAGGTAGCGGGAAACGCTGTCAGCGCGCTGTAGCGCAAGGCGCTGATTGTAACGGGCAGCCCCTTTACTGTCGGTGTAGCCGATCAGCGTGATCACAGTGTCCGGACATTCCTGATAGTCATCAGCCGCCTGGTCCAGGCTGTCATAGAAACGTTTAGAGAGTCTGGAGGAATCATACTCAAACAAGACATCCGCACGTGAACGCTCAATCTGGCAGGTTTCTTCTTCCACGACCGGAGCAACCACAACCACCGGCTCAACAACAGGTTCAACCGCAGGGCCGGCGGCTGTCGCCGGAAGTCTGGCCACATCCACTGGATCGTAAAGCAGAGCCTCTGGCTCCTTTCTCACCACAGGCTCAGGCACATACTTAGTTGCCGCTTTGGCAAACGGGTACCAGACAAGGCCCAGACCGTAACTGAGAACATCACCCGAGACCCGGTCGATGCCTGCACGTAGCTGCAGTTTTTCCGAGAAACCATACGACACGCCAGCGCCGTACGTCAGATTGACCTGATTATCGATTTTCTCCAGAGCAGAGCCATCAATAAAGAGACGGCTGAGGCCTGCGCTCAGATACCAGTTAAATTTCTCTGGCCAGTCGTCATCATAACGACGGTTTGCGAACCAGAGATCCGGATACCAGCGCGCGTTTACGCTGGCCGCGGAATACTCGAGACTCACATCACTTGCCAACGCCTCTGCAATCAACTCCCCTTTGTTTGAGTATGTTGCTTCAATCGCCAGCTCATTAAACAGGTCATAACCAGCGCCGATGCGGTAACCCCAGTCATGGCGATCTGTGACGTGGATATCTCCCCCTTCAGTGATCGGTGCAAACCGGGAATACTGCAGCTCACCCGCCAGATACAGACGCTCTTTCTCAAAGCCATCCGCACTGGCAATGGCAGAAACACCTGCCAGCCCAATCACCGCCAGGTGACGGCGACGAACCAGAAGCAGTCCGAGCGCGACCCACAGGAGATTCAGCGAACCTGTCCCTGTGCTGGTTTTGAAGTAACCTTCCCGCGCATCGTTAATGCCGTTGCCATTGCTGTCGCCGTTCTCCACACCATCCGGGCGGCCATCGCCATCCGAGTCTGCATTACGCGGATCGGTGCCGTTCTTCACTTCGTCTCCATCATTAATACCATCACCATCGGAGTCGGCGTTATCAGGGTCTGTACCCAGCTGCTCTTCTTCCTCATCCGTCAGGCCATCGCCGTCTGAATCTGTGTTACCCGGCGCTGGTGATGCGCTGTCATCAGTGGTATCCAGGTAGTCCGGCGTACCATCTCCGTCGGTATCAGCACAATCCGGGTATCCCGCAGGGCACTCATCTTTGTCACTGATGCCGTCACCGTCGCTGTCACCGCCTCCGGTCACGATGTCGTTGTCGTACATGTCCGGAATACCATCGTCATCCGCGTCGGTTTCCATGTAATCCGGAGTGTGGTCACCATCCGTGTCTTTGCAGTACGGATAGCCATCTGCACATTCCAGTGCATCCGGAATACCGTCGCCGTCGCTGTCACCGCCGTCCGGGCCGGACGCAGCATCAACACGATCAGGAATGCCATCTGCATCTGCATCGTTATCCGGGTAGCTACCGTTGACGCTCTCTTCCTGATCACTGATGCCGTCATTATCACTGTCAGTGTCACGGTAATCAGGCAGGCCATCGCCATCAGTATCAATCGGACGCCACAGATCATTTATGCCATCGCCATTAAGATCCGGACCGTTCGTGGTATCACCGTTAACTTCAGCGTCATAGATGTCGTCATAACCGTCGAGATCAGCATCCACACCTGAAATACCCGCTTCGACAACATCATCCAGCCAGTCATTGTCCGAGTCTTCCTGCATGTAATCCGGCTGACCGTTCATATCCGTATCAGAACAGCATTCGATGGCATCAGGAATAAAGTCGCCATCACTGTCTCCGCCTCCCAGTGCAGTGACTGGATCCAGCAGGTCTGCAATGCCGTCGGCGTCTTCATCAGTCATAGCCTCAGCCACATCTGGGCTGCCATCGTTATCACTGTCGGTGTCAATCAGGTTTGGTTCACCATCGCCATCCGTATCCAGAACGGCAAAGTCTGCAATGCCGTCACCATTTTCATCAGGCATACCGGTGTCGTCTGCATCCATCGCATCGTCGATACCATCGTTATCTGAATCAGAGCCCGACAGAGTTACGGCCAGTTCTTCATCATCACGATAATCATCGCTGTCGCTGTCGCGATTCAACGGATCTGAACCGATCAGCGACTCAACAATGTTAGAGAGACCATCCATATCGGAGTCGTTATCAGGGTCCGATACATCGGGTGTGCCGTCGCCATCAGAGTCAACAGGGTCAGATGGATCACCACCGACTTCAGTGCCGTCATCAACGCCGTCTCCATCAGAGTCACTGTCGTTCGGATCAGTGCCCAGAGCATCTTCGTCCTCATCTGACAGACCATCGTTGTCGTCATCCGGATCAGTTGCATCCGACACGCCGTCACCGTCGTTGTCACTTGGCACAGAGCCGGAATCTAACGGGTCTGTGCCCGCAGTGTTTTCGTCTTCATCGCTGTAACCGTCGTTGTCATCGTCAGAGTCTGCGTTGTTTCCAGTGCCATCATTATCGGTATCCGTCGTTTCATTCGGATCTTTCGGGAAGGCATCATCTTCATCGTTCACACCGTCGTTATCGTCGTCGGTGTCGATATTGTCCGGGATGCCGTCATCGTCGGTGTCAGTACCTGCGTCGTCCGGGTTCAGCGGATCAGTGCCGGCTGCCACTTCGGTGGCGTTGCCGATGCCATCACCGTCGGTGTCGTTATCCGGGTCGTTGTTGGCAGCGTCCAGCTCGTCAGATACGCCATCGCTGTCAGCGTCTTCAGTTGAGGACTCCAGCGCGTCGATAATGCCGTCACCGTCAGTATCTGTAGTGCCTTCAGCGCCGTCGTTTTTGCCGTCGCCATCGGTATCAGCGTTCAGCGGGTCAGTGCCATTGGTCGCTTCGTCTTCATCGCTAACACCGTCGTTATCATCGTCGGTGTCGATGTTGTCCGGGATACCGTCATCGTCGGTATCAGTACCAGCATCGTCCGGGTTCAGCGGATCAGTGCCGGCTGCCACTTCGGTGGCGTTGCCGATGCCGTCACCGTCGGTGTCGTTATCCGGATCGTTGTTCGCAGCGTCCAGCTCGTCAGATACACCATCGCTGTCAGCGTCTTCAGTAGAAGATTCCAGGGCGTCGATGATGCCGTCACCGTCAGTATCTGTGGTGCCTTCAGCGCCATCGTTTTTGCCGTCGCCATCGGTATCAGCGTTCAGCGGATCGGTACCGTTGGTCACTTCGTCTTCATCAGACACACCATCGTTATCGTCGTCGGTATCGATGTTGTCAGGGATGCCGTCATCGTCGGTGTCAGTGCCTGCATCGTCCGGGTTCAGCGGATCAGTGCCTGCTGCGACTTCGGTGGCGTTGCCGATGCCATCACCGTCGGTGTCGTTATCCGGGTCATTATTCGCAGCGTCCAGTTCATCAGATACGCCATCGCTGTCTGCGTCTTCAGTTGAAGATTCCAGGGCGTCGATGATGCCGTCACCGTCAGTATCTGTGGTGCCTTCAGCGCCATCGTTTTTGCCGTCGCCATCGGTATCAGCGTTCAGCGGATCAGTACCGTTGGTCGCTTCGTCTTCATCGCTAACACCGTCGTTATCATCGTCGGTATCGATGTTGTCCGGGATACCGTCTTCGTCGGTGTCAGTACCGGCGTCATCAGGGTTCAGCGGATCAGTGCCGGCTGCGACTTCGGTGGCGTTGCCGATGCCGTCACCGTCGGTGTCGTTATCCGGGTCGTTGTTGGCAGCGTCCAGTTCATCAGATACGCCATCGCTGTCGGCGTCTTCAGTTGAAGATTCCAGGGCGTCGATGATGCCGTCACCGTCAGTATCTGTAGTGCCTTCAGCGCCGTCGTTTTTGCCGTCGCCATCGGTATCAGCGTTCAGCGGGTCAGTGCCATTGGTCGCTTCGTCTTCATCGCTAACACCGTCGTTATCATCGTCGGTGTCGATGTTGTCCGGGATACCGTCATCGTCGGTATCAGTACCAGCATCGTCCGGGTTCAGCGGATCAGTGCCGGCTGCCACTTCGGTGGCGTTGCCGATGCCGTCACCGTCGGTGTCGTTATCCGGATCGTTGTTCGCAGCGTCCAGCTCGTCAGATACACCATCGCTGTCAGCGTCTTCAGTAGAAGATTCCAGGGCGTCGATGATGCCGTCACCGTCAGTATCTGTGGTGCCTTCAGCGCCATCGTTTTTGCCGTCGCC
>NZ_CATMFB010000006.1 GCF_950066645.1 uncultured Thalassolituus sp. | reverse complement strand
CTGGCTCTGGCTCTGGCTCTGGCTCTGGCTCTGGCTCTGGCTCTGGCTCTGGCTCTGGCTCTGGCTCTGGCTCTGGCGATTCTTCCGGCAGGGCATCAAAGATGATTTCTTCGGAATCAATATCGTCATCGGCTGGCAGCAACTCTTCGACATCGTCGACCTCAGGAAGCAGAGCTTCGATATCGTCTTCCTGCTCGGGCATCAGTGCGGCGAGATCGTCGTCTTCAGCTTCTGCAGATATCTGCTCAATGTCGTCGTCATCCGGAATCAGGTCGGCAAGCGAGTCATCAACGGCCAGAGCGTCTTCGCTCTGAGCTTCGGGCTTCTTATGCAGAGGAACGATACCGTCGTCAGAAATCAGAAGCTCGCCTTCGAAATCGAGGTCGATATCGTATTCTTCGTCATCGTCCAGGTCGGCCATCTGACTGACGACGGCTTTTCTGTGTTCTGCACGCTTGTCTGCAGAGAGAGGTTCGAAATCTATGATGCGGGCAGAGGGTTTTTCAGGCTCTGGCGCGTCAGCAATGTCTGATGCCCGAGCGTCAGGTTCAGGCGGGGTCTCTGTTGCGATCTCAGGGGTGGCTTCTGGTGCAGTGGCGTCTGGCTCCGGGACTGTGGTCTCAGGAGTCTCAGATTCTTCAGCATCGCCATCGTCGACGAGCGTGAAACGGTGTTCGCTGCGCGTCCGGGCTGGAGGAGCAGGCTCATCGTCGTCTACATCGGGCATGAAGGTGATGCCACCGCGACGGGGGCTCTCTGCGGTCGCCGTGGACGCAGGCCCGGTCGTGACGGGCTCAGCGGCTGCAGGAGTGTCAGCGGCCGCTGTCGCAGGCGCTTCTGCGTCTGTTGGCTCGCTGATGAAGTAGTCGCGTGCATTGAATACCTGCAGGCATGAACCACATCTAACTGCCCCATCTGCAATCTGCAGATGTTCATCCCGCACCCGGAAGCTGGTGTGGCAGTGTGGACAACGGGTAACCTGCGTACTCATGTTAAACCTCAGTGTTTAATCCCTGTCAGAACGACCCAGTCGCCTTCCTGTTCCGGCGCACTCATAGTAAACCACTGACTGTAACAACGGGAGATGGCCTCTGCCTGCTCGGCCAGCAGGCCGGACAGTGCCAGTTTTCCGCCAGAGCGTGTCAGGCCGGCAATGGTTGGCGCCAACTGTTCAAGCGGGCCGGCAAGAATATTGGCGACCATAATGTCAGCCTGAACTTCGGGGGTATTCTCCGGCAAGTAAATTTCATACCGATCACGGGCAACCTGGTTACGGTTGGCGTTATCTTCAGTGGCCAGCAGCGCCTGTGGGTCGATGTCGATACCAACCATATGGCGTGCACCGAGAAGCAGGGCAGCAATACCCAGAATGCCGCTACCGCAGCCAAAGTCGACGACGAGTTCGTCACCTTCGACTTCCCGGTCGAGAAACTTCAGGCACAGCGACGTTGTTGGGTGTGTCCCGGTGCCGAAGGCCAGACCCGGGTCGAGCATCAGGTTAACGGCGTCCTGCTGCGGAGGTTCACGCCAGCTGGGGCAGACCCAGAGTCGCTGACCAAACTGCATGGGGTGGTAGTCGTCCATCCAGGCACGGACCCAGTCTTTGTCTTCCAGAATTTCGATCTTTGCCGCTGGCAGAGGTTCCCCTTTGCATTTTGCGCTGAACGCCTGCTCCAGACGCGCACGCAGCTCATCCGGGTTATGGGTTGCTTCGAACAGCCCAATCACCTGTGTGTCATCCCAGATGGGGGTTGTGCCCAGTTCGGGCTCAAGAATTGGCTGGTCGGCGTCATCCTGAAGGGTGACAGACAGTGAACCGCAGGCAAGCAGGGCATTTTCCAGCGCCTGCACCTGTGGCTGTTTTGCGTGAATACGGATCTGAATCCAGGACATGATTAACTCTTGCTGATGTGACGGATCGCGGCCTGCAGGGCCAGCTCATAGCCCTGAACGCCTAATCCGCAGATAACGCCAACAGCGATATCAGATAAATAGGAGTGCTGACGGAAAGGCTCACGGGCATGCACATTCGAGATATGAACCTCGATAAAGGGGATAGCGACCCCCGCCAGTGCATCGCGGATGGCAACACTGGTATGAGTGAAGGCGCCCGGGTTGATCAGGATAAACGCGGTGCCATCTGTGCGGGCAGCGTGAATACGATCAATCAGAATATGCTCGGCGTTGCTCTGCAGCTGCTCAAATTCAAAGCCTGCGGAGCCTGATTGCTCACTCAGTGTGGCCTCGATGTCAGCCAGAGTGGTCGACCCGTAGATATGCGGTTCGCGGGTGCCAAGCAGATTTAGGTTCGGCCCTTGCAGGACCAGTATGCGTGCCATGATGTCATTCCGGAAATATAAGACATTTCTGCTGCGAGTTTGCCGAAAAACCGTGTAAGCGTCCAGCATCCGCGGTGGTTGGGGCGGGCGGTTTCCGTGTCAGCGACTATAGTTTACCTGTTACGTTGAGAGGTTAAGGCCTTCCTGCCACATGAAACGGGTACCCCGGATAAGAACCCTGCTGCAGTTTGTGTGCGTCGGCGCTTGTGCGCTGTCGGGCATGATCGTGGCCGATGCCTACCAGTGGGTGCCCCCGCAACTGACGGACAGAGCCGACCGGGAATTTGACCGGGCCGCCGCTGACCGGATAGACGACTGGCGCACTATGCTGCAGCGCACGGCGGGCTTTGCCGATGACCGTAAGCTGGAGGAAGTGAACCGCTTCTTTAACCGCACTCTGCGTTTTGTCTCTGATGAGGACCACTGGGGGCAGATTGACTACTGGGCGACGCCTTATGAGGCACTGGCCAGCGATGGCGGAGATTGCGAAGATTACGTGATCGCCAAGTATTACAGCCTGGTCAAGCTGGGTATTCCTACGTCCCGGCTGCGCATCACGTATGTGAAAGCTGTTCGTTTAAACCAGGCACATATGGTGCTGACGTATTTCCCCAGGCCCGATGCGGTCCCTGTGGTGCTTGATAACCTGATCCCACAGATACGCTCGGCCAGTGACCGGCCTGATCTTGATCCTGTCTATAGTTTCAATGCTGACGGAATGTGGCTGGACCGGATGAAAGGTCAGGGTATATTGATGGGTAACCCGAACAAACTCGACTTATGGACGGATCTGCGTGTCCGTATGAATAATCTCGGCATGGACTTATAAGGAAGCCAGACGATGACACTCAGACAACAGTTTTCATTGCTGACCAGCGCGCTGGTGGTGGTCCTTCTGGTCGGAAACCTCATGCTGACCGTAATGAACGGCCGCGATTACTTTCAACAGCAACTGAACGCGCGTGCATACGACGCGGCGACGTCGCTGGCCCTGTCTATGTCTCAGATCAGCGCTGACGATACGGTTCAGCAGACCCGCCTGATGGATGTGCTGTTTGATCGCGGCTTCTTTGAAGATATTACGTTTGCCCGAACCAGTGGTGAAGAGCTGCATCGTCGGGCCAGACAGGCGTTAGATGACAGTGGGGCGCCCGCGTGGTTTAAATCGGTGGCGCCGCTTGAACTCATGCCGGCCGAAGCGGATGTGACCCGGGGCTGGAGTCGTCTGGGCACCATCCGTGTGACCAGCCACAGCGATTTTGCCTACCGCGATCTCTGGAACATGGTCCGTGCTGAACTCATCTGGTTCGCCTGGGTGTTGCTGATCAGTCTGCTGCTGTTGCAGGTGCTGTTGCGGTTCCTGTTCCGGCCGCTGGTGGCGGTGGAGCAACAGGCTCTGGCCATCTGTGAACGCGACTGGCAGGTGCAGGAAGAGATCCCGCGTGCCCGCGAGCTTGCCCGGGTAGTTCTGGCCATGAATAAAATGGTGAGCAAGCTGCAGGCGATTTTCTCTGAACAGGCGCAGATGACCGAGCGCCTGCGGGAAGAATCCTACCTTGATGCGGCAACAGGGCTGCTTAATCGTCGTGGGTTTGACCAGCGCTTCGAACATATTCTGAGCCGTGACGATGAGCACAGTGGTGTCCTGATCATCATGCAGCTGCAGGACTTCGCAGACTATAACCTTAATGCCGGGCGGCAGGCGGGGGATGATCTGCTCTCTATGTTGGGCCGGACGCTTGAGCAGTGGCGGGGAGATTATCCGAACAGCATTCTGGGACGTCGTGCCGGTGCGGACTTCGCACTGTTTGTGCCCTGTGCTGACCGTGCCCAGGCGGAAGAAATTGTGCAGCAGACGTTCAGCCTTCTGAGTGTTTCTGCATTGTCGCAACGCAATGAATTGTCCTTTCATGTCGGGGGCGTGTTTCTGCAGGGTCTGCAGGATGATCCGGTGGTGGCGTTCAGCCGTGCAGATGCGGCTCTGCGTCAGGCGCAGCGACAACCGACCGCCCGTTACGTGCTTTACCGCGACGACGCGCCCGGAGCAGGCGAATGGACGGCCACCGAATGGCGCGTACTGCTGACCCAGGTTCTTGAGCAGGAAGATATCCGCCTGCAGTTTCTGCCCGTCATTTCGAACAACGACAAACACACGATTCAGTATGAAGTATTCAGCCGTATTGAATGGCAGGGTGAAACTCTCTCCGCGGCGCGTTTCTGGCCGATGGTTGAACAACATCGTCTGGCATCACGATATGACCTGTCAGTGATCCGTGCGGTACTTGGGCAGATGCGCAATGTGGATTTTACGGCGCATCCTGTGCGCTTCTGTATCAACCTGTCGCCGGCGTCTGTGATCGACGAAGGTTTCCACCAGAAGCTGATCAGCCTGTTTGGTGAGTTTCCGGAACAGGCCCGCTATGTGGCTCTGGAGGTACCTGAGTTCGCTCTCTATTCGGCCGAGCACGCCATTGCGCGCCTGGCTCTGATGCTGCAGCCCCTGGGGGTCGTCATGGGGATTGATCAGGTCGGCACCGGAACCATGGCTTTTGCCTATCTGCAGCGTTTGCCGCTGGACTACGTCCGTATCGACGGCAGCTTTAACCGCGGCGTGCACCAGGCGCAGGATCACAGGTTTTATATCCAGAGTATGGTGCAGATTGCTCATAACCTTGACCTTCTGGTGTTGGCGGAAGGGCTGGAAGAAGAGCTGGATGTTGCAGCCGTCCGTCAGACGGGGGTCGATGGTCTGGGTGGATATTTCTACTGCCGGCCAATGCCATCGCTGGAAGAGGCGCTCGCCTGGCAACCATTCTGAGTTGCGGCAATCTGCCGCGCCTGATCGTGGCTTGAGCGGGGTATACTGGGCGTCACCCATATTAGGAGACACATGATGAAATTCTGGTTGGGTCTGTGCGCGATATTCCTGAGCAGCAGTGTATCAGCCGCAGACATCCTTGTGACCGATGCCAAAGTACGCGAGCCTGTGCCGGGCCGCTATATGAGCGCAGGGTTTCTCACGCTGAAAAACACCTCTGATGAGGCACGGAGTCTGGTGTCGGTGAAAGCACCGTGGGCGGGCATTATTGAAATTCATACTCATACCCACGAAGACGGCATAATGAAAATGCGTCAGTTAGAGACGCTGGAAATTCCGGCTGACAGTAGCGTGGTGCTTAAATCGGGTGGGTTACACCTGATGTTGTTCCGTCTGCAGCTGCCTCTGGCGGATAGCCTGCCGATGACGTTGTGTTTCGATAATGGCGACTGCATCGACACCGCAGCGCAATTGTATTCACCTCTCGACTGAACATCTGCCTGAGACACGGCAGTCTTGATCTGCATCAGTGCATGATACAGATTCCGTCATCGCGGCGGAGTCTGCCTATTGGCAGGGGAGTGGGCGCTCCATATGGTGTGCAGCCTGAATGGAGGATGTGCATGAATATATCTGTGTGGCGGCTCGCTTTTCTGTTGTCAGCCCTGTACTCACCTACCCCCTGGGCCGAGTCGCCTGACGATGTGCTGGCGCGTTACCAGGCTTTAAAACAGGTGCCTGAAAAAGCAGCAGAGATGAGGGCTCAAGGCAAAGAACGCGGGCAGTTCTGCTTTCGCTGCCATGGCGAAGATGGCAACAGTCGTCGTGATTATGTGCCGAATCTCGCCAGCCAGAATGCCGCGTACCTTTTCACTCAGTTTGAGAAATTTGCCTCCGGAGAGCGCGAGAACTTTGTCATGAGCCGCCTGGCGCCATCACTCAGTGCGGACGAGCGTATCGCTATTGCGATGTACTTTTCTGAGCTGCCGGTGAAGCCCCGGGAAGAGCAGCCGACGGCTCAGGTCCGGGGCATGCAGATTTATACTTCTCTGTGTTTTGCCTGCCACGGTGAAGCTGGTCATGGCAATCAGCAGACTCCGCGGATTGCGGGTCAGCCCTATACGTTTCTGCGTACAACCTTGCTGAAGTTTCATGATGGCAGCCGTAGTCGCAGAAACTCGCCGATGACAGCGGTCGTCCAGAATCTCTCTGAAGACGATCTGGAAGCCGTCGCCAGCTGGGTTGCAAATATGCCCTGATCCCGCCCCTTTGCTATGATGCGCCCAATGAATTTCCTGGCGGGTGCATCATGGCTTTATCTCCTCAACAACAGCATTGGCAGTTCTGGATCGACCGGGGGGGCACCTTCACCGATATTGTTGCCCTGACGCCCACACAGGAAGTGATTACCCACAAGCTGTTGTCTGAAAATCCCGCGCACTATGCCGATGCAGCGATCGAGGGCATTCGCCAGTGTCAGGCGCGCTATCCTCATCTTTCCGCCAGTATTGCGTCAGTACGCATGGGCACAACGGTGGCCACCAACGCTCTGCTGGAGCGTAAAGGTGAGCGTACACTGCTGCTGATTTCGACCGGACTCAGGGATCAGCTGGAAATCGGGTACCAGACACGTCCGGATATTTTTGCACTTCACATTGATAAGCCTGCGCCTCTGTATGGTCAGGTTTGTGAAGTTGCTGAGCGGGTACTGGCCGATGGCACTCCTGACATGCCGTTGGACGAAGAATCTGTGCTGGTTCAGCTTAAAGAAGCCTACGGCCGGGGCTATCGCAGCGTCGCGGTGGTGCTGATGCACAGTTACCGGTATCCGCAGCATGAGCGTCGTATCGGACAGATTGCTGCTCACGCCGGATTTACTCAGATCTCTCTCAGTCATGAAGTCAGCCCTCTGATTAAGCTTGTGTCCCGTGGGGACACCACCGTGGCCGATGCCTATCTTTCGCCCGTCCTGCGCCGGTACGTCAATCAGGTGGACGCTGCGCTCAGAGCGATGGGACACAGCACTACGCAGCTGGAATTTATGCAGTCAAACGGTGGCCTGACCAGCGCCCGTTATTTCCAGGGCCGTGATGCGATTCTTTCGGGGCCAGCGGGCGGAGTGGTGGGGATGGTCCGGACCGCTGAGGCCGATGGATTCGATCGGGTGGTGGGCTTCGATATGGGGGGTACATCCACCGACGTCAGTCATTACGCCGGAGTGCTTGAGCGTGAGACAGAAACGCAGGTCAATGGCGTACGTCTGCGCGTGCCTATGATGAACATTCATACGGTCGCGGCGGGTGGCGGTTCTATCGTGCAGTTTGCCGATGGCCGCTTACAGGTTGGGCCAGAGTCGGCCGGGGCATTTCCCGGGCCTGCCTGTTACCGCAACGGGGGCCCCTTGACGGTGACCGACTGTAATCTCCTGTTGGGACGGATTCAGCCACGTTATTTCCCTGAGGTGTTCGGACCCGATCAGAATCAGCCGCTGGACGACGTTCTGGTCCGGGAAAAATTTACCACGCTTGCGGCGGACGTTTCTGCAGCCACCGGCACTGAATGGACGCCTGAACAGCTGGCGGAAGGGTTTCTGACGATTGCCGTTGAGAATATGGCGGCGGCAGTTAAAAAGATATCTGTGCAGCGTGGTTACGATATTCAGAATTACGTTCTGAGTGCGTTTGGTGGTGCCGGGGGACAGCACGCCTGTGCCGTTGCTACTGCGCTTGGAATGCATAAAACCTATCTGCACCCGATGGCCGGTGTGCTGTCCGCGTATGGGATCGGCATTGCAGGGCAGCGCTGGATGGCTGAACGGCCGTTAGAGGTGCCACTGGCGGATGCTCCCAAAGCGATTGCTGTGGCCGCTGCGACATTGCAGCAGGAGGGGGCACACCTGGCAGGAGAGGCCCGGCTCCGGGTCTATCTGCGCTATGAAGGCGCCGACACCCCTTTGCTGGTGGACTGGACAGACCCCGCAGAAGCGCTTGCTGAGTTTGAAGCGCAGCACCGCCAGATGTTTGGTTTTGCGTACCCAGGACGTCAGGTGAACGCTGACGCACTGCAGCTTGAGATAGTGACGCAGGGGCAGGCCTTGCCAGAAAGTCTTCTACCGGGTGCGTCGCCCGGCGAGTGCCATGAAACGACGCGCATGTATACGTCGGGTGAGTGGCGCGAGGTTCCGGTCTGGCATCGCAATGAGTTGGCGGCCGGATTTTCGATCACCGGACCGGCGTTGATCACCGACAGTAATTCCACTCATGTGCTGGAAACCGGATGGCGCATGACGGTTCTGCCAAGCGGTGCGCTACTGATGAGCCAGAGTGATACGGCGGCGACCCCTCAGACGCAGCGCAGCGCGCAGGACCCGGTCACGCTCGAGATATTTAATAACCTGTTTATGGCCGCGGCAGAGCAGATGGGCTTTGTGCTGGAGAAAACTGCCAGTAGCGTCAACATCAAAGAGCGCCTGGATTTTTCCTGCGCGGTATTTGACCGTCACGGGGAGCTGGTGGCCAATGCGCCGCATATTCCGGTCCACCTGGGGTCGATGAGTGAAAGTATCCATGTGGTGATGCGTGATCATACTGACATGCGCCCCGGGGATGCGTTTGTGCTGAATACGCCCTACAACGGCGGGACCCATCTGCCGGATGTGACTGTCGTGCGGCCGGTATTTATCGGCGCCGGAAAACAGGCGTCGTTTTATGTTGCGGCGCGTGGTCACCATGCTGATATTGGCGGTATTACTCCCGGGTCTATGCCGGCAGACAGCCGTCATATCGAAGAAGAAGGTGTACTGCTTGATAACCTGATTCTGATGCGGGACGGGCGCTTTTATGAGCAGGAGATCCGCGATGTTCTGGCTGCGGCCCGTTACCCGGCGCGTAATCCGGATCAGAATATCGCTGACCTGATGGCGCAGCTGGCAGCCTGTGAAAAAGGCGCGGCAGAGCTGACGCGCCTCTGTCAGGTTTATGGTGAAGATCAGATTCATGCCTGTATGCAGGCGGTTCAGGACAATGCCGAGCAGACACTACGAAGCTGTCTCGCGGGGCTTCCCTCCGGTCAGTTCGCCTACGATATGGACGACGGAACGCACTTTGAGGTCAGAATCGACGTTGATCAGACGCAGGGCAGGGCACTGATCGACTTCAGCGGCACAGGGTATCGCGCTGATCAGCTACAGCACCCGGGCAACTTCAATGCACCTTCCTCAGTGGTGAAGGCGGCGGTGCTGTATAGCTTCCGTGTGCTGGTGAATAAACCAATGCCACTGAATGCGGGATTCTTCCGGGCGTTAGATATCCGCATTCCGCCGGCCTCTGTTATTGCTCCGGAGTATCCTGCTGCGGTGGTATCGGGAAATGTGGAAACAGCCCAATACCTTGTTGACTGCCTGATGGGCGCTCTTGGATTGATGGCCGGCGGACAGGGGACGAACAATAACTTCACGTTCGGGGATGCCCGTCATCAGTATTACGAAACCCTCTGTGGCGGTGCAGGTGCCAGCGCATCTGGGTCGGGTGCGTCCGGGGTGCACGTCCATATGACCAATTCGCGCCTGACAGATCCGGAAGTTCTGGAGCAGCGTTTTCCTGTGGTATTAGATCGTTTCCATATCCGCCAGTTAAGTGGCGGTAAAGGTCACCACGCTGGAGGTTGTGGCGTTGAACGGCATATCCGTTTTCTCACGCCCATGCAGGCCAATATTATCAGCGGTCATCGCATTCAGCCTGTGTTTGGACTTAACGGCGCCGGCGAAGGGCAAACGGGGGTGAATTTCGTTCTGCGCCACGACAATCGTATTGAGTGGCTGGGTGCCTGTGCCAATGTGTCGATGCAGGCTGGAGATGTCTTCTGCGTGCATACACCGGGTGGTGGCGGCTGGTCGCCAAAGGACGTCTGAAAAAAAATCACGGGTCGGTGTGACTTTGTCCTGAGTAGCTTCGTCTATGCTGCTATGGAATAAAATAAGGACACATAAAATGATGACCCGTACTTTTTTACTCACACTCTCGCTGTTGATGGTTTCTGCCTGTGCAGAAGACAACGGTCTGCCGGATCTGGACGCCCGCACACAGCCGGTTGTTAAAAAAATTGACCCTCAGAAAGATGAGCTGGATGTCAAAGTACGTAAGGCCCGGTTTTTTGAGCAGCTGCGCCCGGTGGTCGAAGCTGAGAATGAGCGCACACTGGCGATCCGCGCTGCGGTAAAAGACCTGCAGAAAAAGTCTGAAGACGGTGCCTTAACCGAATCTGAATCAGCCTGGCTGGCGGATGTTGCCAGCCGCTACCGTGTTGATGCCAAGGCCTCAGGTGCGCCTGATTTTACGGCCTTACTGCGCCGGGTTGATGTGATCCCAGTGTCGCTGACGCTTTCGCAGGCGGCCATGGAAAGTGCATGGGGGCGTTCGCGCTTTGCTCAGGAAGGAAATAACCTGTTTGGCCAGTGGTGTTTTTCTGAAGGTTGCGGCATTGTACCCGCGAAACGCAATGAGGGTGCGAGCCACGAAGTCGCCAGATTTAAGACCGTGAATGCCGCCGTGCGCTCTTACTTCGAAAACCTTAACCGCCATCCTACCTATGTCAGCCTGAGGGAAGTCCGTCAGGGTATTCGCCGTGGCCGTACGACGGCAACGCCTGGGATTGATATGGCGGTAGGGCTGGAAAATTATTCTGAGTTGGGTACTGAATACGTTGATCACATTTCTTCCGTGATCCGTCAGAATAAACTCAGCCAATACAACGTACACCTGGTACAGAGGAATACTCAGTGAGTCAGGAATGGAATGAGCTGATCGGTAACATTGTAGAAGAAGACACCGATCAGCAACGCGACAGAGTGATTGCCTTGCGTCAGATGCCGACTGAAGAAGTTGGCCTGTTGCTGGAATCGCTCCCGGTTGAGCAACGTCTGGCAACCTGGAGACTGCTCGATGAGGAGGAGCGCTTCGCCGTGCTCCTTGCCATGCGTGCTGACCCGCGTGAACGCATTCTTGATGACCTGAGCAAAGAAGAACTGGACGAACTGTTAACCGGACTGGATGCCAGCGAGCTGCTTGAGCTGGCTGACTCTCTGTCCGGGCGTCTGATCGAACGTGCGTTCAAACGCATGGATGAACAGCAGCAGGAGTGGTTCCTCAGTGCCCGTCAGTACAGTGATGATCTGATTGGTCACTGGCTGAGCCATGAGATGCTGACCTTGCCGCAGACAGCGAAAGTGCGTGACGTGCATCGTCTGTTGCGTCGTCAGCATCCGGAATATCGGGACGCTGTGTTTCTGACCAACCGTGTTGGTCAGTATGCCGGCACGGTACGTTTATCGGATATCTGGCGCGAGCAGGACCATATTCCTCTGGCGGATCTGATCAGTGAAGGACTGGACCCCTTGCAGGCAACCGATGGTGTGCAGGAAGCCTCGTCGCGAATTCAGAGTGCACGCCTGTCTGCGTTGCCAGTGGTCGACGATCAGGAAAAATTACTTGGTTGCCTCGACATGACAACCGCGCTGGAACTGCTGCAGGAATTTTATGAATCGCAGCTGATGGCCGGTGCCGGTATGGATAACGAGGAAGACTTGTTTGCACCAGTACGAAAAAGTGCCAAAGGGCGCGCGATCTGGCTGGGTATTAACCTGCTGACGGCGTTTGCAGCCTCCTGGTTTATTGGTCTGTTTGAAGCCACCCTGCAGGAAGTGGTCGCACTGGCAGTGCTTATGCCTGTGGTCGCCAGCATGGGGGGAATTGCCGGAAGCCAGACACTGACACTGATGATCCGCGGTCTGGCTCTGAACCAGATTACTCCCGCTAACCGCTCGGCATTATTGAGAAAAGAGCTGAGTGTCGGTGGACTCAACGGTGTCATCTGGGCGGTCGTGATTGGTATTGTCGCAATGGTCTGGTTTGGAAGTCCGTTGATCGGCATTGTTATTGCCTCGGCCATCGCCATGAACATTGTTGCAGCTGCATTTTCGGGCGTGATTATTCCAGTGATTCTTGATCGCCTGAAAATTGACCCGGCACTGTCGGGTTCGGTGATTCTGACTACCGTCACTGACATTGTGGGCTTCGTGGCTTTTCTTGGCCTGGGCACTCTGATTTTACTCTGATAAGGGCTCCATTTTGGAATTTCTGACATCTGCACTGGAAGCAATACAACAGCTTCCGGTGGACACTCTCGTGTGGCTGGGAATCGCTTTCTGTATATCTCAGTCAGCGATGTTTTCAGGGCTTAACCTGGCATTTTTCTCGCTGAATATGCTCGAGCTGGAAGTTGAAGCATCGCACAATAACCGGGCTGCACAGCGTATTCTCGCGATGCGCCAGGATTCTAATTTTCTGCTGACAACGATTCTCTGGGGCAACGTTGGCATTAACGTGTTACTGACTCTGTTATCTGACTCGGTACTCGCTGGAGCCAGCGCCTTTCTGTTCTCAACCGTGTTTATTACCCTGTGTGGTGAAATTCTTCCACAGGCGTATTTTTCGCGGAATGCGTTGCGTATGGCTTCTGCACTGACGCCAGCGATGCGCTTTTATCAGGTTCTGCTTTTCCCTGTGGCTAAGCCAGCCGCATTACTGCTTGATGGTTGGTTAGGCAAAGAGGGAATCAGTTATCTGCGTGAGCGGGATCTGAAGCGCGTTATACGCAAGCACGTCGAAGCGGACGAAGCCGAAGTGGATCATGTTGAGGGCATCGGTGCACTTAATTTTCTCAGTATTGACGACCTGAAAGTCAGTCAGGAAGGAGAACTTATCAATCCGGATTCAGTAATACGCCTGCCGGCGAAAATGGATCTGCCATTGATTCCGGATGTCGAGCGCACAGAAAATGATCCGTTTCTTCAGCGAGTGAATGCCAGTGGTCACAACTGGGTTATTCTTGCCGACGAACAGGGCGAGCCACTGCTGTTGCTGGACGCCGATGGTGCATTGCGGGCAGCATTATTTGAGAAAGATACACCGCTGGATCTCTACCGGTTCTGCCATCGCCCTCTGATTATCCGTGATGAAAACGTGACGATTGGTGAGACCATTCTTGAGCTGAAAAATCAGGCGGAACACGATCATCAACATGATGACGCGCTGGAGTTTGATGCCGTGCTTGTCTGGGGTGATAACCCCCGTATTATCACCGGGGCAGATATCCTCGGCAGATTACTGAAAGGCATAGTGTCACGCGAGTTGCGCGAAGAACAAAAACAGAAAACAGAAAAAAATTCAGCCATTGTGTGACCTGAGCAGGGTAGTATCCGTCAGAATGTATATGGGCCAGGAGCTTAAGGTATGGTCCCTTAATTAACAGCGCCGGGGAGCGCCCCCGGCACTCAGAGATCGCAGTCATGAATGAAGATGATTTTGAACAGCGGCTGAAAGCCTTTGCCAAAGACGAAGCGCGGCAGAGTCAGGTGGCAAAACCACCGGCGGATCTTTCCAGAGCACTGGAAAGAGCGCGCCGTGAAACCGCTTATAAAGAAGGTCTGGGGTTTGTCACTGCGATTGTCTGGGTACTGGTCGCGGGTCTGGGTCTGCATCTGTACCGTGCAGTAAAAACCACTGGTCGCCAGACCACACAGAATAAAACCACCGAGGAACCCTGATGAACCTGGAACAATGGACGCAACCTCTGCTGGATGCAGGGATGAATTTCTGGAGCAAAATCGCGGCCTTTATGCCAAAGCTCGTGATGACGATCGTCGTTGTACTGATCTGTCTTGCGGTGATCCGCCTGTTCAGTAAAGCGCTGGTGATGATGTTGCGGAAACTCGGCTTCGATGGTTTATGTCAACGTATTGGCCTCAGTAAAGGGATGGCGACCGCAGGGATGAGTATGACCCCGTCGGAAGCTCTGGTCGCGTTAGTGCGCCTGTTCCTGGTACTTCTTATTATTCTTTCAGCTGCTGAAACACTCGGTCTCGACCGTATTTCTTCAGTGGTTGATGATTTTGTCCTGTATCTGCCTAAGATGCTGGGCGCCATTGCTGTTGTGGTGGGCGGGATGTTTATCGGCCACCACCTGAAGCGCAGTATTGATCACGCCATGAAGCACATGGGCGTTGATTATTCCCGCGCTGTCGCTCAGGTTGTATACGGTATTACTCTGCTGATTACGGCCTCACTGGCGATTAATCAGTTAGAAATTGCGACCGACCTGTTTGATCTCTTCTTTGCCATTGTACTTGGCAGTGTCGGACTGGCGGTGGCAATTTCTTTCGGTCTGGGCACCCGGGATGTCTCAGCCCAGATGATCAGTGGCGTTTATCTGCGTGAGCAGCTGATACCAGGCGAAGTTCTTAAGTTTGACGGCGAAGAAGGCACTGTCCTGGCCGTAGGAACGGTGAACACTCTGGTTCAGGTGGGGGATGAAATACGCCGTATTCCTAATGCACGCCTGATCAAATCGTCATTTGCGACACGTTCTGACGACTGACGGATGGCGGTATCTCTGCAGGCGCTGGACCGCCTGACAGATACCCAACTGGTGACGCTGGCAAAGCATCAGCTGCCTCACGCAACCGGGGCTTATGAAGCTTTGATGTTGCGTCATGAGAGCGTTCTCACCGGCCTGTGCAGAAATCTCTGTCCAGGGCCAGAGCAGGCTGAAGATGTGTATCAGGAAGTCCTGTTGCGTATTTTTCACCACCTGCCTGGTTTCCGGGGGGAGTCTGCTTTCCGCACCTGGGCTTACCGGATTGCTTATAACCAGTGCATGGATCTGTTACGGCGTCAGCGCGACGACCAGTCCTTTGATCCTGATCTTCACGAGGAAGGTCGGGAGTATGCGTATGCCTTGTCGGGTGACCGGTTTGAGCGCATGATTGCTGCGCTCAACCCGCAGGAGCGCACTGTGGTCACTCTTCGTCTGGTCTCTGAACTTGAGTTTCAGGACATCGCTGATATCACCGGCGATAAGCTGAGTGCTCTGAAGATGCGTTACCAGCGGGCACTCGAGAAACTGCGACGGCAGAGCGAAGAAACAGGCTATCCTTAGTTTCAGTTTTTTTCTTCAGGGATGTGACCTGGCGGGCGCCCCCCGCATCTAACAACCTCAAATTTATAAAAAGGAAATAACAATGAAGATTGCTGTGTTATCCCGTGGCCCGGGTCTGTATTCAACACGCCGCCTGGTTGAAGCAGGTGTTGCCCGTGGTCATGAAGTTGATGTCATTGATACATTGCATTGTTATATGGATATCACCAGTAACCGGCCAGCTGTCCGTTACAAAGGAGAGCCACTGCCCGAGTATGACGCTGTGATCCCGCGTATTGGTTCGTCGATTACTTTTTACGGAACGTCCGTGGTCCGTCAGTTTGAAATGATGGGCACCTTTGCGGTCAATGAATCGGTTGCGATCAGCCGTTCCCGCGATAAGTTGCGCTCTATGCAGCTGCTGTCACGTAAAGGCGTGGGCCTGCCACGCACGGGTTTTGCACACTCTCCGGATAACGTTAAAGACCTGATTAAAATGGTGGGCGGCGCTCCGCTGGTGGTGAAACTGCTGGAGGGTACGCAGGGGATTGGTGTGGTACTGGCAGAAACCAGTAAGGCCGCAGAGAGTATTATCGAAGCCTTTATGGGGCTGAAGGCTAACATCCTGGTACAGGAATACATTAAAGAAGCCGGTGGCGCAGATATCCGCTGTTTTGTCGTTGGCGGTAAAGTTGTGGCCGCGATGAAGCGTCAGGCAGCGGAGGGTGAGTTCCGTTCTAATCTCCATCGTGGTGGTCAGGCCACTCTGGTGAAACTGAGCGCGAAAGAGCGCGCGACAGCGGTTAACGCTGCCAAGGTTATGGGCCTGAATGTCTGTGGTGTTGATATTCTGCAGGCGAAAGACGGTCCAGTGGTGATGGAAGTGAACTCTTCTCCGGGGCTTGAGGGTATCGAAAATGCGACCGGTAAAGATGTTGCTGGCATGATTTTCGAGTTTATTGAGAAAAATGCGCGCCCGAACAATACCCGTACGAAAGGACAGGGATGATATGCCGGATATCCTCGAGATAGGCGAACATCGTATTCCGCGTGGCAGCCGCGTGCGGCTGGAAATTCCGGTCGCGCAGTTATCGACCGGAACACAGGTAGCGATGCCTGTGCAGGTGATCCGCAGCCGCAAGGCTGGTCCGGTGGTGTTTATCAGTGCGGCCATCCATGGTGATGAGCTGAACGGTGTTGAGATCATCCGGCGGCTGATTGCTAAGGCACCGACGATCACCTCCGGCAGCGTTATTCTGGTACCTATGGTGAACGTTTTTGGTGTGCACAGCCTGAGTCGTTACACACCGGACCGGCGGGATCTTAACCGTACGTTTCCGGGGTCAGAAAAAGGCTCTCTGGCAGGACGGTTGGCGCATATTTTTATGAATGAAATCGTTAACCAGTGTGATTACGGGATTGATCTGCATACCGGAGCGATTCATCGCAGCAACCTGCCGCAGATCCGGGCTAACCTGAAGGACGACGAAACACGGCGCCTGGCCGAAGCCTTCGGCGTCCCTGTGATTCTTAATTCTGAATTGCGTGATGGTTCATTGCGTCAGATTGCCGCAGAACAGGGCACCCGTATTCTTCTTTATGAAGCAGGAGAGGCTCTGCGTTTCGACGAGCTTTCTATCCGCGCGGGCGTCAAGGGCGTACAGAATGTTCTGGCTGCGCTGGGTATGATGCGTAAACGTTCACGCCGGAATTTGCCTGAGCCATTTGCTGCGAATAAAAGTAACTGGGTTCGTGCGCCGGTCAGTGGCATTGTGCGGGATCTGAAACGCCTGGGTGACTGGGTGGATAAAGGGGAAGCGCTGGCTGAAATTGGTGACCCCTACGGTGACGTCACAGCGACCCTGTGCGCTAACCGGTCTGGCGTGATTATCGGGCAGCAGAATATTCCTCTGGTGCAGGAAGGCGACGCCATGTATCACATCGCCGCGTTCGATGAAGAAGACACGGAGGCTCTGACTGATTCGATTGAGCTGATGCAGGACACTCTTCTGCCCGACGTATGACGCTCAGCGGCTGCAGCGTGAGGGCTGTGGCTGTGCAGTGAAGTAGTATCCCTGCCAGACATTTTTGTCGCCGTCGTCTGCCATAAAGGTCACGCCTTTATTGCCAAGGCAATAGCGATAAGTCAGGCCGGGATCGCCCGTTGTGGCGACAGCCAGTTCAGGCGCACTGGTCGCTGCGATGACGTAGAAGCTGGCACCCGTCAGCAGGTTGATATCTTTACGATCTGGTCGCAGTGCCATGCATTCTTCACCACTTCTGGCACGATGAGAAATACGGGCGGTTTGCGTGATGTCGCGTCTGTCGGCGGAGTGCAGACGTATTTTATCCCCCGGGTTTAATTCGTCGTTGTGTATTGCCAGACAGCCTGCATGTACCCAACCAATCACATGGCTGTATTTCTGGCGCTCGGAGCTTGGTCTGTCGGAAACCGTAACGCAGCCTGAGATCAGCAGGGCGATCATCACAGCAGAAATACGTGGCAACATCATGGAAAACTCCGGGTCATGAAAACCCGGAGTATATCGTGCAGAGTCATGTGACCGGAAGTCACACACCAGGCTTACAGCGCCTGAAGTACCCCAATAAAGGTGGCGGGTTCCGGACGGACACGATAATTATCCGTCTGGTCAGCCCAGACAACCTGACCTTCAGCATCTGTGATTATCACGGTCGGCATGGGTGCCTCGGTGTCATAACCCAGGGCTTCAAACCCGGTAGGAATACCGAAATCAGAAACAATCCCCAGGGCATCGGCAACTTTATTGCCACTGTCGGTCATAAAGCGGAAATTCACATCGAATTTTTTCGCGAGACTGCGGGTATGACCCTGTGGCTGAGGAGATACCAGAACGACCTGCGCTCCTAACGCCTCTATTTCGCGGTACTGTGACGCGATTTCCTTAATCTGAGCCATGCACAGAGGACACCAGTTGCCCCTGAAAAACAGCAGGACAGTAGGTTGACTGGTCAGCGTCTGCAGCGAAATTTCCTGACCATCAGCATCCTGCAGCATGACGTCTGGCAGAGGTTTTCCGACTGTGATTGCCTGGCTCTCTTCGCGGCCGTAGCGCGAATACCAGAACACATACAGCAGAAAGCCTGCGTAGCTGATCAGTGCCAGAATCAATGGCAGGGCATCGTTGCCACTGACTGCATCACCCGCTGCGAACAGCGTACCGAGAGCCGTGGGCACATGAATTTCAGTCAGGTTCTCGCTGGTCCGCGCGATGATCGGGCGGATCAGCATAAAGGTAAACAGCAGCGCCATCGGTGCTGACGTCAGCAGGGCACCACCCCAGCCAATCATTGATTCTCCATCGATCAGCTTTCCTGCTGAGTAGATCATAATGATGGCTATTACGGTCAGATAAACTGATACGTAGGCGGCTTTCAGACGGTTGAGCATAAAGTTCTCCATTCTGTATGTCTCATGGGTAATTATCACGATGCCCGCAAGCGGCCAACGCGGTTGAAAATTCCCCGATAGGTCATGATCCAGAGCACATCCAGCAGTGACCAGAAGCCCTGATCCTGTCGCCGAGGCGCTTTCCCTTTCCCCATACGGTGCAGTTGTCTCTCGTACCATGACACTTCCATCAGTGCCATTTTATCAATCATTTTCACGCCCGTTTTTATCGGACGGACAACACTGGTGAATTCTTCACCAGCAAGAATACGGTTGACCAGATCGGGCTCAACGCAGAGCGGGCGTCCCAGTCCGACCAGGTCACAGGCGCCGGATTCGATGGCGGCGGCCATGCCTTCTGCGGTACGGAATCCACCGGTGACCATTAATGGCACGTCGACCTTTGTACGCAGCATTTCTGCAAACTCGAGAAAATACGCTTCGCGTTGGCGGGTTGATTCCTTAACTGGCGCGGTATTTTCCAGACGATGCTTGTGTTTGTCACTCCCCTGAGCCATCGCAGGCGTCTCATAAGTGCCACCTGAGATTTCAATCAGGTCAATGCCGAGATCCGCTAAAGTTTTGGCCACCGTGGCCGCATCGTTTTCATTGAAGCCACCCCGCTGAAAATCAGCAGAATTCATTTTAATGCCGATATTAAAATCATCGCCGGTGGCTGCGCGCATGGCTTTGTAAACTTCAACCACGAAGCGCATGCGGTTCTCAATGCTGCCGCCCCACTGATCTTCACGCTGGTTATGGTGAGGTGACAGGAACTGGCTCACCAGGTAGCCATGTGCGCCGTGAATCTGCACACCATCAAAGCCTGCTTCTTTCGCGAGACCGGCGGCGTTACCGAAGCGCTGAATACAGTCCTGGATATCGTCGTCCGTCATGGCTCGTGGCGTACCGAAAAAGGCCTGCATTTCTTTGCGGAAGGGGATAGCGCTCGGCGACATCGGATCATTGTTGAGCATTTTGGGCGTTTGTTTGCCGGGATGATTCAGTTGCATCCAGACCTGGCCACCCTGTGAGCGCGCTGCTTCGGCCCAGGCTTTCAGCATGGGCATATCGCGGTCGTCTTCCAGCACGACGTTGTTCGGCTCTCCCAGGTGGCGACGATCAATCATCACATTGCCGGTAAAGCTCAGACCAACGCCTCCTTCTGCCCAGCGGCGATATAGGGTTGGCAGTGCTTTGGTTACCCGCAGGTCCACACTTCCCAGAGTTTCGCTCAACGCCGATTTAGCGAACCGGTTGGGGATAACTGAGCCATTGCGCAGTGTCAGTGGCTGACCGAGAAGAGACTGGGTATTCATCGTGGGACTCCATCAAACAAACTGTTATACTTCGATAGGTTTCGAACTATACGATACTTCGAAACTTTTCGAAGTGTTGATTTCGGCCAGATAACCGTCCCGGGTGAGTTATGACGCAAATTACAGAAGAGCAGATGGTCGCGGCCTTCAAAGCTCTTTCGAACCCGCACCGTCTGCGGATCTATCGCGAGATTCTTGCTCACCAGCGCCACGATGTCGGCCCGGATGATGATGCAGGCTGCCTCTTATATGACTTTATTAATAAGTTCGACATCGGTGCCCCGACCGTTTCTCACCACGTTAAAGAGCTGGTTAAAGCAGACCTGATCCGGGCGGAACGCAACGGAAAATACCTCAGCTGTTACCTGAATGAGCCCCTGAGGGCAGCTTTGTCCGGTTTTCTGTCACAGAATTGCGATTGAGTGTGCGCATTTTTGTCAACAGACGTTCTTAATATGTCCTGCTAGGCTTATGATACTTAACGCATTCTGCAGTGAATGAATGCCTTTATGGATCATTGGTTAACTTATTGAGCAGGGCGTATGCGATTCACAGGTCTGCGTGATCTTCTGGGTGTTATATGTTTTTGTCTCTCGGGCGCGGCACTGGCTCTGAGTGATGACGACTTTGCGTTGGCGCTTGATGCTGCGCGCGATGGTCAGTTTGCTGCAATTCCTGAGTCTGCGTCAGAACATATTCTCTACCCTTATATCGAATTTCATCGCTTACGTACGGCGTTGCCGGATGTCGCTCCCCGCGATATTCAGGCGTACGCTGAGCGAAATCGCACCAGTCCGCTTGGTGGCTGGCTGCGCCGACAGGCTCTGCTTGCCTATGAAAAATCCCGTCGTTGGTCTGACGTTCTGGAAATCAGTCCGCAACCTCCTGCTGATGTTGGCGGACAGTGCATCTGGTACCGGGCACAGCTGATACAGGATCAGGCGCTGGCCTTCCGTGGTGGGCGCAAGCTCTGGCTCAGTGGACGCTCCCGTCCGGATGAATGCGACGACCTGTTTAAAGCCATGGCAGTGAAGGGCGAACTGGGTGCTGAGCTTTATTATCAGCGGTTGTTACTGGCCCTCGAAGCCGGTAACCGCACACTGGCACGGTATCTCAACCGTAAACTGGGCAAGGCTGGCTGGAACGATGTGTCGGAGTATGTCGCCAGAACAATGAGATACCCGGATCAGTTACGCCAGATTCCGCCAGCGGTGGCCCGCCAGGTGGACAATGGCGAGCTGACTGCTGCTGTCATCAGCTATCTGATTCCGCGCAATACCCGTCGGGCGATGGATCTGTGGCATGACCTCGGCGATACGCAAGGCATCAGCGATGCCAGGCGGCAGCAACTTGAAGAAAAACTGGCCGCAAATACCTTTCGCCTGGACGATGATGAGTTTGACGACGCCGCAGCTGAGCGTCTGAAAACGTTGGGTGAAGGTGACTGGATAGGCCCCGCTCTGCGTAATTCTATCGCGGCAGGAGACTGGCCAGCAGTACTCGACTGGATTCTGGCAGTAAAAGGAGATCAGCGCGATTCCAGCTATTACACCTACTGGGAAGCCCGCGCCCTGCAGGCGATGGGGAATGAGGTAGCAGCCCAGGCCGCATTTGAGTCGGCCGCCGGCAAACGCGATTTTTACGGTTTTCTGGCCGCTGAACGTCTGGGGCAGCCCTATGCGCTTCATATGGAATCGCCCGAGGTCGACGCCGCAGTTCTGAAGCATCTTTCGACCATGAATGCTGTTCAGCGTATTTCAGCCTTGTGGGCGATCGGTGAGCATGGTCTGGCACTGGAAGAGCTGAATTATCTGGTCAGTCTGCATCCGGTGATGACGCCAGCGTTGGCTGAGTACGCAATGGAGCAGGGGTGGTACAGTCTTGCGGTGCAGACGACGGTTCGCGGCGGACACTGGAACTATATTCAGCATCGCTTTCCTGCGGCATTCGCGGATGACTTTGGACACTGGGCGGATGCCCTGAATCTGGATTCTGCCCTGTTGATGGCCATCGCACGACGGGAGAGTTCGTTTAACCCGTTTGCCCAGTCTGGTGTTGGAGCGCGGGGGCTGATGCAGTTGATGCCTGCGACAGCAAAGCAGGTCGCGGCAGAGATCCAGATGGCTTATCAGGGGCAGGATGATCTGTTTCAGCACGAATCGAATATCCGTCTGGGCAGTCATTACGTCCGCACTCTGCTGGATCGCTTTGAGGGCAACCTGATTGCCGCTCTGGCTGGATACAATGCCGGCCCGCATCGTGTTGAGCGCTGGTTGAAAACTGATGTAGCCACGTACGATCAGTTTATTGAGAGCATCCCTTTCCGTGAAACCCGCGATTACGTTAAGGCGGTACTTGCCTATCGGGTGATATTCAACAGTCTGAGTGGTCAGAAGGTAGCGGCGGTGCTGGCACCTGCCGAACGCGGCCCGGAACGTTATGTCACCAGTACAGATCTCGCATCTGCCGATGAAACGGTAGCGAACTGATACCCGAGTGCTGCTGTCAGGCATAACGGGCTTTATGTTAGAATCCGCCCATTGTCATTCATCGCATTGAGAGAGAAGACCTATGGATATCATGCAGGTCATCAAAGACCAGATCGAAAACAACGACATTCTGCTGTACATGAAGGGCTCACCTAACCAGCCTCTGTGCGGTTTTTCTGCCCGTACTGTTCAGGCGGTGATGGAATGTGGTCAGAAATTCGCCTATGTAGATGTTCTGTCGAATCAGGATATCCGTGCCAACCTGCCTGCGTATGCAAACTGGCCAACATTTCCACAGCTGTGGGTTAAAGGTGAGCTGGTAGGCGGCTGTGACATCGTCACTGAGATGCACGCCAAGGGCGAGCTGAAGACGCTGTTGGAAGAAGCCGCTCCTCAGGAGTGAGCCCCAATAAAAGAAGCCCCGCAGTTGCGGGGCTTTTTTTATGGGCGCGGTTCAGGCGTCTGAGTGTCTGCGGCTACGCCACAGGACTTCAGTGCCACCATTGCGGCGCGCCAGTTTGCGTGCCAGTACAAACATCAGATCTGACAGGCGATTCAGATACGTCAGTGCCAGCGGGCTGATGTCATCCCGTTTTGCGAGCGAGACCAGAGCACGCTCCGCGCGGCGGGCGACCGTGCGGGTCATATGGCAGCGGGCCGTTGCTTCATTGCCTGCCGGCAGAATAAAGTCTTTCATTGGCGGCAGGAGGGCGTTGTAGTCCTCCAGTGCTTCTTCCAGACCTTCGACCATACTCTCATTGAGTGCCTGATACCCAGGCATGGCAAGCTCTCCTCCGAGATCAAACAGATCGTGTTGAATCTGGCTGAGCAGGAGTTGCAGCATATCGTCGTCAGCAAGTGCGGCGCGGATCATGCCGACCCAGGAATTGAGTTCGTCTATTTCGCCCAGACAGTGAATCCTCAGGTCGTCTTTAGGCAGGCGACTACCGTCGCCCAACCCCGTTTCGCCTTTGTCACCCGTGCGGGTGACAATTTTCGAGAGACGGTTTCCCATGGTTATTCCGTCACGTCGAGGAACACCAGGTCACGTACAACCTGATCAAAGTCGATCTGCTGGTTAAGCAGGTTACCCGCTGGGCTCATGATGCGGATTGCCGGCGCAGTTGAGTCGTCAACAGAGATCCACAATGCTTCTTTACCCGGGGTGGCGCGAATCAGTGCGATACCGGTATCTGCGAGTGCTTCGGGCGTCTGGTCGCTGTATTCAATGGTGCCTGCCGTGGTGTCGAAGCTATAGATCACATCAGCGTTGTAGCTGTAGTCAGCTGCTTCCTGGCTGATGGTAAGAAATGCGGTGGTGCCGAGGATTTCAAGCTGACCAAGGTGATAGGTGATGTCGTTGCTGGCATCAGCGTCATCCTGGTCATCATTGAGTTCAGAAAAGGTCGTTTCGTCTGCGAGCACAGTACGACTGTAGTCGCTGAGGGCGATGCGATCGAGACCGCCACTATCCGTACCATAGTTTCCGCGTCCACTGACATAGATGTAGGTTCCATCGGTTTCGATGTCCTGCGGATTGGTAGCAGTCAGCTCAATACCCTTATAGGTATCATCTGTTTCAGTATCAATTTCGGTATCGGTCGCCAGATCAATCACCGCCATATAGGGAGTGTTGTAGCTCCAGTCGGTATTAACGCGCTGCATGGCCACAAACAGTTTGCCGTCTGCAATGATGCCTTTGAACATACTTGGGCCTTCAGCTTCGTCTGGAGTGTAGGCCGACAGATCAATCTCGCCGGTGACCAGTTGCTCCTGCTCAGCGGCAGATGGATCAAGGATCTGGATGCTCGCTTTACCGTAGCGGATCAGATAGGCCTTGGTTTCAGATACCTGCAGCAGCTGATAAGCGTTACTGGAAACATCGCTGCCTTCTTCGGCCAGGCTGTAGTTGTAGTCCTGTCTGATAAATCCAGTCAGAGCGTTGTAGCGCTGCAGGGTATCGATGGTGTAACGCCCGATTTTGTAGAGGTAGTTGCCGTAAACGTCTAGGGTGTAGTCAGATTTACTCTCGCTGTAAAAACCGTCCTGGTACTCCAGGGTAGAGGTGGCACCAATGGCGACCTGGCTACTCGAGTAATCCGCAGCGACCATCAGACCGGCAAAGATATAGCCGGGATCTTCAGGGTCTGGTGTCACAATCACGACCGGATCCGGGTCAGAGCTGTCGCTGTTGCCAAAACAGCCGGTAAGCGCCACGCTGGCGGCCAGTATCAGGGGAAATTTTTTCATGTCAAAGCCTCATGTCAGAATTCAAATTCAATGGCAGCCCTGACAGAACGACCGGTGGCCGGGCGATTTGAGTAATCCCGGTAGCGGTTGTCAGTCAGATTGCTGATGTTCAGGCTGGCGAGCCAGAAAGGCTGTTGCCAGAGGTAGTTAAGATCCAGGGACTCCCGGGTGTCCCCCTCGATAGAATTGCTGCGATCGAGATAGATGTCTCCTGCGATTTCGTGCTGTAGCGTCAGTCGGTGTCCACCCAGAATGGCGCTCACTCCGGTCACGTAGCGACCATGATATATACCGGCGAGCTGCTGCTGATTGAAACTGCGTATCTCGCTTCGGACTTCACTCTTGTATCTGCTGGCACTGAAAGATGGCTCAATCCGTAGGCGGTTGAGACTGAAATCTTTGGTGAGAGTCACCTCGATCCCGGTCAGTGTCGCCTCTGATGTATTGACGTAACGGCCGATTCCACGACTGTCGTAGACAGGAACAATGGCGTTCTCTATGTGGCGGGTAAACACAGAGCCACTGATTGATGCTGTGTCGGGCTGCCATCGTCCATCAAGGCTGAATGAACGCGCGGTTTCTGCGCTCAGGTCGTCATTTCCCAACAGGAGGCCACGGTCGCCGTATCGCTCGTAGAGACTGGGAATACGGATGCTGTCGCGTCCGCTGAGTTGCACAGTAAACGTCTCCGCCTGCCAGCGAATCTCAGTACTACCGCCACTGAAGCGGTCAGTCTGTGCTTCTTTCTGCATATCCTCGGCGCCTGAGCGCCAGTTACTGGAACGCAGCAACTGTTGATACAGGTGGAAAGCGGTACTCAGGTTGGTGGTCCACTGATAGTCTGCGCCGGTCTGTAGTCGGGTCAGCCATTGTTCGGCACTCTGATCGCATTGTCCCTGCGGTGTCAGACAGGCATGGCTATCACTATCATTGACGTAGCGACTGCGATAGTCATCGAAACTGGTCGAGGCTGAGGCAGATAACACCAATGCGTCCTGTTGCCATTGTGGTGAAAGCATCGCCTCCGCTTTCTGTCGGTAGTAACGGTTATCGTCGTTCCCTAGGCCAATGACTGAGTCCGGGTCGCGATAGGTTTCCCGTGTCTCGGCATAGGTGGTATTCCAGCGCCAGTTTAATCCGCGCTTCACCGGACTGCGGAGATTGCCCGCGGAGGCGCCTGATTCGCGTTGGCTGTAGCTGGCTTCATTATTGGGTGAATTGCGGAAGTAATCGGGAATCTCTTTGTTCTGGTTCCGCCAGTAAATACGACTGTCGATGTTCTGCAGATTGGTTGCTATCTGCAGGTTATGACGGAAAAAGGCCGCGTTTTTGAGAGATTCATCGGCATTCAGCTCCCCACCGTCCCAGGGGGCAGGGACGGGGTAGGAGAAGTTGTTCTCGATATTTTCGGATTCAGCGTACAGAGAGATAACGCCAGCGTTCTGCCGGTAGCTGATACCCTGGTAACCAAAGCTTCCGACAGAGGCTCTCAGGTTTCGGCTTGATTCTTCCCGGCGGGTGACAATATTGAGTGTGCCACCTATTGCACTGTCATAGTCTCCGCCATTACTTCCTGCCGAAACCAGTTCGATCCGTTCAATCATTGATAAAGGAATACTGCTCAGATCGTATCCGCCGCCTTGAGCATCGTTCACCCGCACACCATTAACCAAAATGTTGGTCTGACCTGAACTGGCACCGCGTACGGAGATCATGACGGGGTCTCCGGTTGCTCCGCTATGCTGTACCTGTACGCCGGTTACGCTCCCCAGAAACTGGCTGAGGCTGCTGTAATTACGACGGATCTCATCGGCATCAAACGACTGTGTTGAAATGCCCGACGAGTCACTGCCATAGGTTGTCAGCACGGGCAGATCGGTTTCTGCCTGTGCCGTCTGTATCAGCAGACTTGTCGCAATGATCGTTAACAGGTTGTGGCGCACAACAGCATCCCGGAGGGATATCGCGCAGGAGAGAGTCATGGAAGCGTACGGGATAGCGTACACCACCGACCCATCGCCCTCCGCAACATCGGTTAATCAGCTTCAGGCCGGTATCCGGGCTGACGACCTGAGCACTTAGTGCTCTGTACTGACGCCTTCCCATGCTGAGCACAGTGGCATTCTGTCAGTACTATGGTCGATCACCGTTGCGGGGGCAGCGTTGGTTTTGCAGAGCGCACCAAACTTCCCGTTTAACTCTGAACAAATAATGCACAGAGCACCTGAATTCGGGCGCAGAGTACCGGCTGCGACAGGAGTGGTCAAGCAGGAGACATGTCGAGTAATGGCAAACATAACTCGAAGCAGGCGCCATGTGGGCCGCGTGAGGGGTGGTACGCCAGTTCGCCCTGGTGATGGGCGGTTACGATAAAGTAAGACACGGACAGCCCGAGGCCGGTCCCTTCACCAACTTCTTTAGTGGTGTAGAAAGGTTCGAAGATATGTGGAGCCTTGTCGGCAGGAATCCCCGGTCCGTTGTCTTCGATGGTGAGACAGAGCATATCCAGGCGCTTCGACGTGCGGATACTGACACGGGGCCGCCAGTGAGGCTCCTGCTCAGGGTGGTAGTCTTCCATTGCCTGTTGCGCGTTGCGCAGCAGGTTAAGGAGCACCTGCTCGATTTCACTGGGGACGCAATGCACGGTCAGGTCACCGATCTGTTCATCCAGCTCAAGATCAATATGACGCATGGCCAGGTCGTTCCGGGCAATGTTCAGGGTCGTTTCGATCAGTTCGCTGACGCGGATATCCCGCTTCTGCAGATGATCGTTCCGCGAGAACTGCAGCATGTTTGCCACGATGCCTGCCGCCCGCTCACCGGCACTCTGAATATGATCATAGAACTTAAATATGCCTCTCTGGACCAGATATTCATTCATCAGTGGCAGGTTGAGGCCTAGCTGATCGGCGATTCTCTGGTTGGCCGGTAATTCGGGATCAAGACGGCGACGGCTGTTCTGCAGGTTCTGCAGGATGGCGCCGAGTGGGTTATTGATCTCGTGTGCCATACCGGCTGCCAGCCCGCCAACCGTCATCATTTTTTCTGTCTGGACCATCATTTCTTCCATTCTGGTGCGGGCACTGACATCGTCAATACGAATCACCAGTCTCGCTTGTTGACCAGCAGGAAGCGGGTAGGTCAGTACGTCGGTGACCATAGGGCGTACAAAACTGCTCACGGGCAGGCGTTCTGTTTTGATCAGGTTGGGAGACTGTGCAGGAGAGTCCGGTAGCTCCAGCCCTTCGAGTTCGGGAATCAGAGGCATCAGTGGCAGGCCGATCAGCTGTGCGTGTTCCCTGCCAAGCCATTCTCCGGCCTGCTCGTTGCACTGCACGATGCGGTTGCGGGCATCCAGAGCAAACAGCGCAGAGGGCATGGCGTTGAGAATACCGTCGAGCAGTGACTGGGTATTTTTCAGCTGTACTTCAATGCTGCGTCGTACCGATACCTCACGTGCCAGATCTTCGTTCATCTGACGGGTTTCAGTGGATAACCGGGTGGCTCTGAGACGTGCACGCTCCGCCTGCTGGTGCGCCGTTTTCAGATGCTGGGTACGTTGATTGCGGCGCCAGAACAGATCATTAAGTGCCTGAATCAAAGGTTTAAGGTCCGGGTCTTTTGCCTGAATGGTTATGCGCTCATCGGTCGTGTTTTCTGTGGCGTTGCGGATATTTTCGAGCAGGTGCTCATAGGGCATCTGTTGCCAGTGGCGGGTCAGCACATACATAGCGAACACGAGAATTGTTGATATCGTCATGATCACTAAGCTGGTGGTCAGAGTATCAAGGTAGAAAAACTCGGGCAGAGATACGTTGTTTCTGACGACCAGTACCAGCTCTGATGAACTGCCTCTCAGGATATAGCGTACTGCGGGCACGGTTTCTGGCAGTTGTGCGAGCAGCGGGGGATACAGAACGATGTCACGACCGGTGTGACTGTGTGCAACACGCTCTCCATCGCGGTTATAGAGGGCAACTTCCGGAACCTGATAGTGCTGAGTCATCCGGTGCATCATGCTCTGCAGCATGGGCAGATCATCTTCGTGATGACTGATCGCTGTCTGCATCATTTCGGAAAATATACGACTGACCTCGGGGGCAAGATGCTCCCGGCCGACACGCTCTGCGGCCAGCATATAAGCAAGCGTCGAAATGATGATCACCAGAGCGCAGACGGTCACCATGGCCAGCATAGATTTCTGGCGGGCGAGCATCATATCTCCGGGGTCCCTTGTTGCATCACGTCAGGCTCCGCTGGTCAGTTGCTGATACAGATCTTGGGTCACGGGAAGATCATGCCTGTTCCCGGCGGCTTCGGCCAGCAGGTAGCCACAAATGTAAGGGAGTTCATTCGGCCGGCCAGCAAGAATGTCCTGGAGGGTGGAGGATTTGTTTCTCGCAGTGGCTTCCGCAACAGACAGTGCCTGCTGCCGGATATCCAGTTGGCTGCACCAGCCCTGCAGCTGGTAGAAGTCTGCTACTTCCTCTGACAGGCGTTCGAAATGGCGGCGTCGGTCAGGCTCAGTTAACAGTTCTCCATTGTGGCAGCGATAGTAACCAGTCAGCGGGTTGATGATGGCATTGATGGCCAGTTTGGCCAGCATACGCTCGCGGATATCTGCGGCGGGCAGCACCCCGGGAGGCAGCGCTACGGTCGTTTCGATGTCTGATTCTGACCACCTGCCAGCATGCGTGTGTCCCTTGCCGGCGTATACCACCTGACCTGTCTCTGTTCGGTAAGCGCCTTCGGTGGATACCGCAGCCCAGAGTGTGGGTGCCAATGGCTGTCTGGCCAGCCAGTCAGCCACCTGCTGTTGCTGTCCCATGCCGTTCTGTAACAACAGTAAGTGGTCGACACGGCCCAGCCAGGCCTGTCGCTGTTGGAGCGCCTCCAGCGCATCGGATGCCTTGGTGCAGACAACCAGCCAATCGAGGGATTCACCCTGCCAGGGCATTGCCTGGAATTCGTGCAGGTCATCGCCAGTCAGGATAACAAACGGAGGATTGTCGGAAGAACGCCGCGCGGCATACAGTTCGGTCTGGCGCCAGTGCCAGGCCATCAGGGTGCCTAGCGCACCAGTACCTATAATGCCGATTGTCTGAGTCATCAGACGATTATAGGCAGGCGGGAGAGGCGAGTCATTCCCCCTGAGCGAGGGCACCTGAAGAAAGTCCGTTTTCTGCGTCCAGAGCTTCCCCCGGGTCGCTGTCTGTTTCGTTCGCTGCGCTGGCCTCTGTTGTTTGTGTCTGGGTCATAGATGGCAGTTCCGGAGACCAGAGCTGACGCAGTTTTTTCAGCAGAGCAGGAGAGTGATCTCCCTCGACGCCGCGCAACCATAGCGGGATCAGAGAGTCGTCTTCACCAATCAGCTCAGCGATCGCTTCGTCACAGAGTCCGCGTTCATGCAGCAGCATAATGACGAGGGGCATCAGCCGCAGATATTGTCTGCGGTTGTTGCGGTCGAGCATGTCATCGCGACTGAGACTGAAGCGATCGGCGACCAGTCCGATGGCATCGTCGCGCAGTCGCTGGAGTTCTTCGGTACTGCGACGTGAGGCGGCAATGGCGGTATTGCGCAGGTGCTGGGTCACAAATTCGTCACGTGCCAGCGCCAGATAGGTCGGATGATTGCCCTGCTGTAAGTCCAGCTGAGGAATATCGTACTGTTCCATGGTGGCTTCGTAGCGTTGTGCCCGGTTATGCCGCGTCTGACAGAGCAGGTTGAGCATGCGGCCGGTGTCTGTCCAGGCCGGTGGTGTTGGCGTACGGTAGTAGTGATCGCTACTCCAGGGGTACAGACTGGCGTCGGCCACCTGACGACGTGCGACTGGCAGACTGTGAAGTTGAATAATCAGGTCAACCAGGTGTGCCTGTTCGTCGATCAGCAGTACGGTACCCTGCTCAGAAATCACCTGACGTGCTTTGTGCCAGAGGCGCTCATGCTGCTCTGCAAAGGCGTCACGGATGTCATCCAGCACGTGTGGCCAGTCGCGTCGGCAATCCAGTACGCAATGGATTTCGTGGTCGGTAAATACCCACGCAAGCAGGGTAGTACCTTCTATGTGACCGAGAATACGGGTGGCGTAGTCGTACTCAAATACCGACTGAAATATGGGCTGATCACGGCTGCCGGTCAGTGCAAAGTAATACAGGCCGGGGCCATGCAGTGGCAGTTTGGTGGTTTCCATCAGGCCCGCGGCCTCCGTTAGACATGTCTGCCATAAAGATTAGTTGCTGCCGGCAGAAGTGCCAGTTCCGGCTGGTTTGCCAAACTGTCCGGCAGAAGGTATACAATGTCGCGATTTACAGGAGATTAAACATGCCATCGTTTGACGTCGTATCCGAAGTCGATAAGCACGAAGCCCAGAACTCTGTTGATCAGGCGAACCGTGAACTCAGCACACGTTTTGATTTCCGTGGCGTTGATGCCAGTTTCGAGCTGAAGGAATTTGTGGTGGTTATGACCGCCGACAACAAAATGCAGATCGAGCAGATGAAGTCGATGCTGATGGGCGCTATGACCAAACGTGGTATCAAAGTGAACTGTCTCGAGTTTTCTGAGCCTCAGGGTGCCGGAAAGCAGATCAAAGTGAATGCCACCATGCGCCAGGGAATCGACAAAGAACTGGGCAAAAAAATGGTGAAGTCGGTGAAGGACAGCAAGATTAAAGTGCAGGCCAGCATTCAGGGCGATACGGTGCGGGTCACCGGTAAAAAGCGCGATGATCTGCAGGAAGTGATGGCGCTGTTCCGTAGCGATGAGAGCATTGATATGCCTCTGGCTTTCAAAAACTTCAAAGACTGATTTCTTTTTTATGAGCGGGCTACCGCTGACGCAGCTGATTAAAGAGCCCCGACTGCGGATGATTTTTCTGCTGGGTATCTGTAGTGGGTTCCCCTGGGTTCTGATCGGCTCGGCGATGACGGGCTGGCTGACCGATGCCGGGCTGTCACGCACCAGCATTGGTCTGTTCGGTTCTATTTTTTTCGTCTACGCGATTAACTTTCTCTGGGCGCCTCTGGTGGATGGCTTCCGCCTGCCGCTGTTCAGCAGACTGGGCGACCGGAAATCCTGGATTGTCTTTCTGCTTCTGCTGATGACTCTGGCGTGCTGGGGCATCAGTCTGATTTCTCCGCAGGCGGATATGCTCTGGCTGAGCCTGCTTGCTATGTCGATCGCGCTGGCGTCAGCGACCTGTGATATTGCCATTGATGGCTTTCGCGTAGACAGTTTTGACCCGGACGCCGAAGAGCATCTTATTCCTTACGCTGCGGCCTTTGCGACCAGTGGCTGGTGGACAGGGTACAGCCTGCTTGGGGCAGCCGCATTTTATATGAAGGGACTTGCCGGGATGAGCTGGGCGGGTGTTTTCGGATATATGGCGCTGTTCTGCCTGCTGATTACCGGTCTGGTGGTTCTGTTCGTGCAAAAAGACAGTCGCCGGCGCGAGCGTCTTGAGTCACGGGTTGCAGGGCTCGGATTGCGGGCGCAGTTGCAGTTCACTCTGATCGAACCTTTCCGCGCTTTGCTGGCGCGCTACGGCAGTACCGTCGTACTGTTGCTTCTGTCCTTTCTGTTTACCTTTAAAATGGGCGAAGCTTTTCTGGGCAGAATGTCGATTACCTTCTACAAGGAAATTGGGTTCAGCGATGCTCAGATTGCAACCTATTCGAAAATGGTGACCTGGTGGGTCACCATTGTTTTCAGTCTGATTGGTGCTTATTTTAATCAGCGTCTGGGAATCTTCAGGGGGCTCCTTATCGGAGGACTCGCGATGGCAGCAACCAATCTTCTGTTTGCCTGGATTGCTGTTTCCGGACCGCTCGAAAGTCTCTATCTTCTGGCTGTGATCGCCGACGGTTTTACCAGCGCCTTTGCGACTGTGGTCTTGGTGAGCTTTGTCACATTGCTCACCGATCGGGTGTTTTCGGCGACACAGTATGCATTGCTCGCGTCTATCGCTAACTTCGGGCGGACGACGGTGTCCGGTGCCAGTGGCTATGTTGTGGATTATCTGAACGGCGATTGGGCAATGTTCTTTGTGCTGACCACTCTGATGGTGCTGCCGAGCCTGGTGATTCTCTGGTGGCTGATCCGCCTGTTGCAGGCGCGGAACCTGATCAGCAACCGATAAAAAAGGCCGGTGTGATACCGGCCTTTTTTGTTAGCGGATACGTACTGGTTGTTTGGATATCACGGTGGCGGCGTGTGGATCGCTGCGTTCCGCGCCGGTGTACTCGTGTCCACCCGGTGCAGAGACAGGGGCGTTATCGACGGTATTACTTGAGCGCAGAACGCCTGCCAGGCGACCGCTCTGGCCATTGCCGGTAATCTCGATAATTCCTACGCCCGGGCAAGAACCCTGCGCCGAGTGTGTCACTGAGACTGGAGTCGGGCCACGCAGTGCCACCATAAAGTATTTCCCGTCAGGCGTGATTTCCATCAGGTCGGGTGCCGGGTCATTGGCCGGTAACTGAGCATCGTCACTCACTGACGCCGCCAGGCAGGGCCCGTCGCCATTCCCCTGACCATCGGCGGAGGTCAGATCATAGTGGGTGCGGGTGTGGTTGACGGTGTCGAACACTTCAACCGTATTCTGGATGCGGTCAACGTTGTGAACGTAGCGTTCGTTGCGGGTTGCTGCCGCGCCATGAGCATCCCGGCGGGTTGTGATACCGGGAAGCTGACCAGAGCTGTTTTCGCTGATGGCTCCTTCCTGATTCCCGCCGGTGCTGGTATTGGTTGCATCTTTGAACAGGGTCAACGGAGCCGGTGTGTTTTCCGCCTGTGGCTGGTTGAAATCGGCGTCCTGCAGTGAGTACATGGTAAATACTGACTGAGTGGCCCCGGCACCGGAAGCAGATACACCTGCATTGATAAACATCTGTCCGTTGGCTTCAACGCCACCACAGCCTGCACCGTTGATGACATGATTGCCATACTCCCCAACAATGGTCATTGGCGTTGTGCTGTGATCAGCAACCAGCAGACCACCGCCGCCCAGGGTCACGTAAACATGCTCGTTACTGCTGGCAACCGGGCAGATAATAACGTTATTCGGACGTCCGCCAAGCGCGCCGTCGGCACCCGAAGAGCAGCCATTTTCTTTGCACGCGCCGGAAGGCGTCAGATCGCTGAAGGCACTGGTATCGTAATCACCAGTGATGCTGCCTTTCAGGGGCATACCCCAGGCATTTGCGCCTTTGAATACGGTCGCTGAGCTGGTTACAGCCATGCTTTTGCCGACGCCCAGTGAGGCAGTCCGATTAAAAGCGACGTCTGTAATCCGCCCGAAACGGTCCCGTTCGACGTCGATGCGCTCAAGTACTTTGCCGTGAAGGTTAGCGATCAGCAGGGCATCGCCTTTTTCGCTCCAGAAAGACATATGAACGCTGCGGGTGTCTGTCCCGGCAACGTCTGTTCCGGTCACCCGGAAAAGCGCAACAGCGGCTTTGGTCTTCCGGTCAATAATCCCGACGTAACCCCCGGAAGGAGCAAACATATTAGCGTTCAGGTAGCGCTGCTGAGGGTCCGGCAACATGCCGTGCAGACGGCCGAAGCCATTCAGGTCGCTGAGGGTATTGCCGGTCGGTTGTCCGTCGGCATCAAACTCGGTCAGTGTTCCCGGAAAAACATCGAGCAGGTTACACGGACCAGAAGCCAGAGGGTTCAGCAGTTGTGGGCCGCATGGCTTTGCAACAGCGTCCGGGCCACCCTGCAGCTGGCGCTTGATATCTCTGGAGTCCCAGATCCATATCCAGCTGCCGTCGACGCCCCGGGAGGCAACATCTGCGACTGAATTTGACTGGTCGGAAGCCCAGACTTCGTATCCTGCCTTACCAGCAAAGTGAGCGTGATGATGATCTTTGTCGGATTTACCCGCGATCGCGGTGGCTGAGGTGGCCAATGCTGCCCCCGCCAGGGCAGTAAGAATTAAATGCTTCATGCATAACGTCTCCATAGTGTCGGGTGGCGCAATATAACGGCGGGTGTCGCTATCTGATACCTTTCACACCCCTTTCCGGGCATCTAAGGCCGGGTTTGGCCGGAATTGTAATTGGTTATAATGCGCCACTTTGTGTGAGGGTCAGTGAAAGTCGTGCGAGCGCGTCTGCAGGCGCTCCAGCGTGCCACTGAGATCCAGCAGGCGGTAGGCAATGACATTAGTAATGCCGCTGTCGGGGTCCTGCTCCACCTTGCCATACACCTGCAGTAGTCTGGCGTGCATTAATGTCTGCAGCTGGCGTTTTGCCGTAGCCAGCCAGACAACAACGTTAGCGCAGCCGGTTTCGTCTTCCAGAGTGACAAAAGTAACGCCACTGGCAGTGCCGGGTCGCTGACGACAGGTGACGACACCACTGAGGTAGCATTCACTGCCGTGAGCCTGCTGTCGCAGACCACTGGCAGTCACACTGCTGCCCAGCAGCCCCTGTTCCCGCAGCACCTCCATCGGATGACGGCCAAGAGTGACGCCCAGGCTGGCATAGTCTTCCAGCAGGTTGTCGACCTCATCCGGCGCCTGCAGAGGCCACAGGTGATGCTGCGGAGAGTCCTGATCAAACAGCTCAGTCTGTGCCTCATAGCTGGCACCCGGGTCAGAGACCTGCCAGCGGGCGTGGTATCTGTGTTCACTGAGCCCCTGAAAAGCAGCGGCTGACGCCAGGGCTTCACGCTCATGGCGGTTCAGGGCTGCACGCCGGACACACTGACTGATGCTCTGGTAGCCTTCCGCCGGACGTTGCTCTGTCAGGCGTACCGCGCTGTTCTGGGTCAGGCCCTTGACCAGCCGGAGTCCGAGACGGACAGAGCCATCCTGTTGACAGTGGTGGTCCCATTGGCTGTGGTTGATGTCGACCGGGTGTACGCAGACCTGGTGCAGCCGCGCGTCATGAATTAACTGAGCCGGACTGTAAAATCCCATCGGCTGACTGTTCAGCAGTGCGGCCAGAAACACGCCGGGGTGGTGGCATTTCAGCCAGGCAGTGATGTAGACCAGCTGGGCAAAGCTGGCAGCATGAGATTCAGGAAAACCATATTCACCAAAGCCCTCAAGCTGGCGCTGGATGCGTTGAATATAGTCCGGTGAAAAGCCCTTCTTCAGCATGTTTTCTTCAAGGCGCTGTTGCAGGCGGTGCATATGACCTTTCCTGCGCCAGCTGGCCATTGAGCGCCTCAGCTGGTCAGCTTCGGCGGCGCTGAAGTCCGCAGCTACCATAGCGAAAGCGATGACCTGTTCCTGAAATAAGGGCACACCATAAGTACGTTCAAGAATGGGTTTGAGTTCCGGTAAGGGATAATCTGCCGCTTCATCGCCATTTCTGCGCTTCAGATATGGGTGCACCATATCGCCATGAATCGGACCTGGCCGCACGATGGCGACCTGGACAACAAGGTCGTAATAGCAGCGGGGTTTCAGGCGCGGGAGCATGTTCATCTGAGCCCGGCTTTCCACCTGGAATACTCCGATCGAATCGGCTTTCTGCAGCATACGATAGGTCGCAGCGTCACCACGGGGAATGTCACTCATGCTCAGCTTCAGATGATTCAGACTACGGCGGATGGCTGTCATCATGCCCAGGCCAAGAATATCGACTTTCATCAGCCCCAGAGTTTCCAGATCGTCTTTATCCCACTGAATCACCGTGCGGTCGTCCATGCTGGCGTTTTCGACGGGAACCAGAGATGGCAGCAACCCTTCCGTAATCACAAAGCCACCGACGTGTTGGGACAGATGCCGGGGGAAACCCAGAATATCTTCGGTCAGCCGCCGCAGCAGGGGCTGTTGTGGCGATGGCTTCTGACTGAAGACGTGATCCATCCAGTCTTTGCCCAGGTAGCGTCCGGCGTAGCGGGACACCAGCTGTTCCTGTTCTGTGCTGTTCAGCCCCAGAGCTTTGGCCACATCACGCAGAGCGCTGCGTGGCCGGTAACGGATGACCGTGGCTGCCAGCGCCGCACGGTCGCGACCATAGCGCTGATAGATATGCTGAATAACTTCTTCGCGCCTCTGACTTTCGAAATCAATGTCGATGTCTGGTGGTTCATGACGTTCTGCCGAAATAAACCGCTCAAACAGCAGCTGTACTTCCTCCGGGTTTACCTCGGTTAAGAACAGGCAATAGCAGACAATGGAATTGGCGGCAGAGCCTCGCCCCTGACACATGATATTCCGCGAGCGGGCGAAGCGGACGATGTCATACAGGGTAATAAAATAGTGCTCATAGCCCTTCTGGCTGATCAGAGTGAGTTCTTTCTCTATGGTGTTGCGGATACTGTCGGAGGCCCCCTGTGGGAAGCGTTTGCTGATGCCGTCATTGACCAGTTCACGCAGGTAATCGCTGGCCTGATGACCTTCGGGAACGCTGTCAGTCGGGTACTGATAGGCAATCTCGCTCAAATGGAAGCGGCAGCGCTGAGTGATGTCCTGTGTTGCCTGAAGCCATGCCTGAGGGTACAGGCGCTGGAGTTTGCGCGCGGATCTCAGGTGGCGTTCACCATTGGCAAACAGGCGGTCACGAATACTGGCTACCGGGCGGTTCAGGCGGATGGCGGTCAGGCAATCCTGCAGAGACTGACGGTCGGGGTGGTGCATGTGCACATGACTGGCTGCGACTACCGGCAGTGAGAGTTCGCTACTGAGCTGCCGCATCGGGGCATAAGTGTCACTGTCGTACTCATCAAGCGTACGTTCCGCCAGTAGCCAGAGGCGGTCTGATTCCGGTGGGCGGAAGCTCTTCTGCAACAGAGGGTACCACTGTGCCGCCTGCCCCGGAGTGGGTTGCCAGAGCAGCAGACAATGCGTCAGTGCCGCCAGCATATGTGGTTCAAATTCGTATTCTCCTTTCGTCGCCGCGCGACGGCAGCGGGTGATCAGAGTGCAGAGTTCGGCGTAGCCCTGGCGGTCGGGAGCCAGCAGTACATACACACCGCTGGGGTGGCGGAACTCACTGCCAACAATCAGCTGAAGGTCGAGCTGCTGCTCTTCAATTTCGCGGTGGGCGCAGACAACGCCAGCTACCGAGCATTCGTCTGTCAGCGCCAGCGCCCGGTACCCCAGAGCAGCAGCACGCTGCACCAGTTCTTCCGGATGTGAGGCGCCGCGCAGAAAACTGAAATTGCTCAGGCAGTGCAGTTCGCTGTACTCCGTCATGCAAAGTACCCCTGAATAAACCACTGCCCCTGATCATCACGGAAAATCCAGAGTAACTGTTCGTGTGCCAGTACCTGATAGTAGTCACGCCGCACCGGGTGATGATCCCACCAGCCCGCGTCGATACGCTCAGGACCACAGAGAATCTGCGTCGGGGGAGAGCAGGGTAACGGCGTCTGCAATAACCAGAGCGGGCGCCCACGGGGATCGCGGGCAGGCGTGGCTGCACTCTGCTGTTCCAGAGACAGGGGGTGCCAGGAATACTCTGGTCGCGGGTCGCCATTGCTGCTGATACGTTGCAGCTGCTCGGTGCCCAGACGTGACTGCAGGCGGTTGAGCAGGCTGTTATCTTCGTCAGGCGTGCTCTGATCATCACTCAGGCAGGTCTGCTGACGTTGTACCTGAGGCTGAAACTGCTGGCAGCGCAGATGCAGTTCCAGCACCGGCGCACGCAGCTGTTTTTTCTCCAGTTGATAGCGGCAGATCTGTACCAGCTCTGCATGACGGTATTCTGGGCGGGCCAGTCCAAAGCGCCAGTGGGTATCCGGTGGTTCGCGGTGCACCAGCTGAATATCGAGCCAGCGGGTAGCCAGCTGATGATGACATAGAAAACCACTGAGGCTGTCGAGCTGGCGGCTTAACGGAAAAAGCAGGCCATTACGGTGTTCCACCTCATAGAGAAAAGGCACATCGGCATGAAAGGTCAGAGGGGGCTGGAAGCGTTGCATGGGCAGAGGTGTTTCACCCAGCAGCTGGCGTAGCTGCTGCATCAGGCGCACAGATATCCGTCGTCCGGTTTCCGCGAGAGGCAGACGCAGCAGCTCGCCCAGAGTACTGATACCAAGCCGTTGCAGGGCCGCCAGATCGTGCAGATCCAGCTGCAGCTGATCCAGTGGCAGAGACTGGAGCAGGGGTTGCAGTGCGGCGGCGCTCAGGGTCGGCCGACCCGAGTCGGCCAGCGCCAGCCAGCGCGCGGCCAGAGGGGTGAGCCCGGTGGCCATCTGTACCGGCCACTGTTGTTGCTGGCACTGACTGGCAATCCGTTCCCAGAACGCGTCCAGCCCGCCGAACAGGCTGAGCATACTGCCGGCCTCAAGCCAGAGGCCTTCAGTCGGATCCGGGCAGATCTGTGCTGAGAACTGATAGGCCCACAAAGCGCGCTGCTCCAGCAGGCGGCGCTGTTGTTCTTCGTTCAGCGTATGCGCATGCAGCTCAGGGCAGAGATACAGCGCACTGGCCAGCGGCATGTCACGGGCGATACCGTACTTTTCTGCGGCTTTGTTCAGCTGCAGCACCCGGGAATCTGTTGCATGCAGCACCGCAAATGGCTGAGCAGAATCCTGAGCCAGACTATGACGGTACAGGTCAGGAAAATGCAGATAGAGCCAACCCCGCATCATCAGCAGTGGGGTGTTGCTGGTCTTTGTGGAAGCGATACAGTGAACGGCGTGCCGGGCCAGGTGCCGCGACACTTGAGCAGATTCACTTCCAGAGTACTGCTGCTGTTGCGACGTACCTGCATACGTACCGGAGCCGGAGAACCACTGGTGTCCGCTTCGCGCTGAGGCCATAGCCAGCAGTGAGCGTTCTTTTCCTGGCAGGCGATCTGCAGACGGCGGATATGCTGCTTATCCCATTCGCTCAGCCAGCCAAGTACGGCGCTGCAGTGGCCACTTTTTAAGCCTTCTTCAATACTCCATGCGGCTTCCTGGTAGGTCCTGGGGTGAACCATCAGCACTCTCTGGCTGTTGATTCCTGCCTGTTCCAGTGCAGGGGCGTAAGGAATGGCAGGCGGGGCCACCCAGAGAATCCAGCGGGGCTGTTCACTCAGGCGTGCCAGTGCCGGTGCAATGATACTCAGCTCACCACTGCCAGCCTGCGGGTGATAAATCTCGCAGATCTGACCCGGTTGCCAGCCGCCACCGGGCAATTGACGGTCCAGCTCGGGGTAGCCGGTCGAGAGGGCCTGAGTTTTCTCCGGGTGATGTTGCTGAGCAGACCAGACCTGACCTTTGCGCATCAGCGGGCGCAGTTCAGGACGCTCCGAAATAACGTTCTGCAGTGACATAGTCTTAACCTCTGCATGTTTTTATATACAGTACTGTATGTAAAAACAGTATTCAATTGCAGGTTACGACAGACAGGAAGGTAAAATAAAAAAGGCCCGCATCTGCGGGCCCTGGAGATCGGTAATTGTCTCAGTCGGTACTGAACAGTACGACCAGATCCTCTGGTAGCTCGGTGTCCGCCGTCAGATAGCCGATACTGCCTTTGTTGTGCGTCAGATAAGCCAGCATTTCGCGCTCGTTACGCACTTCTTCAGGAGGTGTGAGACGACCGGTAAATTTCATCTGGGCCCAGTACGACTGAATACGTGATTCGGCCATACCGATGACCTTGGCATTAAACAGACTGCGGGTTCTGTTCTGTGGCGGCAGTGCCACAGGATAGAGCTGGTAGCCAACGGACGCTCCCATAAACAGGTTTCTCACCTGCTCGCGGGTCAGCGTTGCCTGTTCGTGACTGACATTGGCGACAACGACAATATCGTCCGAACTGTCTGCCAGGGCAGAGCTGTTACAGACGAGAGTCAGTAAGCTGGTCAGTATCAGGCGGAGGGTTATTCTCTTCATCAGAATATCCATTCCCAGCCAACCTGATAGAGGGTCGCGCTTTCTTTCTCGGGATCACTGCCGTTCAGGTAGCTTCCGGATGTGGGCGTATCGAAGTAGCCACTGCGTTCAGAGTTTTCTTCGTAATAGCCAATTTCTGCCTTGAGTGCCATTTGTGGGCGGAAGTCCCAGCGGGTGCCCAGACTGATGCTGTTAATGGTGCCGTTGGGGGTCCGGTCAAACACTGAGTAGTAGGCGGCGGACAGCTGATCCAGCTCCGTCGCCGGAGGGTTGGAGGGTGGAGGCAGCTCCCGTTCGGGATTGACGTCTTTGTATTCCGTACCAGCGAGGGTCAGGAAGACACTCCAGTCCTGAATGTTACGGCCCGCCATGGCGTAGTAGCCGCTGAAATTGGAAGCGAGATCAAAAGGCGTGCGGGTATGTACCCATTCGGCGCGATAAAAGCTCAGCGGCGTATCGTAACTGAGGGACACCTGCCAGGTCTGTACATCACCGTCTGATCCCAGGGAATCGGCGCTGTCGTTAAAATTATACTGACGTAGCGTATTGATCAGGGGCTCCAGCTGCGGAATGGTCGTGCGGTTAAAGCCCGAATGATAAGACAGACGCAGAGCCACATTATTACGTTGCAGCATCATGACCAGTCCGGTCATGTCGGTCAGTTTGGCGTCGACATCAATTTTGCCACCGGCCAGATAGAGGTCGCCTTCATAGTTACCGTAGTAACCTTCAAGGTAGAGCCCGAATCCCGGGCCTGAATAGAAATAACTGGCACTGACGCCGTCAAATGTCGAGAACAGGTAGTTGTTGTATACCTGCAGTGGCGGTGTCATCCAGGGGTAAGAATATCCAACGTCCACGCTGTCACTGTAGTAAAAAAACGGCATGCGGAGTCGTCCGGCGCGGATATGCCATGCACTGCTGGGCCGGTAACTCATATAGAGCCATTCAACCCCTGAGTCCCGGTCTTCGCTGGAATGAGCAATCAGCTGGCTGGTCAGCGACAGACTGTCGGTGAAGTGATAGGTAGGCTGGATCGCAATCAGAGATTGCTGAGTGGCTGAAATATCATTGGTGTAGCCATCCAGATATTTATCTTCACTGTCCAGAAAACCTGCTGCAATGCGGGCAAAACCTGAAAACTCAAAGTTATCTGTCAGCTCCATGGCCTGGGTCGGGAGACTGGCAGACAGCCCTCCGGCAAGGCATGCATTGATTAGAAAAGCACTCCGGCCCGTTATTGTCATTCTTTCGCCTCAGCCGGATAAGACCGGCACTCGTCCTGTAGTCTGAGTATAGTGAACTTTATCCGGTACTCACGGACACGGTTCTCACTTCGCTGTGGTGGCTCAATCTGTCATAACTTGGCCGGGTGGTAAAGAACCTGAATCCCAGCGCTGTAAATATCTCCCACGGGGCCATTCATTCCTCGTGATTATGGGCTAGTATTAAAAGACAATTGTGTACAGGGAAAGGAGTGGGAAACCCGCATGCTGGTCAGGAGCATCAGAACTGCAATCATGCTGTTGAGCCTGGTCTCCATCGCTGTTGTTGCGGGGGCCGTCTTTTACTCTGCTGTGCGCGAGCACAGTGAGCTGTACTCCCGTTATGTTGAAAGCGATCTCAATGCCCTGTCTGACAACATGGCGAATGATCTGATCGCTGTTCTCAACGAGCCGAACTACTTCTTTGACCTCAAGCGCTATCTGCTCAGTCTTGAGCCTTACCCCAATGTGATTGGCGCCGCCGTCTATGACCCCGAATGGAATGTCCTTGAGATATACGCCGGCGCGGCCTTACTTAATCAGTCGGAATTTGAAGAGGTCGAATTTTCGTACTGGGATACCCGCCAGCCGGGCATGTACCGGCAGGATGACCACCTGATTGCGGTAAAACGCATTGGTGAGCCAACCCTGGTATTTGGTTATCTGGTGATCATAAACGACCTGAATGGCCCTATCCGTGACAGCCGGACAACACTGGCGCTGCGCATTTTACCGGTTGCTCTGGCGGTGATGCTGGTATTGATGGGGCTGTTTTATTTTCAGGCCAGTCGCTGGCTGTGGCCGCTGACCCGTTTATCGCAGTTCGCACGACAGGTGCAGGAAACCAAAGATTACAGTCTGCAGATCCGCGAGTCCGGCAAGTATGAAGTGTCATCCCTGACCCGAGATATAAACAACATGATGGATGCTATCCGTCTGGAGTCTGAGATCAATCAGGAATATGTCGAGCTGCTTGAGCAGCGCCGGGAAGAAATGGAATACCTGGCGAATTACGACAGTCTCACCCGGCTGGTTAATCGTCAGTGCTTTATGACCTTGCTGGAGCGATCCATTGCAGAAATAAAACCCCAGCAGGGAGACCTGACGGTCATGTTCGTTGACCTGGATGGTTTTAAAGTGGTTAACGACACCCTTGGACACGAAGTGGGCGATAAACTACTGGCTGAGGTGGCGGTCCGTCTCAAAAAGTTTGTGCCGACAGAAGATGTTGTATCACGTCATGGTGGTGATGAATTTCTGGTTCTGAGCCACGAGGCGCCCATGGATATGCCATTACTGGCAGAACAGATAGTCAAAGGCCTCAGTGAAATTTTTGTGATCAATAACTGGGAAATCCGTATCGGGGCCAGTGTCGGGATCGCCCGGGCGTCTGAGAGTGGCTACGATATGCACGACCTGATCCGCAATGCTGACGTGGCTATGTACAACGCCAAGAGCATGGGGAAGTCGCGCTATAGTTTCTTTAATCCGGAAATGCTTGAGGGTTATCAGCGCCGGATTGATATTGCCAATGCGATTGATCAGGCACTGTCTCACGACGAGTTTATTCTCTATTACCAGCCCAAGGTGACCAGCGAGGGACAGGTGATCGGAGCGGAGGCTCTGATCCGTTGGCAGAGTCATACGCTTGGATTTGTATCGCCGGGTGAGTTTATTCCGATTGCTGAGCAGGCGGGTAAAATTACCGCTATTACCGAGTGGGTGATTGAACAGGTATGTAAGGATGTTCAGGAATACTTTTCTAAACTGCCTCAGAAAGTCCCGGTATCGGTTAACCTGTCATCGTATGATCTGAAAAAATTTTATTTCCCGGATTTTATCAAATCAACATTTGATAAATATGAGATCCCGACAGAGTTATTAGAGTTTGAAGTGACTGAGCACTCCTATCTCGATAACCTGGACCTTGCAAACAGCTTCTTCCGGGATATTGCCCTTCTGGGGTGTCGGGTAGCACTGGACGATTTTGGTACCGGGTATTCTTCGCTCAGTTACCTCACCAAAATTCCGATTGATGTGATTAAAATCGACAAGCAGTTTGTTGATGATATCGGAGCGTCTGCACGGGATGATGCGCTGGTTCTGACGATTATTGAGATGGCCCGGAAACTCGGCATGGATTTGTGTGCCGAGGGTGTCGAAACGAAATCGCAGCGTGATTTCCTTGCGGTTCATGGCTGCCGTGTAATGCAGGGGTATTACTTTGCCCGGCCGATGACACTGGAGAAATTCCGCGAGTATATGGCCACCCAGGCGGCATGATCCGTCAGTGCGCCTGCTCCTGAAGTCGCTCTGAAATACAACGACTCAGTTGAGAAAAATCTTCTGCCGCTCTGGATCGCGGAGCAAACCCAATAACAGGTTGCCCGGTCGCGAAGGCATCGGCCACACGGATATCTGTACGGATTGCTGGCAGAATTCTGTCTTTTCCGAAATGGCGTCCGACTTCTTCCATAATTTTTTTGTGATGACGCATGGTCGTACTCGCCATGGTCGGAAGAAATCCGGCTAACTGCAGCTGAGGATTTTCTGTGGTTTTTATTCCATGCATCAGGCGGATCAGTTGCTTGATCCCCTGATACGACAGAAAGTGAGGCACGAAAGGAACGATCACCCAATGTGCGGCCATCAGGGCGTTCATCAGAAGTTGATCCTGGGATGGCGGCGTGTCGATCAGAATCACGTCATACTGGCTGTCCAAAGATTCACTGGCGAGGTGGTGGCTGAGCAAGAGTTGATCTGCTCCTGCCATCCCGTGATCAAAATTCGGGTCCGCAGGTGCGAGCGACAACCCCGGAAAATCAGATGTTCTGATCGCATCGCTCAGAGTGATATCGCTGCGACGGAAGATGTCGTGAAGATAGGGAGGCCGGACGGGCACTCCCAGGCCGGCTGCACAGTGCGATTGTGAATCCATATCGAGCACCAGAACTCTGAGTCCCTGTTGCGCCAGTCCTGCGGCGAGATTGACAGACACCGTCGATTTGCCGGTGCCGCCTTTACGATTGCAGATTGCAATACGGACTGCCATGTCGCTTCTCCAGAGTTCAGAACAATTCTATCGGTGGACGGTCGTTGGCAGCTTTCGGCGTTTCACCGGTCACTACGGACTGGTGCGTATCCGCCTGAATCTGCATCGTGTATATCTTTTCGAGTGATTCGATCACATCACTGAGATCCAGTAATGGATGGTCAATCTCTCCGGCAACGGCCTGGCTGAGCAGGCGGAAACGTTCTTCAAGCAGTTCCAGGCCATGCTGAACATGTTCAATCTGCTGGCGGGTCACATCCTGAAACTGAGATTCATTGAGAACTTCAATCACGGAGGAACGGACAAAATCCACCGCGTCGTGCGTTCCGCCCGACAGATGATCCAGTGCCCCGACGGCCTGTTCAAAGTCTTCTGAAATAGAGGACACGGCGTCAGTAATATTCGCCAGCCAGTTCATTTCGTCGGCAGTCTGCTCACTGCTCTTGGCCATGGTTTTCAGCTGACCTTCTACCGTGCTGGATACCTGCAGAACACTGTCTTCGATTTTTCCTGCAGCTTCTTCAATCTGCATAGACAGATTACGAACTTCGTCGGCAACCACTGCGAATCCACGCCCGGCCTCACCGGCACGCGCCGCCTCGATGGCGGCATTCAGTGCCAGAAGGTTCGTCTGTTTGGTGACATCACGGATCAGTCCGATCAGGGGTTTAAAGCTTTCCACCTGAGAGACGACATCCCGGATGGCTTTTTCTTCTTTGTGGCGCTGCTCTTCGTGAATTTCCCGATAGCGGGTCATTTCAGAAAGCAGAGTGTGACTGCGCTCGATAATGCTGTGCGCATTTTCACTGATGTTGTCGGCCTCGTCTTTACCCTCACTCAGTGCATGAAGGAAACTCTGAGAACGCTCATTAATGGCCAGCAGACGGTTCATAATAGCGGTGGCAGCCTCTTCGGTCACCTCATTGGTTTTGGCCAGATGTGCATTAAACAGGGCAGCGACAGGGCTGAAGCTGATGAGTACATCGCGCAGATCAGAAAGCATCTGTTTTTCTGCGCTCGACAATACCATGACGGGCTCTGCCTCATCGAAGTTACTTTCCTGAGAGGGGGCTGCATCATCGGTCATACGCGCGACAAACCACTTAACCCATAAGCGGTTCATGTGCACCAGAACGAAGGTCACGGCCCCCATAAACAGAGCGCTACCTACGACACTGGCTTCATGCATACGGGCGATGGCCCGGTCAATCGGCACGTATCCGAACAACATAATTGCCATGATAAAAACAGGCACAGCGGCATTAGCAAGTAAGGCGTACCGGTTGCGACGTACTCGTAATTCTTTAAGTTCAGTATCTCGTTTCATCTGCACCTCCGTCGCTTACGCGCCCGGTAAAACCTGCTTGATAATTCTCACAAGGTCACCTGCGGGAACAGGTTTGACCAACCAGCCAGTCGCACCGAGTTGTTTGGCCTGATCCCTTTTGCCGGACTCGCTCTCTGTGGTCAGAGTAAGAATCGGAGTGAAGCGAAATTTGGACATGGCTCTGAGAGCCTGAATCAGCTCCATGCCACCCATCCGGGGCATATTAATATCTGTGATGATCAGATCGGGACTCATGCTGTTCAGCTTATCGAGGGCCTGAACGCCATCTGAGGCTGTTTCAACTTTGAAACCATTCATTTCCAGGGAGGCACGGACACTCATCAGCATGGTTGCAGAGTCGTCGACGACAAAAATGGTTTTACTCATCGTAATTATTCTCCTGTTGTCAGCAACGGCTTGATCCAGCCCTTAAATGCTTCATCCTGTGGCCAGGCAGTGACCGGTCTGCGGGCGCTGGCCAGTGTCTGAAGGGCTGCCAGATGCAGATGGCGACATTCTGCAAGATCAATACTGGCGTCTGTATTAGCGAGCAGCCATTCCAGGAGGTCATCGACTTCCTGAATGGTGACGACCTCCTGAAGAGAGGCTTCTTTTTCACTGTAGACTATGGGCATCAGAGTATCTCCTTCAGATTCAGTACCATCAGTACGGAGCCATCACCGATCAGTGCAGCACCTGAATACGCCTGGATACCGGAGAGCACACCAGACATAGGTTTCTGAATAATATCGACCGAGCCACGGAAGTCGTCGACGATCAGGCCGATAACATCACTACCGACACGCGCCACCAGAACCGCATGCTCGTCTTCTTCATTGATCACCTGCGGAGAAGGCAGCGCAAGCAGCTGGTTGAGTGCCTTCAGTGGTACGATGCGGTCTCTTAATACGGTGGTCTGTACATGTTTGACCGTATAAATCTCTGAGCGCGGAACACGGACGGTTTCGAGTACCTGATCCATAGGCACGCCCATCAACTGACCATCGGACTCGACAATCATCACGCGGGTGACTGCGATCGACATTGGCAGCGAAATGCGGATGTGGGTGCCTTTCCCGGGCTCGCTGTCGAGTGCCATGGTTCCGTTTACTTTTTCTACTGCGCTGCGCACGGCGTCCATTCCGACGCCACGACCAGAGAGGTCGGATACCGCTTCGGCTGTGGAAAAACCAGGAAGAAGAACAAGGTTCACTGCCTCCCGGTCAGTCAGTCGCTGACGGGTTGCATCGTCAATCAGACCTTTTTCAAAGGCTTTTTCGCGGATCAAATCCGGATCAATTCCTTTACCGTCATCATGAATTTCAATCAGTACCCGGTCCGCTTCCTGAGAGGCTTTAATGGTGAGCGTACCAGCAGCAGATTTACCTGCAGCGGTCCGCACATCAGGCATTTCAATGCCATGATCCAGGCTGTTTCTGACGATATGGATCAGGGGTTCAGCTAACGATTCGATAATATTTTTATCTGCCTCGGTATCTTCACCTTCAATGATCAGTTGCACTTCTTTATTCAGACGCCGGGAAATATCACGTACGAGTCGTGGGAACCGCATTGAAATGAAAGAGAAGGGCATCATGCGGATCTGCATGATGGAATCCTGCATTTCTTCTGCGATCCGGTTAACAACGGCATACTGCTCTTTAATTTCGCGGGCCATATCACGCAGGCCATGCTGCTCTTCCGCACGTTTCGCAAGGAAAGGCAGGGCATTCTTGGCAACAATCATTTCGCCGATCAGATTCATCAGGCGATCAATTTTTTCCTGATCAACTTTGACACTGCGTGAGGTGCCAATAGAGGCGACAGGTTTACTGTCGGTGTCCTCTTTCGAAGATGGGGCAGAGGGTTGTGCTGGTTCGACAGGAAGTGGTTCTGCCTGTGGTTGTTCAGAGCGTTCTTCATCGACGTCAGCGGTAATCTCTTCGACTTCTTCTACTACTTCATCCTGGTCGTCCTCGTCCTCGTCCTCGTCTGGTTCGTGATCTGCCTCAGGAGCCTGATCTGCCCCGGAAAGTTTTTCGTCCAGCCAGTGAATCAGTTCCTCAAGGTCGCCTTCGAGAGCGGCATTTGTCAGTGCTGCCAGTTCATTGACGGCATCCGACATTCCCAGGTTATAAAAGCAGTTGTGCAGTACTTCAGTGACGGCAGACACCCGTCCTCCAGACCAGGCATCATCGGGATTCAGGTCGAGAATACGGCGCTGTACTCTGAGAATATGCTCCAGTGCCTCGCGGTCATCCTCAGAAATATCCAGCGCTTCCAGACCTGAGCTGTCAGTACTCTCTGTATGCTCGCTGTGGCTCTCATCTGTGTCCGTATCCGTTGCTGAGTCCTGGTCAGGGCCAGTCTCGACCTGATCGAATTCCCACGCGGGCTGATGGAGGCAGTAACGGAGTTTCTGCACGATATTGATGGCGGCATCGCGGACACCCCCGTCAGATCCGGCAAAAATGGTATTCAGCCATGTCAGGGCAGAGGCGGCCTCCAGAGCCGGGTTCATGAGCTCCAGTGCAGCATTGGCTATGTTCCGGGCGCCTGACCAGTCTGACTGGTTGACGGCATCGCACAGCGATTCAAGAATATCGGCATCAACGGCATCCGATTGTTCGGTCCCCTGAATCACTAACAGGTCGTCTGTGTTCAGCGCCAGGGTTTCAATCTGATTCGGAACATAGCGGAAATGCTCCAGCACTTCTTCTTCAGTGGCATTGCTGATCAGGTACAGCTCTGAAACGCATTGGTATGGGTCAAGGTCACTGATTTCTGTGCCCTGACACTCACTGGTGACAGATCCCGCCACCACTCCTGGGGTCGTTCTGGCGGTATGCAGAGGGTCGTCGCCCTGGAAAAAACACTCAGTAATCGGGCGGTAGATGACCAGCCACAGGGAATCATCAGTTGGGTTCTGGCTCCAGGCAGTCATCAGAGACTTCTGATCAAACACCTTCAGAGCATCGGGTGGCAGAGCAATATCAGCAGCCAGTTCAGGACGGGATGACTTCTTCCTGCTGGTCGTTTTTTTCTTCGCTGTCGAGGCGGTGGTTTTGCTGCGCCGTGTGGTTTTCTTAGCGGGGGTTTTAGCCGCAGGCTTTTCAGCTGGCGCTTTTTTCTCTTTCTCGTCACTGCTTTCAAGATATTTGCGCAGTGACGATTCGAGGGCCATGGCTTTTTTCGTGTCTGCGACCGGGTTGCCATCAGACTCTTCGATGCTGTCACAGAACTGGCCGACAAAATCCATGGTGTCGAACAGAAGGTCGGTGAGGTTCTGATCCCAGAGTCCGGTATTCTCACGTGCTTCAGACATAACATCTTCGCCAGCGTGCAGTACCCGGGTAAGATCCGGAAATTCAAACAACCCGGTATTCCCCTTCAGGGTGTGCACCAGTCTGAAAAGCTCGTTCAGAGTCGTCTTTTTGTCGTCTGATTTTTCGACGGCGAGAAGTTGCTCACTGATTCCCTGAAGCAGATCCCGGGTCTCGGACACAAACTGTTCTAGTAACGGAGTCATGCGCTTTCCTCTCCCATCAGCAAGCGGACGTAGGTCATCATCTGCAGAGGTTTGATTGGTTTCACCATGTAGAGATTGGCGCCCGAAAAATAGGCTTTGGTGTGATCCAGTTCGGCTGCCTCGGTCGACACCATGACGGCCGGAGCCTGATGCATGGGTTCACGGCGCAGCTGCTGCAGAAATTCATAACCGTCCATTTTCGGCATATTGATGTCGACTATGTAGAGATCGAATTTTCCGGTCAGAGCTTTTTCAAGAGCTTCGATACCGTTGACGGCCTCGTCAACTGTGTACCCTGCCGCCTCCAGAATATTGCGGTGATACATACGCACTGTACTGGCATCATCCACGATGAGAATATGCTTCATTTTGCCTCCAGTGGTCGTTGATAAACGATGGCAGCGGGAAATTTTTTAACACGATAGAGCGGAGATATCCGGCCCATGGATTCAGTGTGACCAAGGCAGATGTAACCCCCTGGAGACATTGCTTCGTACATGTATTCAGCCGCGACTTTGCGGGATTTGTCGTCGAAATAGATCAGCAGGTTACGGCAGAAAATAATGTCGATGTTGCGCATACTGCGGACGTCCGCAGGCTCTGACAGATTGATCCGGGTAAATTCGACGGCATCACGTATATCTTCAGACACCTGGTGCCCGCCGGGCACGCTTTTGAAGTAGCGGCGCTTCCAGCTTGCAGGAACGTTGCGGATGGAGCGCTCTGAATAAATACCTTTCTGCGCGGTTGCCAGAATCTGCGTATCAATATCCGAGGCGATAAGCTCGACATCCCAGTCGTTGATACCTTCCCATTCTTCGAGCAGATACATCGCAATGGAATAAGGCTCTTCCCCTGATGAAGAAGGGATGCACCAGATACGTATGGGCTTGCGGGGGTCATGACGACTGATCACGTCCGGCAGCATTGAGTCAATCAGGCAGCGGAACTGGTAGTCTTCCCGCATAAAGTAGGTTTCATTGACCGTCAGCAGGTTGGTCAGTCGCTGAAGTTCTTCACCACTGGCCTGAAAACGTAGGGTCGTGAAGTAGTGCCGGAAGGAATCTGATCCGGTTTCACGCATACGTTCGGTCAGGCGCTTGTCGACAAAATAGCGCTTACTTGGCTCGAATTTAATGCCGGTCTTCCGATAGAAAAACTCGGCAAATTTATCGAAGTCATGTTCGCTGATATTATGATCGCTCATTCGTATCAGTCCCCGGAGATCCGCTTCATGGCAAGGTCTGCCGCAAACTGAATATACGGCTCTTCGGTAAAACGGTCCTTCAGTCCGGTCAGGGCTTCAATTGATATCTCACTGCCGACTTCCCCAAGCAGATCGACGGCAGTGGCGCAGACGTTGACGTGTTCATCGTCCCGGATAACACTGACCAGCCACTGTTCAACGTCGTCGTGACAGAGTGATTCCAGAATATTTACCGCAAATATCCTGACGTCCGGATCCGGGTCGTTGAGAAGTGTGGCCATTATGGGCGCAACTTCTTCAGGGAGCTGCTTCATTGCCTCGATAGCCTCGTTACGAAGACTGGCATCTTCACTGCGGAGGCAATTCACCAGGCCTTCAACGGCTTCTGAATCGCCGAGCTGTGTCAGGCTGCTGAGAATGACCTGGCGGACGCTCGGCTCTTCTTCGTTATTAAGCTGGTCCAGCAGCATATGCGTGGCTCCGGGGCAGTTAACGATGTCTCGTGCAGCCCAGCGGCGTGATGAGGCGTCATCACTGAGAAGCTCATTGCGGATCTGATTGCAGTCACGTTTTTCATTCTGAGACTGCGTTGTATTTTTCTTTCTGGATTTTTTCAGGGCCATAAGGTTCTCCTGTTACTGTCCAGCGAACTGAATTATCTGACTGGCAATGGCGGTTGCCGGAAGGACTTTCCCAGCGCCACGTCGTTCGATCAGCTCCGCAGGCATGCCAAATACGATGGCTGTCTCAGAGCTTTCAGCAATGGTGGAAGCTCCTTTCTTATGAAGTTCAGTAAAGACCTTCGAGCCGTCGTGTCCCATGCCCGTGAGAAGAATGGCCATGACCTGACGCGGATCACAGTAGCGCATGGCTGACTGCCCCAGGAGTTCGACGGAAGGGTGCCACAGGTATTCAGCATCTTCGGGTTTGCTCTGGGCATAGAGTTGATTATTCCGGACGCAGAGCGTCACATCGGCACTGCCCCGTCCGATGTAGATGGTGCCTGATTCAAGTGGCGTGGCCTTGTTCACTTCCATTACTTTCATTGCACAGGCCCGGTCAAGGCGGCTGGCCAGCGATTGAGTGAAGCTGGCGGGCATGTGCTGGGCAATCACAATCGGAGCGTTCAGGTTTGCCGGCAGTGCAGGAAGAATGTCTTCCAGCGTGCGTGGGCCTCCGGTTGAAACACCGATTAAAATCACTTTGTCCCGTACACCGGTGGGTGCCTGAGAGTTGCGCACCGGAGCAGCAGGCGCTTTGGGCTGTGGCGTTGTGGCAGGACGTGACAGTGGAGCTGCTGTTTCTCTGGTACGCCCCGGGCGCAATTTTGCACGGGCGGCCGACCGTACCTTACTGACCAGGTCGCGGGCGATATCATCCACCGAAAGTGAAATGGTTCCGTCTGGCTTAGCCACGAAATCAACAGCGCCAAGATTCAGTGCTTCAAAGGTTGCCAGCGCCCCTTTTTTGGTGAGCGATGACAGCATGATCACCGGAACCGGACGTTCGGCCATAATCAGTGACAGCGCTGATATGCCGTCCAACTCAGGCATGTTGATATCCAGCGTGACAACATCAGGCTGAAATTCGCGATTTTCCCTTACTGCTTCATTACCGTTGCGGGCGTGGCGGATAAGAAAGTCGCCTTCTGACTCAAATAATTGTGTCAGATGGCGGCGCATCAGCGCAGAATCGTCAACAATCAGAATCTTCAGCATGGCGTTATTGACCTCCGGCAGCGGTTTCCAGGGTGGCCACTGTATCCTGATCCATCAGCGTGTCCGGATTCAGGAGCTGGATCATGCGCTTACTTTCCTGCAGGTTAGCCATGCCGGTGAACAGATCACCATGCTCACCTGCTATTTTCGGTGAGGACTCAACACAGCCTTCCGGCAGTCGCAGTACTTCTGTTACCTGATCGACAATAAATCCGGTACGTACACCATGAATAAGAAACACAACAATACGCTGTCGTTCGTTGCGCTCACTGGCGACGAGTCCCAGTCGGGTGCGCAGGTCAATGACCGGGAGCACGATGCCACGCAGGTTAATCACACCTTCAAGAAAATCCGGTGCTTTGGGGACCCGGATCAGTTCATCCGGGATACGAACGATTTCCTGGATGCTGATGATAGGAACCGCGAATTCCTCGCTGTTCAGTCTGAAAACCACCACCTGATTGTCGTCATCTGACTCCGTATCCTGGGTGTCGTTGATGTCCTGCTCCTGTTCCAGCATGTTTTCCTCCGACAGTTCTTCCAGAGTTTCGAGCAGAGCCCCGTTACCGAACAGGCGCTCAATTGAGAGAATTGATACGAGCCGTTTGCCGTTATTAAGACGACAGATATCAGTGATGTCCGACAGTTCAGATTCGCGCGCCATCATAGGCACCAGACCTTCAACATCGTCGCGCGTTACCCGCAGCACTTCGCTGACGCTGTCAACGACGATGCCAATCGAATAGCCTCCAGAGGCAACAACAATGACCCGGCTTTTGTCATCGGGCTCCCGGTAATCGAGTGCAAAAAGGGTTCGCAGGTCGACCAGCGGCAACAGTTGATCACGCAGATTCATCAACCCCAGAATGTGACCCGGAGAGCGGGGAACTGCCGTCACCGAATCAGGCATCTGTACAATTTCTTTGACGTCCTCAATAGGCGCCGCGTATTCCTGCTGGTTAATGACGAAGCTGACGAGTTGAAGTTCGTCCGGGTCTTCGTCTTCATTGTCATTATTGAAGCTGTCATCAAGCAGTCCCCCAGCAAGCAGACTGCCGTCACTGGTGAGTGGTTCGAGATGGGCGTATTCCTGCTCCACCAGAAGGTCAAAATCGACCACCATGATCATATTGCCGCCATGGTTTCTGATGACGCCTTTCAGCATACTGGTGTCGACGGTGGTACGAAGGCGGCCAGCGTCTTCAATATCTGCCGGATCAACTTCAATCACACTCGCGACGCGGTCGACGACGAAACCGATGGGCTGGCCGACATCAATGACAACGGCACGGGTGGCTTCGTCATTTTCGGTGTCTGGCAGAGCAAACAGGTAGCGCAATGAAATGACGGGCAGCACTTTGCCACGCAGGTTCGCCAGTCCGCACAGAGATGGTGGTGCCAGCGGTACGCGAATAACTTCGGGAACCCGGATGATTTCCTGCACCGGGTTCATATCTACGGCAAACAGCTCTTCACCCACACGGAAGGTCACGTACTGGTGACGTTCGCTGGTCTCTGCGTCCAGCTCTTCCTGATCGATCATGTCTTCTGCTGCACTCATAAAGTGCCTCCTTACATGCTCTGCAGTTCGTCTGCGAGTGATGCAATTTCTTCGATGGCTGAGGCTAGTTCATCGGCACCCTGAGATTGCTGCTCTGCCGCAGTGGCTGCTTCATCCGCCGCTTTTTCAGCTTCCTGGGCGGCGGTCGCTATCTGCTCTGAACCTTTCTTGACCTGTAGGATTGCGGCGGAAATATCATTCGAAGCGGTAAGTATTTCTTCAGAGCCTTTTTCTACCAGCAGAATATCGGTTTCGATTTTTGCGAGGTTGTCGGTGGAGGACTTGGCTTTTTCGGTTTCTTCCTGAGCGGAAATAACGATCTCATCAAGATCATTACTCACAGTAAAAATCTGGTCCTGTACGGATTTCACCAGGTCTTTTATCTGATCGGCATTCTCGGCAGAATCGCGAGCCAGATTGCGGATATCTGTCGCTACGACGACGAATCCTTTGCCAAACTCTCCAGCCCGGGCAGCTTCAATGGAGCCGTTGACGGCCAGCATATTGGTCTGGATGGACACCATAGAAATGGCTTCGACAATTTTGTCGATCCGACGCGACACTACTTCCAGATCGCGGACCTGACGGATACTCGCCTGAGTCGACTCGACCGAGGCACCAATGCCATGGATCAGCTCGTCGACCGATGTTTTATTGGTGGACAGTGATTCTTTGATTTTTCCGATCTGATCCTGACTGCGGTTCGCGCGTTCCTGAGCCACTTCCAGCCCGCGTTCAATCTGGTTGATGGCTGCTGAGGATTCTTCGGTCGCGGCGGCTGCGGTCTGAGCACCGAGGCGGATCTGCTCTACGGCCGTCATGATCTGGGTGGAAGCGCGGCTGATTTCCTGTACCGCAGAAGACAGTTCTTCAGCGCTGGATGCGACTTCTTCTGCGCTTTTTGCAACGTCGGTCGAATTACGGAGATCATCCGCGAGGTCATAAAGGCTCTGAGACGTACGTTCGCATTCACTGAGTGCCTGGCTTTGTTCATTCACCGTCTTGGCAGATTCTTCGGCGGCTGCAGACTGCTCCTCAGCGGCGGTGGCGATGTCTTCCATGCCTTTCAGTGCCTGTTTGGCTGCGACACTGGATTGCGAAGCGCCATTAGCAATTTCCTGTGCGCCTTCCATAATCTCCGCCATATCGCGACGGATACCCGTCAGCTGGTCACGGATGGTGTGTCCTTTTTCGACCTCGCCCTCAACGCGCTCGGAAGACTCTTTAATGCCGTCTGCGATGGCTTTTACTTCATGCTGGATCTGTTTAACCAGTTCCTGGATCTGATTTGCGCTCTGTTCAGAGGTTTCTGCCAGTGTTCTCACCTCATCGGCGACGACGGCAAACCCTTTGCCGTGTTTGCCCGCGCGGGCAGCTTCGATTGCGGCGTTCAGTGCGAGGAGGTTAGTCTGATCCGCGATGCGGACAACGGCTTTGACGATATCGCCGATGTTAGCAGCCTGTTTTTCAAGCTCAGAGACCATGTCGACCGATGCGGCCTGGCGGGTGGCGGCTTCGCGTACGTTCGAAACCAGACTGTCGATGTTTTCACTGGTGAGTTTTACTATGGCGGTCAGGCTGTCACAGCGGGAGCGGGAATCTTCGGCATTGGTGAGCTGACGGCTGATCGCTGTATTTACCTGATTGAACGCGGCGAGGGATTCCTGCGCAGCACCGCTTGTTTCCTCTGCGGTGACAGCTATCTGGTCAGAAGCACTCTGCAGCTGTTGACTGGCAGCCGCCGCTTCGGTGATACCGGAAGACAACTGACCCGCCGCTGCGGCAATCCGCTCGGCGGCCTGCTGTTGCTTCGCCAGAGTGCGCGCACGTCGTCTTTGCGCCTCAGCTTCTTTCGCGACATTAGGATCGACAGACTGTTCTGGAGATTTCACACCACCGGACTGAGTTTTCTTCACAAGTGCCATAGTTTTGTCCTGCATCAGGGTTCAGGTTGAGCGCTGTTGTACGCTGTCTGTTCATCGCGGGTCAGAGACTGAACCCGGAAAAGGTCACCTGGAAATTAACTGCTCCAGATAGGCCGCTTATGGGATTAACGATAGTTGCGCCCGGGGGCATGTCAAAAGCACTGACATTGCGCGTGATGCCAGTACATTGAGCGAGTAACAAAAGTCCAACGTGGGGCGACAGGAATGTCAGCTGGGGGAGACTTGCGGTAAAAAACTGTAACGGAAATTCCGGTAATTTCCGGGTTTTAATAACTTAGAATTTTATAAATAGTTTTTTCTGGGATTTAAAAATAATAAGTAACAAGAGGTCGAATAATGTTAATCCATTGGATACGACAACCAGCATCTGTGTGTTGATTGCCGTATCAATGACTGGCGGAATTATCCCAGCGCGGTATCTAATACCATCATCAGCGCGAAGCCTGCCATCAGTCCCATCGTTGCCGTTGTCTGATGACCATTCCTGTGAGTCTCAGGAATAACTTCATGCGAGACGACAAAGATCATAGCGCCGGCGGCGAGACCCAGCCCCACCGGGTAAGCAAACATAAGCCCACCTGCGAGCCCTACCCCGAGTAACGCACCGACGGGCTCAAGCAAGCCACTGCCCGCGGCGACCAGTACGGCAGTCGCGCCTGAGAACCCCGCAGCGCGCAATGTCAGCGCGACGGCCAGACCTTCTGGAATATCCTGCAGTGCGATGGCGGTAGCGAGGGGCAGACCGACACTCATGTCGCCACCCGCAAAGCTGACACCGACAGCCATGCCTTCAGGCAGGTTGTGCAAGGCGATAGCAAAAACAAACAACCAGGCTCTGTCACAACGTTCGTAGCCCGGACCACAGGGGCCTGTTTTTTCGTGCTCGTGCGGAGTGAACTCATCCAGCCCTAACATTAATAACGCGCCCATTAACATACCGAACACCACGAGCAGCCCACCGTTGAATGCATTCCCCGTTAATTCGGTGCCCGCTTCTATTCCTGGCAGGAGCAGTGAGAACGCGGCGGCGGCCAGCATCATGCCCGCGGCGAAGCCAAGCATGCTGTCTTCCAGTTGGCGTGGGATTCGCTTCAGGAGCAGAGCCGGGAGGGCACCGAGTGCGGTGGCCAGGAATCCTGCGGTGCCCCCGAGCAATGCATAGCGAACGAACTCGGCATCCGGTCCCCGACTGATATTAAACAGGCTCTGGACAAGCAGGGCGGTAACGACCAGCGCAGCGGAAAGCAGGCCAGCGGTGACCGCAGGATGCTCCTGTGCGTGTTGCCGAAGAATGTCTTTCCACGAAAGCAGAGCGCCAGTATCCGGGTTCATCTCTCATCTCCTGTGCAGATTGGAATAAGGGCTGATGTCAGAGCCAGAATAGTGAAAAGCGTTTAATAGCGTAACTTAAATATATTTACTTGGTTGATAGCAATAGGTAATCGAATTGATCTGGCGGCCTGAGTGCTGGGCAGCGTCACACGGGTGAAACTGTGAGGAGATTCACTTGTCCATTCATCAGATTGCATAGAAAGTCAGTTTAGTCTGAAAAATCCGGGAAACCCGGGCTATGCTGAAAGTCATACACAGACGACTCGTCTGGGTTCGTTTCCGGCCATCTGGCTGTGATCACGTGTTTTTGCCCAGAGTATCTATACTGGTTACAGGATATTAAGCCCCCCGTTCAGGAGCCCCAAGAATGGATGATCAGGTACATACCAACGATACCGACCCGCAGGAAACCAAAGAGTGGCTGGATGCCATCCACTCAGTGATACGCGCCGAAGGTGTTGAGCGCGCTCATTTTCTGATTGAAAGAATCGCCGAACGTGCGACCCGTGATGGTATGCCGCTGCCGTATGCGTTGAATACGCCATACCGCAATACCATCCCCCCGGAAAAAGAAGCGCCGATGCCTGGCGACCTTTTTATGGAACGTCGTATCCGTTCATTGGTGCGCTGGAATGCGCTGGCGATGGTATTGCGCGCCAACAAAGAAGGCGCGGGTGATCTTGGTGGTCATATCTCGAGCTTCGCATCGAGTGCGACTCTGTATGACGTGGGCTTTAACCATTTTTTCCGTGCACCGAATGCCGACAGTGAACAGTCGCCTCTAGGTGATCTGATTTACTATCAGGGGCATGTTTCTCCGGGTATTTACGCCCGTAGCTATCTGGAAGGCCGTTTTAACGACAGCGATCTGGAGCGTTTCCGACAGGAAGCTCTGGGGCCCGGGCTGTCGTCCTACCCGCACCCGAAACTGATGCCGGATTACTGGCAGTTCCCAACGGTATCTATGGGGCTGGGGCCGCTACAGGCAATTTATCAGGCGCACTTTATGCGTTATCTGTCGGCGCGGGGGCTGGTGCCGCGTAAAGGGCGTAAGGTCTGGGCATTCCTCGGAGACGGAGAATGTGACGAGCCGGAAACACTCGGTGCTATCGGCATGGCCGGGCGTGAGAAGCTGGAAAACCTGATCTTTGTGATCAACTGCAACCTCCAGCGTCTGGATGGTCCGGTGCGTGGTAACGGTAAAATTATTCAGGAGCTGGAAAGCCAGTTCCGTGGCGCCGGCTGGAACGTGATTAAAGTGGTCTGGGGTCGTCACTGGGATCCGCTGTTGGCGAAAGACCGTAAGGGGCTGCTGCAGAAGCGAATGGATGAAACCGTGGACGGTGAATTCCAGAACTACAAGGCGAAGGGTGGTAAATACACCCGGGAACATTTCTTCGAAAAATACCCTGAACTGAAAGAGCTGATTAAAGATCTTTCCGACGAGGACATCTTCAAACTCAACCGTGGTGGCCATGATCCGTACAAGGTGTATGCGGCTTACCATGCGGCGGTAAATCACACCGGTCAACCAACCGTGATTCTGGCGCATACCGTCAAAGGTTACGGCATGGGCGCTGAAGCCGAAGGGCAGAATCAGGCGCACCAGGTGAAAAAGCTGGATATTGCCAGTCTGAAGAGCTTCCGTGACCGTTTCGATATTCCTATCCGTGATCAGGATCTGGAGCATCTGCCGTTCTACCGTCCGCCGGCTGACAGTCCGGAGATGACTTACATGCGCAAGCAGCGTGAAAAGCTGGGTGGTTATCTGCCGGTGCGTCACGAGAACTGGCAGGCACTGACGGCACCGGATCTGTCGTTCTTCCAGTCTCAGCTGGACGGTACCGGCGACCGTGAGATCTCGACCACCATGGCGTTTGTCCGCATTCTCTCGCAGGTGATCAAAGACAAAAATATGGGTGATCGGGTGGTACCGATTGTGCCGGACGAGGCGCGTACCTTTGGTATGGAAGGCATGTTCCGTCAGATGGGTATTTATTCGTCAGAAGGCCAGCTCTATGAACCTGTCGATCAGGGGCAGGTGATGTATTACCGCGAAGACAAAAAAGGGCGCATTCTCGAAGAAGGTATTAACGAGGCCGGTGCCTTTGCCGCATGGATGTCCGCAGGCAGCTCGTACAGTACCAATGGCCTGGCGATGATTCCTTTCTATATCTATTACTCCATGTTTGGTTTCCAGCGTATTGGTGATCTGGCCTGGGCAGCGGGGGACATGCAGTGTCAGGGTTTCCTGATCGGTGCGACATCCGGGCGTACCACGCTCAATGGTGAAGGGCTACAACATCAGGACGGGCACAGTCATATTCTGGCTTCAACGATTCCTAACTGCATCTCTTACGATCCTACTTATGCCTACGAGATGGCCGTGATTGTTCAGGACGGTCTGAAGCGCATGTACGAGAAGAAAGAGAAGGTCTTCTACTACATCACCTCGCTCAACGAAAACTATGCGCATCCTGCGATGCCCGAGGGCGTTGAGGAAGGGATACGTCGTGGACTCTACTGCCTGCGCCAGTCGGCGCTGACGGACAAGCCTGTACAGCTGTTAGGCTCTGGGTCGATTCTGCGTCAGGTAGAGACTGCCGCCGGGTGGCTGAACGACAAAGGCGTCGCCGCGACCGTCTGGTCAGCGACGTCATTTAACGAACTGCGTCGCGACGGACTGGCCTGCGAGCGGGAAGCCATGCTCTCCGCCGATGAGCGGACTCATGAACCTTATGTGACTACGCAACTCAAGGGAACGCAGGGGCCGATTATCGCGACCACCGATCATATGAAATCGTTCCCTGAGCAGATCCGTCCGTTTATGCCGGAAGGTCGTACTTATCAGGTACTGGGCACCGATGGTTTTGGTCGCAGTGATACCCGTGCGGCGCTGCGCCGCTTCTTCGAAGTGGACTGGCAGCACGTGGCCTGGTGTGCGGGTGTTGAACTCAAGCGTCAGGGAAGCCTGAGTGCGGAAGAACTGGCGGCCTGGCGCGATGAGCTGGGTATTGATGCGTCTAAACCTGATCCGCTGTACAGCTAAGGACTGAGCATATGACAACACTGAAAATTCCGGATCTTGGTGGCGCCAGTAATGTCGAGGTCATTGAGGTACTGATCAGCGAAGGCGACAGCATTGAGCAGGAGCAGGCGCTGATTGTTCTCGAAACAGATAAAGCCAGTATGGAAATTCCTGCGGATACCGCAGGTACAGTTACCCGCTTAATGATCAAGGTGGGGGATAAAGTTAACGAAGGCGATGCGTTTGCGGAGTTAGAAGCGGGTGCTGCCAATACAGCAGACAGTAGTCCGGCAGACTCATCCGAAGAGACACCCGAAGAGACGCCAGCGCCCCTGGTCGCGGATGCGCCTGAGGCTACAGAGGTGCCAGCTGCAGAGGCGACCTCTGTGACGGTGGCAGTGCCCGATCTGGGCGGGGCATCAGACGTTGATGTGATCGAGGTGTCTGTTCGTGTTGGTGAAACCATTGATGCAGAACAGTCCGTCATCACACTCGAAACAGACAAAGCCTCCATGGAGATTCCTGCCGGTGTGGCCGGGGTCGTTGAAGAAATTCTGGTGAAGCTGGGTGGCAAGGTCAATGAAGGGGACCCTATGGTGGTCGTTCGTGGCGTAGCCTCCGGGCCAGCGCCAGCGGAACAGAAGCCAGCAGAACCCGGGACACCCCCTGCACCGGCACCAGAGAAGCCCGCAGCCGCCGTGTCAGCCCCGTCCGGATCTGCTGTTCGGGATACGCCTGCGTCTAAGGTGCATGCCGGCCCGGCCGTACGCAAACTGGCCCGGGAGTTCGGCGTTGATCTGACGTTAGTGAAGGGCAGTGGACCGAAAGACCGTATCCTTAAAGAAGATATCCAGGCATTCGTTAAAGAGCGGGTGAAAGGACCTGCAGCGGCGGGTGGGGCAGGTATTCCGCGTGTCGCGCCTGTTGATTTTGCAAGCTTCGGTCCGGTGCACAGTGAGCCTCTGAACAATATTAAGCGTGCAACGGCGAAAGCGATGACCATCGCGAATCTCAATGTGCCGCAGGTGACCCAGTTTGATCAGGCTGATATTACCGGACTGGAAGCCTTCCGTAAGTCACGCAACGCCGCGGGTGATGTTCGTTATTCGATCGTTCCTTTTGTGCTGAAAGCGATCGCCAGAGCATTGGAGAAGTTTCCAACGTTCAATGCCTCGCTGTCTGAGGATGGTGAGTCACTGATTATGAAGGATTACGTTCATATCGGTGTGGCGGTTGATACCCCTAAAGGATTACTGGTGCCGGTACTGCGTGACGTCAATAAAAAGTCTGTTACAGAAATTACACAAGAACTCAGTAACAAAGCGCAGTTGGCCCGTGAGAGTAAGCTAACCTTAAAAGACATGCAGGGCGGATGTTTCAGTCTGTCGAGTCTGGGCGGCATCGGAGGAACAGCATTTACTCCGATCGTTAACCCTCCTGAAGTCGCCATTCTCGGACTCTCGAAATCAGAAATGAAACCTGTCTGGGACGGCAATGCATTTCAGCCACGTCTGATGTTGCCACTGTCACTGTCGTACGACCACAGAGTGATCGACGGTGCAGAAGCAGCAAGGTTCAGCCAGTACGTGGTGCGTTGCCTGGAGGATATGCGTGAACTGTTGATGTAGTTTTATTGGGTGAGAGCGCTATGTTCAAATCACTGATGCTGCCAGGCATCAAATTTATGGCGCAGCTGAATTACGCTGCGAAGTTTGGTCTGATCAGTTTTCTGTTCATGGTGCCTCTCGTGGTACTCAGCGGCCAGGTATTTCTGGCGGCATTTGAATCTATGAAAAAGACTGAGCTGGAAATCGCTGCTGTCAGCGATGTCCGCGCTCTGTCTGATTTTGTGGTGTATCTCGAAACAACCCGCGACCTTGCCTCTGTGGCGACCCACAAGCAGGATCAGGCACTGCGCTCAGCAGCCTCGGAACGCCTTACGGCTCTGCCAAAGAAAACCAGTGCTCTGATCGACCTTGTAGGCGATGAGACTCTGCGTACGTCGCTCGAAGAGTGGCGCAGCAAGTTTCTGCCGCGTTTCAGCATGGTGGGTGAGCATCGCCAGCCGACATTTCTTGATCAGTTTAATTACTATCAGGGAAGCATTGACGAAATCTATCTGATAACCCGCCAGTACGGACAACGGACGGGTATCTCTCTCGACCCGGACACCAATGTGCAGCGCTTAAGTACGGTGCTGCTGGTGGATCTGCCTTCCGTGGAGCGGTCTCTTGGCCTGGGCCATGCGGCAGGTATGTTTGCGATGGTTGAACAGTATTTGCAATCAAATACGTATGATCTGATGAACCTTGTCTATGACGAAGTTCTGACTGCGCAGCCGAAAGTCGACCTGGTGATCACCAGTGCGGAGGCGGTGGGTGCTCAATCACTGACGGATTCAGCATCGTCTCTCAGAGCATTTATTGACGAGCTGCGCATGATTCTCGATGACGAAATTATCGTGGCGGCCTCGGTGGAAATGCCGTGGTCTGAGTTTGATCAGATATACAACGAAAAATCGTCTGATCTGCAAAGCATTAAAGATCAGATCTTCCCTCTGATCGAAAATATCATGAATCAGAGACTGTCTTCGCAGCAACAGCGGGTAACGACGCTGGTCCTGGTACTTGTAGGTGCACTGTCTGTGATTGTGTATCTCTATCTGGCGTTCTTTATCTCGATCCGTTCATCGATCAAGCACTTTGCCAGCGTCTCGCGTACGGTTGCCAGTGGTGACCTCACCCGTGAAATTAAATTCGATGGCCGTGATGAAATGGGCCAGCTGCGTGATGTATTTAATCAGATGATTGTGAATATCCGGCAGACACTGACCGCTGTGCAGGAAGCGTCGGGTGCGGTCAGTACGAACGTTAATCAGGTGGAAGACATCGCTAACCGCAGTCGTCAGGCAGTTGAAAGCCAGCTGGTACAGACGCGTCAGGTCTCTGAAATTATTTCTGATGTCGCCCGCGGAGCAGGCGAAGTCACGTCACTGGCCGAAGCCGCTGAACAGGCCGCTGCCACAGGGCAGACCAAATCGGATGAAGCGGGCAAAGTGGTCGAGCGTGTGATGGGTGAGGTAAAACGTCTGTCAGAGGAAATGGAACATTCGATGGCGGCGGTTAACCGACTGGCTGATAACTCGACGTCCATCAGCACGATTCTTGAAACCATTAAAAGCATTGCCGAGCAGACCAATCTTCTGGCTCTGAACGCTGCGATTGAAGCCGCCCGTGCGGGTGAGCAGGGACGAGGTTTTGCCGTTGTAGCCGACGAAGTACGCACGCTGGCGAGCCGTACTCAGGGCTCGGCTCAGGAGATCGAATCCCTGATCAGTGAAGTACAGCAGAATATTGTTAAGGCGGTGGACACCATGCGCGTAAATCGCGACATGGTTGAAACCACGGTCGAGAATTCTGTTCAGGTCAGTGACACGCTCGGTGAAATTCAGACCAGCATGGGTGACATTCAGGGTAAAACCAGTCTGATCGTCAGCACGGCTGCTGAGCAGAAGCATTCTGCCGATAATCTGCATACCAATCTTGAATCGATCCGCAGCACAGGCGAAGAAACATCTCGCAATGCGGAAGGTACCGTGCAGGCCGTGGCGAAGGCCCGCTCTATTACTGAAGCGCTCAGCGATAAGGTCCGCCAGTTTAAAGTCGGCTGATCTGGTCGGGTGACCTGCTGACCTGGCTCACGCATAATGCCCGGATAATTTTTATTATCCGGGCATTTTTTATGGCAAATATTCTTCGGTCTCTGGCATTAGGTGGCTCTCTGTTTCTCGCAGGTGTAGCGACAGCCGTTACGGCCCAGAAATATTCTGATTCCCACCTTCGGCAGGAGCAGCAGCGCGCCGTGTTATCGGGTGCAGAGCATATGGAGGTGATTGTTTCTGTTGCTGAATATCCTCCCGGTGAGTTTATGGGGCGTCATATTCACCACGGCCTTGAAGCGGCGTACATTATTGATGGTGCAGAGGTGGAAATACCGGGAAAAGGCACGATTAGTCTACCGACCGGCAAAGCGGTACTTAATCTGAGAGACGTGCCGCACGGTGGAATGAAAGTGACAGGCGAGCAGACGCTGCGACTGTTTACGGTGCATATTGTCGACAGAGACAAGCCGCTGTATGACTTTATTGAGAAATAAAAAAACCCGGCAGTTGCCGGGTTTTTTATCGGGATAAACCGATCAGGCCGTACGTGGCTCTGAGGTCACAACCTGGTTGCTGTATTCCAGCGTGTCCACGTCGTATTTACCCAGCTTCAGAGACGCCATATCAGCAAAGTAGTTCTGATACAGTTTCCATGGCTTTTCCATGCCCTGACGCGGCAGAGTGTCTGCAACACGGGCGATGTAGCCAGACTGCATATCAACGAACGGACGTGTTTCCATCGAACCACCGTGATTCACAGGCTGTACCTGACGTACACCGTTGTGATCCATGTGCTTCAGCAGACCGCAGAACCATTTTGCCAGCATGTCTGCTTTCAGGGTCCAGGAGGCATTGGTGTAACCGAAGATCATGCCGAAGTTAGGTACGTCCTGGAACATCAGTCCGCGGTAGCTCATCTTTTCGTTCATCGGGATGATTTCACCATCCTTCTTGATGTCGATGCCGCCCAGCAGCTGAATTTTCAGGCCTGTGGCTGTGATAATGATGTCGGCTTCGAGGGTAGAACCATCTTTCAGCAGGATGCCGTTTTCGACGAAGCGGTCGATGTGATTAGTGACAACGTCTGCCTTGCCCTTGGAAATCGCCTTGAACATATCACCGTTAGGCACGGCACACAGGCGCTCGTCCCATGGGTTGTACTTAGGTGTGAAGTGCTTCATGTCGAAATCTTTTGGCAGCTGCGCAGCTACCTGCTTCTGCAGCAGTTTGCGGGCGAGGCCCGGGAACTTCTTACAGAAGTTGTAGATCGCCAGTGTAATGGTCACGTTACGACCACGGGTGACTTTATACACCCACTTTTCAGGCATGATCTTACGCATGAATTTGATCACTGGGTCCATCTGCGGCACAGAAATCACGTACGACGGTGAACGCTGCAGCATGGTGACTTTTTCGGCTTTATCAGTCATCGCCGGAACCAGAGTCACTGCAGTGGCCCCGGAGCCGATAACCACTACTTTCTTGCCGGTGTAGTCCAGGTCTTCAGGCCAGAACTGCGGGTGCAGAACCTGACCTTTAAAGTCTTCACGACCATCGAACTCAGGCGTAAAGCCTTCGTTGTAGTTGTAGTAACCGGTGCAGCTCAGAACAAACTGGGCGCGGTACTGGCGGGCTTCGCCATTCACTTCAACATCAACGGTCCAGAGAGAATCAGCACTGGAGTAGTTCAGGCCAGTCACTTTATGACCGAAGCGAATGTGGCTTTCGACGTCATTTTCCTGAGCGGCTTCCTGGATATAACCGCGGATATCATCACCGTCTGCGATGCCTTTCTGGTTAACCCATGGCTTGAAGTCGTAACCCAGGGTGTACATGTCAGAATCTGAACGGATGCCAGGATAACGGAACAGATCCCAGGTGCCGCCAATCGCCTGGCGACCTTCCAGAATAGCGAAGCTCTTGCCCGGACATTCTTTCTTCAGGTGACATGCTGCACCAATGCCAGACAGACCAGCACCAATGATAAGTACGTCGAAAAATTCGTTAGCCATGAGAGTACCTGCAAATTCGGTTGTTTTTATGGTGGATCGCCCGGCGATCCCGATGACAGCTAATATCCATGAAACCCTGAAGGGATTACAGGTGATCGGGCGACAAAATCCGGTGCCTTTTTGATCTGAAACAACTTCTTCATCTGCTTCTGGTACTAGGATAGCTTCACCTCAGGAGGCCGGTTAGCGTCTTCTTTCTATTACACCGTCTGGCCGGAAGTGTCAGAGGGCTGTCCGATTCTGTATGTTAGTTTGTACTTACTATCGTTTCCGGCGTGTTTTGATCAATAAAATATTCGTAATAAATGAATCCAGAATCATGCATGAAATGAATAGTTGGTGAGCGCTACCTGTGTATGTCACCGGCGGTGTTGCGGATACGGCGGGGGTTATTTAGCGACAGAGAGGTCATCCGGCGTCGCTTTGCGGAAGTCCTGGGAGGTGAAATCAGCGCCAAACCGAGGAGCATGAACGCGTCCATTACCAGAAACCGTCACTCCTTCGGCTTCCAGTTTCTGTTTCTGACGTTCAAATGCCGGGGAGCCCGGAGCAAAGCTGATACGCATTCCTGCGTTGATCACACGGTGCCAGGGCAGGCGCGTGTCCGCCGGCAGTGTCGATAATGCCCGACCTGCCCAGCGTGCGCGCCCCGGAAGGCCCGCAAGAGATGCCAGCGCACCGTACGCAATCACATGGCCCCGGGGAACCTGACTGAGTGCCAGCCAGAGTTTTTCTTCTGCGGTGGGTTGCGCCATCAGATTCTCAAGGCGCCATCCACCTCGACGATCCGACCGGATACGTACTCGTTTTCCATCAGAAAGATCACAGCATGGGCGATTTCTTCTGGTGTCCCCATACGCGATGCAGGGATACCAGAGCAGATCATTTCCAGAGTTTCAGGACGCATACCCGACGTCATCTCGGTCGAAATAAATCCGGGCGCAATGGCATTTGCGCGGATATTGTAGCGCGCCAGTTCTTTTGCCCAGGTCACGGCCATCGCAGCCACCCCGGCCTTGGCGGCAGAATAGTTTGTCTGCCCCATATTTCCCGCACGACTGATACTGGAGATATTGATGATACTGCCGGGTTCTTTGCCCCGTATCATGTGCACGGCAGCTTCCCGTCCACATAAAAATACCCCGGTGAGGTTCACATCAATCACGGTCTGCCACTGCGCCAGTGACATCTTAGTGATTTCATCGCCTTTGGCTTTTACCATCAGGGCATCCCGTAACACGCCCGCATTGTTGACCAGGCCGTGCAGTCCACCAAAATCAGCGGCAATTGCGTTAAAGGTTGTTTCGACGGACTCTTCGTCAGCGACATTGCATACATAGCAGCGTGCTTCGCTGCCCAACGCATTTACCTGACGTTGCGTTTCATGCATGGCTTCTTCGTTGAGATCAATCACCGCGATGTTCGCGCCTTTGCGGGCCAGCTCAACGGCCATAGAGCGGCCGAGTCCCTGACCAGCGCCCGTAACAGCGATGGTTTTCTGTTTCAGATTCATAAATACCTCCGGAGGCGGAGAAGAAATAAGTAGTGAGAAAACAGAGTATAACTGCAATCCTGACGGGTATGACCCGGGGCTGGCTCTATGTCAGGTTTGGGAGGAGTTCACCCCGCTGATGTAACAGCGGGGTGACAAAGACGCTTATTTACGTCCGTATTTCAGCTCTTTTACGCCAAAACCACTCAGGCGCAGAGAGATCCAGTCGCGGAAGTAGTTCTGATGCAGTTTCCAGGCACCACGGGTGCCCTGCAGTGGCAGCTGGTCTTTCACGCGGGAAATGTAGCCAGAAGTCATGTCGATAAACGATTTCTTTGGCATACCCGGATCGTGGTTGACCGGAATAACTGAGTCGTAGCCTTTCTTATCCATATACTTCACCAGACGGCAGAAGTAGTCGGCAATCAGGTCCGCTTTCAGTGTCCAGGACGAGTTGGTGTAACCGAAGACCATCGCCGCATTCGGAATACCTTCAAACATCACGCCGCGGTAGCTCATTTTGTCAGTGACATCGAACGGCTGACCATCGAGTGTGACCCTGATTTTACCCAGAACAACCACTTTCAGTCCGGTCGCCGTGACAATAATATCGGCGTCCAGGGTATTGCCGGATTTCAGCAGAATCCCTTTGTCGGTAAAGCGCTCAATCTGATCGGTCACGACGTCTGCTTTGCCTTTGTGAATCGCTTTGTAGAGGTCGCCACCCGGGACCGCACACAGGCGCTCATCCCATGGGTTGTACTTCGGAGTGAAGTGCGACATATCAAAGTCTTTCGGCAGAATTTTGCGGTTAAAGTTGAAAATAAACTCACGGGCTTTCTGCGGGAAGCGGCGGCAGTAATTATAAAATGCCATCGTCAGCAGAATATTACGGCTGCGGATGATGGTGTATACCGCACTCTCTGGCAGGTATTTGCGCAGACGGATTGCCAGCTTATCTTTGCTTGGCACCGGCACGACGTAAGTCGGTGAACGCTGCAGCATGGTGATTTTCTCAACATCCCGGGACATTGAAGGAATCAGCGTAACGGCCGTTGCACCTGATCCGATGACAACCACTTTTTTATCTTTGTAATCGAGATCTTCAGGCCAGAACTGAGGATGAATAATCTGTCCTGCGAAATCTTCGCGTCCTTCAAATTCCGGGGTAAAGCCTTCGTCGTAATCGTAATACCCTGTGCATCCCATCAGATACTTTGCAGTGTATGTCACGACATCGCCGTCAACGTCTGCGGTTACGGTCCAGAGAGATTCTTTACTGTTCCAGTCCGCCTGAATCACTTTATGGTTAAAGCGTATTTTCTGGTCGATACCATTTTCGCTGGCGGCAGTACGGATGTAATCGCGGATGTCACCGCCATCGGCAATGCCTTTGTCGCTGGTCCATGGCTTGAAGCGATAACCCAGAGTAAACATATCTGAGTCGGAACGTATGCCCGGATAACGGAACAGATCCCACGTGCCTCCGACACTGCTGCGGGCTTCAAGAATCGCAACTTTCTTCTCAGGACACTTCTGTGCAAGGTGGCAGGCCACACCGATACCGGACAGACCAGCACCGGCAATCAGGACGTCAAAATGTTCGGTCGCCATCAATATTAACCTCAAAAAATCAGCGGACGCCGGAACTATCCGGGCAAGAGCGTTCGTTTAATAGGGCAAAAAGGGACAATTTGCCGTCATATTGACGCACTTACAGGAACAATTATTCAGGTAAGAGCGGAGGGTGAAAGTTTCAGGGGCAAACACGCCACCCCAGTTGGCTCTGTAGAGACGGCTTGCAAAACGCGACAGCCGTACCCATATACCAGACACACCCATGCAGAGAATTCTGCCAACGTCGGAGAGCGCAGTGCCGTTACTCATCATCTTTATCATAGTGCCGATACTGGAGCTGGCTGTTCTGTTCAAGGTCGGCAGTACCATTGGTGTCCTCTGGACATTTGCCCTGATTTTTCTGACCGCCATCATCGGGGTCAATCTTCTTCGTCGTCAGGGATTGTCGACACTGATGCGTGCAAATGAGCGCATGGCGCAGGGGGGACTGCCTGCGCAGGAGCTGGCAGAAGGCTTTCTGCTGGCGCTGGCGGGGGCACTTCTGCTGACGCCCGGATTCCTGACTGATATCTGTGGTTTCACTCTGCTGCTGCCGGGCGTTCGTGGCCAGATGGCGCGCTCGGTGATGAAGCGCTTCGCCGGCAATATTGTGATGGGCACACAGACGAACTACACCCAGAGCCATTCGGCGCAGAGCGAACCCCGTCGTCCGGGGCAGGGTGATGTGATTGAAGGCGACTATCGCCGGGAAGACTGATCGCCGTATGTGAAAAATTTTTGTGGCGGAGGTGTTGAAAACACTTTGCTCCTCCCCCATAGAGAGAAACAACAGATTTTGGGGCGGCTTCTGAGTCAGTCACACTGAGTGTCAGGCTCCCCGTTTATCCACCATAGTGCTAATAGATTGGAGAAACTTCGATGAAAATTCGTCCTTTACATGATCGCGTCGTAGTCCGTCGCAAGGAAGAAGAGCAGACCACAGCGGGCGGCATCCTGCTGCCGGGCGCTGCGGCTGAGAAGCCTAATCAGGGCGAAGTGGTAGCTGTCGGTACAGGCCGTGTTCTTGAAAACGGCGATGTACGCGCTGTAGATGTCAAAGTGGGTGATACCGTGGTCTTTGGTAAGTACTCGGGCACCAACACAATCAAAGTCGACGGCGAAGAGCTGCTGATCCTGAGCGAAAGCGATATTTACGGTGTGATCGAAGCCTGATTGTCACCTGGCTACGATCTGTACAGACAACTCATTTGAAGGAAAATTATTATGGCTGCTAAAGAAGTAAAATTTGGTAATGACGCCCGCGCAAGAATGCTGGAAGGCGTAAACATCCTGGCGAATGCGGTAAAAGTGACCCTGGGTCCTAAAGGCCGTAACGTCGTTCTGGACAAAGCGTTCGGCGGACCAACCATCACTAAAGACGGTGTTTCAGTTGCTAAAGAAATCGAACTTGAAGACAAGTTCGAGAACATGGGCGCCCAGATGGTTAAAGAAGTAGCGTCCCAGGCCAATGATCAGGCGGGTGACGGTACAACCACTGCGACTGTTCTGGCTCAGGCGATTGTTAACGAAGGCCTGAAAGCAGTTGCAGCAGGCATGAACCCGATGGACCTGAAGCGCGGTATCGACAAAGCAACTGCGGCCGTGGTTGAAGCACTGAAAGCACAGGCTAAGCCTTGTGAAGACAGCAAAGCCATCGCTCAGGTGGGTACTATTTCTGCTAACTCTGACGAAACCGTCGGTAAAATCATCGCAGAAGCGATGGAAAAAGTAGGCAAAGAAGGCGTCATCACCGTTGAAGAAGGCAAAGGCCTGAACGACGAGCTGGAAGTGGTTGAAGGTATGCAGTTCGACCGTGGCTTCCTGTCTCCTTATTTCGTCAACAACCAGGAAAAAATGGTTGCTGAACTTGAACACCCACTGATCCTGCTGGTCGATAAGAAAATCGACAATCTGCAGGAGCTGATCCCGGTACTTGAAGCGGTTGCTAAGTCCGGTCGTCCTCTTCTGATTATCGCTGAAGACGTAGAAGGTCAGGCGCTGGCCACTCTGGTGGTTAACAACCTGCGTGGTACCTTCAAAGTTGCGGCAGTGAAAGCACCAGGTTTTGGTGATCGTCGTAAAGCTATGCTCCAGGACATCGCAGTACTGACCGGTGGTCAGGTGATTTCTGAAGAAGTGGGCATGTCTCTCGAAACGACCACTCTGGATATGCTGGGCACCGCTAAGCGCGTTGTGATCAGCAAAGAAAATACCGTTGTCGTTGACGGCGCTGGTGCAGCAGCCGAAGTCTCTGCCCGCGTTGAACAGATCCGTGCAGAAATGGCGGCCTCTACCTCTGACTACGACAAAGAAAAACTGCAGGAACGTGTTGCGAAACTGGCTGGCGGTGTTGCCGTCATCAAAGTTGGTGCAGGTTCTGAAGTTGAAATGAAAGAGAAGAAAGACCGCGTTGATGATGCTCTGCATGCAACCCGTGCAGCAGTAGAAGAGGGCGTTGTTGCTGGTGGTGGTGTTGCTCTGGTACGCGCACTGTCCACCGTGTCTGTTGAAGGCGACAACGAAGATCAGAACGTTGGTATTGCTCTGGCGCTGCGCGCAATGGAATCTCCAATCCGTCAGATTGCTGCAAACGCAGGCGCGGAAGGCTCTGTTGTTGTCGACAAAGTGAAGAACGGTGAAGGTTCATTCGGCTTTAACGCGGCGACTGGCGTGTACGGCGATATGATCGAGATGGGTATTCTGGACCCTGCCAAGGTCACCCGTTCTTCCCTGCAGGCGGCTGCGTCTATTGCCGGTCTGATGATTACCACCGAAGCTATGGTTGCTGACCTGCCGAAAGAAGACGCGCCAGCGATGCCAGACATGGGTGGTATGGGCGGTATGGGCGGCATGATGTAATGATCGCTGCCTGAGGTTGTTCATTCTTTGTTGCTGGTTTCTCGTACAGGTGAAGTACAGGTCGAAACCAGCGTCGCGACTGAATGTTCCCTCGATGTGCGATTCCTGATGGTCGCACATGCTATCCGTACGTAAGTTTTGCTGCTTAACCGCGCAGCAATGGAAACCGGCCTCACAAGGGCCGGTTTTTTTATGGGCGTTTACCTGTACACTCAGCCGACCGGAAATAAGGAATTAACGAATGTCTTTTACGCTGATACAGAAAGGTTTTATCGCTGCTGCCCTGATGAATATTGGTGGCGTGCTGACTTTTTCCCGCGGATTCACCAATACCGCGCTGATGGAAGCTGACCCTGTTGTCATGTCTTCTTTCGGCTTACTGATGATCATGGTCTGGGGGCTCGCTTACCTGGGCGCGGCGTTTTCGACCGGCAATATCCGTTGGCTGGCAGGCGCATTTGCGGTCGAGAAGCTGGTATACGTGGTCGCCTGGGGCCTGTGGATCAGCGCTAACGATCTGGGTGCTGTGTATTCACAGGATCTGTTTGCCGGTGTGTTCTACAGCATCTATGGCCTCAATGATGCGGTATTTATGCTGTTTTTTGCCTGGGTGTTTTTTCGTAAACAGCACAACTCACATTGAATGAAGTAAGGACGTCCTGTCATGGATAGTATTCAATTGCCGCCCATAGCCGGCTTCTGGCGTCGGGCCATCGCTTTTTTTATCGACAACATTCTCGTGTCGCTGATAGCACTCGGAATTCTTTTTGCCGCCCCTGATTTCTGGGCGCAGCATTATTATCCTGGCTATTTCTGCGGCTACCTGCTGCTTGTTGGTTATTTCTACTTCTGGGAAAGGCCAGCGATGAATGGACAGACACCTGGTAAGCGTCTGTTGAAAATCTGGCTGGTTGATGCAGAAGGCGCTTCACCTTCAGCTCAGAAAGTATTGCTTCGCAGTGCAGTCTTCAGCCTCCCAATTTCCCTGAATAAATTTTCAATTCCTTCGCTTGAGTCCTGGGTGCTGGTGCCTGTCACGGTAATATTGTTTGGTGGCTTGCTGTCTCTCGCCTACCTCATGATTTTTAACCGTACTGATCGTCGTGGCTGGCATGACTGGTTAGCCGGAACTTACGTCGTCCGGCAGGTGCTTGAAAAAGAGAGTGTGTTGCCGACTCCCGTGCTTCACAAAGCCGTTACCGCAGTGATTTTTGCCGCAGCATTAATATGGCCTCTTGCCATGCCAAAGGTGGCGGAAAACAGCAGCCTGGGTGAATTACTTGCTCTGCATAATACGCTGAATGAGGATGTGCGGTTCCGCTCTGTGGTCGTCAACTTACCCACCAGCATTAAAATTGGTGGCGAGCCTCTTCCGGCTTCTCTTAGCGTATCCATTGAGCTCTCAGGAAATGGGTGTGGTAACGCTGTCTGTGACCGTGAGGGCATATCCGGGGAGGTCGCAGAGGAGGTGTACCTGCATTATCCGCAGATCTGTACCCTGGCTGGGTTAACTGTGATTGTGGTCGAGTCGAAGCGATTCGGCTTTGTCGGATCACGTGACCAGAAGTACTTCAACTTCACGTCACCGGAGCTGGGCTGTGGTGCAGTGGAGGGATCAGAGCCGCTGCAGTAAGTCTTCCATCACAGCGAGGTTGCTCAGAGAGAGCTTTTTCCGGGCAACCAGCAGCAGGCCTGTCGCCAGACGGATGCCACCGTCGATCATCAGATTGTCGGTCAGATTAAATTCTTCAATTTTTAACCCGTCCCGGTCGCGCAGGTCCCCTACAGGCTGATCACCTATATTGCCTGCTCCGCAGTGGGCAAATACACGCTGGGTGTAGGGCATAGGTTCATTGCTGTAACCATGAATGGTTTTTCCCATGCCTCGGGCGAGGCCAATCTCGTAGACGGTACCGACGTCGGCACTGGGACCACGGAATGGCGTCAGGTTGGCAACAACAATATCGGCAGAGGCGATCAGAGCTTCGTTAGCTGCGGAGATGGCAAAGCCAGTCGCCTCGGGCGTCTCCGCAGGCGGGATCACAGTGTCGAGTGGGAAGAGACCTTCAAAACCGTAGCGGGAGCAGAGAGCTTTCTTCTGTGCGCCGAGTTGATCGGCATCCGGCAGAAAAACTTCTGGCCCCGCCAGGTAAATGCGTTTCATCAGTCCGGACGAACGACGGACAGGCGTTCCGCAGGAATGGCATCAGCGCTGTACGCCATGCCCAGTTTCTTCAGGTAGAAATCACGGTCGATTTTCATCGGGTTAATGTCTTCAGGGAAATCGATACCGGCTTCTTTGTACGTCAGCTTAAGCGCTTCCATGTAGTTGTTGCCTGGTTCAATGGCAATGGCGGCAGCGCCAGCGTCCGGCTTCACTTCCACCCCCGTCATATCCACGCGCAGCACCAGAGGAAACTCGTTTTTCTGGAAGAACATATTGCGGCGGTGGGTGGTTTCGATGGCCCAGTAGAGTGCCAGCTCGCGGCTCTGGGTCAGATAGACCGGATCAGCAGCGGCAAACTGACGGTTACCTATGGTGCCCAGTGTATTCTGTTCGCGCTGAGCGGTTTCTGTGTCGCCGCCTCCAATCAGACCCTGGGTCATGATGGACTCGGCAAGGCCTGACGCTGTGCCGTGATACCAGACGTCAGAAGTCCGGAATCCGTCTTTTTCCAGCAGATCGACTGCATCTTTCAGAAACTGAGGAGGAAAGGTGTCGCTCATGTGATACCTGTGGTGTGTTCAGATTAATTACGGCGGCGATTATATCAGGTCGTACGCCGCAGTGCCCGACGTGCCAGTGCATAAAGGATCAGATATCCAATGGCGCTGGCGAGTGCCAGGGCAGTGCCCTCGTTGAGGCCGAAGGCTGGATAGCTCCAGGTGACGGTGACGACATAGACCACCATCGCCCCCAGGCCCTCAGGATACTGGCGGACTGTGGTGGCCACCACAGGAGCGCCATAGCTGAGTTGCAGTACGACCAGTGTCGGGAAAAAACTCACAGGAAAAGCCGACAGCAGACCCGCCTGCGCTGGCGTCAGCCAATGTGCCAGTGCGGTAATTCCCAGCACACTGGCCGTTGCCGCCGTCGCCCGGAACAGAATGGCGGGGACGGGCTTCTGCCAGAACGACGACTGATCAATGGTCAGTGGATGATCTGGTATACGGCGGAGCAGGTGACGGGTGATCAGAATGCCAGCGAGCGTCAGCAACAGGCAGAGCCAGAGCAGGCGTGGCAGGTACTGCAGCACCATGGCAACCAGCAGAAATGCCAGCACCGACAGGCAGACCGGCAGGGCGATCTGGCGTGCCCGGGGAAACCGCGTGGCGACGACACTGTAGCTGCTGGCCAGTGCCAGACAGCCCAGCAGACCGGCGATGGTGTGAACTGCTCCTTCGGCAGCAAATTCAGTCCCCTGCTCAGCGCCGATAAAGTAAAGGGTAATCGCACTGCCGAGCGGAAAACCGGCCAGAACACCCGCCGCCGCTGCACCCATACGACGGGCGACAGCGGCCAGCAGGACAACCGTCAGAAAGGTGATCAGAATTTTCGCTGTCAGTAGCACAGTTTTGTCCCGGCAGTTGATCGAGGCCGGTTATAATGCCTGCTATGAAAACACTTGTCGTTATCGGGTATGTCTGGCCCGAACCGGATTCCTCCGCCGCAGGCAGCCGGATGTTGCAGTTGCTGGCTGTCTTCCGTGAAGAAGGCTTCCGTATCATCTTTGCATCCCCGGCGGAAGAAAGCTCCCATGCACCGGATCTCAGAGACGCTGGCATTGAGCCGGTGGCCATCCGGCTCAACTGTTCCAGTTTCAATGACTGGATCGGCGGGATCCGTCCGGATGTGGTGATGTTTGACCGGTTTATGATGGAAGAACAGTTCGGCTGGCGGGTAGAAGAGGCCTGCCCGGAAGCGCTGCGCCTGCTGGACATGGAAGATATGCACAGTCTGCGGGATGCCCGGCACCGTGCTCTCAGGCAGAATCGGTCTGTGGTGCCTGAGGATCTCAACAGCGAACTCGCTTATCGTGAAGTCGCTGCGATTCTCCGCTGTGACCTGACCCTGGTCATCTCTGAGGTTGAGATGCAATGGCTGACTCAGGTCTTACCTGTGCCTGAAGACATTCTCTGTTATTCCCCGTTTATGATCGCGCCGGACCGGCGGCCGCTCGTACCACTGTCGCAGCGCCAGCACTTTGTCTCGATCGGTAATTTCCGTCATGCGCCGAACTGGGATGCCGTACTGCAGCTCAAAGAACTCTGGCCGCAGATCCGGGCACGCCTGCCTCAGGCAGAGTGCCATATTTACGGTGCCTATCCGCCGCCGAAAGCAACACAACTGCATCACCCAAAGTCAGGTTTTCTGGTGAAAGGCTGGGCCGACAGTGCAACAGACGTGATCAGCAATGCACGTGTGATGCTTGCTCCTCTGCGCTTTGGCGCAGGCCTGAAGGGCAAGTTGCTTGAGGCTGCCTGTCTCGGCACCCCAGCCGTAACGACGCCCATTGGCGCGGAAGGGATGTACGGCGATGCTGAGATGCCGGCGAGTGTGTGTGACAGTGATCAGGATTTTGTCGAAGCGGCGGTGGCACTCTATCAGGATGACAGCCACTGGCACGCACTGAGTCAGTGTGGCCCTGTGGTGATGGAATCGCGCTTTTCGGTGGACATTCATGGCCAGAGACTGAAGGATCGCCTTAACCACCTGATGAATGGCCGCACAGGACAGAGCACACTCCCGTTCCTGAGTGGTATGCTCCGTCATCATTATCTGAAAAGCAGCAAATACATGTCGCAGTGGATCGAAGCCAAGAACCGCCTGCGGGATGAGGAGGCAGAATAATGCAACTGTCACAGAAAGCTCTGATCAGCCTGTGGACGTCCGCTCTGCTGGTGATGACACCTTTTCTGCTGATCGTATTTGGCGCAGCCCTGGCCGAGTTAATGGGTTGCGACATCATGTTTTCACTGAGCGAGGTCTGTATCGTCGGTGAAATCAACATCGCCCGGGTGCTATATGGCCTGTCGCTGGTGGGCTGGCTGTTACTGGTCGGTTTGCCTGTCGGTCTGATTCTGGCACCTGTCTGCAGTATCTGGTGGTGGTATTCCATGCGTCAGGAACGCATGGTCAGGGCCTCAGGTCAGACTCATATCTGAGTCAGGCTGGTCAAAGTTAACAGACAGGTGTAAAGTAAGTCTCTCTGGAGCGGAATGTTTGCTCCGTTAAAAGTGCGAAATTCCCGGGCCGGGATGTGATGGATGGCCCGGATGCAGAAAAAGAATAACAGGAAAACATTATGAAGCGTTTACTCGCGACAGCCCTATGCGCTGTTACTACCCTTGCAGGTTCCTACACTCATGCGGCACAGCCGGTCAGCGAAGCTAAGAAAGCAGAGCTGCGTACGGTCGCAATGAATCCGAAACTGACGAAAGACGAGCGTATTGCAGCCATCAAGGGGATGTACCCTGAGATGCTGAATGAAGATGGCACCATCCCGGCACGTCGTATCTGTGTCTGGGACATTGCCGGTAAAAACGGTCCGATTTACAACGCTGCTGTTGATCAGACGGCTGAACTGCTGCGCTGGGGAGTTCAGGTTGAGCTGGACGCTTACACCAGTGAATCGGTTCTGACTGAAGAACTGAAAGCCGGCATGTGTGATGCAGCTCTGTTCACCGGTCTGCGCGCCCGTCTGTTTAACAAGTACACGGGCACGATCGATGCGATTGGTGCAGTACCAAGCCGTGATCACATGAAGCTGCTGATGACGGCGATCACCAGCCCGAAAATGTCTGATCGCATGACCGAAGGTCAGTACGTGGTTATGGGTTATGCACCGATGGGCGCTGCGTTTATCTTCGTTAATGACCGTGAAATTAACACGCTGGCGAAAGCCGCAGGTAAGCGCGTAGCGGTACTGGATTACGATCTGGTTCAGGCAGAAATGGTGTCGCAGATTGGTGCCAACCCGGTACCGACCGCCCTGGTTAACGCCGGGACTAAGTTCAACAACAAGATTGTTGACGTTCTGGCGGCACCGCTGGCGGCCTACAGCATCATGGAGCTGTACAAAGGTCTGGGCGATAACGGTGGTATCGTAGACTATCCGTTCTCACAGATTACTCTGCAGCTGGTTGGGCGCGCTGATAAATTCCCGGCGGAACTGGCACAGCTGGTTCGTGAGGATTTCCTGACCCGTTTTGAAACCATTGAAAAGCTGGTCAAAGCTCAGGAAGGTGACATCCCTCAGCAATACTGGATTGATATCCCGCCGGAAGATAAAGCGGAGTATCAGGTCATGATGCAGGAGGCTCGTCTGCAGCTGCGTGCGCGCGACTACTACGATGCTGAAATGCTGAAGCTGCAGCGTAAAGTGCGCTGCAAATTTGAGCCGACCCACTTTGAGTGTGCCAACCCTGTTGAATAATTCACAGGTGCGGACAACAGGTTCATAATAGAAGCCCGGATTCGTCCGGGCTTTTTATTTTCTGAACGTTTTACGATGAGATGACTATGACGGACGGTGGGCGCGAGGGCGCCGGAAAAGACCCATTACATGGCGTAACGCTTGAGCAGATCGTCCGCTATCTTGAAGCCCGGCTTGGTTGGGAAGGCCTGGCCGCCGAGGTTCGTGTTAACTGCTTCCGCAGCGATCCATCCGTTAAATCCAGTCTGAAATTTCTCCGTAAAACCCCCTGGGCACGAAGCAAAGTTGAAGAACTCTACGTGCGGCTGAAGCGCAGTGATAAACCCGGTGGGCGGGACCCCTGGTCGCAGCACCGGGGTTCAGATCAATGATTCATCGTCTGCCGTTCTGGGTATTTGCAGGCAGTGTACTGCTCGCTCTGAACGCAGGCTTTATCAATAGCGTCGCTCTGCTGTCGTTTGTGAACAATGCGGTGTCTCATGTCACGGGCACCGCAACCATTGCCGCAGAGGCACTTACCCGCTACGACTGGCAGTTACTCTGGCATACCGGAGCCATTATTCTCAGCTTTATCGCCGGGGCCATGATCAGTGGTCTGGTGATAGGTAACGAAGCGCTGAAACTGGGGCGACGTTACGGTGTGGCCCTGCTGATTGAATCTGCTCTGCTGTTATTTGCATGGTATGGCTTTACGCATAATACCTTCCACGCTGAGTGGCTGGCCTCGGCCGCGTGCGGTCTGCAGAACGCCATGGTTGCCACCTACAGCGGTTCGGTTATCCGTACCACTCATCTTACGGGCATAGTGTCGGATATCGGATCTGCGTTGGGGAATCTGCTTGCAGGCCGCGGCTTTGCCCGTCCTCAGTTTATTCTGCAGACGGCTATCTTCTTTGCTTTTATCGGTGGCGCGGCGGCAGGGGCCGTGGGGTTCCGGAGTTATGGCTATGACGCAGTGCTGTTTAACGGAATCTGGGTGATGCTGGTGGCATTGGCGTATATGACGCTGCTGTTCCGCGCTGCTGGCCGCGAACACTGATCAGTGCCGGAACAGCCGGGTCCACAGTGGCACTGAAAAACCATGCAGAAACACGCTGAGAAAAACGGTCAGCACGCTCGTGCTGAACAGCACATCGTAATACTCAGTCTGCTCGCGGAATCCTAACGTGTCTATCGCCAGCAGAAGGTAGAGAATACTGGCGATTCCCCGTGGCCCGAACCAGGCCAGAAATGCTTTGTCCCTGAGGCGTAATCCGGTACCCGCCAGACAGAGAAATACCGGAACTATCCGGATCAGGGTCAGGCTCAGCAGAGCGTAAATCACTACCGGCAGGCTGGCATGTTGCAGTGCACCCGGCACATAAATCAGACCGAACAGAAAAAACATGATCAGTGACAGCAGCTGTCCTTCTGCTTCACCGAATTCTTTTAAGCGACTGATCACCACCGTCTGGTGAGACTGCAGAAACAGCCCCGCCATAAAGGCTGAAATAAAACCATTGCCGCCGAGATGCTCAGCGCTGGTGTAAGTGAGGAGTGCCAATGCCAGTGAGGCGAGCCGCTGGAACACCGGGTCCATACTCTGACGGGCGCTGGCGCGCTGAATCAGGAAACCACCCACCCGGCCGATCAGTATTCCGGTCACGGCCCCCAGCAGTATCTGCTGCAGAAAAAAACTCAGCCAGTGCAGGTGGTCAACCGCGAGAATGCCGCCAGCGCCAATAACGGCGATGGTCATCAACAGAACAGGCAGTGCCAGGCCATCGTTCAGTCCGCTTTCAACTGTGATGGAATGACGCAGAGATTCGCTGATGCTTTTTTCACCAAATACTGTCTGCGCCAGTGCGGCATCCGTCGGCGCCAGAATAATCGCCAGCAGAAGCGCGGTACTCCAACCGATATCGAACAGGCCCAGAGCTACCAGCATCCCGGCGGCGATGGTCAGCGGGAGCCCGACAGCCAGCAGCCGCAGTGGCAGATTTTCAAATTTTGCCAGATGAGAGCGGTTAATCTGACTGGCATCGGTAAAGAGAATTAATGCCAGTGTCAGTTCCGCGATGGTTTTCAGCCCCTCTGCATCTATGCCGGGCGCAGACCAGTCTAGGAGGAGAGGCCTGGTCATAACGCCCAGGGATACAAACAGCATAGGGGCGGTGATTGCGCGCTCTTCTACCCAACGGGACCAGAGCCCGAAAGCAAACAAGGCCAGCGCAACAATCAGTGCCAGAGGCGTGTCGAGCATAGATCAGTCTTCCCAGATCACCCTGAGTGGTTCACCGAAGTCGTCGTAAATGACTTTCTTCTTCGGCCCGGAACTGCGTTTCTGTGGTGCCCTGCGGGGGGATTTTTTGCGTGCTTCCTTACGGTCATCAATGGCTTTCAGGACCTCCGGAACGGGCGTCCGTTCCTGGCGTTTGTCGAAGGCCATGGCCTGTTCGTTGTAGCGACCATCCACCAGTCCGGATTCGCCCCGGGCAAACGAGTGCACCTCACCACCGCGGCGCAGATATTCTTCAATATCGTCGTTAAGTGCCTTACGCAGGTCTTTTTTGGTGGTGGATTTCTTCATAACAGCAGGATCAGGTACGTCGGGATTTGCGGAAGCGGACAATAAGTACGATAGCAAAAATCAGATAAAGTGCCGCCATCAGCCATTTCACGGTCGCGCAGATGCCTGCCAATGCGATCGCAGCGTCATCAGCGGCGACCAGCCCGTTAAACACGGGTTCGTGTATGTGGTTTTCGATGACATCAAGAACGGACGGAATGACTCCTGTCGCGATCAGGATATCCCAGCGCGGAGCCATATTATTGATCTTCAGCAACCAGGCTGTGAAGGACACAATAAAGAGCCCATACCACAGAGGATGCAGGTGATCGTAGGAGTAGTGCCCCTGGAGGGCGTGCAGCTGTTCTGGTGAAATGGACGCGAGCAGCGCGGAGAACGTGTCGGGATCATAGGTGAACTGAAAGCTGAACAGCAGGGTAGAAGCCCCACCGCTTTCCAGAACAGAGCCCACCAGCCCCTGGGAGATAATAAAAACGATACCACTCGCCAGCGCCAGCCAGCCGTGTCCGAACAATGCTCTCAGAGTCATGTCCTTATCCTGTTTCCCTGAAATGATCCGACAGATTGAGGCTGTGGCGGCGCTATTGCAAGCGGCTATTTTATACGACTACTGTCAACGGCCAGAGCCTGCCGGCGGGGTTCGCCTCCCCGTCAGGGCCTCATGGTCAGCTGAAAAAGGTCCTTAGCGAGTTCTCATAGGTCTGTCGAAGCACGTCTTCTGTGCTGACTTCTTTTACCCGGGCAATAGTTTCGGCGATAAAAGGCAGATACTTAGGGGCGTTCTCTGTTCCGCGATAAGGCACCGGTGTCAGATACGGGGCGTCGGTTTCCAGCAGCAGGTGAGTCAGGGGCGTCTGAGCAACGATCTCGCGCACGTTCTCCGCTTTATTGAAGGTCACTATGCCGTTAATGCCCAGGCAGAAGCCCAGCTCAACGGCCAGCTCGGCCAGCTCCGGACCACTGGTGAAACTATGAACGACGCCTTTCCTGGCCATCTGGGGGGCGTACTCCCTGAGGATGGCCATCGTATCTTCATCGGCCTCCCGGGTATGAATCACGACCGGCATGTCGGTGTCTGCAGCAATACGAAGCTGTTGCGCGAAGACCTGACGCTGAACTTCCCGGTCACAGTTGTCGTAAAAGTAGTCCAGCCCGATTTCTCCGACGGCAACGATTTTGTCGTTGTTCAGATGTTGTCGGATGGTGGCGTCGGTCTCATCGCTGAATTCGGCAGCATCATGAGGGTGTACGCCCAGCGTCCCGAAGAGATCTGTGTGCTCAGACGTCAGCTGCAGCACTACCGGGATATTGGCCGGCGTCACTGCAATGGTCATAAAGCGTTCGACACCCAGTTCCCGGGCCGCAGCGAGAACCTCCTCTGCAGGCGCGTCTTTCAGGTAGTCGAGATGAAAGTGGGTCTCGATAATAGGCAGCTGGTAGTTCGGGATGTCCCGGCGTTTTTTACTCATAGGTCAATGGCGACAAAAAAGTCAGGTTTTACCGTTAAGTCGTAGTTATTTATTGCTGAGCGTCAGTATACTGATCACCCGGTAACAGTTGGCGAGTTCTGTCGACTTGCATTGTCAGCAGGCTTGCTACACTGAACAAACGTCCTGTAGCGGAATACGCGAACCATGAATGACATACCGGGTGGCAACCTGAATCAACAGTTGCAGACTCTGTTCCGGAATCTTATCAGTATTTTCGGAAGGGCGCGTGCGCCTGTGTCTTCTATGATGCCGGGTGACAGCATTGTGGGTAATGGTTTATTGCAACCTGAAGACGACCTTGAACTGGATGTGCTCTGCGACGAGATTTCTGCAGAGTGTGACCGTATCCGGAAGTTGCAGGCCGCGTTTGGTTATCCCAGCAGCCTGCATCACGACTGATCAGATCGCTGCTTTTGCCTGCAGCGCCCCATCTGCTGCGTTCGCCAGCTCTTCTCCCTTAACAACGAAGTGACGCGTGTAGTATTCGCGGTGTTCGTCATGCTCGTGGAAGTTGTGTGGTGTCAGCACCGCAGTCAGGACAGGCACTTCCGTTTCCAGTTGAACCTGCATCAGCCCGTTGCACACGGCTGCCGCAACAAAGTCGTGACGGTAGATGCCGCCATCGACGACGAGAGCACTGCAGGCGATCGCGGAGTAACGCCCGGTCTTTGCCAGCAGTTTCGCCTGAAGCGGAATTTCGTAAGCGCCGGGTACGGCAATGACATCGATCTGGTCGATATCGTATCCGCGGTCCTTTAGGCCCTTACGGAAGCCATCAAGACACTTCAGAACGATGTCTGTGTGCCAGGACGCGTGGATAAAGGCGAAACGTTGTTGCGCCGGATTAAATTCAGTCTTTGTGGTCTGATTCATCAATATTACCTGCATAAAGGGTGAATCAGGGTCTCTCATATCCGGACTATAACCGTCGGCTCCGGAGTTTCACCGGATCTGCTGTCCCTGCGCGGGTAGCGCAGGCGCTCGCGGGCTGAGGCCTGAGCCATTACCGCCGGTGGGGAATTTCACCCCGCCCCGAGAACAATCCCGCTGAGTGCGGGGCGTGCAATATAGGCGGAGCGGGCCGTCAGGTCAAAGATCTTTGGACCCTCCCGGCTCAACAGTGTGTCCTGATTCCGCGTCACTGATTTCTCTGGTGCAGACAAAATCGGTACAATCCCGGAGCAGTTTCCGGGGAATCACATGGCCAATCGTTTCGTACATCTCAGAGTTCACTCTGAATACTCGCTCTATGACAGCACCATCCGGGTGAAGAAGCTGGTGGCGGCGGCAGATGCTGCCTCTATGCCGGCGGTCGCGCTGACTGATCAGGCCAACATGTATGCTCTGGTGAAGTTTTATAAAACTGCGCTGGGTGCCGGCCTGAAGCCGATACTGGGGGCCGATCTGTGGCTGGAAAACCCCGAAGATCAGACGGCACCTTTCCGGGTCACTGCTCTGTGTCTGAACAACGCTGGTTACCTTGGTCTGCGTGAACTGGTATCTCGCGGATATGCTGAGAACCAGCATTACGATAAAGCCATGGTCAAAAAAGAATGGCTGCTCGAGAAGAATGAAGGCCTGATTCTGCTGTCTGGCTGTCGTGATGGTGACGTGGGTCAGCGGATTCTGAAAGGCAAAGTGGACGCTGCAGAGGCGCTGATCTCCGAGTACATGATCCACTTCCCGGATCGCTTCTACTACGAAATCCAGCGCACCGGCAGACCGGGTGAAGAAGCACTGATCCGTGCCGGACTGGTATTTGCCAACAAGCTTGGGATGCCCCTGGTGGCGACCAACGATGTGCGTTTTATCAAAGCCGATGATTTTGAAGCTCACGAAACCCGGGTGTCTATTGGTCAGGGGTACGCGCTGGAAGATAAACGCCGCCCACGGGAATATTCGGATCAGCAGTACTTCCGCTCTGAAGAAGAAATGCTGGCGTTATTCAATGATATCCCCAGCGCGATTGAGAACACGGTTGAAATTGCCCGCCGTTGCACGGTCGAAGTTGAACTCGGGACTTATTACCTTCCGGACTATCCGATTCCGGAAGGTATGAATGAAGATGACTTCTTCAGGAAGATTTCTGAAGTCGGTCTGAACGAACGCCTGGATGTCATACTGGCGGACATACCCAAAGATTCACCGGAATACGCAGAAAAGCGTAAGCCTTACGACGACCGTCTGAAGTTTGAGCTGGATATCATCATCCAGATGGGATTCCCCGGGTACTTCCTGATCGTTATGGACTTCATTCAGTGGGCGAAAGATCACGAAATCCCGGTAGGTCCGGGGCGGGGTTCCGGTGCCGGCTCTCTGGTCGCATATGCGCAGAAGATTACCGACCTGGACCCTCTGGAATACGATCTGCTGTTCGAACGATTCCTTAACCCTGAACGGGTTTCCATGCCCGACTTCGATATCGACTTCTGTATGGAGGATCGTGAAAAGGTCATCCAGTACGTCGCCGATAACTATGGCCGTGAAGCCGTATCGCAGATTGTGACCTTCGGTACCATGGCAGCGCGCGCAGTGGTGCGCGATGTCGCCCGGGCACAGGGGAAATCGTTCGGTCTGGCAGACAAACTGTCGAAGCTGATCCCCGGTGATCCGGGCATGACGCTGGAAAAAGCGCTCGAAAGCGAAGCCCTGCTGAAAGAGTTTCTCGATGAAGACGAAGAAGCTCAGGAAATCTGGGAGATGGCCCTCAAGCTTGAGGGGATCGCCCGTCAGACAGGTAAGCACGCGGGTGGGGTGGTGATTGCACCCACCAAACTGACGGATTTCTCCGCGACCGCCTGTGAGCCCGATGGCACCGGCCTGGTGACTCAGTTCGACAAGAACGACGTTGAAGAAGCGGGCCTGGTGAAGTTCGACTTCCTGGGTCTGCGGACCCTGACCATCATCGACTGGGCACTGGAAACCATCAACCGCCAGAATGCCAAGCTGGATCTGCCTCCGGTCGATATCAGCGCGATCCCACTGGATGACGCGCCGTCATACACCTTGCTCAAAGAAGCAAAAACGACCGCGGTGTTCCAGCTTGAATCCCGCGGTATGAAAGACCTGATCCGGCGTCTGCAGCCGGATAACATCGAAGATATGATCGCTCTGGTGGCCCTGTTCCGTCCGGGGCCTCTTGAGTCCGGGATGGTGGATGACTTTATCAACCGTAAGCACGGTCGCGCCGAAGTCGCGTATCCGCACCCTGACTTCCAGCATGAGAGTCTGAAGGAAATTCTGGAGCCGACCTACGGGGTTATTGTCTATCAGGAACAGGTGATGCAGATCGCCCAGACACTGGCGGGCTACACACTTGGCGGCGCAGACATGCTGCGTCGGGCGATGGGTAAGAAAAAGCCTGAAGAAATGGCAAAGCAGCGGGACACCTTCCGTGATGGTGCTGTCTCTGTTGGGGTTGATCCTGACCTCGCCATGAAAATCTTTGACCTGGTAGAGAAATTTGCGGGTTACGGCTTTAACAAATCGCACTCCGCCGCGTATGCGGTCGTGTCTTATCAGACTCTGTGGCTGAAGCAGCATTATCCAGCGCCATTCATGGCAGCGGTACTGACCTCTGATATGCAGAACACCGATAAGGTCGTGACCTTTATCGAAGAGTGCCGCGAAATGGGACTCGAACTGGTTCTGCCGGATGTAAATCAGAGCCAGTACGGATTTACCGTGAATGATGATGGTGCCATCGTCTATGGCCTGGGGGCCGTGAAGGGCGTGGGTGAAGGTCCGATTGATGCCATCATCGCAGCGCGTAAGGCCGGTGGCACCTTCCGTGATCTGTTTGATTTCTGCGAGCGCGTCGATCCGAAGAAAATTAATAAGCGGGTACTGGAAGCTCTGGTGCGTTGCGGGGCGTTCGATCGCCTTGAGTACACAGCTCCGCGTTCCGTGCTTATGGCCAGTATCGAGGATGCCATTAAAGCGGCAAACCAGTCAGCAGCGAACGAAGCCGCCGGTATGTTCGATATGTTTGGCGAAGTTGAAGCAGAGGCTGCGGATACGGCAGATGTGTATGAACGTCATCGCAACCTGCGGGACTGGCCACTCAAAGAACGGCTGCAGGGTGAGAAAGATACCCTTGGTCTCTATGTTACCGGACACCCGTTCGATGAATACGAGCAGGAAGTCCGCAAGCTGGTACCGACCCGGTTATCGCATCTGCAGGAGGCCAAAGCCCCGCAGAAACTGGCGGGGCTGGTGGTCGACATGCGTCTGATGAAAAACAAGCGTGGCGACAATATGTGCTTTGTCACGTTGGATGACCGTTCAGGGCGGATGGAAGTCGCACTGTTTTCGGATGTCTACGAGCAGGTCCGGGAAGTGGTGGCGAAAGATAAGGTGCTGGTGGTTGAAGCTCAGATCAGTCATGACGATTACTCCGGAGGCCTGAAAGCCACCGGGCGTACTGCGATGGAAATCAGTCAGGCGCGCCTGAATTTTGCCCGCTCGGTACGTGTCCGTCTGGACGGCGATGCCGTGGATGACAATTTCTGTAAACGTCTGTCGGCCATGCTACGGCCGCTGGAAAACGGTTGTCCGGTGGTCATTGATTACCGTAACGAAGTCGCCGCCTGTGATATTGAGCTGGATGACCGTTGGCGTATTAACCCGACGGACGAGCAGCTTCAGGAACTGAAATATGAATTCGGAGACGATGCCGTTGAGCTCGTCTTTGGCTGATGCATCGTCGGCGCTGCGCAGGGCGCTGACGGAATCGCTCAGCGCTATCCCGGCGGACGCCGTCATCTGGGTGGCCTTCAGTGGTGGTCTGGATTCGACGCTGCTCCTGACGCTTGCAGCGACAGACCCCGCGCTCCAGCCGCGTTTGCGCGCATTGCATATCAATCATCAACTTTCCCCCAACGCCGGAGACTGGCAGGCGCATTGTGAGGCTGTCTGCAGCGCATTAGAGGTGCCGCTGACAGTTAACCGGGTGCGGATCAGAAAGAAAAAACTCGGTGTTGAGGCGGCGGCCCGGGAGGAAAGATACCGGGTGTTCAGGGATACAATTGCCTCTGACGATGTCCTACTGACGGGTCATCATGCCGACGATCAGGCTGAGACATTGTTGCTGCGCCTGATGCGGGGCAGTGGTCTCGCTGGGCTTGGCGCTATGCTGCCGGTCCGGCCGTTGAGTAGTGAAGCGGGGGAGACCCGGCGGGTACTGCGTCCCTGGCTGGCTGTCCCGCGGACTGTGTTAGAGACGGTCGCGGAGGGAATGGGGCTCGCGTGGATTCACGACGAATCCAATGACGACCAAAGCTACGAGCGGAACTGGATGCGTCATGAGATTCTGCCGCGTCTTACCGGGCGGCATCCGGCGCTGGTGGCGACGCTGGGGCGCACGGCAGAGCGGTTACAGGCGGATTATCAGTTGCTGACCGAGCTACTGAAGCCACAGCTTGAGTCGATGCTGTGTGAGGAACAGTGGCCCCTGACCGGCCGCTGGAGCCTCGATCTGGGTGCGTTGCGGCAGGCCCCTGACAATGTGCGGGTACATGCACTGAGATACTGGTTGCAGCGCAATAAACTTGTCTGGCCCGAGGGTGAAAAGGTCGGGCACTGGTTTGAGCAGAGTCTCAGCGCGGGGCGCGACAGACACCCAAGGTGTGATCTGGGACAGGTCGTACTGCAGCGCTTCAGGGATAAACTGTACGTATGGTATCCCCATAAGCCCAGCCCACAGGCCTTGCTTCAATGCCAGCAGGGGTGGGCAGGGGCGCAGCTGGATGTGTTACCTACGGTGATGAATATTCTTGCCGGTGCACAGGTGGTCGCTGCAGGGGAGTTAACGTCGGTCGTGACTGGCAAGGTAGCACTGCGAAGCAGGCCGGGCCAGCCATCACGGGATCTGAAGGATATCTGGCAGCACCATGGGGTGCCGGTGTGGTTGCGGCGTAGCTGGCCAGTGGTCGTGTTTGAAGGCCGGCCCGTCGCAGTGTGCGGATTAATGAACGATTATTTTTTAAACTGTGAACTGGTCCATGTTTCAGCGCTCAACTGGCACGACTGATACGTTGGACGGTTTACGACACGGTGATATGCTCTCAATTACTTTTTCGCTGACAGCACTATGAAGTACCGCGGCTTGAAGCCAGTGACTGGCATAACCATACTTTTGCTCTCGGGCAGCCTTCTGGCCGCCTGCGGACAGGATTGTGAGCCTATCCTGCGCGGCTTTAAGCTACCGCCATTGCGGGTAGCTGAGCCAGAAGTAACAGAAGCTGATACCGGGGCGCTGAGTGCTGATGATGCACAGACGTATCAACCTCTCGAAATGCTTGAGGAATATAAAAACAATAATGACAGGCAACCACTCAATCTGAGTCTTCCTGCAATGTACTGGGATAAAAATCCGGGCAGAGTTGAAAACAACGGCATACTGCCGGACGTGTTTCAGCCTCTGACGACTGATCCGAAAATGAACTTTTCCGGGCGTCTGCATTGGGATGAGTCAGAAGAGGCAAGAAACCTCTCTGTTGAAGACAGTATCAAAGGGGCAGAGGTAGAGCTGCAGTTCTTCCTGCCATAGATGCCGGCCCGGCCAATGACCGGGTAACAGACGCGCGTTAAGCTGCGGGCTTTCTCTTCACCGGGTAGTGACATGAACCTGTTTATTCGTTTTTTCTGGTGTTGGCTGTCAGGCTTGGGTCTGCGCCATGATGATGCTGCAGCTCCTGAGCTGAGTTTCAGAATCTGGCCGCACGATATGGGCTGGAGACTGCACCTTCCGAACTTCAGATTTCTCAGCTACATGGAGCTGGGACGCTTCCGCTACTGGTATGGCGTGAAGCACAGGTTACAGACGTCTCCGGGGACGCGCCTGATCGCCGCACAGGATATGGTGTACATACGTCCGGTGGCATTTCTGGCAAAACTGGACATGACGACCAGAATGGTCGCCCGGGACAGGAAGTACGTATACTTCCAGCACGATTTTTTTGTGGGGAAAACACTGGTAGCGACAGGAATGGTGAAGGAAGCCTGTGTTGTACAAGGGTCAGTGATCTCTCCGGATGAAGTTTTCTGCGGTGAAGCTCCGCAGGATGCGGCTCAGGTTGTGGAGGCCTGGGCACAGATGCACACGGCGCTCCGGGGGATCTCTGGTCGCCGTTAAGGAGATCAGAATGAGCGTTTTTCTGTACCAGTTTCCCGTATCCCATTACTGCGAAAAAGTTCGCTGGGTACTGGACTACAAGAAAATTGAATATAAAAAAATCAATCTCGTGCCCGGACCGCACATCAGCCGTGTGCGGAAAATAGCGGCAAATTCGTTTGTTCCGGTTCTGGAGCATCATGGAGATATCGTTCAGGGGTCATCTCAGATTCTGGATTACCTTGAGGAGCATTATCCCGATAAGCCCCTCGTGCCTGCTGATGAAGATCTGGCCCGGCGCGTGCAGGATTGGGAAGCCCGTCTTGATGAGGTGGCGGGCCCTGCCGTGCGCACCTTTGTTTACCACTACCTGCTGCCTCAGCCCGGAGTGATCATTCCGTTACTGGGTGCGAAACAGCCCTGGTTTATGCGGCTGTTTCTTCGTGTCGGCTATCGGCGTATTTCTTCTGTGATGCGACGTTGGATGAAAATCAACGAAGCGTCTGCGCATCAGGCGATGGATGATATGGACCGTATTCTGGGAGAGCTGCGGCAGATTTATGCGCACAACCGCTTTCTGGTGGGCGACGCCTTTACCCGGGCAGACCTGACCGCCTGTTCTCTGTTTGCGCCTTTGTTTCAGCCATCCGGTTACGGCCTGAAGTGGCCGTCGATGAAACATGCGCCGGAGGAGATGGCACAGTGGCTGGAATCTCACGAAGGTGCGCTCCGCTCGCTGGCTTTACGCTACGAGCAGAACCGCTGATCAGGTGTCGGTCAGAGTAGATTGCCCAGGGCTAAAGTGAGGCCGTATCCCAGAGAATAGGCGGCCAGCAGGGCGACAATAAAGCGCAGATACGAGCCAAACGTCAGTTCTTCGATCTTGCTCATGGCAACGATCCCCGCTGCTGATCCGATGATCAGCAGCGAGCCACCCACCCCAACGGCATAGGTCAGTGCCAGCCATTCCGCAGGTGACATAGTCACGTCTGATTTCAACAGAGCGGCTGTTAAGGGCACGTTATCGATGATCGAAGAAATCAGCCCCATCAGGAAGTTTGCCTGCCACGCTGGCAGATAATCGTAGATACGGACAAAGCTTTCGAGCGCGTGAATTTCTTTCAGTGCGCCGACGATCAGTAATATGCCCAGGAAAAACATCAGAGTGTCGAATTCAATCCGGCGGATGTAATCCATGATCGGGTCACTTTCGGTGTCCTGACCCATGAACTTCGCCACCAGAAACATGACCGACAGGCCCGTCAGAAAAGTCAGCACCGGAGGGACATCAAACGCCACATTCAGAATAATCGTGGTCAGAATGGTCGACAGAAATATGCCAGCGACGGTGAGGTCCACAGCCTGCATTTCTTTGTTGTGATACGAGATGGTCGCCGGCGCATTCAATGGCAGCATAAGAATAGCGATCAGCGCGAGTACGGCCGTGAGTGCCGGTAACGACAGAAACAGGAGGTTGGTGATGGAGACTTTGCCTTCCAGGAAAATCATCAGCGTGGTGACGTCCCCGGTAATCATGGCAACCCCCCCGGAATTCACCGCAAAGACCACCACAGCGGCAAACCGCAGCTTTTTCTGGGCAGGCAGGTTCAGTGAAAGAATCAGCGCGACGGAAATCAGGGTTGCAGTAATGTTGTCCGCCAGCGACGAAAATCCGAATGCAAATAAGCCGGTGAGTAGCAGCAGGCCACGTTCGGTCATCTGCTCGGGAAGAAATTTATAAATCAGATTCTCAATCAGCCCTTTCTTATTAAGGTATGCCACAAAGGTCATGGCAGCGGTAAGAAAAAGCCAGAGTCCGGCGATCTCGCCAATGTTTTCTTCGAGGCCTTTCATCACATCCTGGTGATATTCGGTGCCAGACGAGGTGGCAAACAGCAGTACCCAGGACAGAGTGCCCAGAAAAAGCACCGACTGAGCTTTATTGATGTGAATAATTTCTTCAAAAATAACGGCAAGAAGACCAGTCAATGCGAGCGCAATGATGATCCAGTTGAGAATTTCAGGCATTAGCAACTACTTTGTCTGCAGCGGCGGGGAATCCGTCAGGAAATGAAATTCTAAAAGTCTTACGCGGCTGGGGGAAGCTGTACCATCGTCTATTTGTGCAACAGTCTGATCCCTGTCATGCCCGGGATTCGTTCCAGTCGCGCAGAAGTTCCGACTGAAGATGCGCCAGATGCATCTGCTCATGAAGCTCGGCCGCGGTGCCTTTTTCTCCGGTATATATCGGCAGTGTGCGCATTCTGGCAATCAGAGGATGCTCCGGTTCTGCCATACGGTTGCGCTCAAGTGCCCAGCGTATGTTGCTGTTTAACATACGGAAAAACGTGATGCGGGTGTGCAGTGAGAAAATACTGGCTTCGTCGTTGTGACGGAAATGAGCAAACTCAATACCTGCCAGTAATGCCTGCTTACTGGTGACTTTTACCGACGCGGAGCGCTTGGAATTCAGCACCATCGCCATCACGCCAAACGGCTCTCCCGGATTGACCTGATTGATCATCTGATCGGACTCGTCATCCTGCGTCACATCGAGCTGACCGCGCAGCAGGAAGTACAGAATGTTGGCGCCATCGCCCTTATGGAGAATGATTTCATTTTCTTTGGCGGTGACGAAACGTGCCATACTCATCAGAAGTTCAAACTGTTCAGGCGCGTTTTTCATCAGCTCCTTAAAGAAGGTGACGCCTGAGACGATACGGTAAAGGGAATCCAGCGAAATGTCGTCTTGTGTGACGGGGAGCATAGGTACTTCCTGTTACTGATTAGGATACTGCCCAGAAAATATAGCACGTGATCTGAGTGACAGTTGAGAATTGCTCCTCAGTCTCGCACCACTACAGAGAGGGAAAAATGCATAAAGTTTCGATTCTTCTGGCCTCTGGCCTGATCCTCGCGGGATGCGGCGGCGACAGCGACGAAGGGCCTTCGGTGGGCAGCAGTATCCGCCATTATGTGCCAGCCACGGGTGCGACCTTTCACTGGCAGCTTCAGGGAACAGTGAACACTGGCTATGACGTCGATATTTACGACATTGACCTCGAAGACAGCAGCTCAGATCTGATTGCTGATCTGCAGGCGCAGGGGCGTCGGGTGATCTGTTACTTCTCGGCGGGCTCGTACGAAGACTGGCGCGGGGATGCCGGTGATTTTCCCTCTGCCGTTTTAGGCAACACGCTGGATGGCTGGGAAGACGAGCGCTGGCTGGATATCCGCGAGCAGTCCGTCAGGGATATCATGCTTGCCCGACTGGATATGGCTGAGACAAAAGGTTGTGACGGTGTAGAGCCGGATAACGTGGATGGTTACAGCAATGACAGTGGATTCGCCCTGACCGGGCCGGATCAGCTTGAGTACAACCGCTTCCTTGCGACCTCTGCGCATGATCGTGGACTGGCAATTGCGCTCAAGAACGATCTTGATCAGATTCCGGATCTGGTGGATGACTTCGACTTTGCGGTCAACGAGGAGTGCTGGGAATACGAGGAATGCGATGCACTGGCGCCCTTCATCGAAGCTGGCAAGGCGGTGTTACATGTTGAGTATGCAGAGTCGCTGGTCACTGACCCTGTGGCGCGGCAGGCTTTCTGTGCCGAGCTTAGCGGCAGTGGCCTGAGCTCGGCGGTGTTACCGGAAGATCTGGATGACAGCTTCCGCTACGTCTGCCCCTGATCAGTCAGTCCCGGCGACCAGCTGATCGGCGTTCATCAGTGCTTCATACTGCCCGGTGATCTGATCCATTTTGCGCAGGATGGACTCTGTTGTTACAGAAATCACAGTAGGGACGTAGCGCCCTTCGTCGCCGAGACCGAACCCTGACTGCGAGAACTTCCACTGATTGCGGGCACGGGTCAGAGCGTTCTTAAGTGGGCCGTCGTTTTTATCTGATGACTGCAGCTCGGTCAGAGAATCATCGAACAGATCAATGGCCTGATTAAATTCATCCGCCAGCGTCGGGGCGTCTACATTCCAGTACATCGCCATGTAGGTTTTGGCGATCTTCTGCGACAGCATACGCTGGCGGCCGGACATGTTGACCAGCTTACCGCTGGCGATACCGGAGTGAACTTCGATGGCCTTCACCACGTCATTACAGGCCGTCAGCAGCTTCAGGTTTTCTTCCATCAGCTCGGGTGCGTCTTTCTTTTCCGGGGTGGAAATGATCTTTACCCGATGGTTCAGCCAGATATCCTCAACCTCATCCAGCTGCTTATTGATCTCAGCAGTGGGCGCGTAATCGCGCAGCGCCAGAAACTGTTCTTCAAACAGGGCTACCGCAGAATCCAGCTGTCGTTGTGCTTCATCTGCCTTCACTTCTGACCCAATCATCAGATAGTTCTTCATCATGCGCTGGGAGAGCATACGCTGACGCCCAGAGACGTTGATGGCTTCAGCGTCCGTGAGGCCCCAGCAGAGCGTGGGCACAGAAACAGGAACAAGTGTCATAATCAGAGTGAATAGCAGACTTCTCACAGCAGGATTCTCCCGGGCGAACGATAGGTATTTGCATTACTGTGATAGTCACACTGCAAAGGTCGGGCCAGAGTGTCAGAAAACCGTGTCAGGTAAGACAGGACGGGAGAAAGCTGAAGAAAATCAGAACCTTATGCCCACAGGGTGGGCATAAGGTGGAACAGAGTGCTTTGTTCTGGTGCGAAAGTATTATTCGATGCCCTGAGACTTCAGGTATTCGTCGTAGGTACCGTGGAAGTCGACGATTTCATTGTCGCGGATCTCGATAATACGGGTCGCCAGTGACGATACGAACTCACGGTCGTGAGAGACGAAGATCAGTGTGCCTTCATACATCTCAAGCGCCAGGTTAAGCGATTCAATGGATTCCATATCCATGTGGTTGGTCGGTTCGTCCATCAGCAGCACGTTGTGATTTGCCATCATCAGCTTGCCGAACAGCAGGCGGCCTTTTTCACCCCCCGAGCAGACTTTCACCTTTTTCTTGATGTCGTCCTGGTTGAACAGCAGTCGACCCAGGGTGCCGCGCACTGCCTGATCGTCATGTTGCTGAGTTTTCCACTGCTCCATCCACTCGAACAGCGTGCCACCCGCTTCGAATTCGTACTCGTGATCCTGAGCGTAATAACCAACATCGGCGTTTTCAGCCCACTTGATGGTACCGCCCGTCGGCGTCACGTCGTTGACCAGGCACTTGAGGAAGGTAGTTTTACCGGCGCCGTTGGCACCGATTACCGCGATTTTCTCGCCGGCTTCTACCAGCAGGTTAGTGTTCTTGAACAGCGGAGCTTCGCCATCATAGCTGTGTGCCAGGCCTTCGATCTCAAGCGCCAGGCGATGCAGTTTCTTTTCCTGATTGAAACGGATATAGGGGCTCTGGCGGCTCGAGGGTTTGATATCGTCCAGCTTGATTTTTTCGATCTGCTTGGCGCGGCTGGTGGCCTGTTTAGCTTTGGAAGCGTTAGCAGAGAAGCGCGACACGAACTGCTGCAGTTCAGCAATCTGTGCTTTCTTCTTCGCGTTGTCCGCCTGCAGGCGCTCGCGTGCCTGAGTCGACGCAATCATAAAGTCATCGTAGTTACCCGGATAGATACGGATGGTGCCGTAGTCGATATCGGCCATGTGGGTACATACTGAGTTCAGGAAGTGACGGTCGTGCGAGATGATAATGATGGTGCACTTCATGTCATTGATGATGCCCTCGAGCCAACGGATGGTGTTGATGTCGAGGTTGTTGGTCGGTTCGTCGAGCAGCAGGATGTCCGGATTAGAGAACAGGGCCTGAGCCAGCAATACCCGCAGCTTCCAGCCTGGAGCCACTTCTGACATCGGCCCCTGATGCAGCTCTGTGCCGATACCCGCACCAATCAGCAGTTCGCCCGCACGGCTCTCAGCGGTGTAGCCATCAAGCTCGGCGAATTCGCCTTCAAGCTCGGCGGCACGCATATAGTCGTCTTCGCTGGCTTCCGGATTTGCGTAAATAGCATCGCGCTCTTCTTTGATGGCCCACAGTTCTTTGTTACCCATCATCACTGTGTCCAGCACAGTAAATTCTTCAAAGGCGAACTGGTCCTGGTGTAGCTTACCCATGCGCTCACCCGGAGAGATACTGACGTTACCGGCGCTTGGCTCCAGGCTGCCGTCCAGAATCTTCATAAAGGTCGACTTACCGCAGCCATTGGCACCGATCAGACCGTAGCGGTTACCGTCGCCGAATTTAACAGAGATATTTTCGAACAGCGGCTTGGCGCCAAACTGCATGGTGATATTGGCAGTTGAGATCACGGGGTGTTCCTGTCAGGGCATGGTTTAAAGCCGGGCACTATACTCGGCTTTGCTTATTTTTTCAGCTTCAGTGTCCGTTCAGACTGGCTTTTCGGATTGCGATAGACTGTCTTTCTGGCAGCGGCTTTGGGCGCTTTTTCGGCTTTCTTATCCGCTTTACCTGTCTGCGCTGGTTTCCGGTCGTTGCGCGGTTTTGCGCTACGGCGCTCATCACCCGGGCCATCAGCAATACGGATACCGTCAGCTTCAATGACGATCTGGCGATCTTTGAACAGTTTCCCGATGGCCATTTTGAACGCACGCTTGCTGACGCCGAAGTGCAGTTCAATCAGATCTGCCGGGCTGTGATCACTGAGGCCAAGCTGGCCTCCGGATTCAACCAGTTTCTTCATGATGCGGTTGGCCAGCGCATCGGCACGGGCATGACCTATCGGCTCCAGACTGAGATCCAGGCGATGGTCGTCGCGGACCCGGCGGATGTAGCCCTCCGTTTTCTGACCGACACGGATGGCCTTATGAATCTGGCTTTCATGCAGTACGCCCCAGTATTCATCGTTCACCACGGCTTTGTAGCCTATGTCTGTGCGCTGCGCGATGATCAGACGGACGATATCCCCCTGAGTGAAGGGCGCAGGTGCACCGGGCCAGTCTGATCTGGCTTCATCTTTAATAAAGCGGTTCAGGCGGGTCGAACCGATGAGACGGCCAGTATTGTCTTCAGTGATATACACCAGGCAGGTCTTACCTGCTTCCAGGCGCTGTTTCTGCTCAGCGAAGGGTACAAACAGATCTTTTGGCAGCCCCCAGTCTAGAAAGGCACCGGTGCTGTTGACGTCCTTTACCTGAAGTGAGGCGACCTGGTGAAGTTGCGCGCGGGGGCGGTCAGTGGTGGCAATCAGGCGGTCATCCGAGTCGAGGTAGACAAATACCTTCAGGCTGTCGCCCGTCTGGATATTTTCGGGCACCTGGCGTCGTGGCAGCAGCACGCGCTCGCCTTCTTCGTCTTTCAGATACAGGCCCTGAGAGAGCATGTCGTCGGCGGTCAGAGTGTAAAACAGTCCGGGTTTTAACATGGTGTCGGTCTCTCTTACTGGCGGTACAGGGTTTTGATCAGATGCCAGCCGAACTGAGTTCTGACAGGCCCCTGAACTTCAAGGAGTGGCCCTTTAAATACCGCCTCGTCGAACGGTTTGACCATATCTCCCCGGCTGAATTCTCCCAACGAGCCGCCGTTACGGGACGACGGGCAGGTGGAATACTTGCGCGCCAGACGGTCAAACTCAGCCCCCTGCTGCAATTGCTTCAGCAGGCGTTCTGCTTCATCACGGGTTTTAACAAGGATATGACTGGCGCAGGCTCGCTTGGCCATGAGCGTCTCCACAGGCAGGAACAGGAATTTCGGGTATTATACGCGCATTCGGGATAATGAGCGGAGATTTCCCCTGTGAATCTGTTAACCCTCGTCGTGCTGCTGGCGATCGGACTGATGCTGTGGCCTTTGTGGCAGCGTGGCCAGCGAGCCAAATTACAGGTACTTCAGTATCTGCGCCGGGAGTGCAGAAAAGAGGGGCTGCAATTGTTGGATGATACGGTCCAGCAGACAGGGTTACGGTGGCGCTGGAATCAGGGGCGGCCTCTCGCCATCCGAACCTACCGCTTTGAATTCAGTGCGGCAGGTGACGACCGCTACCCGGGAGAGGTCATTCTCGAAGGCCGACGCCTGGCCTCCCTGACTCTTGCATCTCATAACGATGAGGGAAACCCATGACCGAGCATCAGCCGGAAAACCAGCGCTTTATTCTGGAGCAGGACGGTTATACCTGCGTGCTGGATTACACGTTACAGGGCGACCGGATCAATTTTACGCACACTTATGTGCCTTTCCGCCTGCGCGGCAAAGGGCTGGCCGAGATTCTGGTGCGGGATGCACTGGCATGGGCGGACCAGCAGGGGCTCAAAAAAGAAGCGAGCTGCTGGTACGTCGCGAACATTCTGAACGAATAAGCGTCAGGTGCGGGGCAGGTGAATAAACTCAAGTAACCAGCGGGCAATACGCTCGCTGTCGTTAGACTGGCTGATGGCTTCCATCGCGGCGTCCAGCAGTTCAGTGCCTACGCATTCGCGGCGGCGTTCAAGCAGGCGACGGAAATATTCTGGCGTAAATTCAGGGTGCCCCTGAAATGTCAGCACCTGGTCGTTAATAAACCAGGACGCATTTTCGCAGAATTCACTGCCGGCCAACCGTCGCGCCCCCGGGGGCAGCTGTTGCACCTGATCCTGATGGCTGTAGATCAGCTGAAAATGACTGCAGTCGTCATTGAGCCAGACCGGCAGGTGTTCCACCCGTGTCATGTGGTTACCCACGCCCCAGCCTTTGTCACTTTTTTCCGCGTGACCACCCAGAGCGTGGGCGAGAATCTGGTGGCCGAAACAGATGCCGAGCAGGCGGGCATCTTCCCGGTATGCCTGTCTGATCCAGTCGCTCAGGGGAGCTATCCATCCGGCATCGTCATACACGCCGGTCTTCGACCCGGTAACCAGGTAGGCGTCGCATTCATTGAGATCCTGAGGTAACTCACCCTGCTGTACTTCGTAGTGGCGGAATTCCAGATGGCTGTCCAGTTCCGATAATAATGTCCGGAACATATGTCCGTACGAGCGGTAATCCTCCAGCAGGTCGGGATAGAGAACATCAGTTTCAAGCAACCCCAGTACTGGCATATCAGTGCACTCCGTTGGCCGGTGGGTGATTAAGTATCGGTGGATAATTTTTTTTCAGTGCCAGAACAACGTCTTCGGCACCGTGAATTCTTATTTCTAACATAAGTTGTAGCAGGTAACCGAGACGCCCGTCAGGAAAGCCTTTGCGTTGCATCCAGAGAAGGTATTCCTCCGGAAGATCTGAAATACGTTTTCCATGATATTTACCGAATGGCATGGTGGTCTGGACCAGGCTGACGAGATCCTGTTTGGTAAACATAAGCTAGGGCGCCTCTACTCCTGAAACAATCTGGCCTGTAAAGATAATATTTGTCGTCATTTGACATTATTAGTGGGTCACAGAGGGCCAATCGCTGTGACTATGTGTTAATAGTCTACACTCATACATCAGGAGTATCGCTCTCTGGTATGAGAGCAGAACGAAACAATGCATTCACGGAGAGAATCAGGTGGTCATCGAAGGTTCGTGGAGTAGTAGCATGAATGCATTGGCATCGGCGGCCGATGGAAAGTATAAGCCCAGTGAAGGCTGGCAAAGAATTGAAAATGAAGCCCGCAGAGCGGGGACAGATAAAGGCGGACGTTTCGGAGCGTCAGATGTACGCCTTGAAACGATTTTAGAACGTTCTATGCGGGTGTTTCTTACGACCCGTGCAGAAACGTTAAATTCTGATATTGAAGGTGCGCTGTTACAGATTGCGCGCCTGTTAAAAGCACACAGTGTCACTATATATATTGCGCCTGAGTTACTGACGCGACGTCCGGAGATGTTGGTGTCCGTTGCTTATGACACGCCCGATGATCTGGAAAAAACGGTCGCCGGTTTCTGGCAGGACCTGGGCGAAGGTATTGCTGCCGGGACCAGTTCCGAAGCCGATGAAACAGCTGCACAGAAACGTGTGCGGGAATGTCTGGGCGGGGAGCGCCTCAGCCGTATCCCGGTGATTAACGATACGGGTCTGACCGGCTATCTGCTGTTGACGTTTGATCATGGCGTACCGGATCTCACCACCCGTCGTTGTGCACAGCTCGGTACTTTCGCTCAACTCTGTTATCTGTTGCAGGATCGTATGCACATTATGGGGACGCTCGAAGAGCGCGAACAGCTGCTGCGACAGACAGAGCGCCTCGCGAACATAGGGTCCTGGCATGACGATGTTCTTAACGACCGGATTACCATCACACCTCAGGCCGCCGCGATTTTTGAGCAGGATGAAAGCACAGAAGTCGTGAACCTGGCCCGCTATTTCGAATTTGTGCACCCCGAAGATATCGAACGCGTAGCGCGCACTCTCACCGAGAGTATGACCGAACGTAAACCTTCCGACATGATCTACCGGATTGTCCCGCCTTCCGGAAAAGTGAAGGTTATTCACGGTCGGGCAGAAGTGATTGTCGATGGTTCGGGCCAGGTGATCGGCCGCGTCGGATCGGTGCAGGATATTACGGTAAAACAAGCACGGGAAAACCGCTTACGGCTGGCCAACACTGTGTTTGAGTACACCATGGAAGGCGTGGTTATTACCGATGCCCAGCGCAACATTGAAGCCGTTAACCCTGCCTTCAGCACTATTACCGGATATTCCGAGCGTGAAGTGACAGGCAAATCCATGTCCCTGCTGCAGTCGGGGCGTCATGGCCCGGATTTTTATGCGCGTATTAATAAGCAGCTGGCAGAACGGGGATACTGGCGCGGTGAAATCTGGAACAAGCGTAAAAATGGCCAGGTTTATCCTCAGTGGCTGACGATTACAGAAGTGCGTAACGATCAAAGCGAGGTGACGCATTTTGTTGGCGTATTCTCGGATATGTCGCGGATAAAAGAATCTGAGCAGCAGCTGAAGCATCTCTCGAATTATGACTCGTTAACCAATCTGCCGAACCGCACACTGTTACTCAGCCGTCTTGAGGGTGCCATCAATGAAGCAACCGTTAAGCGTCGCAAAGTCGGTGTGATTGCCATCGACCTCGATCACTTCAAGCATATTAATGACAGCCTTGGGCACCCGGCTGGCGATCGCCTGTTGCAGGAATTTGCGCAGCGTATGCGTCAGCGCCTGCGTGATTCGGATACCGTCGCCCGTCAGGGTGGTGATGATTTCGTGATAGTGCTGGAAAACGTTGTGTCTGAGCAACAGGTGGCCAACGTCGCTGACATTATTCTCGATCTGTTACGCACGCCGTTTGATGTGGGCGTCGGGCAGGAGCTGCACATCGGGGCCAGCATGGGCATTACGGTGTTTCCTGATCATGGTTCCGACGTCACTCAGCTTCTGAGTAACGCCGACGTGGCGATGTATCAGGCCAAGCAACATGGTCGCAATCACTATAAGTTTTACAGCAATGAGATGACCCAGGCGGTATCGGATCGCCTGGAACTCGGTAACCAGCTGCGTGTTGCGCTGCAGTCAACCGATGAGCTGCAACTGTATTATCAACCGCAGGTTGCCGTGGATTCAGGGCGGATTGTGGGGGTCGAGGCGCTGATCCGCTGGCACCATCCGGCTCAGGGACTGATTGCGCCGGGACGTTTCCTGCCTGTGGCTGAAGATAATGGCCTGATGCCAGATCTCGACAGTTGGGTGATGGAGCAGGCATGTCATCAGATCGCCCGCTGGCAGGCAGACGGTATTGATCCGATTACGGTGGCCGTCAATATCACGCAACCCACCTTTATGGCGGGTGGACTGGTTGAACGTCTGCGTCGCCTGCTGCAGGTGACGGGTATTGATCCAGCCTGGCTTGAACTGGAAATCACCGAAGGTGCCTTACTTGAACCGAGTTCTCAGGTACTTGAGACCATTGCCGGGCTGAAAAAGCTGGGTGTCGCGCTTGCCGTTGATGACTTTGGCACGGGCTACTCGTCGCTGGCTTATCTGCATCGTTATCGTGTTGATAAGCTCAAGATTGACCGCAGTTTTGTTCAGAGCGTGGAAGTCGAAGAAGAGGGCAAGGTCATTACTAACACCATCATCAGCATGGCGCGTGGTTTGGGCCTGAAAGTACTGGCGGAAGGGGTAGAGACAGAAGCGCAGTTGAATTTCCTGCGGGAGAACGGCTGCGAGACCTATCAGGGGTTCTACTTCAGTCGTCCGGTGCCAGTGAACGAACTGACGCTTGCCTGAGAAGGCAGGCCTGCTGCGAGCAGCAGGCCTGTCACTGTTACTCGTACGTGCAAAAGTAAGCGGTCTGGCCACTCATACGAACCTGAAACTTCACGTTTGCTTCAATCTCAAACGAATCGCCGTTGCTGAAGGTGGCCCATTCGCTGGCACCTGGCAGCAGTGCGTCCATTGAACCAGAGACAATCGTCATCACTTCTTTCTGGCTGGTACCGAATTCGTATTCACCTGGCTCCATAACACCAATGGTTGCTGGCAGAGTTTCGGTCTGCAGAGCGATGGATTTTACCTTACCGTCGAAATACTCATTTACTTTAAGCACGTAGATTACTCCTGAGGCTGCAGCAATGACTGCAGTGGGGTTAATAGTTGTATGGGGGCGCGATTGTACTCCCTGAGTCGTCGGCTTGCAGCAGATTTGCATAAAGTCAGGCTGCTTATGCATAAATAATGCAGGAAATCGTCGAGCCTTTCCGTTATACTCCGCGCCCTTTTATTGGGCTCAGCCGTGTCATCCTGAAGTTAGCGGAGATCTGACGAGTAGTGATCCACCCACGGTCCGGCCCTGCGACCACCGACTACAGGTAATGACAACTATGAGTGATGCTCCAAGCACAGGCTTTGCGGGCCTGGGCCTTCCTTTCCCCGTTCTCCGCGTTCTGGAAGAGCTGGGTTATGAAACCCCTTCTGCTATTCAGGCAAACAGTATTCCCACACTGCTCGAAGGCCGTGACGTTCTGGGTATGGCCCAGACGGGTACCGGTAAAACCGCAGCGTTCGCACTGCCACTGCTGGTACGTACCAATCCGGACTTCCGTTCGCCACAGGTTTTGGTGCTGGCACCGACCCGCGAACTGGCACAGCAGGTTGCTGAAGCCGCGAAATCCTACAGCCGTTATCTGCCGGGCATCGAAGTCTCTGCGGTGTATGGCGGCACAGATTACGGTAGCCAGCTGCGTGAACTGAAGCGTGGCCCACAGTGGGTGGTCGGCACCCCGGGTCGTGTGATGGATCACCTGCGTCGTGGCACTCTGAGCCTGGCGGATATCAAAGCCGTGGTGCTTGATGAAGCTGACGAAATGCTGCGCATGGGCTTTATCGACGATGTGAACTGGATTCTTGAGCAGGCGCCGTCAAAGCGTCAGGTGGCTCTGTTCTCTGCCACCATGCCTCGCGAAATTCAGCGTGTCGCGGAAACCCACCTGAATGATCCGGTCCAGGTAAAAATCGAAGCCAAGACCACGACCAACGATAAGATCCGTCAGCGTTATTGGTTTGTTGGCCCAGTGCATAAAAACGATGCGCTGCTGCGTATCGCTGAAACTGAAGATTTCGATGCCATGATGATCTTCGTACGCACTAAGCAAGCCACAGAAGAAGTTGCCGACTTTATGGTCGCCAATGGCTTTAAGTGTGCGCCGCTGAACGGTGATATTCCGCAGCAGCAGCGTGAACGTGCGGTCGAAAAACTGAAAGCTGGCCAGCTGGACATGATCGTGGCGACCGACGTTGCGGCTCGTGGTCTGGACGTTGAGCGCATCAGTCACGTGATTAACTACGATATTCCTCAGGATACCGAGTCTTACGTTCACCGTATTGGCCGTACCGGTCGTGCGGGCCGCGAAGGTGAAGCGATTGTGTTTGTCCGCGGTCGCGAGAAACGTATGCTGCGCGATATTGAGCGTGCCACCCGCCAGCCGATCGAAGAAATGCCGCTGCCTTCTGCAGAGCAGGTTAACGCAAAACGTGGTGAACGTTTCCGTGCTCAGATTATGGATGCGCTGCATGCAGAAAAGAACAAGCCGTTCCGTGAAATTATTGAAAGTATCCTGACCGAGCACCCGGTAGACGCGCTGGATGTTGCGGCCGCCTGTGCCCGTCTGTTCCAGGGCAATAAGCCACTGTTCCTCGACGAAAAAGCCGACGAGCGTATGGAAAAAAGAGCGCGCCGTGAACGCGATAATGACGATCGCAACGACCGCGACAGTCGTGATCGCGGCCAGCGTCAGGAACGTGGTTCGCGTAAGGCCGTTCCTGATACCCGCGCACTGCCGTTAAAAGGGCAGCCGGATGTGAACATGTGCCGCTATATGGTGAACGTTGGCTACAACGACGGCCTGCGCCCAGGTAACCTCGTGGGTGCGATTGCTAACGAAGCAGATCTGGAAAGTAAATTCATCGGCCATATCGAGATTCTGGAAAGCTATTCCGTGATCGATCTGCCGGCGGGCATGCCTCCGCATGTGATGAATACGCTGCAGAAAGCGAAAGTCTGTGGTCGTTCTATGGAGCTGCGGGTATTCAACCAGAGTGATATTCCGGAAAGTCGTGGAAAATCCTCCCGTCCGCCGCGTCGTAATGGTCCGGGGGGGGGCAATGGTAATGGCCCTCGTCGTGACCGTGATTCGGCACCTCGTAAGCCACACCGCAAAGGCGGCGATCGCGACCGCAAGCCACGCGGTTAAGACTCTTACCTGGCGGTAAAAAAGGCCCCGGCGTCTGCCGGGGCAATCTCAACACACTGATGGGACTCAGTGACTGATCATCCACGGCCGCATTGATGGAAACATCTTATTGCCTTCCGCCGTATACATCAGATTACTCTGACGCTTTTTCTGGCTTCCGCAACCGCATGAACTGCCGTGCTTATGAGCACGTCGCTCCTGCTTTTCCTTTTCGCGTTCGTGGAATTCACTGGCGGTCATCACCTCAGGTGAGTGACTCGCCTTTTCATTAGCTTCCATGGCTTCACGCCGCTCTCTGATCATGTTGGCAACTTCGGGTGGCAACACGATGACCCGCGCAGACAGAGTCTTGCATTGCGGGCAGAACGCGGGTTTGTCATGGTGCTCCATCGAAGCCAGTTCCTGAAAAACACCATGGTCAGGACATTTGTAATCATAGAGAGGCATGATACTGCTCCTTAATCGAGGTCAGGTGCTTTAGGAATATCGACGCTGCCGTCGAGGTGTTTCTTAGGCCCTTCAGGATTGAGCTGCACATCAAATTTAAAGATGTCCGTCGGCAGCCAGAGGGTGGCACAGGAGTTTGGAATATCGACCACGCCACTGATGTGCCCCTGCACTGGTGCGCATCCAATAATGGCGTAACCCTGTGCTTCGCTGTAACCAAACTGCGTCAGGTAATTAATGGCGTTATGACAGGCCTGACGGTAAGCCACACTGGTATCCAGATAGTGCTGCTTGCCATCTTCGTCGACAGAAATACCTTCAAAAATCAGGTAGTCGTCATACTTCGGAACCATTTTACTTGGCTTGAAGATCGGGTTTTTCACCTGGTATTTCGCCATGCCGTCTTTAATCAGATTCACGCGCATATGAATCCAGCCAGCCATTTCGATCGCGCCGCAGAAGGTAATTTCGCCGTCGCCCTGACTGAAGTGAAGGTCACCCACTGACAGGCCGGCACCATCAACGTACACCGGGAAATAGACTTTTGCGCCGCGCGTCAGGTCTTTAATATCACAGTTACCGCCGTGCTCACGTGGCGGCACAGTACGGGCGGCTTCTGCCGCTGCCTGCATTTTCTCATCGCCGGACATACGACCCATATGCGCGGTTTCAGCGTAAGGGAGTGTCGCCAGCTCAGGTACGCGCTCAGGGTCGGTATCGACTAAGGCTTTTTCGCGGGTGTTCCACATATCCAGCATTTTCTTATCTGGCAGACAGCCAATCAGGCCCGGGTGCAGAATACCGGCGAATTCAACGCCCGGTACATGACGTGAGCTGGTCATCATGCCATTGAAATCCCAGATGGATTTCTGCGCTTCCGGGAAGCGGTCAGTCAGGAAGCCGCCACCGTTTTTCTTCGAGAAAAAGCCGTTAAAGCCCCACTGCTGTTCGGCGAAGGCGCCAATATCAAGAATATCGACTTCCAGCAGATCTCCGGGTTCTGCGCCTTCTACGGCAATCGGGCCAGACAGAAAGTGCACCTGGCTGAGGTCAACATCACGTACGTCAGAGGCATCATCGTTATTTTCGATCTGGCCACCGGTCCAGTCGTAACATTCAACGATAAAGTCATCGCCGGGCTTCACTGTCGCAACCATAGGGATGTCCGGATGCCAGCGGTTGTGCACCTGATCGTTGTCATAGGCGGATTTACTGAGATCAATTTTAATGATGGTATCAGTCATGGTTTTCTCCTTGGGTCGCCGAAAGGCTGGTAGGGGTAGTCAGTGTGTGTTCTGCGTCGTCGGCAGAATATTCCGGCCGGAAAATCAGGCTCTGATGATTGGCGCTGATCTTCAGGCAAAGATGCGTGGTGGCGGTGGTCGCTGTCTGAATAAAACGCGCCACTCCTGTAATAACGTGATCGCGGAAAGCCCGCTCTAAAGCCCGCGCGCCATAACGTTTGGTATCCGCGTGCTGGGCAATGAAAAGGCGCGCATGGCTATCCATGGCAATAGACAGCTGCTGCTTTTTCAGTCGTTCATTCAGCCCGCTTTCGAGCTGCTCAACGAGACCTGGTAACGCCGTAGACGGGAGCGCCGAAAAGTATTCGACAATGCCAATACGGTTAATAAATTCGGTATCAAAATGGCGCAGTAGGGCACGTTTATAAACCGCAGGGCGATTCATTCCGGGAAGCTGTTCCAGCCAGCCGAGGCGGTCGGCCTGACGGCTGCCAACGTTGCTGGTCATAAACACCAGGGTGTTGTGAAATGACAGAGACTTCTGTCCCGACGCAAGTTTAAGTACGCCGTTATCAAGCACGTTCATCAGGGCGCGAACCACTGAGGTATCGGCTTTTTCAATTTCGTCAAAAAGCACAATGCCGGGGCGCGTCGATGTGCCGCACAGCAGGTCATCGTCAAACAGACTGAGATTTTCTTTACTGCCGACATAGCCCGGAGGAGCGCCAGTGATGGCGGCGCTGTAGTGAGCCTGCGACAGAGTGTTCATATCAATCCGGCAGAAAGCATCAGTGCGCCCGTGAATCGCCTTAGCGAGCTGACGTACTGTCTCTGTTTTTCCGGTGCCTGTTGCGCCAATAAACAGTGCGGACAGAAGCGGTCTGCGCTCGTCATACAGACCACTGGCAATAACATTCAGCTGATCTTCCAGCCGGTTGATCACCTCGTCCTGACCACGGATGTGCGCCCGCAGGCTGGTGGCGACGTCCGACGGATTAAACGCAAACCGGGACGGCGCAACTCTTGACGGCTTAGCGCTTCGTGTCTGTTCCCGTAAACGTTCGTTAGCGAAGACCATGCTGGCTCCGGCGATTACTCGCCGGCCTCCATGCTGCGTTCTGCCACAGGGAGATTACCGACCGGGCAATCGGCAACACCGACCGTGGTGCGTGTCATGGCTTCCACATCGGCCTGTGCTTTTTCTGCGTCAGTGACCCAGGTGCGGTAGAACTCGAACGGGCAGTCGGCAATGCCTTTATCGCCGTCGCCGGAGGCGTGAACACCGCTGTAGCCGCGATGCAGGAGTTTGAATAAGTGGTTCTGAGACTGGTCATTGGCACGGGCATCGCGGATCTGAGAGACCGACAACTGCGCGTACTGCACGCCCATATCTTCTTCGCCGCATTCGCCTAACGTACGGCCATCAAAGCCGACCAGTGCTGAGTGACCAAAGTAGGAATAAACACCGTCAAAGCCAGTGGCGTTCGCAACAGCGACATAGCAGTTGTTGGCCCATGCCATGCACTTGGCCATCATGATCTGCTGTTCTTTGGCCGGGTACATATAGCCCTGACAGCGTACAATCAGTTCGGCGCCGCGCATCGCGCAGTCGCGCCAGATTTCCGGATAGTTACCGTCGTCACAGATGATGAGGCTGATTTTCAGGCCTTTAGGGCCCTCGCTGACGTACGTGCGGTCGCCGGGATACCAACCTTCGATCGGACACCAGGGGATACACTTACGGTATTTCTGAACAATTTCTCCCTGGTTATTGATCAGAACGAGGGTGTTGTAGGGTGCTTTATTCGGGTGTTCTTCATGTTGTTCGCCGGTTAATGAAAAGATGCCCCAGGTGTCGGCTTCTTTGCAGGCTGCAGCGAAAATATCGGTCTCTGGGCCAGGAATCGTCGTTGCGGTCGCGTACATTTCCTCTTCGTCGTACATGATGCCCATGGTGCTGTATTCCGGGAATACGACCAGATCAAGCCCTGGCAGGCCGACCTTCATACCTTTGATCATGTCGGCTATTTTTCCGGCGTTTTCCAGCACATCTTCTTTTGTGTGCAGGCGTGGCATTTTGTAGTTAACGACGGCGACACCGACGGTATCGGGGCTGCTTGAAATATCACCATGACGCATAAAAAACTCTCCAGTTTTCAGATAAGAAAAAATTAAACCGATAAGTACTTGGAAATGGTTTCGTGGTCGGCTTCTTCCACAGGTACATCCAGTACAATTTTTCCTTTCTCAATCACCAGAATCCGGTCAGCAACATCAAGCGCAAAACTCAGCACCTGCTCAGATACCAGAATCGACAGCCCACGCTGGGTACGGATCTGTTTCAGCGTGCGCGCCATATCTTTAATGATGCTTGGCTGGATACCTTCGGTGGGTTCATCCAGCAGCAGTACACTGGGGTTACTGGCCAGCGCACGGGCAATGGCCAGCTGTTGTTGCTGACCGCCGGAGAGGTTGCCACCGCGGCGGTGTTTCATTTCATCCAGCACCGGGAAGATGCTGTAAAGATCCGACGGGATCTCTTTTTTACCGGTACTGGTGAGGCCGGTTTCGATATTTTCTTCGACCGTCATGGTGGAAAAGATCATCCGCCCCTGAGGTACAAAACCCAGACCTGCCCCGACGCGCTGGTAGCTTTTCATCGGCGTAATTTCGGTATCTTCGAGAGTTACCTTGCCGCCCTGGCTGGGAATCATGCCGATCAGAGACTTCATCAGCGTGGTTTTACCCATGCCGTTACGACCCAGGATGGCGATGATCTCGTTCTTGTTCAGCGTCAGGTTCATGCCATCAATGATGGTGCTCTGACCGTAGGCAACGGAGTAATCGGTTAATTGCATCATGGCGGCTTTCCTCAGTGACCCAGATAAACTTCGATAACTTTCGGATCAGACTGCACCCGGTCCATCGAGCCCTCAGAGAGGACCTTGCCCTGGTGCAGTACAGTGACCCGATCGGCGATGTCTGCGACGAACTGCATATCGTGTTCAATCACCAGTACTGAGCGGTCTTTGGTGATGCGCTGCAGGAGTTCGGCAGTCTGTTTGCGCTCGGAGACTGACATGCCCGCCACCGGTTCATCCAGCATCAGCAGCTCCGGATCCTGAATCAGCAGCATGCCGATTTCTAACCACTGCTTCTGGCCGTGCGACAGCAGATCGGCTGACATATCGAGTTTGTCGCCGAGGAAAATCATGTCGGCAATTTCTTCTACTTTGGCGACGACTTCGGCATCGCGGCGGAAGAAGAGGGCGCCCCAGACATTGCGCCCACGTGGGTAAGACAGCTCCAGATTCTCGAACACCGTCAGGTCTTCATAAATCGACGGGTTCTGAAATTTACGACCCACACCGGCGTGCACTATCTGGTGCTCGTTCAGCTTGGTCAGTTCTTTGCCCTTAAATTTAATTGAGCCTTCGGTGGCCTTGGTGCGGCCGCAGATCAGATCGAGTACCGTGGTTTTACCGGCCCCGTTAGGGCCGATAATCACGCGGATTTCCTGTTCTTCTACGTAAAGCGATAAATCATTCACTGCTTTGAAGCCATCGAAGGAGACGGTCAGGCCTTCAACGCTCAATACAAAGTCTTTCGCTGGGATGGATTTGGTTGACTCAAGCATGTTTACGCTCCTCAGAAGTCATTGGCTCATCGCTGCTTTCTGGTGCTTTTTCCGACGCGCCCACAGCGGGTGCTGACGGTGATTCATCTTTTTTGCTGAGCTTCAGCAGCCATGGCTCCATGTAACGCTGGTAGATACCGGCCAGACCATTCGGGAAGGCCATCACAACACCGATAAACAGTGCACCCATGGCGAACAGCCAGAGTTCAGGGAAGGTTTCGGAGAAACTGGTTTTTGCGTAGTTCACCAGCAGAGTGCCGTACACCGCACCCAGGATGGACAGGCGGCCGCCCAGGGCACAGAAAATCACCATTTCAATCGAAGGCACGATGCCGACGAACGACGGTGACATAAAGCCGACCTGCAGGGTGAACATGGCGCCACCGATGGCTGAGATCGCTGCTGCCAGGCAGAAGATAAAGATCTTGAAGGCGGACACGTCGTAACCCGAGAAACGCACACGGTCTTCCCGTTCGCGCATTGCGACGAGTAAGCGGCCCAGTTTGCTCTTGATGACAAAAGCCGCCACGAACAGGCACAGGAACAACAGCAAGGCATTCACGTAGTAGAGAATGTATTTTGCGTCGTCGGTACGGATATCCCAGCCGTGCAGAGTGCGCAGGTCGGTAATACCGTTCACACCACCGGTGTAGCCCTGCTGACCAATAATGAGGATGGTCATAATGGCAGCCACGGCCTGAGTGATAATCGCGAAGTACACACCACCGACGCGACGTTTAAACATGGCGACGGCAATAATGAAGGCGAAAATAGCCGGTACAAGAATCACAGCGAACACAGTAAAGGTGAAGCTGTGGAAGGGCTCCCAGAACCACGGCAGGGCCGTCAGCTGGTTCCAGTCCATAAAGTCCGGGATACCTGGCGTTGACTGAATCGCCGTGTTTTCAGGAGACGATGCCTCAAGCTTGAGGAACATCGCCATGCAGTAACCGCCCAGACCAAAGAACACGCCCTGGCCGAGACTTAAAATACCGCCGTAACCCCAGCAGAGCACAAGGCCCAGTGCGACGAAGGCGTAGGTGAGATATTTGCCTACTAAATTGAGGCGGAAAATATCGAGAGATAATGGCAGAACAACGAGCAGTAACAGCGCCAGAATAATCATGTGGCTGTACTGATTTTTGCCGATAAATGCTGCGACTTTATTCATATTTTCAACCCCCTCAGCGACGTACTTTCAGAGTGAACAGGCCCTGTGGACGCAGCATCAGAATGCCAACGACAACAAGCAGGGTGAGCACTTTGGCCATCGAACCAGAGAGGAAGAACTCCATGGTGGATTGAGCCTGAGAAATGGTGAAGGCCGAGGCCACAGTACCGAGCAGGCTGGCTGCACCACCGAAGACGACCACAAGGAAGGTATCCACGATGTAGAGCTGGCCGGAAGTCGGGCCGGTCGAGCCGATCATAGTGAAGGCCGAGCCAGCAACACCGGCAATACCGCAACCCAATGCGAAGGTCAGGCGGTCGACTTTTTCGGTATTAATACCCACGGCAGCAGCCATAGGACGGTTCTGTACGACAGCGCGTGTCTGCTTACCCAGGTGCGATCTCTGCATCATCAGAGCAACGCCGACGGTAATGACGATGGTGAGGCCCATCACAAACAGACCGTTGATCGGAATTTCTACCATGTCAGTGACGGCGATTGAGCCCATCAGCCAGTCTGGCAGTGTCACGCCAACTTCACGCGCGCCAAATACGGTGCGGTAAAACTGCTGCATGATCAGACTCAGACCCCAGGTGGCGAGCAGAGTGTCGAGCGGGCGGTGATACAGGTGACGGATCATCGCCCATTCGACAAAGGCCCCGAGTGCCCCGGTGACAAAGAAGGCCACGATCATGGCGATAAAAAAGTAACTGGAATAAATTCCAGGCAGATAATCTGCGAACAGATTGGAAATCAGGTAAGTGGTGTAAGCACCGAGAATCATAAATTCGCCGTGTGCCATATTGATCACGCCCATCTGGCCAAAAATAATTGCCAGACCCAGCGCCATCAGAACAAAAACAGAAAAGAGAATAAGACCGGCAAAACCCTGCATGGCAAAAATGGAGGTCAGCTCGGCCGCGGTATATTCGGCAAACATGATGTTTCTCCCCGGTGGTTGGTGGCGGCCACTGTCTTTGATGTCTGTACTTGAAGTACTGGGGACAGGGCCGCTTTTTCAGATCAGATAAGACTTAGATATTGCGGTGAGTCTTACTGGTAACCTTCTGGGAATGGATCAGGCTCGATCAGCTCAGAGCTCTCGTAAACCACTTTGTACTGGCCATCTGGCTGGGCATGGCCAACGCGGGTTTTAGACCAGAGGTGGTGGTTTTCGTGAACGCGGACATAACCTTCAGGAGCAGTCGTCAGCTCGATACCCGGTGACGCAGCGCGCACTTTGTCGATATCGAAGGAGCCGGCTTTTTCTACCGCCGCTTTCCACAGCCATGGGCCAAGGTACGCTGCCTGAGTTACGTCACCAATCACGATGTCGTCGCCCCAGCGCTCTTTAAAGGCTTTTACGAAGGCGGTGTTGTTTTCGTTCGGCAGAGACTGGAAGTACTTCATTGAGGCATAGATACCTTCAATGTTTTCACCACCAATGCCCAGAATTTCATCTTCAGTCACTGAGATGGTCAGGAACAGAGGCTTCTCTTTACCCATGTCGATGCCCGCGGCTTTCAGCTGCTTGTAGAAAGCAACGTTAGAACCGCCCACCACTGAGATAAATACAACGTCAGGCTTCTTCAGCTTGATTTTGTTGATCACCGAGTTGAACTGAGTGTGACCCAGCGGGTAGTACTCTTCGCCCACGACTTTGGCACCGAGTTTATTCTCGATGTGCTTACGGGCAATTTTGTTGGAGGTACGTGGCCAGATGTAGTCGGAGCCGAGCAGGTAGAATTTCTTCGCACCTTTTTCACGGGATGCCCAGTCGAGACCTTCGAGAATCTGCTGGGTCGCTTCCTGACCTGTGTAGATCACGTTAGGTGACTGCTCAAGACCTTCGTAGAAGGTCGGATAGTAGAGCATACCGTTATACTGCTCGAACACGGGCAGAGCGGCTTTACGGGAAGCGGACGTCCAGCAACCGAAGACCGCTGCAACCTTGTCGTTCACCAGCAGTTTTTTCGATTTTTCGGCGAAGGTTGGCCAGTCACTGGCACCGTCTTCCTGGATGTATTCGATCTTACGACCCAGTACACCGCCCATGGCGTTGATCTGTTCGATAGCAAGCTTTTCAGCCTGTACAGAGCCGGTTTCACTGATGGCCATTGTGCCGGTGACGGAATGCAGAATACCGACTTTCACCGTATCTTTGGTGACGGCCAGGCCGGTAGTATTCGCGCTGTCTGCCATGGTGGGCAGGCTGGTGGTCGCGAGTGCCAGAGCGGCAGGTACTGCGAGCAGGTGTTTCAGAAAGCCGCGCCGTACAAGAGCGGTTGTTTCGAGGTTGAGTAGCTTCATAGTCAGGCCTCATTTCGGTGGTTGGAATTGCAGATGCCTTTGCAGAATGCTTGTTTGGCGGCATCAGTAACATTCGCCGAATGACCCTCCCGGGGTACGTCAAATGACGTAGTCCGCTTGGCACGGTACGTGATTACGTGATTCAGTAGTCAGAGAAAAACCAGGAATAACAATAAAACAGGAGGTTGCAACACACGGGGGACAGACCATGGCGCAACAGGCGCTGACAAACCGACGCAGTTATAACCGCTGGGTAGCGAATCAGACCCTGGAGGATTATGCCCTGCGCTTTACCGCCAAAGATGCCCGGCGCTGGTCTGCTGCGCGGGTCTCTAATACGGCCCTCGGCGCGATTTCATTTCTTGCACTCGAAGCGATCGGTGCTGCCATTACCCTGATTTATGGTGTTCAGGCGACAGTGCTGGCGGTGATGGTTGTTTCTGCAATTATCTTCCTGACAGCGATTCCCATCAGCTACTACGCCGCCCGGGATGGCGTCGACATTGACCTGCTTACCCGTGGTGCCGGCTTCGGTTACATCGGATCGACCGTCACCTCGCTGATCTATGCCTCGTTTACTTTTATCTTTTTTGCACTGGAATCGGCCATCATGGCCTCCGCACTGGATATTCTGTTCGGGCTTCCTCTGTGGGCGGGATACCTTATCAGCGCGGTGGTGGTTATCCCTCTGGTGACGCACGGGATAACCCTTATCTCCCGCTTCCAGCTCTGGACCCAACCGCTCTGGCTAGCCCTGCAGCTGGCGCCCTTTGTGTTTATTCTCTGGCACGAGGGCAGCATGCTCGGAGACTGGTCGCAGTTTGAGGGCATTCAGAATCCTGCACCGCAACAGGGCGGTGGATTTAACCTGTACTATTTTGGTGCTGCCTCTGCAGTTATTTTTTCACTGATCGCGCAGATCGGAGAGCAGGTCGACTTTCTGCGTTATCTCCCTGAACCAGATAAGCGAACGCGCCGACGGTGGTGGGCGGCACTCCTGATGGGAGGGCCAGGCTGGATTCTTGTAGGCGTAGTGAAAATTCTTGCGGGATCATTTCTGGCGGTGCTGGCGCTGAATCATGGGTTGCCGGTATCGGATGCTGCTGATCCGACTCAGCTCTACATCATTGCGTTCAGTTACCTGACCGAATCGCCATTGGTGATTCTCGCCCTGACGGGCATCTTCGTGGTGCTCTGTCAGGTAAAAATTAACGTGACCAATGCTTACGCTGGCTCTATTGCTTGGTCAAACTTCTTCTCGCGTCTGACCCACAGCCACCCGGGCCGGGTTGTCTGGCTGTTTTTCAATGTGATGATTGCGCTGATGCTGATGGCGCTCGGGGTATACGAGTCGCTGGAACATATCCTCGGGATTTATTCCAACGTTGCCGTGGCCTGGGTAGGAGCGCTTGTGGCCGACCTGATCATTAATAAGCCGCTGGGGCTGAGTCCGAACCATATCGAATTTAAGCGGGCCTACCTGTATGACATTAACCCGGTCGGCTTTGGGTCTATGATTCTGGCGTCGCTGGTCGGTATTTTCAGTTATGTCGGCGTCGCCGGGCCAGAAGCCAGCGCCTTGTCGCCGTATCTGGCATTGCTGACGGCCTTTGTTACTTCTCCGGTGATTGCACTGGTAACACGAGGGCGTTTCTACCTCGCCCGGGATGTGATTCAGCTGACCCCGGTACAGGCACAGCACCGCTGTGTGGTCTGCGACAATGACTTTGATGCTGAAGATATGGCGTCGTGTCCGGCGTACAAAGGACATATCTGTTCACTCTGCTGTACGCTGGAATCCCGCTGTCATGATCAGTGCAAAGACCGGGCGCGCTTCAGTGACCAGATTGAAGCCTTGCTGACGGCCATTCTTCCCCAGTCGCTGGCTCAGAGAATGCGCCCGGGGCTGCTGCAGTTTACCGGCCTGCTGACCATTATTGGCAGCGTGGTCGGCCTGCTCTTCTGGCTGGTGTATATGCAGGTTCCGATTGAAGACAGTGGGCGGCTGTTGCTCAGCAGCACCTTAATTCAGGTGTATCTGTTGTTGCTGATTATCGTAGGCGTCCTGATCTGGTTATTTGTGCTGGCGAACGAAAGCCGGGAGCTGGCGCTCGGCGAGGCAAACCGCCAGACCGAACTGCTTACCCGGGAAATCGCCGCCCACGAAATTACGGACCGCGCGCTGCAGGAGGCCAAAGAGCTGGCTGAAGCTGCGAACCTGGCGAAAAGCCGCTACCTCGGAGGCATCAGTCACGAACTGCGCAGCCCGCTGAATTCGATTCTTGGGTACGCACAATTGCTCGAAAAAGATGCGTCACTGAACAGTCGCCAGAGCGCCAAAGTGTCGCTGATCCGGCGCAGTGGAGACCACCTTGCCGATCTGATTGAGGGGCTGCTGGATATTTCCCGGATTGAAGCGGGCAGACTGGAAGTACGTCGCGACGAAGTCCGTATTCACAGCCTGCTGCAGGAACTCACTGAGATGTTCCGTCTTCAGGCGGCAGAAAAAGGCATCGAATTTAATTATCAGCCACCGCGCTATCTGCCGGAGGTTGTCCGCACAGATGAAAAACACCTGCGTCAGATATTGATTAACCTGCTGTCGAATGCGGTGAAATTTACCCAGCAGGGCAGTGTGACCCTGAAGGTGCGTTACCGCAGTCAGGTCGCCGAATTTACCGTGTCGGACACCGGCAGCGGTATTGCGGAAGAAGAACGCGAACGTATTTTCCAGCCTTTCGAAAGGATCAGAAAACCCGGCACGGTTCAGCAACCGGGAACCGGCCTGGGCCTGACCATCAGCCAGTTGCTGTCCGATATTATGGGAGGCGAGATATCGCTGGAAAGTGAACCCGGAAAAGGCAGTACATTCCGCTTGTCACTGATGTTATCGAGTGTGTCCAATCCAGTGCCTGTCAGCCGCAGTGAGCGTGCAGTCAGCGGTTACGAAGGGCCTGCGAAGACGATTCTGGTGGTTGATGATAATGCCACCCACCGCGGTCTGGTCAGTGAAATTCTGCAACCGGCCGGGTTTAGAATACTGGAGGCGACAGACGCCTTCTCTGCCGCTGGCATTATTCATGACCCGCAGATTGATCTGGTTTTGTTAGATATCTCTATGCCCGGCAAGACCGGCTGGGAATTCCTGCGTGAAATACGGGAGTCCGGATTTATAAAGCCGGTGATTATGGTGTCTGCCGATGCGGAAGATAAACTATCGGCCGCAGGGCAGGGGGCTGCCGAGCACCCGCAGGAGCGACTGAACAACGATTACCTGATCAAGCCCATCCGTGATCAGGTCCTGCTGCAGAAAGTCGGAAACGCTCTGGGTCTCACCTGGGTCTACGAAAGTGATGCTGAGAAGGTAACGACCAGGACAGTCACTGAACCGGGAGTCAGCGTGACTCACGCCCGCCAGATGATTGAGATGGCGGAGCTTGGATATGTCAGCGGCATCGAAGAGTTACTGGTAACATTAAAAGCCTCTGACGATACCGCAGCATACGCCCGTGAAACCGAAGCTCTGCTTCGCAGTTTCCGCTTTAACGATATTATTTCCATGAACAGAAAGGTAGTTGATCATGGTCGGTCATAACAGCCAGGGGCTGATACTCGTTGCGGATGACACCGCAGAATCACTGGCTTTTATGAACGAAGCCCTGGCTAGCGCAGGTTATACCGTACTGGTCGCGATGGACGGAGCGCAGGCGTTGAATATTGCCCGTCGTATGCCGCCTGATCTTATTATGCTGGATGCCATGATGCCGAATATGGACGGTTTCGAGGCTTGTCGTGCATTAAAAGCCGATGCCGATCTGGAAGATATTCCGGTGATATTTCTCACCGGTCTGAGTGATCCCGATGACGTGGTGCGTGGCCTCGAGCTGGGCGGCGTCGATTACCTGACCAAGCCCGTGAATCTCGAAGTGATGCTCGCCCGTGTTCAGGTTCATCTGAGTAACTCCCGCAAAACCAAAAGTGCCCGTATGGCGTTGGAAGAAATGGGGCAACCAGCCTTTGCGTGTAATACCGACGGCGCGCTTCTGTGGCAGACCCGCTGCTCATTGTCTCTGCTGGATACTGCAGGACTGGACGAAACCTCGCTTGCTTCGGCGCTGCAGACACAGGCGTTGCACTGGCTGACAAACCAGCCAGATCGCAATGACAGCCTAAGGCTGCAGGTTGGTGATATCCGACTGCAGCTGCGCTTTTTAGGGCGGCCCGCGCCCGGTGAATTTCTGCTGCGATTGATTCCCGATGATGAAGAGCTGAATCGCCGGATACTTAAGGAAAGCTTTGGTCTGACGGATCGCGAAGCCGAAGTTCTGCTCTGGTTGAGCCGCGGCAAGACGAATCAGGAGATTGGCCAGATTCTGTCGATGAGCCCACGGACTGTGAACAAGCATCTCGAACCGGTTTTCCGCAAACTGGGCGTCGAGAACCGGACATCGGCTGCGGCTGCGGCATTGGCCGCTCTTACACAGCAGTGATCGTCCGTTGGGTGTTGGCTTAGTTACGTGAAGCGTCGTCGTTTGTCAGGTCCGCGGATCCGAGCTGTGAAGTAAGCGAATCGGGCGACCCGCCAGCGTATCATTTACAGCAACAGTGTTACTCAGTCTTCTCTGTACTTGACCCGCCTCTTCAGGGCCGCTAGCTTTCTTGCACCCAACAGGACAAGAGACGCCGCTATGAAACTGTACGACAATCCTCATGCACCTAATCCACGTCGCGTACGCATGGTTCTGGCCGAGAAAGGCCTTGAGTACGAAAAGGAATCACTGGATCTCGGCGCCGGGGACAACCTGAAGCCAGAATTCGCGGCCGTTAATCCATATTCCAAAGTCCCTGTGCTGGAATTGCCGGATGGACTTTGCCTGTCAGAAACGCCTGCCATCTGTCGCTTTATTGATGAAGCTTACCCAGAGCCGGAACTGTATGGCACTACCGCAAAAGAGCGCGCAATTATCGACATGTGGGATCACAGAATGGAATCCATGCTGTTATACCCAGCCCTGTTTGCTTTTCAACACATCACGGGCTTCTTTAAAGACCGCATGACGCCCGTCGAAGACTTCGGCCAGGAAAGCGTGCGCAACTTCCTGAAAGCCTTACCTGTGCTCGAAACCCAGTTGACCAACAACGAGTGGATCGCAGGCGGTCGTTTTTCCATTGCCGATATTACCGCCGTGTGCGCCATCGACTTTATCCGGATAGTGAAAGTCAGGATCGGTGATGAATATCCGAATATTCAGCGTTGGTACGCGGCGATGAAGCGCCGTCCTTCTTACTCAGCTTAAAACGGGGGACATGTCGATGCCGCAGTACGCGATTATCAGCACCAGCCACCGACCTGGCGCAGAAAGCCTGCGTTTGTCCGGTGAAATAAACCAACGTTTTTTTGAGGGCGAGGCCGATGTTATCGACCTGTTTGCCGCTGATCTTCCTTTCTGGAATGGCGAGCGCCAGGCCAACGACAGTGTGCTTGATGTTCAGGCCCGAATCAGTGCCGCGGATGGGCTGGTGTTTGTGGTACCTGAGTGGCACGGGATGGCGCCCGCAGGTCTTAAAAATCTCTTTCTCTGGTGCAATCACCCGCATTTTGCGCATAAACCGGCGTTATTAGTGGGAGTCTCAGCCTCAGTCGGTGGCGCATTTGTGATTGCCGAACTGCGTAGCAGTGGCTATAAGAATTCACGTCTGTTGTGGCTACCGGAGCATCTGATTCTGCGTAATGCCGGTGATCTCTGGAATGGGACGGCGGGCGAATCTGAAGAGTATCTGCAGCGTCGTGCGGCATACGCAGTCACGCAACTTAAGACATACACCGAGGCGCTGGCACCAGCGCGGGCCACACTGCTGGCTGGGTTGGACGATTTTCCAAACGGGATGTCATGAGCCCGCCCGGGCTTGACTCATATCAAGGCAATGGCAGTTTTACAGCCGTTCTCCAGCCCTTCATCCTGAGGGGCTGGCATGCATTCACCCGCACGCACTTTCCCTTAAAGCCTGAATTTCTCAGGTTTTCTTTGCGTTGTCTGCGCATATCCTGATCTGAAACTGAAGTCGTTTGCTCTATTGCTGCCCGGTTTTCTGGCCTGATATCACCTTCCCAATCATTTTTTGTATTGTAGGATTGTCCGACAATCTAACAATGATCAGGGCGAGACATGTTCGGGCTGTTTAAATCTGCAAAACCACACACGTTAACCATTGAAGGTGTCGGTGAGTTCACCGTTAACCCGAAAGAAACGATCTTAACTGCCGCGCTGCGTCAGGGCGTTCGCTTTCCTTACAGCTGCAAAGTGGGTGGATGCGCAACCTGTAAATGCAGACTGCAGGACGGCCAGGTCAAAGAATTAACCTCAGCGGCCTTTATTCTCAGCTCTGAAGATATCGAACAGAAATACATTCTCGGCTGCCAGTCCCAGCTGAAATCTGACGTGACGGTATATGTTGATGGCCTGTCTGATGGCAGCTCAGTTGCGAAAGCGCACGAAGGTGAAATCACCGCCATTGAAAAACTCACCTCAGACATCGTCAGCGTGACCGTCACTCTGGAAGAAGAGATGGCGTATATCCCGGGCCAGTACGCTCTGTTCTCAACACCGGGTATCGCGTCCGGCCCTCGCAGCTATTCATTTGCAACGCCGCCTCAAGGGAATTACGTACGTTTCTTTATTCGTGAAGTACCGGGTGGCGAAATGTCTGGCTGGGCGAATCATCATGCAGTCGTTGGCGATAAAGTCACTGTCGATGGCCCCTACGGCGATTTCTATTTACGACAGGACGCGGGTGAAAAGCGGGGCGGCGAAATGCTGATGATCGCTGGTGGTAGCGGTATCGCACCGGTACTGGCGATCCTCGAAGACGCCATGAACCACAAGATCGACCGCGATGTGACCTTCCTGTTTGGTGCCCGCACTGAAAAAGACCTGTGTGCGCTGGAAGATATTTCCCGGATTTCCCGCAACTGGTCCGGCCGCTTCCGTTTTATTCCCGTGCTGTCCGAAGAACCAGAAAGCAGCAGCTGGGATGGTCGTCGCGGTCTAGTTACGGACGTAATCCCTGAATTAACAGATATTTCGCAGACCTACATGTGCGGCCCGCCGCCCATGCTGGACGCTGCAGAAAGCTGCCTGAAAGAACTGGGCATGAGCAATAACGGAATCTACTGCGACCGGTTTACCGATCGTTCGCACACAAAATAAACCTTAAAAATAGCTTTTAAAAAAAGAACATAACGGAAGGAGAGTCCTATGTTCCACTATCTCAAATACTTTCTTTTTCACGCCATCGGCCTGCTCGCTGCAGCGGCGATGTTCCTGGGCAGCGACTGGATCATTTATGGTCTGATCGCCATTTTCGGTGGTTATATTGTGTTGGACGCCGTGCTGGGGGATGACACTTCAACACCAGCGTTTAAGCACCCAGGCATTCTCACAGTACAGCTCTGGCTGGCATTACCGCTGCTGTCGTTAATCGTATTTGCTTATTTCTGGCAGGTAAGTGCTGGCGATCTGTTTGGTCTGGGTGAAATGCTCACCAGCCTGACTGGCTACGATGTGCTGGCGGCAAAAGCCGAAGGCTCCTGGGTATCTGATCTGTGTGCTCTGATTATTACCGGTCTGATGATTGGCATGGTCGGTACCATTACGGCACACGAACTGACACACCGTACCTGGGACCCGATTTCTATGTTCGTGGGTCGTTGGTTGCTGGCATTCAGCTTCGACGTTGCCTTTGCTGTTGAGCACGTTTACGGTCATCACCGTTATGTGAGTACGACGAAAGATCCTGCGACTGCACCGCGTGGCCGCAACGTCTATTTCCATGTACTGGCATCGACTATTAAGGGCAACATCAGCGCACTGAAACTCGAAGCAGAGCGCCTGCGTAAAATGGGTCACAGCCCACTGTCGATCCGTAACTCGGTACTGCGTGGCTACGGCATGAGTGCAATCATCGTTGCACTGGCATTCCTGGCGGGTGGCGTGGAAACTATGCTGCTGTTTATTGGTGCCGGCCTGTTCGGTAAAGCCCTGCTGGAAATCGTGAACTACATGGAACACTACGGCATGGTGCGTAACCCAGAACTGCCGGTGCAGCCACGTCACTCATGGAACACCAACAAGCGCTTCTCGTCATGGACCATGTTCAACCTGACCCGTCACTCTCACCACCACGCACACGGTGAAGTGCCATACCAGGACCTGCGCCCATACCCAGAAGCACCGACCATGATCAATGGCTACCTGACTACCATCGTCGTCGCCCTGATCCCACCGCTGTGGCACCACCTGATGACGCCAAAAGTGCTGGAGTGGGATGAGAAATACGCCAGCGACGAAGAAAAAGTACTGGCCGCCGAAGCGAACCGTATCAGTGGCATTAAAGCGCTGACAGAGCATGGCCAGGTATCAGCTCAGCAGGCGTAAGCTTAAAACAGGAACATTGCTTAGATCGAAAGCCCCGGAAACGGGGCTTTTTTGTGCGTGATAGGTAAGGGAACACTGCCGGAATTATCTCAACCAGCGCATACGGCTTCTTCCGCTCAATTTCTGGGTTCTTATGGCACGCAAAACAAATCGCCCCGGATTAACGTGGAAGTGAAACTCGATATAGTCGCGGGGCTCGGTTTTGCTCTGTCGGCCAACGCCCCCATCATTGACCAGCGCCGAACGCATGCTGGTTTCAATAACTCAGGAAGTGTTCCCCAACGGACATTGTCTGACGATTAAAAAATCAATTCCCCACGAGACACCGTCTCCGACGGCATTTCGCCAAACAGCTTTTTATAGTCCTGCCCAAACTGTCCCGGATGCCAGAAGCCCCAGTCGGCAGCGATGGAAGAGACCGGGCGGCCATGGTTTTCTGGGTGACTTAATGCTCTGCGTACCTGATTCAGCCTGGCCGTACGCAGAAACTTTAATGGGCTGATACCCAGAATGCTTTCGAAGCTGTACTGCAGTGTGCGGCGGCTGACGTGTGTGAGTTCACACAGTTCCGTCATGCTTACCGGAGCATCCTGATTAATTTCCATCCATGCCTTAACCTTATCAACCACCGCTTTTCGGTGTGCATAGCTCGTGGCGGGTCTGCGCGCGGGAGTTTCCTGCTTAAGCAGATCCAGCAGTGTGGACAGAATCAGATGGCGCTGCAGTCGCTGGTGCAGCCCAGGCGTATCGGGGTTGACCAGATTGGCGAGAAGACGTCGCACCTGTGCCATCGTCTCTTCCGGAATGTTTAAGCGTGGGTGCTCGTGGAGGCTGAGACCACGCAGATCCAGCTCTTCGTTTTCCGCCGCGCTCAATAATGCATCCGTACGGATCACAAGGCCGTATATATCAAAGTTGTCGGGTGTCACGAGTTCAAAATCGCAGGCACCCGGACGGCACATAATCTGTTGTCCGCCAACATCGAGACCATTTATCCGGCAATCGGCAGGCTGCGCAGCAATACCTAGCCAGATGGCATCCGGCCATACATTGCACTGTTGGCGCAGCGCCTGGCTGGTGTGCTCCCGGAAGATCTGCAGTCCGTCGAGCGCTATTTCATCAATACGTCCGTAGAAATGACCACCGGACAGTTGGTCATACTCCTGTTGCCAGTCAGTAAGGTTGTGCGCGTGCAGGTCGGCGTCGTGAGCTTCTGTTGTGCTCGCTGATGGTGCGCTGCTTGTCTGGTATTGGTGCATTGTTCCGCTCTCCCAAACCCTTCCGGTCGGTCTTCATTCAATAGATGCGGCTATCCTAACCAGCTCAGAGGCCCGTGACATCAGCTTTCATGGCCTCTCCGAAAAGTTTGCCAAAATTTGATAGCCGTATGGAATGTCCCTCGCTCTGACTCATAGAGATAAGAGCAACTTCTGTTCCTCCTGACGACAGTGAGCGATACAGCGCGAAGGAAAACTATGAAATACAGCTACACCGCAGGAACACGCACCTGGCATTTCAACGACCTGGCCGAAGTCATGGCGAGAGCGACACCGGCCCGCAGCGGTGACCGCCTTGCAGGCGTGATTGCACGCTCAGCCGAAGAGCGGGTGATTGCACAGATGACGCTCGCAGAGGTGCCTCTCAAACAGTTTCTTAATGAAGCTCTGGTGCCGTACGAAGAAGACGAAGTGACCCGCCTGATCATGGATGACCATGACGCACAGGCATTTTCTGCAATCTCGCATCTGACCGTGGGTGATTTCCGCAACTGGCTGTTAAGCGACATGGCCACACCTGAGGTATTAGAAGGTGTGCGAGCGGGTATTACACCCGAGATGGCCGCAGCGGTATCGAAGATTATGCGCAATCAGGATCTGATACTGGTTGCAAAAAAGTGCCATATAAAAACCGCCTTCCGCAATACCATCGGTCTGCCGGGGCATTTATCCACTCGTCTGCAGCCGAATCATCCCACTGATGATGTGAACGGTATTGCCGCCAGTATTCTCGATGGTCTGTTGTACGGTAACGGTGATGCCGTCATTGGTATTAACCCCGCGACGGATAATGTCGCTCAGGCGATTAAACTGATGAAACTGATGGATGAAGTCATCAGTAAGTACGAAATTCCTACTCAGTCGTGCGTACTTACCCATGTGACCAATACCATCGAATGCATCGAAGCCGGTGCGCCGGTTGATCTGGTATTCCAGTCGATAGGCGGTACTGAGGCGACTAACTCTTCATTCGGTTTCAACATTGCGACGCTCGCCGAGGCACAGGACGCGGCACTCAGTTTAAAACGCGGCACGGTGGGTAATAACGTCATGTATTTCGAAACCGGGCAGGGCAGTGCGCTCTCGGCCAATGCGCATCATGGGCTGGATCAGCAGACGTGTGAAGTCCGCGCTTATGCCGTCGCGCGAAAATTTAGTCCGCTGCTGGTGAATACGGTCGTCGGTTTTATCGGCCCGGAATATTTATTCGACGGTAAAGAAATTATCCGCGCCGGTCTCGAAGATCATTTCTGCGCAAAATTACTCGGCCTGCCAATGGGCTGTGACGTCTGTTACACCAACCACGCGGAGGCCGATCAGAACGATATGGATAACCTGCTGACCTTGCTGGGTGTGGCTGGCTGTTCCTTTGTCATGGGTATTCCTGGCTCTGACGACATTATGCTGAATTATCAGACCACGTCTTTCCACGATGCGCTGTACGCCCGACGGGTGCTAGGCAGTCAGCCCGCGCCTGAATTCGCCCATTGGTTGGCCAAAATGCAGATTATGGGAGATGCCTTTGTATTGAATGACGCACTGCCCGACGCATTTGCACGTTCACTGAATTCACTGCCTCCGGCCTCTGGTCAGCACTGAGGGTCTGATGATGAAAAATAAATCTACCGGCTTTGCAGATAATCCAGTGGTCGAAAACCCATGGCGTCGTCTGCGTGAGTTTACCGATGCGCGCATTGGTCTGGGGCGGGCGGGAGTCAGTCTGCCAACCAACGAATTACTCGAGTTTCAGTTATCGCACGCCCGTGCGCGTGATGCAGTGCATTTTCCGTTGGATTTTGAGGGGCTTGTCTCTGCGATTGAATCCTCTGCCGGCATTCCGGTAACGGATATCCACCGGTTGCAAAGTCGTGCCGACGACCGGATGACGTATCTTCAGCGTCCTGATCTCGGACGTCGGTTGCACTCTCATTCCCGGGAAATTCTGCAGCATGATCTCGCCACTAAAGGAGAGGTGGCAGGCGAGTATGACCTCAGTATTGCCGTCGTCGACGGCCTGTCGTCGTTAGCAGTGCAGCAGAATGTCGTGCCATTTCTCGAAACACTGTTACCACAACTTAACGATTTTTCTCTGGCGCCGCTCTGTGTTGTTGAACAGGGACGGGTCGCCGTTGGCGACGAAGTTGGTGAGCTGCTTAATGCCCGCTGTGTGATGGTTCTCATTGGAGAGCGTCCGGGGCTGAGTTCTCCAGACAGCCTGGGACTGTACCTGACCTATCAACCGCATGTTGGCCTGACTGACGCAGCGCGTAACTGCATTTCAAATATCCGCCCGGCGGGCCTTTCATATGTGGAGGCTGCGCGTCGAGCGGCCTATCTGCTGAATGAATCACGACGCCTGCGTCTGTCCGGTGTGAACCTGAAAGACCGCACGCAGGACGATGTCGTTGAAACCGTTTCCGGAAATAAGAATTTTCTTATTTCCTGATTTATATCTAAGTTCTCACAGGGGAGAGACTCATATGTCAAACACCAATATTAATCAGGAGTATCTGGCTAAGCGCCAGCTGAAAAGAGGAACCGCAGGTTGGATTCTGCTTGCGGGTCTGGGGGTTTCGTACGTTATTTCCGGTGATTTTGCCGGTTGGAACTTCGGTCTAGCAGAAGCCGGCTGGGGTGGCTTCGCGATTGCGGCCGTTCTGATGGCCATTATGTATTTAACGCTGGTGCTGTCGTTAGCAGAAATGTCTGCTGCCATTCCTGCCGCGGGGGGCGGTTACTCGTTTGCGCGTCAGGCGATGGGCCCGGCGGGCGGTTATTTAACCGGGCTTGCGGTGTTAATTGAATATGCACTCGCACCGGCGGCCATTGTGATATTTATCGGTTCGGCCTTCGAAGAACTGACCGGGTTAAATGGCCCCTTGGTATACGCCGGGTTCTATCTGGTGTTTATTGGTATTCACCTGGCTGGTGTCGGTGAGGCATTAAAAGTCATGATGGTGATCAGTGCTTTGGCTGTCTTCGCTATTCTGGCAACGGCGGTTGCTCTGATCGGTGATTTTGATGCCAGCCGTCTGTTTGATATCGCGCCGACAGCGGCAGCGGGTGCCTCTGAAGTACTGCCATTTGGCTGGTACGGTGTGTGGGCTGCTCTGCCGTTTGCGATGTGGTTGTTCCTCGCGGTTGAGGGTGTTCCTCTGGCGGCGGAAGAAGCGAAAAACCCAGCGAAAGATGTTCCTAAAGGTATTATTGGTGCCATGGTCTTCCTGCTGTTCACCGCTCTGCTTGTGGTCGTGCTGCTGGCTGGCGCTGCAGGCGCAGAAGCCATGGGTGGCAGTGCAGTACCATTAGTCGACGCCCTGAAGGTCACCGGTAATGAAAATCTGGCGACTGCGGTTAACGTTCTTGGTCTTGCAGGCCTGATTGCGTCTTTCTTCTCCATCATCTACGGCTACAGCCGTCTGGTTTTCGCACTGTCCCGTGCGGGTTACCTGCCGCAGGCGCTGTCTGTGACCAGTGAGCGCAAAGTACCTTCGCGTGCACTGATCGTTCCTGGTGTTCTCGGGTTCCTGGCTTCTCTGAGTGGCGAAGGCGACCTGATGCTGGCCATGGCCGTTGTTGGTGCCACCGTGTCTTATGCACTGATGGCGTTGAGTCACATCCTGCTGCGCATCCGTCAGCCAGAGATGGAACGCCCTTATAAAACTCCGGGTGGCGTCGTCACGTCAGCGATTGCTCTGGTGTTGTCGCTTGTCGCGCTGACCGGTGTATATGCGTTTGATCCTCGTGCCTTCTTCTACACCGTCGTGCTGTTTGTGATCGGTGCGGCCTACTTCTTCGGCTACAGCCGCAAGCATCTGGTGGCTAAAACCGCTGACGAGGAATTCGCCATGCTCGAAGCGGCTGTCCATGAGCTGGATGATGCTCCGGCAGACACCTCGGGTGCGGCAATTCCGAAAGCCGCTTCCTGATTCCGGTCAGTATCCGCTGACCAGCCTTTCCCGCTAGCCCCCGCCCCGGTGACTCTGTCCCGGGGCGGGTTTTATTCTGCGTCTGCCACCCTCTGATGCAATTGCATCTCACGTAAGTGCTCCGTACCATGCCGGTTCAATTTCAGGAGTCACTTTCCTTTGGCTATTACCCGGTTAACCCACGAACAGCAGGCAGTCGTCGCACACCGCAACGGGCATGCGCGGGTGATTGCGGTGGCCGGAGCAGGAAAGACCTCAACACTGACGCACTTTATTCAGGCACGACTGGCTGACGGTGTGCCAGCGCGCAGAATGCTGGTACTGATGTACAACAAGGCCGCGCAGGAAGATTTCCGCGTGCGCTTGTCCGGTCTGATTCAGGGGGCGGCGTTACCTGACGTTCGTACCTTCCACTCCCTCGGTTTGCGCATTTACCAGTCGCTGATACAGCAGGGTGCATTGCCGGCTTATGAAAGTAAGATTCTCTCTGACGGCGAGATTGAAGGCGTTGTCTGGCGTCTGCTGCAGGAGATCGCTGATGACGATACCCGTCAGGATATTCTCTCTCAGCGCCGGAAGTGGGTTGAGCCAGCAGTCGCTTTTATTGATCTGGTGAAAGCGGGGCTGAGTCCGGCCGCCGATGTATATGAACAGCAGGACTACCCGGCGGCGTGCAAAATCTTCGTAGAGCTGTTTTATCGTTTTGAAGACTGGCGCCGCCAGCAGCGTCGCATCAGTTACTCTGACATGATTTACGACCCTGTGATGTGTTTCCGCTCGCACCCCGAGGTCGCGGACAGATTCTCCGGCCACATGCAGTGGATACTGGTGGATGAGTATCAGGACATCAACGAAGTTCAGCAGAGCCTGCTCAGTACGCTGCACGGCGGCCGTGGTTCGGTGATGGTCATCGGTGATCCGGATCAGACCATTTATGAATTCCGCGGATCACGCCCCGAATTTATTGTGCAGCGTTTTGAGCAGGAGTTCGGCCAGGTCTCGACCTACCAGTTACCGCATACCTTCCGCTACGGGCACAGGTTAAGTCTGCTTGCTAACCATCTGATTCATCACAATCGCGAACGCGAACCCGTCACCGGCCTCTCACACAGTTCCACGCCCAGAACCCGGATTGCCCTTCATCCGGCGGCAAATGAGGCCGCTCTGACGCTGAAAATCATCGAAGATGAACTCGCACAGCGCGAGGCGTCAGAAATAGCTGTGATACACCGGGTCTGGGCGCTGTGTGCTCCTGTTGAGCTGGCGCTGCTGAAAGCCGGGGTACCGTACCAGCTGGATCACAGCCAGTCAGTGCTGGAACGCTGGGAGTTAAGAATATTCTGGCTGCTGCTCGAAATCGCGTCCGGCAGTTTTGCCAGACGCAGCCAGAGCGCCCGCGAAGAAAGCTGGCTGCATATCCTTACGACGCCTTTTCCTAAGATCCGCCGGGCGGACCTGGAGGCCACCGCACGGCGCGTGGCGGTAGCAACAGATCATTTTGGAGAGGCTTTGCTGGCGGCAATTCCTGAAGGCATCAGCCAGTGGCAGAAACAACAGCTGGAGGTCAGGGCGCAGTTAATTGCGAGTGCCGAAACGGCAGATATGAAGGCCTGGCGACTGCTGAAAGATTACATGGATCTGACGGAGTTGGAGAAAGGCATCGAAGACGCTGCTTTCTCGGCTCAGCAGACCGAAGATCGTTTGCAGACGATCAAGGCCTTTCTCTGGTTTGTCCGTGATACTGACCTGAACTGCGAAGACATGCTGGCCCACTGGAAAGACCTCCTGGGTCGCCTGAAAGAGCAGCGGCGCAAGCCGCAGCAGGGCGTGGTTCTGACCTCTGCGCACAAAAGTAAGGGCCGTGAGTGGGATGTCGTGATTGTTCCCGGGTTGAACGCCCACTTTTTCCCTTATGCGCCTGAAGGCGAGTTTATGACGCCCGCCAGCGTCGAAAGTGAACGCCGCCTGCTGTACGTCAGTATGACCCGGGCGAGGAGTCAGTTGCATCTGATGGCCCCCTCCGGCAAAGCGACGAATCCTCAGGACCGCGACAAGGCCAGTATGTTTGAACGCGAAATGGCCTTTACCCGCACACAGGACCTGATGACCGCTGTAGAGTCAGAAGCCGGATCGGTTGCTCTGCGGGTGACCGATGGGCCGGTGGCAGACTGGCTGCCTGCCTATCTTGAGCATCTCGGGGCTGCTTCCTTAAAGCTGACCATGGCAACCCCGGCTGCGCCTCCGGCAACCGTGTCGCGAACGGGAGGCGTGGTGGAGCGTAAGTTTGATCAGGTCCGGCGACTACAGCACGAGACCTTTGGTGAAGGGACTCTGATCAGTCTCGATGATAGCTATATCAAGGTCCGGTTTGATGGCGAGAGCAGGGTGCGGACTCTGTCACGTTCTGTGGTTGAGCCTCTGATCCGTTTTCTCTGACGGGCTGTTACTCAGTGGCAGGCTTGTTATACTGGCGCCACACCGTAGAGACCGGCCGCTGTCCCGGAAGTCCTCCCTTCCTCACGTCGCCTTTGCGTTTCGCATTCTCCAGCCCGTGGGGCTTCACTGAACAAAACAGGACATACTATGACCATTGCACAGCACAAAGTCGTAACCATTCACTATAAAGTCACTGAAGTAGCCAGCGGCGAAGTGATTGATTCGTCTGAAGGCGGCGCACCTATGACTTACCTGCACGGTGCCCAGAACATTATTCCGGGTCTGGAGCAGGCACTGGAAGGCAAGCAGCCAGGTGACGAGTTTGAAGTCACTGTGGCCCCTGAAAATGCCTATGGCGAGTACAGCGATGAGCGCATCCAGCAGGTTCCTGTTGAAGCATTCCAGGGCGTTGAAAAAGTTGAGCCTGGCATGGCATTTACTGCTCAGACTGAACACGGCCCGATCAACCTGATCGTGACCGAAGTAGATGAGACCACAGTAACGGTTGACGCTAACCACCCGCTGGCTGGCAAGTCACTCAAGTTCGAAGTAAAAGTTGAAAGTGTTCGTGAAGCCAGCGAAGAAGAAGTCGCGCACGGCCACGTGCACGGCGAAGGCGGTCATCAGCACTAAGTGTCGCTGGATTGCTATTCAAAGAAAGCGCCTTCGGGCGCTTTTTTTATTTCCTCTGTAATGACTATGCAAAGTTGCCAAAGCGTTCAGAAAGACAGTTTGAGGCGGTTTTGACCGCACTGACTGCGCAGCATTGGTGCAACCGTTGAAAAGTGAGCTGGCTTTGCACTGAAACGTTTCATTTTTCTCCAGCAAAATGTCCCGTTTTTACTAACCTGTGTCATGGAACTCCGGGACAACCGGAGAGTCACATTGACCGCTTCGCGAAGTCTGTTATAGCTTAATAACAAGACGGTTCGCAGCACGATCATGATGATCGGAAGCCACAGGAAAGGCTGCTACAACCGCCTGCAGCATGGCCTGGTTCAATACCTGAACGTCTGGAGGATATGCAACATGAGCAATAAAAGTAAGTCACTTTACCGCCGCAAAGCGTTGTTTTTTGGTGGCATCATCGGCGCCGTGTTTGGCGTCATCATCGGCAGTATCGCAGGAGTGTCATTTGAAGCTGCGATTACAGGGTTCGTCGGTGGCTGGATCATCGGTGAGATGATTACCTACGGCGGGACGACGCCGGTTCATCACCACGATCAGGATCAGAAGAAGAAACACTCCTGACCTGTCCTTACAGAGTAATTTCTGCAGCTGAGCTTGGGCTTGGGGCCTGAGCGATTTATGATTCCGGAAATCATTGATTTCCGGAATCATGGCTGACGTTACTCCAGAATTACCTGCCACCTATTATCTCGATAATTTCTGTCATCTGCTGTCGCAGGTGAGGGATCTGTATGACGATCTCCTCTCCGACGATGAACGGAGCTTCTGTCGGGATTTCTTTCAGCTGAGCACCGCTGCCCAGTGCCTTTATGTCCGCTTGCTTGGGCGTCGGGGTGACTGGTTCCGCAGTGAGCGGCTCGAATACCGCGAAATTGATGATATTCCGGCAGCGTTGCGTGAACTGGCAAGCCAGCGGTTTGTCCAGCTGGTGTTCCCAACGTCGGAGCTTGCCCGCACTACCTGTCATGAATGGGTGTCGCTGTTTACCCGCCCGGAGCTGGTGGCAGTGCTCGGTCGCGGCAGTCTCAGCGGTTGTCCGAAAGAGCAGCTGGTGACACTGGTCTGCGATGAGGTGGCAGAGGGCAACCTGGTGCTGACAACACTGACCGATGATCCGATCGTTTGTGTTTATGGCGAGCAGGAACTCGATACCCTGAGGCTGCTGTTTTTCGGAAATCTTCATCAGAATCTCACTGACTTCGTGCTGCGTGATCTCGGGATTTATCGCTACGTTGAGTACGAGATCTCGACCTCCACCCGCTGGTGTCAGACGCGTGCGCAACTTGAGCGACATGCGCAGTTGTTTGCCTTGTGGCCGGATGAACTCTGGTTCAGGCAAGCGTCTGTCAATGATCTGGTCAGTCTGGCAGCAAGCCTGCCGGAGGCTGGTGACGACAGAATTCTGCGGCGTCGCAGTGATCGTCTTCTGAATCAGACCGGGCGGCAACTGGAACGCCTGAGTGCCTCGACTGAGGCACTGGCGATCTATGCCAAATCAACTCACCATCCGGCGCGGGAGCGTACATTACGGCTATTGGTACAGGTCGGGCAGACCGATCAGGCAGAAACCTACGCCTCAGAGATGGCTGCGGCGCCCTGGTGTGAGGAGGAACTGCAGTTTCTGATGTCCTTCGTCCCGCGCAAGCTCAAAGATGCTGTCACCTTATGCGAGTTGCTTAATCAGTCGCGTCATCAACCACAAAGTGATCTGCTGGTGCTCCCGGCAGACATCAGCCGGACAGAGTTGGGTGTCGAGCGCGCAACGGCAGAAGCGCTGGCCCGGGAGTATCCCGGAGACAACCTGTTCTATTGCGAGAACCTGCTGATCCCAGGGATGTTCGGGCTGATTTTCTGGGACGCCGTGTTTGCACCGCTCGAAGGCGCGTTTTTCCATCCTTTTCAGATACGCCCCGCCGATCTTTACGACCAGGACTTCAGTGAGAAACGGCAGTCACTGATGACACGTTGCTGGCAGTCGCTTGCTGATCCCGACACACTGCTTAACGCCGCTCTGGGGGCGTTTGAGCGATATCACGGGCTTGCCAATCCCTTCGTGCATTGGGGATTCCTGAGCAAAGAGTTACTGACTCTGGCGGTTCGTAGTATTCCAGTGGAGCACTGGCAGAAGTGTTTTGAGTTTATGCTCCGGGATCTGCGACATCATCGCGCCGGCCTGCCGGATCTGATCCGTTTCTGTGAAGACGGCAGTTACGAGCTGATTGAAGTGAAAGGGCCGGGAGACACGCTGCAGAAGAACCAGAAGGCGTGGTTGCAGGCGTTTGACCGGGCCGGCATTCCAGCCCGGGTATTGCTGGTCAGAGATGCCCCTGACCCGGATGATCACGCAGCCTGAACGCCTGCACTGATAGCAATGTTCATGGCATTCACAATCGCCTGCAGGCTGGCAGCCAGCGTATCGTTGTCACTCGCAGCCGCGGTGAAACGCTGACCACGGATGCTGATCTGAACAAAGGCCATCGCCTGTGCGTTGCTGCCCTCAGACAGCGCCTGCTCTTCAAACTGAACCACCTGGATATCCAGTCCGGTCGTCTTGTGCAGGGCATCGGTGAAGGCACTGATACTGCCCATACCTTGTCCATGTAAGGTCAGCAGCTGGCTACCGTCATGCAGACTGGCATGAATTTCATGGTGTTGCTGTTCATGCGCCGTCTGGTAGCTGGCAAGCTCATAGTGTCCGCCTTTCGGAATAAACGCCTGACGGAAGATATTCACGATGGCCTCAATGCTCAGTTCGCCTTCGCTGCGCTCTGCCGCCTGCTGTACATGCTGAGCAAGCTCAATCTGCATCCAGCGCGGCAGGGTGACACCGAGTTCCTGCTCAACAATGTAGCTGGCGCCACCCTTACCACTCTGGCTGTTGACGCGGATTACTGACTGATAATTGCGGCCTATGTCCTGCGGATCAATCGGCAGGTACGCCACATCCCAGGGTTCATCGTCAGACTGCTGCACCAGACACTTGCGGATAGCATCCTGATGACTGCCTGAAAACGCGGTATAGACCAGTTCTCCAACCCAGGGGTGACGCGGGTGGGTTTTGATGTTGGTACAGGCTTCGACCGTCGCAATAATGTCGTCTGCGATGCTGATATCGAGTTCCGGATCAATGCCCTGGCTGTAGAAGTTCATCGCCATCGTGACGATATCCATATTTCCGGTGCGTTCACCGTTGCCCAGCAAGGTACCTTCAATCCGGTCCGCGCCGGCAAGCAATGCCAGTTCGGCAGCGGCAACACCACAGCCACGGTCGTTATGAGTGTGGATACTGACCGTGATGCAGTCGCGCTGATTAACGTGGCGGCAGAACCATTCGATCTGATCGGCAAAAACGTTTGGCATCGCCGACTCTACCGTGGCTGGCAGGTTGATAATGGCTTTGTTCTCTGGCGTAGGCTGCCAGACATCAATGACGGCATTACAGACTTCGGTGGCGAACTCGACTTCGGTGCTGGAAAAGCTTTCTGGCGAATACTGAAAGACCCACTCGGTGCCAGGGTGTTTTGCTGCTTCGTCACGCACTTTTGCCGCGCCTTTGCGGGCGATGTCGATGATGCCCTGCTTATCGAGACCAAAGACTTTCTGACGCTGTACCGGAGACGTTGAGTTGTAGACGTGTACCACTGCACGGCGCGCGCCACGCAAGGCCTCGTACGTCCGCTCGATCAGTTCGTCACGAGCCTGAACAAGCACCTGGATGGTGACATCATCGGGAATCTGACGGGCTTCAATCAACCAGCGGACAAAATCAAAATCTGGCTGAGATGCTGAAGGGAAGCCCACTTCAATCTCTTTAAAGCCCATCCGCACGAGCAGAGCCCACATCTGTTTCTTCTGTTCAACGGTCATAGGATCAATAAGTGCCTGATTACCATCACGCAGATCCACAGAACACCACTGCGGGGCCTGGGTCAGTACCTGAGACGGCCACAGTCGGTCAGGCAGGTTAACCTGCGGGAACGGGCGGTACTTCTGGTGGTTGAAACGTGGGTTGGTCGGGGTACTCATTGCTTATGCCTCTGGGATACGGGATTCGGTACTGCAGGGCGGGTTGGTGTTGCCTTGTGAGCATTGCCTCAGTCAGCCTCGTGAGCCTTCTGCCGCCGGGCTCGGGTGAGAGTCTCCGGCTGCCTCAACAGTATGTGATCATTATAGGCGCGCTTTCCGCGAGAAAGATTGCAAAGTGTGCGCGATATTGCTTGTTTTTAGCAATAAATAACTATATTTTTCATTAAGTTTGAATAATTATGCTTCTGGAGTGATTTTGGCCAGCAAACTTCCCCCCGTTGTACTCGACCGGACTGACCGGCGCATCCTGCAGTATCTCCAGGAAGACAGCAGCCTGAGCAATCTTGAACTGGCGGACCGGGTGGGCTTATCTCCCTCGCCCTGCTCACGGCGGGTAAAGGCCCTGGAAGAGGGCGGCATCATTCAGGGCTACCGGGCACATGTCGACGCGCGTCGTCTGGGGCTGGATCTGCTGGCGCTGATCAATATCAGCATGGACCGGCACACTCCCGAGCGCTTCAACCGCTTTGAAAGCGAGGTCAGTGCCTGCCCTGAAGTGCTGGAGTGTTATCTGATCACCGGGCAATCCGCCGACTACGTTCTGAAGGTACTGGTCGAAGATATGGAAGCGTATCAGCAGTTTCTGTTGGGCACATTAACGCGCATTGATGGCGTGAGTGGCGTGCATTCCTCCTTTGTTATGCGCAAAGTTGTCGACCGGTCGGCGGTTGCCATCCCGTAGGGGCGTCTATACTGAGGGTATAAACGGGCTGGTGGAGTCGCTTCCGTGCCGAAGCAATCGACATCGATTGATAAAAAACTGACCCTGCAGGTCATCCTCTGGAGTGTGCTCACCGGGATGATTTTCAGTGCAGTACAGATGGTGACGGATTACCGCGCCGAGATCAGTAACTTTGCGACTGATACCCGGACTATGATGGAGGGTCACCGTCCTACGACCGCTCTTGCTCTCTATAATTACGATAATGAATCCCTGCGCACGGAACTGCAGAGTCTGATCGAGCGGCCGGGAATTGTCGGTGGTGTGATCCGTGAAAACTCGTCGGGTTTTGCGATTGAGGTCGGGGTTCAGGTCACGTCGCCAGAAGGAAAGGTGATGCCCGGATTCACGGAGTTCTCGGTAGAGCTGCGAGAACCGGCGCAATACAGCAAATCCCCCGCGGTCATCGGACATATGACCCTCTATGCGGATCAGAATCAGATGGCCGCAGGCTACGAGCGTCGTGCCGTCACCATCGTTCTGGTTGATATTGCCCGTAATGTGGCGCTGGCCATTGTTCTGATCATTATCTTCCGGACCAAACTGACCGGGCCAGTGAAGCGCCTGACTAACAAGCTGCTGGACATTGATCTCATGGCGCCCGGACGCGAGCCTCTCGAAGTGGAAGCTCCCCTGCAACGTACTGAGTTAGACGATCTGGCCAGTAAGCTGAATGATCTGCTGTCGGCCGTTACCTCCGAAATGGAGCGACGCAAGATGGCAGAAACCCGTGTGCGTCAGCTGAACGAGCAGTTGGAAGAAAAAGTAAAAGCGCGTACCCAGGAACTGCACGACAGTAACCATAACCTTCAGGCCAGTCTTGATCAGTTGCAGAAAATGCAGGGGATGTTGCTGCAGGCACAGAGGATGGCCTCGCTCGGGCATCTGGCGGCGGGCATGGCCCACGAGATCAATAACCCCGTGGCTGTGGTTTACAGCAATATTGCCACCCTCAGTGAATACCTGACCGAGCTGATTGAACTGGCAGAAGAGTATCAGCTGGCAGAGAAAGAAATTGCCGATATGACAGTACGTCAGGCGTTGGAAAGTCTGCGGGCGTCTATTGATTACGATTTTGTTCGCGAGGACGCCCCCGAGCTGGTCAAAACATCCCGCCATAGCCTTGATCGTGTAAAGAATATCGTCAACGAGCTTCGTACCTTCGCAGACGTTGAGGCACTGGAGAAAGAGCCGGTCGATCTGATAGACGTCATGAATGAAACGGTCGCCGATGCTGGCATGGACGTGACCGGCAACATCCATGTTGTGAATGTGATGCAGGATGTGCCTGTCGTGGAATGTGTCCGGTCTCAGGTCAAACTGGTGTTTGATAAGATTCTGCAGAATGCGCGCGAAGCCATGCCCGAGGGCGGAACTGTAGAAATTGCCGCGGAGATTTCTGATGACGACGTCTGTGTGGTGATCAAAGACAACGGGGTAGGCATGGACGCGGCCGATGTCCCGAACGCGATCAATCCATTCTTTACCCGCAAAGAAGTGGGGGCCGGCACGGGTCTGGGCCTCACGGTGGCCTATAACCTGATGCTGAATCACGGGGGTGAACTCAAGATTGCCAGCGAGAAAGGCAAGGGCACCATCGTTATCCTTAAATTCCAGCGCGATAACGTTCTTTTCTGAGCCGTTGAACCCTCTGGCGGTATCGGTTACTTTTCCCGCCATATCCAGTGGTTCAGGCGTTCTTCGATATGGCTAAAAAATCTTCCTCCGGCGGTCTTGTTTATTCAACTGAATTTGGTCGCGCCTGCCCGGGGTGCCAGCAGCCCGTCGATGATTGCCGCTGCAGTGATGACGCTGCGCCTGCGGGCGATGGCATTGTCCGGGTCGCACGGGAAACCAAAGGCCGGGGGGGCAAAGTCATGACCCTGGTAACTGGTGTGCCTCTGGTGGGGGCCGAACTGAAAACCCTGGCGAAAGACCTGAAGAAAAAATGCGGTGTCGGCGGTGCGCTGAAAGACGGTGTCATCGAGATTCAGGGGGATCAGCGGGATCTTCTGGTAAGTGAACTGACCAAGCGTGGCTTTACCGTGAAAAAGGCGGGTGGCTGACCTATGACGAAAGCACTGGTCATATACGCGCATCCTGCGCATCAGCGCTCCCGTGCCAACCGCATGATGCTCGACAGTATCAAGGGCATTTCTGATGTGACGGTGCATGACCTGTATCAGACCTACCCGGACTTCTTTATCGACGTAGAGGCGGAACAGGCTCTGCTGCTGGAGCACGACCTGATCGTTATTCAGCACCCCGTGTACTGGTACAACATGCCGGCGCTACTGCGTGAATGGCAGGATCTGGTGCTGGAGTACGGGTTTGCGTACGGCCGGGATCAGCAGAAGCTGAAAGGAAAAGGCCTGTGGATTGTGATGACAGCAGGTGCGCCTGAGCATACATACGCGACCGAAGGCGTGAACGAGCGTCCGCTCTCTGATTATTTTCTCCAGTACGAACGCATGGCAAATGTCTGTGCGCTTAAGGCCTTCCCGAATTTTGAAATCTACCACAGCCGTCATATGACGGACGATGTGCTTGAGCGGGCGGTCGCGACTTACCGGCAGAATCTGCTGAGCTATCTGGAGGAGTGTCGTCATGGCTGAAGCCGGTTTTCTTGCTCAGGCGTTTATCTTTCTGGCGGCAGCGGTCATTGCGGTGCCCATTGCAGCCCGCCTGGGGCTGGGCTCGGTACTTGGGTATCTCTGTGCGGGAGCAGTGATCGGGCCCTTTGCACTGGGGCTGATTGGCCAGGACATCGATGAGGTGATGCACTTCGCTGAGTTTGGCGTAGTGATGATGCTGTTTCTGGTCGGTCTGGAGCTGGACCCATCCAAGCTCTGGCGTATGCGTATGCCCATCATAGGCATGGGTGGCCTGCAGGTTGTGCTCACCAGTGCGGCGATTGCCGGCATTGCCGCCATCTATCTCGATAACTGGCAGCATGCCGTTGTGGTCGGCATGGTGTTGTCCTTGTCTTCTACGGCGATTGTGCTGCAGACACTGAATGAAAAAGGACTGATGCGCAATGACAGTGGTCAGTCGGCGTTTGCTGTTCTGTTGTTCCAGGATATCGCAGTGATTCCGATGCTGGCCATTCTGCCTCTGCTGGCGGTCTCGGAGGTCGGCACATTCAGTGACAAGCATAATCTGCCTGGCTGGCAGAGTGCCCTGATGGTACTTGGTGTGGTGATTGGCATTGTGCTGGTGGGGCGCTGGCTCAGCCGTTCCGCTTTCCGCATTATTGCGCAGACCCGTCTGCGCGAAATGTTTACCGCGACAGCTTTGTTTCTGGTGGTTGGGATAGCGCTGCTGATGGAACACATCGGCCTGTCACCGGCGTTGGGCACCTTTGTTGCGGGTGTCGTACTGGCGAACTCAGAGTACCGCCATGAGCTGGAAGCCGAAGTCGAGCCGTTCAAAGGTCTGTTGCTCGCGCTGTTCTTTATTTCTGTGGGCGCGAGCATCGACTTCGGGCTCTTTATGGCAGAGCCTTTGCCGGTTCTGGCGATGGTGGGCGGACTGGTTCTGGTGAAGCTCGTGATTCTGCTGATTCTCGGGAAACTGTTTGGGCTCAGTAGCCGCAGTAATGCGATATTCACGTTTTCATTGGCGCAGGGCGGGGAGTTCGCTTTTGTGCTCTTCAGCTTCGCCTCAGCTCAGGATGTTCTGCCGGCTTACATTATCGAACCCCTGACGCTGGTGGTCGCTCTGTCGATGGCGTTAACACCGCTGCTGTTTGTGATTAACGAAAAGCTGGTACTGCCGCGATTAGGCGGCCAGCAACAGGCCCGCCCTCACGATGCAATTGATCATGCCGAAGGCAAGGCGATCCTGGTGGGCTTTGGTCGCTTCGGACAGATTGTGGGCCGCCTGTTACGGATGAACGGCTTTGAGATCACCGTACTTGAACACGATGCCCAGCAGGTGGATCTGGTGCGCAGCTTCGGACACAAAGTGTTTTATGGGGATGCTGCCCGGATAGATCTGCTTGATGCCGCAGGCATTGCGGATGCAACGCTGCTGGTGCTTGCCATTGATGATCACGAGCGGATGCTGCAGACCATTGAGCAGGTTAAGCGCCATCATCCTTCGGTGAAGATTCTCGCGCGTGCAGCGGGACGCCGTGAAGCGGCAGAGCTGATTCATGCCGGAGCCGACCACATCGAGCGCGAGACCTTTGATTCTGCCTTGTCGATGGGGCGTCAGGCTCTGACGATCATGGGGTTCCGGGCGTACCAGGCGCAGAGGGCTGCGAAACTCTTCAAACATCATGACGAGAAAAGTCTCTATGCCTTAAGTGAGGTGCTTGAAGATGACCGTAAATACATCACGATGGCGAAACAGCACGCCGTCGACCTTGAAAAAGTACTGCGCTCCGATGATCAGGCAAATACAGAACTGGATGATCGCGGATGGGATGCACAATGAGTGATCTCAGGCAGCTGGTCGGACAGCGTGTTGCGGACGATAACGAAGCGATGGTTCTGGCGCTTCAGCTTGCCCGGGCGTCAGCAGAGCAGGGAGAGGTCCCTGTCGGGGCGCTGGTGGTGGATGACCAGCGTGTAGTGGGCATAGGCTCGAACAGTCCGATCAGCCTGCTGGACCCGACGGCTCATGCCGAGGTGATGGCCATCCGTGATGCGGCTGCCCGCGTAGGCAACTATCGTCTTCCGGGAATGACACTCTATGTGACGGTTGAACCCTGCAGTATGTGTGCGGGCGCCATCGTTCACAGTCGTATCGGACGGGTGGTGTACGGAACCACAGAGCCGAAAGCTGGCGTTGCCTGCAGTGCCGAACATTTCTTCGACAAAGCTTTTTTAAACCATCAGGTGGAGATTGTCGGAGGAGTGCTGGCAGAAGAGTGCTCGGGCGTTATGACTGAGTTTTTCAGCCAGCGACGGGCGGGCAAGAAACGCCTGAAGCGCGCCTCCCCACCTGCATCATCAGAGTAATGGCGGGATCACGGTTACGGCCACGTCGGTGCCGTGTTCGTGCGATTGTGGGTGCTCATTCATAGCGACGACCTGCTCTTCGTTCCACACCAGCACATCGTAGTAGCGCCGGATATTCTGCACGTAGTTAACAGGTTCCTGACCCCGGGCGTAGCCGTAGCGGGTCTGCTTGTAATAACGCTGCTGACTCAGCAGCGGAAGAACGTCTTTAACATCAATCCACAGGTCAGGGTTTTTGCCCATGGTGACCGCCAGCCGGCGGGCATCTTCGAGGTGACCAAAGCCGACGTTATAAGCTGCCAGTGCCATCCAGGTGCGGTCCGGCTCATGGACAGACTCACTCAGACGCTCGCGCAGACCAGCGAGGTATTTACTGCCTCCGTAGATACTCTGTTCCGGATCAAGGCGGTTTTCGATACCCAGTTCATCCGCGGTGCGTAAGGTCAGCATCATGATGCCACGTACCCCGGTAAACGATCGGGCACGCGGGTTCCAGTGGCTTTCCTGATAGCCCATCGCCGCCAGAAGACGCCAGTCGAACCCAAAGGTCGCAGCGGAAGTCTCGAAGAAATTCTGGTACTTGGGCAGGCTACGGCGTTTCTGACGCAGGAAACGGTGTGCCCCCACATAGTCGAACTGTTCAACATGCCCGTAAAAGCGTTCGGCCAGTTCGGCCATCAGAGCGCCGGTTTCCGGGCGGTAAAAGAAGTCGAATGCTTTCTCTTTCAGGGTCGTATCGGCACGGTCAGGCAATGCCCAGGCAACCGACTGCAATTCGCCCAGCGTAAAGGCCACATCCAGATTGGGCAGGTAAGCCCGCATCAGCTGGAACTCGTTGGAATTCACCAGGGTGTAATCAAGCTCGCCGTCAGACACCATCTGCAGCAGATCGGAAGCCTCAAGCTCGCTGCTCTCGCGCCAGCTCAGGGACGGCAGTTCTTCACGCTGCCAACGGCGCAGAGTGCTGGCGTGGCGGGAGCGGGCCGTTACCATCAGGCGTCCATTCTGCAGGTCCTGCAAGGATTCTGGCCGGTGGTTACTGCGACGGTAGATGATCTGTTCGCTGACCGAGCTGTAAGAAGGACCGTAAGTAACAGGGTAGGCGGCGGTCTGTTCACGGGTCAGACCCGCTGCGGCCATATGCGCCTTTCCGGATTTCAGGGCGTCCATCGCCTCTTTCAGATTGCTGACAACCAGAAGATTCAGCTCAACACCCAGATATTCTGCGAACTCTTTTGCCAGTTCGTACTCATACCCAGTAGATCCGTGGCGATCCTCGTAATAGGTCGTTGGATTGTTACGGGTAACGATGGTGATAGAGCCCTGATCCTGAATTTCTTCGATCAGGTACGGACGTACACTTCCCGTGAGCACGACGACGCCGACCAGCGTAGTGAGCAGTCTCCGGGTCATTTTCAGTGTCGTCAGTAGGTTGGTCATCCGTCACCTGGATTGATATTTTGCGCAGATTTTAACCTCCGCCGGGCTTGTGAAACAGGTCTGGGGGCGTCGTTTACTCTGCGCTGACATCTGTCTGTTTTCATAACCTTCTGATAAATAAGCCGAAATCTCCAGAATCTGCGTACTGGAACAATCTTTCCTGATTGATTCAGGGGGAGTGACGATTGTGAAATATGGTCCGGCGTCGTTCATAAAGGGAGTTACCCGGCCGCACCCCGGTTATGGAATGAATGCGCCTGATCCAGTACAATTCGGCCTCATTTTTTTCCTGTTATGAGTCGAACCACCATGCTTGAGCTGCGTGGCGCCCCGGCGCTTTCCTCATTCCGTCAGAATAAAACTCTCAACCGTCTGCAGCAGGTACTGCCGCAGGTCACCGGTGTTTATGCGGAATTCGTTCATTTCGCTGACCTGAACGAAGACCTGAACGACACGGAGCGTCATGTCCTGGAGCGTATTCTGCGTTACGGGCCAAAAGCAGATCAGCAGGATGGAAACGGTGAACTGTTTCTGGTGATTCCTCGCTTCGGCACCATTTCTCCCTGGTCCTCTAAGGCGACTGACATTGCTCATAACTGTGGTCTCGGCAAGATCGATCGTCTTGAGCGCGGTATTGTTTACTACGTGCAGGGCATCAGCGCAGCAGATCGCGAAGCGGCAGCCGCCGTTCTGCATGACCGTATGACAGAAACCGTGCTTGCCGACAGCAGTGCAGCGGAAGGTCTGTTCTCTCACGCGGAGCCTGCGCCACTGACGACTGTAGATATCCTGGCCGGTGGCCGCGATGCGCTGGTTGAAGCGGATAAAACGCTGGGCCTGGCGCTGGCCGATGATGAAATTGATTACCTGGTTGAAAATTACCAGGTGCTGGGTCGCAACCCGACTGACGTTGAGCTGATGATGTTTGCGCAGGCGAACTCTGAGCACTGCCGTCACAAAATTTTTAATGCCAGCTGGACGATTGATGGTCTGGAGCAGGAGAAATCTCTGTTCGCCATGATCAAAAACACGTACGAGTGTTACAGCGAAAACATTCTGTCTGCCTATAAAGACAACGCGTCGGTGATCAGTGGTCACAAAACCGGGCGCTTCTTCCCCAACCCCGACAGCCGTCAGTACACCTACCATCAGGAAGATATGCATATCCTGATGAAGGTTGAGACGCACAACCACCCGACCGCCATTGCGCCGCACTCTGGTGCAGCAACAGGTTCCGGTGGTGAAATCCGTGACGAAGGTGCAACTGGCCGTGGCTCTAAGCCAAAAGCAGGCCTGACCGGCTTTACCGTTTCTGATCTTAAGATCCCGGGCTTTGAACAGCCGTGGGAAAGCCAGTACGGCAAGCCTGACCGCATTGTGTCGGCGCTCGATATTATGATCGATGGCCCACTGGGTGGTGCCGCGTTTAACAATGAGTTTGGCCGTCCGAACCTGTGTGGTTACTTCCGTACGTTCGAACTTGAGCACAATGGTGAAGTCCGTGGTTACCACAAGCCGATCATGATTGCGGGTGGTTACGGTAACATCCGTGACGAGCACGTACAGAAAGGTGAGATTCCGGTGGGTGCGTGCCTCATCGTACTGGGTGGCCCGGCCATGCAGATCGGTCTGGGTGGCGGCGCTGCTTCGTCCATGACATCCGGTCAATCGAATGCGGATCTGGATTTTGCTTCCGTACAGCGTGAAAACCCAGAGATGGAACGTCGTTGTCAGGAAGTGATCGACCGTTGCTGGCAGTTGGGTGACAACAACCCGATTGCCTTTATCCACGATGTGGGTGCAGGTGGTATTTCTAACGCTTTCCCTGAGCTGGTGTCTGACGGTGGCCGCGGCGGTAACTTCGAACTGCGCAACGTACCGAACGATGAACCGGGTATGAGCCCACTGGCGATCTGGTCCAACGAATCACAGGAACGTTATGTGATGGCCGTTGCGCAGGAAGATCTTGCTCGTTTCGACGCCATCTGTGCCCGTGAACGTGCGCCTTATGCTGTCGTCGGTTATGCCACCGAAGAAGAGCACCTGACGGTCACCGACAGCCACTTCGACAACAAGCCGGTTGATCTGCCATTGCAGGTACTGCTTGGCAAACCACCGCGTATGCATCGTGATGTCACGACCCGTCAGTTCGAAGCGCAGAGCTTTGAGATCGAAGGTATTGATCTGGCCGATGCCGCCGCGCGTGTACTTAAGCTGCCGACGGTTGCCAGTAAATCTTTCCTGATCACCATCGGTGACCGTTCGATTACTGGTACTGTCGCGCGTGATCAGTTTGTTGGACCCTGGCAGGTGCCGGTGGCTGATGTTGCAGTAACAACGTCTTCTTACGATACCCATGCCGGTGAAGCGATGGCGATGGGTGAGCGTACTCCGGTTGCGCTGCTGGATGGCCCGGCGTCTGGTCGCCTGGCAGTGGCAGAAGCGATTACCAACCTGGCGGCCGCACCGATTGCCAAACTCGCCGACATTAAAATGTCTGCGAACTGGATGTGTGCAGCAGGACACGACGGTGAAGACGCGATTCTGTATGACACAGTGAAAGCTGTGGGTATGGAATTGTGTCCGGATCTTCAGGTCACTATCCCAGTGGGTAAAGACTCGATGTCGATGAAAACCCGCTGGAACGACGCCGGGGCGGACAAGGCGGTGACAGCTCCGACCTCACTGATCATTACCGGTTTCTCCCCGGTGACCGACGCGCGCAAAGTGCTGACGCCTGAACTGAAACTGAATGCTGGCGACAGCGATCTGGTGCTGGTGGATCTGGGCCGCGGTAAAAACCGTATAGGTGCATCCTGTTTCGCGCAGGTATTCGGCAAAGTTGGCAGTGTGCCTGCTGATCTGGATGACGCAGAAGACCTGAAAGCCTTCTTCGCCGTCGTGCAGGGCCTGAATGCCGATAACAAACTGCTCTCGTACCATGACCGTGCTGACGGTGGTCTGTTCGCTACTGTGACTGAGATGGCGTTTGCCGCGCATTGTGGTGTCGATATTTCGATGGACCTGTTGAGCGAAAGCAAAGATGGTCTGGCAGCAGCGCTGTTCGCTGAAGAGCCGGGCGCCGTCATGCAGGTGAAGCGTGATGACCTGGAAGAAGTGCTGGCTCAGTTCGAAGCCGCAGGTCTGGGTGACTGCACCGCTGTCATTGGTTCGCCAAATACCGATGGCCTGATCACCTTCAGCTACCAGGATGAAGAGTTCCTCAGCGAAACCCGCGTTAACTGGCAGCGTCTGTGGGCACAGACCAGCTACGAAATGCAGGCGCTGCGTGATAACGCAGACTGTGCAAAACAGGAATTCGATGGCCTGCTGGATGCCAATGACCCAGGTATTCATGCCGAACTGACCTTCGATATTAACGAAGACATTACCTTTGATCTTCCAGCAGATAACGCACCTAAAGTCGCGATTCTGCGTGAGCAGGGTGTGAATGGTCAGATTGAAATGGCCGCCGCCTTCGATCGTGCTGGCTTTGCCACAGTTGACGTTCACATGAGCGACATCCTGTCAGGCAGCGTTACCCTTGAGGGCTTCCGAGGCCTCGTAGCCTGTGGTGGCTTCTCTTACGGTGACGTACTGGGCGCCGGTGAAGGCTGGGCGAAATCGATTTTGTTCAATGATCAGGCGCGTGCTCAGTTCAAAGCCTTCTTTGAACGTCACGACACCTTCGCACTGGGTGTGTGTAATGGCTGTCAGATGCTCTCTAACCTGCACGAACTGATTCCTGGTGCCGAACACTGGCCTCACTTTGTCCGCAATATGAGCGAGCAGTTTGAAGCTCGTGTCAGCATGGTTGAAGTACAGGAATCCGATTCTCTGTTCTTCGCCGGCATGGCAGGCTCACGTATGCCGATTGCCGTGGCACACGGTGAAGGCCGTGCAGAATTTGCCGACAGCTCAGATATCGATGAACTGGCAGGCCAGATTGCACTGCGCTACACCGACAACTACGGCAAGGTCACTGAGCAGTACCCGCTGAACCCGAACGGTTCACCACAGGGGATCACAGGTCTGACTGCCAATGAAGGCCGCGTCACTATTATGATGCCGCACCCGGAACGTGTGTTCCGCGCCATCCAGAACAGCTATGTTCCAGGTGAGTGGGACGAAGACGGTGCGTGGATGCGGATGTTCCGTAATGCGCGTGTGTGGTGCTCTGAAAACAGCTGATAAGTAGGGCGGGCACTGCCCACCGTTACTGCCTTTAAAGAAAGCCGCTATTCAGGAATGACTAGCGGCTTTTTATTAATCTTTCGTTTTCGCTATAACAGATGGACGTTTAGCATGAATACTCACTTCTCAGTAATCGATATTTGTATCTCGGTAGTTAGAACGATGTGCAGAACGCCGGGCCAATTCTTTTGGGCTAATGCGATTTTCTGTGTGAGCGGTTTGGTAGTGATCGCGATTTTTTCACTTACTTCTGCTAATCCATCCTATGAGAAATTTATTGCTATCGTTCTCACGATGTTGATCATACTCTGTTTACTTCCTCTGTTTATTATGACCATGGTGCACAATCATCATTTGTTCTTGAGCGAGGAGTGTAATGATAAAAGAAAGAAGTTGTTTTTCGACAATGGCAGCGCTTTGCGCTATTTGATGTGGCTGATAGTAATCGTATGGCTGGCAGCTGCATCTGAGGTTGTCTTGGCGGGACTTTCGGAGACTATCCGTGAAAAAATAGTATTGCGAGCTGGGGATGAATTCTATGTGAGCTTCCTTAGTATTGTCAGTCATTCAGTATCTGTTTATCTGATAAGTCGCTTGGTGTTGATACTCCCTTCGGTGGCCAGTGGTATCCGGAAGCGGGGATTGAGATGGGCCTGGAAAATGTCAGATAGACACTCTATTGCGTTGTTTTTGCTGTGTATGGTTATTCATCTGATCTTTGATGCTCTCGGCGAGATACTGCAGATGAGTCAGAGTTATATGGTTGGTATCGTTGTCTGGTTATTGTGGTGTTTTATGATGGTTGTTGCGGTCGGTGTATTGAGCCGAAGTTATTCATCTCTTGTCGAAAAAAATCGTTTGAAGGCGCTTTATGAAGAATAGCTCAGTAAGACTAGCAGTCCTGGTTATGCTTGCAGCTTTCTTAGCTTCTTGCTCCGGTGATGGTCACCTGCGCGGTCAGGTCTCTCTTTCTGATGATGGCAAAACCTACTTCGCTGTCCTTAAAGATAACGGTGAGCACTGCTATCCAATTAAACTGGATGGCAACGAATGGAGTTACGGCCTGGGGGAAATCAGGGAGATCGCTCCTGGAGTGCACACGATAGAAGCCTGTCGCGAAATAGAATTCAATATTCCTGAAGGAATGGTTTTTGAGTTTGATTATTGGGGGCCCTAAGCTTCACTGAACCGCGCTTGCAGCTACCAGACCTTGTGATTTCGACCGCCCACAAGACCTGGTTAAATACCCCTCAAGGATAAGGTGTTAACCTGACTGCCTTAATTATGGATAAAAAAGACAACCAAGGAGCGCGTAATGAAGTGCCCAAGCTGTAAAAAAGACGCACTTAAAGCCGGCTTTCTAGAAGATGGCCTTCGTTCTCATCGTTGTCGCTTGTGTCATGGTGACTGGTTTCTGGTCGAAGACTTTGTCGCCTGGCAGGAGCGTAGCGATGCTGAGTTATCAGAGGCAGCAGCGGAGTATGAACTGGAGGATTCCCGCGGTGCGATGCTGTGTCCTATGACGGGTACCATCATGCAGAAGTACCGGATCTCGAATGATACAGAGCATAAGCTTGATTACAGTCCGCCAGTAGGGGGCGTCTGGTTGGATGCAGGGGAGTGGCAGTATCTGAAAGAGCGTGGTCTGGCGCATCAGGTAAACAGTATTCTTACTGATCAATGGCAGCGTCGCCTGCGGGAAGAAAATGCTGCGCTCACGTTTACCGCCTTGTATGAAAAGAAATTCGGCGCTGAAGATTACGCGAAGGTACGGGAAATCCGGACCTGGCTGAGTGAAAACCGCAACAAGGCTGAGTTACGTCGTTATCTTCTGGCAGATGACCCTTATAAGGTTTAAGAACTATGGCTTCTAATCTGAATACAGTAGAAATTAAGGCATTTGTGCCAGCGCGTGATTTCGAGCAGTCCAGGTCTTTCTATCAGGCCGTTGGTTTTACTCTGGCTTCAGATACTCAGGGTGTCGCTTATTTTTATCACGGGCACTGCAGCTTTCTCCTGCAGAATTTTTACGAGAAGACGCTGGCCGAGAATCTGATGATGCATCTTCTGGTTGAAGATGTGGATGCCTGGCATACGGCTGTGACGGAAAGGAAGATTGCGACTACTTTTGGCGTGAGGGTTTCTGAGCTGGTTGATCAGCCGTGGGGCATGAGGGAATTTACCCTCCACGACCCGAGTGGGGTTTTATGGCGCATCGCTCAGAACGTCTGACATGCTGCTGACCAGATAAAAGAAAGCCGCTTTGCAGCGGCTTTCTTTTTGCCTGAAAAATCAGGCTGGTGATCAGTTAGCTACAAATGTGTAGTTACTGAAGCTTGCTGCGTAGCTGGAAGACTGGGTCGTCCCCCAGGTACTCAGCATCAGTTGGTCACCCGCACTTACTGGGATGCTTACGCCGGTACCCGATGCCGTGCCTGCGGTAGACAGGTTCACCTGGGCGCCGTTGACTGCGTAGCTGATCCGGTCGCCGTACTGGCCGGCGCTGTAGACTGTGATTGACCAGTCGAAGGTGACCACACCGTCCTGTGCAATCGTGGTGGTAGCATTCAGACCGCCGCCGCCACCGCCAACACTGATGTTCAGTGCGGTGTCAGTCATGGAGTAGCCTGCCACACCATCGAAGGTCCAGTCAGACGGGGTAAGACCGCTTGGTACCGGATCTGCCAGTACCATGATCAGGTTTTCTACTTCCAGTGGTGCCACTGTCACACTGGTTTCGTTCAGCTGACCGTTGGTTACGTCAGTGGCCGTCAGTTCGTGCGTACCTGCACGGAGGTAGAGCTTGGCGTAACCGCTGGTGCCGTAAGTACCGCTTCCTGTGACGGCAAGTGTGTTACCCGCTGCGTCAGTAATCACAGCGCCTGCGACAGGCTGACCGAGCTCATTTTCGACGTTGATACCAACCACCGCGAGGATATTGCCGTTAACGACGGCGCGGCGGATCAGAGTGATATCACAGTTGAAGGCCTGATTCTGGTTATTCAGCGTCCAGAGGTTGCTGCAGCTGGCGACCTGATCAGACGTACTGCTATCTGTGAAGGTCATGCTGAGGGTAACTTCGTCGTACTGAAGATCGGTCAGAACCAGATCTGCCTGATAGCTGCCGTCTGGCTGCTCAATAAAGAAGAGAGCGCTTTCCTGCAGTGGGTTTTTCGGGCTGATCAGGGCAAGTGTCGCCGTCAGGTTTGCAACGCCACCGACTTCGTTCACCACTTCTGCCGGTAAGGTTACGCTCAGGTTCGCATCGCCCCCGTTTTCAGTGAGGAGAAACTGCATTTCACTGTACAGAGGAACGATGTCCATCGTCAGGTCTGCACCATAGCTGATGTACTGAGATTCCTGAGCCGTCACAGATTTACCGACCTGTACTGAAGCATCATAGAGTTTCAGTGCCAGTGTGTGCTGGCCGACTGGCAGGTTAACAAACGTATTACTCAGGCCTGTCTGAGTATTGATGTTAAATACCTGTTCAATTCCAGCATCGACCTGGATGCCGATTCCCGGCGCGGTCAGTGCGGCCAGTTCGGCAGCATCGTACTGGAATTTAAAATAGGCGAGACGATCGATAATGGTGACATCGTCGATAGCATCACCAATGATCGGACGTATGGTCATCGCGACGTCATTTTCGCCATCGACCAGATTCTGATTCGCGTAACCAGCGTACTGCTGATCACCTTTGGTCATCAGAAGTTCGAAGTCATAGTTGCCTGGTTCCAGAGTCAGCGTCGCATTACTGCTTGCTTCGAAGGTGTCTTCGTCGAGGTAGATTGTCCAGGCAAAGGTTTCTGTCTGGCCATCGTTCTCTCCACCGATAGTCGTCGCCGCGAGTTCGCCGCGCAGTACCTGATCGGCAGTAAAATCGGCTGCAGATATGGTATTTTCTGAAATACTTTGTGCCAGAAACGCGGACACATCGTAGTTCAGAGATACGGAGGTATCTGAATTTCCGGAATTACGCAGGTTATCGGGAGAATTGCTGTCGTCAGCGCCACCACAGGCAGCAAGCAGACTGGTGATGCCAATCAGGCATCCGGTTTTTGCGGGATTATACTTCATTTATTTTCCACACTTATTGTTATGAGGGATTGCTCAATTTTCCGCAACTGACGTAAATTGACAGTTGCGTTTGCGAGCATGCCTTGGCCATTAATGAAGTCAATAAGTGTTTAAATACAATGAGTTACGGTTAACAGAAAATCGGAAAATCTTTTCCGGAGGGGACGTTTTAATCGAGGGAAAACAAAAATAAAAGAGGGGCACTGCAGCATCTGCGAGCGCAGATGCTGCGTTGATACAATCAGAGCATCTGAGTCTGCAGATAGTTTTCCATGCCGACCCGTTTAATTAATCCGAGTTGCTGTTCCAGCCAGTGAGCGTGATCTTCTTCGGTATCAAAGAGAAGCTCCTGCAGCATGTCGCGGGTCTGAAAATCTTTTTCTTCTTCGCACACGGCCATGGTTTCCTTCAGCGCATCGGCAACGTAGTACTCAACGTCAAGGTCCGCCTTCAGCATCGACGGAACGTCTGTACCGACATTCAGCTTGTCAGGTTGTGACAGGCTGGGGGTGCCTTCCAGAAACAGAATGCGCTTGATCAGCAGATCGGCGTGGTGAGTTTCCTCTTCCATCTCGTGGCTCAGACGTTCGTGAAGGCGTTTAAGTCCCCAGTCTTCGTACATGCGTGAGTGGATAAAGTACTGATCGCGGGCGGCCAGTTCGCAGTTCAGTAGTTTCTGTAGTTGATCGATGACGCGTTGGCTGCCTTTCATATCGGAATCTCTTGATAGCGGACTAAAACTCAACGATAGCGCTCTGTTTGCCAGCCTTCAAGCCTGAAAGGCCTATGCTAAGACCTCTCAAATGCAATACTAAATGATAACGATTTGCATTAAGTTTGGATTGAGAATACACTCCCCGGCGTTTCAAATGTCCTGGAGAGTGCTGTGCAGGTCTTTCGTTATCCCGTTGCGTGCGCCCTTGCGGTTGCTTCTGTCGTCAGTCACGGCGATGGCGAAGTCACAGAGCTGGGCCCGATGGTTATCAGTGCGACACGAGCCCCTTCGCTGCTGGCGGATGCTCCGGTACGCACGCTTGTGATGGAGTCTGACACCATCCAGCGGCTCCACAGTCGGGATATACGGGATGCTCTGCGGATGTTGCCGGGGATTCAGCTGCGGGAAATTCATGGCAAAACCGGAGAAGAGGTTCAGCTACAGGGTCTGAATGGGGACAGGGTGTTGATACTCGTTGATGGCATGCCGGTATCTGCAACGACTGGGTCAACGGTCGATACATCACAACTGGGCGCTCTGGATATAGAACAGATTGAAGTGATTCCGGGGGCCGCATCGGCACTGTATGGCAGCGCGGCAATGGGGGGCGTGATCAATATCATTACCCGGAAAACCGAGGCCGCAACGGGTGGGCGTATTTCTGCCCAGGCCGGTACTTTCGGTTCTGATCGTGAATTATCGGATGAGCCGCTTCCACAGCGTCACCTGCTTGTGTCTGGGCACACCGAATTTGTCGGCCTTAAGTGGAATCTGATGATGGACCGGCGCATTTCCAGTGAATTCGATCTGGACGACGCGACTTATGCGACCCAGGGCTTCGATGGCACCAAAACTCAGGTGAAACTGGATGTCAGTAATCAGGCTGAAAAGGGGCGCTGGCAATGGCGCCTGAACGCTGAAAACTATGAAGAAGCGCTGACTAATCGTCGCGTCACCAGTTCGGGAAGTGCGGGTTATAAAACGGAAGATCTGAGCCGCCAGAGAATGACGGCTCAGGCGGACCTTCATACCAGCTCGGGCCACTGGATGGTGCAGGCGTTGTATGAGCAACAAAGCGATGATACCGCGCAGCTGAATAAATCAGGGGCGTTGCCCGGCAGTCTGTGGCGTGAAGCGGATTACGATCAGCATAAAGCAGTGGCGCAATATCAGACCGATATTGGTTCCGGGTTTGGATATCAGTGGCTGGCGACGTCTGGTCTGGAAGTGTTTGGGGAATCACTTTCTCAGGATAAAGCAGAAGTCCGCCTGACGTGTGACGTCGCTGCTGAGGGAGCAGTGTCGGTAAATCTGCCATCGGGAGGATGTTACATCTACACGCCAGAAGTGGACGGTGCTGACCGCGGCAGCGTCGAAGCGTTTATGGCGATGACGGCAACCCGGCAACTGTCCGACGGAAATGTTCTTGAGTGGGCGCCCGGGTTACGGCTACAGAACGACAGCGATTTTGGCGGCTACGCTTCACCTACGTTGGGGGCACGTCAGAAATTTGTTCTGGGCGATGAATGGCAGGTACAGCTCCGGGAGTCAATCGGCCTGGGTTATCGGGTGCCCAACCTGAAAGATCGCTATTACGTATTTGATCACAGCGTTAACGGATACAAAGTACTTGGGAATCCAGATCTGGTACCCGAAAAATCACACAGTTTTCAGATGTCAGCGAGTCTTTCTGATCAGCGCCACTGGAATATTGAGCTGTCAGGTTTTGTGAATCGCCTTTACGACCTGATAGAGGCAGAGGATTCCGGTGAGCGCGAGTCAGGCGGCAGCGTTGTTATTTATCGTTACGAAAATCTCGAAAACGCACGCACCTTTGGCGCTGAGTTCTCGGTGCAATACAGCACCTCTTATTTATCTTCGCGCCTCTCTTATGCCTGGATGACTGCCGAAGACCTGGATACCCATTTACCGCTGTTATTGCGCGCGCCACGTCATCTCAAAAGTATGACCACAGTTCAGTGGACTGATGCCTGGGACACGACTCTGACCCTGGATTATCAGAGTGGTATGGCCAGTGGCATCAGTAGCACAGAGGCGGTGTCGTACTCGCCAGATATTCTTCGGCTGGACCTGAAAACCGGTTACCGCCTGCAACCAGATCTGCTCCTGTTCGGGGGCATTAATAACCTGACGGATAACGTTCGTGATCCGTCGGACTCTTATGACCGCAGACCAAGTGAAGGACGATTTCCCTATGTGGGCGTCGACTTCCGTTTCTGATATTGGGGGAAATGTATGAACGCACTGACAAAAGAAATGGGTAAATGGCTGATAACTTCAGTCGCTCTGGCCGGACTGACCGCCTGTGGTGGCGACAGCGACAGTAGTCTCGAAGATGTCACCGATGTTGTCGATACCGGCACGACAGATACTACAGATCAGGTGGTGGATTCACAGGGTGTGACCAGCCTGAAAGTGAACGCAGCCAGCTATACAGATTGGGTATTTGTCAGCCTGACGGAAGGAAAGGTGCTGGAGCTGACGGCTGAAGAAGCGGAAACGTCAACAGACTGGCAGCTGGCGCTGCGACGCACTGCCATTAAAGTGAATGGTGGCGATTCTGGTTCCGGTAATGTGAGCGTGGCGTTGGCCGATGCTCAGGATGATTTTTATAACGGCGACGGTTCGGCAAATCCTTCCGTATTTATGAATGCCGACGCTGATATTGAAGAAGCTGCACTGCTGGTGGCGTATGACACATCTACTCTCAGCTACGTTCAGGACAGCAACGAACCAGCCCTTACCGACTGGTACGTTTATGACTTTATGACCCACCAGATCAGTGCTGACACAAGCGTCGGTTATCTTATCCGTCATGCCGATGGCGCGACGTACAGCAAGCTGTTTATTGATGCCGCAAGTTATACCGGTATGACCGTTCGCTACGAAACGCAGGCGGCTGGTACCTCTCAGTTCGCTGGTGATGAAGAAACCTTCAGCGTCGAATTTGGTGAAGACGAGACTCTGGTCTGCCTCGACTTTGACACTGTGCAGTCAATGGATTGTGCGGCTGACGGATGGGAGCTTCAGTATGAAGTCGATCTTTCTGCGCGCGCGATTAATCTGTGGACCAACGGCGGTGTGTTCGGCACAGGCAATGGTGCTGTTTTCGGGGCGATCGATGCGGAAGCCCTGGCGGGTTACACCAGCGCGACTGTGATTAACACAGCCAATATTGCTTCGCATTATTCTCAGGACAGCAGCACCGGACTTTTTGCAGAGCAAAGCTGGTACGCCTATAACCTGGGTGGAAATCACAAACTCTGGCCTAACTTCCGTACTTATGTGGTGAACACTGATTCTTCAACGGAAGGTTCAACTCAGTTCGCTCTTCAGATCAGTAATTACTACAGCCTGGAAGACTCGGGCAGTCCGGAATTACGTTTTATTGAACTGGCGACAGACGGCGAATAAACCTTTCGTTGACGGAGAAAAATATTATGAATCAGGCATATCAGGAGCTGGGTACCCGTTGGGAGCAGCTGAAAAAAGACAATCCTGCACTGCGTATCAGAAATGCAGCGGAGGTTCTTGGTGTCAGTGAAGCAGAATTGCTGGCAACCCGCACTGGAGAAGGTGTGATCCGCCTGCGCAGTGATGCAAAAGGCATTATGGCAAGAATCGAGTCTTTGGGTGAGGTCATGGCTCTGACCCGGAACGATGCCATGGTGCATGAAAAAACCGGGCAATATAAAGATCTCAGTATTCATGGAAACATGGGACTTGCCCTGGGCGTTATCGACCTTCGGGTATTTTTTAACCGCTTTGAAACGGCGTTTGCCGTCAGGGAAGACAGCCCGGTTGGTGAACGTCGCAGCCTGCAGTTCTTTGATGAATATGGCGAAGCCGTGCATAAAATTTATGCTCGTGAAGCAACAGACATCGAGGCGTTTGATGCGTTGATCGCGGAATTTACCAGTGATGATCAGGAGGCCTCTGTCGACGTTTCTCCGCGGGTCAGTGAGCCGGCGGAAGATCATCCACTGGATGTTGAAGCGCTTGAGCAGGGCTGGAGTGAACTGAAGGATGTTCACCATTTTCTGGCGTTGTTGAAAAAGCACAAGACAACACGTGCAACGGCCTATCGTGCTGTGCGTGATGACTACGCCCGTCAGGTGACTTCGACTGCCTTTGAGGCTGCATTAACCAGCGCCGCAGAAACCCAGCTTTCTATCATGGTGTTTGTGGGTAGCCCGGGAGTGATTCAGATTCACACGGGTCCGGTAAAACATCTGAAGCGTACAGGTCCGTGGTTTAACGTACTCGACCCTGGTTTTAACCTGCATGCCGATACTACTCAGATCGGTCAGGCGTGGGTGGTTCGTAAGCCGACCAGTGACGGTATCGTGACATCACTGGAGGTATTCGATACTGACGGTGAACAACTGGCCCTGATGTTTGGCGAACGCAAAAATGGCGAGCCTGAAAATCCAGCGTGGCAGGCACTGATTGCTTCCATCGAGGCGGACTTCTCGCTCGTCGAAGCAACAGCAGGAGAGGTGTCATGAGGCGCCTCAGCGGATATCTGATGACGCTTCTGGTTGCCTGTGGACTGTCACAGGCAACCCATGCAGCAGAGCGGGTTGTGAGTATTGATGGTGCTCTGACGGAAATTGTTTACGCTCTGGGCGCGCAGGATCGTCTGGTTGCGGTGGATACGACCAGTCGCTACCCGAAAGCCGCTCTGGATCTGCCTCAGGTCGGCTATATGAGGCAGCTTTCGGCCGAGGGCATCCTTGCGCTGCATCCAGATCTGGTGATCGCCAGCGATGATGCCGGGCCTGAGACTGTGTTTGCACAACTGCAGGAAGCGGGTATCAGGGTCCGCCGGATAGCTGCTGAAGATTCCGTTGCCGGAGTGCAGGCACGAATCATTGCGGTGGGTGAAACGCTCAACCTGACAGAAGAAGCTCGGCGTCTGGCGGCGTCGGTCGGTGAGCGCAGCCAGGCAGCCCTTGCCCGTATTCCGGATGCCCACCCAGACACCCTGTTTCTGCTCGGTGCGGGTAACCGTGGCCTGATGGCGGCGGGACAGAAGACCGGTGCTCAGGCTTTGCTCGATATGATGGGTGCCTCGAACGTGTTTACGCATCGTGGCTACAAGCCTGTCAGTGCTGAGGGGGCCCTTCAGGCAGCTCCTCAGGTGGTGCTTGTCGGTCATACCGGAGACGATGCCGGTGATCAGATCGAACGGACCCTCGCCATGACTCCGGCTGCCTCATCAGGGCGTATCCATCATGTTGATGTCGGGCTGGTACTCGGATTTGGTCCACGTCTTCCTGAGGTGCTCGAATTGCTGATTCCTCTCCTGTACCCCACTTCCGGAACGGTTGAGGTGGCAGGCGAGTGACGGGGCTGGCGTTACGCACGGCGCCGGGCACGTCCTTACCGGGTAAGGCAACACTGGCGCTGACCGCTTTATGTTCACTGCTGCTTCTGGTCGCCGTCTGGGCATTACTGACGGGACCCATGACGTTGCAGGTGAACGATATTTTCGCGTCCGTCTGGAGGACGCTGCAGGGCGAGTCTCTGGCGGGCTCGGCTGACTGGGTCGTGCGTGAACTACGGCTGCCACGGGTGGTGCTGGCGATGCTCGTCGGCGCGGGGCTGGCGGTTGCCGGTTGTGTGACGCAGGGGGTTTTCCGTAACCCCCTTGCTGACCCCGGTTTGATTGGTGTCTCCAGTGGCGCTGCTCTGGCGGCAGTGTCAGTGATCGTTCTGAGTGCTACCTGGCTGCAGGGATGGAAGGGTCTGACAGGCCCGTGGGCATTGCCACTGGCTGCGTTTGCGGGAGGCCTTCTGGTTACCCTGGTAATCTACCGTCTGGGAACCCGTCAGGGCAAAACTCAGGTTGCGCTGTTATTGCTGGCCGGTATTGCCATCAATGTGCTTGCCGGAGCAGCGACCGGTGTCCTTACCTACATGGCAGATGATCAGCAGCTGCGGGATATGACCTTCTGGTCGATGGGCAGTCTCGCAAATGCGCGCTGGACAGAAATCGGTGCGGTAGCCTGCCTTATTGGTCTGCCTCTGATTCTGGTCTGTACGCGCGCGCGGGTCCTCAATGCCATGCTGATGGGAGAGCAGGTTGCCGGACATCTCGGCTTTCCCGTCCAACGTGAAAAGCGTCTGTTATTGGGGGCTGCGGCACTGATGGTCGGCGCCGGAGTGGCTGTCAGTGGCATGATTGGTTTTATTGGCCTGGTGGTGCCTCATCTGCTGAGGCTGTCTGTGGGCCCGGATCATCGGAGTCTGCTGCCGCTGTCTGCCATTGCTGGAGCGCTGCTCCTGCTGGTGGCTGACACTCTGGCACGTACAGTGATGGCACCGGCAGATCTTCCTGTCGGCCTGTTGATGGCGCTGATCGGTGGCCCGGTGTTTCTGATTCTTCTTGTACAGCAAAGCAGGAAATGGATATGACGCTCAGTGCAAAACACCTGTCTGTTCGCCTTGGCGGTCGGCACATACTCTCGGATGTCAGCCTTGAAGTATCGTCCGGTGACCGTATTGCGGTGCTGGGGGCCAATGGCGCAGGCAAGAGTACGTTGCTCAGTTGCCTGACGAATGAACTCAGGGCCGATCAGGGGGATGTGCTTCTGGCCGGACAAGCCCTGCACAGGATGCCTGCTACCGAGAGAGCCCGGCGGCTGGCGGTGATGCCACAGAGTGTCACTCTGTCTTTTCCGCTGAGAGTCCACGAAGTTGTCGCTCTGGGGCGGAGCCCGCACATGGATGAAGTACGCACCCGTCACTGGCAGCAGGAAGCCATGCAGCTGATGGATGTCTGGCATCTGCGAGGGCGGGAATACACCGGGTTGTCCGGAGGGGAGCAGCAGCGTACCCAGATGGCGCGGGTGCTGGTTCAGATCTGGAGTTGTCGGGAAAAGGGCGGCGAAGGGCATTACCTGTTACTGGATGAATGCTTTTCTGCCGCTGACCCAGCGCATCAGCACAGCATCATGAACCGAGTCTCTGAATTCGCCGGAGCGGGCGTAGGTGTGTTGGCGGTAATGCATGACATGGCATTGGCTGCATCCTGGGCAGACCGGGTATTGCTGCTCAAGCAGGGAGAAGTGGTGGCTTTCGGCCCCGTTGAATTACTCACCATGCCTCAGATTTTACAGGTGGTGTACGACCTTCCTGGTCTGTTGGCTAACGATTATGCGCGTAATAACCGTCACTGGATGATCCGTAATCCCGCCAATCCGGCGCCTGCCGAACGTCTCCGCGAATACAGCTACGCATAATTCAGACGGCAGCACGTTGCGTGATGCCGTCTACCTTTCTATTTCTTCAGAACTGGTAGGCCAGAGTCAGTTTGTAGTTGCGCCCTGGCTCGTAGTCGTACAAGTACAATTCGCCAAAGCGTGGGTGATTGGATACCCCCGTTCGGCTTGACTGCGATGCATAAAACTCGTCAGTCAGGTTATCGATACCCGCAGTTACCGTCAGACCTGAGACCGTAGAAGGTGCCCAACGTGCGGAGACGTTAACAACGGTGTAGCCGTCTTTGGCTTTATCTAATGAAGCGCCATCGATATCCAGAGCATCGTCCAGATCGTCGACATTCAGGACGTCAGCGTGCAGCGTAATTCCCGTTGCGGGTAGGGTGTAGTCGAGGTTCAGGCTCAACGTATTACCCTGTTGGCGGTCGATGCGTGCGCCATCGAATTGTGGGTACTCAGACGTCGCATTCAGATCACTGGCAGCGCGTGAGAATGTCAGCATGGTTTGCAGGTTAGCGATGTCATAGCCGAGGTAGAGTTCAGAGCCACGAATGGTCAGATCACCCACGTTGTCTTTGAAACCGCGGGCTGCGTAGTCGTAGATGTAGTCGTTGATCTCCGTCTGAAACACAGTTGCGCCAACACTGAATTTATCGGCACCCAGTACTGCATCAGCGTAATCCAGGCTCAGTTCATGGTTGATGCCCGTTTCTGCTTCGATATCAGGGTTTGGCGTATCGTATAAACCAGCGCCAACATAGACTTCCGCTACCTCTGGGGCTTTGAACAGCTGAGTGCTGTGCAAGCCGGCGCTTAAGCCATCAGTAATTTGTTGTTCAATGCCCAGACCGGCAGTGAATTCACTGAAGCTGTCGTCTGTCAGTGTCGTGTTCAGTTCGACCGTGTCATAGCGACCACCAATAATGATGTCGGTATTTTTGATGTTCCAGCGATCCTGGAGATAAAGGCTGGTGGTCGCCGAATCTTCGGTATTCCTTTCAGTGTCACCGCTGGTCAGAACGTACTTGTACTCGGTGTCATACAAGGTGTGCTCGATACCATAGGTCAGCGTGTGGTCGTTGAGCGAGCTTTCAAGCAACAGGTTTACGCCGCGTAGTTGTGCGATCCCGGTTCCCCGTCCTGCGGAATCGGCAAACGCTGGGTTTTCTGCGTAGCCGGTTTCATCCCGGTTAAAGGTACTTTCGTTGTTGTAAAGTGTGGCTTCGATATACGTTGCGCCCAGCTGAGCATCGTAATTAATGGTGTAGGTATCGCGGTCAAACTCGGTGGGCCATTCTAATGGAATACCAAGAGAGTTTCCGATTGCCAGATCCGTGGCGAGTCCCATATCCGGGCGCTGGCTGTAGTCGCCTTTGTCGCGATAGCGCTCGTAGCCAATACTCAGACGCTGGTTGGCATCAAGATCGATCCCGAACTTCAACAGGCTGTCTTTCTGGGTACCTTCAAGACCCAGAACTTCGCCATCTGTGCCTTCCAGTTCATCGCCATTTGAATCCAGGATCTCACCGCCGCCGACGGTGTAGTTACCGCGCTGCACATGGTTGTGATAAGCGAGAACGTCGACCTGCTCCGTGAGCTGGCCATACCCTGTTGCGGCAAGGCTGTGACCTTTGTTGCTGTTGTAGCCGGCCTGCAGACGGCCGCCGAACTGCGCGTTTTTCTGGAGCAACTTATCTGCTGACTTGGTACGGAACTTCACCGTACCACCCAGGCCGCCATTGATAACCGAGTTTTTGCCAACCTGTATGTCCACAGACTCAAGGATATCTGCGTGGATCTGCAGGTTACCCATATGGTGGAACATGTAAGTGTTCTGACGCGCACCATCAATGGTGATGTCGATGTCTTTGTCATCCATGCTGCGGATAGTTATGCGCTGGTTCAGCGAATGAGCGCCACCGACATCGACACCCGGAATCGTACGTAGCAGATCTGAGATGTGGTCTGCCTGACGCAATTGCATGCTGTCTTCATCGATGTTGACGGAAGAAGAGATGACTGCGGTTCCCCAGACTTCGACAGTGTCGAGCTGAAGTGGTTTGGCTTCGTCGTCGGTCGTGACCTGCGCTGCGATCGAAGGGGCAGAGACAGTCAGGCCGATCGCTACTGCGAGGGCGCTGTAACCGGAAGGTATCTTAGCGGACATACGGAAGACTCCTTAATATTAATCCGTGATTTTCAAATGAGAATCGTTATTATTCTACCTTTGAGGTGTCTCTCAGGGAGTCGTTTGTTGCTATGCGAAAAGAGCAGATTGTTATGAAGGAACGTGATCCTGTTGATGCGGCCGAGCAAAGTGCGCCCCGGGTGTCTGGGGACGAAATCCGCGCAATGAATGGTCGCGCTGGACTTCAGAACCTGACGGCAGAAGACCGCAGGCAACACCTGATGGAGGGGCGTTTCTGGCACAGGCAGATTTCAGATGACATCTCTCTGCATGTCGTTGATGGTTGCGAGGTCCAGGCGGCGATCAGCACAGCGGAGGTCGCCCCCGGGCTGAGTATCAATATTGTGTTCGAGGCTGATCTCAGGTTTTCGCTTGGTGGACGTAAGCACAGCCTGAAACATACGTCGTCGGTGGAAGACGGCGGGGTACCTTTACTGCATACACTGGTTGTCGGTCAGCGGGACATATTCAGTCGTTACCTTGAAGCAGGTCACCGTGTCCGCAAAATAAATATCACGCTCGCGCAGTCCTGGTTCGAGCGCCGGTCGGTATCTGGAGATGATTTCGTCAGAAGATTGTTCAGTCATCATGGGTGCTCAAAGGCGTGGCCGTTGCCTGCTCATCTTCTGGACGCAGTTACGTCACTGATGACAACTGATAACAGATCAGATCTGCAGTCTCAGGTGAATGCTGAATACCTCGTTCTTGCGATTGTGCGCGAATGTCTGCACGAGTTGAGTGCTATTCCTGAGGGTGAGCATGCTTACCCTCCTGCCGCTGACGCTGCGTTATTGAGTCTGGTAGACCGTGCGGTCTTACATGGTTCCGGCGTAAAAGAGATTGCCGCAGAAGGACGAATGAGTGTCAGTACATTACAGAAACGTTTTAAGTCATCGTTTAATATGACGGTTCAGAAATACATCCGTAAGCGTCAGCTGGAACAGGCTCGTCGTGCGCTTTTGGTGGCTGGTGTGAGTATCGGTGAGGTCGCCTATCAGGCCGGCTATAATCACAGCTCTAATTTTATAACCGCATTCCGACGCGAATTTGGCGTGACTCCCGCACAGTGTATAGAGCAGTTCCGTCCCTTTACCGGATCAGGAAGCAAAGTGGAACTTTGAGCGGATATTCCGCTTATGCTGATGCCTTTATACGCATTATTAATCTTTTTTTAATCTTCTTTTCAGGCCGTTTTCAGTCTCTCCCGGTACCTTAGTGCCCTGACAATTCACCATGTCTCAAACTACGGAGAGCAGAGTAATGAAAACAATGAAAACAGCGATGCTGGCGGGTCTGATTCTGACACCTGCGATAGCAATGGCTGGCGCTAAAAAAGAAGCCATTACAGATGTTGCAGACAGCGTTATCGAACAGCAACGTGCGGCACTGGCCGTGAACACCGAAGGTAAAGGCTTTGGCCCGCAGTCACCGCGAGATATCGATGTTGCTGCGGGCACTAACAGCAATAAGTTTTCAACTGCGCCTGATCGCAGCGAGATGAATCTCTGCAATATCCACTTTCATATTGGTGCCGAGCATAAAGGTGGGGAGTTCACAACGTATGCAGGTAATGGCGACGGCCAGGGGCATGGCACAGGTTATCTGTTTGACGGCGAGCTGAAGAAAAAGCAGCTGAAGCCAGTGAAAGCAGATATCTGTGGTGGTCTGGTACCGGGCGACACAATCGAAGTTCACTTCGTTCACACCACTGCGCAGATCGAACCAGGCCCGACACTGGGGGCTTGTCTGCAGGAAAACATCATGAACCCGCAGCTGCGTGTGGAAGCTCAGGTGATTGTTCTGGCGAATGATTCATCCGCAGCCGATTTTGTTGAGATGGCTCAGATCAGTCAGCAGAATGGTTACTTCCAGGCGGCCAATATTCCAACAGATACCGGCACTCCGGTAGAGTATGAAGGTTCGACTACTGGTCCTTCATACAACGAAAAAGGGTCACCTCTGCAGGTGAGCTGGAGTGTCCGTCCTGAAGTTGCGGTGGTTGACATTAATTCTGTCGGCAAGTGGTGTAATGACAACCGCTTTGACGAAGACCACGCTCACGGCGTCCGCAACCTGGTTCTGAATCCACAGTTGCTGTCGGCGATTAAGTAATACCAATGAAAAAATAAGCACCCTCAGGCTGTCGGTTGCTGCAGTAACCGGTAGCCATTTCCTCGCAGCGTTTCGATACGGATATCGATAGTGCTGCTGAGGCGTTGTCTCAACCGACTGATATAAACATCCACAATATTTGTGAGTGGATCTTTCTCCGCCTGCCAGACCCTCTGCAGAATACGCTCACGACTGAGCACTTTGCCGCTATTTTCAACGAAAAACTCCAGCAGATCATACTCCAGTCGTGTCAGTGGAATCTCTTCACCCTGATAGCGGGCAATCCGTTCTTCCGCAGACAATACAAGCTCCCCACATCTCAGGGAGGTCACTGACGAATCTGCGTTGGGAACAGAACGTCGGCCCAGTACCTGAATGCGGGCCAGCAGCTCTTCAAAATCGAACGGTTTGCAGAGGTAGTCGTCGGCGCCCTGACGCAGCCCTTCCACCCGGTCGGCGACATCATCCATAGCGGTTAACAGAAGAATCATCGGGGCCGACGGTAAGCGCTTTATACTCTGCAGCAGCATCAGACTGTCGGTATGCCCGAACATACGGTCGAGAACCGCAATATCCGGCGTTTCGTGACTGATGGTCGCGATCAGGTTGTGAACATCGCTTTCGCAGATAACATCAATACCCTCTGACTCCAGACCACGCCGCAGAAAGCTCAGCAGGGGAAGTTCATCGTCCGCAATCAGTACTTTCATCCGACAACCTCCTGAGGGAGCTTTACTATAAAGACCGAGCCGCGCCCCAGCTCAGATTCCACCTGAATATCACCGTGGTGTGCTTCGACCAGTACTCTGGCGATAGACAGGCCCAGACCCGAGCCCTCGGTTCTCGGACGGAAACGCACAAACCGCTCAAAAATATACTGCACGTCAGAAGGGGAGATTCCCTCGCCGTAATCCCGGACCCGCAGTTCGACCCATTTGTCTTTTTCAGTAAGAGTCACATCGACCGGAGTATCTGCTGGTGAGTAACGGGTCGCGTTATCCAGAAGGACCGTCAGGATCTGCTGCAGGCGTTGTTCATCGGCGTAGATCCGGGTTTCGGCCTCCGGTCTGGTGAACTGGAATTCACGCTGTGGAAACTTACGTTGCCAGTGATCAAGCTGGTTCTCGATCAGCGCGTCGACCCGGATAGTGTCGGGATACAGGCGCAGCTGATTGATCTCTGCTCTGGCCAGAAGCAGCAGATCATCGACCAGCAGACTGAGGCTGACCACCTGGTCCAGCACTGTCTGTAACGCGCCACGGTAGTCATCAATCACAGGATTATTCTGACGCAGTGTGACCTGAGCTTCGCCGCGGATGATGGTCAGTGGGGTGCGCAGCTCGTGCGAAATATCGGCAATAAACTGCTTACGGCGGGCGTCCAGTAGTGTCAGCTGTTTGTTCGCCTCAGTCAGTTCGGAGGTGCGTTGATCGACCTCATACTGTAGCTGGGTCCGCATGGTGTCCTGCTGCTGGGCGTGCTCGGCCAGTTGTTGAGCCATCTGGTTAAGGGACTGAACAAGAGAATCGAATTCACGGTCAAGGTTTTCAGGCAGCCGGAAGTTATAGTTGCCGGACGCAATCACCTGAGTACCGCCCTGGATGACGGTCAGAGGCTGATAGAGCTGGTTGAAGAGCCAGACGCAACCAAAGACGATGAAAGGTCCGACGAGCAGACAGAGAATCACGCTGAACCAGACAATGGCACTGTTAAGAGCTTCGATACGGGCATTGGTCGCAGATACCATCCGGCTCTGGCGGGACACTGCGGCATTGATGGCTTCGCGGAATTTATTGTCGATTGTGTATTCCAGCAGCTGTTGCAGGCGCTCCTGCTGGCTGAGGGGTGTCTGGTCATTCAGGGCGATGACCTCATTGAATTCTGTAATAATTTCGCCGATCAGTGCTTCCAGTTCATCCGTATCTTCGACACTGCCCTGGGTAACGTCCGGACCCAGCTCTTCGCGCTGCTGTACTTCGAGATCACGGATGACACGCAGTGACTCTTCAATCATCTGTCGTTTGTTGCGGACCAGCGCCTGGTTAGCGTTGCGACCAAAGATGAGTTCGTCCGTGAGTTGCTTAAACAGTCGGTACGAGATACTGGAGAGCATCTGGTGTTCCGATAACAGGGTCTGGGCAGTGACACTCTGTCGCAGGTTCTCTTTGGTGATCTGTGCTGAAACAGCGACCCCAGCCAGAGCGATAATCAGCACGGCGGCAGAGATAAAGCCGAACAGGTAAAGCTTGTGTTTGTACATATCACTGTCCTTTTGTGGCTTTGATGGACCTTGGTAGGAAGTAGACTCGTGAAGCGCATACTACCTTGAGAGCAGGGCTTTACAATTGCTCTGGGTGATATTTATCCGTCTGGCCTGGCGCGGGGGGCCTTGCGTCTGGAAGTCTTGATTCTGTACGCCCGCTGACTTAAACTACGCGCCCTTTTAATAGGCCCCGTCTGTCTGAAGACACGCTGAGCGTGACTCGAAACAGGTGGGATGATTAACGGCAGGCGATCTCAAAACTTGCCACTTGATAAAACGACCGGAGTGTATCGACTTTATGGTAGTTATTCGTTTGGCCCGTGGTGGCTCTAAGAAACGTCCTTTTTATCACATCAACGTAGCTGACGCGCGCGCACCACGCGACGGTCGCTTTATCGAGCGTGTAGGGTTCTTCAACCCAGTTGCTCGTGGCCAGGAAGAGCCAACCCGTCTCGATCTCGAGCGTGTTGAATACTGGCTGGCGAAAGGCGCACAGCCTACTGATCGTGTAGCTAAGCTGATCAAAGACGCCAAGAAAGCTCAGGCTTAATTGGTAAACCCCGGGGAGAGCACAGTGTCAGACCAGAACATCCACGTTCTCGGAAAAATCAGCACTGCGTTCGGTATCAAAGGATGGGTGAAGGTGTATTCCTACACAGATCCGATGAGCAATATTCTGGAATACCCGATCTGGTACATCCGTAAAGATGGCCAGTGGAAAGAGTTCAAGGTATTGCAGGGTAAGACCCAGGGGAAAGGTTTAGTAGCCTGCCTGCAGGGAATAAACGATCGCGATCTGGCACTGTCTTTACATCAGTGCGACATCGGGATCCCCGAAGAGCAGCTTCCTGAACTGGACGAAGATGAACATTATTGGTTCCAGCTGATCGGCCTGAAAGTGGTTAACACTGAAGGCGTGGTACTGGGCCAGGTAAAAGAACTTTTTGATTCCGGTGGCGGTAATCAGGTGATGACAGTGCAGCCTTGCGAAGGCAGCGTTGATCAGCAACAGAGACTGCTTCCTTTTGTGGATCAATACGTTCTCGAAGTCGATCTGGACGGCGGTATGATCCAGGTAGACTGGGACCCGGATTTTTAACCCCTGGCCAACAGGGCCAGAGAGGAGTGAAGACCGGTGTGGTTTGGTGTTGTAACTCTGTTTCCTGACATGATTCAGGCGTTGACCGGACAAGGGGTCAGCGGACGTGCCGTCAAACAGGATAAAGTAAGTGTAACCTGCTGGAATCCACGGGATTACGCCTACGACAACTACCAGACAGTGGACGATCGACCGTATGGCGGTGGCCCGGGCATGTTGATGAAAATTCAGCCTCTGCGCGATGCCATCCATGCTGCGAAAGCAGCAGCTGGTGACGGCGCGAAGGTGATCTATATGTCACCCCAGGGCCGTAAGCTGGATCAGCAGGGCGTACTTGAGCTTGCTCAGCACGACAAACTGATTCTGGTTGCCGGGCGATACGAAGGTATTGATGAACGTCTGATTGAGCGCGAAGTTGACGAAGAATGGTCTGTCGGAGATTTCGTACTCAGTGGTGGGGAACTGCCAGCTATGACGTTAATGGATGCCGTGATCCGGTTGGTGCCCGGCGTGCTGGGACACGAACTGTCAGCGCAGCAGGACTCCTTTATGGATGGCTTGCTGGATTGTCCGCATTACACCCGACCTGAAGTTTACGAAGGTCAGACAGTGCCAGAGGTACTGTTGAGTGGAAATCACGAGAAAATCCGTCAGTGGCGCCTCAAGCAGGCGTTGGGTCGAACCTGGCAACGCAGACCCGACTTATTGGCAGAACTGGAACTGACTAACGAGCAACAAAAGTTATTGACAGAATATCTGAACGAGCACGCTGAGAGCCCGTCAGACTGTTAAGGAGCGAACAATGAGCAACAAGAACCCAATCATTCAGCAGATTGAAAACGCGCAGCTGAAAGACGCGATCCCAGCTTTTGGCCCTGGTGACACTGTTGTCGTTCAGGTAAAAGTTAAAGAAGGTACCCGTGAGCGTCTGCAGGCGTTCGAAGGTGTGGTTATCGGTAAGCGTAACCGTGGCCTGAACTCTGCTTTCACCGTACGTAAGATTTCTCACGGTGTTGGCGTTGAGCGTACTTTCCAGACTCACAGCCCACTGGTTGACAGCATTGCAGTTAAACGTCGTGGTGACGTTCGTCAGGCTAAGCTGTACTACCTGCGTGAGCGTAGCGGTAAGTCTGCACGTATCAAAGAGAAGATCTAACTCTTCTTTACGAAAAACGGGCCTCTGGCCCGTTTTTTTTTGCCATATTCAGGCAAAGTAGAGACATTATGCTGATGTAAATCGCATCAGACACCGATACCTGAACAGAAGACGACTATGAAAAAGACTCTGTTGGCCGCCTTAGCCGGCGCCATGATCAGCGCTTCAGCTCTGGCAGAAACCGATCTGCGAAGCCAGGCAGAAAACCAGCTTAAATCCGTGCTTGGGCCAGCTGCTCAGGTGACTGCGGTGTATCCGTTGGGTGAAGGCCAGATACTGGAAGTACAGATGACAGACGGTGGTCTTCTCCATATGACGCCTGATCTGGGCTATTTTGTTTATGACAATCAGCTCTATCAGGTGACTCCGGGCGGTGCAGTGAACGTCACCAACTCCCGCATGGATACCTTACGGGCTCAGGAAATGGCGGGTATTCCGGATAAAGACACCGTGCTCTTCAAAGCGAAAGGTGAGCAGAAGGCGGTGATTAACGTATTTACCGACATTGACTGCGGATACTGCCAGAAGCTGCATCGTGAAGTTGAAGAGCTGAATACACTGGGGATTACGGTCCGGTACCTGGCATTCCCACGAGCCGGGATTCTGGATGAACAGGGGCAACCGACCGATTCATTTGCGAAGATTAATCATGTCTGGTGTGTCGATGATCGGGCGCAGGCGATGACAGATGTTAAGACGGCTCAGGGGGAGCTGTCACAGGCGTATAGCCGTGCAAGGTCATCTCAGAATCCGAAAGCCCGCGAGCAGGCCATCGCAGAGTTTGATCGCCTGCAGACCAGGATCGCCAAAATGACAAGCTCTGATCAGTGTGATTCACCGGTCGCTGCTCAGTACACCCTGGGGAAAAATATCGGCGTCAGTGGGACGCCTGCCATAGTGACTGAAAATGGTGCACTGATACCGGGCTATATGGAAGCTCAGGCACTTGCCGCACGTCTTGGTATTAACTGATACGATCCTGTGCACAGAAAATGACCCGCTCCGGCGGGTTTTTTTATGTCATTAAAAAGTGCACAGCAGACTGTCATTCTGCGCTGTGCATAAAACTGATTCTACGCAGGGTGGGCGCTATGGGGAGTTATCACTGGACAGTTCACAGAGTTGTCCACAGGGCTGATTGTGCCCACATATGTCCTTTCTTAACCCGTCGAAATTAAATTCACTTAAATCTTGCAAAAAAAGGGCACTTGAGGTGCACCCAGAACAAAATTGGTGCTGGCTTATACACACCTGTTTAATTGGCCGAAAAAATGTGTCAATTTGGCGTAGATTTCATGAAACATCCTATTGATTTTTATAAGTCATTGAAAAATATAGGTTTTTTGTTAGGTTAAAAATTGAGCAATCTGTATCGGGGGCCCATATTTACGGGGATTGTGGCACTTTTTAAATTATTATACACAAAGTTATCCACAGATTTTGTGGGAAACTCGAACTGGACAAAGTCCGACAAAATTGCAGTTAATCAACAAAAAAACAGGTCACCCGTATTGACAGAATTACTTCACTTCGAATTGCGTTATTCACATCGACAAATGCTTGACTGTATGTGCGTCAGGCGTTAGTCATAAAACTGTCAATACTGGCCATGGTTTTGCAACCTATTGAAATATAAAGAAAAATTTTCTGTTACATTTTTCACCAGATTAAGCTGAGCCCTTGTTTCATGCGGGTTACAGCAACATTTCAAAAACTTATTCAGAGAGTTATCCACAGATATTGTGGGTAAGACTGGCGGAGCCCCGGATTTCGGGGCTTCAGGACAGATCCCCGGTATCTTCGTCCGGGTATAGCCATTCATCCATGGACGGATGCGGGGCTTCTTTCAATGTCTCAGACAGGGCGGGAGGCAATGCATTAAGCCAGTCGAATCTCTCCAGGAGCTGCCGGAACACCCGGTCGGGCGAAGCTATCAATGTCATTGATACGCCACTCACCGGATGCTCCATACTCAGGCTCCATGCATGCAGAAGCAGGCGGGGGGCATTCAGATGGTCGCGGAAGTAGCGGCTGTGTTTCCCTTTGCCGTACCGGGCATCTCCGATGATAGGATGACTCAGATGTTTGAGGTGCCGGCGTAGCTGGTGTTTTCGACCGGTAAAAGGCCGACAGTCGAGCAGCGAATACCGTGACTGTGGATATTTGTCGATTTCTACCGGTATCTCGGTCGTCGCGAGACACATGAAGTCGGTGATGGCTTCCTGGGGCGGTTTAACTCTTTCGTGCTTCGCGTACTTATCAACCGGTGGAGACATCGCGTAGTCGAGATGGGTGAACTCGGGCATATAGCCCCGAACGATGGCCAGATAGTGCTTCTCAACATCGCGTTGACGCCACTGCTCAACCAGTTGGCTGGCAATTTCTGGCTGCCGGGCGAATAGCAGAACTCCCGAGGTGGGTTTATCTAGCCGGTGTACCGGGTAAACCCGTTGCCCGATCTGGTTACGGACCAGCTGCAGAGCGAAACGGGTCTCATGGCGGTCGATTTCACTGCGGTGCACAAGTAGCCCGCTTGGCTTATTGATTGCGACGAGATACTCGTCCTGATAAATGATATCAAGTTCCATACGATGGCCCTGTTAGCGGAGCCGCGACTCTACTCTGTGGAGGTGGGTTTTTGAACCCATCCGGCGCTTTTAAGTGTCACTCCAGGTCGCTATCATCCTTGATTTGGATTCATGGACTGACTCATGCTTCTGCGCTTTGTGTGCCTGCTTCTTCTCGCTCTTCCTGCGTTATCCGAGCCTGTTGCCTGGGACGGTCCCGGTCGGAATGGCTGGTTAACGTTAACGTCCGATCACTTTCAGGCCCATTATCCGGTGGGAGACGTCTACGAATCGCATGCACGCAGAGCGCTGGCGGTTGCTGAGCAGGCCCACCGGGATCTGGTTCCTTTCTTTGGGCAGCCCCCCGTGCACCGGACTCAGCTGGTGTTGTCTGATGATCAGGATGACGCCAACGGCTGGGCAACGTTTTTTCCGTTTCCGCAGATACGCCTCTATCTGACACCCCCTCACGAGCTTTCAGGGCTTGAAGATAATCAGGACTGGCTGAATATTCTCGTCAGGCATGAATATGTGCATGTACTCCACATGGAAATGGCGGGTCCTGTCCCCGCACTCGGACGTGATCTGTTTGGCCGGATGCCTTTGTTCTTCCCGCACAGCCTGACGACACCGATGCTGATTGAGGGGCTTGCCGTGTATCTCGAGACAGATTACGAGCAGGGCACGGGGCGTCTGGCTTCTTCCTGGTACCTGATGCAGATGCAGGAAGAAGTAAGGGCAGGGCGCTTTGCCTCCCTGGGGAACGCAGCAGTCGCTGCCAAAGACTGGCCTTACGGGCAATATTATCTGTACGGCGCGTTCTTTATCGAATACCTGGCGAAGACGTATGGCGAAGACGCATTGAAGCGTTGGCTGCAGCTATACAGTAACGAAATCATTCCCTGGGTCTCAATGAACGATTCTGCCTATCTTGCCTTTGGCAGAAGTTTTGGACAGCTCTGGTCTGAATTTTATTTTGCCATGGTCAAGCGTTTCGGCAGTGAAGAGGCCGTTGTCTGGTCAGGGCCACAGGACACTTACCGCGAACAGGTAAGTACCGCGTCGTCTCACTTCCTGTATCTGATTGAGCGTAATGATGAAGACCGTCCGGCCTTACTTAAATGTCATCAGTTTCCGGATTGTCGGAAGCTGGGTGATGCCGACGATATTGTCGCCCTCGCTGCTTCAGCAGATGACGAGTTGGTGGGGATCCGGCGGAATATGTACGCGAGCGGGCGCAACACGGGTGATCTGGCCTACTTCAGTGAGGGCCGCTGGCGCTGGGTGACTGAAAACGAGCGTCTCGCTGATGTGCGTTGGCTGCCTGACGCGTCAGGATGGGTCGCGACCAGTTTTGATCAGGGTCTCAGCCGTCTGTTGTTGATCAGCAGGGCAGGGGAAGTAAGCCTGCTGTGGCAGGGAGAATACGGTGAGCTTGTCGGCGATTTTGATGTTTCGCCTGACGGCCAGACGATTGTTGCAGCCTATAAGGAGTCGGGACTTTCCTGGGACATTGCCTCTTTCACGATGAAAGGGCGCCAATGGGAAAGGCTGACTGATTCGGTTGCGTCAGAAATGTCCCCCCGTTTCACCTCAGAGGGCGCAGTGATTTTTGTCTCTGATATTGATGGTCGTTTTCAGATACGGGCGCTTGACGGGAAATTGGTGGCCGCTTCTGACTCGGCAGCGGTATCACCGGAACCTTTGCAGGGTGGAGTTTGGTATCAGGAATATACCGCAGGCGGATTCCGGTTCAGGAGTGTCAGTCTTGAAGCCGCTCAAGATATGGAGCCTTCGCTGGCCACTGCTTATTTAACGGGGCGTGGAGAGGAGACTCATGGCCCTGTGCAACTGAAAGCGGCAGAGACCACGTCACCAGCGCCGTATTCTCCATGGCGTACCCTGCGGCCTTACTTCTGGCTTCCATATCTGGCCGCCAGTTCCGGTCGCACAGAAGCGGGGCTGGTGACCGGAGGGACAGATGCTCTTGGCCGTCATCTTTATCAGTTGCAGCTGACCTATGGATCTGAAGAGGCGGCGCCTAACTGGAATCTGCAGTATCAGTTTGAGCGCTGGGAGCTGAGGTATGAACGGACCCACAGTTTTTTCGAGTTGCTGGAGTCAGTGGAAGGTCGGACGATCCTGGAAGAAGATCAGGCCACACTGGCGAGGCTGTGGCTTCTCAGAGGATGGCGGGACCGGGTTGGTATACACGCGGGTCTGGTGCATCAACGCTCCGAAGTCGTCGATGTTGAACCAGGAGTGACGTTACTTGGGGAACGTGCCTTTCAGTCAACGTCGCTGGGCCTCGCAGGTGTGGTTAACCTGCAGAAGACTGCGTTGAATTCACCCCTTCCCTGGGGAAGCTACTCACAGCTTGTGATCGAAGATTTCGGACTTTCTGGTGATTATTATGCTGGCCTTCACGCACAGTTAGGGTGGAATTACGGGTTTGATCTCGCTGGACGTCAGTCTCTGGTGGTCGATATTAAAGGCGGTTATGCCGGCGAAGACGCGCCAGAGTGGCAGGTTGGGGGGCTGCCTCCTCAGGAGGATGAAGCCCTCTTTGGCCGTGATCAGTTAAGCCTCAGAGGCTACGACGATGCTGCATTCAGGGGGCGCTATTACGAACGACAGCGATTGACGTACCGTACTCAGGTCAAGGCGTTTAACTCCAACTGGTCATACTGGCCGGTTGGAGCTGATGATCTGCAGGTAAGTCTGTATCTTGAACGTGGCCGGGCCTGGGACAGTGATTACGATCAGGCTGAACAAGGAGCCGTTGCAGGTATGGGATTCGATCTGCGCCTGACGCTTCTGGCAGGTTATCGGATACCTGTCCCTCTGGTGTTGGGCGTTGCCTACGGTTTTGACGAGAACCTGGGAGATGTGCAGGTATACTCGGGTTTAACAGCGACATTCTGAACTGACAGTACACATTTATGGATTTTCTCTGGATTCTTATTGCTTTTGTCTTCGGCCTGGTGGCCAGACAGCTGACGCTTCCGCCTCTGATCGGATATCTGGTTGCTGGGTTTGCACTCAATGCCGCGGGCTTTGAGCCGACAGCGATGCTCGATGAGCTGGCAAATCTGGGGATTACGCTGATGTTGTTCACCATCGGTCTGAAGCTCGATCTTAAGGCACTTATCAGACGTGAGGTCTGGGGCAGTACGCTGGTGCAGAGCAGTAGCTGGGTCCTGCTTGGTATTGCTGCGTTGCCGGTGCCTACCTGGCTGGGGTTGAGTGAGGCTTTTGCGGTTGATCTGCGTACCGCGGCTCTGGTGGCGTTTGCGCTCAGCTTTTCTTCAACCGTTGCTGTTGTAAAAATGCTGGAAGAAGCGTCAGAGCTGAAGGTGCGTCATGGTCGTCTGGCTCTCGGTATTCTCATCGTTCAGGATGTTATTGCAGTGATCTTCCTGGTGGCGGCAACAGGGAAGGTGCCTTCGGAATGGGCGATCGTTCTGCTGGGATTGCCACTGTTACGGCCAGTCTTTTACTGGATGACAAACCAGGCCGGACACGGGGAGTTGCTGCCTTTGATGGGGCTTTTTCTTGCGCTTGGGGGATACGAGGCCTTCTCTGCGTTAGGCGTCAAAGGCGATCTCGGCGCTCTTGTGATGGGGATTATGATTGCCGGCCACAGTAAGGCTTCGGAGTTGTATAAAACGCTGATGAATTTCAAAGACCTGTTCCTGATCGGGTTCTTTCTGTCTATCGGATTCACCGCGCTGCCGCACATAGATATGTTGCCGGTGATGGTAGGGCTGACCCTGCTGCTGGTACTTAAATTCGTCCTCTTTTATTTCACGTTTATCCTGTTCGGGTTGTCTGGCCGGGCGGCGTACCTGACGTCTCTGGCGCTGAGCAATTACAGCGAATTTGGTCTGATTGTGGCGGACATGGGCGTAGATATTGGCTGGCTGAGTGATGAGTGGTTGGTCATGATTGCGCTGGCCATGTCCGTGTCGTTTCTTATCAGTACGGTGCTCTATCGTAAAGCCCACTATATATACGCACGGTTCCACCGCCAGATTAACCGTTTCGAGCGCCGGGGCGCGCATCAGTTTGTCAGAATACCGGCAAAGGTCGATGCCCTGATCATTGGTATGGGGCGTGTAGGGAAGGGTGCCTATCAGTCGTTAGAGAAAGACGGAGTCGCGGATGTCTGCGGGTTGGAGTCTGACAATGATCGTGTGAAATCCCTTAAGGGTGAGGGATTCAATGTGATCGCCGGAGATGCCGATGATCTTGAGTTCTGGCAGCAGGCCTCCCGTTGTGAGGTACGGCTGGTGATGCTTGCGCTGCCATCACAGGAAGAAATGCGCGCAACACTTCAGATGATGACGCTGGCGGGTTATGAGGGACGTGTTGCTGCGGTCGCCCGCTATGAAGATGAGCGCCAGGAGCTGTTAGCAAAAGGTGTCGATGTGGCGTTCAACTACTATGCCGAAGTCGGTGCCGGATTCGCTGAGGAATGCCGGCACCTGCTTGTGAACGCCGAGGACTGATCAGAACAGGTTCAGCACCAGAGCGTGTTGCTCGCAGTGATCCTGTTCCTGCAGGTCGTTCTTCTGTTTTGACTGGTCTGATTTGAGCCACGCGTAGCTGTTGCGGGAGCCCTTGCACAAGGTGATACCCAATACGTTGTTCGTGGATTTCACAAACAGATTCATATTGACCACTCCCCGGGATTTAGCCCGCAGGTACACCTTCTTCGGAGAGATGGTGTAGGCCCGCAATCCATCTTTCGCAGTAATACTCATGGTCGAGTCGGCCGGGGCGTTAACGAATACGGCATCATCCCGTATTTCAATACTCGCCCAGTTTGAGTCGGTCTCGTATTCCAGTTCGTAAATCTTTTCTTCTGCTGATGCTGGCAGAATCCAGAGCATCAAAAACGCAAAAATTGCCTGTTTCATAATCCCTTCCGTGGTAGAGAGGATGGTGAATAAAAAAGTGAAGACGCCGAAGCGCCTTCACTTTATATAGTTCACAGACAGCAGGGCGTCAAAGATGCGTCTCTGCATACTCCGCAAGAATGGAACGTGGAGAGCCTTCCAGATGAATGGTTCCGCCACTGGTGAAATGCTTGAAGCGCTCGATCAGATAGGTCAGACCTGAACTGACCGGATTGAGATAAGGGGTGTCTATCTGAGCGAGGTTGCCAAGGCAGATGACCTTACTGCCAGCCCCGGCCCGGGTGATGATGGTTTTCATCTGGTGCGGCGTCAGGTTCTGGCACTCATCGATCAGAATCAGACTCTGCTGAAAACTGCGTCCGCGGATATAGTTAAGTGATTTAAATTGCAGAGGCACTTTCTGCAGGATGTAGTCGACGCTGCTCTTCGAGTGCTCATCGTCGTTGTGAAGTGCTTCCAGGTTGTCGGTGATTGCGCCGAGCCAAGGCTCCATTTTTTCTGCCTCGGTGCCAGGCAGATAGCCAATATCTTCATCCAGACCGCGGGTACTCCGGGTGGCAATAATACGCTTGAACTGCTTGGTAGCGAGTGTCATTTCGATCGCGGCGGCGAGCGCCAGGATTGTTTTCCCCGAGCCTGCCTGACCGGTGAGAGTGACCAGGTGCACGTCCGGATCGAGCAGCAGATTCAGGGCCAGTGCCTGCGGCATATCCCGGGGGGTGAGTCCCCAGGCAGAGGTCTGCATCAGCTGTTCGGCTGGCAGGTCACGTATCAGCGCGTACTCCTCCCCAATGCGGTCGACTTTACCTACGAAGCCTTTCTCATCAATGATGAAGCGGTTGACGAACACTTCTTCCGGCAGGTTGGCCAGAGGGATTTTGTGGTAGGTGCCGGTTTCATCGTGAAATGTTTCAACAGAAGACTGGGTTTCCCAGAAGGAATCGGGGATGCGATGAAAACCTGTCTCCAGGAGTGAGACGTCAGACAACAACTGATCGTTCTGATAGTCCTGAGCCCCAACGCCGCAGCCCCGGGCTTTAAGACGCATGTTGATGTCTTTGGTGATCAGTATGGTTTCGCGGTTCGGATACTTTTCCTGAAGTGTTACGAGACTGTTGATGATTTTGTTGTCGTTAAGATCGTTGGGCAGGGCGCGGCTGGGAGAGTCGAAGGTATCCAGCAGGATGGAAAAATGTCCCTGGAACCCTCCATCGGCCCGTTCTATGGGGATGCCCTTGGCGATTTCAGTCGGAGAGGCATCTCCTATAATCCTGTCTATCTGTCGTATAGCTTCCCGGCAATCGGTGGCAATGGCAGCCTTACCCATTTTAAGCTTGTCCAGCTCCTCCAGTACGGTCATTGGAATGACAACCTGATGTTCTTCGAAATTCAGGATCGCGGTCGGATCATGAATCAGAACGTTGGTGTCGATCACATACAGTTTGGTGTCAGATTTACGCGCGGCCATAGCTGCATCTCCTGATCAGGTCAGAGTGCGGAGCCCAGAGGTTCAGATCCCGGACAGGCGTCAGGCGTCTCGTGAAGAGAATGCAGTTGTCTGTCTGGTGAAATGGACGTTCGGCGTCCTGGGGTGTGGGAAAATCGAGAGCGGAAGGGGGAGCGACGATGCAACCTGAGTCCAGCGTCTTTGGTATCGGGCCACAGCAGAGCAAATCTGCTGCCGGTCTGTAACCGCTGCCAGTTCCTGGCAGAGTGCTGAGGTGATCGTTCAGAAACGCTCCTCCTGAGTCCGTGACGTACTATTTCACTATGCCGCGAATGCAGATGAATGCAACGGCTGATTTTGAGTGATGTGACTTTGTCCTCAATGCTGCCCTTCAATTCTCACCTGATTTTTTATCAGACAAACTGCGGTGTCTGTCTGATAAAGAGCATGGTGGCGAGTGCAAAGGTGCCATGATATACAGGTGTTATGGGGTCGCTATGGCATAATAAAACCCTTAAAAATGTCGCATAATGACACTATTGGCAGGCTATCACCCCCGGTGATTTCGTCAGCGTTATGTAATAACGCTGGATTCATGGCGTATTACGCTCGGTTTTTTGCATGACTCGCAAGAGGCCCTTGGCTCCATCTAACCTTTATTTGGCGTGATAATTCCAATACCTTGGCCTGCACGTACCGATTTGGTAGTTTTACGTTGGTATTCGGTTCGCGTTGGGATATCCTCCATGTGCGAACCTATCCGGAGTGCACTGCACCCGGAGAATAATAAAAAAAACACTGATTCTGATGGGGGCGTCATGTCGTTTCTCTCTCGTATTGCACTCACTGTAGTGACACTGTTATCGCTGTCTGGCTGCAGCATCATCTACATGCAGATGGGTTGGGTTGTTTATGACCTGACTGATCGTCATGTTACGCCTTATACAATGTCGATTGATGACGTTGACGTTGCCTGTGCAACGACTCAGGGCCTTCAGCCTCTGGTGATGGCATTCACCCGTGTAACTTCAACGGATGATCTTGCCGGCCTCATGATGAACATGATGGCGGGTGCCTGTGCCGAAGAGGAGGCAATTGAAGAGAGCCTCACTTATATCCGCGCATTTAAAAACCAGAACATTAACGAAGCGAAAGATTCCCGTATCCGCGAAAAGCGTGAATTCGCGATTGCGGCTACCCGTCAGTACCGTGCATACCAGCACATGGTCGACGAGTTTGGTGAGCCGGGTGAGAAATGCCCGAGCCTGAACTACGACGAGGGTGTTTACTGGGCGCTGGGTAACCTCGCTGGCCTTCAGTCTGTACTCAACGACCTGAAAGCACAGAGCGTTGTGAACGTGCCTAAAGATATCGCCATGAAGTCTGTACGTGGCCTGCAGTGTCTGGATAACGACGAGTACTGGGGTCTGCCACTTGCAGCTCAGGCGGGTCTCTGGATTCTGATGCCGGATACTGCTCCGGAAGGTACAGATCCGTGGGTAGAACTGGAAGCCGCTGCGCGTGGTGCGACCGAAAGCGGTGTCCGTCTTGCTCATGCTGTAGAAATTATTGTTGCTGACGGTGGCGGTCACACTGACCGTGTTAAGGACGCTATCCGTCGTCACGCTGCATCCCTTAAAACTAATCCAAGCCATCGCGATTACCGCCTGCTGGATGTCGTAGCAAGTCGTCAGATCCGTGCTGTGTCTGATCGTATGTGGACGGAAGCTACCGGCTCGCGGACCCCAGTAGGTGAATTTGGCACCTTCTGGGATGACGTAGACGAAAGTGCTGCGCCCGTGATGGATATCGACGACCTGTTAGATTAAGGAATAGTTATGCGTAAATTACTGGCCATCGCAGCGATGACCCTGGCACCTCTTGCAGGTGCTGTTGAAGACCGTAACGTATGTATTTATGACCCACTGGGAAGCAGTGGGCCGATGTTCGGTCTGATGAAAGATTACCGCGAGTTTGCACTCGTGGAAGGCTATAACATGAAACTGCATGCCTACACTGATGAGAAAATCGCTTCCGACGATTTCAAGGCAGAGCAGTGTGATGCAGTAGTTATGACGGGTGCCCGCGCCCGTCCATTCAGCAAGTTCGCTTCAACAATCGAAGCGATTGGTGCTGTACCTAATGATGACGTAATGCGCGATGTCGTGATGACCATTTCCGCACCGGGCGCCGCGAAGTACATGAAGACCGAGCGCTACGAAGTTGGTGGTGTTATTCCAGCAGGTGCTGTGTACCTGTTCGTGAATGATCGCTCGATCGACACCGTTGAAGAGTTGTCGGGTAAGCGCATTGCGACACTCGATTACGATCAGCCATCCATCAAAATGGTTAACCACGTAGGCGCTGCGGTAGTACCGTCTAACTCGGCAAACTTCTCAGGTAAGTTTAACAACGGCAGCGTGGACGTTGCGTACGCCCCTGCGATTGCTTACAAGCCTCTGGAAATGTACAAAGGCCTGGGTGAGAAGGGCGGTATTATGCGCTACAACCTTGCGTACCTTGATTTCCAGCTGGTCATGCACCGCGAGAGCTTTGGTGAAGAGTTCGGCCAGAAGTCGCGTCAGTTTGTATCCACCCTGTTCGACCGTGCGGTGAAATCAATCAAGCATCATACCGATGAGATTGAAGCCCACTACTGGATGGATCTGCCAGATGAAGATGTGAAGAAGTACAACGAGATGCTGCGCCAGGTGCGCATCACTCTGCGTGACGAGGGTGTATACGACGGCACTATGCTGCGTCTGCTCAAGAAACTCCGCTGTAAGTCGGATCCGGCTGCTGCAGAGTGTGTTGAGAACCTCGAATAAATAACTACAGGTGAAACAAACTCCGTCTGCCAGGTAATTCCTCCGGCAGGCCGGAGAGGGGGAGCAGAACCGAAGCCATCCGGCTTCGGTTCTTTTTAATCAGAAGAGGTGTTTTAAATGGAGCAGAGCGTACGTGTGGGGCACCGCACGATATACGAATGGCTCGCTGCGCTTCCTGCATTTCTGGTACTGGTATTCGTAATTATTCTGAATACCAGCCACACAATGCATGCGCAGTTGCTGCAACTGGGGGAAAGCGTCTGGGAAGGCTACTTCCTGCTACGTCATGATCCGGTGGAACCAAGCTGTAACCTCAATATGGATATTGATGTTGAGCTCAACCGCCTGATACAGGAGCGTAACAGCCAGCCTGTCGATGAATTTGATCTGTTTGCGCCTGAGCCCGTCGATCCGGCGATCATGCGTAAATCTCTCACCGCCGCGAAAGAGCAGTGTCAGATCAAGTATGACCAGTACGATGCGACCAAAGATCGTATCACTCCAGCCGTTCAGTTATTCCGCTCTGTCGAGCTGGGCGTAGCTAAGTTCGGTGAGCTGGGCATGGCCACGCAAAGGGTGATGCTGGCGATCCTGGTACTTATCTGTGGTGGTACTGCGCTGGTTCGTCGTCATCACATTTCTCTGCGTCCTATGGTGACCGCAATGGACTACCGCGTTGCTGCGGGGGCTCAGTTTATTGCGTTCAGTATCCTCTTCTATTCTGTATACAGCTTCAAAGAAATCGCGTTCTCCGCGGGGATTGAGGTCAGTACCGAGCATGCGGTTCTCCACTATTTATGGATCTTTGGTTTCGGCGCCCCGTTACTGATTACTCTGTATCAGATGGTGGTGATACCGAAAGATGCGAAACCGGGAGGTAACTTCCTCACGGCTCAGCTGGCAGTTCCGCTGTATGCGACCATGTGTATTGTCTCAGGGATTTACTTCATCTCGGCGGACCATCCGGCGGGTATCGGTATTTATCTTAATCAGATGATGGAACTGTCACAGTTGTTCCTGAATGTAGGCCTGTACGTGTGGATTGGTATGCTGCTGAAGCGTACTGAGATGTCACAGAAAGTATTCAATATTTTCCGTCCTCTGCGCCTGCCTCCTGAAATGCTGGCGGTTGCCGTGGTTGCACTTGCAGCAGTGCCGACTGCGTACACGGGTGGTTCCGGTATTTTCGTGATTGCCGTTGGTGGTCTGATCTTTATGGAGCTGCGTCGTGCGGGTGCCCGTCGTCAGCTGGCGCTGGCAGCTACAGCGATGTCGGGGTCTCTTGGTGTTGTTCTGCGTCCGTGTCTGCTCGTGGTGATCGTTGCTGCTCTGAATAACGAAGTAACGACTGATCAGCTCTTCGGCTGGGGTGTAAAAGTATTCTTCCTGACCACGGTGTTGTTTGCCTTCTTCGCGCTGATTACGCGTAAAGAGCCGGGTGAAATGCTGAACCGCCCTGAAGGCGATGTATGGCCTGAGTTCAAAGAATCTCTGAAGCCACTGATTCCTTACGTGATCCTGATCAGTGTGACACTGCTTGTTTACGCAATCCTGTTGAATGCGTACCTAGACGAGTTCTCTGCTCCGATCATTCTGCCGGTTCTCCTTCTGGTTATCCTGATCTATGAGCGTCTGTCTCAGGAGAAGGACGTACTTAAGCGTGAAAACCTGAATATTGACTACGTAGAGCACCGTCTCGAAGAATCGTGGGATGATCTGCGCACTGGCCGTGATTCCATGGAGAAAACCCTCCGTGAAGCGACGACCGAAACAACGGGTCATATTGGTGCTCTGCTGATGCTGATGGGCATGTCCGTCAGTATCGGTGGTGTGATTGAACGTGCTGAAGTCATGGCTATGTTCCCGACCGAATTCAGTTCGATCTGGCTGGCGATGGCACTTCTGGTTGTCGTACTCGTAATCGTGGGTATGTTCATGGACCCATACGGTGCGGTGATTCTGGTGAGTGCAACCATTGCCTCCGTGGCTTACGACAGTGGTATTAATCCGGTTCACTTCTGGATGGTGACCCTGGTAGCCTTCGAATTGGGTTATCTCAGTCCGCCGGTGGCTCTGAATCATCTCCTGACCAGGCAGGTGGTTGGAGAAGAGGAAGTGCGCCTGTCTAAAGAAGAAGTGAAGGGCGAGAATTTCTATTATCGCCACGAGAAGATACTTCTTCCGCTGGCTACGATGGCTACAGCTCTTATACTGGTTGCCTTCGTGCCGCTCCTCGTCGCTTACTGAAGGTAGGCAGAGGAAACAGGAACGGGAGCTTCGGCTCCCGTTTTTTTATTCTGGTCGCGGAATCAGAACAACGTTTGAACCAGGTGCTGTCCGGATATCGCGGAAGAACAGATCACCGAGGGGCGAGTCTTCATAGCCCTTTACCGAAAGGTCGCGATACGCAATTTCACCAATACGTGACGGTAACAGGACTGTGATCGATCCATCGTCGTTCTGAGTGATGATCTGTGCGTCCGGGTCGTCGTAGCTGATATCCGAGATTTCGTAGTCAGTCATCAATTCCAGGCCCGCCAACAGACTCTCAAGAAAGAACATAAACGTCCGCTCTCCCGCTTCGTCATCCGGGCCTCCGTTGTTGGTCATATCAATCAGATAATCGGCGTTATCACGTAGACCCTGTGCAGAAACGCTGTCCATGGTGTCATTTTCGAGCGGGGCCATATGCATGCGGTTATACAGCTCATCTTTGCTCAGGAGTTCATCATGAGCGCCTGCATTGGCGTCGGCGGTAGTATTCAGAATCAACATGCCGGTGAGAAAGAACGGCAGCAGCATGCGTCTATGGGTCAATGGATGAGAATTAAGTTGTTTCACCTGTGCTTCCTTGTCATTGCTTTTGTTATGGGTTCGGTGAGGCAAAAATGCCGGGTCTATTCTGGCAATATGACGGAGCAGGGGTTCAGGATTTTATGGGTTTAATCGACGTTAGGCGGAGGATGTCCGGACTAAAAATGCAGGGTGAAACATTCGGGCGCGAAGAGGCAGTCAGGTCACGCCGTTTAGGGGATTAAGGGGAATTAAGACATAAAAACGGGAGCCGAAGCTCCCGTCTCTGAATGGCTATTACTGGTGGAGTCTGAGGGTAATCGATGACTCGGGGGTCATTCGCAGATCTTTGATGATCAGATCTCCCATTGCCGGGCCGTTACTGCCACGGACATTGATATCGCGGAAAGCGATCTCAGCAATGCGCTTAGGCACCTGAACACTCAGAGAACCATCGGCATTGAGGGTCGTAACCGGACCATCTTCATAATACTCGACGCCCGAAATCTCATAGTCGGTCAGCAGGTTCAGGCCTGGCAGTACGCTTTCGAACATAGCCATGGTGGCCGACTCAGTTGCATTTTCGTCGCTCGCATCACCGTTGATCACGTCGGTAAGGTAGGCCACGTTGTCCTGAAGGCCCTGAGCGGTAATATCGCCCATGTCCATCTCATCCAGTGACTTCATTCCGACACGCTTTTCGAGTTCCGCCTGGCTCGCCATCTGAGTCTGTTCAATACTTGCGTTTGCCGTTGCCATAAATGGCTGCAACGGTCCGAGTAACACAGCGCCGACTGCGGCTACCAGACGGTAGCGCGACTGGTTCTTGAGAACCTGTTTGAGCTGGCGCTCTGTTAACCATCCTTGTTGTATCATAACTTCCCCCAACATCAGTTTGCTGCTGGCCTGAAGCTTCAATGCTTCATCCAGTTGCCTGCGGTTAATCAGTCCTTTGTGCAGGAGCAAAGTACCGAGGCGTGACTTTTGCTGAATTTCCTGTTGTTTACTCATATCGGAACCTTCCTAAGGAATGCGGGGTGACGGAAGTAATCCTGCACCACGCTACCGATATCGACAACGAGCGTTCTTTGACGAAAGCAACTTAAACTCTGAACAAACGTTCTAAGTATTTGAATCCAAAGCGAATTCACAACGTAAGCCAAGATTGTTAATTGTTGTAATTTCCGTCGGTCAAGAAGTATACGTTGGGGGCTGTATGGCGCTTATGAGCTTACGGGCCAAACGGGGAATATGTCGATATTGCCCTGTCCTTATAACCACAAACACCCTTTGGTGGCGCATACGGTCTGGTTTTTTGGGATATTTCGTTCCGTGACGCCAACTTCCTTACGCCAAAGGGGTGAATTCCCTATAATTGGCCCCAGTTTAATTTTTAGTTCAAAAGCGGAGATTTCCGGATGACCAGTCCACGTCACATTAAACTCCTGATCCTCGGTTCAGGTCCTGCAGGCTATACAGCAGCGGTATACGGCGCGCGCGCTAACCTGAATCCAGTTGTGATCACAGGGATGCAGATGGGAGGTCAGCTGACAACGACAACCGAAGTGGACAACTGGCCTGGCGATGCGATGGGCGTTCAGGGGCCTGAGCTGATGGAGCGTATGAAGGCTCACGCAGAGCGTTTTGAAACCGAAGTGGTATTCGATCAGATTTCTGCGGTTGACCTGAGTAAGCGTCCTTTCTATCTGAAGGGCGACAGCGGCGAGTACACCTGTGATGCACTCGTGATTGCTACCGGCGCCAGTGCCAAATACCTGGGCCTCGAAAGTGAAGAAGCCTTTAAAGGCAAGGGTGTTTCCGCCTGTGCGACCTGTGATGGATTCTTTTATCGCAAAAAGCGCGTTGCTGTGATTGGTGGTGGTAACACGGCGGTTGAAGAAGCGCTGTACCTGTCAAACATCGCGTCAGAAGTCGTCGTTGTTCACCGCCGTGATAGCTTCCGCAGTGAAAAGATTCTCGCTGATAAGCTGCTCGACAAAGCTCAGAACGGCAATGTAACCATCCGCTGGAACAGCGAACTGGATGAAGTTCTGGGTGATGACATGGGTGTGACAGGTATGCGCATCAAGAATCGTGACACCGGAGAAACCGAAGATCTTGATCTCGAGGGTATCTTCGTAGCGATCGGTCACTCGCCAAATACGTCTATTTTCGAAGGCCAGCTGGAGATGAAAGACGGTTACATCGTTGTTCAGAGCGGTCTGAACGGTAATGCAACCCAGACCAGTGTTGAAGGCGTTTTTGCAGCGGGCGATGTCTCTGATCACATCTACCGTCAGGCGATTACTTCTGCGGGTACTGGCTGTATGGCGGCTCTCGATGCAGAGCGATTCCTGGATAACCAGGAATAATAACCATAGGGGCCCCGTCAGGGGCTCCTGTTACTCTTCCGTGGCAGATGTCAGCCAGTCTGGCAGGGGCGTCAGCTCTCCATCAGTGGTATAGCCAGCAATTCTCTGCAATCGCTCGTTTGTGTCAGGATGACTGGCAAACAGTGACAGCACGCCGCCTGTTTCTTCATAGTCCTCCTCCAGCATCATTGCGTTAAAGAATTCGGCTGCTCCTTGTGTGTGTCCATACCTGAGCAGTAAGAGTTCCAGCGCTCTGATATCAGAGGCATGTTCCATCTTCCGGCTGAAGCTCATCAGGGTCGCCAGGCCGGTGTTTCCGGCAATGGCCCCGGCACCATCCTCATTAAGGCCGAGCATGGCGAATAACAGAGTGTGAGCGAGTTGTTCCAGCATCAGAATGGCAGGGTGGCGGTATTCGATGTGGGCGTATTCATGGGCAAGTATCATGGCCAAGGCGTTTTCAGAACTGACTTTATTCAACAAGCCAGCGGTCACGTGAATATTCTGCCCGGAAGTAGCGAATGCATTTGGCAGGTCAACGTCCGGTAGATAGTGAAGAGTTACCGGAATGGCTGACTTGCCGGTCTCACTGGCCAGAGAGGTTGTCAGGTTCTGCAGGTAGCGCTCAATCTTCTGATGGTGATCGCTCTTCTCTTCTGTCTTTCCAATCACGATCTGGGGCTCCCACGACAGAGGAATGTGGGGGCCTAGCCAGGTTGCGCTCCAGCCGATTGCCAGTGACAAGCCTACGATCAGTAACAGCAGACCTGCCGCCATAAAGGCGAAATCTGCCAGTGGAGAGGTGTGGCTGTTGTTGATGTCGTCTGGCAGGCGAGGATTCGAACCAGGCAGGTGTGTCATATTGTCGGCATCCCGTCGGTAACGCTCAGCGGGTTGGAATCAGTGCGGTGCCATAGGCCAGCACTTCTACAGACCCCAAGCCCTTTCCTGCGTTGTCGCCAATGCGGGACGTTTCGTATTTGACGTTGTAGATCAGCTCTGCGCCTTTCAGTTGCGCATCTTCCTGCATTCGCAAGGTGGCTTCACGGCGGGCCCGGTCGATGAGAGTTTCATAGGCGCCTACGCGTCCACCAAAGAGGTTTCTCAGGCTGGCGGCGACGGTTTTGAAGTAGTCGACTGAAATCACGACACTGCCGGTCACCAGGGTGGAATCGTGGCTGAGGTGCTGTGGCTCCGGAACGCGCACTGGCAATACCAGCAGATCACGAAGGGAGTCCTCGCGTTCGTGGATACTTCGATAATGGCGCTTTTCTGCCCACTTACCGAACAGGTAGCCGATAATCAGCAGTGCCAGAAAGTAGAGAAACCCCATCAGCGGTCTTCCACTTCCACTGCAGTACCGTATACGAAGATTTCTGATGCGCCGGCGGCGATTGAAGAAGTGCTGAAACGCACGTTAAGGACCGCATTTGCTCCCAGTGCTTCCGCCTGACGTTTCAGTCGGTCGATTGCTTCGTTCCGGGATTCATTCAGCAGCTCGGTGTAGCCTTTCAGTTCACCGCCAAAGATGTTCTTAAAGCTGGCCATGATATCCCTGCCGGCGTGTTTAGCACGAACTGTGCTGCCCTGTACCATACCCAGGTGGCGCACGATACGTTTACCCGGGACGACTTCCATATTACTGATCAGCATACTCTGTTCCTTGTGTGATGACCTGATTCTACCCGGTTTTCAGGCATAAAAAAGCCCCGCAGAGCGGGGCTTTTTCAGATGTCAGTGATTAAGCAGAAGCTTCGTCACTCTTCTTCTTGGAAGAAGTCTTTTTAGCAACATCTTTGTCGTGGTTTTCAGCCACAGGACCGAAGTGTTCCAGTGGGAAGTGGTCAACATGAACCATTTCCAGAACATCTTTTTCGAAGTCCAGCATGAACTCGCCTTCTTCAGCAGTCAGTACACCCATGCTCACGCCGTCTTTGATACGGCCTTCGATGGACAGAGCAGCCTCGTCGTACTTACCAGCTTTAAGCGCTTCACCGATCTTCTTGTAGATACCTTCAGCTTTCTCAACGCGATCCAGCAGGCTGTCGTAAACGGCCAGTGGGTTACGCATCTTGTTGTTGTACGCAGTACCGTAAGTTTCGTCACGGTAAACACCCTGAATCAGACGCTCACGGGTGTCGGTGTGGTAAGACACCAGGTCAACAACTTTAGCAACCAGTTTGTCGCTTGGAGCCTGTGCACGACGGCCGAAAGGCATAGTCAGTGCACGCAGCAGCCATGCAGCAGGACGTGCTGGCAGGTTCTTCAGGAAGCCATCGTGTGCTTCTTCGAACTCGTAGAACAGTTTCTCGATAGAGTACTGAACCAGTGGCAGGTCTTCTTTGTTAGAACCCTGGTCAGCCCAGTGCTTCAGTACCATAGAAGCCAGGTACATCTTAGAAACCATGTCAGCCAGACGTGCAGAGATCAGTTCGCGGAACTTCAGCTCACCACCCAGGGTAGACATAGCGATGTCGACACAGATAGCGAAAGAAGCGGCGTACTTGTTCAGCTGCTTGTAGTAAGACTTGGTAGGACCAGACACAGGCACACCAGTGAAGGCAGCGTTGGTCAGGTTCAGAACCATGGCACGGCTCATGTTAGAGAAGATGAAACCGAAGTGACCGAACAGCGCCTTATCGAAGCCTTTCAGGTCGTTTGCCTTCGCAGTTTCCATCTCTGGCAGAACGAATGGATGACAACGGATTGCACCCTGACCGAAGGTGATCATAGAGCGGGTCAGAATGTTTGCACCCTCTACAGTGATCGCAACCGGTACAGAAGAGTAACCAGACTCAACGTAGTTCTTAGGACCACGGATAATGGCTTTACCACCGTGAACGTCCATTGTGTCTACAGCTACCTGACGAGCGATTTCAGTCAGGTTGTACTTCAGGATCGCAGAAGGAACAGAAGGCTTGTGACCTTCGTCAATCGCAATCGCAGTTACGCGTGCAGCAGCGCCAGCGGTGTAGGTGTTACCAGCGATACGTGCAACACGCTCCTGAACACCTTCCAGCTTAGCAATCGGCACGTTGAACTGACGACGGATACGAGCGTAAGCGCCAGTTGCCGCGATAGAGTACTTACCACCGCCAGCACCAGAGCTAGGCAGAGTAATACAACGGCCAACAGACAGACACTCAACCAGCATGCGCCAGCCCTGACCAGCCATCTCGGCACCACCGATGATGAAGTCCAGTGGGATGAACACGTCTTTACCGAAGATCGGGCCGTTCATGAACGGAGAACCGATAGGCTTGTGACGGTTACCGATGTCCATACCTTCCAGGTGACGTGGCAGCAGTGCAACGGTGATACCAACGTCTTTCTTGTCGCCCAGCAGGTTTTCAGGGTCAAACATACGGAACGCCAGACCAACAACAGTCGCAACTGGTGCCAGAGTGATGTAACGCTTTTCAAAGTTCAGTTTCAGACCCAGAACTTCTTTACCTTCCCAGGTGCCTTTACATACAACACCAACATCTGGAAGAGAAGTTGCGTCAGAACCAGCGCGTGGGCCGGTCAGACCGAAACATGGGATCTCACGACCATCTGCCAGACGTGGCAGGTAGTGGTCTTTCTGTTCCTGAGTACCGTACTTCAGCAGCAGCTCACCAGGGCCGAGAGAGTTAGGTACACCAACAGTAGAGAAAGTCGCGCCAGAGACGGTCAGTGCCTGCAGTACTGCAGACTGAGTCTGAGCAGAGAAGCCCAGGCCGCCGTATGACTCAGGGATAATCATAGAGAAGAAACGTTCTTTCTTGATGTATTCCCAGATTTCCTTCGCGAGGTCACCGTTCTGGCTGATTTCCCACTCGTCAACCATAGAGCACAGAGTCTTAACCTGGTTGTCCAGGAAGTCCTGTTCGCGCTGTGGAATAGTTGGGTTCGGGTGGTTCAGCAGCATCTGCCAGTTAGGCTTACCGGAGAACAGTTCGCCGTCCCACCAGACTGTACCGGCTTCCAGAGCAGTACGCTCGGTTTCGGACATCTGTGGCAGGATCTTCTTGTAGAAGTTGAAGATTGGCTTGGTCACAGTGTTAGTACGGAAACCGTCAAGGCTCAGTACACCCAGTGCCGCAGCAACAATCAGTGCGATTACAGAAACAGCAGTTGATGCGCCGAATACGAATGCAGCCACAGTGAAAGCAGCCATCGCGCCGGCAGCAACTTTCAGAGAACTACGCTTGTATGTCAGAGCGACCAACACACCAACGAGGAGCAGGCTCCAGATTGTAGTAGTCATATCAGTACCTCAGAGAAGGTGGCCGTAATGGCCGTTATTTTTGCTCTAATTTCATATTTCCAACGCGCGAGGCGGTTACTCACTCGCACGTGAGGCGGGCATTCTAACCAGTATTTTCTATGAATCGCAAACTCCGAATGTAAATCGGTTAACGGCTCATTTTTTCTTAAAATTCAATAATTTCGCTGAAACGCAGGTGCGTCTTTGCTTGTATGTCTTTTTTGTGACGTTTTTGCCATGCAAGGGAGTATTTGTGACATCGCAAGCCGGTACGGCGAAAGCGAAAATAGCGACTAAACTGACTCTTATGGTTCACTTTTATTTACTAAGCAGGTCTTAACATGGTTCTGGAGCAGTTCTCAGCATGGACTTTGATTCTGATAACGTCAGTGCTGGGCCTTGGCCTGTTCTTTCATATATTCCGCTATTCCTCTCATACCGCTGAAGTTGCCCCCACGATTCTGACCAGTATTGGTATTTTCGGTACCTTTCTTGGGGTCGCTATCGGGCTTTGGGAGTTCAATACCAACGACATCCAGGGATCAGTGCCCAAACTGATGGATGGTCTTAAAACGGCATTCTGGTCGTCCATTGCCGGACTGTTCGCCGCGTTGACTTTGAAAATCCGTGCTGCGGTGGAGCAGGCAGGCCGACGCGATGCGACTCAGCACAGGGCGGCAACCGTAGATGATCTGGACAGTTCACTGCAGTCACTGGTACAGCAGCTGAAAGGCAGTGACGAACAGAGCCTTCGTGGGCAGTTTGCACGCCAGCATAGCGAAACACTCGGCCGTTTCGATCAGGTCGTTGACGTTCTGACTCATTACCAGCAACGGATGGCCGACGCCAACGCAAAAGCACTGGTCGAAGCGATTCGCACGGTGATGAATGAATTCAATACCAAGATAAACGAGCAGTATGGTGAGAACTTCCGGCAGCTGAACGAATCGGTGGTGGCCATGCTGGATTGGCAGAAGACCTACAAGAAACAACTGGACGAGCTGATCACCGAGCAGGAGCGCTCTTCGGGCCTGATGAAAGAGGCGGCAGATTCGTTTGAGTACATGGTCAGAAACGCCAGCGCCTTTAACGGTATCTCGGAGTCATTGCAGGAGTTACTGAGCGGGTTGGAGCTGCAGCGATCTAATATTCAGTCGCAGCTGGGTAGCCTTGCGGATATGGTGAACCACGCCGCAGAAGGACTGCCGCACCTTGAAGAGCGCATTGCAGTGCTGACTACAGGCATCAGCGACGCTGTTCAGTCTCAGCAGCGCTGGGCACTTGAAGAACTCTCCAGAATGCAGATCGAGCTGACTCAGCAGTTGCGCCAGCAGATGGCAGAAAGCAACGATGCCCTGAAGGGCCAGCAGCAACAGTCCATGCAGCATATGCAGAAGCTGGGTGAGCGCCTCGAGCGCCAGGTGACGCAGCTGGATCACAGCATGGAAGAAGAGCTGAACAAAGCATTGCGTGCGTTTGGTCTGCAGCTCACGGCGCTGTCTGAAAAGTTTGTTTCTGACTATGCACCGCTGACAGACAAGCTGCGTGAAGTCGTCAGTCTGGCCCGTGAAACGGGAGACTGATGATGCTCGACAATCAGTCAGGCCTTGGCGGGAAGCGCGAAGAAGAAGGACACTGGGTTGCTGTCTCCGATCTGATGGCGGGCCTTATGATGGTGTTTATGCTGGTGTCCGTCGTTTTTATGATCAACGTCGAAACGGAGCGTGACAAGATCCGGGACGTTGCCATTCTGTATGATCAGCTGCGCACTCAGCTGTATCGGGACCTTCAGGAAGAATTTGCGGATGATATGCCACGCTGGGGAGCAGAACTTGATGAGGACCTGGCCTTCCGGTTCAACAACAGCGATGTTCTGTTTGATCGCGGTGAAGCGGAACTGAAGCCAGAGTTCAGGGCCATTCTTAATGACTTCTTCCCACGCTATGTGAGGATCATTACCCAGCCGGAATACCGGGACGACATCCTCGAGGTACGGATCGAAGGGCACACGTCGAGTGGGTGGTTCGGCGCACGGAATGAGGATGACGCCTACATCCGCAACATGGATCTTTCGCAGGAGAGGACGCGCTCGACCCTCGCGTATGTCCTGGGCCTGAACGATGTTCACCGTGACAAAGAGTGGCTCAAACGCCACCTGACCGCAAACGGACTGTCATCGGCCAAAGTGGTCCGTAATGCCAGTGGTGACGAGGTCGGAGAGCGTTCGCGGCGGGTTGAGTTCCGTGTCCGCACGGACGCCGAAGGGCGCATTGCTACCATTCTCGACAAGGTGCAGTGATGAAGCTCTATGACTTTCGTCAGAGTGAAGAGTTTAATCGCCTGAAACGGGCGATGGGGGCCGAAGACGCAGGTCACTTTGTTGAATTTGACCCCGCTCATCAGCTGACCTACGGAGAGCGGGAAGCACTTTCATCAGGATCACTGGAAGTCGGAGCCGGAGAAATACGTATGCTCCGGGACCGGACGATTGCGTTAAAAAACTCACGAGTCTGGGTTGAAGCCCGCGAGCGGATTCATATCGCACATTGTCCCGAGCTGGCGCAGCTGCGTCATGATCAGCGTCTGTTGGTCAGTACGCGCAACCCCGAGAAAACACTTCATATCTGCCCGGAGTGTCTGGCCGAACTCAAGTATCAGGGGTTGGACGGCCGTAAAAGCCGTCGCCTGTCAGATCAGCTGGATGAGCTGTTCTCGATGGATGCCTTCCGAGAAGACTATCCGTTTTACCCGGTCAGCGGCTGAGTCGACGCTCTGCTTTGTAGCTCAATGGTTCAGGCTTCCAGATTCCCAGTTCCGGGACCAGATCTGCTGTCGCATCCAGACCCAGGGTCACATCATCAGTGCCTGAGAGCATACGGAACAGGCTGATACCCAGGTTGGTCAGACTGACATCCAGAGGAATTTCTAGGCGTCGCGTCTCGCCCTGAGAGATGGCAACTTCTTTCATATCACCCCCGCCCAGCGCTTTTCCGTCAGAGGACAAAGCGTAGGAGAGCGATTTCAGATTCAGATCAAACGCGTTCGGGTTATTCACATCCAGAACGAGAGCAAATTCAGCACCGCTCCAGTCGACGGACTTCAGACTGGCGTCAACAAAGCTGATGGCGGGCATTCTTGGCACAGGGAGTGTGTCTTTATGCTCGACTGGCAGACTGATGCTTCCCAGTACGGGCAAGTTCATGGTCACCGAGCCGAGAACCGCATAGGGAACGGCCTGATAGTCATCCAGAGACCCGAGCGCCGATGCAATATCCTCGAACTTCAGCGAGAGTGGCAGCTGCACAACGGCTTTATCGTTCGCGGCGATATTCAGCTCAGCATCCTGTTGGGATACGCGGGCAACCGAAGACTCAGCGATATCCAGGTCGAGATCGAAGGCGGCTGCTTTGAGAGCAAATCCATTCGGGTTGGCCACTTCAACATCCACCAACAGTGTTGCCTGTTCAAGGTCAACATTCTGGAGCGATACCCCCGTCACGTTGGCGGTAGGCTTCTGCACATCAACGATTTGTTTAATCGCGGCACAGGCCTGCAGAAATATCACGGCAAGAATAACGGCAGAAGTACGGATCACGGGGGAAGAGAGCACGTCGGGTATCCTTTCAGAAAAACTCAGGGCGTACTTTAGCGCTATGGCACCTGACAGGCCAGCTTTGAGGCGTAGCGGTCTTCTGAGGCCAAACTTGTGTGACTTGAGGACAACCTGTCCGTCCGCTCTGGCTGTTATCTGTATAAACAGCGTAGATTTGTGGGGAATAACAAAAATAATAACAGGTGATCTATGAAGTCTCTCTCCCGTGGGGCAGCTTATCTGCTCTCGCTCGGTGCAGCCTGCGCTGTTATCCCCCAGGTGGCGGCAATGTCATCCGCACCGGCTCCTCAGCTGGAAGAACATTATACCGGGCCAGCGTCTGGTCTGGCGCAGGGCTGTTTTGTTTTGCAGTCTCCCGCATCAGGCCTGTTTGTTCAGTACGAGCCAAACAGTGGGATCACTGATGGAAAACCCGCGTATTCCGTCTCGGCAGAGTCAGAGGCGCTCGCCAGTCGCTTTTATCTCAAGCCCAGTCGTCAGGATCACTTTCTGTTCAGAGACATCGACGGACGCTACCTGAGTGGCGGCAGTGCCAGCGCGATACGCGCCGTCGACAAGGCAGAAGACCGGAGTGAGTGGTCAGTCACGTCCGCTGACTCCGGTTTTGAATTCCGGAACGCCGCAAGTCACCTGCAGTTGGCGCACCATACGGACAAAGGCGATTTCTATTACACCGGGGCGCTTGATCTGCTGCGCTATGACCGCGAAACGCGGCTCAACTTCGTGGCTACGGATGGTTGTGCGGAGTTTCCTGAAGTCACGCTTAACTCGCAGGGCAATATGGAAGCTCTGCGCGGTGAAGTGTCTGAACCGGTACGCGGTTACATTGATGCCCATGCGCACATCACGTCTTATGAATTTATGGGCGGCAAATTTATGGCCGGAGAGCCCTTTAACCGCTTTGGTGTTGAAGAAGCACTGAAAGACTCCAAAGAGCTTCACGGTAAAGATGGTGCTCTCGATATCATCGGCAACTTATACACCTTCGACGATATTTCACATCGCTACGATACCCGAGGCTGGCCGGACTTTCCCTGGTGGCCGAATCATCAACAGATGAGCCACATGGGGTATTACTACAAGTGGATGGAGCGCGCGTATCAGTCAGGCCTGCGGATTATCGTCACCAACCTGGTCGAAAACGAAGTGTTGTGCTGGGCACAGAGCAACATTAACCCGGCGTCATGGATTAATCCGAACAGCTGTAACGTGATGGATTCTATCCGTCTCCAGGCACAGCGGTTGCGGGAGCTGGAAGAGTATATCGACGCGCAGGCAGGAGGGCCGGGGAAGGGCTTCTTCCATGTTGTGACTTCACCACAGGAAGCGCGTGAAACGATTGCTGCCGGGCGTCTTGCCGTGGTGATGGGCATCGAAGCCTCCGAGACCTTTAACTGTGGTCTCAATGATTACTGTACCCGCGAGACAATCGAGACTCTGCTCCAGGAAGTGTACGACCTTGGCGTACGCTCGCTCTATCCGACGCATAAGTTTGATAATCAGTTGGCGGGATCAGTCGTCGAGGGAGGCTTTATCAACGTCGGTGAGTTGCTCTCCACCGGGCGCTTTTTCGAAACAGAAGAGTGCGACGATGAGACAACGGGCCGCCATATGACCGACGGCTTCCCGTTGATTGGTGATATTGACGGTATCCGTGAAATTCTCGACGCCGTGCATCTCAATCCGGAATATGACGAGAGTATCGGACACTGCAACCAGCACGGATTAAGCCCACTCGGTAGCTATCTCGTAAACCGCATGATTGATCTCAAAATGATGGTTGAGCTGGATCATATGAGTAACCACACGGCGACCGCCGTGATGGATATTGCAGAAGCACGTGGCTACAGCGGCGTCTTATCGACCCACAGCTGGATGCTCAAGGGCAAGGATGGGGCTGTGCATTACAACACGCAGCGCCTGATCGAAGCGGGTGGATTTACCGCTCCATACAACAGCGATGCCAACGATATGCAGCACCGTGTGGGCCGCTATCTTGATCTGGTCGAGCTGACCCCCTATTGGCGTGGTGTGGGTATCGGAACGGATATGAGCGGATTGGGTGGCCAGCCAGGCCCACGCAGCGATGCAACTGAACGGCCGTTAGAATATCCATTTGTGTCAGAATTCGGAATCCGATTTGACCGCCAGACATCGGGCAACCGTGTTTTCGATCTGAACACCGATGGTATCGCGCACTATGGCCTGTTGCCTGACTTCATCGAAGATCTGCGTCAGCGGGCGCCAGCGCGTACCTATGAAGCGGTGATGAATTCGGCAGAAGCCTACTTACAGACCTGGGAGCGTACGTACCAGGCGGGCGTCACCGACCACTATGAGCCCGCTGGGTTAGATTACAGCCTCTGACCCGTCACACAGGGAAGTGGGCCTTCAGCCAGTCAAGCTGCAGGTCCACTACCTTGTCGAACCACTCACCGCGGTAAATATCAAAATGGCCGGTGTGCAGCTCGTGGACTGTGCCGTTTTTCAGTGCCTTAGCGTATTTTAAGGTTGGTTTTACCGGCGCCACGGTATCGTTCAGGCAGGCAAGTAAGAGTACGGGGACGTCAATTCTGGCCATACAGCTCCCCGGGAAATACTGACCGATCGCAAATCCGAAGCGTGCCGCGACATATCCGGGAATCTCTGAGCCCTCAGGTTTAATACCGTTGTAGCCTTCCATCACATCATGCGCTGTCATCAGCGCAGCGTCTCCGGGATTCCCGGCCAGATCGACCATAACCGGAGTTTTTCTGAGGGGCATCGTCAGTATATCGGCGATTGCCAGAGCACTGACTTTCAGGGAACTGAGTGGGTGCAGTGCCAGGGTAGACGCAATGCCGTTAGTAAAAGGACACTGTGACATCACCCCTGCGATTCCGGTAACCGTTGCGGCGGTTTTAAGCACATGCCCACCGCTGAAGGAACTTCCCCAGACGATCACGCGCCGCCCGTCTACCCGGTCATCCTGCTGCGCAAAGCGGACGGCATTTGCCCAATCTTCTAACTGGCGGCCGATGCTTAATAGTTGGCGGGGCTCGCCGGTGCTGTCACCAAAATGGCGGTAGTCGAAGACGAGACATGCATAGCCCTGTTGGCAATAGCGTTCTGCAAAGGCATCAAGGCGCATACTGCGGACGGCGCCCAGACCATGAGCCATCACAATGACAGGGGCCGGGGAGTCACCCTCTGGCAGATACAGCCAGGCGGCACAGGTGTCTGATCCAGATGTAAAGCTTATCTCGGTACGCATCATTCAAAGGTGCCTCTGTTATTCCCAGTAAATTGCTGCCGAAGGTTAGCAACATCGGCGGAGTCAGGATAGTCCGCGTCTCGTCCGTAATTTTTATCAATTTGGCCACATTTTCCGTGTTGCTGGTCATTTTGTATGGAAATATCAATGCATATGGAACGTGTGTTCCAAGGTTGTGGCGATTAATGACACAGGTGGATGATGAGCCAACGACAGACAAATAACCGCGAGGCTCTGCTCGATGCTGCAGAGGCGCTCTTTTCTACACAGGGGTTTTACCTGGTCACCGTCAGAGACATTACCCGTAAAGCCGGCGTGCGCGTTGCGGAAGTAAACGATCTCTTTGGCAGTAAGGAGAAACTCTTCTACGAGGTGATCAATCGTCGCGCAACCGTGATTAACCTGATGCGTTGTGAGCGCCTGTCCAGAGTCGACACCACTCAGAGCAGAGACGAACAGTTCTGCCACATTATGGCGGCTTTTTATGAACCACTGCTCGCGGTGAGCAGTGACGGGGAAGGGTGGCGGAATTACCTGCGTCTGGTGCCTCAGATGATGCGCCAGAAGGCACCGATTCTGGTACTCGTAGCCGACTTCTATACCCCGGTTTCCAACCTGTTTCTGAGTCGCATTGGCAAACTCTACAGCAACGTATCAACGCAACGTCTAGAGCGTTTCTGGCATTTTGCTCTGGTGACCTACTTCAGCATTTTTACCGACGACTTCCGGGTAGGTGGGCCACTGGAGCCCGCCGGGGGGACACTGACTGAACATTATGACAAGGCGTTCCGGGATGCGGAGAGCTTTGTCTCGGCAGGTTTTCAGAGCCTGTTTCAGTCCGACAATTAAATCAGAACATAACAATAACAAAGGATCAGACATGCACATTCAAAGCACGAATCTCCCTATCCAGCGAGGGCTGCGCAGAGCCCTTGCGGCCATGCTTCCTGCGTTTCTGCTTGCGGGGTGTCAGGTCGACGGAACCGTCGAGCAAGACGGGCTTCCGCTTGCCGGCATCACAGTCATGGTGACTCAGGGCGCGGATAGTCTGTCGACGGTAACCGACAGGAATGGATACTACGAGTTTGAACTGCCCGCTGGCAGTTATTACGTCGAAATCGAAGCGCCGCAAGGATTTACCGGCACACCGGGCAGACGTATTTTCAAAAGTAGTGATACCAGCTCTGTCAGTGACGTGGACTTCCGCATTGATACCAGCACGCAGGTTGATACCGCACAAGGGCGTTTTTATGGCTTCACAGAAGACAATGGTGTTGTCAGTTATCAGGGCATCCGGGCGGCAGTTCCCCCTGTCGGTCCACGCCGCTGGACAGCACCCGAACTGATGCCAGAGTCCGATGAAAACATTCTTGCCGTGGCTCCGGGGGATATGTGTATACAGCTTGGCGATAAGCTCAACAGCGCACCCACTTCGCTGTACGGCGAAATGTTGGGGAGTGAAGATTGTCTCTATCTCAACATCTGGAAGCCGGCGGGCGTAGCCGAAGGTGAGAAGCGACCAGTGATGCTCTGGATCTATGGTGGCGGCAACTCATTGGGCGAAAGCAGTACCTATACCGGTAAATATCTGGCGGACACGTACGGTGTCATCGTCGTGAACTTTAACTACCGCACAGGCCCGCTTGGCTGGTTCTCTTTGCCTGAAATGCATGCTGGCAGCGAATCAGCTGAAACCCGTTCGGGTAACTATGGCACCCTGGATCAGGTGAATGCGCTGCGCTGGGTTAACCGCCATATTTCTGCATTTGGCGGTGACCCGGACAATGTCATGGTCTTCGGTGAATCTGCGGGTGCGTCGGCGACACTGGCGATGATGGCGTCTCCGTTAACTGAAGGGCTGTTTCACAAGGCTGCGGTACAGAGTGCGGCACTGGGGTGGATCACCGATCACTCGATCTGGCAAAGCCGCGATGTAGCAGAAAATCTGGTGACGGATGCCGTTCCGGGGTATGTCTCCAGTAGCCGCGAAATTCTGCTTCAGGCTTTTCAGCGCGACGGCCTGGCGGCAAGCAGAGACTCAGCCATTCATCTGTTGAATACCATGCCGCCCTCGCTGATGTCAGGATATCTCAGAAGCCTGTCGCCCGAGTCACTGATCAGTCTGTATGACACTAAGCTGGGCGCTTTCTTTGATATGCCGACCATTATTCAGGACGGCACGGTTATGCCAGACATGAGTGTTGAGGAGGTCTTCGCAGGAGGTCATTACCACAAAGTGCCAGTGATTCTGGGAACCAACCGTGATGAATATAAGCTCTTTCTTCTGTCACGCGATGACTACACCACCGAAGTCGCGGATACCTTGCCGCTGATTCAGAACTCGGGTGATTACCAGCTTGCTGCTGGCTATTACTCGCGCGCATGGGGCATTACCAGTATGTATCAGCTGGCCGACGCCATGTCGGCGCATCAGGAAAATGTATACGTCTACCGGTTTGACTGGGATGAAGAGCCAGATCTGGTTGCACTGGACATGGCAGAGGTCCTGGGGGCAGCCCATGGACTGGAAATCGGCTACACCATGAATAATCCGGATCTCGCCGTGACACCTTCACTGACGTTTGCGCTCTTCACTGAGAAGAATAAGCCAGGCCGTGACTACCTTGCTTCGACGATGTCGTCCTATTGGGCGAGCCTCGCACGTGATGGTCAGCCGGGTTCAGGTAGCGACGGTAGCCTCCCGGCCTGGACAGACTGGAGCCCTGACAGTGACGCAAGCCGGCTGATGGTCTTCGATACCCAGGAAGATCAGGGCACCGGAATGCAGGTCGCCAGCGACTATATGAACTCGCTCAAGCAGGAGTTGCTGACAGAAACCGGTTTCGACTCAGAATCCCGCTACTGCAACCTCTATAGCGAAGTGTTTGGAACTGCGGATCTGCCACTGCTATGTCAGTGAGCGGCAATGACCTCTGAATCGTGCAGCACCCAGGTCGTCACGGATGACGACCGCCTTTCCTCCGTATCATGATCTGCGACATGAATGGCGTAAAAGACAGTTGTATGTCGAATTACGCCCCCTGTAGACTCACGTTAACTGTCCTGAACCGAATACATAACAAATGGAATTACGCATGCGAAACAAAATCTCACTGGCGATCCTGATGGCTTCTCTTACCGCGGGGGCCAGCGCAGCCGAAAGCAGCTTTGATTACAACTACTTCGGTTTTTCCTACGGAATGCAGCGGATTGGTTTCGATGGCTTCAGCGATGAAGTCGCTGGCCATGTTTTTGCTGCGGACTACGCCGAAGAGATCAGTGACCGCCTCGTATACACCTTTCACATCGACAAGACGTTTTCTGAAGACTCCATATACTCCGGCGACGATCAGCTGCGGGTTGATATCAACGAATACAATCTGAATCTTGGTTTCGGGACATACTATCCGCTTGGCAGTCAGGCAGACCTGGTTGCAAACGCAGCGCTCGCGTACAACCACAAAGACAACGAGTTTCATCTGCGAGTTGAGGATGAGGGAGCTACCGACATTTATGAAGAAGGCTCGGAAGGCTCTCTGCGTCTGAGCGCCGGTATCCGCCTCTTTATTGAACCAAGCCGCTCTCTGGAAATCAGCCCACGCATACTCACCGTCACCAACGAAGACGAAACCCGTACTTATGGGGTGGGAACAGCATCGTTCCATCTGTACGACGTCATGGAAATCTACGGCGAGCTGACCACTGACCTCGGTGATGACTTCCGGGTATTTACCGTCGGTGCCAACATGCACTACTGATAGCGGGTTTGTCCGATACCCCCATAAATACCCCCGTTATGCTTTCACTGGGAAGTCTGACGGGGGTTTTTATTTGCCTTGAAGACGAGAATTGGCAACAACTACCGGCATCTGAGTGAAAAACAGCAAGGAAACATCAAACGGAAGGCTTTGAAAGGAGGTGTGGCCTCCCCACAGGGACTCGAACCCCGATCGGTCGCTTAGGAGGCGACTGCTCTATCCTGTTGAGCTATAGGGAGATTGCGGGGCATTCTAACGGTTGAGAGGCGGCCTGTCAGCAAAGACAGGCTCACAGGTCGTCGAGCTCGCCTTTCTGCTGTTCCTTCAGGCGTCGTTCTTCCCACTGAAATTCTGTGATCAGACGGTCGATGTAACGTTGGGCCTGAGGCGAGATCGACAGATAGGAAAAACCGCACTGTGTGTTCCCGTCTTCGTCGTTCACGATGTGGCGTGCTTCCAGGCTGCAGTCGATGGTGTTTTCCCGGTTAAACCGGACACGCGCCATCGAGATTTCTTTGTTTTCACGCAGAAGTTCGCTGATATCGCTGTCAAAGCGGGCTTTGAAACCACTGGATGACATATCAATCAGACGGCCCTGAACGCCTTCGTCTTCATGGTTGAAGCGCAGTTTTATCAGTATCTGATGAGCGGGCGGAACGAGTACGCGGTACGCCGTCCGGCGCTGAAGGTACAGGACTTCGTCAGGGAATTCGCAGCGATACTGCTCTTTCTCGGGTTGATATCGCAGGCGCCCGGTCATACGGAATTCAATCCGCACTCCCTGGCTGTCGCATTCGATAGAAAAACGCTTGCCACTGCGAATCAGGTCATTGCCCTGCAGGGGAATGACTTTGTCCATGAAGAAGCTGCGCGTTTTAAAGCTGGTGTGTGTAATGGCAGAGCGGTACTCACTGTCATCACCATCAATGCGGATGATCACCGGGCTACCCATCAGAACGATCTTGCGCAGCGCGCCGTAGACGTCCTCGGGGGTATTGAGCTGATACTCCTGATTATTCTCGTCTGGCATGACGATTTTCCTGTTATGCCTCAATACTTCTGAAACCGCGGCTGACACCACTGGCTTGACCTTGTTGATTATATAAGTGTGGATCATTCTGCTGAGCGTGCAAGATTTTAAGTTTCTGTTGAGTACGGAACCGCATTGCAAGAACCACATCGCCTAAGCGGGCGGAAAGATCGCGGTTGGTTTCGTAGCGAGCGGCAAGATGCTGCCACAGGTCGATGATATCGGGTTCGGTGGCAATGTCAGGCGCTTCGAGGCATTCAGCTGAGTGGGGGAGTTGCGACGCAGTCATCCAGTTCAGGCGCTCGGAAGCCTGTTGCCGGAGCAGCATCAGAAGCTCCTGTTTGGCTGGGTTCAGAGCCTGCAGGGCGGCTGAATCACCAGTGTTCAGAGTGTCCAGTTCCTGGCTGAGCAGGTCATGGAGACGGGTGGCTGTGTCCAGCTCGGAAGACAGCAGCCGTACGAAGTGTGCAGTATCCAGTGGCATAAGCCAGGACCTCAAGAGTCGAGACGGTCCTCGAAATCAAGCATTTTTCCTGCCAGCTTTTCGTAGTCGATCTTATATTCGCCATTCTGGATAGCGCTGCGGATACGTTCCACAGTGGCGTCGTCGACATCCTGCATGTCTTTTATCTCAGCTTCTATCTGCTGGATGCTTTTGCTGCTGGCGCTGAGCTTCACCTGATCGGTAAATCCGGCTGACTCCTTAGCCTTGCTGTCCGCACCCTGACTGGTGGTTGGCTTAACGGGCTCGTTGCTGCGACTGCGGCTGCTGTCGAGGCCGTTAGTGAATTTGTTGATGTTCATCATCATATCTCCGAGCTTCATTTACACTCCTGCATTGTAGTTATCGGCAGCCTTTTTCATTACTTTAATATTTTTTTGAATTGTTACCTGACCTGTACTAAACCGTCGGCCACAACCTCTGCATAGAGGGTTTTGTCGGTCTGTTCGTTGCGCACTCTGATGCGTTCGCCAAGATGTCCTGCCGAGAGGGCAGAGCCTTTCATCTCTATGCGTATGCCCGGGCGGTTCAGGCGTATGGTGACTGGCTGGCCGCGTTCAACTATGTCAGCGGGTTCCAGCATATCCGGATTCAGCGGTGTACCGGCACGAAGGCTGCGCTTGAGCATCATGCCGTCTATTTCTTCCGGGCTAGTCATGTAGCCCTGCGACAGATCTGCGGTGTTCATTTCAACCAATGTCACCTGGGCCGCGCTGACAGGCTGGTCGCGGACGGCATCTTCAGTCAGTACCACGACCTCCTGATAGACCTCTAGGTCAACCGCCAGAGTCTGAGTCCAGAAGGGCTGGTGGCAGCGCAGTTCGACGCCGTTGCGTCCAGGCTGGAGTGTACGGATCAGGTTCACTTCGGGGATCTGAACGCAATCCGGGAACTGATAACTTGCACTCAGGGTCGGAAAACTGACACTACTGCGGTGGTCATCACCACCGATCTGGTGCCAGCGCTGTAACAGGTTGTCACTGACCAGAGGGCGCCAGTCCGCGGCCTGCACCGCGGGACAGGTGAGTCCCACACAAAGTGCTGCAAAAATCCAAGCGCTTCGGCAGTTCTCTACTATGCTCATTGAATACAGCGTAAAAGACGTCATGAATCCGGCGTTTCCATTGATAAAACGACACTTTCAGTGAGTTGAGCAAAGGTCGTGCCGGATATACCTAGCAGAGAGGCACAGATGGCAGGTGTTCTTGAATCGGTCAACCAGCGGACGAAACTGGTCGGTGAAAACCGGCTGGAGCTGCTGCTTTTTCGTGTCAAAGGGGCACAGCTCTACGGCATAAACGTATTTAAGGTAAAAGAGATCATTCAGTGTCCCAAGCTGACTCTTCTGCCCGGGAGTAATCCTGTGGTCAGGGGGGTGGTCCATATCCGTTCGGGGACTATCCCCATCATGGATATGAGCATGGCGACGGGCAGTGCTCCGTTACCTGACGTAGAGAAAGCCTTTGTCATTATCACCGAATACAACGGTAAGACGCAGGGCTTCCTGGTCTCGTCGGTGGACAAGATCATTAACATGAACTGGGAGTCGATCCATCCACCACCGAAGGGGACTGGCCGGGAACACTACCTGACTGCCGTAACCGAAATTGAGAACAAGCTGGTGGAAATCATCGACGTAGAGAAGATCCTCGCTGAGGTGTCTCCGATACGCGAAGAAATCAGCGATGGCATTCTCAACGACGATATCCGCAATCAGGCGCAGAGCCGTAAGATACTGATTGTCGATGATTCGAAGATAGCGCGTAAGCAGATTACCCGTTGTCTTCAGAACATTGGACTTGAAGTCGTGGCTCTTGAAGATGGCCGTCAGGCGTGGGAACACCTCTATGGTATCCACGAAAGCGGAGAGCGGGTTCAGGATCACTACATGATGCTGATTTCGGATATTGAGATGCCCGAGATGGACGGTTACACGCTGGTGACCCGGATCCGATCGGAGCCGGCAATGGAAGGATTCTACGTTGTGCTGCACTCGTCATTGAGTGGGGTGTTTAATAAAGCCATGGTTGAAAAAGTGGGGGCGGATGACTTTATTGCTAAGTTCGATCCGGATGTCCTTGCCGATCACCTTGTACAACGACTGAATCTGGGATAAGCGTGGCAGGATGACAGATTCTTCTCAGTCTCTTGTGGTTTCGGCGGATGAATACTCGCAGTTCCGTCGACACCTTGAAACGTCATCCGGAATACTGTTGGGTGATGGCAAAGAGTATCTTGTCGTCAGCCGCCTGCGCCGACTGATGGCGCAGCGGAATCTGCCAAACATCACCGAACTACTGTACTGCATGGATCGTGACCGCCAGCTGTCCAGTCTGGTGATTGACGCCATGACGACCAATGAGACTCTGTGGTTCCGCGATTCTCACCCCTATAAAATCTTCCGCGAAAAGATCCTCCCCGAACTCGCTGAAAAAACCGGGCAGATACGCGTCTGGTCCGCAGCCTGTTCGACAGGGCAGGAACCCTATTCCCTGAAAATGGAGGAAGCTGAGTTTAACCGTCGTTTTCCCGGTAAGCTTAGGGGGTCTATGCGGATTCTGGCGACCGACATATCCACCTCGGCGCTTCTGACTGCCCGCCAGGGTGCCTATCCATGGTTGGCTATCCGCCGGGGAATGCCAGAGGAATACCTGGAGCGCTACTTTACCCGCGAGGGCGAAGACAGCTGGCGGATTCGTACGGAGCTGAAATCCGGCATCGAGTACCGGGAGTTTAATCTGCAGAGCAGTTACAGCTCACTCGGTAAGTTTGATGTGATCTTCTGCCGCAACGTTCTTATTTATTTCTCCAACGAGCGCAAGCGCGACATCCTTATCCGCATGCACGAGCTGCTGCCGCCGGGCGGATACCTGTTTCTGGGTGCTTCCGAGGCGATGACGCAGTTGGGCGAATACTACGAAATGATTGCCTGCCATCCAGGCATCTTATATCGGGCTAAAGCGCGCTGACCGTGTCGTCAGCCAAGCATTGCCACCGGCCGGTAATTGCCTGCCGTTACCGCTGTTTTGCCACCTCTGATTTTACTTAACCCATTGAAAGTATTGAATTTTTAAAACTGGCCCGGCTCTTGCTGTATTGATCACAACAGCAAACAGACCGGAGCAGGACATGGGCTCAATCAACTTCAACAACGCACTCGGCATTCACGACAACGCAATGATGTTGCGTGCACGTCGTGCAGAAGTCCTGGCCAACAACCTCGCCAACTCTGACACCCCGGGATACAAGGCCCGCGATTTCGACTTTCAGGCCATTCTTGCGAACGAAACCCGCAAAGACGAAGCTCTTGGAATGTCGCGCACTCACAGCGGTCACATTGCAGGAACAGCTGAATCCGGCGGCGGTGCTGACGGTGATCTTCTGTATCGCAATCCACTGCAGCCTTCTATTGACGGCAACACGGTAGATTCTCAGACCGAACAGGCCCTGTTTGCTCGTAACAGTCTTGATTACAACGCCAGCTTTGAATTTCTGAATGGTAAGTTCAAAGGCATGAAAGGCGCGATCCGCGGAGAATAATTATGTCACTGACCAGCGTACTTAATATTGCCGGAACCGGGATGACTGCACAGTCCATCCGTCTGAACACGACCGCCAGTAACATTGCCAACGCCGAAAGTGCTTCCAGCTCGGTTGATGAAACCTACCGTGCACGCAAGCCCTGGTTTTCGGTTCTGGAAAAAGAAATCAGCGCGAAAGCGACCGACGTTAACGGTTTTATGGAAACGGATGCTGCGATGGGCGCGGGTGTTCAGGTGCGCGGTATCGTTGAAAAAGACGCACCGCTGCAGGCGCGTTTTCAGCCAGATCATCCCATGGCAAACGACGACGGCTATGTCTATTACCCGAACGTGAATGTGGTGGAAGAAATGACAGACATGATGTCGTCTTCGCGCAGTTACCAGATGAACGTTGAAGTACTCAAGACCGCCAAGCAGATGCTGCAGCGCACGCTGACTCTGGGTCAATAAGGAGGAGTCTGATGTCAATTAATGAAGTCAGCAGTAACAGTGTTCTCGACCAGTACCGGACGAACACATCGACTCCTGAGAAAGAGAACGAACTGGGCCGTAATGCCTTCCTCGAGTTAATGGTTGCGCAGCTGAACAACCAGAACCCGCTGGAGCCAACCGATAACCAGGCGTTTGTCGCACAGCTCGCACAGTTCTCCACGGTCGAAGGCATCGACAACCTGAATGACTCTGCCGATTCGATGATGTCGCAGTTCACCTCAAATGCCGCATTGCAGGCATCCAGTCTGGTTGGCCAGTCTGTGATTGTTGAGGGGAATGATACCGGTCTGCTTACCAGTGGTGGTGTAGTCAGTGGCTATGTCGACGTGCCAGCCAGCGCAAGCAACATGATGCTCAACATTAAGAGCGCAAACGGTCAGCTGCTTGAGCAGATCCCGGTTGGTAACCACGCTCAGGGTGCGATGTCTGTGCGCTGGGATGGATACAACCTGATGGTCGACGGCGAAATTATTGAGCTGGACCGTAGCCAGCTGAATCTTGAGCAGTACGTCTACGACGACAACGGCGACATCATGCTGGATGACGACGGCAACCCGATTGAACGTGTTTACCCACCGGGCCAGTACGAATTCGAGCTGACCGGCAGCATCGGTGGTGATACCGAACAACTTGATATGCAGATGAGCTCTCGGGTCGATAGCGTGACCATGAGCGCCACCGGCACCGTGACACTGAATCTGACTGGTGGCCAGCGCGCCACGATGGATCAGATCAAACAAATTCTTGATGCCTGACCCGGCAGTGGAGAGACGATATGGCTTTTAATATTGGTTTAAGTGGTATCCGCGCAGCCTCAACCGACCTGGAAGTAACGGGTAATAACGTGGCAAACGCCAGCACAATCGGCTTTAAGGAGTCGCGTGCAGAGTTTGCTGACGTATATACCACGACGTTGCTGGGCACAGGTCTGAAGCCGGTCGGTAGTGGTGTCATGGTGGATAACGTCCGTCAGGAGTTCTCGCAGGGGAACATCAGCGGAACCGAAAATGCGCTCGATATGGCAATCGACGGTAACGGGTTCTTCGTTCTCAACGATCGTGGCAGTGTGACCTATACCCGCTCGGGCATATTCTCACTGGATAAAGATGGCTACGTCGTGGCAAACAACGGTTCGCGCCTGCAGGGCTATGCCGCCAATGCCAATGGGGTGGTGAATGGTGTTCTGGGTGACATCAATATTCAGGTAGCAAACCAGCCACCACGGTTGACCACACTGACTTCGGCCATCCTCAACCTGGATGCCGGTGAAGGAGTCCTGCAGGAGCAGGGTCTGCAGCTGGTCTCTAATGGTCTGTCCATCGGTGCCGCGGATGCGGGTATCGTAGAATCAACCAAAACCATACTGGCGTCAGCAGGGCAACCGACGACAGCAGGCGTTGCAGCTCAGGTGCTCTTTAATGAGACCGTCGCATCAGCAGCAGCTACTGGTTACGGTGCGATCTCTATGGACTTCGATATCGGTGATGGTAACGGCCTTCAGACCATTACGCTCACTGGTGTTGCCGCTGGTGCAACCAACCAGGAAGTGATTAACGATGTTCAGGCGGCACTGGATGCTGTCTTCGGATCACAGCAACTGCGTGCTTCAGAAGACCCTGCGACAGGCCAGTTACTGGTTCAGAGAGCAGGATATAACGCAACGAACGGTACCTCCTTCTCAATTGCGACAACACCGGGCTGGGACGCAATTTTTGATACTCCCGGAACCGCAACAGTAGCCGCTGGAACGGCCGGTACGACTCTGTTTGTTGGTGCGAGCCCGGTGACTGCAGACTTCCAGTCGATTCCTGGTACACAGACCACCACCCGGACCACCGCGTCACCACCGCTCAATATCGTGGCAAGTGACCCAGGTGAGTTTGCTGTACTCACTGCAAACAACACCTACAGCGCGCTCGACGTCAGCACGGCAAACGGTAACGTTCTGGCCTTCCGTATTGCCACCGAGGCGGGCGATCTGTACCCGATTAACCTGAGTGAAGCCGCCTGGGTTGGCGCGGCTCCGGGCAACTACGCCAGTGTCAGTACCGCTGAAGTCGTTGCAGAGATCAATGCTCAGATAACCGCGACAGCAGGTGCCGGTAACGAGCAGGTACTGGCCATCAACAATGCTGGCCGTATCGAATTCCAGGTGCAGGCGCCGGCATCCCGTGGTGACTTCGTTCAGATCGCGGACAACTCAGTAAGCTCCATCGGTTACGACCTGATTAATCTGGGCTTCCTGAGCAATAACCGTCTGGATACCGGGGTCGAGCCGGTACTTGCTAACAACGAGTTTGATCTGGAAGTGACAAGTACCACCGGCAATGGGGGTGGTCCGTTCACCATCACCATACCACCGGCAAACTACGCAAACCTCGAAGCTGTCGCCGTGGCGATCCAGCAGCAGATTGATATTTACATCGGTGCTGGTGGTCTGGCCGGTAAAGTCGAAGTGGATGCCGTCGGCGGACAACTGGTATTCACCAACAGCCTGGTAGGCGCAGGCGAGGGCATTTCGATCACGCCAACAGCGACGGAACCTCAGGCTGTTAACGAACTGGGCTTTGACAGTATGTTCGTGGTTACGGGTCAGGATGAAGTGGACCGTACCAACAGCTTCCGTATTAACCTGACGGTACCTGCCCCTGACGCTGACGGACGCAGCGGTTCAGTTGTTGTCACCCTTGATGAAGAGTACCGGTCTGTACAGCAGCTGGCGGCAAGTATTAACCGGCAGCTGAACAGTCAGGACGCTGACAGCTACATCGGTGTGCAGGCATCTGCAGTAGAAATTGAGCCACGCGTTGTGCCTCCTCAGTACAAGCTCCAGCTCTCTGCGGTAGAAGCGGGTGAGGCCTCAATCATCTCTATTACAAACATCTCCGCAAGTGGTCAGGATGTCAGCGAGGCAGAGCTGTTCGGGATTCTGCAGGTGAATCCGGACGACGGCTCCTTACTGACCACAGGTATTGAAGGCGTAACCAACGAATACCCAGAGCAACGGGTTACTCTGATTGACCCGGATGGTGAAGAGACTGAAATTGTTATCCCTGAACATGCTGAGGCGAATGAAATTGTTTCGATATTCAACCAGCAGCCCGGTGTAACGGCCTCTGCCGAAACCGTAATGACGTTGCCTGCATCCGGGTATAACAGCCCGGGTAATGACATGACGTTGACCATTAACGGACAGGTGCTGGAATCCACCAGTCTCGAAGAAATGGTGGATGAAATTAACGCCTTCCGGGCGACCACTCTGCCAGGCTTCCGCGCGTCCCTGACCAGTGATGGTGACCTGTTGATCACCAATGAAATCGGCCGCGACATCAAAGTGTCTATCAACAGCCCTGTGGTGACAGACTCTCTGGTCGTTCAGGGTGTTGAAGGGACCGGCCCCGTCGTCCTTGGTGGTACAACGGCTGCCGATGTTGCCGCGGCTGTGGGGGGAACCGTGAACTTCATTTTCAATGAAGGCTACGTGCTGCGCGATCCACAGCCTGTTGTCTCCGGTATTTTCGGGGCGCTGACGGACGATGAGTATACGGACTACGTCCTCAATTCCTTCGACCCGGACAACCAGGAGACCTACAACCACGCGACCTCAACCACCATTTACGACAGCCTGGGTAACGCTCACGTTATGACCCAGTACTTCGTCAAAGAGCCACTGGATCCGACCCGCCCGAACGAGCAGAACGTCTGGGCCATGTATGTGCTTATCGACGGCAATAACGTCGGTGATCCGGATCCGGCTCTGCCATTCCCGGAAAACCTGGAGCCAACAGCAGCGCGCTATGAACTCTTCTTTAACCAGGACGGTACGCTGGACGACATCGCCACCGGAGACATCTTTATCACCAACTGGGATCCGGTGGATGAGAATGGCGATGCCACCGGTGCTCAGACATCAGTGAACGTGCTGGAAGGTGGTCTGCCTCTGACTGATCCACCAACTAACTCAAACTTCCAGATCAGTCTGGCGGGCTCCACCCAGTTTGGCAGTGAGTTCTCGGTCAACGAGCTCAATCAGAACGGGTATGCCACAGGTCGTCTGACAGGTCTGGAAGTGGATGAGGAGGGGATTATCTTCGCCCGATTCACCAACGGACAGGCGCAGACACTGGGACAGGTCGCTCTGGCGAACTTCCGTAACCCTGAAGGACTGACCCCGGTGGGTGATACGGCCTGGGCAGAATCGTTCGAGTCTGGCATCCCGACCGTTGGCTCGCCACGAACCGCGTCGTTCGGGCAGATCAGGTCATCAGCACTGGAAGACTCTAACGTCGACCTGTCTGAAGAGCTGGTGGGGCTGATCATCGCGCAGCGGAACTTCCAGGCGAGTGCGAAGACGATTGAAACCGTCGATCAGGTGACACAGACGATTCTGAATATCTGATGATGGCGAATTTGTCACTCCCGCGAACGCGGGAGTCCATGATCAGAACAGCGCTGGATCTCCGCATTCGCGGAGATGACAGGTCACAGTACGGATGACAGATCCTTTTTTACCGGCAAGCCGTTGCCGCCATCCGTTGGCGGCATAGCGGCTTGCCGCCTAACTTTGGCGATATAAATCCATAAGTTATTGAAAAATATAGATTTTCAATAGTTGGCACACCCTTCGCAATGTTCTGACTAACTGAACGAATTGCAAAGGTATCCGTTATGGACCGCGCACTCTACATTGCCATGTCTGGCGCCAAACAGAACACCTGGGGGCAGGCAGCACACGCCAACAACCTCGCTAACGTTGCCACCACGGGTTTCCGCTCCGACTACACCCAGAGCCGTGCTCAGGGCGTATTTGGCGAGCATTTTCCTACTCGTGCATACGCGATGACCGAGCGCCCAGCCAGTGACATGAGCATGGGGCCGCTGGTTCAGACCGGCAACAATCTGGATCTCTCTATCGAAGGCGACGGCTGGTTTGCGGTCGTCGGCCCGGACGGTCAGGAAGCTTATACCCGCCGGGGTGACCTCAGTGTGGATGCACTGGGCCGTGTAGTTAACGGCAGTGGTCTGCAATTGATCGGAGATGGTGGTCCGGTGACGTTACCGGAATACGAGCAGATCGATATCAGCAAGGCCGGCATCATTACTATCCGCCCGAAAGGTGAAGTCCCGGCAGAAGTGGCCGAGCCTGTGCAGCTGAAACTGGTAAACCCGGACCCTGAAACACTGGAGAAAGGAGAAGACGGTCTTTTCCGCTTCCGCGAGGCTGGCACTCCGCCGGCACAGCCAGATCCAGCCATCAGCGTTATCGGCGGCTTCACAGAAGGCAGCAATGTTAATGCAGTCACCGAACTTACCAGCCTGATTCAGCTGAATCGTCAGTATGAAATGCAGGTGAAAATGATGAAGCGTGTGGATGAGCTGGCGTCCGCCACCACACAGATCATGTCGAATCAGTAACAGGAGTCTGAATTATGATGAACGCACTCTGGGTCAGTAAAACAGGACTCGAAGCACAGGACCTGGCACTGACCACCGTATCGAATAACCTGGCCAACGTGGCCACAACAGGCTTCAAAAAAGACCGTCCGGTATTTGAAGACCTGATCTACCAGATCCAGCGACAGCCGGGGGCGAACAGCTCTGCAGACAGCCGTCTGCCATCAGGTCTGCAATTGGGAACAGGCGTTCGTACCGCCGGAACCCAGAAGGTGTTCACCACCGGCTCGCTGGAAATCACAGACCAACCACTCGACATTGCAGTGAATGGTCGTGGTTTCTTTCAGATTGTTCTGCCTGACGGCAACATCGGTTACACCCGGGACGGTACGTTCCACATCAACAATGAAGGCGTGGTGGTTAACGTTAATGGCTATCCGCTGGAGCCTCAGATCACCATCCCTGAGCTGACCAATCAGCTGACCATCAGTCAGGACGGCATTGTGCAGGCTACTATGTTCGGCGATCCGAACCCGCAGCAGCTCGGCCAGATTGAAACCATCGACTTTATTAACCCGGCAGGGCTTCAGGCTGCAGGGGGAAACATCTTCCTCGAAACCGCAGCCAGTGGGGCACCTAATGCGGGTGTTCCCGGAGAAGACGGCTTCGGTCCAGTCATCCAGGGCGCACTGGAAAACTCCAATGTTGAGGTGGTGGAAGAACTGGTGAAGATGATTACCGTTCAGCGCGCCTACGAAATGAACTCTAAAGTCGTCTCTGCTGCCGATCAGATGCTGCAGTTCCTGACTCAGAACACTTGATGGAGGTGTAAGATGATACGTCTTAGCATCGCTGTGATTTTTGCATTCGTGACTGCATCCTGCGCAACAATCGACCCAGAGCGCAATGTGTTTCCTGACGACCCGGCGTTTGCCCCGGTCTCGGCTCAGAGTCTGCAGGCACCCCCGAGTAACGATGGATCTCTGTTTCAGCCACGCTACAGCTTCGGCTTATACACAGATCAACAGGCCACCCGGGTCGGAGACATTATTACGGTCATCTTCGATGAAGAATATCAATCGTCGAAATCGGCAGAAACCAGTGCGGATAAATCTTCGAACAACAGCCTGTCAGCCCCGAGCGTAATGGGCACGATCCCTGGCTGGAAAAACCTGACACTCGACAGCGAGACGGCCAACGACCGGCAATTCAGCGGCAAAGGTGAGGCCGACCGCTCCAATAGCCTGAGTGGTCAGATCAGTGTCACGGTGGCTGATATTCTTCCCAACGGGATTCTGCGCATTCGCGGCGAAAAGTGGCTCACCCTCAGTGAGGGCGACGAGTACATCCGCATCAGTGGTCTGGTTCGCCCGCAGGACATCACTCCTGACAACACAGTGGCGTCCAGCAAAGTCGCTGATGCGCGTATATCTTTTGGTGGCCGTGGCAACCTCAACAACAGCACGAAGCAGGGCTGGGCTGACCGTATCTTTATGTCCCCCTGGTGGCCGTTCTGACGTCAGTTTCTAGTGGATCCCCGCGTTCGCGAGGATGACAGCTGGGATGTCATCTTCACGAACGTGGAGACCCAGCGTCCTGCTTATATTTCAGAATGGATCCCCGCATACGCGAGGATGACAGCTGGGATGTCATCTCCACGAACGTGGAGATCCAGCGTCCTACTTGTGCTTCAGAATGGATCCCCGCATACGCGAGGATGACAGGTGGGATGTCATCTCCACGAATGTGGAGATCCAGCGTCCTGCTTGTACTTCAGACCGCAGCTCTTGGCACACCCCCTGCATTACCCTCTCTATATTTCGCAGAAACTGTGTAAAACAGGCAAAAATGATGAAAATCTGGCGTCAATTACTTGTCATTGTGCTGTTCGGCGGCCTGACAACCGCCGCATATGCAGAGCGCATAAAAGACATCACCAGCATTGCGGGCGTCCGCAGTAACCAGCTGATTGGTTACGGTCTGGTCGTAGGCCTGGATGGCACCGGTGATAAAGCGCCGTTCACCACTCAGACCTTCCGTAACATGATGAACGAGTTCGGAATCACCTTGCCGGCGGGAACCGACCCTAAGCTGAAAAATGTCGCCGCGGTATCTGTCACCGCCGAGCTTCCTCCGTTTGCCAAGCCCGGGCAGCGGGTTGATGTCACGGTCTCGTCTTTGGGTAATGCCAAAAGTCTTCGTGGTGGTTCTCTGCTGTTCACCCCAATGAAAGGCGCAGATGGCAATATCTACGCCGTTGCTCAGGGTAACCTGGTCGTAGGTGGCTTCGGTGCAGAAGGCAACGATGGCTCCAGCATTACGGTCAATGTTCCCAGCGTGGGAAGAATACCTAATGGGGCGAGTGTCGAAGCCTCTGTGCCCAGCACCTTCGGTCGTGGTGACAGCCTGATATTCAACCTTGATCAGCCTGATTTCACTACCGCACGTGCGATGACAGAAAAAATAAACGACCTTCTCGGGCCAAATACGGCAGAAGCGCTGGATGCAACCAGCATTCGCGTCAGTGCGCCACGGGACACCAGTCAGCGGGTGGCCTATCTTTCTCTGATAGAAAATCTCGAGATTGAGACCGGAAAAGAGCGGGCAAAAGTCATTATTAACTCACGCACTGGCACCATTGTTATGGGGCAGAACGTGATGATCGAGCCTGTGGCCGTTACCCACGGCAGCCTCACAGTCACCATTAACGAAGATTTTCAGGTAGCGCAGCCCAATGCGCTGGCAGAAGGAGAAACCGTTGTCGTGCCACAGACGAATATTAATGTGGACGACGGCGGAGACAGCCGGATGTTTAAATTTGGTCCCGGCGTAACTCTCGACGATATCGTGAAAGCAGTAAATGAAGTCGGCGCAGCGCCTGGCGATCTGATGGCGATACTTGAAGCAATGAAACAAGCTGGAGCGCTAAAAGCGGAACTGATCGTAATATGAATAATGACCTGTTTACTGAAGTAAAAAACCTGTCAGAAGAAATCCGCTCCCTCATCCGGCAGGGTGTGCGTGAAGGGGTGGAAGAGCGCATTCAGAAACGCAACGAAGTCATGCAGGCCTGGTTTTCGCAGGTATCTGACTTGATCAGCCTGACCAATGACCAACAACAATTTCTCGAAAACCTGCTGCAGGAAGAGCAGGCATTACTCGAGCAGCTACAGAATGAGCAGAACGGTATTGCCGGTCAGCAGCGCGGTCAGCAGAACGTGAAAAAATATCTGATCTGAGTTCTGGGCTCGCGCTTAACTCAGTCGTCGGCGCTTCATATTTGTCACCTCAATCTCCTATCTGTCATCTCCACTGGATATTTGTCATCTCCACGAACGTGGAGATCCAGCGCCCTGTAATAACTTCAGTATGGATCCCCGCATGCGCGAGGATGACAGATACGATGTCATCTCCATTGCATATTTGTCATCACCACTCCATATCTGTCATCTCCACGAACGTGGAGATCCAGCGCCCTGTAATAACTTCAGTATGGATCCCCGCATGCGCGAGGATGACATATGAGATGTCTCCTCTACAGGAGCTCTGTCATCGCCACTGTATATCTGTCATCTCCACGAACGTGGAGATCCAGCGTTCTGTAATAACTTCAGTATGGATCCCCGCATGCGCGAGGATGACAGATACGATGTCATCTCCACTGCATATTTGTCATCTCCACGAACGTGGAGATCCAGCGCCCTGTAATAACTTCAGCATGGATCCCCGCATGCGCGAAGATGACAGATACGATGTCATCTCCACTGCATATTTGTCATCTCCACGAACGTGGAGATCCAGCGCCCTGTAATAACTTCAGTATGGATCCCCGCATGCGCGAGGAT
>NZ_CATMFB010000005.1 GCF_950066645.1 uncultured Thalassolituus sp. | reverse complement strand
GGGTCGTTAGCTCAGTTGGTAGAGCAGTTGGCTTTTAACCAATTGGTCGCTGGTTCGAGTCCAGCACGACCCACCACTTCCACACGTTAAGTGGCATAAGGACTTAAGTTGCTGAATTTGTTGACATTTTCAAAGTATTCTTTAGAATGCACAGCAACTGGGGGTCGTTAGCTCAGTTGGTAGAGCAGTTGGCTTTTAACCAATTGGTCGCTGGTTCGAGTCCAGCACGACCCACCACTTATTCCGAAAAAGCTGAAGAGAAATCTTCAGCTTTTTTTTTGCTCCTCAGACAGGCGCTACATCTCCACGCGCTCTTCATCAGTGATGAACCTGCCTGATTTCTTCCAGTAGTTTCCCGGCGCGAGCCTGGTAGTCATTGTCTGTCTGAGACAGCTTGTTGAGTATACCGAACGCGCAGTCATCACGGTGCTCCCGTCGCAGCAGAATGGCATCGTAGTATCGGTATCTTGGTACTTGCCTGTATTCTGGCGAGACATCATCGAGCAGTGTCCGCGCCTCGGAGTTTCGTTTCAGCGAAATCATTACCACCGCCAGCTCGAGCTTGCAGGCATCGTCTTCCGGACTCAGCCTCAGAATCGCCGAAAAGTGCTCTATAGCCTGTGCTGTATCCCCCTCAGAGAGGTCAACAAGTGCGAGGTGGCGTCTGGCATTGGTATCCGTCGGATTGAGGGTTATCGCCCGGTTGAGAGCGCTTCGTGCATCGCCCAGATTATTCATCAGAAATGAGGCAATACCCGACTGTGCCCAGGCTTCGCTCTGGGAGGCGTCCAGTTGTATTGCCATGCGATACTGGCGTTGCGCTTCTTCAAAGCGTTTCTGAGCGGCCTGAGCGATTCCAAGGCGGACATAGAAGGCACTGTGGCCCGGTGCGAGGCTGACCGCTCTCTGCGCGGCATACTCCGCTGTGGTGTAATCACCGGCCAGTACCCGGAAGCGCGCGAGGGTGTCCCAGGCAATGGCGTTTGCCGGGTCCAGTTTTACCGCCTCATCGATGTGCTGCATCCCTTCGTTTACGTCCCCTGTAGCGATCAGCACCTGCCCAAGGTTGCAGTGAGTCATTGAAGACTGCGGATTAATGGAGAGGGCAGAGCGCAGATGTATTAATGCGGTAGGCCAGTTCTCCTGCTGCGCAAACAGAAATCCAAGGTTATTGTGGGCACTGGCATTGTCCGGGTCCTGATCAAGAACGCCGCGAAAGCACTGTTCAGCGTGCCCTGTTTTACCCTGCGACAACGCAGAAACGCCTTCATGAAGTAGTTCAGAGGTCATGGTCAGGTAATCCTTGATATCAGACCTTTAAGCAGGTCATTGGTGTTGATGTCGGGTACTTCGAATTCAATATCATCGGTCGAAATATCGAAAGGCTCGCCTTCGTGGTAGTGAACGGGCATTTTAATTCCGAAACGATAATCAGAGCCGAAGGTATAGGACGCAAACTGGAAGCGATCATCATATACGCTGAAACCAAATACCCGGACACTGACATAACCGCCAATATCAAAGGTAAAACTCGGTTGCGCATAGACTGAGAGATTGGCTGTCAGGTCCAGTCCGGTGGCGGGAGTCCAGTCAATGTGTACCCCGGCTTCTGCCGCTCCGGAAATTCCGAGTGTGCCACCGATATCGAGGCCCCCTGTGGCACTCGCACCTGTGATGCCCAGTCCGATACCTGCTCTCACTGACAGGCGCAGCCCCGCATCAGCAGGCACTTTAAGATGTGCGTCACCTGTGACTTTGGTGTCTTCTTCGCGTGCGGGGTTGTATTCAATTCCGATACGCAATTCGTCGATAACACCAGGGCCAATGCCGGCCGTTGCACTCAGGCCACCGCCAACTTCGGCAACGATTCCAGGAATGATGGGTGCCTGAACGGCGATGCTGAATATGGATTTATTAATTTCTTTTCGTGCAAAAATTTCCAGTTCGTCGGGAATGCCAATCTCACCAGACACAGTGACTTCACCATCAGGATCGAAACGGACACCCGCGGTTCCCTGCAGCCAGGGGGCAATCTGTATCGTCGCAGATCCTGAGCCGTACACCAGTAATTCACCACCGGGAAGGGGATCTCCTGAGGGTTGGCCATCTTCACCGACGGCACGGTTGCTTATTCCCACCATGACACGCCCGGACAGCATGCCACGCTGAAAAGCGCCGCTGAACTCTGCTTTAAAGCCGCCGTCTTCGTAACCAACGGTCAGTTCGGAATCGATGCCGGGAATTGCCGGCTGCGCCGTACCTTCACCACTGACTTTCCATTCCTCTCCCTGTTTATTCACTTTAACTTCGATGGAGCCGGAACGGATGGCAGGGTTTGCTGAAAGTTGCAGGCTACCACCTATGGTCAGGCCTTCTTCTTCAGAGTAATCGACTGTCAGCCCGGCCTGCTGGACTCCGGGAATATCAGGGTCGACAGTGCCTTCTGCAGAGAAATCTCCCTCTTTATATTCCATAGATAGATTTGCTGCCCGTATACCTTTGATTTTTCCTGGGTTATCTATACCAATTTCACCCCGGCCTCCCAGTTGATCTTCCTTGTACCAGAGTTCAATACTTGCCCGGTCAAACAGCTTGCTGTCGAAATCAAATCCACCCTCTAAAGCAAATCCCCCCTGAGTACTGGCTGCAGCTCCCAGATAGCCGCTACCAACTTTATCTACAGAAAAATCAGCGCGTCCTTCTATTCCAAGGCCTCGCTCCGTGCTGAAGAATACCGTCAGGTCACAGTTGTCTACAGTAAAGGGTGAAGGTACGTTTAATTCTTCCAGAGAAAATGTTTTGTACACCTGAACTTCAGTCCCGCTGATTCGAATTCGGACATCTGCCTGACTTATCAATGGGACCGTTGGCAGGACGCGTCCGTCGGCCTCGAAGCCAGCCGATGACAGAGTAAGAGAGTCCAGCTCTATCGGGCTCATGCCTGGAAGACGGAGGCTATTGCGTATTCCGCGGGTGTAACTGCTCGACTCAATGTACCCGGCATTCATGCCAGGTAGCTTCTTCACGTTCCAGTCCTGATTTGGATAATCAGGTGGTGTACCAACTTGCCGGTTCGCTGCTGTCTTTGCTTTGAACGCACTGATCGTCAGTGTGCCCAGATTACCATTCGTGACAGTTTGCAGGGGTGCCCAATTAATCAGGTCAACTCTTGGGATCCAGTTATCTTTTGGGGTGCTTATATCTGGAAGCGGGGTTCCTCCCTGTTCCGATGGATAAATAATAGGGGGCCCTCCTGCGCCTACCTGTTGGCGCTCAGCCTGGGTCATAGGTTGTAATTTTTGAACATGCTTGCCAGTGGTAATATCAGACAGTGACCAGTATCGACTACCATTTGCCGAGCCATCATGGGGAAGAGTCCAATCAAGTCCCCCAAAACTAACCTGATGCGATCGCTTAACTTTGCTCCAATTGGATTCTGTCGGTAGAGAAGCGTTCGGGTACTCTGTCGTTAGAGCTCCCAGTGTGCCTTTGATCTTTTCCCGGATTTCAGCTGCAATGGCTCTGCCTGCTCCCATATTGGCGTCACCTTCGAGAAGTTCGTAATTATCCTTATCGTCCTCACCATTTAGCTGCATCTCAAGAATATGGTCGACCTGAAAATTGGTGCCTTGTCCTGAATCATCCCATATGGGTATTTCAAGTCGCGTTTTAATATCTTCTGGTTTTCCGAATAGAAGCATCTGAGAATTATCTGAATGCTTAAAGAAATAAAAGGTCTCACCTGTCGCCTGATCAGTTTCGGCGGCTCCAGCTTGACTGGCCTGGGTGGTCATTGTATTTAACCTGGAGGTTGCAGATGTAGCTACCGCTTCTCGGAATTTTGTCGTTTGGGTAGTTCGTGGGCGCCGTCCCTTTCTTATATTAACCGTTGTTCCGAACAAGCTGCTGTTTCTGTTCTTCAGTGCGGGGACATTCAACTTGGGAATACTGAGTTTCTTAGCTCCGGGGGTTTGATCAATGACCGCTCCAGCAAAGGTTCCTGCACTTACAGTATATTGGTTACCTGTGGACTGCCGATTTCCAGTGCTCTGGGAATTTCTGTAGATCTTCCGCGTTACAGACTTCCCCTGTTGGACGACGTGGGTGAGTTCGTGGGCGATCAGTTCCTGTCCGCGCTCTGAGTCAGGATTAAATTCACCATTAGCAAAATAAATATCATTGCCAATAGCAAATGCGCGGGCATTCAGTTCTTTGCAAAGCTCATCTGCCTGCATATCCGAGTGAATGACAACCCCTGAGAAGTCTCTGCCAAACTGTTGTTCCATCTGGTTGCGAATTTTCTCGGGGAGCTGCTGACCATTTCCTCGGGTCTGTGCAATCCGGGCTTCGACGGCATCAAGCTCAGACTCATTATTTTCACTTTCCTGTTTGGCTTCACTTCTCCAGGCTTTTGTCTGAACGGCTTCCTCTTCTTCCTGGCGGTAAAGTTTGGTCTGCGCTTCTTCCTCTTCAGCCCTGAAGAGTTTTGTCTGAACGGCTTCCTCTTCTTCCTGCCGATAAAGTTTTGTCTGTGCTTCTTCTTCCTCAGCTCTGAAGAGTTTTGTCTGGATGGCTTCCTCTTCTTCCTGACGATAAAGTTTAGTCTGCGCTTCTTCCTCCTCAGCTCTGAAGAGTTTTGTCTGAACGGCTTCCTCTTCTTCCTGACGATAGAGCTTAGCCTGAGCCTCTTCTTCCCCAGCCCGTTTAATTCCTGCCCCCGTACTACCAACGCTGCGAGCAGCTGTGGCAATCTGGTTATTTCCGGATGAAATATTACGTTTTACATCAGCGGCGACGCGATCCGCCTCTTTTTCTTCACTGTCGCCGGGATCGCTAACCTGCATCTTTTTTTGTAACTTCTTTTGCAGATAAGCAGGCTTCCTGGCCTTATCTGAAGACTTCCGGCGAGCAGGAGTTGCTCCGGTCGCTTTTGAGGGCTTCTTAAGCGCTTTAGATTCCATGCTCGCCTCCGAGGTTCTGTAGTGCGGCTGGCAGACTGCGCCCAAGCTTCTGGTATTCACGACTGATGGCCGTAATCAGTACAGCTGCAGAAATGGCCTCAGTTTGACCTGCCTGATGTGCGGCGGCGGTAAGGACGGCATTACGAATCTGTCCACCCGCAAGATCAGTGTGGCTGGCAAGGCTTCGCAAAATGTTGTCGTCGGGCGAACGGTCGCCCAGGTGGCTTTTCCACAAGGCCAGGCGTTCGTTAAATCCAGGCAGGGGGAAGTCGATGATAATTTCGAGCCTGCGGTTGAAAGCAGGATCGATCCGGTCTTTATGGTTCGTGGTGAGGATGACAATGCCCGGATGGCTTTCAATTCTGGACAGCAGATAATTTGTCAGATTATTTGCGAAGCGTTCGCCACTGCTACGGGGATCAGTTCGCGTCCCGAAGACAGAGTCTGCTTCGTCAAACAGCAGAACGCAGTCTGCAGCTGCGGCTTCATCGAGCAGGCGGCCGAGGTTCTTTTCACTCTCACCAATATATTTGTTCATCACTGCTCCCAGGTCGACCCGGTATAGCGGTGCAGCCAACTGACTGGCTATGTAACTGGCGGCGAGTGTTTTGCCGGTACCACTGTCACCCACGAATAATGCTCTTACACCTGTGTTTTCGGTCGCTTTCATACTGGACCCCAGAGAAGACCACAGAGATTCCCGGTTTCTGGCGCGATGAATCAGCTCATGAATCTGTGACGTGATCAGAGGAGGAAATACGACGGCTCCTTCTGGCACAGAGCGGGTAATCAAGTGTCCGAGTTGCGACATCGAGCCGGTGGACACGTGATTACGTAAACTCCTGATGATGTCGCGATAATTGGTCTCTTCACAGTGTGTATATTGTTCAGCAAGCTTTTTGGCGAGTTCGCGGATTGTCGGTCCACTGAGGCGTGCATGTGCTGCCATGTCTCTGGCGATCTCGGTGTCCTTCAGACCCTGTTGCCAAAGACGTAAGCGCTGGTCCTGCGCTGGTACGGATATGTGAACGTCTACGCCTCGGGTTCCAGAAATACTGGCGTATTCCCCGGTAATCACAATCAGCTTCTGATCTCCCTCAGGAGGGCGTATCAACGTACTTTCACCGGGCGAAGGTGCAGCAGACGTCACAACTACCCACTCGGCCAGTTCGCTGGCTATTCTGAAAGAAGGGTCTTCATTCCATTGCTTGCTGCTGGCCTCGATGGCTTTGAGTCCCAACAGTTTTGCAATTTCGGCAGCCAGGATGCTGCGACCGCTGTTGAGTTGTCCGCGCAGGATAATACTCTGATGATCGTTCAGATCAGATGACAGCCGGGGAAGGGCGGTCTTTACGCTGTCGGGTAACAGGTCACGTTGACCAGAATTAATAAAGCGACATCCAGGCCAGGCGCGTTCCGAGCCCCTTAACAGGCTCCAGAAATTTCTGTTTATCTTTAATGATTGCAAGGGCAGTGGGCCTTCTCCCTCAAGCGTGAGGATTTCCTGTTCGATAAGCTCACTGCTTTCAATATCTAACGCATCCCAGTACGCGCTCTCGGGGAACAGAGCCTGAGCAATATCCGTTGCCAGATGGACGCTAAGGTATCCCGTATGTCCAGGCTGATGTAATTCCGCGAGCTGAAATGAAACTGCCGCGTCGCTTTCTGCCAGACCTGCAAGAAAAAGAATAAAAATCTCAGGGGCAGAGTATTTCTGAGTGCGTATCAGGTTTGCAGCGGGGCCTTCTGATTCCTGGTCTGATATTTTGGAATACCACTCCCTGAATGACGAAGTATCTGATGAGTCTTCCGGATCGAGCAACTTCAGATACAGTTCAAAACCTGTCAGCGCCCATTCTCTCAGTTCGGGAAAGGCCGGAGTCCGGGCTTTAATGAAGGCGAGATCGTTCATGGCACTCCCCCTGTTAAGGCTGTGATCGTCCCGGAGAGTACCCGGGTTCAAAGTTAATACGGACGACCTGTCCCAGCCAGGGCAGCCAGCCTGGTGTGTGATCCAGACCGGCGAGGCGTAGCTCTACACTGGCGGATTCTATCGCTGCGCTTATGGTGATCTGGTCGGGTGTGTCACGGATGTCTGCGTGCAATTCGAACAGATCTGAATTCCAGAGTTCATCACCGTAAAATTCTCTTCCTGTTTCGAGAAGTCGCCCCTGATCAGGCAAGGGAACTGATAGCATTGAAGGCTCCAGGCCGGCCTGTGCCCTGATAAAGTCGTAAACAGGGTCGGTGCAAAACAGTTCTGGACGCTCCAGAAGTTCTGCCAGCCCCAGCAGCCAACACCAGCCATTGGGCAATTCAGCCCATTGCTCTCTCATCAGGTTCTGGATTGGCGTGCGGTTGAGAAAATTCAGCAGAAAGAAAACGCCCGCGCGACGACTGAAAAACTGTGGGTAGGAGATTTCATCAATGGAGTTCAACCATTCTGGCAAAGCCAAGGGCTCATTTTCTGATTCTTCTGCTGCTTGCTGGTGTGAGGTATGCCGTTCAGAATAAGTGGTGTCAGAAGGTGGGGATAGTGTCGAGTCCAGACTGATGGTTGCCCGTGGATGCACAGGCGCTGTTCCAGGTTCGTTCTGTACAGAACGAGGAGAGGCATCGAAGCCCTCACCAGCTAGCTTTTCCGAGCGTTCTGATATGTCTGGCAGACGACTGTCGTTTGAGCGGTACTCGACGAACTGTCTATTTGTATCAGCTTTAAAGTCGGCAGGGCGTAACAGCGTCAGGCCTAACACAGAAAGTATTTCATCAGGGCTTTGTAACAGCATCAACGGCAAAAACTGCTGAGCGAGGATAAAAGCAATCAGGTAGCAGTGTTCGATACTGCATTGAGGCAGCGAAACCTGCCTGCGCCATTGTTCTGCCAATGCGCGTGGAATATGACGGTTAATTGTCTGGAGTATTTCAGGAGATACTGGGTGATGAGCACTTCCCATAATCCTTTCTGTTGGGTGGGAGTAACCCAGACTTGCAGTCACAGTGGCGAGAATAGCGACGCAGTCGTCACCCGAGAGTTGTTGCATGAACTGCGCAACCTGATTCCGTTGACAGAGTATCGATAATGCATGACCGACAGAGGCTGGAAATTCTTCACAGATCTGACGTATCGCTGCACTTCGGGGCTGGTGCTGGTACTGATGCCACTTGCGCCAGTACCAATGTCGGACAAGATCTCCACGTGCAGCATCAAGAAGGAGTTCGGCGAGCATCGTACTCTGGCATGAGAAACTTTTTGCATTATTTCCAAAGTCGTGATTTTCGATGTGCTGACGGGCGAGAGCACACAGTCTTTCCGTTATTTCATCAGCGTCGGCTGAGACTTCCAGACGCCGGATGAAAATGATGCGTTCACTGCTGGTTTCGGGCCAGTCTGCCAGCGCCAGGTCACGCTGAAGCTGACTCTGTAAGTGTTGCGGCGCCCGTACCTGCAATGTATGTATCCGGGTGGATGTCGTTGAGCGTGAAAACATAACTCACCGCACCCTGCCAATCACTGACACATTCGCAGAAAACTCTATGCTTTCGCGCAGCACTTTGCTGATGCGTACCCGCGTTCCTTCGGCGTCGTTTTCTTCGACGGTGATTTCCGCGGCGACTTCCTGTTCGTGCGTTAATAATTGCAGGACTTTTCCGGGAACAACCTGGCGGTTGAGCGCAACGCGGAAAAACTCACCCGCACGGAATAACCCAGGGGCCGCCGAAATCGTACCGCGAACGATTTCCTGAGGATTGCCAAGCGAGGCATAAATGACTGCGGCACGAATCATATCCCGCATGGTCTGCCTGCTGTCTTCATCTGCCTCTTCAATCAATTGCCTGAACCACCAGTCGATCAGCTCGGCAAGGGTCCGGGTGGTGTTGAAACTGCTTTCTTCAGCCAGTTTTAACCCCGGCCAACGGCTGATTGCTTCAACCGGCAAGCGGTTATCTTCGGCGAGCTGCCCCCAGCGCAGACGCACAGAACCCGGCAGTGCCGCAAGTGTATCCTGTAGGCAGATCTGGCACTGCTCCAGTTTTTCCAGCAGATCACGCCCTGCATGACGAAGGCGACGATTACTGTGATTCTGAATATCTTCCAGTGACAGAACAGAAGCGATAGTTGCCGGACGAACCTGCAGCAGGTTTTCGGGAACGGACACTGCGGCCCAGCGACTTATCCGCTTCTGACTTTGTTGCGCCATGTTGGTAAAGGCTGCACTGTCTGAGGTTGAGCGCAGCGCCATATTACCGCTGTTGAAAGACTGAGTGACCTTATTGGCGGCAAACAATGGGAGCGCATTATTCAGCCGGGTTTCGCGCATGGTTTTAATCAGTCCACCATCGGCCATTGCCATCAGTCGGGGCTTCAGTGAGGCCGTAGCTTTCCAGTTGCTGAGCGGAATTTCACGCACAGTTTTCCAGAAAGTGAGCAGGGCATCAGGAAGTTCGGCGTCGGCGTCTGGCTCACATCCGGGAACCAGATCATCAGGGTTATCCCGGCGCAAAGGGAGAGGGTCAGGCAGACGCCGGGAGACTTCGGTCTGACGTACCCTCACATACCAAAGGCTTTCAACCTGTGTGGTGAGTATCCGGGTACGCTCATTATTGGCGGCGAAGACCCGCTGCCAGTCTTCGTCGAGCAATTGCTGAGCGACGCTGTAATCACCGAGTGCTTCGTCAGCAATACTATCAAGTTGACGCAGTTTATGGCGGCTCTGAATAATTTCGACTTTGCGTTTTTCCTGACGGGAAATCAGCGCCTGTTGTTTCCTCAGAGCTTGCTGAAGGCTGTTTTCCAGCGTGTTATAGCGGGATTCCATAATACTGATCCAGCGCGTGAGCACTTTGCCAGCGGTGAATAGCGCTTCATAGCGTTTCTGGTTTGCAAACAGTCCGCGCAGATGTTCTCTCCTGGGCTCCTCATCAGCGTTGTCGTCAAGGTACTCGTTCAGTGCAGTATCGATATCTTCAGCGAGCTGCGTTGGTGAACGGAGTTTAAGAACATCTTCATCTTCGACAGCTTCCGAGCCACTTTCACTTTTATTCAGCTTCAGATCGTGACGTATTTCCTTGAATTCATCGTCGTCGGAAAACAGATCATCAATGGTCTGAAGCAGATCTTTCATACCCGAAAAGGTTTTGTTGTATTCGCTGACGTCCGGGCTGATGTGATCCATGACCCCGAAGCGGAATTCTTTGGTATTAAATGCGGGTTTACTTACCGCTGCTTTGGGTGCTTGCAGTCTGCTCAGGCGGTCCTGGTTAATTCCCTGTTCGAAGGCGGAATATTTATCCGGTGCAGAGTAAGTGAAAACAGTTTCTTTGCTTACAGGCGAGGTGATTTCTGCTGCGGTGCGTAACGAGGCCTCTTTAATTGCCAGTCTTTTTATCTGATCGTCGGTCAGCCCTTTGTATTCTGCAAGGCGGAGTTCTGTTGCGGTACTGGTACGTTCTGTCGTGTTGGCTTTTACGCTGGTGGACGCGGGTGCTGCGGCCGAGTCGACTTTTGCTGCGGCGCTGCTGGTTTCCTCGGGCACCATATCGGTATTGAGCGTGGCGTAAGGTAGCCAGCGCGCGACCTGCAGGCCCTTACCATCGCCGGCGACCCCGCCAGCAAGTGCCGCCAGAGAGACAGTCTGTGAATCCAGCTGCTGTCGTTTTAACAGCAGAATATCGCGCGTACGTTCAAGGCGTGTACGCAGTTTCCGAATTTTTTCTTCGAGTGTATCGAGAACATTTTCGGTAACTTTATACTGACCGAGCAGACCATAGCGGGTTCGCTCGGCGGGAGAGGGCGGCGTATTAACACCGTCGCTGTTTTTTGGTGCCCAGGTATCAAAAGCCTTTGTTGGTTCGGGAGCTTCCTTGTCGTAAGGAGGGGGCAGGCTTTGTGACGCGATACCCAGCCTTTTTCCGGCGGCGATTTTCAGTTGGCTGAATATCTGGGCAGGCAATGCGGGCGGTGGAGTCGGTTCTGGGAGGTCCAGTTCGTCGATGTCTTCGCTATTTAATGGCTTTTCGTCAGCATCCAGTACGACATCGTCGGAGACGTAGTAAAGATCCCGGAAGGCTTCGGACCAGGCCAGCCAGCGCACGTAAGCGGACTGGCAGTAAGTAAAAATATCCTGTTCCAGACGGGCGTCGGTTGCTGGTTTATCAAGAATATCAGCCCGGTAAACCGAACGTTTCATCGGCAGTACAAGCCGGATCCGGTCACCCGCAGAGCGCTTAAGGTCAATCACCCGCCGAGGCAGGTGTCTTTGTATTAAATCGTCCAGAGTATCTTCTGAGACCGGAATCATATCGATACCGAGGTGAGCGGGCAGGCCCACGACGCTGGGGCGATCCCCGGCAATATCCTCAAGCCATGCCAGCGGCAGGCGGCCTGCCGCTGGCAGGTAGCTCAGGGTGAACTGGTTGCGCAGAAAATCCGCTAGCGACTGAGGCGGAACGAGATCCCGATACCTGCGCATCAGATGTTCTAACGCAATATGGGTCTGGTTCTGTAAGGCGAAGTAGCCTGCGTCCGGGTGCGCGTAGTAACGACCAGCAGCCTCAGAAATCCACTCAAGTCTTGCCCCGTCACTGGTGTCATCAAAGGCAACTAAGCCAAGTACGACGGAGAAAGAATAGCGTGGCACGGATTCAACCCGCATGGCGCAGATTTCGTTCTGAAGCTGTTTACCCGGTTTGGATCTGACTTCTTCCTGAGTGACTGACAGGCGCTGCAGGCGCAAAGACACCATAGATACCAGCCTTGTATCCCGGGTCGGATCGAAGGCGGTTCGTTGGCACGGGTCTGCATTGGGTGGGTCGATACTGGCGTCGTCCTGGTGCAGAGTCAGGTAATACACGCCGGCGACATTATTGGCCTGAGATTTATCCAGATAATCGTTCAGCAGTTCCTGCCAGCTACACCGCAGCGGAGATCGTAGCGTCAGCGGAATCCCCTCTGGGGTCACTCCAGACCCTGGGGTGACGATCAGATTTATTTCATCAGCTGGTCCGGATTCATCCCGGTACTGAAGATTTAAACCGGATAATACGCCAGCGTTTTCGGATGTCAGCAACGCCGCCAGGCGGGCTTTTACATATTGTTGGCGCTGATCGAATTCGTCTTCACCTAAGTGACGTCCGGCAAAGAAATGCAGACGTTTTAAATCAGGATGACTGACGACGGGGCGGTGTAATGAGATCATAGTCATGGGCGATTCCTCAGACCGGAGTAACCTTTTCAGTCAGTTGTTTTACATCCTCCATCAGCGCATCATCGGCTCCTGAATCTTTGAGAAGCCCGTAGAGAATGTTGCCGGTGTTGTAGGGATGCCCATCGTCGTTAGCGAACAGCTCACTCGATACCTTATCCAGCATTTCGCGCTCGGCGCTCAATAGCAGGGTGCGCCATAGAATCGGGTCAAACCAGGGGCTGATACGGATCAACAGCAACAGAATCCACTGTACGGTTTCAGCTTTACGGCCGTAATTTTCGGTGAGTTTCTGGTATGCCTCGAATTCCCGCTCTCCTTTCGGTTGGCGATATTCGACCACCGACCAGAGGTTAAAGTAATTCAGGAATGCTTCGCCGTCGTCATAGCCCGGACCATCGATGTCTACCGGTGGTACGTAATCATCGACCGGGGGCGACCCCACGGGATCGCTGAAACCGTCTGCGATAACAATTCCGCTGACGCGGGTCTCGGCTGCGCGTGCAGGACGACGGACATAAACAATATTTTCCTGCTCACTGACTGCAAAAATCTCGCGCCAGGTATCGGCATCGGTATCTATTTCGTGGGGGGCAGGTCGTGGGTACAAGCTGAGTCGCAGAGGATCTGTCGACTTGAGGCGACGCTCGGGTAATTCAGTCCTACGTTCCAGTTGTGTGGCGTATTGCCCGAAGCGGTTGTTGGTCAATGGCACCAGCACCATGACATCGACAACATCTTTCGAATTCAGGTCCAGCGGGGGTAAGTGCAGAGATTCGCGAATTAACAGATCCACTTCAGCCATCCGCACGGGGGCGACATGAACATTGAAATGATCAGGAAAAAAACTCTGAACGCCACGCTCTGCATCCACACAGGCTTTTGGCATTGGGCCCGAGGCGGGCATCAGACTGAAGTATTCAGAAGCTGCAAAATTCTGGGATAAAGACGCTGACCGGCGATAGTCCATCACATCGTTAAATAACTGGCGATACTGGCGGAAAAGATCTTCGCGTTGTGCGCGCGTATCGTTGTGCTGTCGGGTCGGGTGTCGTAACAATTCGCTGTCGAGCCACAGCGGCGTATCATCACGGATAGCAAGAATTCCCAGGGGCAGACTGTCACCCGGAATCAGCGAATCGACCAGCTCATTATCCTGTAACGTACGTATCAGACTGGCGCGACTGTGCAGGGCATCCTGCTGAGATAACGGCAGAGGCAGAGGAACCAATCCAAGTTGTACGGCCTCTGTCACCGATGCGTAATCGGCACCTCGCTTACTGACCAGATCTGTCGGAAATATCTCGGCGAGATCGGTCGCTACTTCGGTATAGTTGAGTACGACGGCATAGAGGCCGCGATTAAACTGACGGTATTTCCCATCATTAAGTTGTGAAATCAGTGCTGAGTCTGTGACATTAACGGTCAGGGTTTCATCCAGCTGAAGAATTCGTCCCAGGCGGGTAATACCGCTACCTGGAGAAAGTGTCAGAATCCCGGAATAGAAATCGAAATTCAGCTCCAGGCCTGCTGCTACCCCCTCACCAATGACTTTGCCAGCTTCGCGCAGGCGCTCATCCAGATACACCTGATCCCGCTCCAGATCTTCTGCCGTCAGCAGTCGTCCATCAAAGTAATGGGTGCGACTGAGGCGCGAGTCGATATCGGCAATTTTTTCCAGTGGGCGACTGGCGGCCAATGGGTTTCCCAGTGGTTGGAAAAGAATCTCTGTCATGTCTCACTCCTTGCGGGGGCTTGTGCCCCGGTAAATTCCGTATCCCGATGCATTACTGGCGGTGTAACCAGGCCAGTTGACTGGCAGTGGCGATAAAAGGGCGCACCAGATTGTTGATCTGAATACGCTCGGGGTTAACGATGATGTCGTCGGGTTGGCTCACTTCCAGGCGGATACGGGCCAACAGAAGTCGGGCACCGGATTCGAGTTCATCCGCGAGGTTGCGGGTGCTCAGGCCGTTTCCGTCCAGGGCATGCAGTAATCGAGCGTGCAGCGCCAGTTGCGCACCAGCCGCAGCGCTGGCAGCGGTCGCTGCCTGAAGAGTGGCATCTTCTTCGCTGCTCAGAACGGGCAGGGTATCTGTTACCGGGACATGGCTTGCCCAGGGCTGATAGCGGTTATCTTCTGTGGGGGGGCGCTCCGGAATCAGCTCTAACTGAACGCTGTCTGCGGTACGGCTGGGTTGTACCGCGTCTGTACTCAGGTTGAGTTTACGTGCGAGCACAGGCTGCCGGGCGAGTGCGCAGTCCTTATGGCGGATAGTGACTTTGAGCCACAGATGTCCGGGGCCACCGTCATAGCCTTCGAGCAGACTGGCCTCAGTCTGGGCATCCAGCCACTGACGAAGATCGATGCAGTAAGTCTCATGCAGCATGACTTCCCGGCCCAGGCCATCGATGGCGATTCCGGGGCTGACATGAAGCCGTACGCGAGTGTTTTCGTTTGCATCTGCATGAGACTCAGGCGACATACTGACATTTAGTCCAGCCAGGGTGCCAAAGCCCTGTAACCAGTATTGATGACGCGTCAGCCGGCGACGGTGATAGGCCTGCTCGTCGCGGGTCGCTTCCAGGCCAAGCATCATGCCGGCTTCGTATGAAACCCGGCGTAGCGGTTCTGCCAATTGATCGTCCTGTTCTAATGTCGGGAGATCGTCCATATCAGCCATACCGGCCTCCTTCAGGTCATCGCGCCGCCAGAGCTCTGGCGGTGATTAATATCGGCGGGAGAAAATGCCAGTGGATTAACCAGCACTCCTTCGCGACCGATACGGGTTTCATTAACGGTTACCCGGACGTCAGCCGGGCGGGGTTCTATCCAGGTATCGACGTTCAGCAAGGGTGACGTACCGAGGATGAATGGGTGCTGAGTTTCGATAATCTGCCATTGCAGGTGTACAGGAAGCTGATCGGCAAGTAGTCCTTCAACTTCGTGTCGCTGTTGGCGGGCATCGCCGTGAAGAAGAATGCTGAGACGGTGCGCGTATTTTTCAAAAAAAGCAGCGACGGCAATACGTTCGTCTTCGTCAGCCAGTTCCGGCGCGAACAGGGTGAGAAACTCTCTGGCGTTCATGTCCGAGAGGATAAGGCTGTCGCCGATAATACTGTTGCCGGAAATGCCAGTGCCCAGGGTCAGAGGGTGGTCGCTGTCATCCATACTCACACCAAGAACGGTTGCCATAGTGCGGCGCAGCCGGAAATTTTCGACAATGACCACAGAACCTTTCTGGACGCCACCGTCGGTGGCAATATCGAGGGCCAGATTCAGTCCCGGCAGCGTCCCTTTGTATTGTTGGATCAGGGTCTGGTGCTGGAGCCAACGGCGTTTACGGGCTTCAGGCCATTGTGCAGGGAGAGGTCTGCCCAGCGTTTCGGCCAGCCAGCCAAGATTTGAACTGGGTGCCGTTGCCGGGTGCAGTAATTGCTCTGCGGCGGCAATACGGCCTTCGAGCGGTGTCAGAATACTTTCAAAACCTGCCAGCAGACGCTCCCGGACATCTGCCCCGTTTGCCGCCCCGCGACTGTTGTCAGGGTCGACGGTCTGTTCCTGACGGAAAAGCTCGGGGAGGTACGCCTCCTGATAGGAGAACCGCGGTCCATATACCCGGATGGCGTGAATTGCGGGCGCTGTCCGACCATTACTGGTCATGTGAAGCTGTAGCTGGAGATAGCGGCCATTCATGGTCCGCACCGGTCCTTCGGGGCGCTGAAGCAGTATTTCAAACAGCCCCCGACGTCCTTTCTCATACCCTGACAGAGCGGGCTGATAAGCGAGTTCCGACGGCAGTGGATTCCACACGGCTTCAGGCTGCATCAGAATGTCTGTCGCCCCACGGGCGTCGGCATCGTCATACACCCGAGCTGCAATGCGGATACTGCATCCGGCTGGAATGCAGGCATCCAGATACAGGCGGTGCCAGGTTGTGCCCGGTGCGCCGGAGTCGAGCACTTCTTTCAGCAGAGCTGAGGCGCTTTCCTCATAGCGTGGCTGGCGCAGGGCATGAAGTTCTCTTGGGCGTGGACTGAAGCCTGGATATTCGTCAGATTCCGGAGCCTGATAGCGCAGCTGCCCATCGGCACTGCTGGCAAAGCGCGGCTGAGCCAGTCCGAGCATGGGATAACGCTCATAAATCAGGATGGCTTTGCCTGTGTCGGTATCGTCACCAGCAACGAGGCTGACCACCGGACAGTCGCGTTGACGGAAATCAGAGTCGCCCGGATCGGGCAGAGCCAATAGTGCCAGGCGACTGCCATCTGCCGTCGCCATATCGACAGCGAACGGGCAGGCTTCGTCAATCTCGTAAGCGCTGATAGAGGCCTCTGGATCGGCGTCCAGCGGACGACAGAGGATAATCTGTTGCCCCAGGCCATTGTGCGCGAGGATACACAGACTAGATTCTACGCAGGCCAGAGCGAGGCCGTGCCAGCCGGCAGGTAATGTCTGAGTCCAGCGATGTGCGAGTTCCCCGGGGTTTACTACCTCAGGTTCAAAGCGTGACGGCACTGCTGCATAGGGGGCTGGTAATGGTGATCCTTCACAGAACATAAGGCTGCCTTCAGACAGACACCAGATTCCCTGGCCGGGATCAATCAGTGCGCGACGTGGTGCTTCAGGCAGACTGCAACGGCTTAACCAGCGTTTGCCCAGATGGAAGAGGGTGAGGCCGTGAAGGTCCGCATCATCTGAAAACGGCAGGGCCAGTAAGCCGGATTGGCTGAGCGCCATATCAGTGAAGTGGGCACCTTCGGGCGTCTCAACTTCCTGCTTGAGGTCGTTTTTCAGAGGCTGCCATCCCCCACCGCTGTTGAAGATAACTTTGTCTGCATCTTCGTTAAGACGGGCAACCTGATAATGTTCGTCAACCGCCATAGGCGTTGCTGTCTCCCAGGCAGTCAGGCCTGCATCAGGTTGACTCGAGGGCAGACGCAACTGCTGCTTCTGGCGTAATGTCAGAGTCTGATGGCGTGGGTGCCACTCCATCCGGCTCGATCCCTGCCGCAATTCATCAGCACTGCGAAGCAGGAAATAGGGGGTGTTATTCGCATCCATCAGCAGACATCCGGTATCACAGGTACGGCAACCCCATGCTCTGAGTCGCCGTTGTTCTGGTTGCGCATTCCCTGAGGCAGAGGTGGAATCGCTGATCCGCCTGCCCCCGTGCTGTTGTCACGAGCACTACCGACGTGGATGCCGGCAAGTTGTGGTAACTGATAGTCGTCCAGTACCAGGCTTTCGTTTGCCGTCAGGCGTCGCCAGAATGTCCGGCCGTCTTCATCCTTTGCCTGAGTAAAGAGTGCAATACCAGCCACCGAAAGAACCCCCGGAATCCGCGCAGCCTGAACGAGAAGTTCGTTGGCCCGCACGGCCCGACCCAAAGGCCAGCCTTGTGCATCACTGCCTCCGGGTGCCAGAGGAGAGAGATATTGGGTGACAGCGTCTGACACCTGATTCATGGTTTCCTGCTCGGTGCCAGGATCGCTGACGGTCACGAGTACACTGACAGCCATAGGAACGAACTGGGGACTGAGTACGTAAAGCTCCGTGCCCACCAGGACGCGGTTGATCAGGTAGTTAAAGACATCTTTCAGTAACCCTCGGGTGGGGCGCGGCCATTGGTTTACGCTCACTTCGCCCGGCGGCAGAACAAATACACTGATGGCGCCCGGTACATCGCGCTGTGCCGCAGCCAGTGTTGAACCCGGCAGGAAACCTTCCCGCACTTCGGCTCTGGCAACCGGGCTGACCGGATTATTCAGGCACAGAGTGCGGAAATCGGCGCTGGTGACAGCGCGATTCCGGTGTGTCAGAAACTGAGGAATCCGCTGTTCTGCCTGTGTCAGGGTTTCAGCATCCCTTCCGCCTGTCAGAGGCCAGTCATGGCGAACGCGCAGGCGGCTACTGCCATCGACTAATTCTTTCACGCTGCCAGCAGGCAGATTTCCCTCGCTGCCGCCGCCATATCGATACGACGCTGCGCGGATACGCGCCCCCCGGGGTGGGCGTTTGCCAGAGCCTGATCCGTCACCAAAGTAGAGGTAGCCTGTTGCGGGGTCCAGTCGTACAACTCTCGCTTCAGGTCCCTGACCGGAGGTGAAGTCGAGTGCTGTCCAAGACACCCAGCGGCCGTTTTCTTCCACCTGAATATCGACAGAGTTCAGGTCGATGTCCGTGTCGGGTAGTTGTGCAATCTGTTCGGGCTGACCGGTGCCGGTGGTCAGTAACAGGTCTTCTCTGAGTCCCTGTGTAATGACTTCGGCGGCATTGATGCCGAGATAGCCAAGTTCCAGATCCGGTTCATCCGGGCAGCGCAGACGAACCCAGAAGGCAACACGCCCGGCGACTTCTTCATCCTCCGGTGCGGGCGGCAGGAGATCGGTACCGTTAAACATAGGATCGGCTTCAGCGAAGCTCGCAAACAGATCGCTGTTCTGCGGCAGCTTGAGCCGGACGACGCCTGCATTACGGCCTCCGGCAGAGGTGTCTGACATGACTTCAAGGGGCAGAAAGCGCGTACTGCCATCCGCACCGGGAGCAACCAGCTCCCATTTGAGTGGTCGCGGGAGAATATCTTCACGGCTATTGATTATTTCAGCCTCTTCCGCCACGACGTTATCAGCCGGCGCAATAGCGACGCTGAGTCTTAACCCTGCGAGTGACTCTCTGAGAACCGTCATCTGCCCGGCCAGTGCTTTCGGGGCGATACAGGCAAGGTAGAGGCTGTTGTCGAGGGTATTGCTTAGCGTCAGAGTCTCTTTGCCTGGAAGATAGCGTTGTGACCGATAGGGTTGCGGGATCTGGCCGCGACGCAGACCGTACTGCTCGTGCAGGTCCTGGAGCGAAATATTCAGATCCGCCAGCTCGTCTTTCGTCAGCAGTACCTTCGCCAGTATCTGAGCACTGAGGCAGGTTGGCTGGAGTTCCCCAAGTGTGGTCAGTGCGATTTTTCCAGCCCGGAGCTGGCTGCCGTCGCGGACTAATGGCGGCAGCGAGGTGCTGGTCGGGCTGCCATCAATACAGATAAAACCGCGAGCAGGAACCGCCGCCCGTACCGGTATCTGCAACAGATTGAGAAACACGCGGCGCTGGCGTTCCGGAACCAGATTCGCCCGATAAATGATGGTTTCTGTCAGCCAGGCAAACAGATCAATAAAAGCATGAACCGGGTCTCCCGGGCCGACCTGCGTCAGCTCGGGCAGGTGCCCTGCCAGTCGGGCTCGGGCTTCGGTCACAAGATCATCGAAGCGGCGGTCATCCAGATTAGGTACAGGTAACGGCATGGTAATCGATCCTCCTTACACGCCGAGATTCAGGCGCAGTCCCAGCGACGATGGGACCTGGTTATGCCGCAGGCGATAACGGACATTGATGTGTACCTCTGCCAGACTTCCGCTGACCTGGCTGACATCAACACCATCGACAATCACGCGGGTCTCCCAGACCGTCAGTGATTTGCGGACAACACCGGCAATCAGATTGCGGGTGGTTTCATTATTTGGCTGGTGAATAAAACGCGACAGCCCTGCGCCAAAAGCGGGACGCTGAAGTCTTTCACCGGGCCGGGTGAGCAGAATATTGAGCATGCTTTCACGGACGCTCTCGTCATTTTCTGACCAGGCGAGTTGCCCTTCGTCAGATATTCCACCCAGTGGCCAGCTGATAATGTTCGGAATAGGGGCGCGTGGGCTCATGATCATCGTCCTTTCGGTATCGAAGGAAACGGCAGGCAGATTTTTACCCACGGCATCCAGAAGAAAATAATGTTCAGCAGAGAGACCATAATCATCAGCAGGATCATGGCCACTAATGTCACGACTGGAAGACTGAACGAGCAGATCCATTGCACAGTTGAGGCTACTGAGGTGTCGATATTGACGGTGTCTTCACTGACGCCTTTTTTCAGCTTCAGCGCATTGACCAGTGCGAAGGTGTCCCCGGGTGTAAGAATACTTGCGCCTTTGGCCATACCTCGTTTCAGGTCTTTAAGAGATGGCATAGGGATCAGAGAAGGGCGGCTGGCCATCGGATCGAAACTGGCAGCCACACGGAATAAATCCGACTGAGCGAGTGGATCAGCCCAGGTGATCTGTTCTCCACCCTGATCTGTCACTGAACGCAGGAATGGAATAATCCGATAGTTATCCTGACGGCCCTGTCCGAACTTAGGCAGTGGAATTTCACGGGTTGTTGCCAGAGTAAGATTGCGCAGGCGGGCACCCAACTGTTGTCGTAGTAACTCGGCATCGCTTTCTGATACTGACAGTGAATAACTGAGCACTCCATTGCCGTCGGCGTTGGGCAAGGGTGGGAGTTGAGGCAGATTTTCGATGCCTCCAACACTGTCTGCGAGTACCTCGACGTCCGCGATCCAGCGTACCAGAGGGTTATTTTCTTTCTGCGCGAAGCAGTCTTTCAGATATTGCCCAAGACTCAGGCCCGCAGAGACAAACTGCAATGACAGAGTGCCGGCGTTAAGCGTTTGCTGAAATACTTCGTTCACACCTGAGAAGGAAGAAAAAAATGAAACCGGCAGCACGGGCATCTGAAAAAACAGATCGGGATTATAAAAATTCAGACGGTCACAGGCTTGCTGAAGCCCTGAATTATCAGGCAGATTTTCTTCACCCAGATGATAGCGATTGACGAGCTGTGACAGCATAGTGGCAAGCGCCACTGTAGGCCGTCCACGGTTGACCTGCAGACCATCGTCACTGTTCCAACCCTCTGTTGGAACACCAGATTTATAGCCAAATGGCCAGGGAAGGTTGGCGATAGATAGCTGATTAATTTCTTCGGCTTCATCGTCACTGAGTTCGGGTTGGCGTTCGTAATAGAATCCACCCAGCGGTACATAGCCAAACAGAAGTGTGCGGCATTTTCCCTGCTTATCTTTTATTTTCAGTGGATGAAGAGGGTGAATTTCTTCTCCGCTGTAGGTGTTCTGATCTTTGTTGCGATGAAGCACGCCGTTGCGGCACAGACGACGGCTAAGATCGGGGTCATCTTTCAGCAACCCCCGATGTTGCCAACCTACTGCTTCGCCATCTTCCAGAATCCAGCCGAACTGTTTTTTCACCTGAGTAAATTGCGGTTTACCGCGGCTGCGGGCATCGCTTTTCTGGTTCAGCGTCAGCCTGTTGAAAACCCCTTTCTTCTCCGCAATATCCTGCGTAAAACCGTCACCTTCCTTGTTTCTGAGCGGAATTTTTACCAGAGATTCTCTGCGGATCACAAACCCTGAGGATGCGATTTTCGCGGGATCGAGTGCAGGCTCTCCGAGGCGGTTACATGCCACTTCGCAGCAGACAATATGAAAGGCCCGGTGGGTGGGAAGACGTAATACCGGGCGGTCGTCAAAGTCGCTGTGGCGTTCTTCTTCCTGCCATTCACTGAACTGGATGCCCGAAAAACGCTGTTGCTGAATATCCTGCTGAAAACGCGCAATAAAATCGGCGTCAAGATAACGAAGTAAGGTGGCCTGGCGTTTATTTTCGAAGAATGCAGGCTTAAGGATAACGTCGTGGAGTTTATGCTGACTGTTCATACGTCACCTCACCAGATATTCCCGGCGCCGGGTGTGTAGGTCGTGCCTACCACTGACGTCGCTATGATAGTGTCGCACTGGACCACCCCACTGAAGCGGGACATACCCGCATCTACCTGAACCATGCTGGCGCTGACACTCACGTTGGTGGCATTAATATTCACCGGGCCACCACTGTCGATACTGATGTCCGAAGCGGAGAGCTTGATACTCTGGCTGCCGCGTTCTATGGTCAGCTCGCCGCCGCCGCTCTCATCAATCGTGATGTGGTATCCGGAGCGGGTGGTGAGTGACACATTGGGCTCTTCGTCACTGAATTCCAGAACCGTACCGGCGGGGGTTTTGATCACATAATGATCCTGTACGGCATCGGCTTCTGCAGGTTGACTGTCTGATCCCTGCCAGACACTGCCCAGAACCATTGGCATGTCGTGACTGATAAAGCTGACCACCACGATTTCGTCGACGCGAGGAATAAAACTGGTGCCATAATCCGGACCCGCAGAAGGCACAACGACACTGGCCCAGAGCTCCAGTGGGGTAGATTGCAGGCGCACTTTTACACGACCGCGCTGGTCCGGATCACTGTTGTCCGTGACCTGCGCCAGTTGCAGCGACTGTAACTGTCCGGGAGTGTGGACGTTCATGCAGGGCTCCAGTCTGAACGGTTAACTTTAATGTGGGTCTCGAACCCCGAGCGCCGATCAAAGCGATGGGTACAATGGGCAACCTGATAACGTCCGCTGAGTCGTGGTGATACACCGCTCAATTCAACTTCACGGCCACTTCTCAGGGCAGCATCCCCCTGACAGATAATGTCACCTTGAATAAACCTGCGGGCCTGGCGACGAAAATGGGCTTTGGCATAGGCCTCGGCCTCAGCGACCGAGCGGGCGAAGGGTTGGGGGATGGTCTCTTCGCCTTCCCAACTGAGGTCGCTCAATGTATCAGCCGCGCTGGTGGCGGAAGGTGCCGGTGTCATGCTGTCGCTGCTATGGTCGACAGCTTCTCCGGTCGCCAGGTTGTATCCCTGGCTGATGGAGGATTTTGGCTGGTGGTTCAGGTCAGCAGTCAGTCTTACCTGAATAGCATTGTCCTGCGCACTGAGTTCTACCGGAGCACTGTCACTCTCTTCTGAACGGGCACGGAGTGACCCGTCGCTGATCCGGGGAGAAATATCGAAGCGGTCACAGATGCGCAGCATAAAGGCCAGATCACTTTCATTAATCTGGTGCCAGCTATCGACGATGCCAGAGACCTGAACGTCGGTAGATAAACCAAGGTCTCCAGCCAGCGCTTGAATCACGTCGTCGGGGGATTGCTCTTCATAAACACGGTTCTGACGTTTGCGCGCCAGACGGTGCAGTTTATCCTGCAATAACAGAGTAAGGAGAGGCGCGCCTTCGCCGTATTCCTCTTCAATTGCGGTCACTTCTCCGCTGAAAATCACGACCGGCTCCGGTTGTCCCATCTGTATGTCGATTTCCGCTCCCGGCAGAATGTCTGCAAAAAGAAAATCGGGTTCCTGGCCACCTTCCGGGGTACCCCAGTTGCTGAATGACAACTCCGCGTGAGCAGAGCCTCGCAGCACCTGGTTGACTACCATGCTGCCGAGGGCATCGCTCACGTCACCGCGCTCTTCACCATTCACCATGATGATCGGGGTGCTGTTAAAAAAAGCCTCAGGAGTCGTCATGTATTTCAGTCCACTAATAAACGTTTCTGGCGCTGCTGCTGTTTGTCCAGCAGTCGTATTAAGTCTCGTGCTACCGGTGGCATGGCTTGTTGCTCTGCTGGCTGCGTGGCGCTGCTCTGCACGTTGGCAGAGGGCACGTCGGCAATTACTTCATCGATAATGACTGGCATATCTGCTCCTTATTCAAAGCCGACACCGGCATCCGTGTTGACGCGCAGCAGTGCGGCGGCGCTGATGGACGCACTGACTCCGGCTGTGCTGTTGGCACTGGCATTCATGGAAACGCTGGCACCGAGACCGGCGCTGATGCCAGCGGATAAACCGCCCTGGGGGCGACACCCCGGTGTGGGCTTAGCCAACACCGATACGCCCGGCATGCGGGGGTGTTCGATGTCGTTGTATTTCGCGGTATCGCGCCAGTTATCTTTGCCTTCGCTGGGGCCTGGGACGGGGGTGTCTTCCTGTTCAGGTTTTGGTTTTGCCTCGTCGTCCTGACCGGTCGGTGACAGTTGCGGCAGAGCAGGGCTGGCCGGTTCGACCCCGTCGGTGCGCTGGCGGAACTGAAAACGGTCTTCTTTCAGTTTGAGAGCGAGCTTGGCGCGCAAAGGTCGTCCCTGCGGAGAGAAATATTCGAGGGTTTCGTCGTAGCTCTCGACCATGCCGATAAATTCGAAGCTGCCCCACTGGAACAGGCAGCGTTTGGGTGCCTTCATATCGCTGCCGGATTCTTCGGGCTTAATAAAGGTTTCAGCGACCCGGCGGGTCAGATCGCGGACATCAGAGCCTTCAGTAAAATCATCCCCTGCATCTTCATCCGCACGGGTGGTATCAAACAGCAGATCAAGCGACAGGGTTGATGAGCTTTTATCGACGAACTGTGCAGCACTGCTGCTGCCATCTCGCTCGTTGGCCTTCAGCGTATTAGACAGAGTGACCTTCAGGCTTACCGGGTTAAACTGCACATCGATGGCGTTATCCATATCCGGGTCATCGTTTTCACCGGTAACTGGAATCAGTTTGCCGCGTTCCGGATGGCTCATGGCTGTGCTCCTTGTGCGCTGTCGTTCGCCTGACGCTCCAGTTCAAGCCCTTCGTGAACCAGTTGAACTTCCTCTATTGCGACCTGGCTTGATGTGGAATTCAGGTCTGGCCCTTTGAATTTTGTTGCCATTACTCCCTGTAATTTCCAGGTCATGACCGGGTTTTCACTGCCGCCTTTTCCGGGGTTGCCTAACACGATGATTTCACCATGCAGGCGATAGCCATAGTTGGCACCGCGGGTGCTGGCATCAAACCAGCTCCAGAGATCATTGACCGATGTCACTCCCCGCTTCAGTGTCATGGGCGCGAACTTGGTCTGTCCCGCCCGTTGCAGCTCGCCCCAGTTACGGCCACCTTCCTGAATGGCTTTGGGTTCCATCGTCAGCTCAAAGCCACTGACTTCACTGAAACGGCCGCTGCACAGCAACTGGTTATTGCCACTGTTGTAAAGGTTGACCTTAAAGCGGAAAGGAACAAATTCAGACATGTCCGATCTCCGTCTGCCAGTCGCTGCCGGTGTTGGTAAAAGTCAGGCGGATGCGGTCGATTGGCAGTGCTGGCGCTATTTCAATTTCGAGCAGCAGTGTGCTTTCACCTGAGGGAATCTGACGTAACGTAAATGCGTCTTCGGCGCGTTGTCCCCGGAGTGCGCCGCGCTGCCAGAGGGTGCGAAGAAAGCGCTCAATCAACAGCCGTGGGCGGGGGTCCGATGCATCGGCACTGAAGACGAGTTGCTCTCCGAAGCGCGTAAGTTGTCGGCGCAGATAACCGAGAAGGCGCATGAGCTCGGCTGAGCGGAAACCATCAAAGCGACTCAGGTCGGTTGAATTCAGATAATCATCGGCAGGTAATGCCGGTACGCACAGGCGCTCATCATCCAGTTCTACCCGCTGATTTCTGCGCTCCAGCAGGGAGATGCCCGGAGCATCACGAAGTGTCAGTAACTGCGCGCGGTTCAGCCTAGGGTAAGGGAAGTTAGCCGAGCTGAGAGGCGTGCCTGCCACCGAGCGCCACGGGCCTTTCTGCAACGCAGTGGCAGACTGGCTACCACTGACGATACCGGTCGGTGAGAGTAACGGCCGTCCCTGACCCCGGAGATAGGGATACACAAACTGGATCTGTCTCAGCACTGAGGGGGTGTCAGATGTGCGTAACTGATTCAGTATCGCCAGAGCCTCTGTGTCGGCACCGGGAGTATCCGACTGCTCAAGGTATGCCAGAGGCAAAGTCATCAGACATTGAATATCGGGGCGATAACGACTCAGCCACGGCAGAATATTCTGTAACACCTGACGGAAGTTCAGTGGATCAGGCAGATCATCCAGCGCCATTTCGTCGTCGTTGCGTCGCTCCCTGTGGTCGTCATCAAGCGACTGAGAGCAGGGCAGAAATGCGGGTTGCGGATTATCCAGCCGGACCCGGGGAACATCGGGGAGTCGGGCAGGAATCTGTAGCCGTTCCAGGTCTGGCAGGCAGATTTCGCCGATCTCCGGAATAACGAGCAGGCTTGCTAACCCCTTGAGACTGGAGACATCGGTCAGGTTGGTTTGCACAGATGGGAAGAACCCTGCCTGAAACTCTTCTTCCGGGATGGCAATAATCCAGAGCTTGCTACCGCCATTCGCAAAAAAATCATCGACACAGGGCGCAAGCCAGCTACGACGTCCGGCGAGAACACTGTGATAAAGAGCATTCTCGGTTGCTGCCTGAGGGAATATGTCGTGAAACTCCGACGCCGAGCGCAGCGGAATAGGGAGGTGATGCAGGCTGGCATTGTCCGGATCAGCCATGATCGAGTGCAGTTGCTCTGCAAACCCGGCTTCGCGGATTTCCTTGAGCGCATCTGCCAGTGCCAGCAGTCGCTGCGCGCGTACTTTCCCCGGACAATGTCCAAGCATCGCCACCTGTAGCGGCAGTTCTGTCTGACGCTCAGGACGGGGGGTAAGGACGACGCGTGCGGCGAGTGCTTCCTGCATCATGATCCGGTTATTCCTGCTCGATATGTTCGACAGACAGCACCAGTTCTTCCATTGCGACATCACTGCCGCCTTTGGCTGTCAGGGTTGGGCCTGTCCATTTGATCGGCATGGCGTTGATCAATTTCCAGGTGACCACCGCTGACGAACTGGTCGGATCTTCGTTTTTGAGTTTTATCGTTACGTTGCGTTTAGCGCCGACATTACCGGCGCGGATTTCTTCGAGCCAGCTATAGATATTGCCTGCGCCTATGACGCCGCGCTTCAGAGTCACATCGCCGGATTTATGAATGGCCGGGATCTTACTGACGTAATTTACCGGTGAGTTACCGTTACGGTACTCTGCAACGGTGACTTCTGCATTGAGGCCGGAAACCTCAGAAAAACCACCGGCAATTTCACCTTCTGTGCCGTCGTCGAGATTAACCAGATAGTTAAATACGCTGTACGGCGTTTCACGAAACTGTGCCATGTTCAGGCTCCTTTATCTGTCCCCATTCCGGGGGAATGAGTGATAGATCAGCTGTCAGCCGTTTTCTGACCGATCCGGAAAATCACGAATTCGGCCGGAGTCAGAGCAGCAACCCCTACCTCGCAGACCAGGCGTCCGTTATCGAGATCATTCTGGGTCATAGTGCTGCGGTCACAACGCACGAAATAGGCGGTTTTCGCACTGCCGAGTAAGCGCCCGTTGGCCCATTCGTTGTAGAGAAAATTCTCGATGGTGATGCGGACGTTGTCCCACAGGCGCTCGCCGTTGGGCTCGAACACGACCCACTGAGTTGATTTTTCGATAGAGCGTTCGAGATAGAGGAAGTAGCGACGGACGTTGACGTATTTCCACTCCGGATCGCTCGACAGAGTCCGCCCGCCCCAGACGCGATGCCCGCGGCCTGGGAAAGAGCGCAGGCAGTTAACCCCGGCGGGATTAAGCAGTTCCTGCTGGAAGCGGTTAATCTCCTGAGCAAAGCCGAGTGCGCCGATCACAGGTTCGTTCGCAGGTGCCTTGTGGACGCCTCTCTGTACGTCGGTGTTGGCATAGACACCCGCAATAAAGCCAGCGGGAGGCAGGGCGACAGAAGGCAGTGTGCCACGAGGGTCGGCGGCAGTTACCCAAGGGTAATAAAGGGCCAGACGGCTGTCGTCGAAGTTGCTGCGGAATTCCCTGATTTCAGACAGAGACATCCCCTGACGGCTGTCGACAATACCGACGCGGTAGCGCATCTTCCGGCAATGCTTCTGCATTTCTGCGACGACAGCCTGGTGGTTTGTGGCATCGGCGGATGCGGCTGGGCACATTACGATGGAAATATCTTCAATATCCTCGAATGCAGCAAAGCCTGTGCTGCCGGTCACTTCGTTAATTTCACCACCGTAGTGTACTGCCGCAGGTGTATTGCCATCGTTACCGCCGGTCAGGGTAATCAGATAGCGGGGGCCGTCGACTGACATCGGAGCGGGGCTCATGGCACCTGCGTCGAACAGATCGTAGAGGGCGGTGATAATATTGGCGCCGGTAATACTGTCAGCGAGCTCACACTGAACCGGGCTGGTCAGTGCGTCATAACGTTTGGCTGGGGATTCTGCCAATCGGGTGCTGAGGCTGTTACTGCCAGATGGAGCGGTCGAAATGTCTGCGTAGGTGTAGATCACAGGGCCTTCGGCGCCGCCGTTACGGACATTAATATCGAAAGAACGCTGAACCATCATAGTCCGGATGCTGCCAGAGGCCGCCGCTAATGCGCTCAGATTCAGACTGATTGCAGTAGTGACGCCCGGATTCAGACCTGAGGCATCGACGGTGAATACGGTGCCTGCGGCATTTAACGTTCCACGTAGGGTGGTCAGTGTTCCCCAGTGAGTACCGGTAAAAAAGGCGGACAGGTCGGTTTCGGCACTGAAGTTGAGTACCGCTGACGTACCATCGGCGAGTGCGCCGCTGGCCGGGCGACGGGCCTGGACCTTAGTGAAGGTAACACTGGTATCACTGTCGTTAACCAGACCGGCTTCAAGCAGGTGGTTACCACCATCGAGCAGTGTTGCCGGAGTGACGCTGGCGCCGTTGTCATCGGTAATCTGACAGAGGCCGTCGACAATTTCGTAACTGGTACCGGATTTCCGCACCAGGCCACGGATACTCAGCGGTAACGCCTGGGCACTGGTATCTGAGGCGGTAGCATCTTCACCCAGCCCGGAGGCATCGATGAAGACAATTTCGCCATCGGCTGGGGCTGAAGTGACGACACTGAGCAACAGGTTTTCACTGTCGCGCCAGTCGATTTCCAGCGTGACATTACCCATGGCACCGGGGAAGCGGCTGGAGAAAGTCACATGGCCATTACTGTCTGCCACACTGGCAAAGCCGTCTGTCGGGTTGGTGTAGTTGGCCACACGCGCAACAAAAAGCTGCTTACCACCTCCGTCGAAGAAGGCTTTTGCGGCAAGCGCGGTATAGTTGAGCACTGGCGTTCCGCCCAGACTGAGGTCCGAGACATCGCCATACATGCGGGTAAATTCAGAAAAACTGGTGACAACTTCGGGCATTCCACGCAGAGGGCCTGTCCGGGTCGGACCCGCAATGGCAGCCACACTCGTGCCTACACCCTCAATGGATTTGGAGCGAAAGCTCACTTCCTCTACAAACACACCCGGGGCTAGATATTCAGGCATGGTCTTCTCCTTTCAGACGGGTCATACAGGTTGCACAGCAAGATAAGTCCTGCCGTCAGACCGCAGGGTTGATAGTTCACCGGGTACTGCCGAAAAACCGATGGATTGAGAAAAACTGGCATCGTCAGGAGCACCCAGCTCCATGGCGATAAAATCGTCGGGGTTACTGATCTGGTCTGCGCTGGTGTCATTTCTGCCGTGGATAGTCAACGTCGCGCTGTAATCATCAATACCTTCAGCCAGAGGCGGCAGTCGCAGAAACGGCAGAAGCAGCTCGCCACGGGCATCTGCCTGGGCGCGATAAATCTGAGTTCCCAGTCCGGGTACTGAGATGCTTGCTGTGACAATTGCCCAGGGCAGGGGAGTGGCGTCGGCGGCACGGCCCAGTGACAGCCGCAGACCACCTCCGCGGTTAAAGCGTACGGCCACCGGTGCGGGATAAAGTGTCAGGGCATGTCCGGTGGGCGGATTGTTGCCTGCGGTGACTGAAAATCTTCTCGGAAGGTAATGCCCGCCCGGATCTGACACTGTGCCAGCCAGTGTGTAGGTGCCGGCGGTCGTAAATGCCTTGTCGGAATCGTCTGCGACGCCATCTGAGACAGACGCACCCGCCCGGCGCCAGAAGACGCACTTACCCGTACCTTCCCGCATGGCCAGATCACGGGGCGACTGAGACAACTCGAGCTGCAGTGGCCTGGCGACTCTGCGCATCGCTGAAATGTCGGCGGCACTGCTGCCGTCCAGCCAGAATATCTGATCACTGGCATGGAGAATGGTGGATTCGAGAACCTGAATCTGGCGCATCAGACACTCCCTCCGGCAAGTACCCGACTGACCAGAACTCCACCTTCCGTACGTTGTGGCTGAAGTCGCAATCGGACAGTCTTGGCGACGTAGGCCATGGTTGAGGTATAGGGCGATTCAAATACATCCCAGATACGCATCAGGTCTTCTGTTGTTGTGTCTTCCGGGGTGATGGTCAGCACCTCGTTTTCCCCCCAGCCGGCATCGGACGCCTGCAGGTGTGAGATATCGAACTGGCTGTGATTCGCGAGTTCGACCATCGCCCAACTCATCAGATCAGCTTCTATCGCGGCACTGCCGGCGTTGGCAATCAGGAGGAAGTGCAGGTTCAGCGGCAGCTCTGCGCTGGTATCGCTGAGGTCATTGCCACGTGGGGCGAAGTACCGGCTACGCCCGTGTTCATCAATGGTGATGCGGTGCAGGTAGATGCCCAGCATGTTGCCGGTCAGGCGATTGGCGATGTCACTGCTGCCCAGAATCTCGACCTTGGCATTGGTGGGGCCATCGCTGAGATCATCAGGCAGGCGGCTCTTGAAGAATGCTTCAAGTGCTCTCAATACGCCCTGTACTCCCTTGTACGATGCCATACGTGCTCCTTCACGAATCTGAATCTGTCCGAGGTTCAACAGCGGGGTTTTCGCTGGTTCGTCGGGCAGCGGCAAAATAGAAGCACGCTGAAAAAAGCACGGTCAATACAACACTAAAGTGTGGCGTCAATGTCCTGGTGGCGCTGAATGGCTAGTGAAAATTGAATAAGGATTACCGGTAAATGTATGAGTCTACTTACGCCATTTTTGTCGTCGAAAGACATGGGGGCGTGTGCTTTTTGCTCTGCTGTATGATCTAACCCAGTGAACTCAATCGACTTTTTATTTCAGAACAGATGTTTCTGGATTTCTGGTGAGATTTTCCACAGCGGCCAGACCAGCACAGGCCAGAACTGTGCCAGACTGAGGTGGAATGAGACATTACACGCCAGTGAAGAGGGGCAGTATTTGCCGCAGGATTCTGCATGTTGTCGTCAGGTGTCCAGCAAAATCTTTCAAACAGGCCAAAGTGACAACGCACTGAGGATGCCGGTTCACGATTGAAAAACTGGCCCTTTGCACTTATTTAAGAAGAGTGTGGTAAAATCGCGCGCTTATTTTTATCTGCGCGTTGTGGTTCTGTATGAGAGAAACAGTCCACAGTCACACGCCAGCCGTTGATAATTTACAGAATTGAGCACCATGAACCTGACCCCTGAGAATTTGATCCGTGAGCACTGGGCCCGTCAACCAGAGGCCCGCAGCGAAGCTGATAAGGCGCTGCTGATTGAAGAGATCCGCCAGCTGCTGCGCCAGGAGGATGCCGTGATTGTTGCTCATTACTATACAGACCCTGAAATTCAGGCTCTGGCGGAAGAAACGGGTGGGTGCGTTGCGGATTCTCTGGAGATGGCGCGCTTCGGTCATGATCATCCGGCCAGTACTCTGCTGGTGGCTGGTGTTCGCTTTATGGGAGAAACTGCCAAGATTCTGAGCCCGGAAAAGCGCATTCTGATGCCGACACTGGAGGCCACCTGTTCCCTCGACATCGGCTGTCCGGTGGAGAGCTTCTCAGAATTCTGCGATCAGCACCCTGACCGCACTGTGGTGGTGTACGCAAATACATCGGCAGCGGTGAAAGCACGGGCCGATTGGGTCGTGACATCGAGTATTGCGCTGGACGTTGTCAATCACCTCAAAGAGCAGGGGCAAAAGCTGATCTGGGCGCCTGACAAGCATCTTGGCTCGTACGTCGAGCGCGAGACCGGGGCTGACATGCTGCTCTGGGACAGCGCCTGTATCGTGCATGACGAGTTCCGGGCGAAAGGCGTAGAAGACCTGAAGAAAGTGTATCCGGACGCTGCCATACTCGTTCACCCGGAATCTCCCGAAGCCGTTGTTAAGCTGGCGGATGTAGTTGGTTCAACCAGTCAGTTGATCGCAGCTGCGCGTGATCTGCCGAACGACACTCTGATCGTTGCCACGGATAAAGCGATTTTTTACAAGATGCAGCAGGCGGCGACAGGCAAACTGCTGATTGAAGCCCCTACAGCTGGAAACGGCGCGACCTGCCGCAGCTGTGCTCATTGCCCGTGGATGGCCATGAACGCTCTCGATAATATCCGTGATGTGCTTAAGTCAGGCGATCAGGAGATTCTGATCGATGAAAGCGTTCGTCAGAAAGCGGTCGTCAGTCTGCAGCGTATGCTGAATTTCAATAAACCAGTGACGGCAGCCTGATCAGGGTCTGCCGCGACTGTCTTTTAAAGGCTCGACGACTTTCAGTCGTTCCCGGATAGCCGCTTCTCTCTGGAAGTCGCTCAGGCGAGCCGCCTCTTTAATGGCCGAGCGGAGTTGCTGCGCGGCTTCCTGTTTGCGGCCGCTGTAGAAATAGCTTTCCCCCAGTGCCCGGTAGGCCAGTACAGAATCCCCTGAGGTTGATGCCGTTTTACTGAGAGTTGCCCAATACGCCGGGTTTTCCGGATAATCTTCAGTGATTTTTTTGAGTATTGCGACCGCTTCAGGCGCTTTGCCGCTCCGGTCGAGTAACATGGCCTGGGTCAGTCTCAGACTGAGATCAGCGGGATAATTCCGACGCGCTTCTTTCACCATTGTCAGTGCCGTACCGGCATCGCCCATCTCGGCCGTTAACTGTGCGCGCAACGCGGTGACGGCGGGATGAGCGTAGGTAATCTGGTCTGCATAAGCTGCACCTTTCTTCCAGTCTTCGCGATTAAAGGAGAGTCTCGCCAGGGCGTACAGAAGTGCATTTCTGCTGTCGTGATTCTCTGAGGTGTCAGGGCCAGATTTTTCCAGGCGCCGTTCAAGCTCAGCGAGTGCTTCATCTTTCAGCTGATAGCGTGCCTCGGCAAGTAACCTGAGCACCTGAAAACTGAAACTGCGCTGTCGTTGCTTTTCCGGGTACTGTGCTGCACGGCCGGCGGCATCGGCTACCCGCGCGCTTGTCAGTGGGTGGGTCATCAGAAACTCAAGTGAGCTGCCACGATAACGGCTTGCCGACATCATGTTGCTGAACATATCTGTCATTGCATGGGCATCCATTCCGCTGCGACTCAGGGTGACCATGCCCAGACGGTCGGCTTCGCGTTCAAAGTCGCGGCTATAGGCCAGCTGATTCTGTATAGCGGCGGCCTGACTCCCGACCAGGCCTGCTACGCCGGCGTCCGTATTGTTAGTTGCAATAAGAACGATACTCGCCAGCAAGGTTGCCAGCGTTACCGGGTCGCGACGCTGAGCCGCCTCGACCTGGCGGGCGAAATGACGCTGGCTGAGGTGTGCCAGCTCGTGTGCCAGTACAGAAGCGACCTGATCTTCGTCGTCGCTGTACAGCAGTAGGCCCAGGTTAATACCCACGATCCCCCCGGGTACCGCAAACGCATTCAGTTCGGGACTATCGACAACAATGATCGAGAGATCGGTATCCTGTAAGCCGGAGTGTGGAACAAGCTCGTAGACCAGGTCGCGGAACCAGGTAATAGCAAGCGGATCATCAATGGTCGGAGCCTGAGAGCGGAGGGCGCGCAACCACTCCTGCCCCAGCTCTTTTTCCTGATGAAGTGATATCAGGCCGGAGGTACTGTCTCCCAGTGAGGGAAGCTCCTGTGTGGCAGATGTGCTTCCTGCGGATGCCAGCAGCAGAAGGAGTGTTAGCAGACGTTTCAAGTAAAATGGTCCCGGCCAGTAGTTGCTTTGGTCTTTCTGTGACTGTGCACAAAAAACGGGGTTCCGTACAGCATACAGAAGTCTTGTGCTGCCGTATAATCAGCGCGATTGATGTCAGGAGTATAAAAGGTGACTGGAGAAACCGGAGAGTCCGGGGCTGGCAATGATCTGGATCTGACAGGGCTCGAATGTCCGATGCCGCTGTTACGAACTAAACTTGCTTTGCGGAATCTCAGTGCCGGAGAGACCATCCGGGTAATGGCGTCCGATCCCGGCAGTGCCCGGGATATTCCGAAGTTTATTGATATGAGTCCACACGAGCTGTTATCCGTGGACGAGTCAGAAAGTCTCTATTGTTTTGTAATCAGGAAAGGGGAGTAACATGCTCAAGGTAGTACGGCGCTGGATTGACCGGTATTTCTCAGATGAAGAAGCGCTGACACTGATGTTGATCCTGATTGCCCTTCTTCTCGTCATTCTGGCGCTCGGCAATGTACTTGCTCCTTTTCTGACGGCTGTTGTGGTCGCTTATCTTCTGCAAGGGGCGATGAACTACTGCAAGCGTCGCGGTATGGGACATCTTTCTGCCACGATCGCGGTATTTCTGTTGTTCATGACCGTTATGTTGACGTTGATCCTGATTATCCTGCCCGCCACCTGGAATCAGGCTGTTCAGTTTATCTCCGAGATTCCGCGCATGGCCTCAAAAGGGCAGGAGCTGATGATGCTGCTGCCAGAAAAGTATCCTGAGCTGGTGTCGGTCGACCAGGTGAAACAGTGGACTAAGCAGATTACCGATGAACTGGCCTCTCTCGGGCAGTTAGCGGTGACCTTCTCACTGAGTGGGATCGCCGGGTTGATGGGGTTACTGATTTACTGCGTACTGGTGCCTATCCTGGTGTTTTTCCTGCTGAAAGACTCCACCCAGATCGTGAACTGGATGACGGCGTTTCTGCCCAGTAAGCGGAATCTGCTGACAAACGTCTGGGCTGAAATGGACGTTCAGATCGCCAATTATATCCGGGGTAAGGCGGTTGAGATCGTCATCGTTGGTGGTGTCAGTTACATCGCATTTGTGATTTTTGGACTGAACTATGCCGCGCTGCTGGCAATTGCTGTGGGATTCTCTGTTCTGATTCCCTATATCGGTGCAGCGGTCGTCACTGTACCGATTGCCCTGGTGGGCTACTTCCAGTGGGGATGGAACGAAACTTTTTTCTGGTTAATGGCGGTTTATGCCGTAATTCAGGCGCTTGATGGCAATGTTCTGGTACCGCTGCTTTTCTCGGAGGTCGTGAATCTACACCCGGTTGCAATTATTGTTGCTGTGCTGATTTTTGGTGGTCTCTGGGGCTTCTGGGGTGTGTTTTTTGCCATTCCGCTGGCGACTTTATTCAAAGCGATACTGAGAGCCTGGCCGGTTGCACTGTCTAACGGGCCAGATGTCAGTAACTGACTTGTCAGTGGCAGGTTGCGCCAGTAGACTTGCCCCTCTGTTCACCACGTCCTCCGGGCGGATAATAAAAAATTCGGGAGACTTCCTCAGATGATTACCGGCAGTATCGTTGCTCTCATTACTCCAATGCACGCAGATGGCGGCGTTGATTGGGAGAACCTTGATCGGCTTGTGGAATTCCACATCAAGGAAGGCACAGATGCGATTGTCGCCGTCGGCACGACAGGCGAGTCAGCCACCCTTACAACGGATGAGCATGTTGGCGTTATCGAACGTGTCGTAAAAACCACCGCAGGACGTCGTCCTGTGATTGCAGGTACCGGGGCTAACAACACGGTAGAAGCAATCGAACTGACGCAGGAAGCTAAGCGCGTTGGCGCTGATGCCTGTCTGTTAGTGACTCCTTATTACAATAAGCCACCTCAGCGTGCTCTGATTAAGCATCATGAAGCTATCGCGTCGGCGGTTGATATCCCTCAGTGGCTGTATAACGTTCCCGGCCGTACGGCCGTCGATATGCTGCCAGAAACGGTTGCCGCTCTGGCTGATATTCCGCAGATCACTGCTGTGAAAGAAGCCACGGGCGACATGGAGCGCGCGCGTCGTCTTATCGAACTTGTGGGTGACCGTATGGCGGTCTATTCCGGCGATGATGAAACGGCGTACGAACTGATTCTGCTGGGTGGTAAAGGCAATATTTCTGTGACAGCAAACGTTGCACCGGCCATGATGCATGAACTCTGCATGCTGGCGCTGGATGGCAAAGCGGATGAAGCCCGCGCGCTGAACCAGAAACTGATGAATCTTCATAACTCAATGTTCGTTGAAGCGAACCCGATCCCGGTTAAATGGGCGTTACACCGTATGAACCGGTGTGACACTGGTATCCGCCTGCCATTGGTAGAGCTGGATAACGCCCTCAAACCTAAGGTCGAGCTGGCGCTGACAGAACTGGGCATTATCTGACGGACAACAATGCGAACTTTTCTTCTCCTGCCGCTGGTGTTTATCAGCGGCTGCAGCTGGATCTTTGGTGATACCTTTCACAACCGCGCGCTGGATTACCGGCAGGCAGAAGAGGCGGCCGCAACCCGTCTTCCTGACGGCATCAACCTGAGCACTTATGACAGGTATCCGATTCCTGATGAAGGCAAAGACGGAGATCTTGGAGAAGAGTTCAGGGTGCCGGTACCGGTCGCTCTTGAGCTTGCAGAAGCCGCGGACGAGCAGGCAACAACGCTGAGCGAATACCGTAGTTTCGCACTGAACCCGCGTCTGGACCGGGATGGCGCAGGTACTGAGATTCTGTCCCTCGATTCGTCCTTTGCGGTGTCCTGGGCACGTGTTGCGGATGCACTTACGGCGTCTTCCCTGAAGGTCAGTGACCTCAACCGCAGTCTTGCTGTCTACTACCTGGACCTGCCTAACCCTGAAGCTGAGAATGATGAACGCAGCTGGTGGGGGAAGCTCTGGGGTAAACGTATTGAGCCTGAAGTGACTTACGAGCTGAGAATGGTTCGTTCTGGCAATGGTGTCTATCTGACGCTGCTGCAGGACGCAGATACACTGGCAGATGCTGGCCTGACCCGGACTGTGCTGAAAGAAATTTACGACCAACTGGTGAAGTGAGATACATTTCCCTCGGCAGTGGCAGTCGCGGAAATGCGACACTGGTTCACTGCGGTGCCCACGCTATTCTTATCGACAGCGGCTTTTCCCGTAAGGTACTGCTGCAGCGCCTTGCGGCTGCAGAAATAGATCTGTCAGTGATCAGAGCTGCGTTCGTTACCCATGAGCATAGCGACCACGCAAAGGGCATTACCTCCTTCTGTGAGCATCTCAACATTCCGTTTTACGCGTCCTTCGGGACGGCACGTAAAATGGAGTGGACGGCGCATCCTCTCTGGCAATGTATCGGAGCCGGGGCGGCCGTTCAGATTGGCAGTCTGGCAGTGACCCCCGTTGTCGTTCCGCATGACGCTCATGAGCCTCTTCAGTTTGTGATTGAGAATGCACAAGGCCTGAGGCTTGGTATACTATCCGACCTTGGCGCAGTGACCCCCCATATTGTGGGTGCTTATCAGGGCTGCCACGCATTGCAGGTTGAGGCAAATCACGATCCCGGAATGCTTGAAACCGGGCCGTATCCACCGGTTCTGAGAGCCAGGGTCGCAGGGGATTACGGTCACCTCAGCAATGCTCAGTGTGCAGACTTCATTGCCCGGGTTCGCTGGCCCGGGCTCCGGTTCGTGACGGCCGGCCATATCAGCGAAAAGAACAATGACCGGAATCTGGTACGCCAGATTCTGGCGCCTGTGCTGGAATGTCACCCGGATGAGGTACACCTTCTGGAGCAGGATGACCTGTCAGGCTGGTTCAGCCTGGCGGACTGAATTTACATTAACGAATACCGGCACGCCCGGTGAAACCAGTTTTCCGGAGAAACCTATGGAAAAGCGCGAACTACTTTACTCAGGCAAAGCAAAGTCTGTGTACACCACTGATGACCAGGATTACATGGTGCTTGAGTTCCGTAATGACACTTCTGCGTTTGACGGCAAGAAAGTAGAGCAGCTGGACCGTAAAGGTATGGTGAACAATAAGTTCAATGCCTTCATTATGAGCAAGCTGGCGGAAGCTGGCATTCCTACCCACTTCGAAAAACTGCTCTCCGATACGGATTCGTTGGTTAAGCGTCTCGATATGGTGCCGCTGGAGTGTGTTGTCCGTAACGTTGCCGCGGGAAGCCTGGTACGTCGTCTTGGGGTGGAAGAAGGTAAAGACCTTAACCCGCCTACGTTTGAGCTCTTCCTGAAAAATGATGCGCTGGGCGACCCTATGGTTAACGAGTATCACGCCCGTTCTTTTGGTTGGGCTGAAGAGGCGACCATTGAGAAAATGAAAGAGCTGACCTTCAAGGTGAATACAGTCCTTAAGCAGCTTTTCCTGGATGGCGATATGCTGCTGGTCGACTACAAGCTGGAATTCGGTATTTTCAACGGTGAAGTCGTACTGGGTGACGAGTTTTCGCCGGACGGCTGCCGTCTCTGGGATAAGAACACCCGCGAAAAACTGGATAAAGACCGCTTCCGCCAGGGGCTGGGTGGTGTTGTAGAAGCTTATGAAGAAGTAGGTCGTCGCCTGGGTATCCAGTTCTGATAAATACGTCTCTCAATGTGACTGTGCCAACGTTTTTTTATTGAAACGTTGGCATTTTATTATGCTGTGTGCCAATTTATCACAGCAGTAACACAGTAAGAGTGTTGCGGAACACGACATAAGAACAGGAAATTCCAATGAAAAAAACAGCACTTGCGGCGTTTCTGGTCGCGATGACACCGGTGGCTTCTCACGCCGATCTTCTTTTTACGGTAGGCGCAAAAGCCAATATGTGGAGCCCTGAGCCATCTGGTCAGATTGACGAAGGTGTTTCTGTTGATGAGTCTGCTAATGGTCTTGGCCTGGACGGTGAAAGTGGCACTCAGATGACAGTGTTCTTTGAGCATCCCATTCCTATGCTGCCAAATGTACGCCTGCGTCAGACCAGTCTTGATATGACAGGCGACGGCACTCTGTTTACAGAGTTCAACGGTCAGGTCTTTGCTGGCAATATCGATAGTGAATTAGACCTGTCGCATACAGATGCTACTTTTTACTGGGGCTTACCGCTGCCGATTCCTTACGTAGATGTGAATTTCGGTCTGACTGCGCGTATGTTCGATGGCTACGCCAAAGTGCAGTCGGATGTTCAGACAGAAGAAGTTGATCTGGACTTCGCGTTACCTATGGGCTTCCTGGAAGCACAGGTAGGTTCGCCGTTTGGTCTGTATGCTCAGGCAGAATTCAATGCGATTGGCTACGACGGTAACTCTCTGACCGATATGTCTTTCACGGTCGGTTATGACCTGCCGGTCCCTGTCGTGGATCTGGGACTTGAAGTCGGCCATCGTACACTGTCGATGAAAACCGATGCAGATACGACCGATATTGAAACTGATTTCGATGTATCGGGTCTGTTCTACGGTGCTTCACTGGCATTTGGTTTCTGAGTCTCAACGCGAGAACAGAACATAAAAAAACGAGCCTTATGGCTCGTTTTTTTATGGGTAGCAGATCAGGATTACTTATCTTCCCTGACAAACTCTGCCAGTACGGAATCAGTGCCCCGGTGGCCGATCACGACACTGACAATATCACTACGGATGGCATGAATCGGATGCTGGCGGTACTGGTGTTCCAGGCGGCAACGTTGCAGCGGGCAGAATCGAAAACCGATCTGCATCGTCAGTGCCCGTTCATTCGTGAACTCGTATGCCTTTTCCGGACTGACGTGCCAGCTGATATCTTCGAACAGACCCGGTTCCCAGCGCCAGCTGCTCTGCATGGTGACCAGCGATGGATAATCCTTGAAATTAAGAGCTGCAGCGACCCAACGCTGCCCGTCTTCTTTTTCGACTGTCTGTGACAGGCGATTCAGCTCAGTCTCATTTTTCAGCGTAAATTCCAGAACTGACTTGGCAATCTGACCCGGTTGGTAGGCTGCATTCTCGTCGGGGAAGATGGCGCTGTAGACCTTGCTGTTGGGCAGATTGCGCATGCCGACGATGACAAAACTTTGCTTACCGGCGCCATAGTTGTATTTCGCTGCCTGCAGCTCGAACTCAACAAAGCGGGTGGTGCCGGCACGCAACTCCTTGGTCAGCTTGCCTTCGAAGAGTCCATCAATCATCGCGTCATCAAGGTAGTTGCTTGCGTCCCACGCTTCTCTGGCTTCGTTAAGGCGACTCTGAATTCGCGCATCGCGCTCTGCAGCCAGTCGCTCAGCTTCCTTGCGGGCTTCCTCCAGTCGTTGAGCTTCAAGCAGTTGTTGCCTGAGGAGTTCTTCTTTGGATGGGCCGCAGCCCGCAATTGTGAGCAGACACAGCAGCAAAGTAACGAGGCGAATCATGGTGAATCCTTGTAAATTTTGAGCATGATTATAACGGGCTGACAGCGGAATGTGGGACTTTTGTCACGACTTGCATCATCGGTGGCTACAGTGGACAAAGCTGCATGTCTGTGACACCCTTCAGACAGCTTTTTTTCTGCCAGAGGAGCAGAGGATGCGTCTGAGTGTGTTATTAATTCTGGTGGTCGTAGCTGGCTGTAACTGGGGGAGGGAGTCGCCTCTGACCAATATCAAGGATGCAGAGTTACGCAAGCAGAATTACCGGTGCCAGATGGCTGGAGAGCTGTCGGCAGCGGAGATTCAGATTTGCAAGAATATCCGTCGTGAATGCGACAAGCGGGCAAGCAAAGGAAATTATGTTTGCTGACCGTGAGGTGTTTCCGGGGATGACCCGTGTGTATTTTAATGACCAGCAGGAAATAGTAATGAAGCTTGTAAAAATCGTTCCAGCCATCGCGCTGGGTACACTGTTATTGACCGGTTGTGGTCAGGAGGAAAAAGTGAAGTTAGAAACCAATGCTCAGAAAATGAGTTACGGTATCGGCCTGAATATTGGCCGCCAGATGCAGCGTGAAGGCGCCGAGCTTGACGCTGATGCAATCGCTGCGGGTATCCGTGATGTGATGGCTGGTGCTGAAGAGCGTCTGAGCATGGAAGAAATTCAGTCTGCGTTCATGGCAATGCAGGAAGAAGCCGAGCGCAAGCAGAAAGCGCTTGATGATGAAGCTGCTCAGGCCAGCAAAGATTTCCTGGCTGAAAACGGTAAGCGTGAAGGCGTGAAAACGACTGAGTCTGGTCTGCAGTACGAAGTGATGACTGCCGTAGAAGAAGGTGAGTCACCAGCAGCGACTGATCGTGTTCGTGTGCACTACCACGGTACTCTGATTTCTGGTGAAGTATTTGACAGCTCTGTAGAGCGTGGCGAGCCAGCAGAATTCCCGGTTAACGGTGTTATCCGTGGTTGGATTGAAGCCCTGCAGCTGATGAAGCCTGGCGAGAAGTGGAAGCTGTTCATCCCTGCGGAGCTGGCGTACGGCGCACGTAGCCCAAGCCCTGCAATTCCAGCCAACTCTGCGCTGGTATTTGAAGTTGAGCTGCTGGAAATCGTTAAAGACTGATTTCTGCTGCACAATAGAAAAAGCCCGCATCAGCGGGCTTTTTTGTGCCTGTCGACTGTTCAGTCAGCGACGGCTTCTTCTGCTTCTTTGCAGGTATCTTCAAGTGCGTCTTTTCTCAGGCCGCAGACATTCATATGCTCGAGGGTCCGCTCGAGGCTTTCCAGCTGTTGATCACTCAGACGGGTGACAGAACCACAGACCCGGCAAGTGATCTTACGCTCATCACGGATCACGGCAGCGGGTCTGGAGGTGTAGGATTTGCACTCAGCGCAGGGGAGTGGATACTGAACGACGGCTGCTACTAAAGACATAAACTACCACAACAAAAGCTTACTGTTGGGCGTAATTTATACAACAAAATGAGAACTATTTGAAGTTTGAAAAGGGGGACAAAAGAAGACAATGCAGGAAATCTTGATGGTCGGGGTAGAGAGATTCGAACTCCCGACATCCTGGTCCCAAACCAGGCGCGCTACCAGACTGCGCTATACCCCGAATGCTGTGTTGGCTCCCCGAGCTGGACTTGAACCAGCGACCAACGGATTAACAGTCCGCTGCTCTACCGACTGAGCTATCGGGGAACATCTCAACAGCGGGACGAATATTACGGATATCGCTGTGGTGAGTCAACACTTTTTTTAGGAGAAAAGTGAAGAAAAAACAAAAAGATAGCGTAGGCGTGAGGCTTCGGTCAGGAGTCCGGCAGGGCATTCTTAGCCTCTGCCGGAGATACGTCGAGAAAATCAGCTGCCTTTCTTGAAGATGTTCTCGTAAACGTAGTTTGTGGCTTCAACAAACCCGTCGATACTGCCGCAGTCAAAACGCTTACCGCGGAACTTGTATGCGAGTACACAACCTTCCTGAGCCTGCTTCAGCAGAGCATCGGTGATCTGTACTTCACCGTTTTTGCCAGGAGCGGTGTTTTCGATCTTGTCGAAAATATCTGGGGTCAGAATGTAACGGCCGATGATAGCCAGATTACTTGGCGCGTCTTCTTTGGCTGGCTTCTCTACCATGTCAGTGACTTTGTAGAGACCATTTTTCATTTCTTCGCCAGCAATCACGCCGTACTTATGTACTTCATCTTCAGGCACTTCCTGAACGGCAACGATGGAGCAGCGGAACTGTTTGAAGATTTTTACCATCTGAGCCAGAACGCCTTCGCCGTCTTCATCCGGTACGCACAGGTCATCGGCGAGAACAACGGCAAATGGCTCATCGCCCATCAGGTACTTACCGGAGAGAATGGCGTGGCCCAGGCCTTTCATGTGGTTCTGGCGCTTGAATGCGAACTCATTGTGGTCAATCAGTTTACGGATTGAGTTAAGCAGGCCTTCTTTACCTGTACCTTCGATTTCCTTTTCGAGCTCGTATGAAATATCGAAATGGTCAGCAATGGCACGCTTACCTCGACCAGTAATAAAACCAATGCGGTTCATTCCTGCTTCTGCGGCTTCTTCTACGCCATACTGTACGAGCGGTTTGTTAACGATCGGGAGCATTTCCTTAGGCATTGCTTTCGTCGCAGGGAGGAAGCGTGTGCCATAGCCAGCGACCGGGAAGAGACATTTGCGGATCATCGGGATCTTTCCTTGTTCAGACATAGTAATCAGGTACCTCTTTACTGCGGCAGATTATGGCAGATTTGTTACGTTTTTGCGTCATTGGCCGGTGCCGCCGTGAAAAATTTTCGGGCAGAGAACTTCCCGTCCTGAATCATGTTGGTGCAAGTATGATGCCGACGGTACAGAATCTGCTTATCTTGACTAATATGACATTAAGGCCCGATAAAATCAGGGCTCAGCTGATCGGGCAGGAAGGTCAGGTCGGTTGAAACGGGTGTAAGAGAAGAATTGCCGATATCTGAGGTGTTTCTCGTTGCACTGAAAAGTAACACTGGAGGTAAGTGATGCACATAAATGCACCGTTTGAACTTGTTCTCTTTGGTGGTCTGGGTGACCTGGCGCTGCGTAAGCTGATGCCGGCTCTTTATATGTTGCATCGGGATGGTCGTCTGCCCGACGGTGTGATCTATGCTGTGACGCGTCAGGACATGGAGCGTGGGGACTTTTCCCGCGTGATAGAGAAGTCTCTGAAGTCGCACATCGGCAACGAGTATCTGGAGCTGGAAGTACTTGATGCGTTTATCGCTAAAGTTCAGTGCCTGACAATGGATGTCACGGATGAGGGGGCGTACAAAGCGCTCCGTAAAACCTTCTCACAGGAAGACAGCAATCGTCTCTACTACATGGCCACCGGCTCTGATCTCTATACCCCGGTGTGCAGGGGTCTGCACAGTGCGGGTCTGATCACTCCACAAAGTAAGATTGTTCTGGAAAAGCCGATCGGGCATGACCTGGCATCGGCCAGGGCGATCAACGATACGGTGGCTGAGTTTTTTAAAGAGAATCAGATTTACCGCATTGATCACTACCTTGGAAAAGAAACCGTACAGAACCTGATGGTGTTGCGATTCGCTAACTCACTGTTTGAATCACAGTGGAACCAGCATTACATCGACCATATTCAGATCACTATCTCTGAATCACTGGGGGTTGAAAAGCGAGCGGGCTTTTATGAGCACGTTGGCGCCATGCGCGATATGTTTCAGAACCATCTGCTGCAGCTGCTCTGCATCACTGCGATGGAGCCGCCCGCGAGGCTGGAGCCGGACGCCGTTCGCGATGAAAAAGTCAAAGTGCTGCGGGCACTTAAGCCGATTACCGGTAATCTTATATCCGATAATGTGGTACGGGGGCAGTACGATGCGGGCGTTGCCGATGGCAAAGCCGTTCCGCGTTACCGGGACGAGCCAGGGGTTCACCCTAAGAGTCAGACCGAAACCTTTATCGCGGCAAAGGTTGAGATTGATAACTGGCGTTGGGCTGGTGTTCCGTTTTATCTCCGCACGGGCAAGCGACTGGCAGAACGTGCTTGTGAAATTGTTGTGCATTTTAAAGAAATTCCACACTCTATATTTCCGTTGCAGCACAAAAATACCATGGCGAATAAGCTGATATTCCGCCTGCAGCCCGATGAAGGTGTACGGCTGATGTTGTGCGAAAAACGCGTCGGTCCGGGGATGAATGTCCGGCCGATGAACCTCAGCCTGAATCCTTCCAACCACCGCCAGACGCGGGTTCCGGAAGCCTATGAACGGTTACTGTTTGACGCTCTCAGCGGCAATGCGACGCTCTTTCTGCGCAACGACGAGTTGCTTGAGGCGTGGCGCTGGGTGGATCCGATTCTCAGTTACTGGACTGAACTCGACCAACGCCCTGAACCCTATACCGCTGGCTCCTGGGGGCCAGCGGCAGCGACCCTTCTTCTCGCAAAAGATGGGCGCCTTTGGGATGAAAACAGCTGATAATGAATGAACATTTCTCCCACTGACTGTCACACTGACAGTCAGCCCGGAGTAAAGGAGGCCTTTATGGCAGAAAACCGTTTTAAATCCGCTGATGCGCTTGCAAAACAACTTGCGGAAGATCTTGCCAACCGGATTCGCGAAGCCATTGAGGCTCGGGGGAGAGTATGCATCGCAGTCAGCGGGGGCACGACGCCTGTACGTTTTTTTGAAGAGCTCTCAAAGCAGAAGCTCGACTGGAGCAAAGTGCTGATAACGCTGGTCGATGAGCGCTGGGTCGGAGAGGAGGACACCGCCAGTAATGCCCGTCTGGTGCGTCAGCACCTGCTTATGAATCAAGCGGCCGCTGCTTACTTTCTGCCGCTGAAAAATAAAAGTGCATCGCCGGTCGATGGCTTTATGGAATGTGAAAATAAACTGCATGAACAGATCACCCGACTGGATTTTGCGGTGTTAGGTATGGGCAATGATGGGCACACGGCCTCGTGGTTTCCCGGGTCTTCGTCATTGTCACGATGCCTTGATGAGAGTGCTGGCGCCTGGTGTTGTCCTGTGACGGATGAGCCAGCTGGCTTGCCTCGTATGACCCTGACGTGGGCCTTGCTGTCGAATTGCCGCCACCTGTATCTACATTTTGAGGGACAGCAGAAAAATGCTGTGTATCAGCAGGCACTGGAGGAGGAGGGCCGGACGGATATTCAGGCGATGCCGGTCCGCACGGTTCTGACTCAGTCTCAGGTTCCACTCACCATTTTCCGGAGTGAATAATATGCATCCAGTCGTTGCGGCAGTCACAGACCGTATCCGGGAACGGAGCCGGTCTCTGCGTGAGTCCTACCTCACAGACATTGCAGAGGCTGCGGCGGAGGGGCCTGTCAGGACGGGGCTCAGCTGTACGAACCTCGCTCACGATTACGCCTCAGCGACTGATGATGAAAAACTTATTCTACGCAGCAGTGTACGGGCGGCGAACATTGGTATTGTTACCGCATACAACGACGTTCTCTCGGCCCATGCGCCATACCGCCACTACCCTGAACAGATCAAGCAGGCACTCGCTGAACAGGGCCATGTCGCTCAGGTCGCGTCCGGAGTGCCAGCGATGTGTGATGGCGTCACCCAGGGGCAGAGCGGTATGGAGATGTCTCTGTTCAGTCGGGACGTCATTGCGTTGAGTACTGCAGTAGCCCTGTCTCATCAGGTGTTTGACGGTGCGCTGATGCTTGGGATCTGCGACAAAATTGTCCCGGGTCTGTTAATGGCTGCGCTCCGTTTTGGTCATCTCCCCTGCGTATTTGTACCTTCCGGTCCGATGCACAGCGGTATCAGTAATCAGGATAAAGCAAAGGTGCGGCAGGCATACGCCCGTGGCGATGTTGATGATGAAGAGTTGCTCAAAAGTGAAATGGGCAGTTATCACAGCGAAGGTACCTGTACGTTTTACGGCACTGCGAACTCGAACCAGATGCTGATGGAAATCATGGGGCTGCAGTTACCGGGCTCCTCTTTTGTTCCTCCAGGTGGCAACCTCCGGCGATTACTCACGGCTGAGGCAACCTCGGTTGTCACACGTATCACCGCGCTGGAAGCTGGCTATCTGCCCATCGGACAGATGATCGATGAGCGTTCAATGGTCAATGCGATGGTGGGGCTTCTGGCCACCGGTGGGTCGACAAACCACAGCATTCACCTGGTCGCCATCGCACGTATGGCCGGTATTCTGATCGACTGGCAGGACATGGCCGACCTTTCAGAGGTCGTTCCTTTGCTGACCCGGATGTACCCTAATGGCAGTGCCGACGTGAATGCCTTTCATGAGGCGGGAGGCATGCCATTTCTGATCCGCGAATTACTCGATGAGGGCATGTTGCATGGGGATGTCAGAACCATTCTGGGAGAAGGGCTGCAGCAGTGGTGTCAGATGCCGTATGAAGATGATAAAGGGCAGTTGGCATGGAAAGCCGTGGCGGCAGAATCCGGAGACCTGACGGTCCTGGCGCCTGCTCATGCGCCTTTCCTGCGGGAGGGCGGAATGAAACTGGTTAGCGGTAATCTTGGCCGCGCCATGATGAAAGTCTCGGCAGTACCTGACGACCGTTGGGTAATCGAAGCCCCTGCAAAAGTATTTACGGATCAGCAACAGGTACTCGACGCCTATCGCGCCGGCGATCTCAATCAGGATGTCATCGTGGTCGTTAAAGGCCAGGGGCCGCGCGCCAATGGGATGCCTGAACTGCATCAGTTAACCCCCGCACTGACCAATCTGCAGGAGCAGGGATATCGGGTAGCGCTGGTGACGGATGGTCGGTTGTCCGGAGCATCCGGTAAGGTCCCTGCAGCGATTCACCTGTGCCCGGAGGCACTGACGGATGGGCCTGTGCATGCGGTCAGAGACGGAGACATGATTTGTCTTGATGGACACAAAGGGCTGCTGCAGGTTATTACCCCCGGGTTTGAACAGCGGCTTACGGAGGAAGTACGTGCTCCGCTGGATGTGTCTGCCAGTCGCAAAGGCAACGGTCGCGAACTTTTTCAGGGCTTCCGGATGTTGGCGGGACCCGCCGATCAGGGAGCCATCAGTCTTGGATGGGAGTAAGTCTATGTGGGATCTCTGGTTGCAGCGCACAAAGCCCGTCGTGCCTGTCATCGTAATAAATGATCTGGATGATGCTGTGCCTATGGCGCAGGCGCTGGTCGATGGTGGTGTTCATCTGCTTGAGGTGACTCTCCGCACAGAGCATGGTCTGGAAGCAATCCGGGACATCCGTGCCAATGTCCCTGAAGCGATCGTCGGTGTCGGGACAGTGACGAGTACGCAGCAGTTCCATGATGCACTGAAAGTGGGCGCTGAGTTTGTTGTCACCCCTGGATTTACGGCAAGCCTGCTGCAATGTGCTCAGGAGTGGGGAGGCCCATTTCTGCCCGGTGTTGCAACGACCAGTGAAGTCATGCAGGTTCGGGAAGCCGGTTTCAGCCGGATGAAGTTCTTCCCTGCAGCTGCCGCAGGTGGCAGGGACATGCTCCGGTCTATCGGTGGCCCTCTGGGGGATGTGTCATTCTGCCCGACCGGCGGGATTGGTGCAGAGACCTATGGCGATTATCTCGAATTAAACAATGTTTTCGCGGTCGGGGGCAGCTGGCTCACGCCCGAGAAGCTGATGTCGGCACGGAATTGGCAAGGAATTAAGGACATCGCAGACGCCGTCCGGTCATAATTCACCGGCTTGGCTGCACTGAAATTCATCAGGCGTCAGAGGACAATCAATGACTGAGGCAGCATTGCAACAGTTCACTCACCGGGTAAAAAATATTTACGGTGATATGCAGGATGCAGGGCTGGTCGCCCGCGAAATACACACCATCTGCCAACACTTCTGCGAAAAAACCGGTCGCACTCACCGGGAGGAGGCCGTGCCAGCGGGCGCTGAACGCTGGAGTCAGGAAGACGTAATTCTGATTACTTACGGCAACAGCGTGCAGAAAGCGGATGAAATGCCGATGGCAACGCTGACACATTTTCTGAAAGAGCGGCTCGCCGAAGTCGTAAACTCGGTCCATATTCTGCCATTTTTTCCGTATAGCTCAGACGATGGTTTTTCGGTGATCGACTATTACATGGTGAATCCAGAGTGGGGTGACTGGAACCATGTAGCCGATATTGCCGCAGATTTTGATCTGATGATCGATCTTGTGATTAACCACTGCTCCCGTGAGAACCTCTGGTTCGTCGATTATATTGCCAACCGTGAGCCGTACAGCGACTATTTTATTGAAGTCGATCCGGCGACGGATGTATCCCTGGTGACCCGACCGCGCAATACACCTTTGTTAACCCCTGTGCATACCCACCGTGGCGTCAGACATGTCTGGGCGACATTTTCAGAAGATCAGATTGATCTGAATTTTGCCAATCCACAGGTGCTGTTCGAATTTATAAAAATTTACCTGATGTACATCGAACAGGGGGCCCGGTTTATCCGACTGGATGCGGTGGCGTTTCTCTGGAAGCAGATCGGGACGACCTGTCTTCACCTGAGTCAGACGCACGAGGCCGTTAAACTTCTTCGTGATGTCGTGAATTTTGTGGCGCCAGAAGTCGTCGTGATCACAGAAACTAATGTCCCGGTCAAAGAGAACCTCAGCTACTTCGGTCAGTCTGACGAAGCTCATATGGTGTATCAGTTCGGTCTGCCGCCTCTGGTATTACACGCGCTGAATCGTGGAAATGCCTCTTTTCTGAGTGACTGGGCAGATGCGATTCCTCCGTTACCAGAGGGGTGCTCGTATCTTAATTTCACCGCCTCCCATGACGGTATTGGTGTTCGTCCGGTTGAAGGTCTGCTGCCAGAGCGGGAAGTCCAGGATCTGATTGACTGCATGCACCGCTTCGGTGGCTTTGTCAGCATGAAGGCAAACAGTGATGGGACAGAGAGCCCCTACGAAATTAATATTACATTGTTCGATGCCTGTATGGGCACACGCCGGGGGGTTGATCACCATCAGGTTCAGCGTTTCCTCTGTTCGCAGGCTATTATGCTGGCCATGCAGGGAATCCCGGCAGTGTATATTCACAGCCTTACGGCGTCGCCGAATGATCTTGCCCGGGTTGAGCAGACCGGGCGTACGCGTTCTATTAACCGCAGGATCTGGGAAAAGAATGAGTTGGACTACCTGTTAGGTAATCCGGTAACGCACCAGGCCGAGGTGTTTACTGCGTTATCCCGTATGATAAAAATACGTCGTAAGCAACCGGCATTTCATCCTGATGCACGCCAGGATGTGGTGAAGATCAATACCGACCTCTTTATTCTGATAAGAAGCTGTGGTGAATCCGGACAACGCGTATTTGCGATCTCCAATGTCACAGAGCGAATTCTGAATCTGCCTCTCGCCAGTCTCGGATTTATGGAAAGTGGTTTGACGGATCTGTTGTCACTTGAGGAATCGGTGGTGGGAGACGAGCTGACTCTCTATCCGTATCAGACGGTCTGGCTCTGTCGCGACAGTGATGCAGTAAGATAAGAAAAGGAAAGCGACCCGCCGTTGGCGGGTCGCGCAGAGCAATCAGCCCGCGTTATCTTCTTCAACCGCCTCGTACAGGCGATCAAGAATATCAGGCACTGCTGAAATAACCCGGTTCCAGCTTGGAATGAACGGCGTTTCCATCGGGTTAGCCAGAAAGTATTCGCCAGCATTCATGATATTTTCTGCAAACATCTCCACTGCGCGTTCTTCGGCATGACGATCCAGATTCAGACCATTCATACGTGCATCGTTGTAATAGGTTTCAATAAAGTCGAGCGCGATGCGGAAGTAGGTCGCCTTGATGGTACGGAAGGTTTCGTTCGAGAAAACTTCGCCCTGGGTGGCGAGTTTACGGAAAATTGCCTTACAGATATCCATGCTCATTTTTGACAAGCCCGCGTTTGCATCTTCCTGAGACAGCGGCTGATGCTTGTGGTCATAAACATCGGCAATATCGACCTGACAAATGCGGTTTGTAGAATAATTCCGCTTCATTTCAGACAGGACGCCAATTTCCAGCCCCCAGTCGCTTGGGATGCGGATGTCGTTAAGTGCATCTGTGCGCATGGAGAATTCGCCGGATAGCGGATAGCGGAAACTGTCGAGGTACTCGAGGAAGTCCAGCCCACCATAGATTTTTTTCAGAGCCCGTAACAGCGGGGTGACAAGGAGGCGGCTGACGCGGCCATTCATTTTCTGGTCAGCAATACGGGTGTAATAGCCTTTGGCAAATACATAGTTGAAACCAGGGTTCGCGACCGGGTATACCAGACGCGCAAGCAGGCTACGGTCGTAGGTCACGATATCGCAATCGTGCAGCGCTACCGACTCTGCCCGCCCTGAAGCCAGAACATAGCCATAGCAGTACCAGACGTTCCGTCCTTTACCCAGCTCAGTGGGTGCCAGTCCTTTCTCCTGCAGCATGGCATCAATTTTCTGAAGACGCGGGCCGTCGTTCCAGAGAATACGGTGATGTTGAGGGAGTCGTGAGAAAAAATGCTTGGCGTGTTCGTATTGCTTTTCGTCAGCCCGGTCGAGGCCGATGACAATCTCATTCAGGTAAGGCACCTGAGCAACTTCCTTGATGATGTTGTCGAGGGCAGGGCCTTCAAGTTCAGAATAAAGTGAGGGCAGTACCAGTGACATAGGGCGAAGACGCGAAAAGCTCATCAGCTCTTTTTCCATGTCCTCCAGTGGGCGGTCCACCAGGTTGTGCAGAGTTGTTACTATCCCGTTCTGATAAAAATCAGCCACTTAAATCTCCTTAATCAGTCTTCAGACTGTGTATTATTTTCAGAGTCAGCGCTTATTGCGCCAGCAGTTTATTCAGCAGAGGGCCCATGACCTGTTGCCAGCCTTTGGGGCCCTCGGACGGCGCAGTAACGGCCGCAGAGTTCTTTATCGTCAGTGTCGTTTTTTTGCCCGGAATCACAACCGGAAAATCAGCCGCTTCGAGCATACCCACGTCGTTACCGCCATCTCCAAGAGCAATTGTGATGACATCCCGGCCAGTACTCTGGCGGTAATAATCGGCGACCTTTTTCATACCATCCGCTTTATCTGTCTGATTCATAACATGGTAGAAACGCCCACCCTGAACCAGACGCAAACCGTGGTGTTCAATCGCCGTGGTAAATTGAAGAAGTTCTTCTTCACTGCCTTGCCAGAGCAGGGGCTCTGTTGCTTCGCGCTGTTTTGCCAGAGTCGCGTCGTCGGTATTCAGTCCTGTCACTGCAGACACTTCACTGGCAGGCATATCGTTAAATCCACGGAAACGGAAGCCGTCTTTACGCAGCTGGCTGAGGACAGACAGTATTCCGTCGTAGCCACTGCCACTGACATGCGCAACAAAGTCTCCGTCACTGTCCGGAAGATAGACGGCGCTGCCGTTTTCACAGATAAACGGGAAGGTATTCTCCATGCGTCGGCGTAACAATTTTACTTCGGCGCGTGTTTTACTGGTGTTAAGAACGAGTGGGATATGCTGCTTTTTCAGAGTCTGCAGCGCTTTTTCTGCGGGCGCGTAGGAGTAGCTGGTGTGATCCAGCAGAGTACCGTCGAGATCGGTAAAAACCAGTATCTGTTTTTCTGTTGTCATTGCGATCTACCTCCGCACGTGACTGCATCTACTTCGTGCGACTGGTTGATGTTCAGTACCAGGCTGGCGTTCGCCGGAAGCGAATCCAGTGCCTGGCGTGTCAATCGTTCATAGTGCTGAATAAAGCGTACCAGAGCCTGATCACTAAAGCTTCTGTCTGTAGTTCCCTGTGCATTGGCACGATTTTCAGTTTCCTGTTGGGAGCGCCAACGGAGAACCGCATCCATATCAGGTACTTTCAGCATAATCAGTTCATCGATCAGGTCAAACCAGTCCCGATACAGAGTGGCGAGTTGCCGGTTGACCCATTCACGCCAGCGGCCGTCGCTGTCTTCGGTGGCCTCAAGGGGGTTTAACGGCGTGGATAGCGCCTCTGCAGAGACAGGGGTGCACCCTACACACCATCCTTCAAAGATAATCAGGTCGACCGGGCCCGACACTGTGTGCCAGTCAGTGGGGGGCAGACGATCATCACTGGCTTTGTCGAACGCCGGGAATTTCAGGGTTTCCCCGCTTTTCAGTGATTTCAGTTGTTGAAACAGGCGAATCCCCAGATGAGCGTCGTGGGTTCCGGGCACCCCCCGGGTACGCAGTAACGGATGTGTCGTTTCGCCCAATGCGGCCCGCTCCGCGTGGCTGAGATACAGGTCATCGATTGAGATAACGACAACGTTCCAGTCGAATGCCTCTTTATAAATCCCTTTCAGGGCGTTGCTGAGGGTACTCTTACCCGACCCCTGACCGCCGTGGATACCAAGAATCAGAGGCGTCTGTGAGGCGGTTACCTTCTCAGCCAGCCAGGCAGCGACAGGGCACCAGAGGTCGTCCCATTGACTCAGCCAGGTCGGGGGCAGTTGACCATCAGCGGGCTTTGCCTGCTTCAGCTGCGCAACCAGTGTTTCAGACACCTTGAGTGTTCCGGGCCATAGCGACATGCTGGTTTACCTCTGCTCTGCGCCTGACAGGTGTCCGGCGTGGGTTCTGGTGATAAGGATTTCTGAATACTTATGTAGCAGGCAGTGTGCCATCTTTGCAGCCATGCCATTTCGCGCGATACTGCGCCTGTGCGTGACACCACGTGCTTCAAAATGGGGCGCAAACGTTATCTTTGTCAGTTGTGCATCATAATGGTGCTTAGAGGAACCAGAAATGAACAGGGTCGCATATCAGGGAACCGGCGGGGCATACTCCCATATGGCCTGCACGCAGGTCTTTCCAGACTGGGAACACCTCGCCTGTGAAGATTTTCTCAGTGCCTTTGATCTGGTGCAGAAGGGATTTGCAGAGCGGGCAATGATTCCTCTGGAAAACTCTACGGCAGGGCGGGTCGAAGAAATTTACCGCCTGATTCCCCGTACACAACTGTTTATTACGCGCGAGCATTTTGAGCCGGTTAATCATTGTCTTCTGGCGCGGCCTGGCGCCCGTCTCGAAGATATCCGGTCGGTAAGTTCACATCCACAGGCGCTGGCGCAATGTCATCAGCGTCTGGTCAATCTTGGTATCAAAGCCGTAGCGGCGGTAGATACTGCGGGGGCAGCCAAAGCACTGGCCGCGAGCCAGAGTAACGACAGCGGTGCCATTGCCTCACGTCTGGCTGCTGAGCTGTACGGGCTGGAGATCCTGCAGGAAAACTTTCAGGACGTGATGGGGAATACCACCCGTTTTCTCGTATTTTCCCGTGAACAGGAGCACGAACAACCGCAGCCTCAGGTGCGCTATATCACCAGCCTGATTTTTGCAGTACGTAATATCCCTGCGGCGCTGTATAAAGCGCTCGGTGGTTTTGCGACCAACGGTGTCAATATGATCAAGCTGGAGAGCTACATGGATGGCGGAACCATGGAGGCCAGCCATTTTCACCTGGATATACACGGGCATCCGGCAGATATTCCGGTGGCCAATGCGATAGAAGAACTGAGTTATTTTGCCCGCGAAGTACGCTTACTGGGCAGTTACCCGGCCCATGGTTATCGCACCCGCACGGCCTTCGTCTGACTTATCCTGTCGTGGTGGGGGCTTTGCGCGACTCTTTATCGTTCGGCAGCCACATTTCAAATAACCGCCGCAGGTTCTGCTTGCGGATCGGTTTATTCAGTAGCTCATCCATGCCGGCATCACGTGAGTATTTCTCGAACTCAATGCCAAGGTGTGCCGTTAATGCAATCACCGGGATGGGGGGTAAGGCGTTGGTTATCTGCAGCTTACGTATCTGCCGGCTTGCTTCATAGCCGTCCATAACGGGCATTTCGCAGTCCATCAGTATCAGGTCGGGCTGATCAGGATTTGCCTCATAGGCCGATAATATCTGTGCCCCGTTATCGAAGATCTGAAACTCCATTCCCATATGTTTCAGCATACCCGCAATGACTTTCTGATTAACGAGGTTGTCTTCAGCCACCCAGATCACGCCGTTGCGGAAATCATTGTCGCCTTGTATTGGCGAAGCGTTTTGCAGATCAAGCAGGTTGCACAGCTGGTGGATCAGCACATGTGAACGTAGCGGTCGCTCAAGCTGGCGCTCGCTCCCCAGACGGGGCACCTGGCTGTTGACCACATAAAGGAAGCCCGGGGCGGGATCACTCTGCGGTGGAGGTACATCGGTGATGATGCAGGCCGGGTTTTCAAAATGACCATGTGCCGCTGTCATCCCCATTCCCGTCAGCGTCCGTACGACAAGGTCCTGTTCGTAGGGGTCGGAAAGCTCAGCGTAAAAACTGCGGTTGCTCAGATCCGGGTAGGTTATTAATCCCGAGGGTTCCGGATGATTCAGGGTGACAGTAAATCGCGAACCGGCTCCGGGTTTACTGCTGACATCGATGCTGCCCCCGAGAAGTTCCGCCAGCTTCTGACAGATGGTCAGGCCCAGGCCCGTGCCACCGTACTGGCGTTGTGTTGAGTCATCGGCCTGAGAGAATGACTGAAAGAGTCTGTCCTGCTGAGACAGGTGAATCCCGATTCCAGAGTCTTCCACCTGTATTACCAGTGCATCCTCTTTCCACTCAACGCGCAGAAGTACCCGGCCGTGCTCGGTAAATTTCACCGCGTTATTAAGGAGATTGTTGAGTATCTGTCTCAGGCGGATTTCATCCGTATGAATAAACTGGTGGTAGGGGGGCAGCATTTCCGCAATCAGTGTCAGATTCTTTTCTGCGGCCTGGCGGGTGTACAGGAGTATCGAATCATTAATCAGCGGAGCCAGGGCAACTTCGCGCTTTTCCATGGTCATTTTGCCGGATTCAATTTTCGACAGGTCGAGGATGTCATTTAACAGTGAGAGCAGGGTTTCACCGGATGAAGATATTGTTCCGACGTAGCGCTTCTGCTGGGAGTCGAGACGGGTGTGCTCCAGCAGCTCAACCATCCCAAGGACACCATTCAGCGGGGTGCGGATCTCATGACTCATCATCGCCAGGAAGGCAGATTTGGCTTTCGCTTCCTCTTCTGTGCGCTGAAGTGAACGTTCCGACTGCCGCAGTTTTTCTTCCGATTTACGCGATTCTTTCCGCGCTTTAATCATTGCCTTGCGGGTACGGACCTGTTCAAGGCGTTGCTCATAGAGTTTGAGTACGATCGCCAGACTGTGAATGGCGATCATGCTGCCAGCGCCCAGATGCGTCGCGTACTGAGAAATTTCGGTCGTAGCGATAAACCCCTGTCGGGACAGGCTATGAATAATGATGGCGATAGCCAGAGAGTAAATGCCGACGCTGTAAACGGCGACAGAAGGGCTTCGCAGAACGCCGCTCAGCGTTGCCATGGCAATCAGGCACACAGGAATCAACAGTGTGGTGACGCGCATGGTATTCAGGGCAATCTGATAGTCAGGAATCAATGTACAGGCGAGTCCCGTGACCGCGGCAACGATGGCCAGATGTTTTACATGAATTGCAGGTTTGCGGTGTCGTTTTGGCGTTGGCAGAAACGTGGCAGCGAAAAGCACCGCCATGAACATGGGCAAAGCCCCGAGAACAATACTTGCACGCTGTTCAAAGCCGTAGGCACTCGTCCACAGGTAGCTGAATCCCAGACCGGAATGAGCCAGAAAAAACAGCAGATAGGTCCCGACAAAACCACAGAACCACAGCATGTAGCGTTCGCGGATAACCACAAATACCGCGAGGTTGTAGAGAAACACGGCGACCAGAAACCCCGCATACAGACCGAAACTCAGATGGCGGTTCTGATTCGACGTTTTCAGCGTTTCCTGATCGAGTATTTTCAGCGGGAAATTAAGCAGACCACGGTTCTCGACGCGGAAGTAGATGTCATATTCTCCAGAGGTCGGCAGTACCAGTGGGAGCTCAAAGCACAGGTTTGGCCGGATGCCCGGCTCCCGCAGAACACTATTGCCGACCAGCGACTGCGACAGGAGATTCCTGCCCTGAAAAACGAACATTTCGAGGCGCTCGATCAGCGGATAACTGATCACGGCATAATGATCTGAATCGGGTTCCGGTGTGCTTATGCTCAGCCGGTACCAGGTGACATTATTTCCTACTCCGGGGTTCGGTATGTCGCTGTGACTGGGGTGCCACGTTTTTGTGCTCGCCAGAATGTCGTAGGGGGACTCCAGCGGTGCATCCTCTTCCCAGACCATCAGTTGTTTTCCGAGCAGGGCTCCGGGCGCAACCCCGGTGTCCAGGGCCATGCAGTGAAAAGAGGCAAGTAACAGCAGCAGTGTCCACAGAGGCCTTAACAAGAGGGGAATCCGTTCATGATCAAAACATGCGGGAGTGTACGATGAGCTGCCCCTGCCTGTCATGACATGCTCCTGTTTCTGGCCCGATACTGGCCCGGTGTCTGTCCCGTCCATTTACGGAATGCCCGCTGAAACGTACTGGTTTCTGTATAACCCAGCCGGGAGGCTATATCCGCAATGCGGATCGGTGATTCGGCAAGGAGACGCGTCGCTTCGTCCCGTCGTATTTCGTCTTTCAGCTGTTGAAACGACGTCTGTTCTTCCTTCAGGCGCCGGCGCAGGGTTGGTGACGATGTGCTCAGAGTGCGGGCCATATCATCCAGATCGGGCAGTGCCGCACAATCGTGTTGACGCAGGTAGTTGCGGATTCGGCCGGTCATGCTCTGATGTGGGTTAGGTCTGGCAAGCACATCAGCAGGGGAGTGCTTCAGAAACTGTCGCAGGCTGGCCGGTGTCTGCGTCACAGGGGAAGACAGCTCCCGGGCGGGCAGTATCAGAGAGAGCTCAGAGCTGCTGAATTCGACCGGGGTCGCAAATACCACTGAGTACAGATCCCGGTGCACGGGGATGGCATAGGGGCAGCGCACCTGCAATAAGGGAATGCCGTGGCCTACCAGCCAGCTGCTGAAGCGGTGCCAGATGGCCAGCAGCGACTCGCTGAGGAAGTGATCGGGGTCAGATGTCATGTCCTGAGTGACGACAATACGCGCGAGGTGTTCGTCCTGTTCCAGATGCAGCTGAGGGGCGTGTGGAATCAGGCGATAGAAGGCTGATGCCCGGCGCAGGGCATGCTCAAGTGTTGTGCAATGTATGACGGCCCTGCACATCATAGCGAATGTACCAAAGAGCACAGGCTCAGGGCTGAGTCCCATGACTTCATCATCGCTGGCCTGCCAGATACTGAACATCAGGCGGGCGTATTCCTGCTGACCGAGCGAGCCGTCTGCCGCAAAATCACTCTCAGCAATTCCGGCACGTTGCAGTAACGCTTCCCTGGTCAGCCCATGTTTGCGAGCCCCGGAGAGAGGTGCGCGTACAAAAGGCTCGGGTATCCTGAACCCTGCCATGTCATGTCCCCGTTAAACGTTATTCCTGTGTTTTGTACTGGTATAACGTAGTTTTGTTCTTTCCGCTTTCCTTGGCATGATACAGGGCTTTGTCGGCGCAGTTCAGCCAATCCTGCGCATCAGTGAGGGCATCATGTGACATTGCTACCCCGACGCTCGCGCTGATGTCGGTCCCGGCACTTTTTGTCAGGCCTGCAATTCCCCGTCGCAGACGCTCTGCGGTGGCAATGGCTTGCTCAGACTCTGTATTTTTCAGCAGAAGAGCAAACAGCTCACCACCAATACGTGCCGTGCAGTTTTCCTGAGCAAGCGTCGACAGGGCGGTGGCTATGCGTTTGAGTATTTCATCTGAGCGGACATGCCCCAGAACGCGGTTAACATCCCGGAAGTGGTCAAGGTCAACGACCAGCAGGGCCGATGACTGCTGGTGGTTGCGGTGCTCAGCGATCGCATGATCCAGCGTGGGTAACCAGCTGTCGCGGTTGAGCAGGCCGGTCAGGCTGTCTTTTGAGGTCACTGCCGACAGTGATTCATTGGCCTTGCTGACTTCGCCACGGCTGATTGCGGTATCTGTGACATCGTAAACAATCAGGCAGATGTGGTTGACCGTTCTGTCCAGTGATTCCAGCGGGATAATGGTCGTATTCTGGAACATAAGTTCCGATTGCCCGGTGATGGGACGGGAATTGTAAAACCGGAAAAGAAATGGCCGCTGTTCCCAGATCGTAAAGGTCCGGGTTCGTAGTTGAAATACGGGCTCGGCCTTCTGGCGGAACCAGGCCTCCGGGATCTCATCGAACAGGGAAAACAGAATCTGATCTTTCGCTTTCTGTGGACTGATGCCGCTGTGGCTCTCCATAAAACCGTTCCACAGATGGATCCGGTAGTCGCGATCGAGCACGACAAGACCAACGTCTATGTTCTGAAGAATATCCATCAGCCAATGGATATCTGTGATTTCGATTTGACCCTGTGTCATACGTCAGTCCAGCAGAAAATCAATTTTTTTGTTAAGCGTCTTAACGGATTCCTCCGTAAACAGCAGAAGCAGTTCACAGTCGATGTTCATGTGCTCAATGGTGTAGTGAATTTCGATCGCCAGGGTCCGTTGCCATGCCTGATTTCCGGAACGCAGAATGTCATCGGTCTGGCAGTGCTGACCGAGCACGACCGGATGGCTCTGGTTGAAATGGATCTCCAGCTGATCGCCAAGGCCCTGGACGCACGCACCGATAAGAACAGAAGCGGTGTCCATCAGCAGCTCAAGCTCGGCCTGATGATTCAGGGGACCAGCGTACTTCATCAGTGAGGCCAGACTCGCGAAGCTGGTGTCGTTGAACAGGAGCAGGGCTTCTCCGGCGATTCCGGCGCCGATGAAGCCCTGGCAGACAGCAGACACACTGTCGTCTGAACCAGCCTCATGGAGCGCCATATTCAACTCAGAGCATTCGATAATACTTACCCGTGGAATCGGCAGCACGACGTAGGCACCCAGAAGCCGGGCGAGACTGTCAGCGGCCTGACCCATGGCGACGTTTGTTATCTCCTGATAACAGTCGCGTTGGTCTTCGGTAAGAATTGCGGGCACTGAAGTCATGCTATACCCCCGTCAGGATGCCGTATTCGGTGAGCACGTCCCTGGCTTTGCCTGCATCGATGGGTTTCTTGATAAACGCCATGGCTCCCAGCGCTTTCACACGCTCCTGAGCATCAGGTTGAATATCACCGGATACCACAATGACCATAGCGGGCAGGTCATCTCTGCGGATGGTTTCGAGCACGCCGTAACCGTCGAGGTTGGGCATGGTCAGATCGAGGAAAACAACGTCTCCCTTGCCTTCGCGGATTGCGCTGACGCCCTCGACGCCATCGCCGGCAAAGTGGACTTCAACATTCCACTCCGGGGGCAGTGCGCGGGCCATCTGCTTGCGGGCAAAGCTTGAGTCGTCACAGATCAGTACATTGAGGTTCATAGAAAAGATAATTCATCGGTCCCTGGTCCTATAAGTAATAGTCGCCAGGAGCCCGGGGGGCAAATGCCGGCCAGTGTGTTTTAGTAACTGACCGGCACCTGGAAGGTTAACGCTTGTCGTAGACAGTCACCAGTTGGCGTGACAGAGCCAGTAGCAGGCCGTCGGCGCGATAGATTCTCGCTGTAGTGTGGGCATAGCCGCCGTGCGCCTCTTCAATCTGAGCTTCATACCAGAGCCACTCATCGCCCCCGAGAGGTGTGTCGAGTGATTCGGGAGAGGCGACCAGTTCAAGGCTCCAGGTGACGCTGGCGCAGGGCGCGACTTTGCGAAGCTTTTGCAGCGTGGTAGGGGGCCATGCGTCGATCAGGGCGACGAGGTGAACGGAAGTGAGATCGCTGGTGCAGTCGCTGAAGCGCATCCAGCCATGAATATGGTTGTCTTTGCTGCCACTGAAGGGCAGTCCACCACTGACGTAGCTGAAATCGATGTGGCGGACAAATTCCGGTGTCATTCCGGCGATGTAAGGTAAGCGTTGTCCGGCGCCGGGTTCTCCGGGGGCGACGTCTGCTGCCAGCACCTGAACGTCGGATTCGCGTGGGGTGCCGTAGCAGGCAGTGATGCTGGTGGCGCAGGCGTCGTTCTGATGAATTTCGGCGCTGATGTGACTGATCGACCGGCCGGCTCGCAGAACCCGGGTTGACGTGGTGAACTCGGCGTCCGTTGCCAGAGGGCCGCAGAAATGCACACTGATGGAGCGCAGAGGCGCGTCCTGTGGGTGATCCCGCTCAATCGCCGCCAGGGCGAGTGCGGCAGACATACCACCAAAGGTTGTCTTTCCCTGTCCCCAGCTGGCATCCAGAGCAACCGGCTCGCCAGTTCGTACGAGTTCATTGTAATGATTAAAGGGCTTCATAGAGTGTCCTGAAAATTCATGCCTAAAATGATCATATCTTTTGTTGTGGTGAGCATTTTTGCTAATCATGCAGGGCAGTTTTAGCATTGAGCGGCTAACCTGAGAATAGTAACTTCTGCCCAGTTCACCGCGAAGGCGGTGCTGATGCTTCACTATAGCTACGTGACACACAACAGCGGTTCGCCGCGGAGTATTTATGTCTGACACCCTGACGGTGAAAGCCAGTCGCTTTGTCTCAGTTCTGCCGCACTGCACAGTGCTGGGCATGACTGTACTTCATGGCGACGAAAATGGCGTGCAAATGTCTCTTCCATATTCGGAACAAATCATCGGAAATCCAGCCAGTGGCGTAGTTGCAGGTGGCAGCCTGACGACTCTGATGGATACCGCGTGCGGCACCGCGGTGTTTGTTGCCCTGCCAGGCAATGAGCTGTGTCCGACGCTCGATCTGAGGGTGGATTATATGCGTGCGGCCCGTCCGGGAAGTGACCTGATCGCTCAGGCGACAGTCGTGCGCGTGACGACAAGTGTGGTGTTTACCCGCTGTGACGTGTACCAGGAAATCAATGGCGAGCGCAAAGAAGTCGCGCGCTGCACTGCGAATTTTATGCGCATTGGTAAACAGATAGGAGGAGCTGCATGACGACCGAAGATTATCTGGCACTACTGCAGCAGGCCCGGGCAGATGGTGATTATTCTGCAGTTATCCGGGCGATTCCCTACGCAAATACCATTGGCGTTCAGTTATTTGAAATGGGATCGCAGCCAACCTTTCTGCTGCCGAAAAATAAAGACAATATTGGAAATCCTATGTTGCCGGCGATACACGGGGGCGTGATTGGTGGCTTTATGGAAATGTCGGCATCACTGCATCTGCTGTTGATGAATGAGACCGCCGCATTGCCAAAAATCATCGACTTTTCTCTGGATTATCTGCGTGCGGGCCGGCACACGGATACCTATGCGTCGTGCCAGGTCTGGCGTCAGGGAAACCGGGTCGCCAACGTGGCGATCAATGCCTGGCAGACGGATATTGATCAACCAATTGCCACTGCCCGTGCACATTTTCTGATGGTGTAACTGACTACTTCAGTGATTGCCGCCGTCAGGCGGAGAGATTACACTGCAAGCTCATCTGTCGGGGTGCCTGACCGCTGGTTCTGAAGAACTGGCAAACAGGCTGAGATCGCGAATGCGGGTCCCGTTGAACCTGATCTGGTTAGTGCCAGCGTAGGAAACAGAAGTCTCCAGCCAGTTTATGGCTGTCACCGCCGCTGGGTATCTCACCCGCGTGCGCGGATTTCCGTACCGCCGCTGCCTGCCCGATCCTGACACCAGGAGAAGAGCATGGCTGAATCCAAAAAACATCAGACAGAAGGCATCAACAGTCTTCTTACCCTTGAACCCTTTCCCGCCTCTGAAAAGATATATGTCTCTGGCGAGCGTAATGATGTACGCGTCGGCATGCGGCAGATCCATCTCAGTGACACCCGTTACGCCGATGGACGTAGTGAAGCGAATGCCCCTCTGCCGGTCTACGATACTTCCGGCCCTTATACCGACCCCGGTCAGACGCTGAATATTCTGGAAGGCCTGCCCGCGTTACGTGCGTCCTGGATTGAGGAGCGAGCAGACACTGAGTTGCTTGCGGAGCCGTCGTCCCGCGCGGCGCGCGCATCAGCGATTCCAGTGCGTCAGTCTGATTTCCGTCGTCGGGCACAGGTGCGTCGTGCGCTTCCGGGGCGGAATGTCAGTCAGCTCTGGTATGCGCGTCAGGGCATTATCACCCCAGAAATGGAATACATTGCGATCCGGGAAAATCTTGGGCTGTCGCAACAGCAACTCGAACAGGCAACGGCGACACAGCATCCGGGCGAGTCTTTCGGGGCTGCAATTCCGGCAGTCATTACACCCGAGTTTGTCCGTTCTGAGGTGGCGCGTGGACGCGCCGTTATTCCATCGAATATTAACCACCCGGAAGCAGAGCCGATGATTATTGGCCGGAATTTCCGGGTCAAGGTTAATGCGAACATCGGTAATTCTGCCGTGACGTCGTCAATCGCGGAAGAAGTTGAAAAGATGGTGTGGGCAACCCGCTGGGGAGCAGACACCATTATGGATCTCTCAACCGGCAATGATATTCATGAGACCCGGGAATGGATTCTGCGCAATTCACCAGTGCCTGTCGGTACCGTTCCCCTGTATCAGGCGCTCGAAAAGGTCGACGGTGTGGCCGAAGATCTGAGTTGGGAAGTGTACCGGGATACCCTGATCGAACAGGCGGAGCAGGGGGTCGATTACTTCACCATTCATGCCGGTGTACTGCTCGAATACATTCCTCTCACAGCCAACCGGGTGACCGGCATTGTCAGCCGGGGCGGTTCAATCATGGCCAAGTGGTGCCTCGCACATCACCAGGAAAACTTCCTCTACACCCATTTCCGCGAAATTTGCGAAATCATGCAGGCCTATGATGTCTGCTTCTCCCTGGGCGATGGTCTGCGTCCTGGCTCTGTCGCAGATGCAAATGATGCTGCTCAGTTCTCGGAACTCCGAACACTGGGGGAGCTGACAAAAATTGCCTGGGAGTACGACGTTCAGACCTTTATCGAGGGGCCGGGACATGTGCCGATGCATATGATTAAAGCCAATATGGACGAGCAGCTGGCGCATTGTGGAGAGGCGCCGTTTTATACACTGGGGCCGCTGACGACCGATATTGCGCCAGGATATGACCATTTTACCTCTGGAATCGGAGCGGCAATGATCGGATGGTACGGCTGCGCCATGTTGTGCTACGTCACCCCGAAAGAACACCTTGGGTTGCCCGATCGTGACGACGTGAAGCAGGGGCTGATTGCTTATCGTATTGCCGCCCACGCCGCAGATCTGGCCAAGGGACACCCCGGTGCTCAGATGCACGATGATGCTATGTCCCGGGCACGGTTTGAATTCCGCTGGCAGGATCAGTTTAACCTCGCTCTGGATCCGGAGACGGCACGCGCCTATCACGACGAAACTATGCCGAAGGAAGGTCACAAAACCGCACACTTCTGCTCTATGTGTGGGCCGAAATTCTGCTCGATGAAGCTGTCGCAGGATATTAGAGACAGTGCTGCAGGTAACGGCATGGCTGATATGGCCCAAAGTTTCCGCGATCAGGGGAGCGAGCTTTATCATCCGGCGGAGGCTGCCGATGTCAGCTGACATCATAGTGATTGGCGGTGGGCTGCTTGGCAGCCTCATCGCCTGGCGGCTGTCGCGACGTGGCGACAGAGTCAGAGTGTATGAGCAGGGTCAGCCCGGAACGCCCGTCAGTGCAGCTTATACCGCCGCGGCTATGGTCGCGCCTTTCAGTGAGCGGCCACTGTGCGGAAACCGGGTGTTTTCGTACGGTTGCCGGTCACTTGATCTCTGGCCACAGCTGTTGGATGACCTGCAATACGACACGGGAATCCGTATTCCCTACAACACGATGGGAAGCCTTCTTGTGGCACATCCCTCGGATCAGGCAGAGCTGACTCAGTTTGAAGCCGAGATGAGGCGCCATGGATTACTGGGCGCAGACTCGGCGCGCCGTCTGAGTGATGCGGATATCCAGACTCTGGAGCCCGATCTCGCCGGACACTTCAGCCAGGGATTCTGGTTGCCCCGTGAAGCGCAGATCGACAACCGGCAATTGCTGCAGGTGCTGCGCAGCGCGGCAATTGAAGCCGGCGCCGACTGGTTTTATGACTCTCCGGTGCATCGTCATGGTGATGCCTGGCTTCTTGGCGACACGTCACTGAGCTCTGATCGCGTTATTGATACCCGCGGAACAGGGGCGCGCAGAAGTGTGCCCGGGCTGCGGGGCGTTCGCGGCGAAACGGTCTGGGTGGAGTGTCCCGAGGTGAGGCTGCAGCGGCCCGTGCGCCTTCTGCATCCGCGCTATCACCTGTATCTGGTCCCGCGTGGTGAAGGGAAGTATCAGTTGGGCGCAACAGAAATCGAAAGCGAAGACCGATCTCCGGTCAGTGTCCGCTCTGCGATGGAGATGCTGTCTGCTCTCTGGGCGATCGCACCTCAGATGGCCGAGGCAAGAATTCTGTCGCTCGAAACTAACCTGCGTCCGGCGCTCCCCGATCATCTGCCCATGATTGATACGACCGGCGATACCATTACCGTCAATGGGCTGTTCCGGCATGGATATCTGCTCGCACCGGCATTACTGGAAAAACTGGCTCCCCATCTGGGTAATGGTTTTATGCCAGACAACATGATTACCGACGGGAGAGATGCATGGATGGTCTGCTGATCAACGGCGAAGCAACGACACTGAAGCCGGGTCTGACGATGCAGCAGTTGCTGGAGGAGCTTGGCTACGACCTCCGGGAAGGCAGGTTTATTGTCGCAGTGAATGGTTCACTGGTGCCTGTCGGAGAATGGGCTGAACATCGGCTGAATCCGGGTGATCAGATCGATATCCTGGGTGCAATCACTGGAGGTTGATGATGAAAGACAATAGCGATGCACTGGTCATCAACCGTGAAAAAATCGGTGGGCGACTCTGGTTGGGAACATCCCACTACCCGTCACCTGAGGTGATGCTTCGTGCTCTCGATGCGGCACAGCCGGGTTTTGTGACTGTGTCTCTGCGGCGTCAGACGGCTCTTGAGGTAGCTGACAACGGCTATTGGGCCGGATTGCAGGACTGGATGACGGCTTCGGACGCCCGGCTTCTGCCCAATACCGCTGGCTGTCAGAGTGCCAGCGAAGCTATCCGTCTGGCCGTTATGGCGCGGGAGTTGTTCGGTACCTCCTGGATTAAGCTGGAGGTCATTGGCGACGATTACACGCTGCAGCCGCACACACTGGAACTGGTCGATGCGGCGACTGAGCTTTGTCGTCAGGGGTTTGATGTTCTTCCGTACTGTACCGACGACCTGGTCGTCTGTGAGGCACTGCTCAGAGCGGGTTGCCATGGGGTAATGCCATGGGCTGCGCCGATAGGAACCGGAAAAGGTCTGTTGAATCCCTACCAGCTACGGACTCTGCGTGAGCGCCTTCCTGAGGCCGTTATCGTCGTTGATGCTGGCATTGGCCGGCCTTCTCAGGCAATGCAGGCGATGGAACTTGGTGTTGATGCTGTGTTGTTGAATACCGCTGTGGCCCGCGCTCATGATCCGGTGGCGATGGCTGCTGCCTTTTCTGCCGCCGTCGTCGGAGGCCGCCGGGCCTGGGCGGCGGGGCTGATGGCCGAGCGCGATATAGCCAGCCCGTCGACGGCGGTGGCCGGATTGCCGTTCTGGCATCAGCCGATGGGGAGAGACGCATGACCTCTCCTGTGATCTGGGCGGTCTGTGCGTCCGACAGCCGAGGCGGGGCAGGTCTGCAGGCGGCGTTGGCGCAGGCGGCTCTGCCGGATGAGAACGGCCAGGTCTGTCAGTGTCGCAGTATTGTGACAGCGGTGACTGCTCAGTCGAGTCACGGCGTGCGCTCAGTGCAGGCACTGCCCGTCAGCGTTGTCGAAGCTCAGTGGCAGGCGGCGATGGAAGATGGCCAACCCGATGCCATCCTGGTGGGATGGTTACCGCCCGACAGCGAACTCATAGAGTGGCTGGTGAACCAGTTACGCTGGATGTCGGCGCCAGTTATCTGGGACCCGGTAATCCAGGCGACCGGCGCCGGGTTACCTCAGGCACAGGCGTCACTGCGGTCTCTGATTGCCTGTGCGCGGGTTATCACGCCAACGCGGGAGGAGGCTTGTTGGCTGACGGGCATGAACTACGCAACAGACGCCGATCTGGCGCGGGGACTGCAGAACGCCGGGGCGCATACGGTTCTGATTAGCGGCGGCGACTCGGACCCTATGAGTGAGTGGGTCACTGACCGGGTGTATTCCCGGGTTCACCCCGGCGAGCCTGAAACTGCGGTGCTCAGTGACTTTGCCGTACATCAGAAGCGACTGAGCGGGTCGGCACATGGCACCGGAAGTCATCATTCAGCGGCCATTGCCGTAGCACTGGCACGCGGAGAACGTCTGTATGACGCTTTGTTGCGAGGCTCGGTGATGGCCCGCGCCGCTCTGAAGGCGGGGCGTGACGCAGGTTTTCCTGCAGATCACAGGCAGCCTTATCCGAACTGTATCGCGGCCATGCCTCCGGCGACGGGGGACGACTGGCCACTTGTGACCCCGCTGGATCAGTTACCCGTGGCGAGAGTTCGTCGCCCGCCACCCTTGAAAGACAATGAACTGGGGCTGTACGCACTCACTGATAACCTGGAGCATCTCGAATCTCTGCTGGCGCTTCCGGTTGATGCGATTCAGTGGCGTGTAAAAGATCGTGATTCAGAATATCGTCGACAGACGCTGGCCGCGCTTAATCTCTGCCGGAAAGCGGGGGTTCCGTTCTGGTTGAACGACGACTGGCGTCTGGCACTGGAGATATTTCCGGATGGTGTACACCTTGGCCAGGAAGATCTCTGCCGGGCCGATCTTGATGCACTCCGGCATGCGGGAATTGCCTTCGGAACCAGCAATCACACGGAATGGGAAATTGCCCGGTCACGAGCAATGACTCCGGCCTACCTGGCATTCGGGCCGGTGTATCCTCCCTTATCAAAGACACTGAAATACCCTCCTCTGGGGACAAGCAGACTCGCTGTATGGAGTCGCCGCTACCGCTCATGGAAGCAGACCTGCATCGGTGGAATTGTTCCGGGTAATGCCAGACAGACGGCCGCCTGTGGTACGGGGTCATTGGCCGTGGTGACCTGCCTTCAGCCGGGGGCTGATCAGAAAAACAATGCAGATGCCTTAATTTCAGCCCTTGAAAACCTTCGGAGCACCCCTATATCTGAAAGCAGTTGATGAAGTGGCCATTCCGAAGGAGAAGATAATGAACGCCGCCAGCAAAGAAACCCTGGGTTTCAAGACTGAAGTGAAGCAGTTGCTGCATCTGATGATTCATTCCTTGTATTCAAACAAGGAAATTTTCCTGCGAGAGCTGGTGTCGAACGCGTCCGACGCCTGCGACAAACTGCGTTTTGAAGCGTTGCAGAACGATGCTCTGTTTGAAGGGCAAAGTGAGCTTCGGGTAGATATCAGTTTCGATAAGTCAGCCCGTACCCTGACGATTGCTGATAACGGCATTGGTATGAACCGGGATGATGTCATTAATCATCTGGGTACCATTGCGAAATCAGGCACCGCGGATTTTCTCAGCAAGCTCAGTGGCGATCAGAAAAAAGACTCGCAGCTGATTGGTCAGTTCGGGGTAGGTTTTTATTCTGCCTTTATCGTCGCTGACCGCGTGACCGTAGAAACCCGCAGAGCGGGCGAAGCGTCTGATGCTGGCGTACGCTGGGAATCAGAGGGCGAAGGTGAGTTCAGTCTTGAACAGATTACGCAGGCAGAACGCGGTACACGAATCACTCTCCATCTGAAGGAAGACTGTGACGAATTTGCAGACACTTTCCGCCTTGAAAATCTGATCCGTAAATATTCAGACCATATTGCGATTCCTGTCTTCGTTCAGAAAGACGCTGAAGACGAGAGCGAAGACGCGTCTGTGCCAGAGGCCGTTAATCAGGCGAAGGCCATGTGGACCCGCCCGCGCAATGAACTGAAAGACGAAGACTACAAAGAATTTTATAAGCATGTGTCTCATGACTGGAATGAGCCACTGACCTGGATGCATAACCGTGTCGAAGGAAAGCTGGACTACACCAGCCTGCTGTATATTCCCTCGAAAGCGCCGTATGACATCTGGAATCGTGAAGCGACCCGTGGACTTAAATTATACGTCCAGCGCGTATTTATCATGGACGATGCCGAGCAGTTCCTGCCGCTGTACCTGCGTTTCGTAAAAGGCGTGCTGGATTCCAATGATCTGTCTCTGAACGTGTCCCGTGAAATTCTTCAACAGGACAAACAGGTCGACAGCCTGCGCTCAGCGCTGATTAAACGGGTGCTGGATACGCTGACAAAACTCGCGAAAAACGATCCGGAAAAATACCAGACGTTCTGGGATCAGTTCGGTGAAGTCCTTAAAGAAGGGCCTGCCGAAGATTTCTCTAACCGCGAAAAAATCGCTGGCCTGTTCCGTTTTGCGACGACCCGAAGTGAAGGCGAGACACAGAATGTCTCACTGGCGGACTACGTTGGTCGCATGCGCGAAGGTCAGAAAAAGATTTACTTCATTACCGGCGATAACTACGCAGCGGTTGCAGCCAGCCCCCACCTTGAGTACTTCCGTCGTAAAGGCGTTGAGGTGCTGTTGCTGACCGATCGGGTGGATGAATGGATGGTTGGCCATCTCAATGATTTCGATGGCAAAGCGTTCCAGGACGTCACCAAAGGCGAACTTGATCTTGAGGAACTGGCAGACGAGGCTGAAAAAGAGCAGCAGAAAGCTCTGGAAGAAAGCCACAAAGCCCTGATTGAACGCCTGACGGAAGCGCTTAAATCTGAGGTTAAGGAAGTACGGGTCAGCTCCCGCCTGACGGATTCCCCGGCGTGTCTGGTCGTCGGCCAGTACGACATGGGTGGGCACATGCGTCGCATGATGGAAGCTGCGGGTCAGGCTGTCCCGGACCCTGAAATGGCGCTGGAAGTTAATCCGGAGCACCCGCTGATCGCACGTCTCGATCAGGAAACGGACGAAGAGCGCTTTGCCGATCTGGCCAGCGTTATTCATGCCCAGGCGAAACTTGCTGAAGGCAGCCAGCTCAAACAACCAGCGCAGTATGTCAGTCGCCTGAACAAGCTGCTGCTCGATCTGATGAAGTAAGCAAGCCTCTGTTGCCGGAGCAGCGTGTCTGCTCCGGTATCCCTCCTTCTGTTACTGTCTGTTCCGACCTGTTCCGCTGCAGAACACGCTGGTATTATGCAACTTAGTTTCAAGCGGCTGGTCTCAGCGCAGCTACACCAGAAAAAGAATCACAACAGGACACTGTATGACCTTTAAGTTTTCAGCGGTTGCCCGCCTCGTTTCACTGTCTGCAATGCTTGCCAGCCCGGCTGCTCTGGCTGGAGGATCACTGGATATCAGTCTGGCGGATGATTCCGCTCGCATCGGTTGGGATGCTGCCCGTATGGACACCGGACTGCACCTGAATGCAGCGCTGCTCCACGAAACCGACGAAGGCGATATGCTTAACGCAGGTGTACACGTCGTCGACGTACGTAACCGTCAGTCAGACCTGTACATCGGTGCTGGTGCTAACCTTTACGGCTTCACCAATGACGATTACAACGGCGGTGCGATCGGTGTAGGCGGCTTCTTCCGCTACAACTTCCCGTTTAACCGCAACTTCGGCATGAGTGGTCACGCTTACTACGCTCCTCCGGTGGTTTCATTTGCCGAAATTGAAAATATGTTCGATGCTGATATCAGGCTTCAGTACAACCTGATCCCGAGTGCTCACCTGTACACAGGATTCCGGATGGCGTCTCTGAAGCTGGAAGAGCGTGGTGGACGCTTCAAACTGGGTGAAGGCCTGCACTTCGGTCTGCGACTGGATTTCTGATGAGTCAGTGGCTCGGATTCACCAATCAGAAGCTCTATCAGGCGCGTCTCCTGCTCGATCAGGCAGACCAGTCCAGAGGGAAAGCGCTGGTCGATGCTTTGAACGAAAGCGCTTTATACCAGATGTACGATGCCTGGGTGTCTTACCTCAATGAACTGGCGGGCATGGCGGGGTATCGCAAACCTGTGGCTACCCTCGAAAACCTGCTGGAAGTCACACCGCTCGTCACCGGTGAGATGACCGAGCTGCGGGTTCTTCGCGCAGACAGTTACTCATGGCTGGTGGGATTTCTCAGTCAGGTCTCAGCTCAGGCGCAGCCTGAGCCCGTGGGGCAGGGTGGTGTTGTTCAGTCCGGCAACCTGATCGCGGTTGCTGAAACGTCAAAGCCTGACGTCAGGGAATGGTGGCAGGCATTATCTGAACTGATTGATAGTCAGCGACAGAATCGCCAGGAAAGCTGATCCTTCAAAAAGAAGTGTTCAGAGGCTTCGGGGCCTGTGATAAACTCCCGCGCCCACTTGAGAGAGGCGGATATGGCTCGATTTTTTGAAATAGTAGAACTGTCTAATGGCGATATCGCTCTGCGTCGGGCCGACGAACAAGAGGGCGATGCCCTCGTGCGTATTCATTTCTCCGATGACGCGAAAGCCAGCCTGCAGGAGCACCACCTTGATGTTGCCCGTGTCATGCTGGAGGCGGGTGTTCGTCTGGTGGGTGAACTCTCTGGTATGGAAGTAGAGAGTGACGACTTCGACGTTCCTGAGCAGGATAAACGTCTGCATTGATAGGCGTTTGCGCCACTTTATTTGAGAATCCGGCCAGAGGCCGGATTTTTTTTGCCCGAAAGGAATCAGAATAAAGCGAAAGTGGTGCCCCAGCGAACGGGTTACCCTATGATGGCACGGGGGTTCTGCCCCGGATTGTTTTTATCGTTATTAAGGAAAGATTATGAAAACGTTGAATATTTTTGCTGTTTCTGTGGTTTCCGTCCTGCTCCTCAGCGGGTGTAGTGACGACGTAGAGCGTACTGAACTTCAGAAGGCGTACGCAGAGGCGCGGGCTGAAACAAAAGCGGCGATTGAGCAGACGAAAGATGCCATCGATTCAATGGAAGACAACCAGGCAGCGCTGGAAAAAGTGCTGAAGAAGCTGGATGCTGCGATGGAAAAGCTGGGTGAAGAAAACTCAGCAGCAGAAGCGCCCGCCGCTGCTGAATAAGAATGACGGTCGGGATTGGGCTTACAGCCCTTCCCGACGTATCAGAAACAGATGGGTACCATGCTGTTCGGCTAACTGACGCAAAGCTTTGCGTTCTTCCACTTCAAGTTCGCCTTCCCACTCCAGAATGATATGGCTCTTGGCTGAACTCAGGGCTTTGATCACCAGTTCCCGCTGTGTTGCGTAGCGTGTTGCCATATGGATCACTGGACAATCTTTTAATCCTGCACTGATCAACCATTGTTTGTTCATGGCCTGATCCGGACTCAACCAGAGTAACCAACGTTGATGAGCATTGCAGTGCGCCAGCACAGGAAGCAGCTGGAATGGCTGTAACGCACTGCCTTCGCTGACAATCACTTCGGTGTAGCTGCCTTTCGCCACTGCACCGGGAGCGGAGCTGAACGGAATAACATCGGCAGACATTTCAAAGGTTAGCTGGCGCATAGTTTTGCTCCTGACATCAGTGGCGGCGGATGACGCCGACGTAAAGGCCTTCGATAGCGAATTCCTGGTGCTTAAGATCGACTTCGATCGGCTCGTAGTCGTCATTTTCAGGGAAGAGCAACACCTGAGAACGGCTTTTCTGGTAGCGCTTAACGGTCACTTCGTTTTCGACTCTGGCAACGACCACCTGGCCATTACGCGCGCTCTCTGTTTTGTGGACGGCGATGTAGTCTCCATCAAAAATTCCGATTTTCTTCATGCTGTCGCCGTGTACCTCTAAAAGGAAATCGGCTTCGGGTTTGAAGAAGGACGGAGGGATCTCGCAGTATTCTTCAATGTGCTCTTCAGCAAGGATAGGCTCACCTGCCGCCACGCGACCAATGACCGGGAGTCCTGGGTTTTCCTCGCCGACAATCCGGATTCCGCGGCTGGCACCGGGCATCATTTCAATCGCCCCTTTACGTGCCAGTGCTTTCAGGTGTTCTTCTGCGGCGTTCGGAGAGCGGAATCCGAGCTCTTCGGCGATTTCCGCACGGGTCGGTGGGAACCCGGTCGCTTCGATAGCGCTGCGGATCAGGTCGAGTACCTGTTGCTGGCGAGCGGTGAGCTTTTCCATGATGTTTATCCAGTCTGTTAATTTATACAGTGGTTGTAAATATATACAGTAAATTTACCTGTGTAAACACCCAGTATCAGACAGATTGTCGCCAATGGTGTGAAGCCTGTCGCTTTATAGTGGGTTGCGCTACAAGTGTTTTAAACGTATGTTTGAAACACTTGTTAGTTGGATGGCTACTATGGCCCAGAAAGATACTGCGCGCTGCATTCTTGATGCTGCAGAAGAACTGTTTGCCGAAAGGGGATTTGCGGAGACCTCTCTGCGTAATATTACTGCGAAAGCGGGAGTGAACCTGGCGGCGGTGAATTATCACTTTGGCTCCAAGAAATCCCTGATACAGGCAGTATTTGCACGCTTTCTCAATCCGTTTGTGGTTGAGCTGGACAAAGCCCTGAATGAGTATGAAGCCTCAAGACAGAACAGCGAGCCTGACCTGATGTCTCTGCTTCATCTGCTGTCCATGACGTCACTACGTTCAGGGGCCGATAAACCTGGCCGGCTGAATATTTTTATGCGCCTGCTCGGCCTGGCATACAGTCAGGGACAGGGACACCTGCGTCGTTTCCTGCGACTTGAGTACGGTCACGTATTCCGTCGCTACTCTGAGCTTCTGTCACGGGCAACCCCGGAGCTGTCTGATGAAGACAGGTTCTGGCGTGTCCACTTTATGCTGGGTGCGACCATGTTTACGTTGAGCGGTGTCGATTCGCTGACGGCGATGGCTCAGCACGACCTCGGTAAAAGCACCAGCACGTCAGAAGTCATTGATCTGTTGTTGCCATTCCTTGCCAGAGGGATGCAGGCACCGGCACAATCACAGGATTCATGATCTGCCGGGGCGTGCATGTCCACTCTTGTTGAGATTTCCATCGACGACCAGATTCTTCGGGTTAAACAGAAAGACAGCTGTACTCTGTTTCAGGTGTCTACTGCGCTCAATGGCGCGGGTGAGAAAAATGGCAGTGGCTGTACTCCCCGTGGCTGGCATCGTGTTGTTGCCATGATCGGAAAAGATCTGCCGGTTAATTCAGTGTTTGTCGGCCGACGCCCTACGGGGGAAATCTACTCTCCCGAGCTCGCCAGTCAGTTCCCGGCGCGGGACTGGATTCTTACCCGTATTTTCTGGTTGCAGGGGCTCGAGGCCGGCGTTAACCGGTTTGGCAACGTAGATTCGATGAGACGTTTCATCTACATCCACGGTACTCCCGATTCAGAGCCTATGGGAATTGCCCGTTCGCACGGTTGTATCCGTATGCGGAATTCCGATCTGCTGGCATTGGAAAAAATGCTCACGCCGGGCTGTGAAGTCTGGATTCAGCAAGACAGTTTCAGGAGAATCCATTGCGTAAATCTGTGACCGACCTTGGTGTCATCAGCAACATTGAAGGGACGGTGCTGACGCCTGAAGACCGGGAGTTTATCTTCGCTCCTGAGCTTAGTGGCCTTATTTTCTTCGCCCGTAATTATCAGTCACCTGAGCAACTCCGCGCACTGACTGACGATATATCCTCTTTACGTCCGGATCTGCTCCTGACCGTTGACCAGGAAGGGGGAAGGGTACAGCGGTTTCGTGATGGTTTTACCCGCTTTGCACCTATGATGGCATTTGAGGGCTGTTATCAGCACGATCGTGCGGCGGCACTCAGCCTTGCCCGTCACGGGGGCTGGCTACTGGCGTATGAACTTGCCCGGCAGGGTGTCGATCTGACGTTTGCTCCAGTACTTGATATTGAACGGGATTGCTCCCGGGTAATCGGTGATCGGGCTTTCGGACACGATGCTGAGGCCGTTACCGAACTGGCGGGCGCCTGGTGTCAGGGATTAAGAGATGCCGGGATGAAAGCGGTGGGTAAACATTTTCCGGGACACGGTGCGGTTGTCGCCGATTCTCATCTGGAGTTGCCCGTTGATCCGCGGGCCAGAGAGGCCCTTGATTACGATATCCGTCCGTTTGCTTCCCTGATCAGGGACGGGATGCTCGCCGGAATCATGCCGGCCCATGTCGTGTATCCGGACGTAGACTCAGATAACACGGCGGGGTTCTCGCCAATATGGTTGCAACAGATTCTGCGTCAGCAGCTTGAGTTTGAAGGTGTCATTTTCAGTGATGATCTGTCGATGGCCGGTGCTGCCAGTGGCGGGGATTTCTATCAACGCTCTCTGGCGGCTGCTCATGCAGGTGCGAACGCGCTGGTAGTCTGTAATAATCGCGCCGCTGCGACAGAGGTGCTGCGTGCTGTGCGTGATCTGCGAGCCCGGGGGGCCGCAAGCCTTTCACTGCAGGACTGGAAAGTAGCTCGTCCTGAGCCGCAGGAATCAAAGAAACAACAGGCGCTCGGATTGCTCCGTGAAGCCGGACTGGTAATTGAATGACGACAGAAACAGTGCAGAAAGAGACTCCGGCGATTGCGATAATCGGCGGGACGGGGCTGACTCAGTTAGAAGGCCCTGAAATTCAACAGACTCATACGCCAGAGACACGCCTTGGGCAGCCTTCGTCTGCGGTCGAAGAAGGGCAGTGGAATGGACGTCGGGTACTTTTTCTCGCCCGTCACGGACACCCTCATGCGGTGCCTCCTCACAAGATTAATTACCGGGCTAACCTGCTGGCGTTGAAAGAACTCGGGGCCACGCACGTGATTGCTGTAAATGCTGTTGGCGGGATTCGCAGCGATATGGTCTCGGGCCGTATCGCGATACCCCATCAGGTTGTTGATTACACCTGGGGTCGGGAAGGCACGTTCTTTGACGGTGACTTTATGCCCCTTGATCATATTGATCTGACGCACCCGTACGACGAAGAGCTGCGTCAGCAGATTATTGCCGCGGCTGACCGTCGTGAGATGGCGGTCAGTGACGATGGTGTTTACGCCGCGACGCAGGGCCCAAGGCTCGAAACTGTGGCTGAGATCGTCCGGCTTGAACGTGATGGTTGCGACCTGGTGGGCATGACCGGCATGCCAGAAGCGGCATTAGCCCGGGAGCTGGGTCTGGCGTACGCCAGTATTTGTCTGGTTGTGAATCCAGCTGCCGGGAAAAGCGACGGGGAAATCACTATGGCCGAAATTAAGGCTGTGATTGACTCCGGGATGGGGCAGGTCAGGGATCTGATCGCTGAAACTCTCAAGGGGATGTGAGTTTCAGCGCTTCTGTATTCAGTGCCGTTGATCAGAACCCTGTCAGTTCAGGTCTGCCTCAGGCGCCGCACTCTCCTCAGAGGTTTCCTCTTCTGGCGGTGCTTCGTAAGGGGTAACTTTGACCACCATGCCCAGCAGCGGGTGGTCGAGGTAGTGCACCTCGTCACTGCGCATACGGCGACTGCGGTCGATGTGCGCAGCACGCAGCGGCATCCAGACAGGTTCTTCGGGTGCCAGCTCCAGCTCTGTTACTTCTGTTTCCTGTATCAGTTCAGGCTCCATACGGAATGCTGCAAATGGATGATCCTGTGGCGCAGCTGGCTCTGTGATTTCCGTCTCTGAGGTTTCTTCCGGGATGTCGGTTTCGTCCAGAGGAAAGCCCAGTACATATTGCTGAACCGAGAGGTCCGGTGTGATGTGGATGTAGCGGCTGCGATGCAGCCGCACTGAGCCCGAGACCTGAACTTTCAGCTCGCCTTCGAGCACAGTGTCGACATCGTGCAGGATCGCATTGTCTGCGTCCTGAATCTCTTCTACCCATGCCTGGTGCCATATAATGGCGATGTCATTGCGATACGCAAATCGCGCTGCCGCGTCGGCAAACTCGAGCTCTTCAAGTGGCTGATAGGGAAGCTCCGGCTCGGGAGTTTCTTCAGTCATGTCGTCAACAGGCAGAGACTCTCCGGCATACCCGTCATCTTCGGGCAGATCTTCTACCTCGGCATCCGGGATGATCTGTTCTTCTTCGGTTTCCAGAGTCTCCTGCCAATGTTCCTTCTGGGCGCTCTGTTCATCGAGATAGGCAAACATCATGACTTCAACACGGTACAGATCGGCGGCCTGAGCCACTGTCCCGGTTAATAGAAGCATCATTACAGCGAGTGAAGCTTTCACAGGTTGGGGTCCTTCTGCAGATCGGTCAGGACCTGCTCAATAGTGGTAAAGCGTTTGTCGACAGAGTCCATTGCGGCGTAGAACCGCAGTGAGCTGCCATCGTCGAGTTTAAAGGCATCGGGGCGAGTCTGCACCAGTTTGATCAGGGTGAAAGGATTGACGCCGGTCTCACCTGAAAATTCAATCCGGCCGGTGCTGTCGTTGGCGTCCAGTCGTGAAATTCCCAGTGGTTGCAGTCGCAGCTTCAGAGAGGTGACCCGGAACAGGTTCTTCACGGGATCAGGTAACAGGCCGAAACGGTCAATCATCTCTACCTGCAGCTCTTTCAGGGCATGGTCATCTTTCGCACTGGCAATCCGTTTATAGAGCGTCAGGCGGCTGTTAACGTCAGGGAGATAGTCATCCGGAATGCGTGCAGGAATGTGCAGGTTGACTTCGGCACCATGGCTGGCGCTCAGGTCGACTGAAGGCTCTTTGCCTGAACGGATGGCATTGACGGCCTGTTCCAGCATTTCCATGTACAGGGTGAAGCCAATGGTCTCAATCTGACCAGACTGCTCGTCACCTAACAGCTCGCCCGCGCCACGGATCTCAAGGTCGTGGGTTGCGAGCATAAAGCCCGCGCCGAGATCCTGCGCTGCCGAAATTGCCTCCAGGCGCTTCTCGGCATCTTTGGTTAACTGCTTCGGTGGTGGCGTCAGCAGGTAGGCGTAGGCCTGGTGGTGTGAGCGACCAACGCGACCACGCAGCTGGTGCAGCTGAGCAAGACCAAACTTGTCGGCGCGCTCAATAATGATGGTATTGGCTGAGGGGATATCGATACCGGTTTCGATGATGGTGGTACACACCAGCATATTGAAACGTTTGTGGTAGAAATCGCTCATCACGCTTTCCAGTTCGCGCTCTGACATCTGGCCATGGGCCACACCAATCCGTGCTTCAGGAATGGCCTCGCTCAGTTCGCGGGCGGTCTTCTCAATACTTTTTACTTCGTTGTGCAGGTAATACACCTGACCGCCACGAAGAATCTCACGCAGCACGGCCTCTTTGGTGGTGGCATCGTCCTGCTGGCGTACAAAGGTTTTCACACTCAGGCGTTTCGCCGGAGGTGTGGCAATGATCGACAGGTCGCGGATGCTCGCCATTGCCATATTGAGTGTCCGTGGGATCGGGGTGGCGGTCAGCGTAAGGATATCGACCTCGGAGCGCAGCGCTTTGATTTTTTCTTTCTGTGCGACACCGAAACGGTGCTCTTCGTCGATGATCAGCAGCCCGAGGTGGTCAAACTGCACGTCTTTCTGCAGCAGTTTGTGCGTGCCCACGACGATGTCAGTCTTACCTTCCAGCATGCGATCCAGCGCGGCCTGGGTCTCTTTCGCAGATTTAAAGCGCGACAGTACATCCACTTTGACCGGCCATTCGGCAAAGCGGTCGGCAAAGTTCTGATAATGCTGTTGAGCAAGCAGGGTCGTCGGTACCAGTACGGCAACCTGTTTACCGCTCTGCACTGCCATAAATGCGGCGCGCATGGCCACTTCGGTTTTGCCGAAACCAACGTCCCCGCACACCAGGCGATCCATAGGGCGCGGCGAACACATGTCACCGATCACGGCTTCGATCGCGGCCTGCTGATCAGGAGTTTCTTCGTACGGGAAGCCAGCCGCAAACCGCTCATAGTCTGTATCTGGCTCATCAAACGCAAAGCCCTTACGAGCCTGGCGGCGTGCATAGATATCCAGCAGCTCGGCAGCTGTGTCGCGGATTTTTTCTGCTGCCTTGCGCTTGGCATTTGACCATTTATCGGTCCCCAGTTTGTTGATGGGCGCCATTTCCTGTTCGGCGCCACCGTAGCGCGAAATCAGGTGGAGGTTAGACACAGGCACATAAAGTTTGTCGTTGCCGGAGTACTCGAGCACCACAAACTCATTGACCTGGCCGCCGGCTTCGAGAGTCTGCAGGCCAAGGTAGCGACCGACCCCATGATCAAGATGGACGACGGGGGCGCCTTCTTTCAACTCTGAGAGGTCGCGGATGACCATGTCGCTGTCGGTCTTCTGCTTCTGGCGGCGACGGGTCTGACGGATCCGTTGTCCGAACAGATCGTTTTCAGTCACCAGATGGAGCTGATGTCCGAGCGAGACGCCTTTTTCAAGCGGGGCAATGATGATCAGGTGATTGTTGTCTGAGGCGCAGGCTTCTGGCCATGAGTCTGCCTCCGGCGGCGTGAGGCTGATACGACGCAGGAGGTCTTTCAGTGCTTCCCGGCGTCCGGCAGATTCAACGCAGAAAATGACTTTGCCGTCGACTCCGGCCAGCCAGTTCTGTAGTCGCTGCAATGGCTGATCAAGCCGTGAATCGACGGACAGGTCAGGCAGGGCCTGAGTATCGTAAGCAACGGCACCGGCACGTTCCGGAAGATCGCTCTGATACCACTGCACACGGGGATAGTTATTAAGGTTCTGAAACAGATCCTCGACACCCAGAAACAGATGCGCGGGTGCAACCAGCGGACGCTGAATATCGTAACGGCGGCTTTCATAGCGGTTTTCGACATCATTGCGGAAATGACGCGCCGCATCTTCCAGTCGTGCATCCTGAATGATCAGTGTCTGGTCCGGAAGGTGGTCAAAAATATTGCCCAGATCATCGCTGAAGAACAGGGGCAGGTAATACTCAACTCCGGCGGGAGCTATGCCGCCAGCCACATCGGTATATACACTGCAGGCTTTCGGATCCTGTTCGAAGAAATCAAACCAGCGGGTCTTAAAGGTCCGGATTGCCCCTGTATCTAATGGAAATTCCCGGGCAGGAAGAATTCTGACCTGTTCAGTTTTATCCAGAGTTCTCTGGTTGTCGGGATCGAAAGTCCGCAGGGATTCGATCTCATCATCGAACAGTTCGATCCGGAAGGGCAGAGCCTGCCCCATTGGGAAAATATCCATGATAGAACCGCGCACCGCGTATTCACCATGTTCATAGACCGTGTCGACGCAATGGTAGCCCGCGTTCTCCAGCTGCCGGCGGGTATTGTCGACATTGAACGTCTGACCGACATCCAGAGCAAATGTCTGGCCCTGATAAAAGCTGGCAGGGGGCAGGCGATGAAGCAGGGTCGTGACGGGAACGATAAGTACACCCTGGCGGATGTCGTGCAACTGACTCAGGGTCGCGATGCGCTGAGAGACGATATCCTGGTGAGGTGAGAAAACGTCGTAAGCCAGGATTTCCCAATCCGGAAAGTGCAGGACTGGCAGGTCTGGCGCAAAGAAACGGATCTCTTCTTCCAGCCTGAGTGCGCTGCCGGTATCGGTGGTGGTCACCAGGGTCAGCCCTGTGTGGGTACTAGCTGCCGTACTGATTGCGAGTGCCTGGCTGGCACCTTCAAGTTGGCCCCAGAAACGGCGCTCGCCTGCGCGCTCAGGGGTGTCCGGCTGCATAGGGCTGACCATGCCTGCTCCGTAAGTCTTCTGATAAAGGGCGCTAAGTGTACCGGAAGGGCTGAGGGCTGTTAACACTCGTGCAAGGCCTCTTCTGCCACAGGCGCTGTCAGGCTGGCGGGATGAAACATTTGTCCCGGGGGTGCAAAATCGGCATAATACGGCACCGATTTTTCCCCTTTAATTATTAACTTCTTTGTAAGGTGACCCCGTGAGCAAAGATATGCGCGACGCCTGCCTGCAGGACTGGATGGACCGTGAAACCATCGCTGAATCTATGATCCCACTGATCGGTGGCCTCTACCGTAAGAAGAGCATTGTTTCTTCTATCTACGGCCGCCCGGTTATCAACCGCTCTGTGATCGACCTGCTGAAAGCACACCGTTTCGTCCGTCACATGGAAAACGAAGAGCTTTCTGTACACGATACCTACCCACTGCTTCAGGCTCTGACTGAGATGGATGTTGCGCGTGCGCACATCGATCTGGGTAAGCTGGCGGTTAAATTCCGCAATGAAGGCAACGGCAAGGACATCAAAGAATTCCTGGCTGAAGAGCTGAATGACCTGGCTGGTAACAGCGCTGATCAGGGCGAGAACCGCGACGTTGTTCTTTACGGTTTTGGCCGTATCGGTCGTCTGCTGGCCCGTATCCTGATCGAGAAAGAGGGTGGCGGTAACGGTCTGCGTCTGCGTGCTATCGTCGTTCGTCGTGGTAAAGGCGATGACCTGGTTAAGCGTGCATCACTGCTGCGTCGTGACTCTGTACATGGCACTTTCCGTGGTTCTATCTCTATCGACCACGAAAAAGAAGCGATCGTTGCGAACGGTACTTACATCAAGATTATCTACGCAAATAACCCTGCTGAAATCGACTACACCCAGTATGGTATCAACAATGCGCTGGTGATCGACAACACAGGTGTTTGGCGTGATGAAGCTGGCCTGGCTCAGCACCTCGAAGCCAAAGGTACTGCTCGTGTGCTGCTGACTGCACCGGGTAAAGGTGATCTGAAAAACATCGTGTACGGTATCAATAACGGTGACATCGAAGCGTCTGACAAAATTCTGTCTGCGGCTTCCTGTACTACTAACGCCATCACGCCAGTACTGAAAGTGATGAACGATAAGTACGGCATCGACAATGGTCACGTTGAAACTGTTCACTCTTACACGAACGATCAGAACCTGATCGACAACTACCACAAGGGTGATCGTCGTGGCCGTTCTGCGCCTCTGAATATGGTTATCACCGAAACAGGTGCGGCTAAGGCTGTCGCGAAGGCACTGCCCGAGCTTAAAGGTCTGCTGACCGGTAACGCGATCCGCGTTCCTACGCCAAACGTTTCTATGGCTATTCTGTCTCTGAACCTCAAGCAGGACGTTACTGCTGAAGAAGTGAATGAGTACCTGCGTGATCAGGCTCTGCACTCTTCTGTACAGAAGCAGATCGATTGGGTGAACTCTCCAGAAGTCGTTTCTACTGACTTCGTTGGTAATGCGCACGCTGGCATCGTTGATGCGAAAGCAACCATTGCTAACGGCAACCGTGTGAATCTGTATGTCTGGTACGACAACGAGTACGGCTACAGCCGTCAGGTTGTCCGCATCGCTCAGCAGGTCTGCGGTGTTGAATATCCGACTTATCCGGCCCGCGGATAATCAGAAAAAAAGCCGTTACCTTGGTAACGGCTTTTTTTTGTCTAAGCTTTATACAATTTGCAAAAAAGATGTACTGCCTTAGTCGATTGATGGCCTCAATGGCCCTGCAGTCAGTGGATAAAAGTCAGTTGCGTCATTATACTTAGCGCGAAATTTTACTTGGGATATGGGGTATTCCCATTCCGGTGCTACAGATAAGTATTGCGTGCGGCGGTCTGAGCCTGACTTCCGTGCGCTTATCTGTATGTGTCAGAAGCAGGATGACCCCAACGTGATTAGGCGAGGCGTATGATCAATATTAAAAAAGGTCTCGACTTACCAATCACCGGTAGTCCTGAACAGAAAATCTCGGACGGTGCAAAAGTCACTCAGGTGGCGGTTGTCGGTCCGGATTATGTTGGTATGAAACCAACAATGGCTGTTCAGGTCGGTGATCGAGTCAAGAAAGGCCAGGTGGTATTCACCGACAAGAAAACCGAGGGTGTGCAGTACACCGCGCCGGCTTCCGGTGTCGTGAAGGCTGTAAACCGAGGTGATCGCCGTAAGTTTCTCTCTCTTGTTATTGAAATAGACGGTAATGAAGAAGAAACTTTCACCAGTTACTCCGCAGACAAGCTCAGCTCGCTGACGGCTGAACAGGTTGAAGAAAACCTGGTGGCTTCAGGTCTCTGGACTGCTCTGCGTACACGACCTTATTCTAAGGTACCTGCTCCTGGCAGTCGCCCACAGGCAGTATTCATCAACGCGATGGATACCAACCCGCTGGCGGCCAACCCGGAAGTTGTCATCGCTGCTCAGGCTGACGCCTTCAAGCAGGGTGTTCAGGTGCTCAGCCGTCTGACTGACGGTAAAACCTACGTCTGTAAAGCACCCGGTGCCTCGGTACCGACGGCCGGTGTTGAGCAGACTGAAGAGTTCGGTGGTCCGCACCCTGCAGGCCTGACCGGAACTCATGTTCACTTTCTGCATCCTGTCAGCGAAAAGCGCACTGTGTGGTCGATTGGCTACCAGGACGTCATTGCTGTCGGGCAGCTGTTTACCACGGGTAAACTTAACAGCGAGCGCGTAGTTGCCTTGGCTGGTCCGCAGGTAAACAATCCACGCCTTGTGCGTACTCTGCTGGGTGCTTCACTGACAGATCTGACCGCTGGCGAACTGAAAGCCGGTGAGAATCGTCTGATTTCTGGTTCTGTTTTCGGTGGCCGCACTGGCGCTGATGATCTGGCATTCCTGGGTCGTTACCACGTGCAGGTTTCTGTGCTGCTGGAAGGGCGCGAGCGTCCGATGCTGCATTACCTCCGTCCGGGAGCGGACCGCTTCTCTGTGATGCCTATCTACATCACCAAATTGATGAGCAAGCTGTTCGACTTCACGACGTCAACAAACGGTTCTGAACGAGCCATGGTCCCGGTGGGCGCTTACGAGCGCATCATGCCACTTGATGTACTTCCGACTCAGCTGCTGCGCGCGCTGATTGTGGAAGATATGGAAAGTGCGATTGCACTGGGGGCGCTGGAAATGGACGAAGAAGACCTGGCTCTGTGTAGCTTTGTCTGTCCGGGCAAGTACGAGTACGGCCCAATCCTGCGTCAGAACCTTACCCGAATTGAAGCGGAGGGTTAATCATGGGTCTGCGTAGTATTCTTGATAATCTCGAACCGCACTTTGTAAAAGGTGGCAAGTTCGAAAAGATGTACCCACTTTATGAGGCGATCGACACAGGTCTGTATTCACCTCCTAATGTGACGAATAACACCGCACACGTGCGCGACGGTATCGACCTGAAGCGTATTATGATCACTGTGTGGTTGTGTACTTTCCCAGCGATGTTCTTCGGTATGTACAACATTGGTCTGCAGGCGAATGAAGCCATTGCAGCCGGTGGTGGTACTGCGATTGAAGGCTGGCGTGAATGGCTGATCGCGCTTCTTGGTGGTGCGGGACATGATGCCTCCAGCATCTGGGATAACATAGTCTTTGGTGCAGCTTACTTCCTGCCGGTCTATGCGGTGACTTTCATCGTCGGTGGTTTCTGGGAAGTGCTGTTCGCAACTATCCGTCGACATGAGGTCAATGAAGGCTTCTTCGTCACCTCTGTTCTGTTTGCTCTGACACTTCCTCCTACGATTCCTCTGTGGCAGGTGGCTCTGGGTATTACCTTTGGTGTGGTGATTGGTAAGGAAATCTTCGGTGGTACCGGCAAGAACTTCCTGAATCCAGCACTGACTGGTCGTGCATTCCTGTTCTTCGCATACCCGGCTCAGATGTCTGGTAACGCTGTCTGGACAGCCGCTGATGGTTACACCGGTGCGACTGCACTGGGTCTGGCTGCTGAAGGCGGCGTAGAGCAGGTAGTTGATTCTGGTATCACCTGGATGGATGCCTTCCTGGGCTTCGTACCTGGCTCTATGGGTGAGGTCAGCACGCTGGCGATCATGATTGGTGGCTGTGTGCTGCTGATGATGAATATTGCGGCATGGCGTATCGTAGCTGGCGTGATGATTGGCATGGTCGGTATGACGCTGCTGCTCAATGCTGTCGGCTCCGATACGAACCCGATGTTCGACATGCCCTGGTACTGGCACCTGGTTGTCGGTGGTTTTGCCTTTGGTATGTTCTTTATGGCGACTGATCCGGTATCAGCATCCATGACGAATAAAGGTAAGTGGTTCTTTGGTGCACTGATTGGTGTGATGGTCGTGATGATCCGGGTAATTAACCCTGCTTATCCAGAGGGCATGATGCTGGCGATTCTGTTTGCCAACCTGTTCTCGCCACTGATTGATCACTTCGTGGTTCAGGCTAACGTAAACCGGAGGGTGACACGTGTCAGCGAATAACGACAGCATCCAGAAAACCCTTATTGTTGCAGTACTCCTGTGTCTGGTGTGTGCAATTATCGTTGCCGGTGCAGCGGTATCACTCAAGCCTCTGCAGGTTGCCAATAAGGTAGAAGACAAGAAAAAGAACGTGCTTGCTGCTGCGGGTCTGTTACAGGACGGCGTCAGTATTGAAGAGCAGTTCAAACAGATCACGACCCGCATCGTTAATCTCGAAGCAGGCCGTTTTGCGACCGACGCTGAGCTGGCTGAAATCAAAGCTGCTGGTCTGGATCCGAACAATTACGATCAGCGTAAGGCTTCTAAGATGCCTGAGCTTTCCAGCGCTCTGGCAGGTGAAAACGATCCTGCCAGCATCAAGCGCCTGGAGAAGTACGCGGCGGTCTACATGATCGAGAAGGATGACAAAATCGACAAGATCATTCTGCCGATTCACGGTTACGGACTCTGGTCAACGCTCTATGGATTTATCGCTCTCAAGGGTGATATGGATACCATCGTAGGTCTGGGTTTCTACTCTCACGCAGAAACTCCGGGGTTGGGTGGCGAAGTTGATAATCCTAAGTGGAAATCACTCTGGGAAGGCAAAGAAGTCTACGATGCCAACGGTGATATCGCGATCACGGTTGTAAAAGGGCCAGCCGAAATGGGCAACCCTCATCAGGTAGACGGCTTGTCCGGTGCTACCCTTACCAGCCGCGGTGTCGACAGCCTGGTGCGTTTCTGGGTGGGCGACAAGGCCTTTGGCAGTCTGTTAACCAAACTTAAAGAGCAGGGGGCCTGAGATGTCACAGATTAAATCTGTTCTGACCGAACCGCTTTTCAGTCAAAACCCGATTGCGGTACAGATCCTCGGCATCTGTTCTGCACTGGCGGTGACTACCAGTCTGCAGGTGACTCTGGTTATGTGTCTGGCACTGACCTCAGTAACTGCATTTTCTAACGTAGGTATCGCACTTATCCGGAATCACATTCCGAATAACATCCGTATTATTGTTCAGATGACCATCATTGCGTCGCTGGTAATCGTGGTAGACCAGGTGTTGAAAGCTTACGCCTATGAAATCAGTAAGCAGCTTTCGGTATTCGTGGGTCTGATTATTACCAACTGTATCGTGATGGGGCGTGCAGAAGCGTTTGCCATGAAAAATGGCCCGGTTCTGAGTTTCTTCGATGGTATTGGCAACGGTCTGGGTTACTCAGTGGTGCTGATCACTGTTGCTGTGATCCGTGAGCTGTTCGGTGCCGGCAAGCTGCTTGGCTTCGAAATTCTGCCACTGATTACTGAAGGTGGTTGGTATCAGTCGAACGGTCTGCTGCTGCTTCCACCTTCTGCCTTCTTCATTATTGGTGGTTTCATCTGGGTGCTGCGTACCTGGAAGAAGGAGCAGGTTGAAGAAGCGGACTTCAAAATTCAGCCAAATACTGAACACAGCGGAGGTCACTGATGGAACACTATATCAGCCTGCTGGTTAAGGCGATTTTTGTTGAGAACATGGCTCTGGCCTTCTTCCTCGGGATGTGTACCTTTCTGGCAATCTCGAAGAAAATTCAGACGTCTCTGGGCCTGGGGATTGCGGTTGTCGTGGTACTCGCCATTACGGTACCGGTGAATAATCTGATTTATGTTTACCTGCTGAAAGAAGGCGCCCTGAGCTGGGTGAGCCCGGATTTCTCTACGGTTGACCTCAGCTTCCTCGGTCTGCTGACTTACATCGGCGTCATCGCCGCTATGGTTCAGATTCTGGAAATGGTACTCGATAAGTACTTCCCGTCACTGTACAACGCGTTGGGTGTATTCCTGCCACTGATCACGGTGAACTGTGCCATCATGGGTGCGTCTCTGTTCATGGTTGAGCGCGATTACGACTTTGCTGAGTCTACTGTGTACGGTATCGGTGCCGGTATTGGTTGGGCACTCGCAATCACTGCTCTGGCAGGTATCCGTGAGAAGCTTAAGTACAGCGACGTACCTGCAGGTCTTCAGGGTCTGGGTATCACCTTTATGACGGTTGGCCTGATGTCTCTGGGCTTTATGTCATTCTCTGGCGTATCACTGTAAGGAGTCGATTGTGGATATAGAAATCATACTCGGCGTCGTGATGTTCACCGTGATTGTATTGTCACTGGTGTTCATCATCCTCGGTGCCCGAAGCAAACTGGTTAACTCTGGTAAAGTAAAAATTCTGGTCAACGGTGAGCGCACCGTTGAAACAGAAGCTGGCGGTAAGCTGCTGACGACGTTGGCAGCCAACAATATCTTCCTGTCTTCTGCCTGTGGCGGTGGCGGTACCTGTGCCCAGTGTAAGTGTGTTGTGACTAGCGGCGGCGGCGAAATGCTGCCTACCGAAGCTTCTCACTTCACTAAAGGCGAGGCCCGTGAAGGCTGGCGTCTGTCTTGCCAGACCCCCGTTAAGCAGGATATGGAGGTTGAAGTTCCTGAAGAAGTCTTCGGCGTTAAGAAATGGGAAACCACTGTGGTTTCTAACCCGAATATGGCGACCTTCATTAAAGAACTGACTCTGCAGCTTCCTGAAGGTGAGAGCGTTGACTTCCGCGCTGGCGGTTACGTGCAGCTTGAGTGTCCTCCGTTCGAAATCAACTTCTCAGACTTCGATATCGAAGAAGAATATCGCGGTGACTGGGAGCGTTTCGGATTCTTCGATCTGAAGACAGTCAACAAGGAAAACGTTATCCGTGCGTATTCCATGGCTAACTACCCGGAAGAAAAGGGTGTTGTTAAGTTCAATATCCGTATTGCTACGCCGCCTCCGGGCAGCAAAGGCATCAACCCGGGTATCATGTCTTCGTACGTGTTTAACCTGAAGCCTGGCGATAAAGTAACTGTGTACGGTCCATTCGGTGAGTTCTTCGCGAAGGATACCGATGCCGAGATGGTATTTATCGGTGGTGGTGCAGGTATGGCACCGATGCGTTCGCACATCTTTGATCAGCTTAAGCGTCTGAACTCCAAGCGTAAGATCAGCTTCTGGTACGGTGCGCGCTCACTGCGCGAGCTGTTCTATCAGGACGAATATGATCAGCTGGCAGCGGAGAACGACAACTTCGTATGGCACGTTGCTATGTCAGATCCTCAGCCTGAAGATAACTGGGACGGACTGACCGGCTTTATTCACAATGTTCTGTACGAGCAGTACCTCAGAGACCATCCGGCTCCTGAAGACTGTGAGTACTACATGTGTGGGCCGCCGATCATGAACGAATCTGTGATCAATATGCTTCTGAGCCTTGGTGTAGAGCCAGAGAACATCCTGCTGGATGACTTTGGTGGCTGACAGGTACAGGCAGAAAGAACCGCGCTCCGGCGCGGTTTTTTTATGTCTGATTGTTGAATCAAGGGAAATAGTCATTTGATATGACCCGTTCGGCCACCGAATTTACAAGAAACATTGATGCATAACCGGTTTTGGCCCGGTCTTTCAGGACATAATCCGGTATCATGTCACTTGATGTAACAAAGACTGGCTAGACTCCCCCTGTCTGATATACGTACAGAGAGAATTATGAGTAAACCTGAACAAAAAGAGCATGCCCCGATTAACTGGGTGGCATCCATCATGTTTCTGATCACCACCCTCGCGGCGGTGACTGTGGTGCCTTGGTACGGCTTCACTTATGGCTACGAAACCTCCGCCTGGGTCGCCTATCTGGTGATCACCTGGCTGACAGGTATGGCCATCACTGGCGGTTACCACCGTCTGTGGTCTCACAACGCTTATGATGCGCACCCACTGCTGCGCGTCTGGTATGCCCTCTGGGGGGCAGCTGCACTCGAGAACACGATCCTGCACTGGTGCTCCGGGCATCGCGTGCATCACCGTCATTGCGACGACGTTGATAAAGACCCTTACTCTGCGAAACGTGGATTCTGGTTTTCTCACATGGGTTGGATGCTGCGCGAATACCCTAGCGGCCGCGTAGACTTCTCTAATGTGAAAAACATCATGAAAGACCCTGTGGTGATGTGGCAATACAAGTACTACGTACCGATTGTGGTCGCCATGAACCTGGGCGTGCCTCTGGCGCTTGGTCTGATTTTCGGTGATGTCCTGGGAATGCTTCTTCTGGCTGGATTCCTGCGTATCGTGACAACGCATCACGTTACTTTCTTTATTAACTCGATTGCACACATGTGGGGTTCTCAACCTTATACCGACGAAAACACCGCACGTGACAACGCGTTCTTTGCGTTTCTGACGCACGGTGAGGGGTATCACAACTACCACCACATCTTCCAGAACGACTATCGCAACGGCATCCGCTGGTATCAGTGGGATCCGACCAAGTGGTTTATTAAAGCCTGCTCCTGGGTTGGCCTGACAAGCAATCTGCGCACGGTGCCTGACTTCAAGATCCGTCGTGCCATGGTCAAAATGCAGTTCAAACGCGCTCAGGAGAAACTCGCTAAGGCTGAGAACAGTGAGAAGTGGACCGAATTGCTCGAAAAAGAATACGAGAAATATCATCAGATGCTGAATGAGTGGGCGGAAGCTCAGTCAGAAAAGCTGGATGAAACCCGTAAGCAGCTGAAAGAGAAGTGGGAACACAACGCCATCCGTCAGCAGTACCATGAGTTGGAAGAGCAGCTGAAAGAACAGAGCCTGCGTCTGAAACAACTGATGGCTGAATATAAAGCCTCAATGGCTTAAGCAATCGTCTGCTTACAAGAGCCGCGCATCGCGCGGCTTTTTTATGGGTTATTATTATACCGTTATCTATTTCGGTTTTCTGGGCCATCGGTAGGGACGATCTACCGTTATCCAGAACGCTGTTGCTGAGCCTGCAAAGAAGGCGTTACTTATTTTCCGTTCCGATTTTTCCTGAAACGCAGAAAGAAATGATCAGAGCCTGCCCGGAATTTTTCAGGGGAGCCTGAATTCTCTGACGTAGAAAGAAGGTACCCAGGGTAGCGACAGGCAGGGGATTCCCGTTAGACTTGCCGCATACTGAGATAAACAGGGCGAAGGTATGGCTAACATCGTAATTACAGGTGCCAATCGTGGCATCGGACTGGCACTGGCGAAGCTCTATGAGGCTCGTGGTGACTCAGTAACGGCGGTTTGCCGGGAGTCCAGTGACGAGATTGAAGAGATTGCTGATCAGGTGCTGTCAGATATTGATGTGACCAATGAAGAACAGCTGCCAGGTATTGCGGTAGTACTCGACAAAATTCTCGATGAACCGATTGATGTTCTGATTAATAACGCTGGTCTGTTTACCAATGAAACTCTGCACGACCTCGACAGTGATCGCATCCGTGCACAGTTTGAAGTCAACGCTATCGCGCCTCTTATGGTCACCCGCGAATTATTACCTCTGATGGCAGAAGGCACAAAAATCGCCAATATCACCAGCCGCATGGGCTCTATCGAAGACAATACCTCTGGTGCTTATTATGGCTACCGGGCGTCAAAGGCAGCGCTGAATGCCATCGGCAAGAGCCTTGCCAATGACCTGAAAGAGCACGGTGTTATGGTTGCTCAGATTCATCCGGGCTTCGTGCAGACGCGCATGGTCGGGTTCAATGGCGATATCTCACCCGAACAGGCTGCCGCAGGTATAGCTGCGCGAATTGATGAGCTGACACTCGAAACCAGTGGCGGCTTCTGGCACTCTAACGGCCAGCAACTTCCCTGGTAAAAGGACTGGGCATGAAACCTCGTATTCTCAAAAAACATCACACCCGTTATCTCGCAGAATTTCTTGTTGAGTGCAGTCAGAATCCTCAGTGGAATTCAAAGCTGCAGCAACTGAATGACGAGAACAAGCTCGATACCGCGATCGACGGTTTTCCCGCAGAGCTGATCGAAGATTTTCCTGAAATTGAGTCGTTGAATCTGCAGTATTGCATTGAGCGCGTTTCACTCGATGAGGTGCCACGTGCAGCAGCCTGTTGGTGGCCGATAGAACAGGATACCCATTTCTATGTGGCGTATCCGGCGGCCTTTCCTGAGACGTCTCTCTATATGGCTGTCGACTTTGACGATCACTCCGGATGTTGTCACTGAGTGATGGCATGGGATTTCCAGCAGCGGCTGCGCGATCAGCGGGACCTGTTTAATCAGGAGCATTCGACGCGGCTTCATCGTGCAATCAGTTGGTGGCGGGCAGCAAATGAGCAGGGCGGCTCTGCCGACCTGCAGTTTATTACGGCCTGGATCAGCCTGAGTTGCTGCTGCCTGACGTCTGATGATGGTGACGACGATTTTCTGCCGTTGATGGAAACACTGGTTCAGCTGGATGAACAACAACAGATCTATCACCTGCTCTGGCATACCTATTCCGGGCCGGTGAAAGCACTTATCAAAAACCCCTTTGTTTACCGTCCTTTCTGGCAGGCCCAGCGGGGGCAGCTGGCAGACTGGCGGGGCAGTTTTGAGCGCTCTTCCGTGGAGGCGCTTAATTGTCTCAGTCGTCGTAAGGTGCCAGAGCTACTGGCCATCACTCTCGACAGGTTGAGTGTGCTCCGCAATCAGGTGATGGGTGGTGGTGCGACCTATGGCAGCTCGGTCAATCGCGATCAGGTTGTTACCGGGGCCGAGCTGCTGATGTCACTGTTGCCTGTTATTTTCGATCTTATGCTGTCACACCCGGAACAGGAGTGGGGTGCGCTCGCTTATCCTGTGATATCTGCGTCAGAACCAAATCGACAAGTACCTGTCTCAGAGGAGTAAGTCACAAACGCGGGAGGCAATGATGGGACGTTCACATAACCGTGACGATCACACTGAACAGCGCCTGCGTCGAATTGAAGCTCAACTCCATGACATTTTACTCTGGCTGGATACCCAGTCTCAGGAAGAACGGGAGCAGATTGCTTTGCGGGAAGTGTTCCGCGAGCTCGAAGCAGAGAAGGAAGAGCTGGCACTGGAGCTTTTTAACGCCGATGCAGCGAATGACAGTGACTGGTGAGTGCTGCTCCGTGAGGAGCAGCACATTTGGGGCTGATCAGGCGGCCTCACCTTTATCGTTATCCCGGGCGGTCATATCTTCAAAGGTCATGCTGGCATTGTTCTGAAGCCGGTCCATAAACACCTCCCCAAATAACGCGCCGGGTGTCCAGAAACCGCCTTTCCCCCAGCGTTTTTTGCCACGGTTGTGGTAGTCCTTGGCCAGACATACGGCCGCTTCCCCGAGCATCTTTGCAGTAAAGCCGTAACCTGGGTCTTTATCACCGGTGACGCGGGTGGAGATGACAGGAGTGCGACCGCCGTCGTAGCCGTAGAAGCGGATATCAAAATAGCCGGCTTCCTGCTCTTTTTCGGAAGGGCCCTGGCCAGGCTTTGGCAGAACGTATTTTTCCAGTAACCAGCGCGTGGGTTTCAGCGCCGCTGCGACGATGAATGCCCCCAGGCCGAAGGTCATGAGTTTCGCCATGCGACGGCCTTTGCTGCCTTTCCCTGTCAGCATGGCTTCGTTGTATTCAAAGCGGTCGCCGTACGATTTATCCAGCAGTGCGTTGGTGCGGTGAACAACGCGCGTATTGATGGCAGCCATAATAAAGGGCATTCCCCAGGCCTGACTGGCGCGGTCATAAAAGGCACCACGGATATCGGGTTGCTGTGCGCGGAAGCCATGGTCTGGAGGGCAGATTGAATAGGGATTGGCCAATTCTTTTTTCAGAGAAGGATTTGCCATGACCTCTTTCGTCAGTTGCAACATGCTGGCGATGGTGCCGCCTGACATTCCGCCTTTCGCTGCTTTTACTCTCATCTCTACACGGTTGACGGGGTGGCCAAGTTTTTCCTGTGCCAACGTCTGCAGAAACTTAACGCCCATGTCGGAAGGAATGGAATCGAAGCCACAGCAATGGACGATTCTGGCTCCTGTTTCCACGGCCCTTGCTTCGTATTTATCCAGCATACGCTTAATCCACTGAGGCTCGCCGGTCAGGTCGCAGTAGTCGATTCCGGCTTCGACGCAGGCTTTTACCATAGGTTCGCCATACAGAGCGTAGGGGCCTACCGTTGAGACGATGACCCGGGTCTGTTCGCACAGGCCTGCAAGGCTGCCCGGATCGCTGGCATCCGCGATGAGAATATCGACATCACCGGCGTGGCGTCCAAGCGCCTTCGCCAACGTACCACGCACCTGTTGCAGTTTACGCTCAGAGCGTCCCGCAATAGCCCATTTGAGATCGTCGTTATAGCCATACTGACTGGCGATGTAGCGGGTCAGAATTCCACCGACAAACGAACTGGCCCCAAAGATGATGACGTCGTACTTTCCACGCGGCATGGTTGCCTCTCCTGAAATTATCAAACCTGCTTACCCTAGCAGTGTTTTATGTCGGTGTTAAAGGGGGGAAGCTGCCGATTAAGATGCATTGTATATATGAAAAAACATATATAAGATGCCTGCATCTACGGAGAGCCTTATGACCCCACTTAATCTGATGAAGTTGCTCGCAGATGACACGCGCCTGAGCTCGGTCATGCTCCTTTTAAATGGCCCCCTGTGCGTTTGTGATCTGATGGAAGCATTGCAGGAGAGCCAACCCAAAGTATCCCGTCATCTGGCACTGCTTCGGGAAGGCGGTCTGGTCGAAAGCGAAAAGCGTGGGCAATGGGTGTATTACTCCCTCGCCCGTGAATTACCCGCATGGGTAATAAAAACCCTGACTCAGCTTCTGCCGGAATGGCGTGCCCAGGCCGGAGCCGCCGCAGAATTACGTAAAGGAGGGCAGCTGAACTGCTGCTGATGTATGTTGAAAATACTGTTTATATGTACTCACAACCGCTGTCGCAGCATTCTCGCCGAAGCCATTGCCCGGCACGTATCAGAAGGTGCGCTGGAGGTACGCAGTGCCGGTAGCCAGCCTGCTGGTCAGGTGTTTCCCGGCACGCTCAGGTACCTTGAGTCGCAGGGGATGTCTGTTGACGGTCTGCAGAGCCAGAGCTGGGATGAACTGGAAAGCTTTGCCCCGGATATCGTAATTACCGTCTGTGATAGCGCTGCTGGTGAAGCCTGCCCGCTGTGGATGGGTGACACCGCACGTGTTCATTGGGGACTGCCGGATCCTTCAAAGCAGCCCGATGAAGCCCTGCAGCAGGAAATGTTCGGGCAACTCGGACAGATGATGCAGCAGCGGCTGACACTGCTTGCAGAAGCGCCTCTTGAGACCTTGCAGGATCGTGATTCACTGGAATCAGCCGTCGGACAATTACTTACCTCCGGGAGGACCTCGTAATGGGGATTTTTGAGCGTTATCTTTCTGTCTGGGTCGGGCTGGCGATTGTCGTTGGACTGGTATCGGGCCTGTTCTTGCCTGATGCATTTTCGTGGATAGCGGGGGCAGAAATTGCCAACGTTAACCTGCCGATTGCGATACTGATCTGGTTGATGATTTATCCGATGATGATGCAGGTCGATTTTTCATCGATCCGTGACGTCACCCGTCAACCGCAGGGGCTGTTTCTTACGCTGGTGATTAACTGGCTGGTGAAGCCCTTTACCATGGCTGCGCTCGGCTGGTTATTTTTCCATTATATTTTTGCCGGTCTTGTTGACCCCCAGACTGCTCAGGAATACATCGCCGGTATGATTCTTCTGGGCGTTGCTCCCTGTACGGCCATGGTGTTCGTATGGAGTCACCTGACCCGGGGGGATGCAAACTATACTTTGCTGCAGGTGTCGGTAAATGATCTGATCATGATCTTTGCCTTCGCGCCGATTGCTGCGCTTCTGCTTGGCGTCTCTGATATTGAAGTTCCCTGGGAAACTCTGCTGATCTCCGTTGTTCTGTATGTGGTTCTGCCACTGATTGCAGGCGTGGTTACCCGCAGTATTCTGGGGGCAAACGGGGTAGAGCAGTTGTCCGCACGGCTGAAGCCATTTTCGATTCTGGGTTTGTTGGCAACGGTGGGGATTCTGTTTGCATTACAGGCCCCGGTTATCGCTCAGAAACCTCAAGACATGCTGCTGATTGCTATTCCTCTGCTGATTCAGACGTATGGGATTTTTGCTATTACTTATTTCATCGCTCTTAAAATGAAACTGCGCCACGACGTTGCAGCTCCCGCCTGTATGATCGGTACCAGTAATTTCTTTGAGCTCGCGGTTGCCGTCGCCATTGCGTTGTTTGGTCTTAATTCAGGTGCGGCGCTGGCCACGGTTGTCGGTGTGCTGGTTGAGGTGCCCGTCATGCTGTCATTGGTGGCTTTTGCTAACCGTACCCGCCACTGGTTTGATCATGCCTGAGACCGGACTGGGAGATCCGCAGGCGATGCTGCGGATCTACCTGAATAACCGGCCTGCCGCGGGCCATTTTTCGTCTCCGGAGACCATCCTCCCATTGGCTGTGGGGGATATTGCGTTTATTGTCGCTGAGACAGGCAATCACTGGCGCAAGATATTTAATGTATTCGCTAAGCTTATGTGGGAGCTGACGCCGCAGCTGGCCGAAGATTATGCCTCCTGGCAGGCATACAGAGACCAGGCTTTGTTGCAGAAAAATTCGCAGGTTGCTCTCTGCTTTGGTTCTCCCGGAGAGGAAAGGGCATCCGGCCAGCGTATTTTTATGGGAAAGCAGTTCGCGACCGACAGCGGATTTTTCTCGACGCCTGGTGCACAATGGCTGGATAATTCGTTCGCAATCAATGACGTGGGCGATATTGTGTCCCCATATTTCGATTACCGTCAGTTATCGGATGAAAAAATCCGGCGGCTGACAGGTATTCTCAACCGGAGCTAAACCCCGATGGAAGAACTGGCAGAGATCGGCTCTCTGAATTTTATCAGCCTCGGCTGGCTGCTTTTCTGTTGGTATGGTTACGCTTCTTTTGCTCATTACCGGGCCAGGCGCTCAGCATCATTGTCGTCGGTGTTGCATGTGCACCGGGTGAACTGGATGCGCCGTATGCTGCAGCGCGAAGTGCGGGTAGGGGATGCGGCCCTGCTCGCCAATATCGAGCGCAATGTTAATTTCTTTGCGTCTTCCTGTGTGCTGATTATCGCGGGTTTACTGACCGCGCTGACAGCGACGGATAAGATCAGTGAAATGCTCAGGACAATTTCGTTTATCGAAGGCGATAACCTGCTTGAACTGGAATTTAAAGTGCTGGTTCTGATCGCTATTTTTATCTATGCGTATTTTACGTTTACCTGGTCAATGCGTCAGTTTGGTTTTGCCTCTGTGCTCGTCGGCGCCGCACCTATGCCGGGCGACGAAACGGTTACCGCCAATGACCGTCGCAGTATGGCGATCTACAGCGCCAAAGTAATTGATCAGGCAAGTCACAGTTATAACAATGGACTGCGGGCGTTCTATTTTTCTATGGCGGTACTCAGTTGGTTTATTTCGCCCTGGGTATTTATGTTTGGCGCAGCCCTGGTAACTGCGGTGCTGTATCACCGCGAATTCAGATCTGGTGCTCTGAAGTCTATGAAAAGAGCAGAAAATGTCGCCGCAAAAATCTTTACGGACGATAAAGACCTGTATCGCTGAGGCGTCAGCCTTTGTTGTCCTGTGAAGCCTTCCTGAGCAGGTCAGCATTGCCGCCAGAGGCGGTCGTATTGACGGTCAGTGTGCGTTCTACGGCAAATCTGCGGACATAATCCGGGCCACCTGCTTTCGGGCCACTGCCTGATTTTCCCATCCCTCCGAATGGCTGAACACCGACAACAGCGCCTATCTGATCGCGATTAACGTAGACATTCCCGACTCTGGCATGGCGCCAGATAAAATCGATGGTCTGAGGGTTGCGGGAGTGAATGCTCAGCGTCAGGCCATAGCCTGTCTCATTGATCTCCTCAATTAACCTTCCGAGCTGAGACGCCTTGTATCGTACGACGTGCATCACTGGACCAAAGTGTTCCTCCTTGAGGTCAGCGATGCTGTCGATGCTGTAGATCACAGGGGTGACAAAGGTCCCTTCCTGAGAGGCAGGCGTTGCCCGGGCGATCAGCGTGCCATGATTCTGTAACCAGCGCAGGTGCGCCTGCAGTCGGTGCTGAGCACGATCCGAAATAACTGGCCCCAGGTCTGTGCTGATGTCCAGTGGGTTGCCTGTCTGAACTTCGTGCATTGCCCCTTTGAGAAGACTGATGACCTTGTCGGCAATATCTTCCTGCAGGCACAGCACCCGGAGTGCAGAGCACCGTTGTCCGGCGCTGGTAAAGGCTGAGCGTATTGCATCCTGTACCAGTTGTTCGGGTAGGGCGGATGAATCTGCGATCATCGCATTCTGCCCCCCGGTTTCAGCAATCAGAGGGATCAGTGGCCCGCCTCTGTGTGCAAGGGTAATCGCAATCTGGCGCGCAGCGTGTTCAGAACCGGTAAAGGCAACGCCTGCAATCCGGCGGTCATTCAGAAAGGCCTCGCCTAATACTGGCCCACGGCCCGGCACACACTGCAGAACATCACGTGGAATGCCCGCTTCCCAGGCCAGCTCAACTACCCGGGCGGCGATCAGAGAGGTGGGTTCAGCCGGTTTGGCAATCACAGTATTACCCGCCGCTATAGCAGCGCTGATCTGACCGAGAAATATCGCGATCGGGAAGTTCCACGGGCTGATACAGAACCAGACGCCCCGGCCCTCGTACAGATAGCTGTTCGCCTCTCCGGTCGGACCGGGAAGAGGGAGCGGAGTCTCGAAACCTTCTTTCGTCTGAGCGCTGTAGTAACGGCAGAAATCGACGGCTTCACGCACTTCGTCGACACCGTCCTGAAGCGTCTTTCCGGCCTCCAGGGCACACAACGCAATCAGTTCAGGTCTGTGATCCTCCAGCAGGTCGGCGAGTGCTTCCAGCCAGCGGCGACGCAAGGGCACAGTTTCAGCGGCGGGACGGATGCGCCAGCGCTCAAAAGCGGCCTGTGCTGCAGAAATGACCGCCCCGGCGTCATCCGGGTTCAGCCACTGCACACTGCCGATTTCCTGACGGATGCTGCACGGTGACACGCAGGTCTGATCGGCCTGCAACGGAGTGATACTGGCAATACTGACCTGGGGGCGTGCCTGCCAGCGACGATGAAGAAACGGACTCATGGAATGAATCAGTGCGTCTCTTTCCTGCGGAATACTGAGGTTGATCCCGCTGGAATTTTTCCGCGGGGCCAGTATGTCCGCCGGTAAGGGAGTGGCCGGATTCATTGAAAAAGCCTTTTCCTGTGCTGAAATCAACGGTGATTTCGTCAGGACGTGCGCCGCTACATTTTCATCCCAGAGATGATGTACAAAGGAGCTGTTGGCCCCGTTCTCAAGCAGGCGGCGCACCAGGTAGGGGAGCAGATCCTGATGCTCGCCGACCGGAGCGTAAACGCGCAGTGGCACCGGCCGTTGTGTCTGACATGCCCGGTACAGCGCCTCTCCCATCCCCTGAAGCCTCTGGAATTCATAGCCATCATCGCGCCCCACGGCATCCGCAAGTTTGATTACCGTACTGATGGTCTGAGCGTTGTGGGTGGCAAACTGAGGGCGTATCCAGTCGCTTTGCAGCATGATCTGAGCACAGACAAGGTATGACAGGTCCGTATGGGCCTTGCGGGTAAATACCGGGTAGGTCTGCTGGCCTTTCTGCTGAGCGCGTTTGATCTCAGTGTCCCAGTAGGCGCCTTTAACCAGTCTCACCGGGATGGCCGTCCCTTCGCTGGTGGCGAGCTGATGTACCCAGGCCAGAACCCCCGTCGCCCGCTTGGAATAAGCCTGAACAGCCAGACCCAGTCCGCCCCAGCCCTGAGCAGCTCCGCGGAAGGCTTTTTCGAACAGGGCCAGCGACAGTTCGAGCCGGTCGGCCTCTTCGGCGTCGATGGTGACCGGGATATCCCTCTCTCTGGCAGCGCTGATAAGCGTGTTAAGGCGCTCGCCCAGCTCTTCAATGACGTGGAGACGACGATTTTCTTCGTATCTGGGGTGAAGTGCCGACAGTTTGATCGACAGGGAGTTCGCGGGCCGCTCGGGATCGTGGTAACGATCAATTTCATCGAGTGCCCGGCGGTAGGCTCTGAGATAACGCTCAGCATCCGATTCTGTGACTGCCGCTTCGCCAAGCATATCGAAGGAATACGACGTCATTGGCTGTGCACTTTTATTGGCGCGGATGACGGCCTGCTCGATGTTTTCCCCGAGTACAAACTGATTACCCATCAGCTGCATCGCCTGTTTCAGTGCCTGGCGGACGAGGGGTTGGCCCGGACGGGTAAGCAGCTGCATTACGTTACTTTTGAGGCGGGCAATGCGACTGCCGACGCTCAGTCCACGGGTGGCGGCATTCACCCATGCCGACGTACTGTGATCAATGTGCTTCTCCCAGTCAGCCAGGCTCATTTCAGCACGGATAAAGGCGTCTCTGGTGGCCGTGTCGGGAATTCGCAACAGCGCTTCGGCCATCACCATCAGCGTCAGCCCTTCTTCGTTATCAAGGCTGTATTCCTGCATAAATTCATCAAACAGAGAAAGCTTCTCGGGGGAATCCCGCAGCTCGCAGATCAGCAGAGCGGCGTCTTTTGAGGCATGTTTGAGCAAGTGAGGTGGCAGGCGTGCAGCAAGCTCCCGTGCCAGTGCGGTTTCGTCGGCGTGATACAGATTCTGTATATGCCTGATCCACTGTCCGCAGTCCCAGTCAGGATGCTCTGCAATCAGAGGGCTCCCTGTCGGGTGAGATAAGAGTTCGGCCATAACCACCTCCTTATCCGTTAATTATGCGCAGACTATGAGGTTTTCGCCTGTCTCTTTACGCCGTTCTGACGGCGTTTGCCCGGATTGACGCTCAGGCTGACGTTGGTTTCTGTCGCAGATCCTCTGAGTCTCAGTCACCCGGGTACTCGCAGAGGGGCGCACTGACTGCCATAATAAGCGCCTGAATTAAGGAGCCTGTATGTTTAATATTATTCTGGTTGCGCTCATTGTGGTGCTGGTTATTTACGCGCTGAAACGCGCGGGAGTAGGGAGCAAAGGCGCGGAAGCGAATATCGCAGAGGGGCGCGCGTTTCTTGAAACAAACCGCGACCGCGAGGAAGTGACCGAAACCTCGACTGGCCTGCAGTATGAGATCATTACCGAGGGCACTGGAGACAAGCATCCTGCGGCGTCATCGCGGGTGACAGTGCATTATCACGGTACGTTGTTGAATGGCAGTGTATTTGATAGTTCGGTACAGCGTAATGAGCCGATTGCGTTTGGTCTGAATCAGGTGATCCCGGGTTGGACGGAGGGCGTTCAGCTGATGACGGAAGGGGCGAAGTACCGCTTCTGGATCCCTGCTGACCTGGGGTATGGCAATCGTAAAGTCGGCACGATTCCGGCGGGTTCTGTGCTGGTATTCGAGGTCGAACTGCTGGGAATCGCCTGATTCCCAGCCCACGTGTGACGGTCAGTCGATCGAACGTCGGGTGACCGGTTTTTTGCGCGAGAACATACTGCCGCCCCGGCCAGCCGGTTCTTTCGTCTGCGCAGGTTTTTCTGACTTTTTCTTTTTGCTGATCGCGCCATTTACCTTGGGTGCGCGTTCCGGCGTCGCATTTTTTTTGCCTTTTGACGGGTGTTTCCGGCTTCGTCCCGGCGTCTTACCCGGTCCGGTTTCCGGCACCCGGTGGTTCGGCACATGACCAATCAGATCTTCACGGGGCAGAACGCGGCCGATCAGGGTTTCGATATCTGTCAGTGTGTCGACCTCATGGGCGGCGATCAGAGAAATCGCAATGCCTTTTTCTCCGGCCCGGCCCGTACGACCGATGCGGTGAATATAGTCCTGCGCAACCGGAGGCAAGTCGTGATTAATGACGGCAGGCAGGTGTTCGATGTCGATGCCACGAGCCGCGACATCGGTTGAAACAAGAATACGCAGTTTTTTCTCGCGGAATGCATCCAGAATACGGTTCCGTTCGGCCTGCGATTTATCCCCGTGCAACACTTCGGCCTGGAGTCCTTCCTGCTGCAGTTGTTCTGTCAGAGCATCCGCACCTTTCTTGGTCTTGGTAAAGACCATGACCTGGGGCCATTTGTTCTCTTTCAGCAGAGTGACGGTGGCGTCTCCTTTGTCCTGGTGATCCACCGGTACCAGCCACTGGCGTACAGCTGTACTGGCGCGGTTGGCATCTTTCTGGCCAAGTTCAATGGCGCCGGGCATCAGCTCAGTGGCGAGTTCCCGGACGGCTTTATCAAACGTGGCAGAGAAAAGCAGGTTCTGGCGGGCGTCCGGCAAGCGCGCCACGATGCGCTTCAGGTCGTCGGCGAAGCCCAGGTCGAGAAGACGATCAGCTTCATCAAGAATCAGACACTGGAGGTAATCAAGCTCAATTCTGTCCTGGGTCATCAGTTCGTACAGACGCCCGGGGGTTGCCACGACAATGTCGGCTCCCTGCTGAAGTTTTTCGTTCACTTCGCGTGGGTTCTGTCCGCCGCAGGCGAGCAGGCAGCGCTGGCCTGTGTTTCTGCCGTAGTCACGGAATACCCCAATCAGCTGTTGCGCGAGTTCGCGGGTGGGGGCAATCAGCAGTACCCGAGGGAATATATATCCTTCTTCGTCTTCCGGGCGGGGGTGGTAGCCGAGCAGCTCCAGCACAGGCAGCATAAATGCCGCGGTTTTCCCGGTACCGGTCGGCGCAGCCGCCATCAGGTTTTTGCCTTCCAGAATATGCGGAATGGCCGCTTCCTGAATGGGGGTGGGTGTGCGGTAGCCCAGTTTTTCAATGCGTTGCAGAATCGCAGAGTCCTGCAGCAGATGTCTGAATCCACTCATGTGCTTATGCCTCCGGCAGCAGTTCGGGGGTTATTTCGATGCTGCTCTCTTCATTACCCAGCCAGAGAGTACCATCCTGAATTGTTGCCTGCAGGCGCATTGTTCTGGCAGCCATGTCTGTCAGTTGGGCGACCAGCTTTTCATCCAGCCGGAATACGCGGAGCCCGGAGAGCTGACGGCAGCGCTGAGCATTCTGCTGCCACCAGATATCGAATGCGTGACCGTGATAACCGTACAGGATGACCGCACCTGCACGACCGCAGGCTTTCCTCAGGCGCTTCTCGTCGGGATTACCCAGCTCGATCCAGAGGTCAATATCACCGTTGTAATTGTGTTCCCAGAGATCAGGTTCGTCATCCGTACTGAGACCTTTACTGAATTCCAGACGCTTAGTGGCATTCAATGCAAACACAGCAATGCGCAGCATCATACGTTCAAGGGTTTCTGAAGGGTGCTGTGCAATGGTGAGGGCATGGGTGTGGTAGTAGCCCCGGTCCATGTCTGAAATGGTCAGCTCTGCCTTATAAATCGTGGCTTTCAGTGCCATGTCCGGTCTCCGGCGAAAACAGGGTACTGTACTGGTTTCTTAGACCATCGCAAGAATAATTTTCACGATAATAAAATATCGTTTATGATATTTGTTGTGGTTTTTAATTGTTAATTGATCTCAGGTGATCTTTTATGAGTTTTCATCTCCTCTCCGATCAGAAGATTCTTGAAGCCTTGGCCCATCGTTTCCGGGCGCTACGCCTGGAGCGGAATATCACCCAGAGCCAGCTCGCCGCAGATGCGGGGATAGGCGTTGCGACCCTGCGACGCTTCGAGCGGGGAGAGGGAAACCTGAGTCTCCTCAATATGATTGCGCTGATGAAGGCGCTCGACTGTATTGCACAGCTTGAACATTTTCTGGAACAGCCGGGCGACAGTCCGATGCAGACTCTGCGAAGTCAGGGCAGCGGCTATCTGGCAGAGCCACAGCAGCGTCAGCGGGCGTCCGGAGAGCGTTCCAGAACCGATGAAACCGGTTGGGAGTGGGGGGATGACGCGTGATTTCTCTTGCCGAAGTAAGGCTGTGGGGAAAGCTGATTGGCGCAGTTCAGTGGAATGCGGAGCGGCGGCTCGGTGTCTTCGAATACGAACCCGGTTTTCTACGCTCCGGAATACAGCTGGCGCCGCTTCAGATGCCCCTGCGCCCGGGGACATTTGCCTTTCCCGAGCTTAACTATCAGTCATTTCATGGGTTGCCCGGCATGCTGGCAGATGCACTGCCGGATAAGTTCGGCAACCTCCTGATCGACCAGTGGCTGGTGGCCAATGGCCGCTCACCAGAAGATTTTAATCCCGTTGAACGCCTCCTCTATATGGGGCAGAGGGGGATGGGAGCGCTGGAGTTTGCACCGGCCTCGAGGCGCGCCGCTCCCGTCAGTGAGTCACTGGAACTGGCAGAGCTTGTCAGCCTTGCAAACCGGGCACTGGCTCAGAAAAAGAACCTGGCGACGGCCATTCACAGCGGTGCCGAAGATCAACATGCTTTGCAGCAGATTATTTCGGTTGGCACATCGGCGGGTGGCGCGCGGGCCAAAGCCGTGGTGGCCTGGAACCCGGAGACAGGGGAAGTCCGCTCCGGTCAGCTGGATGCCAGTGAAGGGTTTCGCCATTATCTGCTGAAGTTTGATGGTGTGGATGGTAACTCAGACAAAGAGCTGGCCGACCCCCAGGGATTTACGCGGATTGAATACGCCTACTATCTGATGGCAACCGCCGCAGGCATTACCATGATGCCGTCTCATTTACTGGAAGAAAATGGCCGTGCGCACTTTATGACTGAGCGCTTCGACAGAGAGGGCGGGGCGGGTCGTCTGCACATGCAGACGCTGTGTGGACTGGCGCACTACGATTTTAATCAGGCGGGTGGCTATTCATACGAGCAGTGTTTTCGTGTGATCCGGCAGCTGGAGCCCGATAACGTGAGGGCGACCCTGGAGCAGCAGTATTTACGGATGCTGTTTAACCTGATGAGTCGCAATCAGGATGATCATACGAAGAATATCGCGTTTTTGATGGATAAACGTGGCCTGTGGCGCTTATCCCCCGCTTACGATGTGACATTTGCCTGGAATCCAGAGGGGTTGTGGACGTCACAGCATCAGATGTCGGTGAACGGCAGACGTGATCATTTTACGATGTCGGATCTCCTTGCGGCGGCAGCAGCGGCGGATGTGCGTGAACACCGGGCGTATGAGTTAGTCGCGCAGGTCAGAGGGGCGCTGGAGCGCTGGTCTGAGTACGCCGATGCTGCGGGTGTGCCCTCCGACTGGGCACAACGGATTGAAGCGGGCTTCAGATTATTTAAGTAATCTTATCTGATCTCTTATTATTAGTTTTTTCTTTTTAGTGATCATTTATTGTCTTCAGCCCAGGCGGTCAGCATCAGTCGGACGCGTTCGTCGCAGGGCAGGTGTTGGAAGCCGGTATCCATCAGCCATTCATTCAGGTCTCTCTGACTGGACAGCTCATCACCAAAATGACCGGTTTCAAGGGTGACGTCCCGGCCGCAGGCCTCATAGAGGCGTTCGAACAGAAGATCGGTCCGGCTTGTGTCTTCGCAGAAAAGGAAAGGCTGCTCCAGGTCGTTTTCCAGTTCGCGGATGACAGACCAGCTGGTTTCTCCCCGCTGATACAGGGTGTCCTGATTGATCCCGTGAATGTCTTCCAGAGCGTAGTCCCAGTCTTCCCAGTCATCTTCGGGCTGAATCAGCGTCGTTTTGATGGTTCCGTCGGCCAGAGACCACGCAATAGCCACAGGGTGAGCAGTATCTTCGTAGGAACTGGCGTCAACGGCGACGAAATGAGGGTACATAGATCGATGGCTCCGGCATCTGACTGAGTAAACTGGCTGGCAATTTACTCAGGAGTCAGGCTGTTGGCAATTGTTGAAGGGATCATATCGTCCGGATGCAGATACAGAGTCGCCTGTTCGGCATTAACGGGATGGCCGTAGTAATAGCCCTGAGCCAGATCACAGCCGTTACGGATGAGAAAATCTGCCTGTTCGGCATTTTCGATGCCTTCGGCGACAATCAGCATATCCAGGTTTTTGCCCAGGGTAATGATGGAGGCAGCGATCGCCTGATCGGCACTGCTCCAGCTCAGATCTTTGACAAAGGTGCGATCAATTTTGATGGCGTTGACCGGCAGGTTTTTCAGGTAATTCAGTGAAGAAAAACCGGTACCGAAGTCGTCGAGGTAAATAAATATCCCCTGATCACGGAAATACTCAAGAACGTGCCGCGCGTGAGTCAGGTCCTGCATCAGCAGACTTTCAGTAATTTCGATGGAAATCAGCGATTCCGGGACCTTCAGTTCCCGGATGATATGCATGATTTCATGATGAAAGTTGGGAATCAGAAACTGACGCGGCGAGATATTCACGCTGATGTTGGCGTGGTATCCCTGATCGTACCAGGCCTTGGCCTGCAGACACGCCTGCTCAAGAATCCAGTAACCGATACGTCCGATCATTCCGGTGTCTTCGGCGATATGAATAAAGCTCTCAGGCGAGACAAATTCACCGTTGGATTTGGGCCAGCGTAGAAGCGCTTCAAAACTGTGCAGGTGGCCGGTTTTCAGGTTGCCTGAAATATCATGCAGACAGACCTTAGGCTGGTAATAAAGCTCGAGATGGTTTTTCTCAAGGGCGCGGCGCAGGTTTGTCTCCAGCGACATACGCTGCACTGCCATACGCTCCATGGCGGGCGTAAAAAAGTGGAAACAGTTTTTGCCGTTGGCTTTCGCCCGGTACATCGCAATATCTGCATCACGCATAAGAATGCCGACTTCTTCGCCGTCTGTCGGGTACATGGCAATGCCGATTGAGGCGCCAATCACAAACTCGCGTCGTTCCAGTCGAATAGGATCGGCGAGGGTTTTCAGCAGGTCTTCAGCCAGTCCGAGAATTTCCTGATGGTCGTGAATGTGGTTAAAAATAACGACAAATTCGTCTCCGCCCACGCGGGCGAGCGTATCTTCAGGGCGCATTACGTCTTTCAGGCGTTTCGCTACCTGAATCAGCAGGTCATCGCCACTGTTGTGCCCGAGGCTGTCGTTGATGGTTTTGAATCCATCCAGATCAAGGTAGCAGAGGGCGAAACGGTGATGTCCCTGCTGGGCGTTATCAATGGCATTCAGGAGACGCTCCTGAAGCTGAACCCGGTTAGGCAGTCCCGTCAGGCTATCGTGAAATGCCTGAAAACTGATGGTCGCTTCTTTCTGGCGGACTTCGGTAATGTCACGGAGCATCCAGATATAGCCCGCAGCTTCATGGTGTGTCGCGTAGATTTCGACCCAGGTGCCATCATGGTACTCGAATACCTCAAACGCGCTGCTTCCGGGCTCTTTCAGGGCTTTTAGCTGAGCACTCAGTCTGGCTCTGTCTTTGACCAGCGATTTGCTGTTTTTCATCAGGCTGACGGCGTCCATTTCAGCAATCCGCTGCTGAGTCAGCCTCATCAGTTCAAGGTAGCGGTGGTTATAGGCAATAGGAATATCGTCGTGACCCACCACCAGAACGCCCTCATTTGACGAATTAAGGGTGGCGTTGAGTACTTCGTATGATTGCGCCAGACGCTGCTGCGCTGTGCGCTGCGCTTCCAGATTACGACTGAGTACGACGTTTCTCTCCATCAGGGTTTTTGCCCCCAGCTCGAGAGATCGCTTCAGATCATGGCGCTCCATGTCATAAGCGCGGTAGCTCAGGTCGACTGCCTGAATAAAGTGCTCGAGAGCTTCGCGAAGCTCCGGGGTGTCACTCAGATAGAGTGATAATTGCTGTTCCAGCCGTGGGTGCATAACCGATTGCGCGTCCTGTCTTATAAACAACCGCTCTCTGGTATTACAGATGCACTTCGCAGATGTCAGTGAAACCTGATATCTACGTCGTGTTCAGCATACTGTTGAACGTATCTATGACGGGTGCCCAGTCGGCGTCTTCTGTTATCGCTTCCTGCAGAAAAGACTTCTGGGCATCCGAAAAATTTCAGCTCTGCATAAAGTCGCGATATCCGGGTCGCCGGATGGCGGGCTGAGCCGATGAAACAGATAGTTGAGGCGAGGTGCTGCGTTTTCTGCAGCCCACCTCATGTATCGTTTTAAGCCAGTTTAACAGGTCTGTTGATCATTAGGCGACCCGATAAGTTCCTCTTCTGGTCGTGCCATGGCCCGCATATGTCGGTAATGTCCACGAATTGCAGCCCAGAGCGTCGGGTAGCTACGAATCTGATAGCCCATGGCTTCTGCGCGCGCAGACACCAGAGGGTGCAGATCCGGGTAATGCACATGACTGATCCTGGGAAACAGGTGATGCTCTGCCTGAAAGTTCAGGCCGCCCAACGCCCAGGTGAGAAAGCGGTTATCTGTGGCAAAGTCTACGGTCGTACGCATCTGGTGAACGGCCCATTCATCTTCCATGGTGCCGTGTTCATCAGGGCGCGGGAACTCCGCTTTATCCACGACATGCGCCAGCTGGAAGACCACAGCAAACAGGAAGCCCAGGAAGGCATGCATGATCAGAAAGCCGGTGAGGGCGGCTTCACCACCCAGTACCGTGGCAGGCAGTAACAGATAAATGATCAGATACACCGCTTTGGATGCCCAGAACTCTACGTGGTCTGCCAGACGCATACGGTGGCTGTATTTACGGTGCGCTATCTTCTGGCTGTGATAGGCCTTGAAGTCGAGGGCGAAAAACCAGAACAGGCTGGTGATCAGGTACAGGCCCCAGACATAGAAGTGTTGATAGCGATGAAAGAATCTGTGTTTCTGGTGTGGGCTCATACGGAACAGCCCCAGCGCATCAATATCTTCGTCCGCTTCATCGACATTCGTGAATGCGTGGTGATTGCGGTTGTGCTTCTGCGCCCAGTAGTAGCGGTTGCTGCCGATGAGGTTAAAAGTCAGTGCCATCAGACGGTTCAGGCGGCGGGAACGGCTGAAGGACTCGTGCGCACCATCGTGCATGATATTAAAGCCCACAAGAGCCGTCGCAATACCGTGGAGCGCCCACGCCAGCAGTTGCCAGCCCTCAGGAAGAGCATACACCGCGAGGTAGGTGCCAACGTAGAGGAGGCCGATAATAAGGGCCTTACGGAAAAGCGTATGGTTTCCGGATTTTTTCTGACCACTGTCACGGAAGTGCTGGTTAACTGCCGCTGACAGCTCCTGATACACGGGGCGTTTCCCGCTCTGGAAATGAATATTCGTCATTGTCTTTATTCTGTTCTTATTATCGTGTCACGGTGAGAGGTGACATCTGGTTATATTAGACAAAAAGCGTCCTGAGTATAGCGTTGTTATACAGGTGTTTGGCAACTCGCGCACCCGCTAATGTGAATCAGACCACAGATTTTGTCATTTTCCGGAACGCCAGTGGCGTGACTCCGACCCAGCGCCGGAAGGCGCGGACGAAGTTAGAAGTGTCCGTATAAGAGAGTTCCCCTGCGATCTCTTCAATCTTAAGTTGTGTGGCGGATAACAGGTGGCAGGCATACTCTTTTCTGACTTCGTCTGTGAGTTGGCGCAGACTGGTGTTTAACTGGGCCAGTTGACGGTTAAGCGTGCGTGGGCTGACCTCCAGGCGCCGGGCGATGTCCTGCAAAGACAGCGTGTGCCCATATTGCTGAAGCTGATGGCGTACACGTGAGGCCAGGTCCAGGGCTTCGGGAGTGGTGGCGGCAAGCAGTCGTTCACACTCCTGTTCAGCGATCAGACGGGCGACGCCGTTGGCGGTAGATACCGGGATCGTCAGCAGGTCGTCTGACAGCACCAGCTGATAGTGCTCCTGATGAAAGTGCACCTCGCAGTCGAGCAGGTTACGGTAATAGTGTTCCGGTTGCTGCGGCGCTTCCTGAAGGCAGATACTGACGTCATCACTCAGCTCTTCCCGGGTAAGAAATCGGGCAATTGTCAGGAAGGTGACCAGAATGTTGTGCGCAATATAAGGAAAGCTGCGGGGCAGGGCTTTTCGTCGCAGAACCTGGATGATGGCCTTGCCGTCCTGGTGCACGAACCGGATATCAGCCAGGCCCGTGCGGGTGGCAGCGTAACGGATGGCCAGGGAGAGACCATGTCCGAGACTGTCACTGGCCATCACCGCAAATCCCAGAAAACCGTGAGTCGCAATGCTCATCCGCCGACCGTGTTCAAACCCCAGCAGAGGGTCTGCTGTCAATGTCACAGCATTGTGGAAAATCTGGTCGTACTGGGTTGCCGAAATGGCCCGTCCAGGGGTGCTGAGTGCGCGTGGCATAAGCCCTGTACCTTGTACTAGTTGCGCACTGCTGATACCTTGTTGCGCCAGAAATTCCAGCAGAGGGCCGAGGTACTCGTGAGAGATGGCCGCAGAAGTCCCGTCTGCCGTGGTGTGAGGCTGCATATTCTCTCCTGTTTATACCGGATACCCGGATAAATAGTGTGGCGATAAATGACCAGAATCATGTCACGAATTCCACTTCCGCTCAAACACCCTTTCAGGGATAGTTCGGGCGGTCAGAAAAAGAACATTTGTTAGGGGGTTTTTAATATGGATGCGTCATTCTGGGACGGTAAACGTGCACCCGGTATTGCCGACACGATCAACACCAATGAGTACGACTCAGTAGTTGAAGTTATCGACAGCGCGTTTGAGCGTTATGCCGACCGCAAAGCGTTTACCAGCGTAGGTTACACTCTGACTTATCGCGAAATTGATGAGTACAGCGCGGCGTTCGCTTCCTACCTCCAGAATCACACCACCCTGAAGCCGGGTGACCGTGTGGCTGTCCAGATGCCTAACATCATGCAGTGCCCGATTGCGGTATATGGTGTTCTGCGTGCGGGTATGATCCTGGTTAACACCAACCCTCTCTACACCGAGCGTGAGATGTTGCATCAGTTCAATGACTCGGGTGCGAAGGCGCTGGTGTGCATGGACATGTTTGCCAAGTCAGTGCAGAACATCCTGCCGGAAACCGGTCTGAAGCACGTGATCGTGACCAGCCTGGCCGACATGCTGCCATTCCCTAAGCGTCAGCTGATCAACGCTGCGGCTAAGTACATTAAAAAGATGATTCCGGATTACTCGCTGCCGACCGCAGTGCGTTTCCGTAAGGCACTGAGCCTGGGGAAATCATCCGGTGCGTACGCTAAGAACCACATCACTGGCCACAACAGCACTATCGTACTGCAGTACACTGGTGGTACCACCGGTGTTGCTAAAGGCGCCGAGCTGACCAACCTCAACCTGATTGCTAACATGCTTCAGGCACGTACCAACATGGCTCAGGTGGACGACAGCGGTAAGCCACTGAAGCCTGTAGATGGCGCAACTGTGGTTGCTCCGCTGCCGCTTTACCACATCTACTCCTTTACTGTTCACCTGATGGCCATGCTGGATTCGGGCGACCACAGTATCCTGATCGCGAACCCACGTGATCCTGGTATGTTCATTAAGATGATCTCTGGTCATCAGCTGGACGGTTTTGTCGGTCTGAACACTCTCTTTGTGGGCCTGCTGAATCACCCTAAATTCAAAGAGCTGGATTTCTCTCACCTGAACCTGACGCTGTCTGGCGGTACCGCTCTGATGGAAGACACTGCTAAGCGCTGGAAAGATCTTACCGGTTGTGGCATCTCCGAAGGCTATGGTCTGACTGAGTGCTCACCTATCGTTGCGGTTAACCCAGCTGGTGGCCTGGAGCGTCTGGGTACTGTGGGTCAGGCAGTACCGGGTACTGCACTGAAGTGTATCGACGATCAGGGCAACGAAGTGCCGCAGGGCGATCGTGGAGAGCTGTGTGTGAAAGGCCCTCAGGTCATGAAAGGTTACTGGAACCGTCCGGAAGCCACTGCCGATTCCTTCACGGCTGATGGCGAGTGGTTGAAGACCGGTGACGTTGCCGTCATTGATGACGATGGTTTCGTCAAGATCGTTGACCGTATCAAAGATATGATTCTGGTTTCTGGTTTTAACGTGTACCCGAACGAAATTGAAGAAGTAGTCGCAAACCACCCTGCAGTTGAAAACTGTGCAGCGATCGGTGTACCGGACGCGAAGAGCGGTGAAGCAGTGAAGCTCTTCATTATTTCATCGGATCCGAATCTGACGGTTGAAGACATCAAGGCACACTGCCGTGAAAACCTGACCGGTTATAAGCAGCCTAAGTACATTGAATTCCGTACTGAGCTGCCGATGACTCCAGTCGGCAAGATCCTGCGTCGTGAACTGAAAGACGAAGAAGCAGCAAAGCGCAAAGAAGCTGAGCCTGCCTGATTGATCTGAGTCAGTAGTTAACCCTGTTTTCTGCGGGGTTAACTCTGCTGACGCCCGCTGTGGTCTTACAGGCCAATGGCGGGCATCCCTCCTGCTGAAAGAATCCTGAGTGTCTGTATTTTAAACAACGAGACATTTTCATGATTCAGTACAAAGCACCACTGCGCGACATCAATTTCCTGATTAACGACGTTTTCGACTATCAGAAGCACTATCAGAATATTCCAGGCGGTGAAGAAGCCACCCCTGATATGGTCGATGCCATCATTGGCGAGGCCGCCCGTTTCAGCGAAGAAGTACTGTCACCTCTGTATCAGGTAGGTGATGAAGGCTGTAAATTCGAAGACGGTAAAGTCACCACACCTCCAGGCTTTAAAGAAGCTTACCAGCAGTATATGGAAGGCGGCTGGCAGGGTATGTCTGCGCCGGTTGAATACGGCGGCCAGGGCCTGCCTCTGTCACTGGGCGTGATCAAATCTGAGCTGATCGGTACGGCAAACTGGGTGTGGGGTATGTACCCGGGCCTGTCACTGGGCGCCATGAATACTATTTATCTGCACGGTACCGAAGAGCAGAAACAGACCTTTCTCGTACCGCTGACTGAAGGTCACTGGACCGGCACTATGTGTCTGACTGAGCCTCAGTGTGGTACTGACCTTGGTCAGGTAAAAACCAAGGCTGAGCCAAATCCGGACGGCAGCTACAACATCACCGGTACCAAGATTTTTATTTCTTCTGGTGAACACGATTTTACCGACAACATCGTTCACATCGTGCTGGCGCGTCTGCCTGATGCACCGGCCGGTACCAAAGGTATTTCTCTGTTTATTGTGCCCAAGCTGAATGTGAACGAAGACGGCAGCAACGGCGACGCGAACAATGTGACCTGTGGTTCTATCGAACACAAAATGGGTATTCACGGTTCGTCTACCTGTGTGATGAACTTCGATGGTTCGAAAGGTTTCCTGATCGGCCCTGAAAATAAAGGTCTGCATTGTATGTTCACCTTTATGAATACCGCCCGTCTGGGAACCTCTATTCAGGGGATTGGTGCCGCAGAGCTGTCCTTCCAGGGCGCATTGCCTTACGCCAAAGAGCGTCGTTCTATGCGTTCGCTGAGTGGTAAAAAGAGCCCGGATAAAGTCGCTGATGCACTGATCGTTCACCCGGATGTCCGTCGCATGCTTCTGACTCAGAAAGCCATCGCTGAGGGTGGTCGTGCCATGCTGTATTACGCAGCAACGCTGGCAGACAAAATGATGGCGTCGCACGCTGCAGGCGATATGGAAGCGTACGAAGACTGGGATGACAAACTCGGTTTCCTGACGCCTATCATGAAAGCGGGTCTGACAGAGCTGGGTTATGAAGCGGCAAACCACGGTGTTCAGGTTTACGGTGGTCATGGCTTTATCAAGGAGTGGGGCATGGAGCAGATCATCCGTGACACCCAGATTGCCAAGCTATATGAAGGTACCACCGGGGTTCAGGCGCTTGACCTTCTTGGCCGTAAGATCCTGTTGGGTCGACTGAAGTCTTTCAATGAATTCCGTGAAGTGGTGAGTGCGTTTATCAAATCACACGAAAACAAGAAAGAAATGAAGCCATTTATCCGCCGTCTGAAGCGCGCGATGCTGGCGTGGCGAATTGATACCTACCGGATTGCGTTTAAAGCAAACAAAGACCGGGACATGGTTGGTTCTGCTTCTGTCGATTACCTGATGTATTCCTGCTACGTTGTGATGGCATTCTTCTGGGCGAAAATGGCTGATGCTGCCATGACAAATATTAACGCCGGTAAGGATGTCGATTTCCACAAAGCGAAAATTCAGACAGCTGAGTTTTACTACGACCGGATTCTGCCTCGTTACAAAGCTCATGGAAAAATGATGCTGAAAGATCCAAAGACTCTGATGCAGATGGACGAAGATCACTTCATCATTTCGTGATAAGCCAATAAAAAAAGCCCCGGACTGCTTAGCAGTCCGGGGCTTTTTTATGCTTGGGTGTCAGTCCGGAAGATCATCCATCATCAGGTTCAGCCCAAAGCTCACAACCACTGTCGAGGCGTCCTTCAGTTCGCGCTTCAGCTCGTTACGGAAGCGGCTGGATACGATGTACGACAGCAGGTCACCATTCGGATGGTCTGGCAGGTTCTCCAGAGCCTTGGTCAGGTGGAAGGTCAGGCTGATATCTGCCACCTCAGTACCAACACGGATATCTATGTCGAGCATCTCCGTTGCTTTGATAAAGCTTTCACTTTCACACAGCTCCGCGAGCACAAACCGGATCAGAGCCGGTGACTCGGAAATAATCAGAGAGAAGGGCAGTCGTGTCGTGGTTTTGATGTCGTGCAGTGTTGAAGACGCATCAATGACTTCCCGGATTGTTCCGGTGATATCGACAGGCTCGGGCTCATCTGCCAGGCAGATGTCCAGATACTGGCGGAAAACGGGCAGGCGCCCCGGCAGATCTTTGTCTGCAAAATTACGGCTAAGCTCTTCGGTCAGCAGCTTTTTAAACTGATTCGACGACGTTGAACGCGCACTGTTTATAGAGCGCTCAAGACGCGCCTGTAATTTACGGATGGTGTTATTGGCCCGCTGTTGTTCCTCGTACAGCTCTTCCGTCCGCTGGGTCACTTTGTTTTCCAGAGAGATCGCAAGTTCCTGCGCCTGGCGTCCGGCAGCCTGTTCTTTTGTCTTGTCGACGATGCAGATCAGAATTTCTTTCGGGCGCGACTCATTAAACTGCAGAATCTGCAGGGTAATATCGAAATAACATTTGTCGTTGCGGAAGTTCACCATAGTGAACTCACCGTGAATTCGGGAAATACGTCCGTAAAGCAGCTGATTTATCCGCTCACGCTGTTCCGGCCCCTTGATGCCACGGATCAGATCGCGGATATGTTCCATCGGGCGCACCATCGCCTCCAGCTCATGCTGGGTTGTCGCCAGCTGACGGGCAAAGTGATTGTTGCACTCCAGGCGGTCAAGCTCTGGGAAATATCGGGCGAAGCCGAGCGATGCATTATCAATGGCGACCGACAGCTGCTCTTTGGTCTGGATCAGCTGTTGTTTCGACTGCTCCCGTTCGTGCGCGTCCTGTTTGAGGGTATCGCGCATCCGGTTAATTGCATCGGCCACCATATCGAGTTCGTCGTAGCGCGTTTTACCGCCATCAAACTCAAGCGCCTGATCGAGATTGTTCAGACTGAAGCCGCGCGCCCATTCCGCCATCGTATTGAGGCGATGCGTAATCAGAGAGCGAACAAGAAACAGTACAAAAATAGAAACAGAAAAGGTTTTGACGAACTGACTCAGGATAATAGTAACGGCTTTGTGCTTGAGGTCGTCGTAGAGCCCTGTGTAATCAACATTGATATACAGGTTGCCCAGGTGGTAGTTCTGAGAAGCACTCTGGTGAGTCAGTTCAAATGAGTATTGCTGGTCGGTACGGGCATAGATGTCGCCAGCACTCTGTACCAGCTTATTACGGCTTTCAATGTATACGTAGACAACCCCGGGAAAGTTCAGAATACCGTTCAGCTGGCTTTCAATCTGACGGTTGTCGAAGTTCCAGAGGCTGTAACTGACGCTTTGTTGATAGCTGCTCTGAATCTGGCTGAGGTGATTCTGAAACTGCGAAATTCCGCGATCGTAGTCGGAATAGAGGACATAGACTGACGCCGCCAGTGTGACAAAGAAACTGAATGCCAGAAGGTAAGACAGCAGGCGCACACCCACATGGCTTTTCTGTTGAAAGTCGTCGTGCTTCGATATGGTCAAGGCCGTAATCCTGTTGGCAAATCATTCTGTGCGCTGATGACACGGCTGACCGTAATTCACCTGCAATCAGCCTTCTATGTACTATAGGCCACAATTCGCACCTTTTCGACTCGGATAGAAAAAGTCATGCCAAGGTGGCTTAAGTAGTGGTGTATTTCTACGCCAATTGACCTGGATCGTGATTTTGCTCGCTAAGTGTCTGTCCCCACAAGGGTTTTTGATCTGAATCAACGGTGAGATACCGCGCTGATTTACTCTTGCATTGTCTTTTGATTGCACAGTGTAAGGAGTGCGAAATGATTAAATTTGTAACCACAGTGATTGCATCTGCCGTAGCGTTTGCGTCTGTGCCAGCGATGGCCTACGAGGCAGGAGATATTCAGATAAAAGCTGGTGTAATCAGTGTGATGCCGAAAGACGACAACGCCGATACCAGCGCTCTGGTCGCGGATTCGAACCTGACCATCACATCTGATACGCAACTCGGACTGACGGCGACCTATATGGTGACGCCTAATATTGGCCTTGAGTTACTGGCGGCAACACCTTTCACTCACACTGTCGAAGGTGACGGGGCGCTGGATGGCGTTGATGTGATGGAGGTCAGCCACCTGCCGCCGACCGTATCTGCTCAGTTTTACCCTATGTCTGCTGACTCTAAGATCCAGCCGTACGTTGGCCTGGGCGTGAACTATACCTTCTTCTTCGACGAGTCCGATGAGGCTGACCTGGGCAGCCGCAGCCTGAAGCCGAGTTTCGGACTGGCGTACAGCGCCGGTGTTGATTACATGGTTGATGACAAATGGCTGGTCAACGCTTCGGTCTGGAAGGTAGATATCGATACAGAAGTACGCGGGGGCGCCGCTGACGGTCTTGAGGTAGAGATTGATCCGCTGGCTGTCATGATCGCCTGCGGTTACCGCTTCTGACGGATACTTCAGAGAGACAAGCCGGGCCATGCCCGGCTTTTTTATTTGCCGCGCTTTTACCCTGAGCGCTCCGGGTCAGAGGACGGGTGCCAGCAATCTCAACAGCCGCGCCAGAAGCTGCTTCCACCAGCGCTCGTCTACGTGAGTAGGCTCGCATTTGCTGAGATCGTATTCCAGCATGGCTTCAATTTCCCGCGCGAACCCCGCGTCTCTGACCAGGGCTGCGATCTCAAAATTGATGCGCAGAGAACGGTTGTCGAGATTGGCGCTGCCAACGCTGGCCCATTCGTCGTCGATCAGCATTATCTTCTGATGGAGAAAGCCGGGGGTATAGGTATAGAACTGCACCTGTGCGCGCGACAGGGAAGCGACATAACTGCGGTTTGCCTGCGCGACCATCCAGTTATCGGAGATACCCGGAAGAATAATCCGTACGTCGACACCGCGTAATCCGGCGAGCTGCAGAGCAGAATAGACTGTCTGATCGGGGACAAAGTAGGGGCTGACCAGCCAGCAACGGCGTTTTGCACTGTTGATCATATGCGTGAAATAGAGACTCGCCGATTCGTAATAATCTGCAGGACCTGCATTGATACACATGATTTCCCGCGGGCCTGCGGGAGCGGGGGCATCCCAACAGAGGTCCGGTTCCTGTCCGGTGGCCCAGTACCAGTCTTCGGCAAATGACAGCTGGAAAGCCAGAGTGGCAGGACCGGATATGCGCATATGCGTGTCCCGCCAGTGGCCGAAGTCCGGATCGAGTCCAAGATATTCAACCCCGACGTTGTGACCACCCACAAACGCAGTATGATTATCGACGATGACGAGCTTGCGATGATTGCGGAAATTCAGGTTGGTACGGTTGCGCAGCCTGATCGGATTAAAGCGTGATACCTGAACACCGGCGTCGGTCATCTCCTGCAGGAAGTCATCATCCAGACCCCCGGAGCCGATTTCGTCGTATATCAGATACACCCGCACGCCCTCGGCGGCCTTATTGCAGAGTATGTCTGAAAAGTGCTGCCCCAGAGCATCGTCCCTGAAGGTATAGAACTGCACGCACAGGGTATGTCTCGCCGTTTGCGCGCAGTTGAGAATGGCATTGAACGTGTCTTTACCATTAATCAGCAGTTCGGTTTCATTGCCGCTGATCAGGGGGAGTCGGAAAAGTCGCTGAAGAGGCGTGCTCACCTCATCAGGACTGACCAGATAGTCACTAATCGACTGGCGGACGTGCCGCTCGATGGCACCGAGGCGATTGTCCTTGCGGCGGCGGCTGGCGCGGTAGGCACGGAATCGCCGGCTACCGAAAAAGGCATAGAAGGGAAGGGCAAGCGCGGGCATCAGCAGTAATGCCAGTACCCAGGCGACAGTGCCTTGTGCAGTGCGCCCCTGCCAGAGCGCATCAGTGGCCGCGAGAAGCCCTGCACTGTAGAGAATCAGTGGCCAGATCCACCATTCGACCGAGGCCATAGCCCTCCCGGATTATCAGAGACCAGCGAGTTGCATGAATTCCTGGCGGGTCGCCTGGTTCTCACGGAACACGCCTTTCATAACAGACGTACGCATCATGGAGTTCTGCTTCTGCACACCACGCATCATCATGCACATGTGCTGCGCTTCGATAACCACGCCGACACCGCGACAGCCCGTGACTTCTTCTACGGCATCCGCGATCTGCTTGGTCAGGTTTTCCTGAATCTGCAGACGGCGGGCGAACAGGTCAACAATGCGCGCGAACTTAGAGAGCCCAAGCACCTGACCATCGGGCAGATAACCAATATGGCAGCGTCCGATGAACGGCAGAACGTGATGTTCACATAATGAGTAGAACTCAATGCCCTGTACGACGACCATTTCGTCGTTCTCACTGGTGAAAACTGCGCCGTTGATCACTTCCTTGATGTCAGTGGTGTAACCACTGGTCAGGAACTGCATCGCTTTCGCGGCGCGCTTTGGGGTGTCCAGCAGGCCTTCACGGCTGGTGTCCTCGCCCAGTTCTGCCAGTACTTCTTGGTACAGAGACTCTAATTTCGACATGTAATTTCCGTTAATGGTTTCTATCGTCGGGGATATTGCCCGGTCATTCTACTCAATTATTTAAAACTTATACAAAGTTTTTGGTGTGTATAAGAATTTACACCAGCAACCGACCCGCGTCTTTTAATGGCCCGAGCTGACTGAGGAAGCGCTTAACCGCTTCGGGTTCCTGTGTTCCGGTCCAGTTACAGCTCAGGCTGGTGTCTTCATCCGCGATACCCCGGAACACCCGCGCAGACTGCCTTGCCACGGCGGCGCCTGAATCAATCCAGTGAATCTCTGGCCAGAGCAGCTCAAGTTCGTCCCGTAACAGGGGAAAGTGGGTACAGCCAAGCACCACATGACGCATATCCGGATGCTGAGCCAGCCAGTTGCCGATCAGGCCATGAAGTGCCGCACGGGTATCAACCCCCGCGATGTGCTGCTCTGCCAGGTCGACAAGTTCACTGCAACCAAAACGTTCGATCCGGCAGTCGGATGCAAAATCGTCAATCAGAGCCTGCGTGTAGGATCGACTGACGGTGGCAGGCGTTGCCAGCAGACCGAAGCAGAGGTTGTCCGTCCTGCGACATTGCTCACCTGCGACCCGGATGGCCGGTACGACGCCTACCACGGGTAGCTCCAGCGCTTCCCGTAACTGCGATAACGCCAGAGTACTGGCTGTATTGCACGCTAGAACCAGCATAGAAGGGGAGAAACTGCTCACTGCCGCTTTGCAGACGCTGACAATGCGCTCGGCCAGCAGGCCGTCGGCACGGATACCATAGGGGAACATCTCTGAATCCATCAGGTAACGGATATGAACTCCGGGAAGTGCCTTACGTACTTCAGTAAGAATACTGAGCCCGCCGACACCGGAGTCAAATATCAGAATGGAATCAGACATAGTTCAGAGATACAGGTAAAGCGCGCAGTATATCAAATAAAAATTCGACTCACCCGGGCGAAAATCCAAATAGTGACTACACTTGTGTCGGGAACCTTTTTTCTGGTGTCGGACCAGAGAAATGTCAGGACCACTGGGAGCTGTAACTGTTTGGAACTGCAGGAATTACTTGAGAATGCCCGGCGCAATGAAGCGCTGCTGAAACGACTTCAGGCATTCGAACTTCAATTATTGTCAGCACAGAACTGGCAGGACTTTCTGACCCTGCTGCTTGAAGCACTTCCTTCTCAATTCGAACTGGACGCCGTCAGCCTCCGGGTGTGTGATCCGGACGGGGATCTGAAAGCCTCGATGCTGCAGTCGCTCGATATCGACCAGGGCGTGATGCTTAATCAGATCGAATTTAAAAGTTCGATGCCAGTGATCAAGGCTGGCGCGATTTCTCCGCCGCCCCCCTGGCGCAGTGGACTGGGGCTGCCGCTGATGCGCAACGGCGAATACCTCGGTGTACTGAATCTGTATTCATCAAACTCTGAGCGCTTCCAGAGCGGTATGGCGACTGATTTCATGCAGCATCTGGCGGCGGTGATTGCTGCCTGTCTGGTCATGGTGAAGCAATCAGAGCAACAGGCGCTTCTTGCCCTGACTGATCCGCTGACCGGCGCCGAAAACCGTCGTGGTTTTGAGCGTGTTTACTCCCGTGAGTGGGCCAGAGGTCAGCGCCAGTATCACGTATTTTCTATGATCCTGATGGACGTCGACTTCTTTAAAAAGGTCAATGATGTTCATGGGCATGGTACCGGCGACAGGGTACTTAAGATGCTATGCAAAACTCTGCGCAACACGATACGACCGACGGATCACATCGGACGACTCGGTGGGGAAGAATTTGCACTGCTGCTGCCGGGCTGTCAGCCAGATCAACTCTTGTCTGTCGCGGGCCGTGTTCAGCAGGCAATCCGCGATATGGTGGTTCTGAATGATGAACAGAAGCGGGTTCCGGTGACGGCGTCCGGAAGTTTTATGTCCGTCACCCCGCGCCCCCATCAGAACCTGGAGCTATCGCAGATTATTGATCACCTGGATGGCTTTCTTTATCAGGCAAAGGCGCAGGGGCGGGACCGCTTCCTGGACGCCTCTGCCTGACTCAGCTCAGCGGCTGAACAGCAGATTAAATGAGACGGGAACAGTCGCTGAAATTTCTTTCAGGCCTGCAACGTTACGCAGGGCTTCGATACCGGCAGCAACGCCGAAATCTTCTGCCTTAAGAAGAACCGGGCGGGTGCTCACGACAGCCACGGTTTTATCCATCGCGGGCATAACCAGTACCTCAGTTTCGAGTGTTTTGGTCACGCCGTGGAAGTTCAGCTGCACGGGCAGAGACACTGACGATGTTTTACCTGCCAGGGCAGCGTTGAGGATATGCTCCGGAATCACGGCACTGATCTCAGCCTTGGGAAACTCAGTCACTTCGAACAGCATCTTCAGCAGGCGTTCATCACGGATCGGAATACCGGTATCGGCACTGCTGAGATCAATCGAAACAGTGGCTTTGCCTTTGTCTGTCACCTTGCCCGTCAGGCTGCGGAAGTGATGAACTTCAGTAATATTGGTATTTTTGGTGGACAGAAAAGTAACGTCTGATTCGTCCGTCAGCGTCCAGTTTGCCAGGGCGAGTGGGCTGCAGATCAGCAGGCCGGTGGCCAGTAATTTTTTCATGTGGGCTCCGTATATCGTTATATAAGTTTCAGTGCGACCACACCGGAGCAGAAATTACTGCAACAAAGTTACCTGTGGGAAACTGTATGCCGCCAGCCAGCGGAATTCGCGTGTGACTGAGGCTTTGTTCTGGTCTTCCAGACGCAGGCGCTCTCTATCAATAGCAAATTGTTGTTTCGGTGTCAGCGCTTTATACGCTTCGAGTATCGGCATAGTGCGTGTGGCTTCATAGTGATCGCGGACAGTTTTCAGTTCCTGCATCTCCCACACGGCCGGGTCGAGCCCGTTCAGCAGGTACTGAATACGCAGGACGCCTTCGGTAATGTCACACTGTTCCTGCACCACCGAGCTGGCGATAAAGCGGATATCCTGCACCAGTCCTTCCTGATATTTGCGCAGTTGCAGTTCGGCTTCCGCTTCTTCTGCACGCTGCTCTGCCTGCATTTTCTTCACCTGTCGGGTCAGGTGCAGCGCATAGCCTGAAAGCACCAGAATGACGATCGCTGCAGCAATCAGAAGTATCAGATGTAATGTCGGCACAAGCGGTCTCCGTGGTTGTTGGCCTACATTTTAACGGCCCGGCGGGCAGGACTTAAACCTTAAATTGTATAATGTTCTTCGCTTTCTTCTTCCTGCCGCTGCAGGTAGCGGATTGCGTCGGCGGTGGTAAAGAACACTCTGCCGGGATACAGGTCATCAATCAGACTGCTGTTCTCCAGCTGGTCCATTACCGGGCCTTTAAATTCCGCAAGATGTAATTGCACGGATTCTTCGCGCAGACGTTCATTAAGCAGTTCCAGTGCTTCCAGACCACAGAAATCCACATGGTTAATCGCGGTGCCTACAATAATCACCTGGTGAATAGTACGGTCGTCTGTGATCCGCCTGAGAACATAGTCGATAAGATAGTCGCTGTTGGCGAAATAGAGATTCTCATCCACGCGGATCAGCAGCACCCCCGGGACCGTCCGTACTTTATGGCGCAGCACGTTACGGAATTGCTCGGACCCCTGAAGCTGTCCGATTTCGGCAATATGAGGTTGGCTTGTGCGACGGAGATAGATAACAAGTGACAGCGCCGCGCCCGCGAGGATGCCGGTTTCTGCATTGATGATCAGTACCGTTGCGAAAGTGACCAGCCAGACAATGCCGTCGGAGCGCTGGAAACGCCAGGCTTTAATGCCGTCATGCCAGCGGAACAAAGGCCAGGTGGCGACGACGATCAGTGCCCCCAGCGCCGCTTTCGGCAGATATTCAAACCAGTCAGTCGCCATCAGGGCGACGCTGGCCATCAGAATAAACGTCACCACGCCAGACCATTGGCTGCGTGCGCCACTGTTTACCATGACCATACTGCGGCCAAAGCCGCCGGCAACGGGCATGGCCTGACTGACGCCTGCAGCGATATTGGCAGCGCTCAGCGCGAGCAGTTCGTTATTCGGGAGAATTCGGCGCCGCTGATCCCGTGCCATGGTGTTTGCAATCGACAGGCTCTCAAGAAAAATAATCAACGACAGGGCCGCCGAGGGCACCAGCAGAGCTTCCCAGTTAAGCGCCATAATGTCGGGAATCACCATGTCCGGCCAGCCCTGGGGGACGGTGCCCACCGTGTCCGTCTCCAGCGACAGAAACCAAACCGCAGCCGCCCCCGACAGAATCAGAACCAGCGCACCCAGACGGTTTATCAGGGTACGGATACTGTCTGCCAGCGGCAGGCGGTGAGTAATACGGGGAGCGACCTTCTGCCACAACAGCAACAGAAAAATGCCACTGATTCCAAGAATGACCGGTACGGCCTGAATATTCTGCCAATGCGCCGACAGATACGTCAGCGGCTCCCAGCCCGGGCCACCTTTAGGGATATCCAGCCCGGTAAAATATTTAAGCTGACTGAGAATAATGACGATGGCCGCAGCGCTGGTAAAACCGGACACCACCGAGTGACTGATGAAGGAGGTCCAGCTGCCAAGCCCGATGGCGTAAAACACCAGCAGCCAGGCTCCGGTGAGCAGAGCAAGCAGCGCCGCGTACGCAGGATAGTCGGCCGCCCCCGGACTGACGACCCCACTCAGTGAACTTAACGTCAGCAGAGAAATAATCGCCACAGGCCCAACCGCGAGCGTTGGGCTGGTGCCCAGAATGGCGTACGCAATCAGAGGAAGCAGGGCAGAAAAAAGCCCGGCCTGAGGTGGAAGCCCTGCAAGAAACGCATAAGCGATGGCCTGAGGGACGAGCATGATGGTGACTATCAGGCCTGAAGTAATGTCTGGCAGAAGCCAGTTTTTGTCCCATGGAACCAGGGTATTAGTTATTTTCATCGACCGATCCATACAGGCGGTTCAGCAGGGTTATCATCTCGGCGGCCCGCGTATCGCTGAGGCGATACAACACAGACTGAGACGCACGCCGACTGCTGACCAGGCGTTCGTTTCTGAGCCACGCCAGGTGTTGAGACATGGCTGACTGGCTGAGGTCTATCCGGTTGCACAGGGCAGAAACAGACAGCTCGCCGTGTTTCAGAGTGCAGAGAATATCCAGGCGGTGCTCATTTCCCATGGCCTTCAACAGCCTGACGGCTGCCGCACGATTCTTACTGGCTGACTGTGTCATTTTAGCTCCGCTGCCTCGCCTGATTGGTTGAATTGTATATTGCTAAATAAGAATATTCTAATACAATAATCAAAGTTCAGGGCGAGACAGAGGACTACCCCGATGACGCATCAGGTTCGTAGCTACCTTCATAAAGATACATCGACTTTCACTCATCTGCTTATTGATGAGGCCAGAAAACGCTGCGCGATTGTTGATCCTGTGATGGATTACGATGCAAAGTCTGGCCGGACGTCAGTCGCGTCGGCGGAAGACATTCTGGATACCATCCGCGCAGAAGGTCTGGCGTGTGATTTCATTCTTGAAACGCATGCCCATGCGGATCACCTGTCTGCCGCTGACTGGCTGCGCCAACAGACCGGTGCACAGATCGTCATCGGGGGAGGTATTGTCGGAGTGCAGAGCATCTTCGCCGGTATTTTTAATGAAGACAGCCGTTTCGCCACCGACGGCTCGCAATTTGATCTGTTGCTGCAGGACGGCGAACTCCTGATGCTGGGCGAGACAGAAATCCGTGTGATGGCGACACCCGGGCATACGCCGGCCTGCGTGAGTTATCTTGTGGGCGATACCGACGTGTTTGTGGGAGACACGTTGTTTATGCCGGATGTGGGAACTGCGCGATGTGATTTCCCCGGCGGTGATGCCGGGACGCTGTTTGATTCTATACAGAAGCTGCTTGCGCTCGGAGATGACGTGCAGTTGCACCTGTGTCATGACTACCCGCCATCCGATCGTGAGCTGAGCAGTGTCGTAACGGTGGCAGAGCAGAAAAAAGATAACATTCATGTTGGTGCCGGCCACACCCGCGAAGAGTTTATCCGGATGCGCGCAGAGCGCGATGCCAGTCTTGAAGCACCGCGTCTGATTCTTCCGTCGCTGCAGGTAAATATCCGCGCAGGCGCATTTCCTGAACCGGAAGAAAATGGTGTCAGCTACCTGAAGATCCCATTAAACCGGCTGTGATTGGCAATTCAGCGGTTATCCGTTAGTCTGGTATAAACAGATGGAATAAGAAGGAAAGCCACCATGCTGGTTAACAATCGTTGGGTACGGGCATCCGGGACCTTGCAGGAGAAACCCATCAGCATTCAGTACCGTGAAGACTGGACGCTGGCGCGGGATTCCGGCAAATACCCTTTATGTGTTCAGATTGCCTGGCATGCACAGTCGCTGGACGACAGCACTGGTTTTCCTGCAGTGGCCGAGCAGGCCCGCATCGTTGCCTTCACCGAGCATCTGCAGACCCGGCTGGAGCCGGATGAAACGTCGGTTGTGGCGATGATGATCACCCATGACGGTATCAATCAGTGGATTATCTATACCAGTGATCTTGAAAAGCTGAAAGCAGGGCTGGACAGCGTACCGACAGACGAAGGCCTGTATCCGATTGAGGTCGTAGCCGACCCGGACGAAGAATGGCAGACCTTTATTCAGGTACATGAGCGGATTGATACCACCGAAGCCTGAGGGTAACGATGGCGACTGAAGAGGCTGAGTATTTACTCAGCCTTTTTTATTGGCGCTTTCTTCTTCTGCCGCTTCTGCTTCAAGGCGCAGGCGTTCTATTTCAGCCAGTTCTGTAGCAACCATATCGGGAGTTTCCAGCGAAATACGCCCGATTTTCCCAGCGCGCATTTCGTGCAATACCAGTTCTGATGCTTTGTGCAGGTCGGCAATGCCACCGGCACGCAGGCACCCGCGCTTGGCTGCAATGGTATTCAGCAGCTTCTCAGCAGTCTCCGGCATCTCCTTCAGCTTGAAGCGGGCCGACAGTTCGTCCGCATACGCGGTACGCAGATAGCCCAGCGCAAACAGAGCGACATCTGTGTACTCAATCGCGGTATCTTTCACGGCACCACTGGCTGCGAGCCGGTAGCCACTGAGTTCATTCTCAAACTTTGGCCAGAGAATTCCGGGGGTGTCGGACAGAACGATGCCATTTTTGAGATCAATCATCTGATTCGCTTTGGTCACTGCAGGCTCATTACCGGTGCGGGCAATGTAGCGTCCCGCCAGCGCATTGATCAGGGTCGACTTCCCGACGTTAGGGATGCCCATGATCATGACCCGGACCACGAGGTTCTTCTCCAGACGCGCTGCTCCGACTTTCCTGGCCATATTGATCAGCTGTTTGACCTGCTTCCTGTCTTCCGCGACCAGAGGCAATGCTGTGGTGTTGTCCTGTGCATTAAAGTGGTCAGCCCAGGCCCTGGTGATGGCCGGGTCGGCGAGGTCGGCCTTGTTCAGTACCTTGATACAGGGCTTGTCACGGCGGAGTTCATCGACCATCGGGTTGGTACTGGAGAAGGGCAGGCGGGAATCCAGCACTTCAATCACCAGATCAATGTCGGGCATCGCCTCACTGATCTTCTTCCGGGCCTTGTTCATGTGCCCGGGGAACCACTGAATTGCCATAGCGTATATTCTCAATTGACGAACTGCTTTCGGGGCGGCACATTGTAATGCATGGGCGAGGGAGAGCAACCGCAGAGCTGACACGTGATTGTCACCAGGTTGCGGTACTCATAGCACAGAGTACGGCCCCCGGCCGGATACCATTGGGATTGGAGAGAATTATGGATCTCTTGCCTGATAACTATGTGGAGACTGCCAAGAAACAGGGGCGGCAGGCGTCAGCGACTGTCTCCGGGCGTCGCCGGGAAGGGTTTCTGATGGGGAACCGGTTTATCTTCTCGGATCAACACGAGTTACTCTGGATGGAAGCAGGTCCCGGCGAATTCCGGGAACTGCGGATCTGGCGCAAATAACAGTGGCCAGATACAGGCTCTGACTGAGGCGATCAGTCAGCAAATACTGAGGCAGGCGTTTCTTCAGCGTTTTCCTGCCCGGGGCCGTTCGCTGCTTCAATCTGCGTCTCAAGTGCTGCGGGTGCTTTCTCAATCGCGCCGGTTTCAGGGTACTGAACAGCTTCTTCGGCGGATTCATTGCTCGCCGCTGGTGTTGGCTCAGCGGGCGCTACTTCTTTTGCCGCTTTCTTTTCCAGCTTCTCACGTTGTTTTTCCAACTTAGTGATCTGGCGTTCCTGCTGCGCCCAGTAGCCGCTGCGGAAATCTACATCACGGATGCCGTTTTCTTCCGCAATACTGGTGGCAATGGCCTTTGCTGATTCATCGGCATCGCGCGCCATCAGTTTGCGTTCACCACTTTCTATCCGGGCGAACAGATCGATCAGCGCGTGGGACAATACTTCCTGTGCGACATCATCACGACCCTTACGGAAACGGCGCGCAACCATGCCCAGCATGGCAAGGTCATTCGCGTCCAGACGCAGTGTTACCTCCGCCAGAGAGAGTTCTTTCTCCTGGAGTTCACGTTCTTCTTCGTAGTAGCGATCAATCAGAGAGTGGGTACGTGGGGTTTCAGTATCCTGCATTGTCCTGCTTCCGTCGGTGAATAAAAATAAGCCTGATACTGTAGCGATAAGACTGACCGGTGTGCAACCGCGTTGGTCTTGTTTATAGTAGGGATGTCCTGTCAGGATACGCCAGCAAATCAATTACGGAAGTTCTAATGTCCAGCGTACAGCAGAGCATAGAAACACGGCTGTCGGCTCTCAGCCCGCTACATCTTCAGATAGACAACGAAAGCCACATGCACTCCGGCCCGGCGAGTGACTCCCATTTTAAGATTACCCTGGTGTCTGATGCTTTCTCTGGCCTGCGTGCCGTCGCTCGTCACCAGAAAGTGTACGGTCTGCTACAGGAAGAACTTCAGGGGCCGGTTCACGCGCTGGCTCTGCACCTGTATGCACCGGATGAGTGGCAGGACCCTGCACAGGTACCTGTATCCCCGAACTGCATGGGGGGCAGCAAGCATGATCATTAAACGCAGTCTCATCTTCTGCCTGATGTGGGCAACAGCGTCTGTCAGCTGGGCGGGCGACTGGAAGGAAGCAACCTACGACAAAGACGATGACATCCGTGTATACACCCGTTCGGTCAAAGACTCTGATATGAACGCCTTCCGGGCCGTCACTCACGTCAGAAGTACGCTGACGGCGCCCATTGCGCTGCTGCAGGATACGGATCGCACTCACGATTGGGTGTTCAACTGCAAAGCCATGGCGTTGATTGAAGAACTTAACGACAAAGAAGCCGTGTATTACATGGTGACTGAAATGCCCTGGCCGGTGAAAAACCGTGACAGCATTTCTCAGACAACGATTTCGCAGGACCCGTCAACTGGCGTCGTCCGCGTTGACGTCACCGCTCGCAACGACGTGTTTCCTGAAAACGACGATCATATCCGTATCCGCCGCATGGACGGTTACTGGCAGTTCGCGCCTCAGGGTGATGGTGTGATTGAGGTCACTTACGAGGCTCATGCTGATCCGGGCGGCGGCCTGCCGTCCTGGCTGGTGAACAGCTTTGTGGTGGATGCACCGCTGAATACCCTGCGGGGTTTCCGCAAGCTTATTTCTGATGAGGCTTATCAGACGGCTCAGCGGCCATATATAACCGATTGATTTAAAAGCGAAAAACCGCTTTGTCATAAAAATGTCATAAAAGTCAGGTAGTGTGTCGCGCGGTGAATAAGGCAGTACCCGCTAATGAAAAAAATACTCCGCCCGGCTTTTCTGACACTTCTCTTGGTTTCTGGCGCTGTACAGGCGCAGGAACTCTTCTCGGAGCTTTCTGCTGGTTATTACGAGAAGCTTTTCCGGATTGATGGCTCCAACACCATCGGGGCCGAGCTTGCTCCGGCACTGGTTAAGTCCTGGATGGTCAGTCGTGGGGCTGAGCAGGTTCAGAGCGTCAGTAACGGTGGTGGAAACGAAGTCCGTATCAGTGGATATGTGCCGGTAGTGTCGGCTCATATTTATGTGGATATCGCCGCTCATGGCTCGGGCACGGGCTTTAAGGCGCTTGCTCAGGGCGCCACAGATATCGCAGCGGCTTCGCGCCCGGTCAAAGACAAAGAGCAGGCTGCCATGCCTGCCGTCAATCTGTCTTCGGCGGAGAGTGAGCATGTAGTAGGTATTGATGGTCTGGCGATCATCGTTCATCCGGAAAACCCGCTGCAGCAGCTACAGGTGACGCAGATCCGCGATCTGTTCACCGGCAGAATTTCAAACTGGAAAGAACTGGGTGGTCTGGATGAACCCGTCTCGGTGTTTGCGCGTGATGAAAATTCCGGCACCTGGGACAGCTTCCGCCACATGGTGCTGGGCAGTGCAGCACTGCGTGAGGGGACTCCACGCTTTGAGTCAAACAATGATCTGTCCGACCGGGTATCAGTGACGCCCGGAGCCGTGGGCTTTGTCGGCCTGGCGTCAGTGCGTAATGCCCGCGCGATTGCGGTTTCCGCGGGGCAGGCAGCAGGGCTCTTCCCTGAGAAGCTGACCGTGGCCACCGAAGACTATGCGCTTTCACGTCGCCTGTATCTGTACACGGCGGGACGCCCGGCGAACGCGTATGTCAGAGACTTCCTTGAGTTTGCTGCGCACGAGGGGCAGGAGCAGGTTGCAGAAGTAGGGTTTGTATCTCAGTCGGTGACGGCAGTAAAACCAGCCTATCAGGCTCAGTTACCGGATCAGATCCGCAAAACCACCGAAGGGGCGTACCGGCTGACAGTGAACTTCCGTTTTGAAGAAGGCAGCGCCCGCCTTGATAACAAGGCTCAGCGTGATGTGGACCGCCTGCTGGAGTTTGTTTCCGACTATCCTGAAGCTGAAGTCATCCTGCTTGGATTCGGTGATAGCCGCGGTAATGAGACTATGACTCAGTTGCTGTCTAAGCACAGAGCCATGGCAGTCAGTCGGGCACTGCGGCAGGCAGCGGTTTATCCGAAACTGGTTACCGGCTACGGTTCTGAACTTCCGGTTGCGGATGTGGAAGGCAATGACGGCCGTCAGAAAAACAGCCGGGTCGAAGTCTGGGTGAGGCAGCCACACGATGTGGCTAACCTGTTCTGAGGCGGATCAGTTGCCGCCGTTGAGCATCAGATAGAGTTCTACGACGGCCGCAGGGATGTTGCCGCACATCTGATCTGAAAGCTCGACATCTTCATCAATGTCCGCCATTTCCGGCTCGTCCATAAACAGGCCTGAAGCATACATAATCGGGAAGAGGTGCTGTGCTACAGTCTCTTCCCGTTCTGCATACCAGCTGGCTTCGTTCAGCAATACTGCAGACATAAAGCCCATCGCCCAGCTTTCCAGTGGTGGTTCGCCATCGTCATCGAGCAGCGTCAGGTCACACGGAACAGGAAAATCCTGACCGGAATCGAGCCACGCCTGAATTTCTTTTGCCAGGCCGTTCATCAGGTAGCTCAGGGTCTCTTTCTGATCCTTTTTGAATCCCGTCTGTTCATCGAATGCACCTTCCCACACGGCTGTCAGCTCGAACTCGGTCGGGCCGGCGAGCAGGCCAGTGATAAAGCCGTGTACGGCAAAAAAGTCGAAACTGTCGCTACGCTCTGCTTCGTCTTCAAGCAGGGTACCTAAGGTTTCCAGTTCTTCTTCAGACAGTGCTGGGATACTATTCAGGTCGGTCATATCATTCTCCAGAATTTGGGCAATCCTAACAGGCTTATGGGGCAGCGAAAATCCTACCAGCAGGAAATATGGGTCGATGTCGATGGTGAATCCGTCCGTGTTGTCATGTCAGCCTCGCGACGGCGGACTATGCGTCTGCAGGTCACCAGTGACGGTGACATAGATCTGCGTATTCCTCTGCACACCGACAGAGACTCTGTTATGGCATTTGTGCACTCGAACCAGGCCTGGGTAAAAGAACGCCGTGATGCAGTCCGGGAGCGGGCACAGCGCCAGGCCCGGGGTGTGGTGCTGTACGGGTCAGAGCGTCCCTTTACCGAAAGTGCGCTGGGCGAATTTCTGGTCACCCGGGAGCAGGTATGGGTGCCCGCAGAATGGAGCGACGAGCAGCGCAGCAAAGCCTGGGATAAATGGCTGCGCAGTGAGGCGCGTCTGCAGTTTGAGCAGCTGATTGATCGCTGGTGGCCATTCTTTGAAAAATTCGGCAAGCCCCGTCCAGTCCTCAGAGTGAAACAGATGCGCACCCGCTGGGGGAGTCTGTCAAGCAAAGGCTATATCAATCTTAATCTTGCGCTGATGTCGTTAACGCCCGACCTGATCGAGCTGGTGGTCGTTCATGAGTTGTGTCATCTGCGCCATTTTGATCATGGCCCGGGGTTCCGTGCACTGATGTCCGAGTGCCTGCCTGATTGGCGTGAGCGGGACAAGCGCATAAACCAGTCTGGACTGGAGCTTCTGTGATCAGCGGTTTTTAATGTCCGTGTTGATCCACAACTGAGAATACCAGTAATACCTGCCCGGCTGGCTGAGGCTGGGGGCGGTACAGTTGTAGCGGCTGCGCCCGGACCTCACCGGACTGTCTTGTTGCATGGATACTTCGACAATGCCGTTGTCTTCTTCTGTTTGCAGCGCCAGTTTACCAACCCCGGCGGCATAGCAGGCGAGCTGTCTGGGCAGAAAATCCTGAACGGGAATATGTAAGGTCAGGCCCGGAGCTTTGCCGGTCAGAATGGGGTCGGCACTGTCCTCTGGTTGTATGGCAAAGGGCAGGCTGTGGAGTTTGGTTTTCAGAGTATTAGTATCCGCGTAGGCCCCTGATGCCGGAAAACGCGGAATGACCTGCGGGTGACTGGTCGCGCCTACGGCACCGCTTTGCTGACCGAATGCTATGTATCCCTCGCTTTTGAGCCAGTTGACCAGTTCCGGGGTATATTCACCATAAGGGTAGGCAAATATTTTCGGGCTTCGTCCTGTTTCTTCCTCTATGCGCTTTTCGGCGCCGTTGATTTCGTTCTCCCACCACTCCCTGGTCGTTGTGCCAGTTGGAACCTCAAGCAGGTAAGGGTGGCTGCGGGTATGGTTGGCGATCAGTGCACCGTGTTTCTGCAATGTTCGCAGAGCGTCCCAGTCCATCATGTCGCTGTAACGGCCGTCGACGGCATCGGTATTCACGAAGACAGTGAATGGCCAGTCTCTGGCGTTCAGCTCGGGCCAGGCATGGTCAAAAATTGACTGATAGGCGTCGTCGAAGGTGATCGCAACGGCGCGCTCTGGCAGCGGCTCGCCTGCTAAGAGGTTGAGCATCGCATCTTCGAGATCGACGACGGTCATGCCTTCGTCTTCCAGCAGTTGCATGTGTGAACGGAATACCTCAGGGCTGACACTGGTGATCGCAGGGGTGGATTCATCGACATGGTGATACTGGAGAATCACCAGGCCGGCCTGTGCCTGCAGACCGACAAACAGACAGGAGAAAAACAAGAATAATCGCATCAGGCGTGATTCCTTAATCGTTGGTATGCAGCGGTAATTTCCCGGAATTTTTCGTGATTCCCGCCCCGGTCGGGATGATGTTCCATCGCCAGTCTGCGGTACTGCATACGGATACTCTGCTTATCAGCAGGCGCTGACAGACCGAGGCAGGCCAGGTCGTCATTGTAGCTTTCTGGTATGACCATGCGCTTCCAGAAATCGTTCAGTAACTGGTCGATGTCTTCTTCTGAGGTACTCAGTTCGTTGAGGTCAAGATAATAGTCTGCAAGCGGGTCCTGTTCAGAAATTTCCTGGCCGCCACGCTGGTCCGGGGGCAGAAGTACGATCCGCAGGGCGGTAATACTCAGGAAGCCCCGGCCTTTCTCAAGCCATTCGTTGCGCAGCCGATACAGACAGTGCATCACCAGAAAATGGGTGCGGAACATCGTTGTGGTATCGGCGAGGGCGTCTTCGCGGAAGATCGCCTGCTCTGGTGCCTGAAGCCAGCGGATGAGGTCGTACTCTGAGTGCTCTGAACCATCGGCAAGACAGCTGGCGAGCAGGCTGCTCAGCAGTCCGACGGTTTCGCTGAGTTCTTCGGTGTGGGGTGTTTCGATGTCCATGCGGACAAGGTAGCACAGATCACCCCGGCGGGTGGTTATCTTTGTGGTCGGGGTCGGTGTGGTCCAGAAGGCGGCGGGCGAACCCGGGCAGCTTCGGGCTCAGTCTGCGCAGCTTCAGCGAAATAGCCGGATAGCGGCAGCGCAGACGCGTCAGGCTGAAGCGCAGCGAGGGCAGAACCGTGACGAGCACAGACAGTCCCAGCACCACCAGAATCAGGCCAAGCGGAATAGGCAAGGGGGTAATGATCAGGCCTGTGAGTACCAGAAGAATGCCGGTCAGCAGATTTACGCTGCGCTTGATCATTGGGTATGCTTCAGTGCTGGAAAACCACATGCTTGATTGGCTGTGTTGCAAACAGATGAAACTATGGTCCGCAATGACAGAAAATAAAAAACCGTTACCAAGACGCAGTCACCTGATTACACCGGAAGGGCTGCAGGCGTTAAAAGACGAGCACGATTTTCTCTGGCGTCGCGAACGCCCGAGAGTGACACAGGAAGTATCGGATGCGGCTAAACTTGGCGACCGCTCGGAAAATGCTGAATATATTTACGGAAAGAAACGCCTGCGCCAGATCGACGGTCGTCTGCGCTTTCTGATGAAGCGTATGGAAGAGGTCACTGTTGTCGAACGCCAGCCAGCCGACCCGGAGAAAATCTTTTTTGGTGCCTGGATAGAGCTTGAAGATGAAGAGGGTGAGATTCTCCGCTACCGGATTGTTGGCGAAGACGAGATAGATCTGCCCCACGGTTATATCAGTATTGATGCCCCCCTTGCGCGCGGACTCATGGGCAAGCGGGTCGATGAAGATGTCACGGTACGTCTGCCCAAGGGCGACACCGAATATTACATCAGTGCGGTCATGTACCAACGCCCGGACTGGGATCAACGCGTGCCGACCAACGCTTATAGTTAAAACTGCTAAGCTGGAGGCAGGAGGCCCTGAATGAAAAAGCTTTTATCTGCAGTGTGTCTGTGTGCTCTGGCGCAGGGAGTGGCAGCACAACCCCCACAGGCGACGGGTGAGCTTGCGGAAGCTTACGTCATGCCCGTCTGGGTGGATGCCGTCACCGAGGTCTGCCCATGGAAGTCTCCATCGGCAGAGGGCTATATACGTCTCATCCGTCGCGAGCACGACGATGGCAGTCATGGATTGTACGTACAGTGGATTCGCAAAGGCATCGCCGGTGAACCGGCAGAGGCCGTCTCTACGCTTGCCGTTGAAGAATTGGATCAGCAGTTAATGCTGCGACTGGAAATGCCGCAACCAACCCTTGCCCGGGATGCCTGTCGCCTGAAATCTTTTGGTGAAGATATGGTGAATGAGCGTCGTTATGAGCTGGATATGCTGGTGCGGGGGCCGGGTGAATTGCAGGTCAATATCACCCGGAAGCTGGACGGCGGTGTCTGAAACTCAGTCGACCTGTACGACGTCGAGGCGGGTAAACAGGTGGCTTTTGTCCTGCTGATTCTGCAGGTCATTAAAATCCCACAATTCGCGGTCGCCCAATTGCGATGGCGCCACATTACAGACTGCGGCAAAGATGTTCTCACTGCGCCCTGGCTGCTCTTTTTCCCACTGTTGTAGCATCATCTTAATGTTCTGACGTTGCAGGTTTTCCTGTGAGCCACACAGGTTACACGGAATGATCGGAAACTCTTTTGCCTGCGCAAAAGCTTCGATGTCTTTTTCTTTGCAGTAAGACAGGGGGCGGATCAGAACGTGCTTTTTATCGTCGCTGAGCAGCTTCGGTGGCATGGCTTTCAGTTTGCCGCCGTGGAACATATTCAGAAACAGCGTTTCGATGATGTCATCGCGGTGATGACCCAGGGCGATTTTGTTAGCACCGATGGATTCGGCGTAGCCGTAGAGGGTTCCACGACGCAGGCGCGAACACAGACCGCAGGTGGTTTTGCCTTCCGGAATAATTTCTTTAACGACGCTGTAGGTGTCTTTCTCGATAATATGGAAAGGAACCCCAAGCTCTTCCAGGTATGCTGGCAGAATATGCTCCGGGAACCCCGGCTGCTTCTGATCCATGTTGACGGCGATGATCTCAAACCTGATCGGCGCGCTTTTCTGCAGACCAAGCAGGATATCCAGCATAGTGTAGGAATCTTTGCCGCCGGACAGGCACACCATGACCTTATCGCCATCCTCAATCATGCTGTAGTCTTCGATCGCTTTGCCGACGTTGCGACGCAGACGCTTCTGCAGCTTGTTGAATTCTGTTTTGGCTTTGCGCTCGGCCACATTCATGGCGGCGCCGGTATTGGCTTCAGACATAGTACACCCCGTAATTCCGGGCTGCTTTATATCAGAATGGCGGCCTGAGAGAAACCGTCATGACAGGGGAGTCGCTCAGTCTCAGGCAGCTGCGTTGCTGGGTTCTATCAGGCTATCGAAGCGCTCAACGAAGTCTTCAACACTCAGATCATCACGGGGGTGATAGCAATGCTTCCAGAGCTGAGCGAGCTGACGCGGCGTTGGTGCGTCTGGCAAAGTGAACTCAGGGTGGCGGACATACGCGAGCCAGGCCACCGCCGTTGCGTAGCTCAGATTGGTCGTCAGTTCGGCATGCGGGTTAGAAAGAAACTCATGCTGGCTGGCGATCCCCCGTACCGTACTGGCAAGTTCTGGCCGGCTGGCAAGATAGTCATCCCAGATGTGTCGGTGCGTCAGGCCATGCATGCGATAGATGCCTGATGTCCGTTGCCCCTCGGATTTAAAGAACGCACCCAGGGACGATTCTGCGGCAGCCGTGCCAAGCAACAGAAGTTCTGCTGCGGTTCCAGACACACCCAGTTTCTGCAGGGTGGGGCGGATGACGAACATCCGGAAGTCTTCAGCATCGATACCCATAACAACCTCTGTGACGACACTCTGACGCGTTAACTCTATAGAGGCAAAATACATACCTCTTGCATTAATGTTAGTGACAGAGTTCGCGACTTTCCCGATTTATTTGCCAGGATTGACCGACTTCTCATTTCTGAGGCCAGTACAGGAAGAAAATACGATGGGGTATGCGAGGTAAGGAGGTGAGAGAGGCAGGCAGAGCGCTGGCTCTGCCTGAAAGCGGCTTACTCGCTGAAGCACTTGTCGTGTGCGCGGGCCAGACCTGCAAGTTCATAGAGTGAATCGAGGTCCGTCAGGATGATTTCTTTGCCCTGAGTTTCGATCAGTTCATTCTTCTGGAAGCGGGTAAACACGCGACTGATGGTCTCAACGGCAAGGCCGAGGTAGTTACTGATGTCTACCCGTGACATCGGCAGGCGGAAATGCGTCGATGAGAACCCGCGGCGCTGATACCGCTGTGAGATATCAAGAAGAAAAGAGGCAACGCGCTCTTCTGCATTCTTTTTGCTCAGCAACAGCATCATATTCTGGTCGTGGCGGATTTCTGTGCCCATGGTACGCATCAGCTGCTTGCGCAGATCCGGCAGTTCATCGGCCAGATGATCGAGCTGCTGCAGCGGAATTTCGCACACCGTCGTAGTTTCGAGCGCCTTGGCCGTCAGCGGATACGCTCCGGCGTCATAGCCAGACAGGCCGATCAGCTCACTGGCCAGATGAAAGCCGGTAATCTGCTCTTCACCATTACTTGCCAGTGTGTAGGTCTTCAGTGCCCCGGTACGGACTGCGAATACCGACTGAAATTCTTCACCCTGCTGAAAAAGCAGCTGACCTTTCTGGATCGGACGTCCGCGACGGATAATATCGTCGAGTCGTTCCATATCGTTTTCGCTGAGAGATAACGGCAGACACAGAGCGTTCAGAGAACAGGTCTGACAGTGAGGCTGGGCGCCACGCAGGGGCGTTGCAGCAGTTGTCTTCATAACTACTCCACAGAAAAGGAAGGCAGTATCAGAACGCCAGGAGCTGAGGCTGCCAGACAGAAATCAGAGTGACGACACCATAACCGATCAGTAATGCGCCGGCAATAACCCTGATAACAGAACGGTTAATAAGCCCCATGATAAACGCGGATGCCAGGCTGGCAGAAAAGATGGCGGGCAGTGTCCCCAGACCAAAGCCGAACATTGCCAGAGCCCCACTGGCAGGATCGCCTATCGCGGCAACCCAACTGAGTGTGCTGTAGATCAGGCCACAGGGCAGCCAGCCCCAAAGCGCCCCCAACGTCAGCTGACTGACGGGATCGGAGCGACCGAGGCGTTTCTGAGCATGGGGTTGAACGACCGACCAGATCCCTTTGCCAATTTGTTCAATGCGGGTCAGCCACATGGCCCAGCGGGCAATGTATAACCCCATAAGTATCAGCATCAGCCCGGCAAGTGTGCGGAGGAAAAGCCCCATCTGGGTATGCAGTTCAGAGAGCCAGAGACCGAGCGTGCCGACGATTCCACCGGCCAGTGTATAACTGAAAATGCGCCCCAGATTGAACATAAGGGCGCCCCGGACCCGATGAGCAGTGTCTGCCTGGCCGGCGGCAGCAGCAATGCCTCCGCACATCACCAGACAATGGCTGGCACCGAATAGCCCGAGAAAAATGGCGGTGACAAACGACAGCGGTTCGGTCATGCGTCTTTATCAGAGGTGTCTGTTGGGGCGTCTTTCCGTTGGATCAGATGCTCATCATCATCGAACAGAATTTTATGGGCGGGCGAGTCAAGATCGTCATACTGGCCGCCTTTTACTGCCCAGAAGAAGATCGCAACAGCGACCGTCAGCAACAGAATAGATAGCGGAACCAGTACGTAAATAATATCCATGCTCAGGTCTCAATGGTGTGATGCTTCGGGCGTCGCGTCAGGCGCAGTGCATTCAGAACCACCAGAAGTGAACTGAATGACATGCCGATGGCTGCAGCCCAGGGCGGCACAAGGCCCGCGGCTGCCAGCGGTAACGCAATCAGGTTATATAGTAACGCCCAGCCGATGTTCTGGCGAATAACACTGCGGGTTCTGCCTGAGACGTTCAGGGCATCGGCGATGACTTCCAGCCGGCCATTGGTCAGCAGAGTATCGGCATTAGTTTTCGCCAGATCAGTGGCATCATTGACGGCCAGCGAGACATCGGCGCCAGCAAGTACCGGCACGTCGTTAATTCCATCCCCGACCATCAGGACGGTTTCGCCCTCTGACTGCCACTGACGGACAATCGCGAGCTTGTCTTCCGGGCTGAGACCCAGCCGGACGTCCTCGATATTAAGATCTTTGCCCACCTGATCTGCCGAGCGGGAAGGGTCGCCGGTCAGCAAAGCGACACGGATTCCCTGAGACTGCAGGTGAGCAACCAGCGGGGCTGCACTGTGCCTGACTGAATCATTTAACAGAAACCAGCCGAGAGGCTGATCATCGCTGGCGAGCAGTAACCATTGTCCGGTATCAGACGGTGGAATTGCGGGTGGATTCTGGCAGGCGAAATCTGCCCGGCCGAAGCGATAGTGCCGGCCAGCGACCTGTCCGCTGACACCCTGACTCGGGTGATGCTGGATATCATCGGCAGGCAGGCGGCTGAATTGCCGGAAAGCCCGTGCGATGGGGTGGCTGGCATGTTCTTCCAGTGAGGCAATCACGCGGGTCAGCTCATCTGTACTCAGCTCGCCAAGTGGCCGCACTTCTGACAATGACAGGTGGCCCAGGGTCAGGGTACCTGTTTTATCGAAGACCACGCGATCAACGCGCTGCAGGGTCTCGAGCACGTGTCCTTTGCTGATCAACAGCCCCTGTTCACGCAGTGCGGTGGTGGCCGCGGTCAGCGCTGTCGGCGTGGCCAGAGAGAGCGCACAGGGGCAGGTGACAACCAGTACGGAGAGCGCGATGAAAAACGCGTGGTCGTTCCCCTGAAACGCCCAGTAGCCAAACACCGAGCCAGAAATGATCAATACCGCAGCAACAAAGCGGCTGGCGATACTGTCGGCAATCAGAGCGACTTTGGGCTTTTCCTGCTGTGCCCGGTCCATCAGGCGTACAATGGTCGACAACTGTGCGTCTGCCCCTGTGTCGGTGACTTCCATAGTTAAGGGGCTTTCAACGTTCATGGTGCCGCCGATCAGGCGATCGCCGGGGGCTTTTGTGACGGGCATATATTCGCCGGTCAGGGCAGATTCATCGACCGTGCTATGGCCGCTGATCACTATGCCATCGGCAGGCACCGGGTAGCCTGGCTTGAGTAACAGGCGGTCTCCGCGACAGATATCTTCCGCGGCGATAACAGTCTCTCCGTCGCTGCCGGTTTTAAGCGCCACATTAGGCAGCAGGGTCATCAGGTTATTGCCGGCCTTGCCCATCCGGTGGCGCGCCCGCATTTCCAGAAAGCGGCCAAGAAGCAGCAGGAAGGTAAACATGCAGACGGAGTCAAAGTACACCTCGACTCCCTGATTGAATGTACTCCAGATACTGGCTCCAAACGCGAGAATAATGGCCAGAGAAACCGGGACATCCATCGTCAGGTGGCGGGACTTCAGGTCGCGGATAGCGGCATCGAAAAACGGACGTGCGCTGAAAAGTACAACCGGAAGGGTCAGTATCATCGAGGCGAAGCGCATAAAAATTTCATACTGCTGTGCCATGCCAGCATAGAGAGGCACCGCCAGCATCATTACCTGCATCATGCCAATGCCGGCGACTGCCAGGCGACGCACCGCCTGTTTGCCCTCGCGGTCACGGCGGGCGTCGTCTTCTGTGGCAGAGAAGGGGGCCGCTTTGTAACCCAGCCGGTAGATGGCCTCAAACACCTGAGAGAGCGCAATGTCGTCGGCCTGCCATCGTATCACCAGGCGGTGATTCGACAGGTTCAGCGTGGCGCGCTCGACGCCATTGAGCTGGTTAACCCTGTGCTCAATCAGCCAGCCACAGGCTGCGCAACTGATGCCATCAATGACCAGAGTCGCTTCCCGGGCGGTACCTTCGGAGGCGACAAACTGCCGTTGCAGGGCTGCGCTGTCATACAGTGCGAGAGATTCCCGTGCGGTAAGCACTTCGTCGTCTTCAGTGGCGGGAGAAAGCTGGGGGAGTTCTGTACGGTGTCGGTAGTAGTCTTTGAGCCCGGAAGCAACGATGGTCTCGGCCACGGCTTTGCAGCCGGGGCAGCACATAGGTTCGTCGTTGCCATTGATGGTTGCTGTCCAGCGTTGTCCGGCCTTCAGTGCCTCTCCACAATGGAAGCAGGATTCGGCTGAGGTCATGGAATAACGGTCTGAATCTTCTTACCAGCTTCAATCATGCTGAGGGCTGTGACACGCCATTCCTGATCCGGGCTGGTCAGCCAGATGTTCCGCTTCTGCGGTAACGTCATATCATTCGCTGTCACGTAGTGGCCGTCAGGCGTCTGTTGCAGGAAGAGTGTGGTGTCACGTTCTTCAAGCGTCGGGTGAATCAGCTGCAGCTGCAGCGACGAAGGCAGCTCAGGCATGTCACCACTGATATCTACAATGATTTCGCTTTCAGTAAAGACGATTTCACCACGTACGTTCAGGCGACGGGCTTCTTCATGAAAGCGCTTGTCCTGGGTGTAGCTCATGCCGTCTTTGTAGTAGCTGTTGCTGACCAGAGAATCTTTGCTGTCGAGTGCCAGAGAGAGCATAACTCCACCCCAGATCACCGCTGCGAAGGGCACGCCTGCGACAATCAACATCATGGGTTCTTTGTACCAGGGAGTGTGCTTTTCGCTCGTCATGCTCAGTATCCGGAAAAGTAAAAAAATTGCGCCCAAGTTTAACGACTCAGGCGCAACAGCTCCAGCTGCAAAGTGTCAGGAAGTACGTTATGCCCGTGGGGCAATAAAGCGGCTTTCTTCCCGGGTCACTTCTTCGCCGGTTTCTTTATTGGTGATCACGAATTCGATATTGGCTTTACTGGCAGACATCCGGGTTTCTTCCGGGTCAATCTCCAGGTTAATCGTTGTTTCGTGAAGCTGGTTAACGTCCAGGGAATACTCGGTATTACCGAGCAGGCGAAGTCCATCCAGTCCTTCGACGCTCAGAATATAGGTGTGCGCCTCCTGGGACATATTCATTAATTTCAGTGTATAGGCGTTCTGGATCGTGTCGTTCACCGTGAGCTGATACAGGCGGCCGCGGTCGCGTTCAATATCAAGTTCAAAAGGCGTACGGCTGACAATCGAATAACCCAGACCACCAATCATAATGATCAGCGCCGCTGCGTAACCAAACAGGCGGGGGCGCAGAATATGGGTTTTCTTGCCTTCGAGTTCATTTTCAGTGGTGTAGCGGATCAGGCCCTTCGGTTTATCGAGCTTTTCCATGATCGAATCGCAGGCGTCAATACAGAGCGCACAGCCAATACACTGGTACTGCAGGCCGTCGCGGATATCAATACCGGTCGGACAGACCTGAACACACAGAGAGCAATCAACACAGTCACCGAGCTGGTTGGTATCACCTTCGGCCTTTGCTTTTTTGGAACGCTTGCCGCGTGGCTCACCACGATTGAAGTCATACGAGACGGCCAGTGTATCGGTGTCATACATCACCGACTGGAAGCGTGCGTATGGGCACATGTAGATGCACACCTGTTCGCGCATCCAACCTGCGTTTACGTAGGTCGCCACGGTGAAGAAGCCAATCCAGAACAGGCCCCAACTACCGATGTCGCCGAAGGTGAAAATATCCGGCACTAATTCGCGGATCGGCGTGAAGTAGCCCACAAACGTCACACCCGTCCAGAACGCGACAATCAACCAGCCGATATGTTTGATTGCCTTCTTGCGTACTTTGGTTGCGCTCAGGGGCTCTTTATCGAGCTTGATGCGTGCATTGCGGGAGCCCTCGGCACGCTCTTCAATCCACATGAAAATAAACGACCACGCTGACTGAGGACAGGTGTAGCCACACCAGACCCGGCCGGCAAAGTTGGTGATAGTGAACAGGCCGAAGGCACAGATAATCAGCGCCCAAGACAGCAGCATAAAATCCTGCGGCCAGAAGGTAACGTTGAATATATGAAACTGACGGGCAGGCAGGTCGAAGAGAACCGCCTGACGGTCTCCCCAGTCAAGCCAGGCCGTACCAAAGTAGCCCAGCATCAGAGCCCACAGGGACCAGGTACGGATTTTCTGAAAAAGTCCCTCAATTTCGCGCACATAAATCTTTTCGCGCTTCTGATACATATTGACCGTTTCGGAAGACTTTTCAGGTTTTGGAGTGACGTCTTTGACCGGGATCTCGCTCATAACTACCTATCACCATGTGGCTGCGACCGGAATGTTGCCAGACAGAGCAGGGCAACGATTTATATAACGATCTGATTATATAGTTTTTGCTGACTTGCCGGGACAAAAAAAGCGGCCCGTGGGCCGCTTTTTCTGTGTTTATTGCTCTGGCTCAAGTAATCCAGATCAGGCGGGGTGCGGAGCCCCCGACCGATTATTTGTCCTGAGACAGAGAATAAACGTATGCCGAAAGCACGTGGACTTTTTCTTCGCCCAGGATCTCAGCCTGTGCAGGCATCTTACCGGCACGACCGTAACGAAGAGTCGTTTCGATCTGCTTGGTAGAACCACCATACAGCCAGATTTCGTCGGTCAGGTTAGGTGCACCAACCAGCTGCATACCTTTACCTTCTGCACCGTGACAGGCAACACACAGCTGCTGGTACTTAGGTGCTGCTTTTTCAGCGGCTTCAGCATCGTGCTCCAGACCAGACAGGCTGCGAACGTACTGAGCCATGTCTTTCACACCTTCATCACCCAGTGCAGCGCCCCAGGCAGGCATTGCGCCCTGGCGACCGTACATGATGGTCTGTTTGATGGTGTCCGCTTCGCCGCCGTACAGCCAGTCGTGGTCGGTCAGGTTCGGGAAGCCCTGAGCACCCATAGCATTGGAGCCATGACATACAGCACAGTAGCTTTTAAACAGACGCTGACCTGTCTGCAGAGCAGCTTCGTTCTTAGCCAGTTCAGCAACCGGAGTTGCCAGGTATTCTGCATACAGAGGTGCAACTTTCTCGTCGAACGCCTGTACTTCTGCTTTCCACTGGTTAGTTGCTGTCCAGGTTACTTCTTCGCCATCGACAGTGACTTTGCCGATACCGTCAAAGTTTGCCAGGCCGTAAACCAGCAGGTAACCAAAACCATAAACGATGGTGCCCCAGAACATGAATACCCACCAGCGTGGCAGCGGGTTGTCCAGTTCTTCAATACCGTCGTACGAGTGACCAGTCGTCTGGTCGGTAGTTTCATCTTTGCGCTGACCCTTAGAGGTATAAAGGATCAGAAGGCCGCAGCCAATCATGGATCCGATAACAATCGCCTGGACCCAGAAACTCCAAAATGAGCTCAACATAATTATTTACTCCGATCTTTATCGTCGCGCGCAGGCATTTCACTGTTATCCCGGAAGGGGATATCACCATCATCTTTAAACCGCTTGCGGCGGCTTGGGCCATACGCCCACCAGATGACTGAGAGAAATGCGATCAGTGCAAATACTGATCCGAGGCCGCGCACGTCGTTAATGTCCATGGGATTACCGTTTAGTGACTACAGTGCCCAGCTGCTGCAGGTAAGCAACCAGAGCTTCGATTTCAGTCACACCGTCAACCGCTTCTTTCGCGCCTTCGATGTCTGCATCGGTGTAAGGCACACCAACCATACGCAGAGCTTCGAGTTTGCGAGGTGTAGTACGACCATCAACCTTGTTTTCGAACAGCCATGGGTAAGATGGCATCACAGATTCAGGGACTACGTCACGTGGGTTGTACAGGTGTGCACGGTGCCACTCGTCAGAGTAACGGCCACCAACACGGGCCAGGTCAGGACCAGTACGCTTGGAACCCCACAGGAATGGGTGCTCATAAACGTGCTCGCCTGAAGTAGATGGAGGACCATAACGCTCAGTCTCTGCGCGGAACGGACGAACCATCTGGGTGTGACATACCGCGCAACCTTCACGCATGTAGATGTCACGGCCTTCCAGCTGCAGTGCAGTCAGAGGCTTAAGGCCTTCTGCCGGAGTGATAGTGTGCTTGTCGGTGAACAGCGGAACGATTTCCGCCAGGCCACCCCAGCTCAGGGCGATGACAATCATCACCACCATAAGCGGCAAGTTCTTTTCAATAGTTTCGTGCTTCATTTACCAGACTCCTTATGCTGCAGCTACCGCGGCTTCTTTCTTAGCGTCGCGGGTAGTCATGTAAACGTTAAACAGCATGATCAGCATACCGGTCAGGAAGAACGCACCGCCCAGTACACGTACAACATAACCACCGTGAGACGCTTCAACAGACTCAACGAAGCTGTACTTCAGGCTGCCGTCTTCGTTTACTGCACGCCACATCAGGCCCTGCATGATGCCGTTGACCCACATCGCAGCGATGTACAGAACGGTACCGATGGTTGCCAGCCAGAAGTGAAGGTTGATCAGACCGATCGACCACATTTCGCCAGCTTTACGGCCAAACATGATAGGAATCAGGTGATACAGAGCACCGATAGACACCATAGCAACCCAGCCCAGAGCGCCTGAGTGTACGTGGCCGATAGTCCAGTCAGTGTTGTGAGACAGCGCGTTTACCGTCTTGATCGACATCATCGGGCCTTCGAAGGTAGACATACCGTAGAAAGACAGAGATACCACCAGGAAACGCAGGATAGGGTCAGTACGCAGTTTGTGCCAAGCGCCTGACAGAGTCATCATACCGTTGATCATACCACCCCATGATGGAGCCAGCAGGATCAGAGACATAACCATACCTGAGGTCTGCGCCCAGTCTGGCAGAGCAGAGTAGTGCAGGTGGTGAGCACCGGCCCATACGTAGATGGAGATCAGAGCCCAGAAGTGAACGATCGACAGACGGTAAGAGTAAACCGGACGACCCGCCTGCTTAGGCACGAAGTAGTACATGATACCCAGGAAGCCTGCAGTCAGGAAGAAACCTACCGCGTTGTGGCCCCACCACCATTGAATCATGGCGTCTACGGTACCCGCCCATACAGAGTAAGACTTGGTCAGTGACACAGGCACTGCCAGGTTGTTACCCACGTACAGGATAGCAATCATGATCATGAAGGCTGCGAAGAACCAGTTGGCAACGTAGATGTGGCTTTCTTTACGGATAGCCAGCGTGCCCAGGAAGTTCACAACGTAAGAAACCCATACCAGAGTCACGAGAATGTCGATTGGCCATTCCAGTTCCGCGTACTCTTTAGTAGAGGTCATACCCATTGGCAGAGTGATGGCTGCTGCCACGATCACTGCCTGCCAGCCCCAGAATGTGAAGCTTGCCAGTGTGTCTGAGAACAGACGCGTGTGGCAGGTGCGCTGAACGATGTAGTAGGAGGTTGCGAAGAGGGCGCAGCCGCCGAAGGCGAAAATTACCGCGTTGGTATGCAGAGGACGCAGACGTCCGAATGAGAACCAAGGGGTGTCAAAGTTCAGTTGAGGCCATGCCAGCTGTGCAGCGATGAGGACACCGACTGCCATACCGACAACACCCCAGACAACAGTCATGATGGCAAACTGTCTTACCACCTTGTAGTTGTATTCTGGATGGTCAAATGCTGTGCTCATGATCAGATTCCATTAAACAGCGAGGGTTTGAGGGTTAAAAAATCGGCGCAATTATCGGCCCTGGCATCCTCATTTGCAAATAATCCACGTAAAAAAAGTGCCATAAATACAGCGGGTTAGCGCATATTTTATGTGAATGATAATCAAATAAGAATATATCTCATTTATATCCGGTGAATTTATGCCACCGCATATACAGGTCCTCTACTAACACCTGGACCATTTTACCGCCGTCTGACGGCTGAATGGCAGCAGTTGCATAGTAGTACTGTCATAAACAGGAGTATTGACCCAGCTCAATAACCTTGACGTACGTTGACAGAACGCCAGAATACCCCGGTAAATCAAAGGATAAGCCTATGACACTCACTGTTCTGACTGACGGAAATTCCGGTAACCCGGTCTTCGTACTGGCCCACGGCGCTGGCGCAGACTGTCGCAGTGATTTCATGACAGAGATGGCTGGTATGCTCTCCGCACAGGGGCTGTATGTGGTCAGATTTAACTTCCCATACATGCTCAAACGCGAACAGGATGGCAAGAAACGCCCCCCGGACCGGGCTCCGGTGTTACTTCAGTATTACGCAGACCTGATCCGGGAGCTTGATCGCCCCTGTGTGATCGGCGGAAAGAGCATGGGAGGACGGATGGCCTCGTTGCTGGCAAATGACGAAGAGCAGCGATCGTTGTTCAGTCCACTGATCAGGGGCTGTGCCTGTCTTGGCTACCCGTTTCACCCGCCCGGCAAACCCGACAGGCTGAGAACCGAACATCTCAAAGCCCTCAATGTTCCGACCCTGATTGCACAGGGTACTCGCGACACTATGGGTACGCGGGAAGAGATCGAAGGCTACGGACTTGATGGGGCATTACAGCTGCATTGGCTCGAAGACGGAAATCACGACCTGAAACCGCGCAAGGCATCCGGGTTTACTCATCAACAGCACATGGAAAGCACAGCGGTCGCCGTTGCAGAGTTTGTAAAAGACATTGTGGGGTGAGAAGCCGGGCGCTGGATTGCCACTTTCGTGGAAATGACACAGTGTCAGTCATCCCCGCGCAGGGGCAGGGTGATTATGCCGACGGTGTTGTCATCCCCGCGCACGCGGGGATCCAGCGCCGTACAGAAATAATTACGCCGTCAGAATGGTAATCTTTTCCTGCTCCTGCAGAATCGGCTGAATCGCAGCAATCACATTGGCACGTGACTCCGACGACGCCCAACGCTGCCAGGCTTCGACACTGCTCCAGTTCGTAATGATCAGGCGGTGGCTCTCATCCTTCACATCCTTATACGATGCACCAGACACATATCCTGGGGCTTCCAGAATCGCACGCAGAGTGTTCTTGATTGCCGCCTCATAAGTAGAATCCATATCCGCAGCAATCTTGCGCTCGATGATTACCTTAATCATTCCTGAGATTTCCTTCTGTTCAATGGTCTTAATGGTTGGTTAAAGTATGGCCCGGTGCCGAACTTTGCAACATACAGACACCCAAAAACTCACGAAAATCCCGGAGAACGGAATGGTTGCCCCCGATCTTGTTCAACAATTGCACAGGATGCTCAAAAAACAGCCCGACGGCCTGAGCATAATGGACCTGGCAACGAGTCTGGCCGCGAGCCCTGACCAACTGCGTTCGGCACTGTCAGAACTCACCGGTACTCAAGGGGTTCAGATCAGCTACGATGCGTCTACACGTCGCTACAGCTATCAGAGCGAGGGCGCAGAGGCGTCGGACGGAATCTCCATGACCTCCGCCGAAATGCGCGGCATGGTCACCATACTGGATCTGCTGAACGACATTCTGCCCGGCCAGGAAGACAGCGACGTCACCGCGATCCGCCAGCAGATAGAACAGATGCTCAGACATCGGGGGATTAATGCTACCGAACTCAGCCGCCGGATACGCATACTCAGCAGCACACGTCGACCGACCAGCACCCATATCTACGAGCAGGTGAGCGACGCCCTGTTTAACCGCAAACAGCTACATATCCACTATGTTGCCAGCGACCAGAGCATCAGCGAACGAGATATCAGCCCCCAGACACTGGTTTACTACCGTGACAACTGGTACCTCGACGCGTGGTGCCACAAACGCAACGAACTGCGCACCTTTATGCTCAGCCGTATCCGGAGCGCTTACCAAACCAACGCCGCCGCCGACGAACTCAGTCGCGATCTGAATGAAGCGCACCTACACAACAGTTATGGCATCTTTTCAGGGGACGAGAAACATCTCGCTGAACTGGTCTTCCTGCCCGGGGCAGCCCACCTTGTCGCCCAGCAGCAATGGCACCCCAAAGCCAAAGGGCAGTGGCAGGACGATAACTATCACCTCGAATTACCTTACAATGACGACCGCGAACTGCTTCGCGACCTGCTGTCGTATGCGCCCAATGTCATAGTGACAGCCCCAGACAAACTGAAAGCTGAGTATACGAAAAGACTGCAGGATGCCCTGAACCGGAATATATGAAGTGTGTCATTCCCGCGCAGGCCCGTTGTCCCGTAGGGTGGTACTGCCCACCTTGTAAGCAATACACTGGCTCGTCAAAGTCATGTATAGTCCTGGTCATAATATCGAACAAAAGGATTTGTACGTGTATCTGGCTCAAGAACCAATCGAATATTTTGAATACCGGGTCAAGCCTGGCGATTCCCTCTCTCTGATTCTCGCGAAATTATTCAACGTCGGATTCGGAACCAATGAGTACAACAGACGTGTCGCCGATATCATGGAATTGAATCCACATATATCCAATCCAGATCGAATCACTGCGGGTGATCTATTGGTATTGAAAGTAGAAACTGGCCCTGAAATTTGTAAGGTACCTGAAGACAAGCGTTCCCCGTTGTTCTCTATGCCAAAGCCGCAAATACTTCAATCAGTACCGCGTGAAAGTGACCCCGATTTCTATGTTTTGAGTTGGTTGGCGAGTAATGCAAATTATCTGACTCTTCCCGGTAGTGTTGCTGTGGGTAGCCAGGGCAACCTTCTTAGCGGGGGGAATATAGCCCTGCTCGAAAAAGTGAGTGAGCTTTATGCTGATTATCGATCAGGAAAACTTACAAAGAACCAGTATGACTATCAGCGTAAGCTGACACTTGATCAGTTTCGTAAAAACATCGGTCCATTTGAAAAACTACTTTATGGAGATAAAACTCCTCACGAAGTGGTTCGTATAGCCAGAGGTGGTGCGGTGCCAGCAACGGCGAATATCGTAGAGCATACGGATCGGTTGAAGAAGTTAGCAACGATGGCAAATCGAGGGGGCATAGTTTTGACTGGGGTCGGTGTAGCGGCGTCGTGTATGCAGATCGCCGATGCTGATACAAGCAAAGAAAAGAATGAGATCTTCATTGAAACCCTTGCAAGTACCACTATTGGGTTCGCCGGAAGTTACGCAGTAGGTTTGTTTCTTGTATCAAATCCAGTCGGCTGGGGTACAGCAATTGTATTGGCGGCAGGCACTGTTGCTGCAGGTTACCTGGCTGGTAAAAGCGCAAGAGCAGCATATGATCTCACGGGTGCAAAAGTCGATTTTGTATCGGGTACAGGAGTTGGATCTGTATGTCGCAGGTGATGTTGGAGCAAGCATTTCTGCTTATGATGTACTCGTTTGCGGCCTTCTGGATGTGGACACTGATTTCTGTCGGTTTCTTGTTGGCCACGCCAAAAACATTCCTGCAAAAATACTTTTGCCCCCCATATTTCCGATCAGGAGAGGTGGTTGTATTTTCGGCTTTTCCCGCTAACCTCATCCGCAATGTAATGTTTATCCGTTTACTGGCGTCGCCGTCATCAGGGAAAGTTCGTGGCCTGAACGAAGCATATCTGGACGTTCCTTCGTGGCTTATTGCTTATGCAAAAGTGCTTTATGTCAGCCTCATCGCCGTGTTGATATGGATGTTCGGCATACTGGTGTTCTGGGGCTGCTATTTTGCATACGATCGTTGGCTTGCCTGAAGAACTGTCATCCGACAATGCAGGGGTTCAAGAAGCTAGTGCCTCCGTGCCCCTGACGCTTTAGATAACCCTCCACACGCGAATCCATTCAAATATCCCCAACTCCCGGTATACTCGACACCAAACGGCTGGGAGGCCATTGTCACCGAATCACGCCTCTCAGCTCATCACCCAACCGAACACGTGGTAAAACATGAGCGCAACCAAGCAAGAACTCATCAATCAGGATCAGATCAACAAAGCCCTCTGGAACGCCTGCGATACCTTCCGCGGCACCATCAGCGCCGACACCTACAAAGACTTCATCCTGACCATGCTGTTCCTCAAGTACATCTCAGACGTATGGCAGGATCACTACGACGGCTACAAGGCAGAATACGGCGACGAGCCAGAACTGATCGAAGAGATGATGAAAAACGAACGCTTCGTACTGCCCAGCTCAGCCAGCTTTTATGTTCTGTACGATCGCCGTCACGAACCCGGCAACGGCGAGCGCATTGATCAGGCGCTGCACGCCATCGAAGAAGCCAACGGCACCAAACTCAAAGACGCCGGTAAAAGCGTGTTTCAGGACATCTCCTTCAACACCGACCGCCTCGGTGAAGAAAAACAGAAGAACACCATCCTACGACACCTGATGGAAGACTTCGCCAAAGACGAACTCAACCTCAAGCCCAGCCGCGTCGGCACGCTCGATGTCATCGGTAACGCCTACGAATACCTGATCAAAAACTTCGCCGCCAGCGGTGGCCAGAAAGCCGGTGAGTTCTATACACCACCGGAAGTTTCAGACCTCATGGCCGAACTGCTCGACCCGCAACCCGGCGACAGCATCTGCGACCCGGCCTGTGGCTCTGGCTCACTGTTAATGAAATGTGGCCGCAAAGTCGTCGCCAATCACGGCAGTAAGGAATACGCCCTCTACGGGCAAGAAGCCATCGGTTCGACCTGGTCGCTGGCAAAAATGAACATGTTCCTGCACGGCGAAGACAACCACAAAATAGAATGGGGCGACACCATCCGTAACCCCAAACTCCTCGACAAAAACGGCGACCTGATACTGTTTGATATCGTGACCGCTAACCCGCCGTTCAGCCTCGATAAGTGGGGCCACGACGAAGTCGAGCACGACAAATTCAGCCGCTTCCGCCGGGGCGTACCGCCAAAAACCAAAGGTGACTACGCCTTTATTCTGCACATGATCGAAACCCTCAAGCCTGCATCTAAGGGCAAGAAGGGCGGACGTATGGGCGTGGTCGTACCACATGGCGTACTGTTTCGTGGTTCCAGTGAAGGCAAAATCCGCAAACAACTGATCGACGAAAACCTGCTCGATGCCGTGATCGGCCTGCCAGAAAAGCTGTTCTACGGCACCGGAATCCCAGCCGCGATCCTGATCTTTAAAACGAACAAAACCGAAGAAGCCGTCACCTTTATCGACGCCAGCCGCGAGTTCAAAGCCGGCAAAAATCAGAACCTGCTCACTCAAGAGAATATCGCCAAAATCGTCGAGACCTACCACGCAGGCACCGACGTTGATAAATACGCCTATGTTGCCAGCCTCGAAGAGATCAAAGAAAACGACTACAACCTCAACATCCCGCGCTACGTCGATACCTTTGAAGAAGAGGAAGAAATCGATCTGATGGCCGTGCGTGCAGAGCGTGAGCAGCTAAAAGCGCAATTGACCGAACTGGAAACCGAGATGGCCACGTATCTGGAGGAGTTGGGTTATGGTGCCTAATCATAAAACAACAGCTTTAGACTCGTTTGTCGAGCCTCGTGCTCCAATTTGCTATGGCATTCTTAAGCCGGGTGAACATGTTTCTGATGGAATTCCGGTGATTAAAGTTAAGAACATTATCGGAGGTAGGATTTTGGAGGATGATCTACTTCGAACATCCTTGAAAATCCACAATCAATACAAGCGAGCAGAGGTAAATCAAGGTGATTTACTCTTAACAATACGAGGGACTACGGGACGAGTTGCAATTGTTCCACCGTCACTCTCTGGCGCTAATATCACTCAGGATACAGCAAGGATTAGAGTGTGTGGCGATGATGACCCATTGTACGTTTTTTACGCTTTGCAATCGCCAAGCGTTCAACAGCAAATCGATCTGAACACAGTTGGACAGGCCGTCAAAGGGATCAATATAGCTGAAGTAAAAAAGTTAAGAATCTTTCATCCAGAATATTCCGAACAAAAAAAAATCGCCCAAATCCTTTCCACCTGGGACAAGGCCATCACCACCACCGAACAACTGCTTGCCAACAGCCAGCAGCAGAAAAAATCCCTGATGCAACAGCTGCTCACAGGCAAGAAGCGCCTGCTGGATGAGAGTGGGGTTAGGTTTGAGGGGGAGTGGGCCGAGATTAAGCTGTCATCAGTTTTTGAACGGGTTACCGAGAAGAACAATGGTCAAAGTACAAATGTTGTAACCATCTCAGGGGTTCACGGATTGATTCGACAAGAAGACTTTTTCAAGAAAACTGTTGCTTCAGAAACACTCGACGGATACTTCTTGCTGAAGAAGGGGCAGTTCGCTTACAACAAAAGCTACTCAAATGGTTACCCGATGGGTGCCATCAAACGATTGAACCGTTACCGCGATGGCGTCGTTACCACCTTATACATTTGCTTTGAACTGTCGGACGTCAACAATGCTGACAGTGACTACTGGGAGCATTATTTTGAGTCTGGCCTTATGAATAAAGGGCTCAGCCAAGTAGCTCATGAAGGTGGACGTGCTCACGGTTTGTTGAATGTTAAACCTGCAGACTTCTTCTCGTTGAAAGTGCCGCTTCCTTCGAAAGAAGAGCAACAAAAAATCGCTACCGTACTTTCCAGTGCCGATCAAGAAATCTCGGCTTTGCAACAGAAACTTGATGCTTTAAAGCAAGAGAAAAAAGCCCTAATGCAGCAGTTGTTGACGGGTAAGCGAAGAGTTAAGGCTAATTAAAGGACTAAAGATGTCTAAAAAAGTATTTATCAGTTACTCCCACAAAGATGAAGGTTTTAAAGATAGTCTGACTGAGCACCTGTCTGGACTTCGAAGATCGGGAATTATTAGCGAATGGAATGATAGGAAGATCATACCAGGTACAGATTGGAGCGACCAAATCGATGAGAACTTGAAAGGATCAGAGATTATTCTTTTCCTGATAAGTTCTTCTTTTTTGAGTTCCGACTATTGTGTGAATGTAGAGGTGGAAACGGCGCTTAGAATGCACAAAGCCTCGGAAGCTCAACTGATACCGATTGTGGTTCGCTCTGTTGAATGGTCGGATTCTCCTTTGTCGGCGCTACAGGGGCTGCCAAAGGATGCTCGACCTGTCTCGTTGTGGGATGATCAAGATGAAGCTTGGGTTGATGTAATTAGAGGAATAAAAAACCTCATACAAGAGTTTGAGCCGGTCAAACCAAAGGCCCCAGCTATAGTTGAAAGTGAAGGTGTATGCCCTAGCGCATCAATACTAGATTGGTTGGAAGACACTGAAATTGCCCTAACTCATCGCATGGTCGATAGAGTTCAGCTTTCAGACATTTATACTGTACCGGATGTTGAAGTTGAAGACGACTCGGCTTCGGAGCTACGGAGTTATCGAAGTGCATGCAGATTACCGAAGGAATTCAATCGTTTTCTGGTGTTTGGTGAAGAGCAGCAGGGTAAGACATCTTTATTGAAGTACTACTATCGAGAGTTTCTAAAGGAGTCAATGATTCCTTTGATAATCAATGGTAGTGATATTAAAAATGCGAATCCTGAAGCTATATTGCGAAAAGAAGTGGCGCGACAATATGATGGCTTGAATTTTGAGGAATTTAAGAATTCAGATGATATCGTTGTTATGGTAGACAATATCGACGACATTGCATTGAATAGTAAGTATCGGGATCGATTTATAAGTGAAATTTGTGATTTTTCCGAGCGATGCGTATTTACGCACCAGTTGGCATTTTCTCTTCTAATAGATGAAGTACCAGGATTGGACGAGTTCGCGCGAGCTGAGTTGCTTGGTCTGGGTAATAAAAAGCGCGAGGAAGTCATTCAGAAGTGGATATCATTGGGAGTTGAGCAAACTATCTCCGATGAAGATCTCTACACAAAGTGTGACGAGATGAAGGAAACAATAAACTCTGTCGTTAAGAAAAATATTGTCCCCCCTAAACCAATCTATATATTGATGCTTCTTCAGATGCACGAGGCTCAATCTAAGCTAAATTTAGAGCTTTCATCTCATGGTCATTGCTATCAGCAATTGATATATCAGGCTTTCGAGAGTGCCAAAATTAACGAGCGTGAATTTGATAAGTATCTGAATATATTGACCGAGCTAGCTTGGTGGATATTTTCAAATGAAGAGAATCCTAATACTGTCCAACTGGATAATTTTTTTGAGGAATACTGTAGTGTGTATCTCAATGTTGATAAGGAAGTGGTGCTATCTAAGTTGTCTAGCCAGTCAATATTGAACGTCAAGGATTTTAGGACAGGTTTTAAGTATCCATACATATATTACTTTTTTGTTGGGAAGAAGATCTCTGAATCGTATTTGGAGAATAAAGAGGTTCGGAGCAAGGTTACTGTTCTCTTGGAAAATCTGCACCGTGAAGATTACGCAAATATATTAATTTTCGTTGCCCATCACACTCGAGATGGTTGGGTGATTAATGAAATTCAGTCCGTATTATCAGATCTTTTTGATGAACATCCCGCCGCTACTCTTGAAAAAGATCAGTTGTTGTTCATGAGCGATTTCATGAAGCAAATTCCAGAACTAATTATTGAACAACGTGAAATACAACGGGAGCGGGATGATTATAACCATAAGCTTGATGAGAATGAGAGAGCTAGGTCGAATAATGAAGAGTTGGAATCTACGGAGATCCTAGCTGATATAAACAAGACTTTAAAAGGTATGGAAATATCTGGTCAGATTATAAAAAACCGGCATGCCTCTTTGAAAAGAGAGTCGCTGCACGTTCTAGCTGAAAATGGGATTAATGCCGGTCTTCGATTTCTGAAATATTTTATAGCAATGTCGGATATTGCAAAGAACGAAATTGTTAAAGTTATTTCAAGTCACCTTTTAGAGAACCCTGAGTTATCTAATGATGAGGTGGAAAGGCATGCTGAGAATGCATATCTCCATTTGACATACGGTGTAATCAATAACGTAGTCAGAAAGATAGCAACTTCGGTAGGTTCGAAGGAGGCGATGGAAATATATAGATCCATCGAAGAAAAGGAATCAACACCAGCGATGTTGCTACTTAAACAATCGATCGAATTACACTTTTTGAAGCGTATTGATATGAAAAGTATTGAGCTCAGCATGGCGAGACTCAAAGGCAATCACGTATGTACTCGAATTCTCAAAGAGTTGGTGGTGCAGCACATATATATGTTCCCAGTGGGGTACAAAGAGAAACAGCAACTTTCAAAGTTACTGGGGCTCTCTGTCAAAGGGCAGCAACTGATCGAGAGAGAGCAAAAGCGTATAGGATGATTTCTGGCTAAAGCGTTAAAGTGACGTAAGTGCTGAAAAATTTATTCATGTCGATGAAACTACAGAGGAGTGTTGGAGAACTGACCTTCAGCGATATTTTAAGCATCATCAAGTTCCGGATGATGTCTGGAAGCCAATTAAAGACGCTTTCTCGGTGTTAAGTCTTTCTGGTCAGCGTCGGTAATATAATGGTTATCAACGTAAGGAGAAGCCGCACATGACCAATCAACCATCGACACCACCAGCTGGCGAGTTCGTGGTGTTTACGACAGACGACGGCCGGGCGCGGGTCGAATGTCGGTTTGAGTCGGATACCCTATGGTTGTCTCAGGCCGCTATGGCTGACCTGTATCAAGTGACTCCGCAAGCGATTACCCAACACATACGTGCGGTGTATGAAGAGGGTGAACTTGATCAAAACTCAACCTGTAAGGATTACTTACAAGTTCAGATTGAGGGCGCGCGTAAGGTCAGTCGCAAGCGGTTGCATTATAGCCTGTCGGTTATTCTAGCCGTCGGCTACCGCGTCCGTTCCACCCGCGGAACCCAGTTCCGTCAGTGGGCGACGCGGACACTTCAGGAGTATCTGGTTAAGGGCTTTGTTATTGATGATGAACGCCTGAAGAACCCTCCGGTCGGCGCATCCGTAGCACCAGACTACTTTGATGAGCTGCTCGAACGTATCCGCGATATTCGCGCCAGCGAACGCCGGATGTACCTGCGCGTACGCGAGATATTTGCCCTCGCTGCAGACTACGAGCCGTCTCTGAAAGAGACCACGCAGTTCTTTAAAACAATTCAGAACAAGCTGCACTATGCGTGCTCTGGTCATACCGCCGCTGAACTGATTCATAGCCGTGCTGATGCGTCTCAGCCAAATATGGGGCTGAACACGTTTAAAGGCACAGAAGTGCGTAAGGGCGATATTGTCACGGCTAAGAACTACCTCACCGAGCCAGAAATCAAAGAACTTAACCGTATCGTCACCATGTGGTTAGACTTTGCCGAAGATCAGGCTGAGCGACGTCAGCAGGTGTTCTTACAGGACTGGCAGAGTAAGCTGGATCAGTTTCTTCAGTTTAATGACAGAGATGTCCTGGTTGGGGCTGGCTCTATCAGTAAAAAAGACGCTGATGCCAAAGCAACTGCCGAATATGAACGCTTTGCAGAACATCGTCGGCGGCTGAAAGAGCAGGCCGGAGAGAACGATATAGAAGAGCTGTTACACTGGAAGCCGCCACAGCAGTAAGGATAACGAATGGAACACCACGCTCCCAAATTTCAGGAAGAATACAGTGCCAAGCTACCGGCGCTGACGTTGTTGGCCAATCTTGGGTGGTCGTTTCTCTCGCCTGAACAGGCGCTTGCTGCCCGTGGCGGCAAAACCGATGAGGTCGTCTTGCGCTCAGTGTTACGCAGCGAGCTTCAGAAGCGTACCTTTACCTTTGCTGGCAAGAGCTATCCGTTGTCAGAGAAGGCCATTGATAACCTGATTGCGGAGATCTGCAGCCCAGCTCTGAACGAAGGCCTGCTGCGTGCTAACGAGCGACTCTATAATCATCTGCTGTATGGCATTTCAGTCACTGAATTTGTCGATGGCCGTAAGGCCAACCCGACCATTGCCATTATCGACTGGCAGAATCTTGCCAATAACAGCTTTACCTTTACCGAAGAGTTTATTGTTACCTGCTCGGGTGGTGCGGGGTCGTCGGCGCAGGATACCCGTCGCCCCGACATCGTTTGCTTTGTGAATGGTATTCCTTTAGTTGTTATCGAGGCCAAGCGCCCGGATGGCAGTAGCCGCAAAGGCCCGACCATTGAAGCCGGTATTTCGCAGTCGTTGCGTAATCAGCGCCATGATGAAATCCCACAGTTATTTGCGTATAGCCAGCTACTGTTCTCGATTAACGGTATTGATGGCCGCTATGGCACCTGTGACACGCCTCTGAAATTCTGGGCGGCCTGGCGTGAAGAAGACATCTCGGATGCTGAGATGTTCGCCATCAAAAATCGTCGTTTGGATGACGCCACAAAAGCAGGGCTGTTTGGCCATCGTAATCCGGACGATCTGGACTGGTATGACCACTTGATCAGCAGTGGCGAGCTAGCGGTATCTGAGCAGGATAAGATTCTGATCAGTCTGCTCAGCCCTGAGCGCTTGCTCGAAATGACCCGCTATTTCACTTTGTTTGATAAGAAGGTCGGTAAAATCGTTGCCCGTTATCAACAAGTGTTTGGCATCAAGTGCTTAATTGACCGGATCAATACCCGCAATTCTGCTGGCGGTCGTGAGGGCGGTGTTATCTGGCATACCACGGGGTCGGGTAAGTCGTTCACTATGGTGTTTCTGAGTAAGGCGCTGATCCTTCACGACAGTCTGAAACAATGCCGGATTCTGGTCGTTACTGACCGGGTCGACCTTGAAACTCAGCTCAGCAAAACATTCGCCAGCGGTGGTGAACTGGCAACGTCGAAAGACAAAGACGCGGCGATGGCGACCTCAGGCGCTCGCCTTGCAGAGCAGATCGGCAAAGGCAATGAGCGCATTATGTTCTCGCTGATTCAGAAGTTTAACTCGGCCACCAAGCTGCCCGAGTGTCATAACGACAGTGCTGATCTGATCGTACTGATTGACGAAGGCCATCGCAGTCAGGGTGGCGAAAACCATATTCGCATGAAGCTGGCCTTGCCCAACGCATCTTTCGTGGCCTTTACCGGCACGCCACTGTTAAAAGACGATAAAACCACCAATAAATTCGGCCCGATCGTGCATGCCTACACCATGCAGCGCGCGGTGGAAGATAAAACCGTAACGCCTTTGCTGTACGAAGAGCGCATCCCCGATATTGATGTAAACGACCGGGCGATTGACCGTTGGTTTGAGCGCATTACTGAAGGCCTGACGGATCAGCAGAAGGCCGACCTTAAACGTAAGTTCTCCAAAAAAGGGCAGGTGTACGGCGCGGAGGAACGCATTCACCTGATTGCGCTGGATATCGCTAACCATTTTGTGAAGAACGTCGACGATGGTTTGAAAGCCCAGCTCGCCTGTGACAGCAAAGCATCGGCGATTCGCTACAAGAAATACCTGGATGAAGCAGGCTTATTTGAGTCGGCGGTCGTGATGAGTTCACCGGATACCCGCGAGGGTAATACGGCGGTGGACGAATCCGGTACACCCGAAGTGACGCAGTGGTGGAAAGAGCACGTTGGCACACAAGACGAACAGACGTACACCAAGCATCTGATTGAACGTTTTGATAAAGACGATTCACTTAAGCTTTTGATCGTGGTGGATAAACTGCTGACGGGCTTTGATGAGCCGAAGAACGCCGTTTTGTATATCGACAAGCCATTAAAAGAGCACAACCTGATTCAGGCCATTGCGCGTGTTAACCGCCTGCATCCGAAGAAAGAGTTTGGCTATCTGATTGACTATCGCGGGATACTTTCTGAGCTGGATACCACGATACAGAAATATCAGGATTTAGCCTCGCGTACTCAAGGCGGCTACGATATTGACGATATTGCTGGCCTCTACAACCAGATGAGCACGGAATACAAACGCTTACCGCAGTTGTATAAGCAGCTCTGGGCTATCTTCGATGGGGTGAAAAACACAGCTGACACCGAATCTATGCGACAGGCATTGGTGCCCAAAATAGAAGAGCGAGAATCGTCAGTTCCAGGTGAGCAAAGCGAGCTGGTCGATGTGAACTTGAAGAAACGTGAAGACTTCTATCAGGCGCTGACGGCCTTTGCCAGTTGCCTCAAGGTCGCGTTGCAGTCGGTGATCTTCTTTGAAGACAAAAGCTTCACCGATGAAGATCGCCACCATTATAAAGAAACCCTGAAAGCCATGACGTCATTGCGTCAGACCATTCAGCGCGATACGGGCGAGCGGATTGATTACGACGAGTATGCAGAAAAAGTAAAACAACTCATCGACAAACATGTGGTGGGAGTTGAAGTTCGTGAGCCCGGTGGCCAGTACGACGTCGGCAATATGGGTAAAAGCCAGAAACCTGAAAACTGGACTGACAATAAGACCCGCAACGAAACCGATATCATCAAAACCCGTGTTACCAAGATGATTGAGCAGGATCTTCAGGATGACCCTTACGCGCAGGAGGAGTTCTCAAAGCTTTTGCGTCAGGCGATTGAAGAGGCCGAGGCGCTGTTCGATCATCCGTTGAAGCAGTACATGTTGTTCCGTGACTTTGAAGAGCAAGTTCAGGAACGGCGCCTGGATGATCTGCCGGATGCTTTCTCGGGCAATCGTCATGCACAGGCATACTTTGGTATCTTCAAGAAGGTATTACCAGAGGCGCTGGCAGTGATGGATGAGCAGGTTCAGAACCGTTGGGTCGAACTGGCGTTTGAGGTAGACCGCCAGGTAGAAACCGCCGTCGCAGAGAACTCAATTAATCCACAGAATATTGAGGCTGATATCCGTACTAAGTTGCTGCCGATGTTGTTTAAGTATTGCAAAGACGTTGGCGCCGGGTTGGATAAAGTGAAAAAGATGGTTGAGCTGATCGTGCAGATTACTCGTGTTGGCCTGAGCAATAAGTAACCTATGAACGTGCCAGTTCGCCCCAAGGGCGAGTTAATGAGCTTTTATTACGGGGACGAAAAAATCTCGTTCACCCGATTGGCTCGAAAGTCCGAAAGCTCAAAAGTATTGATCAAAGTACACCCGGATTGCCGGGTAGTTGCACTGGCATCAGAAGCCGCCAGCCGGGATTCGGTGTTATCTGCTGTTAAAAAGCGTGGCCGGTGGATTTATCAGCAGCTTTCAGAATTTAAAACACAGTTGGCAGACTATCAGCCACGCCAGTTCGTTAGTGGCGAGAGTCATTACTATCTGGGTAAGCAATATCTGCTCAAAGTGATTGAAGATCCTGAAGTGAAGCAGTCAGTAAAACTGCTGCGCGGTTCGATAGAAGTAACCGTCAGAAATAAATCGCAGGAGAAAGTCGCTGAGCTGTTAAAAGACTGGTATCGGCTGCGGGCAAAAGAAACCTTCGCCAAGCGCCTTGATGCCGTATTGGAGCAAGCGCTTTGGGTTGAAGAACGGCCACCGATCAGAGTGCTTACTATGCAGACCCAATGGGGGAGCTGTTCGCCTAATGGCAGAATCACTCTGAACCCTCATTTGGTTAAAGCGCCACGAGACTGTATTGATTACGTGATTCTGCACGAGCTGTGTCACATTGCTGAACATAACCATAGCGAGCGGTTCTATCGCTTGATGGGGCAGGTGATGCCTAAGTGGGAGACTACGAAAGAGCGTTTGGATCGTATGGCAGGGAAGTTGTTTTTTTGAGTGCGGTATTCAAGGCTTGGGAATTAAAGATATTCGGAGAGAAGTACTAATGGCCGTCCAGCAAGGAATATGGAAGATCAGTCAAAGCGCAGATACCAAACCTCAGGCGTTGCGTGAGATCAAGCTTGAGAACGAAGCTTTGCTCGAACAACAGATTGTTAAGGATATTTCGATTCTGAATGCGCATTGGTTGCTGATCGGCCAGCAGGTCACGACCGACTTTGGTAAAAAGATTGATCTTCTGGCGGTCGATGCCCGCGGTTCGGTCATTGTGATTGAGTTGAAAAAAGACCGCACCCCGAGAGATGTAGTCGCTCAGGCGATTGATTATGCCTCGTGGGTCGAAACACTGAGCAGTGACCGCCTGTCGCGTATCTATTCAGACTTTGCCGTTAAGCAGGGCTTGAGTAGTCAATCGCTCGATGAAGCATTCCGTCAGAAGTTTTCTTCAGTGTTGTCTGAAGATGAATTAAACAGCTCGCACCAGATGGTGATTGTTGCCGCAGAACTGGACGCCAGTACCGAACGGATTATTACCTACTTGAACGACAAAGCCAGCGTCGCGGTGAACGCGGTATTCTTCTCTGTCTTTGAAGATAACGGCCACCAATACCTCAGCCGTGCCTGGATGATTGACCCGTTAGAAACCGAAGAACACGCCGTAAACACCTCGGCCAAAGGCCATTGGAATGGCGAGTTTTATTGCAGCTTTGGCGCTGGGCCGGGCAGTAGAAACTGGGAAGATGCGATTGAATACGGTTTTGTTTCGGGAGGCGGTGGTCGCTGGTACAGCAAGACCTTATTGGGTGTTTCACCGGGTGATCGTTTATGGGTGAATATTCCCGGTACCGGCTATGTCGGCGTAGCTGAAGTTACCGCTAGTGCCGTTATGGCCGATGAATTCATCACAGAAGGCATGACCCTGAAAGGGAGTTACGCCCGTGCAGAAGACGTTGGCGAAGACAACGCTGAGTTTTTTGTGGGCGTAAAGTGGCTACATACGGAAACGCAGAGTACAGCATTCAGTGAAGTGGGCCTGTTCGGCAATCAGAACACCATCGCCCGGCCACGCGATAAAAAATGGGATCATACGGTGGAGCGTTTGAAACAGGTGTGGATGATTAGTTAGTGGCAATGAGCGACTGTAACAAGCGACTGTGCCTGCTACACGTTGTATGGCTCTGAGGCATTCAGGGCAGCTTACGACTCAAATAAACTCAAGGGGCTGTATGTCTTTTCAACCTACTAATTAATGTCGTTTTTGCGCGTGCTTTTCCGGCGACTCGTCATCTTCTTCTCACATGACTCACAGGCCACAATGTCCTGTCTGAACATGCTCTTCCGGGACAACCGCTATAGGCTGTCTACACTCAAGAGGATATGAGTTTCTCTTTTGTTGAGTATCTATGCTCATTTCTGCCCGAATCCGTATTCTTGCCGGCGCGCTACTGGTGTCGTCAGTCGTAGGTATCTATCTCGTGACGTCATTAGTGGCTTAGCCGCTGATACGCGAGGATGCACGCGCCTATATGATCAGCAGCCTGGCGGAGCGTATCCGCAAGCTGTCTGACCAGAGTAATCAGGACGCCAGTGCGCTCAATACTATGAGTCAGAACTCTATCCAGTTAGCGCAGCGTCTGCAGGAGATCAGTGGCTGAGTGCCGGCGCGGTTGTACCCATCGGTCAGCCCCCCTACAATGGCTCCATTATTTTTAAGGAGCTGACCATGGCCAAAGGTTTTGAAGTACAGGGTGTGATTCACACCATCGGTGACACGCAGTCGTTCGGGCAGAACGGGTTCACTAAGCGTGAGTTTGTGATCAAACTGACTGGTGAAGGCGAGAAGCCAGAGTACCCTAACTATGTGGCGCTGGAGCTGATTAAGGACAAGTGTGCGTTGATGGATACGTTTCAGCCGGGCGATGAAGTGCAGGTGCAGTTCAACCTGAACGGCCGTCTCTGGAATGCTCCGGGTAAGCCTGAGAAGTGCTTTACCAGCCTGCAGGCCTGGCGTGTTGAGCGCATGGGTGATGCGCCGCAGTTTGCGCAGCAGCCGGCGCCGTCGCAGGCGTATAACGATTTTGACGATGATGTACCTTTCTGATCGTTACATAATACAGTCGTTTTGTGGGGAGAGACCTCCTTACAATGAAGAGGCGCGATTCGCGCCTTTTTTGTGGGCACTGGAATGACCAGCCTCTGTCATCTTCACGAACGTAGAGATCCATTTATCAGATGAAGGAGCGGCGATGAGAGTATTGGTAGCAGGGGCATCCGGTGCCATTGGCGCCGCGATTGCTGAAAAGCTGAGTGATGAGGGTGATCAGGTTCTGACGATCAGTCGCTCGGGCGAGCCTTCATCGACGCATCTGGTGTGCGATCTGACTTCAGCCGAGTCTGCTGATCAGGTTTCGAGGTTTCTCGCAGAACGCGGACCGGTCGATGCCGTGTTCTGTTGCACGGGTATCCTTCACGGCGGTTGGAATATGCCGGAGAAGTCGTTGTCGCAGTTAACGGCAGAGTGGCTGCAGCAGAATATGTTGGTGAATGTGCAGACGCATATTCATTTAGCGCAGGCGGTTGCACCGCAGGTCACGCGTACCGCCCCCATCAAATGGGTGTCGTTGTCGGCGATGGTGGGCAGTATCGAGGATAACGGTCTCGGAGGTTGGTACAGTTACCGCATGAGTAAGGCGGCACTGAACATGTTTATCCGGAATCTCTCGATTGAATGGGGGCGTAAGGCACCGGGCAGTGTGGTTGTGGCGCAACACCCGGGCACTACAGAATCAGCCTTGTCAAAGCCATTTCAGGCAGGCATTGCAGATGGCAAGCTTTATACACAAGCGCAGACGGCGGAGCGTTTGATTGGCGTAATGCGCGGTTTGAACGCAGCACAGAACGGGCGCTTACTGCACTGGGATGGCAGTGTGATTCCATTTTGATGGATGTTTTGTATTGCGCTGGATTCCCTAGAAATTAATTCTCGCTTTCCAGCCCGGCAGTTTCATACCTTCTGCACTTAATTCAATGTCATCTGGCTCTGGCTGATTCTCTTTGTCGCGGTACGGCAGAGGGATGTTTTCTTTAGCGACGGCGCTCAGATACGCTTTTTGTTTCTCGCGTATTTTTTCATTTTTTGCGATGTACTGGTGCCACTCGTTCTGCGTGACCAGAGTTTGCAGGTGATCGCGACTTGCCTGTCCGCTGAGCACCCAAGCGCTGGCGTTATTACCGCCGAATCCTTTGCTGTTGATAAAGGCGAGCTGGATGTCGCTCTGTTCTTTGTGGGTGTGGGCGAACGGAATCTCCAGGTGCTCAAGTGTGACATCAGCCGCCACTTCCGGGGCTGTCGTAACACCGGGCAGAATACCGTAGTTCCAGCTTCCCAGCGTCATCAATAGCTGGTCGGCAGAAGCGGCGGAAATCGAGTGTCCGAGGTGAGCTTTAACTGCACAAATTGGCCAGCTTTCAATATCAAATGCTGTTGCCAGGCGGCTGAACATATCGGATTCGGTCGTTCTGTTCTGCGGGGTGCTGCTACCGTGGGCGTGAACAAAGCTCTGATTTAAGCAGCCTTTCCCCAGGGTGCGTTCTGCGCTCGCCAGGGCTTTTCCCATGGTGATGTAGTTGCCGATGCCGGGGGCTGAAATAGAGCGCTTATGGCCATCGGCGTGAATAAAGACGTCACCGACGCTTCCCAGAATGTTGAGGCCCAGCTCCAGTGCGGTTTCACGGCTGGTGAGAATAAAGCACTGCGCCGACTCGGCCATGGTAAAGCCAACATTCTGCGCGAAAGGGCGTGACGCTTTGCGCAGATCGGGCTGCTGATCGTCGCTCAGATTGTCCAGTTTTCTCAATCGCTCTTCGGTCGCCAGGGCGCCCATGGCATTAAAGCCCTCAACGATCCCCGGAATCAGTGGGGCCTCGCTGTTGCCTGTCAGCACCAGCTTGCGGCGTCCGCTGCGGATATCGTCGAGCGCCATGCGCAGGTTATAGAGGAAACTGGCGCAGGCACCGTTGTTGCTGCCTGTGCTGCCGGCGTTACCGAGCAGATACGCGTTAATAAAATCGGCCGGCATGGTCGAAATACCCATCGGTAACTGGCGTGAAGTATTACGCTGGCCGAGATAGGCAGAACAGAGCATGCCGCCGAAGCCTTCCATATCCAGCTGACCTGCGGTCGAGCCCATATAGACGGCGATATCATCCGGGTGCAGGTGTTGTTTGATGTCATCAGCGCTCATGCCAAGATTTCCAAGCGCATCAGCTGCCGCATACAGTGCCATCTGTAAACCGCGGGGATGATGGCGGGAGTTATATAAGCCCGACAGATTGAAGCCCCGGGGGAGTTGCCCGGCACTTTGTACATCGCAACGGCGGTGGTTTTCGCGATAAGTTTTTATACCGTTATCTATGTTCGATTTTTCACTATCAATGACTTCGTGATAGAGCATGGCCTCAGGATTCCAGCCACGCAGCTGCGGACAATCGCTGTCCCAGCGCCGGACCAGTGTGCCCTCCAGAGCTTCATGAGGCGGGCGCTCTGTCAGGTTGGCGATTTCATTCAATAGCTGTGCTTGTTGCACGGGTGAGAGGGCGTCAAAAACCACACGCCGGAATGCCTGGTGGCCGGAGCTGCGTCCTGCTGCATTGATGCCTCCTGCAGCAGCGATAACTACGTCAGTGATGTCGATTCTGGATTCAGACACAGCGGCCTCCGGCGGTTTCAGGTTGTGTGCCTGCACAGTGTGCGCCGGGTGAGTCTTGTTAATATAGAATAATAAAGACATATTATTGATCAATTAAGACTCTTCAGGGGCTGAAGATGCTGAAACGTGTGTCATTGCTGATGTTGGATCAGATGCTCTTTTCGAGCCTGGCGATGCCGGTTGAAATGCTGGAGACGGCGATCGCCCGTCATCGCGCAGTCAACAGGTCACAGACGGTGCGCCCGGTGATTGAGACGTTGGGGCTGGAAAAGCGCGTAACCCCGCTGGGCGGGTTTGGTATTCGCCAGGACCGGCTTATCAGTGAAGTGACAGCAACCGATCTGATCCTTATACCGGCCTTGTGGCGGAACCCCCGTAAGTCGGGAGCAGAGCAGCGTGAGATTCTGGATTGGTTAACTTCCCGGCATGCCGAAGGCGCAGCGATTATGACCATAGGCACGGGGGCCTGGTTGCCAGCGGCAGCGGGTCTGCTTGATGGTCAGGCGACCACCACACACTGGCATGCGCTGGATGCCTTTTCACAGCGGTTTCCGCAGATCAGACTGCAGCGCGATCATCTGCTGACGCAGTCTGGTCGGATTTATTGCGCCGCTAGTATTAACTCTGGCGCAGATTTGATGATTCATCTGATCGGTATCGTCTTTGGTGTGGATATCGCTCGTGCCGTTGAGCAACAGTTTTCTCCGGAAGTCCGCAACCCCTTTGAGAAGCGTGTATTCCGGGCTGACGCTCCCAGCCATGCAGATGAAGAGATGGCATTGGTGCAGGGGTATCTGCATCAACACTGGCAATCTTCACTGGATTCCTCCCGATTGGCAGAGCTTGCCGGGCTAAGCGAGCGCCAGTTGCTGCGCCGCTTCAGAAAGGCAACAGGAACAGCCCCCGGGCTGTATCTGCAGCAATTAAAGTGCCGTCACGCTCGGGAATGGTTACAAAGCAGTGACCTCGATATCACTGAGATTGCGCAGCTGTGTGGATTCGCAGACTCCAGCCATTTCGTCCGTACTTTCCGCCAGCAGAGTGGGGTGACTCCGGGGCAGTACCGCAAACAGGTCCGGGCGAAACTCTTCAGCGTCGATAAGACTCAAACCGATGGTCATTCGTAAGCGGGTGTACATTTCTAATACATTGTTCTGATAGGGTGCCCGGGTGCTGCGTGTTAGCGTTGTCTGTACATAAAAGGATCACTTATGTTGCGCAGGGGCCATAAATGGCGTCTTTCTGCGTATCAGCTAACCTTTAGTTACAGTTAACCGGATGACGGGGCAAGCGATGGCAGTGGCAGAGGATGCAGGGCTAACAGAGCTGAAAGCTGGCGCGCTCGATACTTTATTAGAAAGTACCGACCTGGGTATTGCTGTCTTCGACCACGAACTCAGGTACCGGCATATCAACCAGACGCTGGCTGGTTTTAACGGTATGAGCGCTGAAGACCATCTGGGAAAAACGGTCTGGGATGTATTACCTTCGCTGGCACCGGCGATTGTGCCTGAGCTTACCGCTGTTCTCGAAACCGGCATCGGCCTTCCCGATCTGAAGTTTAATCCTGGTGAAGAAAACGGTCAGGACTACTGGGAAGCCTCCTATCTGCCGATCAAAGACGAAGAGGGCCAGACCATAGGGGTGCTGGCTACCGCGACCAATCACACCATGGAATATGCTCTGGAGCAGGCGCGTCGCGAGTCGCATGATCTGGTACGGAGAATCATCGACAGTCTGTTTACCTTCGTGGGGATTCTGACTCCGGACGGCACTGTCGTCGATGCCAATCGCTCACCGCTTGAAGCTGCAGGAATTACCCTTGATGACGTCGTTGGCAAAAAGTATTGGGACTGCTTCTGGTGGAACTATTCACCGGCCGTGCAACGTCAGTTAAAAGAGGCCGTGCTGCAGGCGTCTGAAGGAGAGACAGTCCGCTACGATGTGGTTGTGCGGACGATCGGCGACACTCGCATCACGATCGACTTTATGCTCTCACCGTTACGCGATTCCAACGGCCGCATTACCTACCTGATTCCTTCGGCAAACGACATTACCGAGCGCATTGACCGGGAAAGCGAGCTCAGATTCAGTGAAGAGCGCTTCCGTCGGGTATTTGAGGCCACGGCAGATGGTTTGCTGATGATTGATGAAAGCGGAGCAATTACGCTGGTGAACAGCCGCGCCGCGGAAATGTTTGGCTATGAACAGAATGAGATGTATGACCTGAAGGTCGAAGATCTGGTGCCCGAAAGCCACAGAGAACGCCATCGCCACGACCGCACCCGTTATCAGAATATGCCGCAGCCACGAGCGATGGCCGCCATGCGCGAGCTGTTTGCTGAGCGCCGGGATGGCTCCCGATTTCCGGTCGAGGTAGGGCTGACGCCATTGGAATTCCCGGAGGGGACGAGGATTCTCGCCACAATCATGGATGTGTCCATCCAGAAGGATATCCAGAAAAGCCTGGTCGATGCCTTGCTGGAGAAAACCTCCTTGCTTAATGAAGTACACCACAGGGTGAAGAATAATCTTCAGGTGGTCTCAAGCCTGCTGAATCTTCAGTCGCGCGGTGTGCCGGAAGATGTGCGCAAACACTTTGATGAGAGTCAGGGGCGCGTTAAGGCTATGGCGCTGATTCACCAGCAGCTGTACGAGCAGAAAAGCTATGAGCAGATCGAGGCGGTTTCCTATCTGAAAAACCTGTGTGATCTGATGCGTCGGAGCTATACCGGGGTAACCAGTCATATTTCGATCGATATCCACTCAGATAATGGTCAGGTCTACCTGATGATGGATCAGGCATTGCCTTTCGGTCTGTTAGTCAATGAATTAGTTACCAATGCCATAAAACATGCATTTATCGGCCGGGAGAGCGGCACGATAGAAATCAGTCTTATTCAGGATGAAAAAATGACAGAAGTGATGGTCAGGGACGACGGCATTGGCCTTCCCGAAAATGTTGAGCTGAGTACCACAAGGTCACTGGGTTTTCAGTTAATCCCCGGACTGGCAGAGCAACTGGAAGCTGAACTGAGCTTGATCCGCTCGGAAGGCACGCGTTTTGAGTTCCGGTTTGCAACGCAGGCGGGCAGGAAATGAGCAAGCGAAGAATTCTTATTACTGAAGACGAGCGCATCACTGCGCTTGATCTGAAAATGGCACTCACCGATCTTGATTACGAAGTGGTCGGAACAGCGGATACTGGAGAAGATGCCATCATCGCAGCGAAAGAGCTGAAACCCGATCTGGTATTGATGGATATTCACCTGAAAACAGACATGCTGGGTACCGAAGCTGCCGCGAAAATTGTCGAAGAGCACTCTATTCCTGTTATTTTTCTCTCTGCATATTCGGATAAGAATATCGTCGACGAAGCAGGGAAAGCCCAAGCGTACGGTTATCTGATTAAGCCTTATGAAAAGCGCGAACTGGATGCTGCTATACGGGTTGCATTCGCCAAGCACTCAACGGACGAAGAACTCCGGCGTTCTGATGAACGACTGCGGATGGCGCTTGATGCCGCAAAAATGTCGATATGGGAGTGGGACCCGACCGGTGACATGGTGGCGGATGGGAAACCTCCTGCAGACAAAGGCGTGTTCAGTCAGTCACTCGATAAACTGGTCGAGAAAGTACATCCCGATGATCGCTCGATTATTTACGACAACCTGAAGGCCTCTTCCCGTATTCACTGTCAGATCAGAATGCGGTTTGAAGAAGGAGCAGACTACGATCATGCAGAGGTTTTCGCCGCGGTTTTTGAGTGGAACGATGGCAGCCGCAGGGTGATTGGTGTCGTACGCGATGTTGAAGACGACTTTCGTGCGCAGGAAAAACTGCGTCAGGCCCGAGCCGTTTTTGAATCAACGTCAGAAGGCATACTGATCACGGATAAATACCGCAAGGTAACAACTGCCAACCCAGCTTTTTTTGATATCACGGGGTTTTCCCTGGACGATATCATCGGGCGCGACCCCGATGAATTTTTACATGCCCGCCGCCACAGCGATCACTTTTATCCCCGCCTCACAGAAAAGGGATCTCACCACTGGAATGGTGAAATTGGCTGCAATAAAAAAGCGGGTGGGCGTTTTCCCGCCTGGGAGCATATCTCTGGAGTGTTTGATGATCAGGGGCAGCTGAGCAACTACGTATTCACCATATCAGATATCGGTGAACTGAGGCGGGCTGAAAAAAGTCTCGCGCGTATGGCTTTTCTGGATGCACTGACCGGTGTGGGAAATCGTGTTCATCTTGAGCGGACGTTAAAAGAAGCCCTCAGTCGCCGTGAAGAGACAGGTGAGCAGGTCGCTGTGCTGTACATAGACCTTGATGGCTTTAAAGCCATTAACGATACCCTGGGGCATGCCGAGGGAGATCGAATGCTACAGCAGGTGGCTGAGCGCTTTGTGACCTCGGTCAGAGACGATGACATTGTTACCCGGGTCGGCGGTGATGAGTTTGTGATTGTGGTACCCAGCGTCGATGATGAAGAAGGTCTTAAAGTAATGGCGTCCAAGCTGTTGCGCTCGGTATCTTCTCCCATGACGCTGGCGCGTGAAGTTGTCGAGGTCTCCGCAAGTATTGGTATCGCCATTTCAAGTAATAGTCTGTCTACTCATGAAGAGCTGATCACGGCTGCAGATACCGCCTTGTTTCATGCTAAGCACATGGGCAAAAACTGCTATTACTTTTACGATTTTAAACTCGCTATGGAATCCGGCGAGAAGCTCAGAATTGAGCGGAATATGAAAGGAGCCCTCAATAATCAGGAAATCTGCGTCGAATTTCAGCCTCTTATTGATCTGAAAAATCATCGGATATATGGGGCAGAGGCACTGTGTCGTTGGTACAGTCACGATCTGGGCGTTATTCCGCCGGAGAGATTTATTCCGATTGCAGAGCAGAGCAACATGATTCTGGAGTTGGGTGCGCAGGTGCTTGATGAAAGCTGTAAGGCACTGCGTAGCTGGATAAATTCGGGGTATAAAGACATGGTCGTTTCGGTCAATGTCTCGGCCCGTCAGTTAAACGACAAACGCTTCCCTGACATCGTCAGGGATACCCTGATCCGGCATGATGTTCCGGCGTCGGGCATTGAGCTCGAAATTACTGAAACCGCCATCCAGAATAATGATCGTGCCCGTGAGCAACTGGAGATTCTTGGTAAGCTCGGTCTGCGGTTTGCCATTGATGATTTTGGTACGGGATACTCTTCACTGAGCCGGCTCAAAACGTTGCCTTTTGACCGTGTCAAAATTGACCGGAGTTTCGTTACAGACCTGCCGGACAGTGAAAGTGATACCGAAATATGCCGGGCCATTTTTGCACTCTGCAATGTGCTCAAGCTCAGTGTGACGGCAGAAGGAGTTGAGAATGAGAGGCAATTATCTATTCTCAAAGAGATGGGGTGCGGCTGTGTTCAGGGATTTTATTTCAGTCGCTCAATGCCAGCGCAGGGCTTCCTGACCTGGGCCAATGATTACAACGCAAAGGCGGGCTGACACTCGCTCCTGAAGTCTGAAGTCGTTATCATAAAGCGATAGCAAACATCAGGAGTGGAGCATGGCAACACCACAAGCGGGACTTTTTAATGAGCCAGGCCGCAGTGCACAGTATCTTGAATATCAGTTTAATAATGCGACCGATCAGGACATCCGCTCAGCACTAAAAGCGGCTGCTACCCCCGTAGAGGGCGCCGCCATTCTTTTCGCTTTCAGTAAACATACCTGGGAAAGACTGGGTCCGGGTTGGACGCCGTCTGGCCTGCAGGATTTCACGGCGCTTTCTTCCGCAAAAGGCCACGTCATGCCAGCGACCCAACGAGATCTCTTTGTATGGATCGTAGGGGAAGATCGTGGCGATATCATGAATGCCGTCGTGCAGGTCACTCAGGCACTGGAACCTCTCGCTGAGCTAGTACTGGATCTCGATGGATTTAAAACCCGTGACGCCCGAATTTTAACGGGGTTTGTTGATGGAACGGGTAACCCTGGGACAGACGAAAAAAAGCGTGCCGCAGCGCTTATCCCTGAGGGTGAGCAAGGGGCCGGAGGCGCGTTTGTACTTGGCCAGAAATGGACACACCGTCTTGAGCCGTTCCTGAACCTCAGTGTGGTTGCACAGGAAAAAGTCATCGGTCGTACCAAAGAAACGAACATTGAACTCGAAGGCGCGGAACTGCCGCCTGAGTCTCACGTGGGGCGCACCGATATCGACGTCGAGGATGTTCCGATGAAGATGTACCGCCGCGGAACCCCCTACGGTGGTGGTTCAGACAAAGGACTGTATTTTCTCGCGTTTGCCTGCGATATGGGGCGCTTTACCCATGTTATCGACAGCATGTTGGGGAAAACCGACGGCGTGACGGACGCTATGATGGATTACAGCGATGCACTGACCGGCTCGTACTGGTTTATGCCATCGCAGGAAGATCTGGATTCTATGCTGGCAGGGTGATCTTCAGGGGGCTGGGTTCCCGCCCTGGCGGGAACGGCAGAGGCTGTGTCATCCCCGCGAAGGCGGGGATCCAATCAAGCGTTAACCGGTGAACCCCAAAGGTCATACTCATCCGAGTGTTCAATGGTTACTTCGACGAAGTCACCCGGCTGACAGTCAAAGAATTCGTTCAGATAAACCATGCCGTCGATATTGGGTGCGTCAGCGACCGTGCGGCCGATCGCTCCTTCTTCGTCTACTTCATCAATCAGAACCGTCATGCGGGTGCCAACACGGCGCGCCAGCTTACGGGTACTGATTTCCTGAGCTTTCTCCATAAAGCGGTCGTGACGTTCCTGTTGAATCTCTTCGGGTACATGGTCTGGCAGGTCATTCGCCTTAGCACCGTCCACAGGGCTGTATTTAAAGCAGCCGACACGATCAAGCTCCGCTTCATCAAGCCAGTCGAGAAGCGTCTGGAAGTCTTCTTCGGTTTCGCCCGGGAAACCCACAACAAAGGTTGAGCGCAGTACCAGTTCAGGGCAGATTTCCCGCCATTTTCTGATCCGCTCAAGCGTGTTTTCTGCATGTGCAGGACGCTTCATCAGTTTCAGAACCCGTGGGCTGGCGTGCTGGAAGGGGATATCCAGATACGGAAGAATTTTGCCCTCAGCCATCAGCGGGATGACTTCGTCCACGTGAGGGTAAGGGTAAACGTAATGCAGGCGAACCCAGACGCCCATTTTGCCCAGCTCCTGACAGAGTTCGAGCATACGGGTTTTCACGGGCTTGCCATCCCAGAAACCAGTGCGGTATTTCAGGTCGACGCCGTAGGCGGAAGTGTCCTGAGAAATTACCAGCAGTTCTTTTGTCCCGGCGTTGACGAGGCGTTTCGCCTCTTCGAGAACATCGCCCACTGGCCGGCTGACCAGTTTCCCACGCATGTCCGGGATAATGCAGAAGGTGCAGCTGTGGTTGCAGCCTTCAGAAATCTTCAGGTAGGAATAATGACGTGGCGTCAGCTTAACACCCTGTGGCGGAACCAGATCGGTAAATGGGTTATGTTCCGCTTTCTTTGGCGACCATTCATGCACGGCGGTCATGACTTCTTCATACGCCTGTGGGCCTGTGACGGCCAGAACGCCGGGGTTCTTGCTTTTAATCAGCTCGGCATCGGCGCCTTTCCCCATACAGCCGGTGACGATAACGCGACCGTTTTCGTTCATCGCTTCGTTGATGGCGTCGAGAGATTCCTGCTTGGCATCGTCGATAAAGCCGCAGGTGTTAACCACGACAACGTCAGCGTCGCCGTAGCTGTTAACGACATCATAGCCGTCCAGCTTCAGCTGAGTGAGAATACGTTCGGAGTCCACCAGGGCCTTCGGACAGCCCAGGGACACAAAGCCGACTTTTCCACTCGTCGGTACGACAGTACCTTCGCCGATAGGGGATTGAGAGTTCTGATCTGTCATGCCTTATACCTTCGCCGCGCGCCAGCTGTGTTGAATCCGGGGCGGCGATTGTACCTGTATTGAAAGAGATCGTCAGCAGCCCTTACAAACCGAGGCGCCAAGCCTGGAATCGCTTGAACAGGCGCCAGCGCCAGTGATTTCTCGGAGCGCCTGTTAACTGAGTAAAGTTGATTTTTCCACGATACAGCACGCTACGCGCATGACTGAAGTTCCTGAAACCTTCAACTCCATGGTAGTGGCCCATTCCGGAGGGGCCTACGCCTCCGAATGGCATATCATCGACTGATATATGGGTCATGCATTCATTAATGCACACTCCCCCAGAGATGGTTTCACTGATGACTTTATCGGCGCGGCTGCGCTTCTGGTCGAAGTAGTACAGCGCAAGGGGACGTTCGCGTTCGTTAATGTATCTGAACGCTTCGTCCAGAGTCCGATAAGTGATCACAGGAAGTATTGGCCCAAAAATTTCTTCGCGCGTAACACGCATATCGTCACTGGTATCGGAGACAAGCGTCAGTGGTCGTCGACATGGCTTTTCTGGGGTTTCGCCCGCAGGCCACAGAGCCTTGATTGTTGCACCTTTGGCTTCAGCGTCGGAAAGCAGGCCTTCAAGCCGATCGTCATGTCGGGTGTTGATGATGCTGGTGTAATCAGCGTTGTTGATAACCGTCGGATAACGGCGGCGGAATTCATCCTCTAGCGCTGCTAGCAGCTCGTCCTTTTTGCTCTCGTGAACGAGTACGTAGTCAGGGGATACACACACTTGCCCGCAATTGATGGCCTTACCGTAGACGATGTGGCCCGCTGCCGTCTCGACGGGATATTCCGGGTGAATCAGAGCAGGGGATTTGCCTCCGAGTTCAAGAGTGACAGGAGTCAGGTTGTCTGCGGCGGCTTTCATTACGGTAGGGGCGATGGTCGTGGCCCCGGTAAATACCAGATGATTGAAAGGCAGGTGTGTAAAAGCAACCGCAGTATCAATGTCTCCCTCAATAACACTGACCTCGTTGTCAGTGAAGGCATCACGGATCAGCCTGGCGAGTGCCGCCGATGTTGCTGGTGCGAACTCGGAAGTCTTTATCATCGCGAGGTTTCCTGCTGACAACGCAGTGACAAGAGGGGCCAGCGACAGATAAACAGGGAAGTTCCAGGGAGCAACAATGCCCACCAGCCCGACGGGCTGGTAAATAACCCGGGCGCTTCCGGGTTGCAGATGCATAGGTACATGCCGGCGCTGAGGTTTCATCCAGCGACGCAGATGGCGGCGGTGATATTGGATACAGGAGGCCAGGGCGTGTATCTCCGCTATTAAGGTGTCTGCCTCGCTGCGGCTACCATAATCCGTTTTCAGCGCCTCCTGTAATGCGTACTGATGCTCTTTCAGAGATCTCTGCAAACGGTCGAGCCGATTGATACGCACCGCCGCAGGTGTGTTGTTGGTATGTGCCTGTCGCAGTTTCTCGAAACTGCTGAGCAATGGATCAGAGGCAATAGCATTCATCGGCCGACTCCTTAATGTGAACCACTAAAGTACCGCCAATCATGAATGTTGGCCTATTCGGATATTTGGCTTAGTGTTAAAGAATATGAATAGCGATTGGTTTTTATTGGGTTACGCTATACAAAATAATTATTTCGGAGCGTGCTATGCGCATTAACTGTATGTACCCGGAAGGACGCTTGTCAGAGGACGATCGTCGTCTGTTTCAGCGGGCGCTGAAAGAAACCCTGGAAATATTCAACAGTGGCCGCAGTCCCCTTGTTCTCTGGTGCCGGCTAGAGGCCGACCACCTTTTCCGGGCTCGGGAGCAGTCAGGCCTTGTGTCTGTTTCTGTAATCCTGCCGGACGGAACAGATGCGAGAACCCGTACAGCTGTTCTTCAGTCAGTGAACAATCAATGGTTGGCTCTGGGTCACGATGACCGGGATCTGATGGTCGCTGCTCTTAACCAGTCCATGTTTGCGACGGTTCAACGGCAGATGCTGGCTCGCCTGAGCACATGCGCGCGCATCGGTTTCGTCCTGCGCACTCTGGTTAACCTGATCCGTAGTCGCCTCTCGACCGGACTGGCGGAATACACACTCAACTGAAAGGAAGTCTTTTTATGCCTCTCTACAATGTGGCGGTACGTGGCGAACTCACGCAGGCTCAGAGGAGTGCGGTTTCACTGGCAGTGATTAAGGCACACTGTGGCGAGACTGATGCGCCGGAACATTTTGTTAACGTATATGTTCAGGATCGGGTCAGCCTGAAAGCCGATACGCAATGTCACGTCAATGGCGTTGTGCGGTTGCGCGAAGCGTCGGATGCGAACTCCCGGATTGCGAGCGCAGTGTCCGCATCGATCGCATCATTACTGAACCTGGAAGAAACGACGATAGATATTGTGCTGACGGACATACCTGCCAGCTGGGCAATGGAGGGGGGCGAAATCCTTCCCGAGCCCGGCCAGGAGGGTGGTTGGCAAGGGTTGATGGAGCGTTATTAATTGGATTTATCTGATCTCTGGATTCTGGAAGTTATCTTCCGCGAAGGAAGTCTGAGCGAAGCGGCAGTTTCTCTGAATCTGTCGCAACCCACGCTTTCCCGTAAAGTCGACAGGATAGAGAGCCGGCTCGGCTTCAAGGTCGTACAGCGCGGTAGTACCGGCGCAAAGTTGACACCCGCCGGTGAGTTACTGATCGCTCAGGGTGCCTCTGTTCGACGGCAGATGACGGGGATTGAGAAACAGGCTCGTCAGATCGCCACCGGAGATCAGCGCAGTCTCACTGTGGCGATGGGGCCACTTATAGAACAACTGCTGTTTCCGAAGTTGCTGCAGGACTTTCTAGAAGAACAACCCGGCTGTCAGGTGTCACTGAAGCAGATGTCGGCTGACGACATGGTGAAGGCGGTAGAAGAAGGGACTGTGGATCTTGCATTGGGACCGTTTGACCAGGGGCAGGTTCCTGCTTCGTTGATTCGTGAAGCCCTGGTGTCTGCGCGCATCGTATTTGTGGCGAGGAAAGGTCACCCGCTGGATCAGGGTAGAGAATCACTGAATCTGTTCGACGTCATTGAATATCCGAGAATCGGCCCACCTTTGCCAGAGTACATGGCGAGGCAGTTACCAGAGAACCTGGTGAGGGGAGGTACTACTGTTGAGTGCGAGAACTATCGGATATGTAAAAACCTGGTCGCCAGCTCAGATTATCTCACCGGAGGTCCGGTTACTCTCTTCCGGGAAGAAATCCGACAGAACACTATGGTCGTGCTGCCGGTTAACTACCCGGTTGTGTGGCATTCATTTGCGTTATTCAGAAGCACCGGCCTGAGTGATACCGCCGATGTATTCTATCGTCTGGCGCGTGAGCACGCCGAGTATCTGAATCAGGATACGCCAGTCAGCCCAATTGAGTGAGTGGGCGAATTTCGTCCAGCATAGTACAGTTTCTGCCGGCATCTTTTGCCCGGTAAAGGGCATCATCAGCGCGCTTCAGAAGGGCACTGAAATCCGAGTCTGTATCCGTAAGTTCGGCAATACCGATACTGACAGTCACGGGGATCCCCGATGGGTGAAGCTCCGACACCTGATGGCGGATCACTTCTGCTTTGTAGTGCGCCTGATTGAGGCTGCAGGGCTCCATCAGGATCAGGAATTCCTCTCCGCCAAAGCGGGTGACGGTATCTTCAATTCGGCATTGATGGTTCAGAAAACCACCGACGTGTTCCAGAATCTGGTCACCGACGATGTGCCCGTGGGTATCGTTGATTTTCTTGAAGTGGTCCAGGTCAATAATCATCACGCTGAGCGGTGTGGAATGTCGACGGGCGCGGGCGATCTTACGGTCGACGGTTTCCAGCATGTAGTGCCTGTTGTACAGACCCGTCAGCTGATCGTGCATGGCTAGCTTGAGCAGGTGATCCTGCTGGCGCTTAAGCGTGATGTGTGTGTCTACCCGTGCCGAGAGAATCACCGGACGGATAGGTTTAGTAATATAGTCCACGGCACCGATCCTTAGTCCCATTTCTTCGTCTTCAATGTTGTCGCGCCCGGTAACGAATATGATAGGCACGTCCTGAGTTTCACTGAGGCGTTTCAGTTCACGACACACGTCATAACCACTGATACCGGGCATTTCAATGTCCAGCAGAATCAGGTCTGGTTTGTGTCGGATGGCCATTTCAATGCACTGCTGACCACTCGTGGCAGTCTTCACGCGATAGCGTTCCTGGAGGACGGCAGCCATCACACGAATGTTAGACGGCGAGTCATCGACAATCAGAACGGTAGACAGTGGCGAGTTACTAATCATTATTTTGGCTCTTTCATCTCTTCGAGCAGTCTGTTAAGCCTAGTCTGTGCCTGCGCGTTTTCAAATGCTGTGATCTCGCGCGCAAGTTTACTGAGTTCTTCTTCAATAACGGCGTCATTGTAGGAATAATTCAGGAATTCGAGACTTTTCTGACTAATGTAATCATTCTGCGCAAGATTACTGCGAATACTCAGCAGATTTGCCCGCAGGGTATGAGGGTTTCCGCGTTTAGCCGGAGGCTCCTGATCTTTGAAAAGAGTGACAAACCGTTCAGTTTCCTCTTCCAGCCTGGTCAGTGTCGCCTCGATATCTGAGGTATCTCCACTTCTCAGATCCGACTCAAGCTCAGCCGATATTGACTGTACATGTCGGATGCCGAGGTTACCGGCGACGCCCTTAAGGCTGTGAGCGATATCGGTGAGTGTGCTGTAGTCCCCAGCCTTGTATGCATCCCGCATTTCCTGGAGGCGGACAGGCTGTTCACTTCGGAACATGTTAATCAACTGGTTCAGCAGACTTTGGTTTCCGACAACACGGTTCAGCGCCTGAGCCCTGTCCCACACCTCAGTAATCTGTGGAGGGCGGTTCGCCTGCGCGAGGTCACCAGCAGGTCTTTCTGCTTCCATTGTTGCATTCCCCAACCAACGTTCGAGTAGTGTCAGAAGTTGCGAAGGATCCACCGGTTTTGGCAGATAATCGTTCATGCCGCTCGCCAGGCAACGTTCTTTATCGCCGGTCATCGCGTGAGCGGTCATAGCGATCACGGGCAGACTCTGGCAGATATCGCCAGCCTGACCATGGCGCAGTCTGCGGGTTGCTTCATAGCCATCCATGACGGGCATCTGGCAGTCCATCAGAATGAGGTCATAGGGAGGGGCCTTCTGCGACCCCAGAATATCCAGCGCCTGCTTACCATGCTCAGCGACATCCACCTGGATGCCAAAGGCAGTCAACATTTCTTCGGCGACCAGTTGGTTGACATGGTTGTCTTCGACCAGAAGCACGCGCTTGCCTGAAAATGTTGGCATACGCGCATTTTGGGTACTGTCCATAATATCGATCGGTGACTGATTCCGCTTACCCAGGAAGCTCTGCAGGTTGAGAATATTCAATGGTTTCTGGATATGACCGTGAAGATCGCCAGATTCCACAACGCGATAATTCTTCTGATAGGTGACCGGCACTGTCAGTAATCTCAGGGCGGTTTCACACGACGGTATTGTTGAAAGTTTTGCTGCGGTACGGCGCCAGTCGTCTCCTGGGATGTCGTAGTCCAGAAGAACAATATCGAAGGACTCCGTACTGGTTGCAGACTTCTGCGCTGCTTCCTGGCCATCCATTGCGGTCGTTACCTGGGCGCCGGATTCAGAAAAATGGTTGGCCAGAACCTCGCGTCCTTTGGGGTGGTCTTCAATCAGAAGAATCTTTTTGCCTTTCAGGCTTTCTCTGACCACCTCATGCTGACCAGCAGCCTGGCCCAGACTGACCGTGGCGGTGAAGCGACTGCCAACACCGGCCTTACTTTCTACTTCAATATCACCATCCATCAGTTCACAGAGGTTTCTCACAATGGCAAGGCCCAGTCCGCTGCCGCCGAACTGGCGGGTGGTGGATGAATCCAGCTGATTGAATGCCTTAAACAGATGCTCCTGCTTCTCCGGAGGAATACCGATGCCAGAATCTTCGACAATCAGCTTGGTCAGCCAGTGATTCTTCTGCCGCACCTGAGTCAGTGTCACAACAATGTGACCAGATGTCGTGAACTTCACGGCATTACTGATCAGATTCGTCAGAATCTGGCGTATGCGCCCGGGGTCGCCATTGACGAACGGGCTGTATAGCAGAGAAGTATCCACAATCAGTTCGAGACCTTTGACCTCCGCCTGACTGGCGAGGCTCTCGATACATTCCGTCAGTGTCTGGTTGATATCGAAATCAATGTGTTCCAGCTCCAGCTTATTGGCTTCGATTTTGGAGAAATCGAGAATATCGTTGATCAGGGCGAGCAGAGATTGCGCGCTGTTCTGAGCAATCCTGATCCGGTTCACCTGATCTTCAGACAAAGGCGTGTTCTGCAGCAGATTCAGCATACCCAGTACACCGTTCATCGGCGTACGAATTTCATGGCTCATGGTGGCGAGAAATTCACTCTTGGCGCGGGCGGCACTCTCGGCCTCACGCTTGGCCTGAAGAATGGCTTCTTCGCTTTCTTTCTGCTGTGAAATGTCGAGGTGCGTACCTATCATTCTTTTGGGTTTACCGTCGGCTGTCCACTCGACAACCCGGCCTGTATCGTGCACCCACACCCAGTGGCCATCCTTGTGTTTCATCCGCGCTTCGCAGGCGTACAGGTCGGTTTCTCTGTTCCAGTGTTTCTGCAGAGCTTCGTCGGAACGCTTAAGGTCATCGGGGTGGCATGCGCTTCGCCAGGTTTTGACATTCGCGGGCTCCAGCTCGGAAAGGTCGTACCCTATGATGTCGGCCCAGCGCTCACTGTAGGTCACTGCGTCCGTTTCGATATCCCAGTCCCAGAAACCGACAGCGGTGGATTCGACCATCAGCTGATGACGCTGAGCCTGTTCAATCTGCTGAGCTTTCGCTTTGCGCTGCTGTGTTATGTCCTGAAACGAACCGAACAGGCGTATACAGACGCCACCGGCCATTATGGCTTCACCGCGAGCGTGGACCCAGATGGGATTTCCTTTCGCGGTGACCAGTGGAAGCTCCAGTTCCCAGCTTTTGCCAAAAGAAACTGCCTCTTCAACGGCGGTACGAATGGTATCCCGTGCGGGCCCATCTTTATAAAAGTTGATGGCGGTAGCGACATCAGGCTGGTAGTCGTCATCGACTTCATGAATGACACGGGTCATGCGTGACCAGTGCAGCTCGTTGGTGCTCAGATCCAGCTCCCAGGCGCCGATTCTGGCCTGCTCACTGACGGAGTCGAGCAGGGCGCGCTGGCGGTCAAGTTCCGTATCTGTTTCGTGACGCGCAAAAGCATCTCCGATCCATTTGGAAAAAAGTTGAATCAGTTCGATTTCGCCAGAGCTGAAGGGACGTTCGCGAAAATCAGGTCCCGAAAAGTTAATGGTTCCGAAGGGAACGTCATTAACCATAAGTTGTGCGCCGATATAGGCCTCCAGGCCAAAACTTTTGTATGCAGGATGGCCGTTAAAATCACTCTCTGCGACGTGGTGGTACGCGACAGGAGCATGACAGGCCAGGGTTTGTGAGCAATAGGTGTTCCCCAGTTCGAAGGTATCTCCTGGGTTCAGGCCATCTCCGGGGGCGACACAGTAGCGCACTGTGTATGTATCGGTCGTAATGTGGGAAATGATGCCGATCGGCAGGTTAAATATCTCGCAGCCCAGCTCCAGAATCTGTTGGGCTTTCTGATTGACATCGGTCTCACGTGCAGAGGTGATTTCGTGCAGTCTGCGCATGGCCTCCAGCGTGCGGTGCTGGTCAGTGACATCAGTCCGCAGAGCGATATAGCCATCGGGATTACCCTGGTCATCCAAGAGCTGGGAGATGGTGGATTCTACCCAGTAGAGTTCGCCGTTTTTGCGACGATTACAGATCTCACCGCGCCATTGCCCTTCTTCATGTACCGCGCGGAACATTTCGGTGAAAAACTCTTTCGGATGAAAGCCAGAGTTAATCAGCCGGTGAGTGTTGCCGAGAATTTCTTCCCGACGATATCCACTGATATCGCAGAACAGATCATTGACGTAGGTGATCCGTCCCTGAAGATCAGTGATGGCGACGATGGCGTGCTTATCCAGCGCATATTTCTGCAGTGTCCACAGGCTTTGCTTTCCCTGTTGCACCGGGAGCTGGTCGGGCTTGGTCATTCACGACTCCGTTTTGAGACCTTGGGCGGTTTCCCGCGCTTACGCCGAAGTATAGACACTAATTCCGGTAGCGTAGGTTGCATCCTGAGCCTATGGTAGTATCCCGCCGTCTACTGGGAGATTTTGCGATGCGTTTCTGTGTGCTTTTGAGTCTGTTCGTCAGTGAGCTGGCACTCGCTGGAGGTGTGTATGTGTGCAAGCAAGCGGATGGCTCGACGCTTTACTCACAGATGCCGTGCCCGTCAGGCAGCGTGACCGCTGAGAAGAAGACGATTCAGGCTACGGCGCCCCAGAGTTCATTTTCTACGCCAGATCTTGATGCGATGGCTAACGATGTCGCAAATAACAATCGCCGTCTTGAGGCTGAACGAAAAATACGCAGCGCTGAGCGTCGGCTGACTAAGCTCGAAAAAGAGCGCGAAAGTATCGTCAGCCGGGGAACAGAACTGGCGAATTCTATCGCCGGAGTCAATGCAGCCAACCGCAGTCAGGCCGTGGTTGATCAGATGAATGCAGAGCGCAAGCGCGTCGACGACGCCATAAACCGTGAAAAAGAGGTCATTAACTCTGCTCGTGAGTCGATGGAAAGTGCGAGATCTCCCAGTGTAGAGCAGCATGAGGATGGATCGGTCCGTCTTGAGTACTGACAAACGTATTCTGCTGCTGTCTGCCTACCGCTCAGACAGTCATGCGGCATGGGTCACCTGGCTGACCCGACACCTCGACGTCGACTGGCGCGTACTTGAGTTACCGGGGCGGTATTTCCGCTGGCGCATCCGTGGAAACCCCTTATCCTGGCGCGAAGAACTCACCGAACTTTTCGCTGACTGGAAACCCGACCATATCCTGGCGACGTCTATGGTGGATGTCGCTACCCTGCGCGGGCTTCTGCCGGCGCTAGCCTCCGTTCCTCTGACCTATTACTTTCATGAGAATCAGTTTTCCTATCCGGTAGGTAAGGAACAACACTCATCGGTCGATCCGCAGATGGTCCAGTTGTACGGTGCGCTTGCGGCAGACCGATGCCTGTTTAATTCGCAGTACAACCTGAGCTCTTTCGTGTCCGGCGTGGATCACCTGTTGAAGAAGCTGCCCGATTGCCGGCCAGAATCCCTAAGACAGGAACTCGAAGACAAGTCGTCGTTGCTGCCTGTGCCGGTTGATGGCGTAGGCTCTGGGGCAAAAACTCAGGGCCTGATCGTGTGGAATCATCGCTGGGAATACGATAAACGCCCTGATCTGTTTCTCGCGATTCTGCAGAAACTGCGCCTGCAGGGCGTGCCTTTTACACTGGCATTACTGGGGCCGCGTCCGGCGAAAATACCGGCGACGCTGGAGGACATCCGCACGCAGTTTCACGAGGTGATTGTCGCCGATGGTCGCGTATCCAGAGCAGAATATTGCGAGCTGCTACGCCGGGCACAGGTAGTGATCAGTTGTGCAGATCATGAATTTCAGGGGCTCTCAATGATTGAGGCGGTCAGCGCTGGATGTATACCGGTCGCGCCTGACGCACTGTGCTACCGGGAGCAGTATCCGTCGGAGTGCCGGTATAAAGTGCATGATACCGACAGTGCGGTTGAGCGCATCAGGCTGGCATTTGATGGGCAGCTGCCTTCACCGGAGATTAGACGTTGGTTGTCAGAGGCGACCGCTGAACGTTGGCAACAATGGCTAAAGGACGACGTATGAATTCACAACAGGGCTCTATGCGCTGGCTGTCACCCAAATTCGTAGCAGCACAGATCATGGCCTTTGATGGGGCCGCAGAAGAGGAACGACGCGCGAGCCAGGCGAGTGACGCGGAGGGGCGTATTCGCGTCTGGAAGCTTCTGACCGTTGCTTGCTTGTGTCTGCTGCTGGTTCACTACGGAAAATACAGCGCCAACCTGACGGCTCTGGTGCAGTGGGCTGGCGATCTGACGGGCAATAATCAGCTCTATCAAGACTATCGGAAATACGAATTCCGGGAGTTGCTCGGCTATCTCTGGTGGGGAAGTATTAACCTGCTTGGGTTTATGATTATCCCGATGCTTACGGTGCGGTTATGGCTGAAGGAACCACTCAGCTATTACGGCTGGCAGTGGGGGACAGTGCATGAGCATTGGCGGGGTTATGTGTTTCTGGCCTTGCCTATCATGGTGTTTGCGATGATCGCGAGTTTCGGTGAAGATTTTTCCCGGCATTATCCTTTTTACAGTAAGGCCGAACGCAGTTGGTTTGATTTTCTGTCGTTTGAAGTGATTTACATACTTCAGTTTGTCGCGGTCGAGTTCTTCTTCCGGGGTTACCTGGTGAATGGATTACGACGGCAGTTTGGCAGTCTTTCTATCGCTATTATGTGTTTGCCTTATCTGATGCTGCATTTCCCGAAGCTGTGGCCGGAGTCCTTTGGCGCAATTTTATTCGGGTTCTTTCTTGGAGTACTCGCACTGATGTCGCGATCCATCTGGGGGGGAGTGGCAGTACACGTGTCGATTGCACTGACAATGGACATTGCGGCGATGCTGCAGACAGACGGACTACCAGATCACTGGTAGTCCGCCGGATTCAGACTCAGCGGCCGTTCAGCTCGTCGAGTTTGCGCAGCATGGTGCCCATGATCTGCTGATAAAGCATGTTGCCACTGTGCAGATCTTCGACGCCCATGTCGATACTTGGGTTGTCGTTCACTTCGATAATAACCGCCCGGTCGCCGCTGGCTTTCAGGTCAACGCCATAAAAGCCGGACCCCATGCATTTGGCCGCTTTCAGGGCAGTGCGGATGACATTCTTCGGCACTTTATCGATCGCGAATGCGTCTGCGTTGCCTGATTTATTAGCGTTACTTCGTGCGCTGTGGTTGTAAATCTGCCAGTGGCTTTTGGCCATAAAATAACGACAGGCATAAATCACCTGGTTATCAATAATACCTATGCGCCAGTCAAAGTCGGTCGGCATAAACTCCTGCAGAAGCAACAGCGCAGACCGTTCACCCAGGCGGGTAATGCATTCGAGCAGGTCTTCCCGTGTTTTGGCTTTCTCTACGCCAATGGAAAAAGAACCATCCGGAATCTTAACGATAACGGGCAGTCCGAGCTCTTCGATGATGTCGTCAATGTTGTAATTCTGCTGAACCAGAAGCAGGTGCGTCTTTGGTGTATCGACGTTATGACGCTTCAGGGTTTCATGCAGATAGACCTTGTTTGAGCAGCGCATGATGTCAGTCGGACTGTCGATAACAAACAGCCCCTGATTTTCGGCACTCTGCGCAATGCGGTAGGTGTGGTGATCTACCTGGGTCGTTTCACGGATAAACAGCGCGTCGTATTCTCCCACGCGGTTAGCATCGCGATGGGTAATAAAGTCGACATTCAACCCCAGCTCTTTGCCAGCTTTCTCAAACGCTTTCAGCGCTCCTTTATTTGAGGGCGGCAGCGCTTCTTCCGGGTTGACCAGAATCGCAACGTCGTATTTGTAGCGCTTGGAGGATCGGCGCGTACGCCAGATTTTATGGCTGAACGTATCCAGTGCTTCTGCAAACTCGGTTTGAGAAGCTTCTTCCAGCTCATCCAGTGCGCGCACCTGTACTGAGCTGATGACCCAGAGATTCGCCTGAACCCGGGTAAAGCTGACATCGACGACCGGAAAACCGAACACTTCAAAAATACGTCGCGCGATGGACGCCATTTCTGCGTTCTGCGTGATGCCAAAGAATGAACGCAGGTCCAGACGATCCGGATGGGTTTCGTCTTTGCGACTGATATTTTCCAGCGTGCGGCTGTGCTTCGGCAGCAGCGGCTGGCCGCTTTCGAAGCTGTTCAGTTCGCGGATCGCGCGGACACTCGGGAATACCTGCCCACCGCGGGCTTCCGCCAGCAGCGACCCGTAATAACCCGAACCAAGATAACTGTAATCGCGGCAAAGGTTGATGACGTAGCCTTTGGTTTCCGCATAGTCGCTGAGGTAGTCACTGATGGCGACGACCTGGTTGGTTGGGTAGTAGGGGCTCCAGTCGGAGATCTGGTCGACCAGAACGAGCAAAGGTTTCATAGGCTCCCTTATGATATGAGTTTTGTGAGTCCGCATATTAGAAACAGGTTTCCTGCTTCGCTAACAGTTTTTTTTTGTCGTAGAGAGTGATATTTCTCGTGAAACTCACTGTATCCCTGGTTTACTAAGGGCTCTACTATAGCGTTCATCACGAACTCCAGGGCTCTAATCCGCATGATCCCCAGACAGGCCGTCAGTGCAGACCTTCCACGACTGACCTCTATCGAAGAAAACTCTTTTCCGGGTGACCGTTTGTCAGCACGGAAATTCCGCCATTTTATCCGCAGTGAGCTGTCGGAGCTCTGGTGCGTGGGCGAGCCACTGTCTGCGTATGCGCTGGTTCTCTTTCATCGCGGGACGTCGCTGGCCAGGCTCTACTCCATAGCCGTTGATCCCGCCGCCCGTGGCCAGGGACTGGCGCAGCAGCTGCTTGAATGGTGCGAACAGCAGGCGGTAAAGCGCGGAGTGCTGTTTATGCGTCTGGAAGTCAGGCAGGACAATACGCACGCGCTGGCTCTGTACCGACGGGCAGGGTATTCCGTTATCCGTTCACTTCCGGCGTACTACGATGATGGTGCTGATGGCTGGCGTCTCGAGAAACACCTGTCACTTGGGCGTAAGGTGCCTGAGCAGCTGCCTTTTTATGCTCAGACCACCCCATTTACCTGTGGCCCTTCGGCGCTGCTGATGGCGATGCAGAGCCTGAACAGCGACAGAACTTCCTACTCAGTTCCCGACAGAATTCAGGAGCTGGATATCTGGCGTGAAGCGACAACCATATACCTGACAACCGGGCACGGCGGCTGTTCCGCACAGGGGCTCGCACTGGCGGCTGATAAGCGTGGGCTGGACGTCAGAATTCTGGTCTCTGATCGTTCTGTGCCATTTCTGGAAGGGGTCAGAAATGCGCATAAGCGGGAAGTATTAACACTGGTCAGTGATGAGTTTCAGAGGCGTTGTGATGATGCCGGCATTGAAACCCGTGAGTCGCAGTTTACGGCGGATGAATTGCGGGAGGCTCTGGCGGATGGTCAGCGGGTTCTGCTTCTTATCAGTACGTATCGCCTGAACCGCAATAAAGCCCCACATTGGGTCTGGCTGGTGGCGATGGACGACCGGTTTGCGTACATCAATGATCCGGATGTTGACGAAGAGCTTGATCAGGCAGAGGCCGATAATCTGTATGTACCGGTCAGCCTTGATAACTTTTCAGCCATGGTGCAGTACGGCAGGCGCAAATACATGGCCGCAGTTCTTTTAAAACGCTGATTATTGCGCCGCGTGAATGTAGGGCTCGGTGCGGCTGGGGTCGGCGAGTTCATCCAGTTCAGGCGTGCGTTCTGCGCGTAAGGCTACCCAGGCGGCAACATCTGCTTTCCACTCTTCATTGGGCCGCAGTTGTGGAGCTGCCAATAGCTTCGCTTCGGTACCGCGACCTGCGAATACCAGAATTTCCTGAACTTTGTATGCTCGTAATGCCATAAGGGACCTCTTTTCGCGCTGTTATAGCAAAGTGAGTGAGGGATCTCCAGTATCAGCTCGTCCGGTGAAAGGGGAGTTGTGTCCTGGCTGCCTGTTGATACTGAAGTATGTGCTGCCGCTCTTCCTGAACAAAGTCGCCCACGGCCTGATGAAATCCGGGATGCGCCAGCCAGTGGAAACTGTGTGTCAGCACGGGCTCGAAACCACGGGCGATTTTATGTTCGCCCTGGGTGCCGGGATTGAACGCTTTCAGGCCTTTCTCTATGCAGAACTCTATGCCCTGGTAGTAACAGGCTTCGAAGTGCAGGGCATCCGCGTGTACCAGTGCTCCCCAATAGCGGCCGTAGAGGTGGGTCTGATCGTAAAAACAGAGCGCGGCGGCCGCTGGCCCCTCGCTGTTACTGCAGATAACAAGCAGCATCTGATCATTCATCTGCTGCCGTAGCTGCTGAAAGAAATCTTCATTCAGGTAAGGCGTCGAACGTCGTTCCCGGTAGGTGTTCAGATAGCACTGGTAAAAAAAGTGAATATGCTCAGCCTCGATATCGGTTCCCGTCAGGCGCTGACAGCGATAGCCCTGCCCGGAGACTGAGCGCCGCTCTTTCAGGGTGTTTTTGCGTTTACGGCTGACGAAATGCGCCAGGTAGTGCTCGAAAGACTCGTAGTCGCGGTTAAACCAGTGAAATTGCACCCCGGTTCTCTGATGGGGGCCGTCAGGCATCTGCTGCTGTTTCAGCTGCTCTGTCAGTGCGCTGTTGGTGAAATTCAGGTGCCAGCCAGACAGCTGTTGGGAATGGCAATGTTCATTGAGCACAGCAGCGAAGTTGTCCGGAAGTTCATTACCCCCGGAGGTCGCCGGCCCCGGGACGGGAGTAAAAGGCACCGAGAGCAGCAGCTTAGGGTAGTAATCCATACCATAACGCGCATAGGCCTCTGCCCAGCTCCAGTCGAACACGTATTCACCGTAGCTGTGGTCTTTTACGTAGGCAGGTATGAGCAGGTCGTCGTTGCAGAAGTGAGAGGGTGTCCAGCCCGTGCCGGGGCCCACACAACCGTTTCGCTCAAGCGCGGCGAGAAAGGTCTGACGCATAAAGGGCGTGACTGGTGTGTTCGGCCAGACCCCCGCAGGAGCGCTCTCTATGTCACTCAAACTAATAAATTCCGTCATAAATCAGTGACCTGCGTTGGGCGGGGTTCTATTATTAATGTTTACACCGTGTTCCGGGCGAGTCACAGCCCCGGCAGTTGAGGAGAGTTATTATGTTCCGCTTAGACAAACGCCTGCAAGGCGACACCCTGTATCTGGGGCGTTTCCCACTGTGCCAGGCACTGATGATGAATGACAGCCGCTACCCCTGGGTAATTCTGGTGCCTTGCCGTAATGACATCCGCGAGTACTACCATCTTTCCCAGCAGGAACGCGCACAGTTAATGGAAGAGTCTGCCTGGGTGGCGGAAAAAATGAGCGATTTCTTTGAAGCAAAATCGATGAACGTTGCAGCACTGGGCAACGTGGTTGCGCAACTTCATGTTCATCATATTGCACGTTATGACGACGACCCCGCGTGGCCCGGACCTGTCTGGGGGCATAGCCCAGCGGTACCGTTTTCTGAGGCCGAGAAAGCGGAGCGTGTTGAGGCCCTGCAGGATCTGTTTTCCAGCCATTTTATTGATGAATCGTCACTTCATGACGACTCAGACGATACGGTTTACTGGTAAGCAGAGTCAGAAGGCGGGTAACAATGAAGGTGTTCCGACGTTTTATGCATAATCCACTCAGGAATTTTAATTACCTGATTGGATGTGAAGAAACAAAACAGGCGATCGTGCTGGACCCTCTTGATGGCGACGCAATGCTGGCATTGGCTGAGGAGCAGGGCTACAGCATACGGCTGATCATAAACACGCACGAACACCATGATCATATCGAAGGAAACCCGGTTGTTAAGGCGGCAACCGGCGCAGAAATCTGGGCGCATGAAAATGCGGTGAACCGGATACCGGATGTTGACCGGGGTCTTAAACCCGGCGACAGAATTGAGCTGGGCTCGCTGCGTCTGAAAGTTCTGCATACCCCGGGACACACCCCAGTGCATGTCTGCCTACTTGTTGAGGCAGAAGATAACAACGGAGTACCTGTGCTGTTTTCGGGCGATACCCTGTTTAATGCCTGTGCTGGAAACTGTCGTAATGGTGGCAACGTCGACGAAATGTACGACAGCTTTGTCTCGCAGTTGCAGCCGCTGCCGGACGAGACCCTGTTATATCCGGGGCATGATTATATGAAGAATAATCTGGCGTTCGCAGAAACGCGGGAAGCCGGTAACGCAATGATCTCTCATTGGCAGAAACAGGTAGAAAGCTTCGCACCGGATGACATGCCGGTAATGACGCTGGGGCAGGAGCGTACCTACAACCCGTTTCTGCGACTGCATGAGCCGGCAATTAAACACAGATTACAGGAAGAATTTCCGGCGCTTGGACTGGCCGACCCGGATGTCTTCAGAGCCCTGCGGCAACTGAGGGATCAGTGGTGAAACAGGAGTACTGACGTACTCCTGTCATAAGGCAGCGTCTGATCAGACGGCCATATCTTTCAGCTTCTTCAGAGGAAGCACTTTAACGCGGGTCGACGCTGGCTTAGCTGCAACATCCATGGTTTCGCCTGGGCGGAATGGGTTTGGCACGTTTTTGCGTGCTTTCTGTGCAGGCTTCTTGATGGTCTTGATTTTCAGCAGGCCTGGCAGAGTGAACTCACCCACGGCACGCTTTTTAATATGGCGTTCAATGACGATACCGAGTTCTTCCAGAACTGCGTTGACTTCCTTGCGTGTCAGGCCGGTGTTGTCTGCGATTTCATTCAGAATCTGAGTCTTTGTGTATCGCTCACTCAGTGCAGTCACTTTGCGGGCTTTAGGAGCTGCCGCTTTTGCAGGCGCTGCTTTGGCAGCAGGTGCTTTCTTCGCAGCTGGCTTCTTAGCCGCTGGTGCTTTCTTTACAGCCATAATCATTTCCTTCTTGTATTGGTAGCGTCGTTTGCGAACTCAATGAGAGCCGTGTTTTCCCTTCGATTGAGTGCTGTTCGATTTTTATGCAAAAAAAAGGGGTTAGCAAGCCGCTAACCCCTGTTTTTTCGGGCATAGATCACTTATCAGCCTAATTTTTTCAGTGCCCAGCCGAAAATATCGGTATAGCGCACCGGGAACAGGCGCTGAATGCGATCCATCAGACGGGCGTCCGAGCCGATCAGAATACGGCGCTTACCGTCTTTCACACCACTCAGAATGGTGTCAGCTGCCTGGGCCGGAGTCGTGCGGGCAATCTTTTCAAAGTGCTTTGCCTGCTGTTCGAGCGTCTGATTGTCGCCAGTCATGCTGGTTTTCATACGACCATTGCGCACGATATTGGTTTTGATGCCGCCAGGGTGAACGGTGCTGACAAATACGTTGGTATTTTTCAGTTCCTGACGCAGCGATTCGGTAAAGCCACGCACCGCGAATTTAGTTGCGTTGTACGCTGCCTGAGTGGGCAGTGCGATAATACCGAAGATGCTGGAGACGTTGATGATGGCCGCTTCCGGGCGTTCTTTCAGATGTGGCAGGAACGACTTAGTGCCGTAGACGACACCCCAGAAGTTGATGTTCACAATCCACTCCATGTCTTCGTAGCTCATGCGCTCGACCGTTTCAGACAGTGCAACGCCAGCGTTATTGATGATCATATCGACCTGACCATGATCGGCGACTACCTGTTCTGCGTATGCTTCCCAGGCTTCGCGGTCGGCTACGTTCAGCTGCTGAGTTGTGACCTTACCTGAGCCACGGAGCATAGTGCGGGTTTCTTCCAGTCCATCGAGATTAACGTCGGACAGAGCGAGGTGGGCTCCCTGCATGCTCAGTTGTTGAGCCAGTGCCCGGCCGATACCAGAGGCGGCACCTGTCACCACCACAACTTTGTTTGCGAAAGACTGCATGAAGCATACTCCTGAGTGAAAGTTATTATTCGTCGGGCGATGAGATTACCGGGATAACACGCCAACTCAAGGTGCGATTGTGTCGTACTTGGGTGGAATATGGGTTCCTGGCGCGAGAATGGCACTTCAGGCCCGGTGAAGAGTCCTTAACCCGGGCGCCCTGATTCGTTATAATGCGCGGCTTTCACTCGACAGCCGGTTGCCGTATGTTACGGCGCTGAACTTTTTACGACACCGGCGGCGAACGGGCCGCTTTATGACAGGATTGGGACATAGCGATGCGCACACATTACTGTGGTGATATCAACGAAACACTTATCGATCAGACCGTGACCTTCTGCGGCTGGGTACACCGTCGCCGCGACCACGGTGGTGTGATCTTCCTTGACGTGCGCGACCGTGAAGGTCTGGTGCAGGTAGTCTTTGACCCTGACACTGTTGAAGCATTTGCCACTGCCGACAGCGTTCGCTCTGAATTTGTCGTACAGATCACTGGCCGTGTTCGTGGGCGTCCGGAAGGCACAACCAATGCGAACATGAAGACCGGTATGATTGAAGTACTGGGCAAAGAAATCGCTATCCTCAACAAAGCGGTAACGCCTCCGTTCCCTCTTGATGGTTACACTGATGTGGGCGAAGACATCCGCCTCAAGTACCGTTACATGGATATGCGTCGCCCTGAAATGCAGGACAAGCTGCGCTTCCGCTCTAAAGTGACTTCTACCGCACGTCGCTTCCTCGAAGACAACGGCTTCCTCGATATCGAGACCCCGATTCTGACCCGTGCAACACCAGAAGGCGCGCGTGACTACCTGGTACCAAGCCGTACTCACGAAGGCTCGTTCTTCGCATTGCCTCAGTCGCCACAGCTGTTTAAACAGCTGCTGATGGTGTCTGGCTTTGATCGTTACTACCAGATTGCTAAATGCTTCCGTGACGAAGATCTGCGTGCTGACCGTCAGCCGGAATTTACCCAGATCGATATCGAAGCGTCTTTCATCAATGAAGAAGACATCATGGGTCTGGCTCAGGGCATGATCAAAGAGATCTTCCTCAAAGAGCTGAACGTTGATCTCGGCGACTTCCCGCGTATGCCTTTTGCAGAAGCGATGAGCAAATACGGTTCTGATAAGCCGGACATGCGTATTCCGATGGAAATCGTGGACGTCGAAGAATTCCTGCAGGACATCGACTTCAAAGTGTTTGCAGCACCAGCGAAAGATCCTAAGTGCCGCGTTGCTGCACTGAAAGTACCAGGCGGCGCAGAGCTGTCACGCAAACAGATTGATGAGTACACGAAATTTGTAGGCATTTACGGTGCAAAAGGTCTGGCGTGGATCAAGGTCAACGAGATCGAAAACGGCGTTGAAGGTCTTCAGTCACCGATCATCAAATTCATCGGTGATGACAACACCATGAAGATCATGGAAAAACTCGACGCGAAGAACGGTGATATCATCTTCTTCGGCGCTGATAAAACCAAGATCGTGTGTGATGCACTTGGTGCCCTGCGCTGCAAAGTGGCAGAAGACCTCAACATGTACACCTCTGAGTGGGCTGCTCTCTGGGTTGTCGACTTCCCGATGTTCGAAGAAAACGACGATGGTTCGCTGACAGCGCTGCACCATCCGTTCACAGCACCAAGCTGTACTCCTGAAGAAATGGCAGCGAACCCAACCGCAGCTCTGTCCCGTGCGTACGACATGGTACTCAACGGCTGTGAGCTGGGTGGTGGTTCTATCCGTATCCACGATCAGGACATGCAGGCCAAAGTATTCGACGTACTGGGCATCAGCGAAGAAGAACAGCGCGAAAAATTCGGCTTCCTGCTGGATGCCCTGAAGTTCGGTGCGCCGCCACACGGTGGTCTGGCATTCGGGCTTGATCGTCTGATCATGTTGCTGACTGGTGCGAACAGCATCCGTGAAGTGATTGCCTTCCCGAAAACTCAGTCTGCAGCCTGTGTCATGACACAAGCGCCGGGCGAAGTCAGCAACGCGCAACTGCGCGAGCTGAACATTAAACTGCGTGAGAAGGCTAAGCCTGCTGAGTAATCGGCCAAACGCTGTTTTTCTGAAAAAGCGCCTTCGGGCGCTTTTTTTGTATTAGACCAGCATGGACATGGAAAAGAAGGATGGCAAGGTGATTGCCTATGCCTTCTGACTGATAATCAATTTCTGTACAAGTGTCGCTATTTGCAAATATATCAATAAACACTTTGGAGTAGGCTGCTGGATGCATCATCCGATGCAGACAACAAGAATACACAAAGGATCTGATATGAAACTGCGACAATGGATGCCAGCGGCTCTTGCCATGGCCATCGTTTCTCCAACACTCGTTCAGGCTTCGACAGACGTCGACATTGATAATGACGGCCTGATTGAAATATCAACACTCGAACAACTCGACCTGATGCGTTATGACCCAGCGGGTACCAGCCTCAATGGTGATAGCACGGGTTGCCCAGCCACTGGTTGTAACGGTTATGAGCTGGTTGCTGACCTGGATTTTGACACCAATGGAAATGGTGTAGCCGATGAAGGGGATCTTTTCTGGAATGATGGTGCGGGTTGGCTGCCGGTAGGTGATACCGATGGCGCCGCTGCTTACGCTCAGAAGAAAGTAACTGGTGCGGTTACTGCAAAATTCAATGGTAATGGGTTTCAGGTATCTAATCTGTACATAAGCCGAAGTGATCGGAGCTGGGTGGGTCTTTTCGCGAATATGTACGAGAGTGAGGTCAGTAATCTGGTACTTAGAGGTGCTGAGGTTACTGGTGGCGATGCAACCGGTGTCTTGACCGGTGGTAGTAATAATACTGACATTAAAAATGTTCGCATTGTCGATAGCTCAGTTACCGGGATCGATGAAGTCGGAATGGTCGCTGGCCGAGTGTTTGGAGACGGAGATCTATTAAGTACGATTAATGTCGATGGAAATGTTCAGGGGGTTAAATACTCTGGCGGTGTTGCTGGCTGGGTTGAGTCTGACTCACAGTCTCTATCTGAATCACATCTTGTGTTCGGCGATGTAATTTCTACGGTGGAGATTACAAACAACTACTATACAGGTTGTATTTTAGGCCTCGGCCGAGGAGTGGCAGTAACTCAGATAATCTCAAAATGTTCGATAGATTCGACATCAAACTACAACGGTGGCGTTGTAGGATCTCTGAGCGATGGCTCTATCAATGATGCTTATATCGGTAGTCATATTACTGGTACGCATGACGTCGGTGCCGTTTTGGGAAGTGGCAGCGGTGTTATTATTAGAAACGCTTCTGTGGGTAGCGAGTCTTCAGTTTCAGCCAGGCACCCAGGTGGGATGTTCGGGCAACTGCGTAATTCTCACGTTTCCGATTCATATGCCTTTGGAGCAGTAATAGGGACCTGGAGTGCGGCAGGTCTGGTTCATCGTGTAAGAGAAGAAGTGACAATTGAAAATGTTTTTGTTGCTAACTATTTGACCGTTACCGGTAAAACTGATCCAGAGTTTAAAGCTGGATTAATAAGAGAGATTTATACGCCAGGGATTGCTCTGTCGGTAAATAACGCTTTCTGGGACGTTGAAGCTACAGGCACTGTTTTATCTGTGGAAGGCTATGGGGAAGGTAAAACTACTTCGGAGCTCACTTGTCCTACGCTTTATCCCGATGCTTCTTGTGACACGTCACTCTTCACTCTTTGGAGTAATGACGATTGGGACTTCGGAACGTCTTCTGACTATCCAGTTCTACGCTGATTATTTGTAGTATTCAGCAATAAAATGCGGGCACCTTGTGTGCCCGCTTTTTTTTCTCAGCGGGCATCCCCTCGTAACGCCTGAACTCTGTCTTTCAGAACCTCTGGCGTAGCCTGGTCGGCGCTGACGACTTCACCTGCAACAAGGTCGACTTTAGACCAGAAACGCTTTGGCCAACGCGTCATGGCAGGCTTGCCCATATGGCTGAAGAAACTTCCCCATAGGCCCCGTAATGCCATCGGTACGACCGGTACCGGTGTTTCTTCGAGTATTCTGCTGACGCCATTTTTAAATTCGTCTATCTCGCCATCGGTGGTCAGCTTGCCTTCGGGAAAAATACATACGACTTCACCAGCCTGAAGCTCTTCGCGGATCTGGGCGAATGCGCGCTCGTAACCTTCCGGATCGGCTTTCTTGCTATCAATCGGAATTGCTTTGGCCGTTCTGAAAACAAAGTTGAGCACCGGAAGATGATAAATAGGTTTGAAGGTCACGAAACGGACAGGGCGACGGCACGCACCGCCAATGATCAGTGCGTCCATAAAAGAGACATGGTTGCAGACCAACACACATGCGCCTTCGTCGGGGATGTTGTCGAGGTTGATGTGGCGTACACGGTAAACCGTGTGGGTGATCACCCAGATGATAAACCGCATCGCAAACTCTGGAATGGTCCGGTAGATATAAATAGCTACCAGGGCATTGAGAATAGCCAGAAGTAAAAAGAATTCCGGAATACTCCACTCCAGCACACCAAGGAAGACGATCGCGGTAATCGCCGAGACCACCATAAACAGCGCGTTCATAATATTGATCGCAGCAATAATCCGGGAGCGGTGTTTCTCATCGGATCGGGCCTGAATCATGGCGTAGAGCGGGACGATATAAAATCCACCAAAGACGCCTATCATAAGAAAATCAAACACGATTCTCAGGTTGCCAGCCTGGCTGAGAAACTGGGAGGCCGATATCAGCGTTGCTGAATCCGGGCTTGCGGTGTGAAAGAAAAGGTCCGCCCCGAAGATGGTCAGCCCGATAGAGCCCAGAGGCACGAGTCCGAGCTCGACTTTATGCCCGGACAGTCTCTCACACAGGAGAGAACCAAGAGCGATGCCGATCGAAAATGTGCCCAGGAGTATCATCACGACACTCTGGTCGCCCTTAAGAATGTCCGAGGTAAAACCATAGATCTGGGTAAGGTACGCAGCGCCGAGAAACCAGAACCAGGAAATGGCGAGTACCGCGAGAAAGATACTTCGCTGCTCTCTCGCAAAGCCGATAGTGCGCCAGGTTTCGGTCAGAGGATTAAAGTGGATTTTCAGTTCAGGGCTGGGCGAGGGCGCTGAAGGTATCGCACGGCTGGCGCCGTACCCGAGAATAGCTACTGTGACAACAGCAATCCCCGTGATCAGAGCACCGTTCTCGGTCGTCGCGATGGACGTCGCTGCGAGCGTACCCAGCAGAATAGCCACAAAGGTGCCCATCTCCACCAGTGCGTTACCACCAACCAGTTCATGGCTGTCCAGATGCTGAGGAATAATGCTGTATTTAACCGGGCCGAAAAATGCCGACTGAGTACCCATCAGAAAGAGCAGTAGCATGAGCCCCCACGTGGCGCCCGTGATAAAAGCAAAGGCACCGAGCCCCATGATGACAATTTCGAGCAATTTGATTTTGCGAATCAGAGACGACTTTTCGTATTTGTCGGAAAGCTGACCCGCAAGCGCAGAAAAAAGAAAGAAGGGCAGAATGAAGAGCAGTGCCCCCAGGTTATTCATCAGGCTGAGGTCTGCGCTGCTGGATAGCACTCCAAATGTAATCATCGCCATCAACGAATTTTTATAAACGTTATCGTTAAAGGCACCGAAAAACTGGGTGAAAAAGAACGGAGCAAACCGCTTTGACCCCAGCAAGGTAAACTGAGAGTGATCTTTAGGAGAACCTGAATTTTCCATCTGATGTCCTTATTCTGAGCCTTTGGCCTGCGAGATTCTGAACGTGAGAGTCTGATAGCACCAAAAGATCTGTTGGTTGTATTCCGTACTGAAGCGTGATGTTTCTTCGACGATCAGTTCATCGTCTGTCACCGTATAGTGCCTGAAACTGCCGTCGGCCAACCGCTGACAGAGTTCACCGGGGCTGGCTGAATAGAACAGAAAATTACCGACACTGATGCCGCGCTCCGGAACCGCCTTAACAGTAATTGGGGCGAGGTCGCAGGTTTCAATATCAAGATGCAGGATAAGGCCGGCATCGTTGTGCACTGAAGTTGCGTGGGTTGTGGGCAGGGGCAGTGTAGCGTGCTTCCTGTCCTGTAATCGTGCGGTAACGGTCACGTTCAGCTGCAAAATAGGGGCACTCGTATCTGTATGACAGGCTGATAGTAATGGAAAACTCCGGCCGCTGCTGTAACAGACACAAAAAAACCGCCCGAAGGCGGTTCTTTTCAGAGCTAAGTCTGTGACTTATTTCTGGTAGTCGTAGGCAGAGAACCAACCGTCAGTCACATGCTGATCGTGTTCTGCACCATCGAAATAAGAGTATGCGTCAGTGTTACCTTTCAGCTGAACTTCAAGGAAAGCAGTAACCAGTGTGCGGAACTTCGCTTTTTCATCCTGGTTGTTCTGACCAAACCAGTCGAAGTGGCTCGCACCTGCGTAGATGGCTACACCTTTCTCGATATCCGCAGGCAACTGTGAATAGTAGTCTTCGGTGTAGTACGCCAGTTCGTCGTTCTCAGCACCCAGCATCAGCATAGGAACTTCAATCGCTGAATAATCAACGTTGTAAGCACCCAGCCATGGCGCCAGTGCAATCGCGCTGGTTGGAGCATCGCCCATTTCTTCAGCGGCCAGAATAACGCCGCCACCGCCCATGGAGAAGCCCATGATGTTGCGCTTGCTCAGGTCGATTTTACCTTTCAGCGGGCTGTTGCTACGTGCGTTCTCGTCAGCCAGCTCAGCAAAGCCGCCCAGCTGAGCATCACGCCAGCCTGGTGGAACACCCAGAGTGTTATTCGGGGTCATAGTCAGTACCACGTAACCGTGTGAGGTCAGGTGGTCTGCCAGCCAGTACATCTGTTCTTTCGTGTTAGTGAAGCCACCGGTCAGTGTCGTTGCTGGCAGTGGACCGCCACTCAGATCACATGGGTATGACATGCGAGCAGAAGCGTAACCTTCGTTATCCAGTTCAGCGTCGTATGAACAGATCTCATAAGAGCCCGGGTTGGTCAGGTCCTGTGCTGTCGGATCGTTCGGGTCAACCGGATCGGAACCACCAAAACAGCCCTGAAGCAGAACGGCTGCCGCCAGAGGAAGAGTACGCGCAATATTCTTATACATTTTGAACTCCAGACTTATTTTTGTTTTTAGGAGGTATCAGAGTACGCAATGTTAACCCGGGGCCACGTTCAAATGTGGCCTTATGAGCAACTTGGCTCATGCAGTTACACTTTTGGCCGTTTTTTCCGAAAAAAGGCACGAAAGTCATGCTTTGTATTAGTGTAACTATATGATTTATATCGAATTTTTCCGATTTTTCCGTTGCCTGTTTTCAGGTCAACCTGGTGTATTCAATTGGCGGATAACTGTTATTCAGCCGGGTGATAACCGGGGCGCAGACGGCTCCAGATCAGGAAGCGATGCCACATTTCTGGCATGGCTCTGAACAGAAGCAGGCACACGACCGCGTTAATAAGGGCGAGCAGAAGGAAGAACTCCGGAATCGTCCAGTGCAGTGTGCTGATAATCACCAGCCCGAAGATGGCAGAACCCACCATGGCGAGCGCACTGAGAATGGCTCCCGCGGCAATGATTCGTGACAGGTGAGCGGCTTCTCCACGTTTCTGCACCATAGTGAACACAGGCACGATATAGAACCCGCCGCACGCGCCCAGTACCAGGAAGTCAGCAACGATTTTCCAGGAAGAGGGGGCTGCCATAAATTCGCCGACGCTGATCAGCTCGGTGCCATGGGTTGGCAGAGGATAAAAGTAGAGATCAATGCCTGCGAGGGTCAGACCTATCGCCCCCAGAGGCACCAGTCCTAACTCCAGACGCCCACCAGAAAGCCGGTTACACATCAGCGACCCGACGGCGATTCCCACAGAAAACATGGTCAGCAGAAGCGTGACGACTGACTGGTCTCCGTAAAGGTAGTCTTTCGTGAACACGAACAGCTGAGTCAGGTTTGCGGCACCGATAAACCAGAACCAGGCAATGGCCAGCGTCCCGATGAACACAGAGGGGTTACGACGGGCAAAGCCCAGCGTGTACCAGCTGGAGGTGATGGGGTTGAAGTCTATCTTCAGGTCAGGATTAGACGACGGGGCTGGCGGAATCTGGCGGCTGGCGAGATATCCGGCGACCGAGAGTGCCAGCACAAATAAAGACGTGAGCAGAATGCTGTTCTCAGTGGTACTGATCACCCCGGCGGTCATGGTGCCCGTCAGAATCGCCAGAAATGTTCCCGTCTCGATCAGGGCATTACCGCCAACCAGTTCTTCATCTTTCAGATGTTGAGGAATGATCCCGTACTTGGCCGGGCCAAAGAATGCCGACTGCGAGCCCATCAGAAACAGCAGTATCATCAGCCCCCAGGTATGTTCGAAAAAGAAGGCGGCGGCCCCGGCGGACATAATGGCGATTTCTGCCAGTTTAATCCGTCGCATCAACCAGGCTTTGTCATATTTATCGGCGAGCTGTCCGGCGAGTGCGGAGAACAGAAAAAAGGGAAGAATAAAGAGCAGGGCACCCAGATTATTCATCTGATTAAGGTCAAGAGACGCCTGCAGTACGCCGTATGTAACCATCCCCATCAGGGCATTTTTATAGATGTTGTCGTTAAACGCGCCCAGATACTGAGTCAGGAAAAACGGCAGAAAACGGCGGTTTGCCAATAGTGAAAACTGTGAAGAATGCTTCTCTGGGCCAGACATGGCGGGCTCCGTATGAGTACTTTGTTATTTTGCCCGGCAGTTTACCACCGACTCAAAACGTTTGCTGAACGGGATCTCACGTTTGCTGACCTGAGTTCCCGGAACAGTTTTTTTCTTTTGTCTCAGGAACGACCTTATCCCGTCTGTATTCCTACTGGGGCCATGATAATAACGAGGTACTTACGATGAAGAAGACAGGTTTTTTGGTAATCGCATCTATGTTGGCCAGTGCTCCAGTGTTGGCAGAACCTATGAAAGATTCAGACGCACCGGATGTATTCGTCGGCGGAGCGTTGTCCTACGGTAAACTCAGTGATCTCAAGGTCGGTGGTAACGACGTTGACGACCTTGGTGACCTCGATAACTTCGAAGACGACCGCAACAGCTGGAAGGTGTTTGCCGGTGTCTGGTTCACTCCCTGGCTGGGCCTGGAGGGGCAGTATCTCGATCTCGGCAAGTACAAAGATAATGGGGTGAGCATTGACCCCGAAGCTAAAACCGCCTCCGTATTATTGGGCCTGCCACTTGCCGAACACTCCCGTGTGTATGTCAAAGGCGGGCGCATGTGGTGGGAAGCCGAGACCAACGGCCCACTGGGATTCAGCGACAAACGCGAGGGGGACACCATGTTCTACGGAGCAGGTGTGAGCACCGCATTGTTGCCGGTGTTAAACCTTCGTCTGGAGTATGAACGCGCTGCCTTCGACGACGATAACATCGAGGCCGATCTCGATTTCGCCAGCGTCGGCGCAGAATTTATTTTCTGATCGACAGTGCTTAAAAAATGCCGCCAGTGCGGCATTTTTTTATTGCTCCAGCGTCAGTTGGTAGCTGGTAAAGCCGGGCTCACGTTTTTCTTCTTCGCTTAAGGTGATAGCAGACGTTGCATCGGCTTTCAGAAAGCGGTTCAGCCAAGCAATGGTCAGGCGGGTATAGCTGTCCCGGTTTTTAGTGATTTCAGGCCGGTACCACTGCTGATGCCGGCCATCGGAATATACCGCCAGAAAATGATTATCAGCGCTGGCTGACACACTCGCGTATATCTGCTCGATGGATTCATTGGTCACGAGCAGGTCTCTGGCCCCAGCAAGAATCATAGTCGGAGCGGTCGGGCTGACAGCACGTTGTTCTTCAAGAAGGAAAGGCGCAAAAGCGGCAAGCACTTTAACCTCGTCACCCAGTTCCGTGCCGGCGAGTAAGGTTCCGCCACCGCCCATAGAAAACCCGGCGATCCCCCGGCGTGAGGTATCAATATAGCCACTCAGTGGCGATTGCTCCGCCGTCGCTGTCGAGACAAGTGTCTTCTGTCCTGCAAGATGAGCGTCTCTCCAGCCTTCGACCTTGCCGTAGATATCGGGGGGAGTCATCGCAAGTACAACATACCCTTGCTCAACGACGGCATCCGCCAGCCATTGCATATTCCGGTAGGTATTGCTGTAACCACCGGTCAGGGTGATTGCGGGAAGCTCAACGGAAATATCACACGGATAAAAAAAGACGGCCTCTTTGTAGGCCTCTGTCGGCGCTATTTCGTGCTGGCACACCTCGGCCGAGGTTGAGAAAGACAGAAACAGGCAGGAAGTAAACGCAGAAATCAGAAACTTGTTAGACATTATTATCTTCTGTAAGAACTGGAACCTGCTCCGAGGGTACCAATTCATTCAGGATCTTGCCCGGAAAATGTGGTCATTTATCCGGGGTGCATAAAAAACCCGGCAATTGCCGGGTTTTTGGTGCTTAAACTCAAAAGTCAGCTCAGCTGTTTGCAGCAATAATATCGCGCAACACCATTGGCAGAATGCCCTTATGGCGGATCTGCTCAAGCTCAGATGAGGTGTCCACCCGAGATAACAGCGTGTGCTGTTCGGTTGAACCGTCTTTGCGCTTGATCGTCAGCGTCACAGAGCCACGTGGCTGCAGTGCATCGATACCCGCCAGATCGAAGGTTTCAGAGCCATCCAGATTCAGAGAACCCAGCGTCACGCCTCCTGGCAGTTGCAGTGGCAGTACGCCCATGCCCACCAGGTTGGACTTGTGAATGCGCTCGAAGCTCTCAGCAATAATCGCTTTCACCCCCAGCAGAGCAGGGCCTTTGGCCGCCCAGTCACGTGATGAGCCGGTACCGTACAGCTTGCCGCCGAATACCACCGATGGCGTGCCTTCCTGCTGGTAGCGGGAGGCCGCATCGTAGATCGACATCTTTTCAGCGTCGCCATTGGCGTTGTAATAATTCGTCACCGCACCCGTGGTGCCCGGCAGCATCAGGTTGCGGGCTTTTACGTTGCCGAAGATGCTGCGCAGCATGACGTGGTGATTACCACGACGAGCGCCCAGAGAGGTCAGGTCGTTGGCATCTACACCGATCGACATCAGGTACTCGCCCGGAGGAGAGTCAGGGCGGATACGGCTCACAGGTGAGATGTGGTCAGTGGTGGTGTTGTCATCACACATCACCAGCATACGTGCGTCGCTGATGTTGTTCAGTGAATCCTTCGGAGTTTCCAGCGCGAAGCCATCGAAGAACGAGATTTCCTGAATGTAGCTCGACTTCTCGTCCCACTGATACACAGGGCCAGTCGGTGACTCCAGCTTCTGCCAGGTTTCCGGGCCACCCATGGAGTTTTCATAGGTTTCGCGGAAGGCGGTCGGGTCCATGCATTCGTGCATGGTCTGAGTAATTTCGGCGTTGCTTGGCCAGATGTCTTTCAGGAACACATCATTACCCTGAGCGTCTTGGCCCAGCGGCTCTTTGGTCACGTCGATGTTCACGTTGCCCGCAATCGCCATAGCAATCACCAGCGGTGGCGACATCAGGAAGTTAGTGTCGACATCCGGGTGCACACGGCCTTCGAAGTTACGGTTACCCGACAACACAGACGACACAATAATGTCGTGGTCACGCAGCGCCGCTTCAATGCTTGGCGCCAGCGGCCCAGAGTTACCAACGCATGTAGTACAGCCGTAGCCTGCAGTGTTAAAGCCCAGCGCATCCAGATGCTCCTGCAGCCCAGCCTTGGTCAGGAAGTCTGTCGCTACCGGTGAGCCAGGAGCCATTGACGTCTTAACGCCGTCTGGCACTTTCAGGCCCAGCTCGTTGGCTTTCTTCGCCAGCAGGCCAGCGGCAATCAACAGGCCTGGGTTAGAGGTGTTAGTACAGGCGGTAATCGCAGCAATCACGATATCGCCGTCTTTTAAAGTGCGCTCTGGCAGAGACTGGAAGATACCGTTCTCGTCGGCCTTAACCGGCGTAACGGTGACTTCTTCAGGGATACGATCGCCAGCGCTCGCTGCCTGCTGGAATACCTTACCGATACCACCCAGCGGCAGACGGTCTTGCGGGCGTTTTGGCCCGGCAACAGAAGGCTCAACGGTAGACAGATCAAGATGCAGCAGGTCGGTGTAGCGCGGCAGTTTCTGACCCGCTTTCCACGCCATGTTCTGCGCCTGGTAATACGCCAGCGGCAGATCGCCATCGCGGCCGGTTGCCTTCATATAATCAGCAGCGATTTCATCAAACGGGAAGAAGCCCATAGTCGCGCCGTATTCAGGCGACATGTTAGCGATGGTCGCACGGTCAGGCAGAGACAGGTTCGCGCTGCCTTCACCCACGTATTCAACGAACTTACCGACAACACCGCGTGGGTACTTACGCAGCATTTCAGTGATGGTCAGTACCAGGTCGGTTGCGGTCACGCCTTCTTTCAGAGCGCCCGTCAGCTCAACACCTATAACCTCAGGGGCAAGCATTTCCATAGGCTGGCCCAGCATAGACGCGCCAGCTTCAATACCGCCGACACCCCAGCCAACAATACCCAGCGCGTTAGCCATAGGCGTGTGGCTGTCCATACCAATCAGGGTATCTGGGATCATGAGGTCATCTTGGTTTAAGTAGCCTTGCGCCAGATACTCCAGATTCACCTGATGCACGATGCCAGTTTGCGGCGGAATAATACGAATAGTGTTAAACGCCTGCGCACCCCACTTAAGGAAGGCATAACGCTCGGTGTTACGGGCAGCCTCCAGCTCACTGTTAATGCGCAGTGACGCCGGGCTACCAGTGTTATCCATCGTCACCGTGTGGTCGATCACCAGATCTGCACGCACCAGAGGCTCAATAATGGAAGGGTTCAGGCCCATACGCTCAACCGCAGAGCGCATCGCCGCGAAATCGACGATGGCAGGCGTACCACTCAGATCGTGCATGATCACACGACCCGCTGTGAACGGAATCTCTACCGGTTCGGTACCCTGATGCGCTGGCCAGTTACCCAGCGCCTGCAGCTGCTCAACCGTGATGCCGTTTTTACCGACATTACGGGCGATACCCTCAAGAATAGGGCGCAGAGAGAAGGGTAGTTCATCCAGATTGATACCTAAACGTGCGGCGGTGTCTGGCAGGCTGTGATAACGATGAGACGTGCCTGGCAGCGTCTTGATTGAGCTGGATGGATCAAATGAAGTCATGCTGGATACCTAGCAGGATGAGCTGATGTTTGTAGATTGTCCGCAATTTTAATGGTTAAAGGGGCTAAATCAAGGTGAACAGCCGCTGTTTGGGCGGGATTGTATACAACTTTGCGAAATTCGAGCGTGTGCCCCCGTACACTGAGTGTCAGGTCGCGGATGCAAGAGCAATAAAATATCGCAGCCCGCGACCAACCCCTTCCGACCGCAGGCAGTTCTTGGCGAGTAAATCGCTCAAGTCACGGGTCGCGGTGGCCTTGGAGCATTTGCCAAGCGCGGCGTACTTTTGCGCACTAATGCCATTCGGAAAGCCTTCCTTCCCGGCTTTAAATACCTTGTTTAGTACCATCTTCTGGCGTTCTGATAACTCCGTATTCTTGTGTTTTTGCCAGAACGCGGTTTTCTCAAATATCGTCGCTACCTTACCGGCGGCTTCTTGTTGAGCTGCGATCAGTGTTTCGATAAACCAGCTGAGCCACTCAGTGATATCAAGTACGTCAGGATCTTCCAGTTCAGATACGTCGCAGCAACTGGCGGTATTCAGCTGGCGATAGTATTCCTTTTTGTTCTTTTCGATATGCGTCGACATGCTGAGCACGACTGGCATGCCCAGGTCCTGTGCCAGTGCGTATTCGATGATGGCACGACCGATACGGCCATTACCGTCATCAAATGGGTGAACGACCTCAAACCACAGATGAGCGATACCAGCGCGGATGACGCCAGGTATCTGCCGGCTCTCCTGCTGATTGAACCAACTCAGAAACTCAGCCATTAAGGCATCAACATCCTGAGCAGCAGGTGCCTCATAATGCACACGCTCATAACCAACAGGCCCTGAGACAATTTGCATGGGTTCGGGGCTGTCTCGCCATTGGCCGACGGTCAGGTCGCTGTGGAGGATATTGTCTTCAAAGCCAGCGAGCACCATACGGTGCCAGTTGAACAGCACCTCTTTGTTTAGGGGCTCATTGAAGTGTTTGCGCACATCCACAAGCAACGCAGCCATACCCTCTGCCTTAACATCAGCGACATTGATCGGAGTGGGTGACAGATTCAGGTAGTTCTGCAATGAAGAACGCACGCTGGCCGGATTCAGGCTCTCACCCTCAATCAGGCTGGTATGGATCGCCTCATCCACCATCAGGTCTAACTGAGCGGTAATAGAGTCCCCGTCATCCGTCTGCGACAAGCGGCCCGACAGCTGGGAGGCTTGCTTGGCGTACTGGTAGGCAAGCGCCGACAGCTTGCTGCTGTCGTAGCTGAACTGGGGCCAGTATTTGTGTTGCCAGATGTAGTTCATGGGCTGTCCGGGTGGTAGTGATGCGCAATATATGGTGTCGTGAGCCGCAAATTTCAAATTTGCGGCTCATTATTGTTGGTTATATGAGCCGTAAAGGCAAGGTTTGCGGCTCAAGGTGGATTGTTGGATGAGCCGGGAAGAGGGTTTTGTGGACCGCTTAGAGACGAGCGTCAGTCAAGGGAGGTGTTTGCGTGGGTGTCTGGGTAGCTGGCCGCTAACGTGGGTGTCCCGATAGTAGTGTCCCGATAGTAGTGATGAGCCGCAGATTTCGTATTTGCGGCTCATAAATGAGCAATACTTGAGCCGTAAAACGGACGTTGGCATATCATCGCAGGACATAGTGCTAATGTGCGTGTCGTGATAGTGTGAAATAGTGCACTCTTTACATTTGAACTTGCTCGTTTTTCAGGTGAGTGATAGCTTGAAATCAAGGTAAATCAGAGAGTTAACACTTTGGCTTAAAAGTTAATGTGCAAGCCCTTTCCTGATTAATAGGCATGCACACTAATACGCAGTTAGCTTTTTATAGAAATGAGTGTCACTAATGTCAAATTTATCATCAGATAAAGAAGAAAAACCAAAACATAAAAAATTACTTTCTATCATTGATGAGTACCTTGTTGATCTTGAATGTTTGAGAGAAATGCACGCTAGTGTCGTTCCTGTTTTGCAAGCTCAAGACAAAGAGCGGAAAGATGCACTAGCTGAGATATTTAGATTCGCTGAAGAAAAGGGGAAAGAAAAAAGTGGATTGCAAAAAACGAATGTAGCGCTCCACGATGGTAACGAAAGCATAGACGAAGCTGATGACGATGGTAACGAAAGCATAGACGAAGCTGATGACGATGGTAACGAAAGCATAGACGAAGCTGCTGACGATGGTGAAAAAGAAGAAAAGAAAATCACTTTAAAATTTAAACGCACAGATCTTGAATATATAACAACTAATGTGAAAAAAATTGAAAAGGCTGAGAAGCTATTCGAAAAACAGTTAGTAGTGACATTGGTTTCTAGATTTGACGAGTTTCTAGGAAAAATTTTAAAGCTAATTCTTGAAAAAAACCCCGAGTGGGTTATTTCTGATGACAAAACAATTAGCTATAAAGATCTAATTGCTTTGAAATCAGTAGATAAAGCTATCCAGGGTATTATCTATAAAGAAGTGGAAGACTTATTGCGAGATTCTCATGAGAAACAGATCCAATATATTGATGATAAACTAAAGCTAGGTATTAAGGAAAACTTCTCAAAACTAAAAGAGTTTTTAGAGGTTGCAGAGAGAAGAAACCTATTTGTTCACACTGGTGGAACTGTTTCTAGTCAATATATTGATAAATGTAGAAGCTTTGGCTGTAAAGTGGAAAGTACATTGGGTGATAAATTGGGTTCTAATATTGAGTATTTTAATAGTGCTTTTCTTGTATATTTCGAGATAGGACTTCGAATTGGACAGGCCTCATATAGAAGAGTATTTGAGGATGAGATAGAGATAGCAGACCAAGCATTAAACAATCTTGCGGTAAAATTCATGAATTTAGGGGAGTACTCATTAGCTGAAACTATTACTGAATTTGATCTTGCAATCCCTGAGAAGCTTCGCTCATCAGATACTGAATTTTTATACTTTGCAAAAATTAACAGAGCAGTGTCTCAAAAATTTCAAGAAAAAGATTTTGAAAAAGGCTTATCAGAAGACCCGTGGAAGGTTTTTCATCCAAAATATGCGCTTTCAATTCATGTTTTAAGAGAAGAGTATTCAGCTGCTGCGAAATTAATGAAGAGTGATGAAATTAAATCTAGTGTTGGACAGGGTGGACTTAGAGCTTGGCCAGTGTTTAAACTCTTTCGTGAAACAGATGAGTTTAAGGAGTCTTATAAAGAAATTTATGGAAATGAATATGTACCTGATTTTGAAAGAGATTCTGAGTTGAAAGAAGAACAAGAAAATAAAGCACTGGAAACCGAAAGCTAACAATTCCGTAAACTCGGACGTTTTATTTTTCGCTACGCTCACAAAAAATCCGTCGGTTACGGCTGGCTTTAGCTCTATTACCTCTTGGCCCGTCCATCTGTACCTTTTGGAATTTTGGGCACATCAAAACTTGTTGCATCGTGCTCTACAACTACGATTCTTAAAGCGCCTTTGATCGCTGTTAAATTTCTCCATAAAGGGAAATAGGGCTAAAGTTCACCAATGTTCCCAATCCGATCAGTTACATACTGCTTCATGTTATTGCTAGGAACCACAAGGAAACTACCAAGTAGATCAGTTTCCTGCATAGCAAGAAATAATTTAATAAGTGCCCTATGACTTGAGGAAATATTCCCGGTTTCCCATTCAAATGCTATGTAGCCCTCCGATGTCATTTTGAGAGCGTCTAGGTCTCTGGTACCAAGAACAGATGCTTCTATATCTGGTAGGCTTTCAGTTTTCCAATCGTCATTTTTTAAAGAATGCATACAAGGAATCTTTATTGGTTTAACACCATTTCCTTGTCCACGCTTTTTATCGCTTTCTGGATAAGTTGTTACTAACTATGACCGTCCATGTAACTTTTCGACGCAGCCCATGAAGTGAAGTCGAAAATCACCAAGTTTTGAGACGGCCAACGAGAACGAAGGCGAGCGGCAGGCATTGCGGCTTGTAAACTGCGCCTTTCTTAAAGACTCCTATCCACCGTGATCCCCCATCAGAGTAATCTGAGATTCCGGTTCGCCTGAAATATGGCTTTTTCGTCTCAAAAACCGCGACTTCAAGGCATTGAGAGGCTAGCCAAACCAACTAGAACGACCGGCGTAATTTTGAAGCAGAAGCCAAGGCTTTTTCTCTAACTATGACCGTCCATTTAGGTTCACATTTAGGTTCTAATTAGACTCCTTGTTGTCGAAAAAGGCGTGCCCTCTACTGGGACGTGGTTTGCTACAAACCGATAACGTCATTGGGGTGGCATCACAAAGAGGTAAGTTAGTCTAATTACATGAGCATCTACGTGATTTGAAATAGAGAATAATTGATACTCACCAGTCCATATTTGTTGCTGCGTCCATCCGACTCTCAATATATTCTATGAGTTCTGACATGGCCTTATCTGAGCGCATGGCTTTTGAATATGTAGAATCAGCCACGAAAGTAAGTATGCTCGGTACGTTGCTAAATAGGTGTAATTTTACTGGAGAAAACTTACTTGACCAAAAATCATCCAAGAAGGAATCAATATTCTTGATCGCCTCTGCCTCATCAAATTCGGGCGCCCCATCTAGTGAATAACAATTCGTTTCAGATTCAGATAATAGCACTGGAACTGCCCCAGCACCCGAGTGAAAGGAAAATGCCTCTCCACGTTTACCAAAAGCACCATGGGCCATGAAATTTCTCATCTGAATTCTGAGTATTAGTAGCTTGTCGTAATGTTTCTTAAAGTAAGAGTCATCTAAATCCAATGCTTCTCGGAATTTCTCTTTCCAATTGGCCGAAGCCAGTTCAGCGACTTGATGTCCGTTCTCTATTCGCCCCCTCAAAATTGCAACATGAATAAAAGCATGCTCAGTCCAGCTAAAAAATGCGTCGACGGCGGCCTGAGCTATCCAGTCACTCTGAGAGGTAAGCTCCAACAGCCCTGAATTAAACACCCGTTGCAGTGAAAGGAGATCAGAGGAATCTTTCCCTTGTCTTAGCTCTGCTCTCTTGTTCTCAGCTTCAGCCTGTTGTTCTATAAATATATCTTTAAAATATAGGTAACGATCAAAGAGCCATTTACTATGGTTTGCAACGTTAAGCCTGTTACCTTTGGCCTCTTGTTTTGCTCGCCAATCAAAATACGGTCTTGCTAAATCTACAGCTTTGCGTATTTTATTCGCTATCAAATCTGAGTCTGCTTCCTGTTGCTCAGTCGGACGAGCGCTGATACGAGCATCGGGATCCTCATTTGGAGCACAAATTCGAAGTCCCATCTTTTGATGCTCAATAGCATATAGCCTGTCCTTGTACCTGAATGGCACAGTCCATGCGCTTTTTTCCCATGCGCCCATCCTTGGGAACTGTAGAAAATCAACGAGCAGGAAGTAAACAAGATAATAAGGAGGGAGCCTCTTACTGGCTCTCGTTGTGGATGAAAGCATCAGTGCCGTCGGTTCATGATTCGACCGAGGTTTACCTGCTGGCTCGATACCATCCAGCGCATCCAGCACCTTTTGCCTTAATTTTGAGATGTCTTCTGGTATTTCTTCAGCCTTTTCGTCCAATGATTAACCTCCGGCGAGCACTAATTCTAAGAATCGAATCAGCTCACTGTCTATTCGTGAGCGTTCTTACACTCCGCTTCCCTTCGATTCCCGAGCATAACTCCCCGTGATCACTATGAAAAGTGCCTGAAGCGACGCCTTTTGCCAGTGTGGACGCTGGAACAGCTAAATTCTGCTAGACACAAAAAAACCGGCGCCTCTCACGAGTGCCGGTTTTCTACTTGCTTAACCCTCTGCCTCAACCAAACGGTCAGGGCAGTGGGCTAGTCGCCTCAAAAACTGTTAATTAAACAGCTTTCAGAGGGATCGCTGGGCGAGCCAGGTCTTTCGATGGTGGTGCGAAAGAAGTCAGGTTGATACCTTCAACTGCTGCTTTGTACTCTTCCAGAGTCGGGAAGCGACCCAGGATAGTGCCCAGAACAACCATTGGGGTAGAGCCCAGCAGTGACTCACCTTTCTTCTCAGCGCTGTCTTCTACAACACGGCCCTGGAACAGACGGGTAGAAGTTGCCAGTACGGTGTCACCTGGCTCTGCTTTTTCCTGGTTACCCATACACAGGTTACATCCAGGACGCTCCAGGTACAGCTGGTTTTCGTACTTGGTACGAGCTGCTTCTTTCGGATTTGCATCGTCAAAGATGAAGCCAGCGTACTTAGCCAGGATGTCCCAATCGCCTTCTGCTTTCAGCTCGTCAACGATGTTGTACGTTGGTGGCGCTACAACCAGTGGAGCCTTGAACGTGATAGGACCGTTCTTCTCCAGGTTACGCAGCATCGCAGCGATGATCTGCATGTCACCTTTGTGAACCATACAAGAACCAACGAAGCCCAGGTCAACCTGACGGCCATCGTAGTAAGAAGCCGGACGGATTACGTCGTGGGTGTAACGCTTAGATACGTCTTCGTTGTTTACGTCTGGGTCAGCAATCATTGGCTCGTCGATTGCGTCGAGGTCAACAACTACTTCAGCGTAGTACTTAGCGTTGTCGTCTGGAGCCAGAGCAGGTGCAGTGCCTGATTTCACTTCTTCGATACGCTTGTCAGCGAGGCCGATCAGCTTCTGCAGCATGCCAGCTTCGTTTTCCATACCTTTGTTGATCATGATCTGGATACGTGACTTAGCCAGTTCCAGAGATTGGATCAGGGTTTCATCGGTAGAAATACAGATAGAAGCTTTCGCTTTCATTTCTGCAGTCCAGTCGGTGAAGGTGAAGGCCTGGTCAGCCAGCAGAGTACCGATCTGTACTTCGATCACACGACCCTGGAAGACGTTTTCGCCGTTGAACTGCTTCAGCATCTGCGCCTGGGTAGCGTGTACGATGTCACGGAAGTCCATGTGCGGCTTCATGTTGCCTTTGAAGGTAACTTTCACAGACTCTGGGATTGGCATGGCAGCTTCACCAGTCGCCAGTGCGATAGCAACAGTACCGGAGTCAGCACCGAACGCGACACCTTTAGACATACGGGTGTGAGAGTCACCACCGATGATGATCGCGCGATCGTCAACAGTAATGTCGTTCAGTACCTTGTGGATTACGTCGGTCATTGGAGGGTAAACACCCTTAGGATCACGTGCAGTGATCACGCCGAACGCGTTCATGAACGCCATCAGCTTAGGCGTGTTGGCCTTAGCTTTGCTGTCCCATACAGAGGCAGTGTGACAGCCAGACTGGAACGCACCATCAACGCTTGGAGAGATGGTAGAAGCAGCCATTGCTTCCAGTTCCTGAGTAGTCATAGGACCAGTAGTGTCCTGAGAACCTACGATGTTCACTTTAACGCGAACGTCAGAACCAGCGTGCAGTGGAGTCTTGGAAGTTACACCAACAGCGTTGCGGTTGAAGATCTTCTCAACAGCAGTCAGGCCCTGGCCTTCGTGAGAGATTTCTTTAGATGCAGCGTAAACAACGGGTGCTTCAACGCCCAGAGTTTCAGCAGCGAAGGTCTGAATTTTCTTACCGAAAGTTACTGCGTAAGAACCGCCAGCTTTCATGAATTCCACTTTCTGTGGAGTGAAAGCAGATGCTACGTCAACCAGTTCGTTGCCTTCGCTGTCGAGCAGTTTCTTGGCTTTGGTGTCGATGGTCAGAACGGTGCCAGTCTTAACAGAGAATTTCTCTTCCAATACTGGGTCGCCGTTAGCGTCACGTACGATGTTGCCGTTTTCGTCTTTCTTCTGTACCCAGTTTTTCAGGTCCAGACCGATACCGCCGGTTACGCCAACAGTCGTCAGGAAGATAGGCGCGATACCGTTAGTACCGGCAACCACAGGGCGGTTGTTGATGAACGGGATGTAAGGAGAGGTTTTTTCACCCGCCCACAGTGCCACGTTGTTCACACCAGACATACGGGAAGAACCCACACCCATGGTGCCTTTCTCAGCGATCAGCATCACTTTAGCGTCTGGGTTGTCTTCGCCCATTTTTTTGATTTCTTGCTGAGCTTCAGGAGAAATCATGCACAGGCCGTGCAGTTCACGGTCAGCACGGGAGTGAGACTGGTTGCCCGGAGACAGCAGGTCGGTAGAGATATCACCTTCAGCAGCGATGTAGGTGATAACTTTGATTTTTTCTGGGATGTCGTCCAGCTTGGTGAAGAATTCTGCTTTGGCGTAGCTTTCCAGAATCTCTTTAGCAACGGCGTTGCCTGCTTTGTAAGCAGCAGCCAGACGATCAGTGTCAGCTTCGTACAGGAATACCTGGGTTTTCAGAACGTCTGCAGCCGCTTTTGCGATAGCAGCGTCGTCGCCCAGTGCCAGGTCCAGCAGTACTTTGATAGATGGGCCACCGCTCATGTGAGACAGCAGTTCAAATGCGAACTCCTGGCTGATTTCTTCTACAGAAGCCTGACCCAGAATGATTTCTTTCAGGAATGCAGCTTTAACGCCGGCCGCAGGAGTCGTACCTGGAAGCGTGTTGTAGATGAAGAAGTTCAATGAATCTTTACGGTGTTCATTGTTAACATCTTTGATCTGTTCGATGATTTCAGACAGCAGTTCTGCGCTGTCGATCGGCTTAGGGTGCAACCCCAGCTCACTCTTACGAACCTCAATTTCTTTCAGGTATTCTGAATACAGACTCATTTCCGACCCTCTCTCAAAGCCTTTGTGTGCAACGTCAAGGCACTTTAGTTCAACAACGAAAGAAGAAGTTCGCTGTCTAGCTTCGGCACCGCTATGTCCAGTTAGGAATCCACTATAGAGATGAAAGTCACCTCAAAAAAACAGATCGCCTACTTTTACTGGGCGGAAGTATACCGGAATTCTGCAAACAGATTCATTTGCGCCCCTGATACGCACTATTCACGCTGTTTATGATAGCCAGACTTGATATTTTCCCGGTTTATCAGATCGTCGACGGCTTTTCGTTGCGACCGGGCCGCGCACGTAACTTTGGCACAAAAGGCCTGTTCCGAGCCATTGGGCAACGAGTATAGTCAGCTAAAACAATAAGTCCGGTCGCCGTCTGGCGATCAGCAGCCAGGAAATCAGCATGACCATTCAGACACATAAACGCACCTGCAGCCTGTGTGAGGCTACCTGTGGCATTGCAGTCCAGCATGAGAATGGCCGGATTCTGTCCATCAAGGGCGATAAGGATGATCCGTTCAGTAAGGGTTATATCTGCCCGAAAGCGACGGCATTGCAGGACCTTCATGAAGATCCCGACCGCCTGCGACAGCCGATGATCCGCAGGGGTGATGACTGGCAGGAGGTCAGCTGGGACGAAGCTCTGGATTTTACTGCCCGTGAGCTGATGCGTATCCGCGATCAGTATGGCCGGGATGCCGTCGCGTCTTATCTTGGCAATCCCAATGTTCACAATTACGGCAATATGCTGTTTGGTCCGATGCTGTTGAAGGCGATCGGCTCGAAGAATAAGTTCTCGGCAACGTCTGTCGATCAGCTTCCGCATCATATGGCGAGCCTGCAGATGCTTGGGCATCAGTTGTTGCAGCCGGTTGCTGATATCGATCGAACGGATTTTCTGATCATCATGGGCGGCAACCCACTGGCGTCGAATGGCAGCATGATGACCGTGCCGGATTTCCGTGGTCGTATCAAAGCGATTCAGGCGCGTGGTGGTCGTGTTCTGGTGATTGATCCGCGGGTAACTGAAACTGCCAAAGTTGCCGATGAGCACTGGTTTATCCGCCCCGGTCAGGACATTCAGCTGCTGCTCGCTGTTCTCCATGTCTGGGTGCATGAATTGTCTGCTCAGTTGCCGGCATTGCCCGACTATGTCACGCCGACCGATCTGAGCGCGATCTGTGCGGGCATAACGCCAGAACATGCCGCGGAGCGGACTGGCATCAGTGCCGAAGCGATCCGTCGGCTGGCTGGTGACTGGCTGAGCGCGAAGTCGGCCAGCGGTTACGGCCGTATGGGCTTGTCAGTGCAGCAGTATGGTGGACTGTGTCAGTGGCTGATCATGTTGCTGAATATCGTCAGTGGTAATTTTGACCGGGAAGGCGGATTGATGCTGTCCCATCCTGCGGTGGACCTGCCTGCGATTCTTGCTGCGCGCGGCAGTCGTGGAAACTTCAACCGCTATCAGAGTCGTGTGCGTGGGCTGCCTGAGTTTGGCGGAGAGTTGCCGGTATCTGTGCTTGGTGAAGAGATTCTGACGCCCGGAGAAGGGCAGGTAAAAGCATTGCTGACGATGGCCGGGAATCCGGTTGTCTCGACACCCAACAGTGCCCAGTTGGTGACGGCGCTGGAATCACTGGAGTTTATGGTATCCATTGATTACTACCTCAATGAGACGACCCGTCATGCCCATGTGATTCTGCCGCCCTGTGGACCACTGGAGCGTGACCATTACGATCTGATCTTTAACAGCTTCGCTGTTCGCAATGTCGCGAAGTACGCGCCTGCGTTATTTCCGCCGGCCAAAAATGTCAAGGAAGACTGGCAGATTATTCACGGTCTGTTGAAACGCATGGGCCGTGGCAGCCTGAAAGCCCGTCTTCAGGGCCGCCTCGTACTGGGCATCATGGGCTGGATGAAGCCGTCAGGTATTCTTAATACGATGCTCAAACGTGGCCCTTATAAACTGTCACTGAAACAGCTGAAAGCTGCCGAGTCAGGAATGGATCTGGGGCCGTTGCGCCCAAGTATGCCGGGGCGCTTGTTTACCCGGGATAAAAAGCTGTATCTGGCGCCTGATCTGTATCTGCAGGAGCTCGATAAGGTGCGCCCACAGTTGCTGGCGCAGAACGTCGACGATCTTGTGCTGATAGGGCGGCGGCATGTGCGGTGCAACAACAGCTGGCTGCATAACAGTCGCCGCCTGATTAAAGGGCCGCGTCGTGACCGCTTGATGATTCACCCTGATGATGCCGTGCGTTTAGGTATTGCTGCGGATGCGGCTGTTGAAGTCCGCTCGCGCGTCGGAAAGCTGGTGACTGAGGCTGAGATCACCGAAGAAGTCATGCCCGGTGTGGTGAGTCTGCCGCATGGCTGGGGACACAACGTCGATGGCGTGCGTCTGCAGACTGCACGTGAGGCTGGCGGGGTGAATACCAATGTGCTGACGGATGATGCGCGTCTGGATGGGCTGACCGGAAATGCGGCGCTGAATGGAGTGCCGGTGTCAGTATCAGCCGTTGCCGGATGACGCTCTGCCGTTGCTAGCCGTTGTCATTGTGGCACTCAGTTGCCACAATGACGTCCTCTTGCCAGATCAGGATTACCACCAGTGCGGATCGTAGCCGACGAAAATATCCCTTTAATTGATCAGTTCTTCGGAGAGTTCGGAGACATTACCCGGGTGACCGGCCGCACCATGACCGCAGCCGATGTGGCCGATGCCGATATTCTGCTTGTGCGTTCGGTTACGCAGGTGAACGAAGCACTGCTTGCAGGCAGCAAGGTCAAGTTCGTTGGCACGGCGACCATTGGTGAAGATCACATTGATCGGGAGTATCTGAAGTCCCGCGGCGTAGGTTTCGCCAGCGCGCCGGGCTGTAATGCTCAGGCGGTTGTCGATTATGTGATGAGTGCGCTGAGTGTTCTGGTTGATACCCGAGGAATTGATTTCAGTGATCTCACCGTGGGTATTGTCGGGGTCGGCAATGTCGGGCTGCTTCTGAGGCGCCGGCTGGAAGAAATGGGGCTGTCGGTACTGGCCGTCGATCCATTCCGCGATGAAGAAGACGTTGGTGAGCTGTCCTCACTTGAGCAGGTGCTGCAGGCTGACGTCGTGACGCTGCACACCCCGCTCGAAAAAGAAGGGCAGCACCCTACCTGGCATCTGATCAATGAAACTACTCTGAATCAGATGAAAGATGACGCCTGCCTGATCAACGCCTCCCGCGGAGCTGTGGTGGATAACAAAGCGTTGCTTGAGCATTTACGCACGCATGAAGATTTCTGCGCCATTCTCGATGTCTGGGAGAATGAGCCGGAGCTGGATCGCGAGCTGCTGAATCACTGCGCACTCGGTACGCCTCATATTGCGGGCTACTCGCTGGACGGAAAAATGCGGGGAACGGAGCAGGTGTATCACGGCGTATGCGAGTTCTTCGGTTTGCCTGTCCGCGGCAAGCTTGCGCAGTTTCTTCCTGAGCCCGGCATTAAGCGCGTGGATTTCAGCGATCAGGTGCCTATGCATCAGGCTCTGCGCACCGCTATTCGTGCTTCCTATGAAATCCGGGTCGACGATGGCGTGATGCGTTCTGAAATGCGTCACAGCAAAGACCTGAAAACATCCTTCGATAAGTTGCGCCGCGAATATCCATTGCGACGTGATACTCCGACACTCCGGGTTGGGGTGCCTGCGCGGGCGCACGATCTTCAGGATGTGTTAGAGGCGGCAGGGTTCGACGTCAGAACCCGCTAATACTCTTCCGGGGCCTGTTTAATCCGTGTAATCAGGCTTCAATACCCACTGACTCAGCAACTGTGTGAGTTGCGTGGAGTTTCCGTCGGTTCTGGCGTCGTAAAGGGCGCGGAAGACAGGCGTCTGCGTATCCGGTAGCTGGCGGATCAGGCGTGTGAATGCTTTTGAGGTCAGGATAAATTCGTCGACCGATTCCTGTCTGTCCGGTGTTCCGAATCTGATATAGCCTTCATCTTTCAGCCATACCAGTGTCCCCAGTGCCTCCAGATGGCGACGTGAGTGCAGCCCGAATTCATCCATGTCATCCGGGCCGCTGATGTCTTCTATGAACAGGGTGATGGGCACCGGAAACTGCTGTATTCCGGTGAGCAGGATGGCAGAAGCATCTTTGAAAAAATCATCGATGTGAACATCAAGCATCCTGAATATCCCGGTCAGAGTTGCTGGTAGCTCTCGAAGAAATGCTTCATTTTGCGCATTGCGCTGGTCAGATCTTCCGGGCGGGGCAGGAAGACAACACGGAAGTGATCCGGTGACTTCCAGTTAAACGCCGTGCCGTGTACCAACAGAATCTTCTGTTGTTCCAGCAGATCGAGCACCATGCGCTCGTCGTTGTGAATGTTGAATTTCTTCACGTCCACTTTCGGGAAACAATACAGCGCTCCTTTCGGTTTGACGCAGCTGACTCCCGGAATATCGTTGAGCATCTCATAAGCGATATTACGCTGTTGCAGAATGCGACCATCGCCGTTTACCAGGTCAAAAATGCTTTGATAGCCGCCGAGAGCGGTCTGAATCGCATGCATTGACGGCACGTTGGCGCACAGGCGCATCGTGGCGAGCATCTCCAGGCCCTGGATGTAATCGCGGGCTTTATGCTTGGCGCCACTGATGATCATCCAGCCGGAGCGGAAACCGGCCAGACGGTAGTTTTTGGACAACCCGTTAAAGGTGATAATCAGCAGGTCATCGGCGAGAGAAGCTGTTGATGTGTGTGTGACACCGTCGAACAGTATCTTGTCGTAGATCTCATCCGAGAAAACGATCAGGTTATGTTCACGCGCGATCTGCAGCATGCCTTCGAGGATTTCCGTCGGATATACGGCGCCTGTCGGGTTGTTCGGGTTGATGATTACCATCGCACGGGTTTTATCCGTGATGCGGCTGCGCATATCGTCGAGATCGGGAAACCATTCTGACTGCTCGTCGCAGATGTAGTGGACTGCTTTACCACCACTCAGGCTGACCGCTCCGGTCCAGAGAGGGTAATCCGGTGCCGGAACCAGAACCTCGTCGCCGTTATTGAGCAACCCCTGCATACACATAACGATGAGTTCACTTACGCCATTACCGACAATAATGTCTTCAATGCCGACGTTAGCTATTTCTTTCTGCTGTGCGTACTGCATAATCGCTTTCCGCGCAGAGAAAAGGCCTTTTGAATCGCAATAGCCTTCGGAATCAGGAAGGTTATAGATTACGTCCTGAATGATTTCTTCTGGTGCATCGAGGCCAAAAGGTTTCGGGTTACCAATATTCAGTTTCAGGATGCGATGGCCTTCTTCTTCCATGCGCTTGGCGGCGTCCAGCACTGGTCCACGAATGTCGTAAAATACGTTCGCCAGTTTGTTGGATTTGAGTATCTCCTGCATGGAACTTCGCCTGCCTGTTAAAAACTAAAAAGAAAGTGAAGCATCATACTCCGGACCGGAGTTGTCTGAAAGTGGTTAAGGTCATGAAAAAAATAGTGAAAACGCCAGAGGAGTGGCGCACTGAACTGTCACAGGAAGCCTATCGTGTTACCCGGGAAGCGGGTACCGAGTTGCCGTTCAGTGGTCAGTATTATGATTTCAGGGAAGAGGGGACTTATCACTGTATCTGTTGCGGCGAAGCACTCTTTCTTTCTGGTGAGAAATTCGACTCAGGGTGTGGCTGGCCAAGCTTTGCTGCGCCTGCTGAGGCATCTGTGGTGGAAGAGCGCGTCGACACCAGTCACTTTATGGTGCGTACCGAGGTTGTCTGCAGCCACTGTGATGCACACCTTGGTCATGTGTTTACTGACGGTCCCGCCCCTGGCGGCCTTCGTTATTGCATCAACTCCGTTGCTTTGAAATTCGAGCCCGATAGCGAGTAAGGCGCTATTGGGTCTTGATCGACTTACGTCTGGCTGATATAAATTGTGCACAATATAATTTTGTAAAATTAAAGGAGCCGGCTATGTCAGTACTTTCCCACACCATGCCATTGCTTAATGGACAGCCTCAGGACCTGAGTGAGTACCTCGGCAAGGTCGTTCTGATTGTAAACACCGCCAGTAAGTGTGGTTTTACTTATCAGTACGAAGGTCTTGAGAAGCTTTACGAGCAGTACAAAGACAAAGGATTGGTGATTCTTGGTTTCCCGTGCAATCAGTTCGGTAAGCAGGAGCCAGGGTCTGAGTCTGATATCGGTGCCTTCTGCCAGAAGAACTACGGCGTTTCTTTCCCGATGTTTTCCAAAATCGAAGTCAATGGCCCTGACAGTGCGCCTCTTTATTCCGACCTGAAAGAGCAGGCACCTGGTCTGATGGGTACGAAGGCGATTAAGTGGAATTTCACTAAGTTCCTGATTGGTCGTGATGGCAAGGTGCTTGATCGTTACGCGCCGACCTCTAAGCCTGAGGCGTTGGTTGCTGACATTGAGAAAGCGTTGGGCTGATGACTGACACCCTGAGACCCGCGCCGCAGCTTCACCTGGATAATCAGGTGTGTTTTGCCGCCTATGCTGTTTCAAGACGCATCACTCAGGCGTATCAGCCCTTGCTTGCAAAGCTTGGGCTTACCTATCCGCAATACCTGGTGATGTTGGTTCTGTGGCAGAAGCGGGAGCAGTCGGACGACAGTATGCGGGTCGGGGAGTTGTGCGACGTCTTGATGTTAGACACCGGGACTGTGACTCCGCTTCTGAAACGCATGGAATCTGCCGGGCTGGTCAGTCGTAGACGTTCAGACAGTGACGAGCGGGTTGTGGTGGTTGGTCTGACGGATGAGGGAATTCAGTTACGCGAGCAGGCGATTTCTCTTCCTCTGGAGGCCCTGTGTCAGCTGCAGATGCCGGTTGGTGAGGCGTTATCTCTCAAGGCTCGTTTGTGGGACTGGTTGCGCAAGTGGAAGTGATCAGTCGTAGTGCTTTTTCTTCCAGGCATCGTCTTCTTCCGTCAGCTGATCTGTAGCATCGGCCAGTCTTGACGTAGTGTTGCTCTGATAGCGTTGCTCTTCCAGTTCACTGATGTCTTTTTGCATGATCTCAAGATCGGATTTCATATCATCCGGCAGATCAACGACTGAGCGCATAGCGGTTTCTGCGCGTTTCAGAAAGTGCAGTGCCTGATTGGGGGAATTCTGAGCCAGTGATGCCTTCGCTCTGGCCCGGTATGCGCTCACACAGATGCGGGCATTCAGCAGTTTTGCCTCTTTTATCCGGTCTTTGGCTGCTGGAGTCGCAATCAACTGCTGATGATGGGCCGATTTAATCAGTTCAAGGTAGTCCATCAGGATGGTTCTCAGGGACTTTGCCTCTTTGAGCTGCTGTGGAACGGGCTTATTCGTTGAAGGGGGAGGGGCGACCAGCCACTCTTCGGCAAGTGCACTCGCGCGCTCGCTTCGCGGAGTGCCCGGAACTTTTAACTGGGCGAGCTTCTGCGCATGAAACTGGATGAATTCACCCAGAAAGCGCTGTGCATCGGCGCTGAGCCATGGCATCAGTGCTTCTCCGAATGAACTGGCCCGGGACATCTCATCGGTGTGAAGCAGGGCTGCGCGCATCCGTTCCAGCCGACGCTGCTCCAGCCACCGGTTAAGTACCAGGGCACCGACGGCAACGGTACCCGTGATAATGGCCAGTCCTATCATGATGTTCGTGTTCATGCCGTGTGTCCCTGTTGTTTGGGGCTGGTTCGTTGGAACGAGGGCAACTCAGAACGCTCCAATTATAAGCGTAGGCGAGATTTACAGAAATGGGGTATTGACGTGCGCTCATCGGGGCCATAGAATTCGCGTCCTCTTTGAGACGTCCCCATCGTCTAGAGGCCTAGGACACCGCCCTTTCACGGCGGTAACAGGGGTTCGAATCCCCTTGGGGATGCCAT